>NZ_SLZR01000003.1 GCF_004341165.1 Reinekea marinisedimentorum
GCAACAGTTAAAACGAATCAAAGGTCATAGAAGTAACGACACCTAACCGGCCATCATAGTTGTCGCGGACCGGACAAAGTAATTGACGTCTAACAGTATCGTTTTATTGCCTTAAAGAGTCCATGGCTTCATCGCGGAGATGGGCTGTACGGTGCAGCAATTCCTGACTATTTTCCAATCGCTTTATGCTGCATCGGCGAAACCTTATTCTGATAAGGCTAAACATCCAACAGGAAGCAGCCAGTGCCGGTGACGCCTGGCCCTGGCTTAGAGTTAGATTGCTCTTTAATCCAGTACAGAAGGATCCTGTTGGATGATTAAAGCTTTCATTTCTTCGAAGTGCTGTCGTGAAAAATCAGTGATTTTTTCCCAGTCACGAGCGGTTTTTTCTGCGACCTCATCCGATAAAACGTTTAGCGGTTGTCCGGTTGATAGGGCGACCGTCAGAATTTGACAGGCCCGTTCCAGTGTCCAGATGTCATCAAAAGCAATCCCAATGTCGGTGCCGGTAACCATTACGCCATGGTTGCCCATAAGTAGTCTGCTGTTGCTTTCCAGCAGGTTGCACAGGCGGGCGCCTTCTTCAACGGTATCTGCCATGCCGCCAAACATAGTATCGATAGATACTCGGTTGAAGTAACGGGCGGTATTCTGGTCAATCGGCAGGATTTTGGGGTTTTTCATAGTTGAAACTGCTGTGGTGTAGACCGGGTGCAGGTGCATCGCCACGCGAACATGCGGCAGTTTTTGGTGCAGTTGACCATGGATAGACCAGGCTGTCGCATCGACATCCGGGCGTTCAGCGCTTGATGTATCATCGGCATTAAGCAGCAATAGATCACTCGCACGGATGCGCGAAAAATGCATCCACTTGGGGTTGATGAGGAAGTCTTTGCCATCATCGGAGATGGCTGCACTGAAATGGTTTGCAACGGCTTCATGCATGCCTAGATGGGCGACGACCCTAAACGCTGCAGCTAAGTCTATTCGTGTTTGTTCTTCTGTCGATAAAGACATAATTGACTCCGGGTAACAGTGCGCAAGAACGACCCCTTGCGCACCTCAATATTTAAGGCTTTGGCATCAGCTTTTCAATGTCTTCCGGTGTAGGTGCCTGGAAGTTATATTTTTTCAACAGTGCCTGATACTCAGCGGTTTTACTGAATTTTTCGATACCTTCTATTAAGGCATCTTTGACTTCATCGTTACCTTTTCGAACAGCCATTCCGTTCAGGACGGGAAAGAGCAGTTCTTCAGAGGTGATTTCAATACGGCCACCCAGCTTTTCAACAATGCCTGCTGCCACGGAGCCATCAGTCACCTGTACCTCTACAGCCCGGGAAAGTACTGCCTGAGTGGTTTCCGGGTCGGTCGGATATTCACTAATGGCAATCGGGTCGAGGCCTTTTGCTTCACAATGCTCTGCAGATATTTGCTGAACCTTGCTTAGAAATACAGTGCCAGCCATAGAGCCTACTTTGTGGCCGCACAGGTCTTCAAAGGTTTTTGGTTTAAATTTGGAGCCGCTTAAGGCGACGATTGACTGACCACTCTTCAGATAGGGGATCATATCGATCACCTTAACCCGCTCTTCAGTGATGTACATAGAGGAGTTCAGGATATCAAATCGGCCACCGCGTAACCCGGGGATCAGGTTGGCCCAACGTGTATCGATGTTCTCGGCCTTCATGCCCATAACCTTGGCGACACCTGCTAAAAACTCAATATCAAACCCCGCCGGCTTGTTGTTTTCTATAAATTCAAACGGGGGGTAGGTCATATCTGATCCGGCGATAATTTTCCCCGGTTCTTTGAATGCCATAGCCATCGAGGCCGTCAATGCGAGCGTTATGCCGGCGATGCCAGTTGCTGCAATACGGGTGTTTCGTTTAAGTGTGTTCATGGTTATTCCTCTCTCTGGTGTTATCACATGTTGTGCTGGTCTTGGCCTTCCTGTTGTACAAAAAATGAAGCCCCTTTGGGTTTTTTAGGTAGCCTCAATTTGTTCTCTGTCGATCGAATTTCACCACTGCTTTCACCCCAGACAAGGGCGCCTTCGTGCTTGCTTGGTAGAGGGTTTTCGCCGTAGGGCAGTGCATCTTCTGCTGCGTAAACAGCAATGAAGAGTGTTCTTGGCATTTGTGTATTATTCGGGCTGGATGCATGCAGCAGGCGGGTGTGCATAAAACATACAGACCCTGCCGGTCCGAAGCAGGACGTCGGCTGCTGGCAGTATTTTTCCTGAACCTCGGGGCTTACCTGCCCGGTAAAGTTGTCATCATCCCAGTGGCTGAAAAGTTCACCTTTGTGGCTGCCGGGTATCACCTGCAGCGGACCGTTTTCAGCAGTAACGTCGCTAACCATCAGCAAGCTGGTGATCAGGTCGTCATTGCTGTGTGGCGTGAATGGAAAATCCTGATGCCATTTCACCTGAGTAGAGGTGTACGGTAATTTAGAATTCACCTTGCTGTGGTGTAGCCGTGCGCCAGAACCGCCAATGAGCTGTCCGGAATAATGTGCCAGCCTGGATGACAAAGCCGTGTGTTTGAATACGTCGGATATTTCCGTGGGGGATGCCACGCGCCGCAACGAGGGCCGTTCTGCACTGTGGTCTTTATCGACATCAAATCGGGGGCGGCCGTCTATGGTTTCTCCCCAGGCAACTTCTTGTGTTCGGCTGTCTTCGACCCAACGATTGAACGCTTCCTGCAGCGATTTAATTTCGGATGGGGTGAATACATTTTCAACAACTAGAAAACCCTGTTCATGGTACTGGTCTATCTGCCATTGCTCTAACATGGATATCTACTCCTATTCTTTTATGCTGGTGCTTTAAGCCAACGATACATTTTTCAGGAAGGCATCAACTCGCGGATTGTCACGAACTTTTAGCTGATCAGGGCTGTCGTCACATACAACGCGGCCTTTTTCCATAAAGACGATTCGATCAGATACCTTGAATGCAAAGTTCATTTCATGGGTGACAACAACCATGGTCACACCTTCACGGGCCAGGCCTTCAATTACGGTGAGCACTTCATGAACTTTTTCCGGGTCCAGTGCAGACGTAGGCTCGTCGAACAGCATGATTTCAGGCTTCATCATCAGTGCGCGGGCAATGGCAACACGTTGCTGTTGACCGCCGGAAAGCTGGTGAGGGTATTTCCATGCGTGCTCGAGCATGCCCACTTTATTAAGCAGCTGATACGCCTGCATGCTGAGTTCGGCTTTTGTCCCCATCTTGTGGTAACGCGGGGCCAGTAATAGATTGTCCAGCACAGTAAGGTGAGGGAAGAGGTTGAAGCCCTGGAAAACCATGCCAATTTTAGTTTGATGTTCCTGGTTTCGAACCAGTCGTCCTTTGTCTGCGCCATACTTTAGTAGTTTCAGGAAGGACTTTCCGTTCAGGCAGATTTCGCCATTATCGAGCTGCTCTAAACCGTTCAGCAATCGAATGAGTGTTGTCTTACCGGAGCCTGACGGACCAATAATCGATACAACCTCGCCCGGTTGAATGCTCAGGTCTACAGAGCCGAGAACCTCTACATTGTTGAAGGCTTTGTGTAGCTTGGTGGCTTGCAGTGCCGGAAGCTCAGACTCGGCAATTGGCGTGAATTTAGGTATTGGAGCTTGTCTGACTTGTTCAGCGAATGCATCCGAGAGTTGTTTTGTTTGTTTAACTTTCGTTACGTCCAGATGGTTTTCCAGGCGCTTAAGCAGAAAATCGAAAACGGTGACAATCATTATGTAGTAAATGGCAACCGCAGCCATGGTTTCGAGAACCAGGAAGTTTTGGGTATATAACCTTTGGCCAACCAGGAGAACTTCGGTTAAGGAAATCACTGAGACCAGAGATGTCAGTTTCACTATGGAAATAAATTCATTTGTTAAGGCGGGCAGGGCAATGCGTACCGCCTGAGGAATAATGACCAGCTGTTGCACGCCGATAAACCGAATGCCCAGCGCATGGGCTGCCTCTGTTTGGCCTTTAGGAACAGACAGCAATCCACCGCGATGGATTTCCGCGATATAGGCGCTTTCACATATCACCATGGCAATAAGGCCAGCCGCAAAAGGGTTGGACAGAACTGCGCCGGTGGCGGGAATCAATTGAGGCATGTTATAAACAAAAATCAGTAAGACCAGCAGTGGCAGGCTGCGGAAAAGCCAGATATAAGCCTTCGCAGGTAGACTAAAGACGGTAAATTTAGAACTTTGAGCGAGTGCAAGTATAAATCCGACGATGTTGCTGAGTACCCAGCTGGCGATACTAAGTTTAATGACCGTCCAGCTTGCCCACCAAAACTCTGATAGACTGAACAAACTAAAAAGGTATTCCCAATCAAACATCATAAATAACAACCTCAAAGTGTAAAAAGTTGATTGAATCCTGCTCTGAATCAGGTTTTCAGATACTAAAATCTGGTAATCACTATGGCGGGAGTTTATTTAGTCTGGCAATTATTTTTTTCTTCTCTTCTGGTTTAAAAAAAACTAACTAGATAAAATCTGGCTTGCCTCTCTGCTACTTTCACCGTTGTTCAACATGGCTTGCTACCACCCGATGATGATTAGCAACATCTTGGCTAGCCATCGTTAATCTGGCGCAGGCCACCGCAAAAAAGGCCGGTAATTTCTGTCATCCGCATGTGAACATCCAGCCCAAAGCCAAACTGATGTAGTTACGGTGCGCCGGTGCCCTGAAACGAATCACCTGGCTAGAAGGAGAGTGTCGTCGTTGCAGGCTGTGTTGGTTGATTTCTAAAAAGAATAATGAAATCAATAGCTTAGGGGGTGGTATGAATTGATGATCTAGGCTGGCATATCGGTTGCAAATAGAAAAGCTATCTTAGGGCCCTGTCTGGCCATATTTTTTCTACGAGGAAAGTCATGAGGTATTTCACTCTTAAGCAACTGCATTATTTTGTCACGACAGTCGAAACCGAGAGCATCGCAGAGGCATCAAGAAAGCTTCATATCGCGCAGCCGTCAATCTCCATTGCTATCAAAAACCTGGAGGACTCTTTTGATCAACAGCTGTTGATCCGCCACCATGCCCAAGGCATTTCGCTGACCCCAAGTGGCCGACGTTTTTTTAACAAAGCCAGAGAACTGCTGCGGCTTTCACATGAGTTTGAACAAAACACGCTTGCAGACAGTGAAGCGATCAGCGGCACGATATCTGTGGGTTGCTTTGAATCGGTAGCACCGGTTTATATTCCCAAACTGATCGCGGATTTTAAGAAGAAGTACCCGAATATCGTGATACAGCTGCACGATGGCGAACAGCACGAGGTGATGGTTGGTTTGCACAGAGGGGAATTTGATCTGGCATTTCTATACGACCTGGAGTTGGATAATTCTGTGCAGAAGGTGCATCTGCATGCGCCCAGTAAGCCCTATGCATTGTTACCGGAAAATCACCCTTTAGCCGGCAAATCGTCAGTCACACTGGACGAACTCAGTCGTGAACCGCTTATCCTGTTGGATGTGATTCCGAGTAAAAACTATTTCTTAAACATTTTTTCAGAAAAAGGTTTGCACCCGGAAATCGCCTACGCATCGCCATCAATTGAAATGGTTCGCTGTATGGTTGGGCGAGGGCAGGGCATCTCTGTTTTGGTCACTCGACCATGTACCGACATGACCTACGATGGCCAGAGAGTCGTTTATGTCGATATAGAAGATGAGATGGAAAGTTCTAATTTGATCATGGCGTATCTTAAAACCAATGAGCCTACAAAGCCGGCTCAACTCTTTATGGATTACTGCCTCTCTGGTGGTTTAGGTGTTTAATCCAACTGGATTTAAAGTTGAATGAGTGTGAATTCCCGGATTGAGCTAGCGATTTTTCCGAGGATATTTTTCCTATCTAGGTCGTAAAATAAAAATAATTTACTGAACTAATGGGCTGCCATAAGCTGATTTTTAATGATTCAGATCAATTAAATTTCTCTTATGAGGGCCCATGTAGATGATGAAGCCAGATTATAAAGAACTCGATACCCTGGTAATTGGTGCAGGTCAGGCTGGTATCGCAATGAGCGAGCATCTAAGCCGCCAGGATGTACCTCACCTTGTTCTGGAAAAAAACAGAATCGCAGAAGCCTGGCGCAGTTGCCGGTGGGATTCCCTAGTGGCGAATGGCCCGGCATGGCATGACCGGTTTCCAGGATTGGAGTTTTCCAACACAAGCCCGGAAAGTTTTGTGCCCAAAGAGCAGGTGGCAGATTATTTTAATGAGTATGTTAAAAAATTCGATCTGCCGGTAAAGACCGGGGTTGAAGTTTTAAGTGCCGTTAAAAACAAAAACAGCAGTGGCTTTACGGTAGAAACAACCGCAGGAACTTATCAGGTTGAGCGAATTGTTTCAGCAACAGGCCCTTTTCAGACGCCGGTGATCCCATCTATCGCGCCAACAGACGAAGAGCTGTGCCAAATTCACTCTGCAGACTACCGTAACCCGCAGCAGTTGCCAGAGGGCGCTGTGTTGGTGGTCGGTGCTGGCTCTTCTGGTGTGCAGATTGCCGAAGAATTACGGCAATCAGGAAAAACAGTTTACTTATCGGTAGGCCCGCACGATCGACCGCCGCGTCGCTACCGGGGCCGCGACTTCGTTTGGTGGTTGGGTGTTTTGGGGTTGTGGGAAGCCTCCGCCAGTGAACCCGGAAAAGAGCATGTGACGATTGCGGTCAGTGGTGCCAATGGGGGCAAGACCATCGATTTTCGTCAACTGGCAGCTGAAGGTATTCGACTGGTTGGGCGAACCCAGGCCTTCGCGAATGACTGCGTGATCTTTGATCATGACCTTGCGGATAACATTCGATTGGGCGATGAAAACTACCTGTCGTTATTAGACAGAGCCGATGCCTATGTTGAGCAGAACGGGCTGGATTTGCCGGAAGAGCCGGACGCACGAACACTGCTGCCAGACCCGGATTGCATGCTCAATCCAACCTACCAACTTAATCTGCGGCAGGCGGGTGTTTCAGCCATTATTTGGGCGACAGGGTATTCTACGGATTACAGCTGGCTCAAGGTTGAGGCGTTCAATGAGCAGAATCGGCCGGTGCATCATCGGGGTGTTGCAAACTATCCGGGGGTTTATTTTCTTGGTTTGCCCTGGCTGTCTCGTCGGGGTTCCAGTTTTATTTGGGGTGTTTGGCACGATGCTAAATTCATCGCCGACCAGATTGTGATTCAGCGCCAGTACCAGCAATACCGTAACTGATAAGTGGAGACCCTTTATGCCAACTCATACTCGTATCAGAATGTTTAACACGAAAGAAACCTACCCGAATCAATCGTTGGATAACGACCTGTGCCAAGCCGTCGTCGCCGGTAATACTGTTTATGTGCGCGGGCAGGTAGGTACCGATTTTGAGGGTAACTTAGTTGGCTTGGGTAACCCGGCCGAGCAGGCTGAACAGGCGATGAAAAATGTTAAACAATTGCTGGAAGAGGCAGGAAGTGATCTGTCTCATATCGTGAAGACCACAACCTATATTACCGATCCGCGATTTCGTGAACCGGTGTACCGCGAAGTTGGGCGCTGGTTAAAAGGGGTTTACCCCATCTCCACAGGCCTGGTGGTAGCCGGGCTGGCACAGCCGGAGTGGTTGATGGAAATAGATGTTATTGCCGTCATCCCGGAAGACAATTAAGGAGGCCTCATCATGACAATTTCTATTGCTGCTTATTGCCCGCAAACTGGCCAGATAGGCATTGCTATTAGCTCGTCCAGTATTGCGGTGGGTGCCCGCTGCCCTTGGTTGAAAGCCGGTGTTGGTGCCGTTTCCAGCCAGAACATTACGCTGCCGGCGTTAGGCCCTAAAGTCCTGGCTAATCTGGAGCAGGGGTTAGGTCTTGAACAGGCGCTGGCAACAGCGTTGGCGAGCGATCAATTCAGCGCTTACCGGCAGGTGGCCGTCATTAATGCACTCGGTGAGAGTGCCTGTTTCAGCGGTGAGGAGACATTAGGTATTCACAATACCGCCAAAGGCCAATCGTGCATCGCGGCGGGTAACATGCTGTCAGATTCGTCTGTTATTTCCTCGATGGTTTCCGCTTTTGAGGCGTCATCCGGTCAGCTCAGTAGCCGGCTGATTGCGGCGCTTGATGAGGGTGTTAAGCGCGGTGGTGAAGCCGGCCCGGTTCATTCGGCGGCCTTAAAAGTAGTGCATGCGCAGGAGTGGCCGCTTGTTGATTTGCGGGTTGATTGGAAAGATGACGATCCTGTTGCTGAATTAACAAAGCTATGGCGGGCCTACGAACCTCAGATGCAGGACTACGTGACCCGAGCGCTCGACCCTAGCCAGGCCCCAAGTTATGGAGTTCCCGGTAATGAGTGAGTGCCTGGACGATTTTTCACCACCGCTGAAGAAGATTCTCGGTCAGTTGTTGGCATTCGATACTGTCAGCCGACATTCCAACCTGGCCTTGATTGAATTTATCCAGGGTTACCTGAGCGATTTGGGTATTGAAGCGACCCTGATTTTCAATGATGAGGGCTCTAAGGCCAATCTGTATGCCCGGCTGGGGCCGGAGGTTGACGGTGGTGTTTTATTGTCCGGCCATACAGATGTTGTACCGGTTGATGGTCAGGCATGGCGTGTGCCTCCCTTCCAGTTAACGGAGAGCGATGGCAGGTGTTATGGCCGGGGCAGTGCAGATATGAAAGGTTTCTTAGCTTGTGTGCTGGAGTCTGTCCCCAGTTTCCAGCAGGCAAACTTGCGCATGCCTCTGTATCTTGCATTTTCCTATGACGAAGAGGTTGGCTGCCTTGGAGTGCGCTCGCTGATTGAACATTTAGGCTCGTCTGATAAAAAGCCAGCGATGTGTATTGTGGGTGAGCCAACGAACATGCAGCCGGTTTATGGGCATAAGGGTAAGACCGCAATGCGTTGCCATGTTCATGGTCATGCCTGTCATTCAGCCTACGCACCGGAAGGTGTGAATGCTATTGAGTATGCTGCCAAACTGGTTAATAAACTGTCTGATCTTTCCGACCAATTGAAAGCGGATAGCGATAGCCGCTTTGACCCTCCCTACAGTACATTGCATACCGGTGTGATATCTGGAGGAACCGCATTGAATATCGTGCCCAACCTCTGTCAGTTCGATATAGAGCTAAGATACCTGCCCCATGTCAATGCTCAACCGATCTTGGGTTCGTTAAAAAATTATGCAGAGTATTCGCTGAAGCCAGCTATGCAAGCGGTAAATGAGGATGCTGACATTGAGTTCGAATTGTTGGCGGAATACCCGCCGCTGCTGACCGAGCCACAATCTGATTTAGCACAATGGGTTGCGCAATGGTCTGGTTGCAGTGATCTCGGTACTGTTTCATTTGGTACCGAAGGCGGACTGTTCGATAAGGCAGGCGTCGCAACCATAGTTTGTGGTCCGGGCAGTATGGACCAGGGCCATAAGGCTGATGAGTTTGTCTCTTTGGAGCAGCTTAAAAGCTGCTGTTCAATGTTAGCAAATCTTCGGCATTGGATGAGCGTGGAGCCTTCACAATGAACTGTGACAACCGTGTTGGTGTTATGCAGAAAAAGAAAGTTGTTTATTACAACATGCCGGGTGATTTGGCGTATGAGCGACAACTGCTGCGCCAATGGAAGATCGATGATTTGGAACTGGTGCAGGTATCCGGCCAGGATATGCTTAAAGATGTGAAAGATGCCGACTCACTGACGCTGGAATACACCCGGGTAACCGCAGAGATACTAAAGAACCTACCGCAACTAAAGCTAATTGCCTTACAGAGTATCGGCTATGATGAAATCGACATAGAGGCCGCGGATGCCGAAGGTATCTATGTGACTAATACCCCTGGCTTCTGTGCCTATGAGGTGGCCAGCCATGTGATGGCGCTGCTTCTTAATTTGAACCGGCAGATTAGTTTTTACCACCAAGCTGTAAAGAGTGGGTTGGGGGTGCCATCCGCAGTAACCGGGCTGGAACGCTTGCGGGGTAAAACTTGCGGCATTGTTTCCTTTGGCTCTATTGCTCGCGAGTTAGTGCCCATGCTGCAGGGTTTTGGAATAGATGTCGTATTTTATAGCCGAACAAAAAAAGAGTCGGAATCCAAACTGTTTGGCATAACTCAGTGTGATTCACTTGAGGCGTTGCTGAGTCAGTCTGACATAGTGTCATTGCATACACCGTTAAACGAAGACACAAGGCATATGATGAATGACCGGCTTTTCTCATTAATGAAAGAGGGCGCAATTTTTATCAATACTGCTCGTGGTGCTCTGGTAGACGAAGAAGCGCTAATTAAAAGCCTGAAGTCGAAAAAAATAGCTGCAGCCGGGTTGGATGTGATGAATGATGAAAATAACTACGACAGCGAGCTGCTTCATCTGGACAATGTCATCGTAACACCACACGTTGGCTATTTATCGAACGAATCCACACTGGAAAGTAAGAAAACGGCGCTGGAACAAATTATTTCCGTACTTTCTAAAGGGCGTGCGCCGGATCATGCAGTTAATAAAAACAAAGCCATACTGAGAATTTCAAAACAGGTTTCTAACACAGAGTAGCTGCCTGCTATCAGCCTTTAAACCGATCATACGGAAAGCCAGAGTCAACAGACGGAAGGTCAGTAAAGTCAAAGTACTCGAAGTACTCAGTGGTGAGCCAGAAGAGATGGGCATGATGATGCAACTGCGTGGAAAGATAGTTCGCTAAAGCCTTATCTCTAGTGGCTGCAACGATATGGAATTATGTTAAAGTGGCGTAAATGATAATTGCTTGCATTTGGGTGGGTGTAATATTGCACACGCAAGCAGACTAATGAGCACTGCGCTAATACTGATTCTATGATGACCCAGACACTGGCTAGCCAAAACCCAACCGATGCGTTGATTACTCAATTGAGCGCAGGCAAAGCTGTTGCGCTTGGTGATGCGCACTGGTACGGCGATATTTTTGAACAAATTACGGATTTGGTTTTATCGGATGCTGTGCTTGCAGTTTGCCATACCCTGGTTCTGGAAATGGGCGCACGTTCGCATCAGGCCTGGCTGAATGATTACCTGTGTGGAAAGGCAGATAATGAAGCCGGTCGGCTGCAACAACTGCTGCTCGATAGCCTGGTCTTTCCTGCCTGGTTCGCACCATGCTATCTGCAGTTTTTTAAGCGGCTGCGTAAAAAAAACCGGAAAAGAACGGCCTCTGGGCAGCCGTCTATCCGTGTGTTGTTGGCAGAGCCAGAATTTAGCTGGTGCGAGATTCGCACGGTTCAGCAATACCGCATGCTTTGCGCGCAGCGCGACCAATCCTTATTTGAAGCCGTACACGGCCTGCAGGCAGAAAACCAGTCGTGCATTGTGCTGTGCGGTGCCTGGCATATTTTAAAGCAAACACCTGATGGCATGCCGTCTAGCTTTGGTGCTTTGATGCAGAGCGCACATGCCGAGTGTTTTTTTTCAATTTGGCCGCATATGCAAATGCAGGCGCCCGCGCACTTGTCCCAGCAGCAGTTGCCAGTGCTGATCGATTGTCGGCAATCGGCGCTTGGGGATTTGCCTTTGAGTGAAATAGTTCCTGCAATGCGCCAAGACGGTCGCGCAGTGGCAATTACAGTTCGTGATGCTGTTGATGGCTATCTTTATCTTGGCCCGCAGAAGCGACGCAGTGATTATGACTTTTCCATTTGGCAGGGGATAGATGCCCAGCTGGTGGTGGAGCGTGCTCGCTTACTGGGTGAGCGCCAACGAATGGTTGTTGAGCAGGTGCTATCTGCTGTTGTACAGGGTTAACAGCTGATCTGTAAGTCTTGAAGTAAAGTTCATAGGCGGGGCAAGTGTTGCTGGCCTAAGATCCAGATGGGCGTAGTCAATTTAATAGCAGCGACGGCAGTGACAGTATTGGTTTTCAGAAGCGTCTGGTGGTCGGCGGGTGTCTTACAAAAAATGGTGCGCTGAATAATAAAGCGCACCTTTTGTTTGGGTTAGTATTTTTGCGTTGTTTCTGCTCGTGAAACCGACTTACTTGCTGTTGCCGGTGAAGGATGTCAGCAGCTCTCTAACTTCATCAGAGGTTGCTGAATTCAGGCATTGTTGTAATAGCGTCTGGCAGGCGCGACTGTCCAGTTGTCGTATCCGTTGCTTAACTTCGGCAATGACTGGGGCAGATACAGATAGCTCACTCAACCCCATACCCACCAGAAGCGGGGTGGCGTCGAGATCACCGGCTAAGCCACCACACAGGCCTACCCAGACGCCTTTTTCTTGGGCGGCTGTTGCGGCCATACTCATCAGGCGCAACAGACCCGGGTTAAGCGGGTCGGCCAGGTAGTCTAACCCGGCATGACCGCGGTCGACGGCTGTTACATATTGCGCCAGATCGTTCGAGCCAATTGAGAAGAAATCAACCTCTCTGGCGAACGTATCTGCCTGCAGCGCTGCGGAGGGCACTTCTATCATAATTCCCAGCGGGCAGAGCGGGATACTCAGTTCTTCAGCTATGGTTTTAGCAAAGGCTTTTACTACCCGGAATTCCTGAACAGTGGTAATCATTGGCAGCATGATCTTCATTGGACCATGAACACTGGCACGTAGAAGGGCCCTGAGTTGTTGTCGCAATATTGCTGGCTTGCAAATGCCTACCCGAATGCCGCGCTCGCCCAGGAAGGGGTTTTCCTCTGCAGGGAGTGGCAGGTAGGGCAGAGGCTTGTCGCCACCAACATCCAGTGTGCGCACAATAAGTGGTCGGCCGTCCAGAGCACCGAGAATAGCCCGGTATGTCTGGTACTGTTCTTCTTCATCTGGAGGTGTTGGGCGGTCCAGGAATAAAAATTCTGAACGAAGCAGGCCGACACCGTCGGTGCCCAAGTTGACTGCCTGAGATGCTTCAGCATCATTGGCGATATTAGCGGCAACCTCAATCTCTATGCCGTCCAGGGTGATCGCAGCGTCATGCGCCTGTCTGGATGCGATATCGCGATTATCTGCTCTGCGCTGCTGTTCCTGCTTCAGTTGCGCGAGCTTTTGATCATCTGGTTCGAGCTCAACGCTTGCGCTATCGGCCTGTACCAGCAGCATGGTGCCTTCTTCGATGCTGTGGATACGCTCACCCAGGGCAAACACGGCGGGGATACCCTTGGCGCGCGCGATGATGGCGCCATGTGAAAAGGCGCCGCCATGGCAGGCTACAACAGCTTGTATGCGACCGGCATCAAGGCTGGCGGCTACCGAAGGGATCAGCTCATCGACCACGACAACGCTGCCGGCCGGAAGTGAAGCAAGATCCTGAGGCTGGCCACGCAGCACACGTAAGACTCGTAACCGCACATCCCGAAGGTCGGCAGCTCGTCCGGCCAGCAGGGAGTTGTCCAGGTTGAGCAGGGTTTTAATCTGGCTTTCCAGGGCTTCAAAGATTGCCTGCTCAGCGTTCACACCGCTGCTAATAGATTGAAGGCACTGAGATTCCAGCTCTTTGTCTTTCAAAAAGCCTATCTGCGCGGTGAATATTTCAGCAGATTCAGCAGAGCTTTCGGCTAACTGTTGCAGTCCGCTTATGGCCTGCGAAATAGCCTCTTTGAATTTGGCTTGTTCCTGTTCAATATTACTGACCGTTGAAGCATCAGGCTCGATGGCATCTGTGAGTATCCGGGCATTACCCCAGCCCAGTCCTGGTGAGGCTTTAACGCCTTTCCAAACGTTGCCCTCCGCTGCTGAGGTGTTAATTAGTGGGGGTTCCTGCTCCCAATTAACCTGGCTTGCAGTGTCTGTTGCTGCCTGTATGTTATCGCCAAGACCATCACGGATCGCCTGGGATATCGCTTCAATGGCTTCTTCAGCCTGCTCGCCCTGGGCCTGAATCTCTACCTTGTCGCCGCAATGAGTGTTTAGCGCCATCAGTTGAACAATGCTTTCGGCGCTGGCTTTCTGGCCCTCTTTAGTCACGCTGATTCTGGCCTGATATTCACCTGCTAGCGCAACCAGTTGCGAGGCTGGTCGTGCATGCCAGCCCTGCGGGTTAGGGATTTGAACCTGAGTGGTAACCATCGGGCCGTAGCTTTCGTGCCCGGCGTCTTTAGCTTTGGTTACAGCCTTCCAGTGGGCGGTCATTACCACTCCGTCGTTGGCAACTACCTCACCCTGAACTGACTCAATAGATTGCAGTTGCTTTTTGTTCGTTAGCAGAATCAGGGTGATTGAGCTGGTTGCCTCAGCTTTAATCAGTGCCAGATCGAACGAGATCAGTGGTTCACCGGCGCCTACTCGCTGACCTGCTTTGACCAGAACCTGAAACCCTTTGCCCTTCATGGCAACAGTATCGATGCCAATATGGATGAGCAGGTCTGCTCCCTCCTTATTGCGCAAATTGATAGCGTGACCGGTTGCCTCTACAGATATAACAGTGGCTTCGCAGGGGGAGGTAAGCACTGAGTTGGTGGGTTCTATGGCAATACCATCGCCGACGACACGCTGCGCAAAGGCTGGATCAGGCACCGCTTCTAATGGAATTATTTTGCCGCTCAAGGGTGCTTCGAATTGGCTGCTGCCGGACGGCACTGTAATTTCTTCAGGTGCAGAAGGCTGGCTGGCCACCGTCGCCACTGGCGCTGCATTTTCATTCGCGCCTGTATTTGGGTGTTCTGCGTTGCGGCGTAAAAGCCAGTCGATCATTTGCATCAGTGGGGAGCGTGTATCAGACATTGTATTCTCCAGATTCTGTTACTTTACAACTAATAGCTGATTGTTCTCGCCTGTTTCAATTTTCATTGGGTGTGCGAGCGTATAGGCGGCGGCATTTTCAGCGTATTGCGTACCTTCATCGGCTCCGGCCCGCCAACTCCAGAGAGTTAGCTGCCCATTTTCATCGCGCCAGAATCGGGCTGTATAAAGTGCATCGTCAGACGTCAGCAGGGCTGAGTCATGAGCGGGTAACACGAACTCACCTTCCAGGCTGTCTGACACCAGATAGCGAACGCCCGTAACTGGTGTGTCATGATGAGAGCCGCTCGGATGGTGCCAAGTTTCTTTGACAGCAAACAGCATGTACCAACAGCCCTTGTGCTGAATGACATCCGGTACTTCCATATCTGTATACCGCCGCGGATCAGCAGCAGGCGGCAATACCTTCCAGTTAATCAAATCCTGTGAATAGGCTCGGCCAATAGCTCCGCGTTTCAGCGGGTCACCCTGTTGGGCACGGCAGGTGAAGAAGGCGTAAAAACCACCTTTTTCGTCTGCAACAATACAGGGGTCGCGCCAGCCCAGATGCTTATTAAAAGCCTCTTGCTGAGTTTCATAAGGAGCACCGGGGCAGCTAAGGATTGGGTTGGCTGGGTGCTTGGTCCAGTTCACCAAATCCGTAGATGTGGCCACACCGATTCTCTGTGTGTGTCCAATATAGCCATCTTCAGCTACGTCACTTTGGCAACGCGCTGTGTAGAAAAGGTAATAGATGCCATCGTGTTTCAGGGTGTAGCCGGTCCACAGTGATACAGAATCCCAGGCTTTGGGGTCTGAATTCCTTTGCAGAATGATGCCCTGGTCTTGCCATTCACCACCGGTGGTTCGCTTTGCCATAGCGATAGCCGAGCTTCTGTGGCGCGAACGAGGAGTGCAGGATTCTGGCGCTGTCAAATAGAACAGGTACTCGTTTGTACCTTCTCTGTACAACCAGAAATCCCAGAGATAGCGATTATCGTCTGGTTTAAACATCTTTGAATCTCTGTATGTCGGGCGGGCACAGTTTGATTTGATAGTGCCCGCCGGGTTTGCGTGTTATTGCGTGTTTTAGTCGTCAGCACCGCCAATGCGCATTGCTGCCACAGGGGTGATAAGGATGGTGACCAGGCAGGAGGCCACAAACGCGAGAATCATGCCGATAATATAAGGCAGCAGTGAACTGCCGGCGATGGCCAGTGCGGGTATGCCTGTCAGCCCGATGCCGGTAAAGCCAACCTTCATCAGCACAATGAAGCAGCCAGATACTGCACCACCAATGGCAGCACCAATGAACGGGCGAACCAGACGCAGGTTGACACCAAAGATGGCCGGTTCTGTTATGCCCAGCATGCAGGTTAGAGAGGCCGGCAGTGCAAGAGCCTTAAGCTTTTCATCGCGGGTGCGCAGGAACACGCCCATTGCCGCACCGCCCTGAGAGACATTTGCAACAGCCCAGATAGGCAGCAGGAAGTTGATCGCAATATCGGCATTTGCCAGAAGGCCAGCTTCAATAGCGTGGAAGCTATGGTGAACACCAGAGATAACAATGGTGGAATAAAGGCCTCCGAAAACCAAACCAGCCAGCGGGCCAGCTTTGTCATACAACGCCTGAAGCCCGAAAGAAAGGCCGTCGCCCAAAATGCGGCCGGCTGGGCCAAGCAGCAACAGTGCAATCAAACCGGTAATCAGAACGGTCAGCAGCGGCGTAACGAGCAGGTCTGCCCAATCGGGAGTGACCTTGCGAATTCCGCGTTCAACATAACTCATAGCCCATATGACCAGAAGTACAGGAAGTACAGTGCCCTGATAGCCAATCATCGCAATATTGAAGCCGAACAGATCGATGGTGTTTTGAACACCGCCGCCCATCGTCCAAGCGTTTTGCAATGCCGGGTGGATCATGATTCCGGCGACAACAATGGCCAGAACCGGGCTGGTTTTAAACTCTCTGGCCGCGCTGTATGCAATTAATATAGGCAGGAACACAAAGGCTGTATTAGAGAACATATCCAGCAGCGTAATAGCCGCGGAGTCAGCAGCCAGCCAGTTGTAGGTTTTTACCATGCCCAGCAAGCCCATTAATAAGCCAGAGGCAACGATAGCCGGGATAATAGGTACGAAAATATTGGACAGCAGCCGCGCTAATCTCTGAATAGGGTTCATGTTAGCCATGGCGGCTTTTTTGAGCTCTTCATTGCTGGATTCTGTCAGCTGCGAGCCATACTTGCTTGCGATAGCGCCGTGGATGCGGTTTACAACGCCAGTGCCCAAAATGATCTGAAATTGACCCTGGTGGCTAAAGCAGCCATCGACCGCGTCTAATTCTTCTACCTTGGCTTTATTTGCAAGGGATTCGTCTTTTAATACGAATCGAAGGCGGGTTGCACAGTGGGCCATGGTTTCGATATTGCCAACACCACCGACGGCGTCAACCAGATGGGCTGCAATTAGTTCATCGTTCATAACGTTTTCTCTTTTGTGTCAGAAGGAGAGCTTTCATCTCTCTAGTTGTTGTTTTTAATTTCATTCGCTGGCTAGCGATACGGGTTATTTTTATAAATGGGAACGTTCCCGTTATTTGGCGAATTTAATCATTATGATTGCGGGCCAGTCAACGCTGGCAGCGCAAAAAAGTATATTAATTAGCCATTGGTCAGTGATATATCGTTATAAATACTGATTTATGTCACATATGTGCCCTTGTGATTATAAGGGATCGTTCCCAGTATGTGCATGGGGTGTTACAGAGCTGGTTAGAGGTGGGTAGCATCGAAAGAGAGGTCGATATGCGCAGCTGGTTGCCATTTGAGCTGCGGTTTAGTGTTTTTTTAAAGCGCTTTGCGCTTAAAATATCGCTTTCTTAAGCTCGGGTTTTAGTTTTTACTTTTTCTTTTTCAACAGGTTAGATGGAAGCATGCCAAGCCTTTATGACGTCGCACGTATTGCGGGAGTATCAAAATCTACGGTTTCCCGTGTAATCAACAATGAGGCCGGCGTAAAGCAGAACACTCGAGATAAGGTGTTTTCTGCCATCGAGGAATCCGGTTATGTCGTTAACCAGGTTGCTAAGGATCTCAAATCACAAACAACAAATCTTGTGGGTGTGATCGTTCCCAGAATCAGCTCGCACGCAATATCAGCAGGTGTCGAGGAGATTTCCAAGATCGCCGAGGCCGATGGAAAACAGGTGTTGCTGGCCAACAGCCGTCAGGAACATGGGAAGGAACTGGAATTCATTGGCCTGTTCAATCAGAAACGGGTAGCCGGCATTATCATCTTTGCGACTCATGTTGATGAAAAACTGATTCTCGCTATTCATACCTCTAAAGTGCCTGTGGTTGTGGTGGGGCAGGATACCTCTTCTTATGGTATTCCCTGTGTATTACATGATGACCTTGGTGTCGGAGAAGCCGCTGCCAGGTTACTGAATAAGGCCGGTTGCAGTCAGGTTGGCTTTATTGGAGCACGAGCAGACGATATTGCAGTAGATACACTGCGTTATCAGGGGTTTGCTACAGAAACACTGAACCTAACCGGTAAAGAGCCACAGTTTCGCAGTAATGGTGATTTCTCCGTTTTATCTGGTAATCAGCAGGTTCAGGCATTGTTAGACCGAGGTGTAACACCAGACGGAATCTTCTGCGCCACCGATGATTTGGCAATTGGGGCGATACAGGCTCTGGTTGCCGCTGGGCTAACACCTGGTAAAGATGTTCAGTTAGTGAGCGTTGGTAATGATGAGAAGGCTGAAATTATAACTCCCTCGCTGACAGCATTTTCTTACGCCTTCGATAGCGCGGGTCACGAGGCTGCGGAACTATTAATGGGCCTGTGTAACAACAAAACAAAGGCGGTAACTAAACTTGTGCTTGGGTTTTCACTGGTTGAGCGTGATAGCTGTAGGTGTTAACCAATATAAACCTGCTTGCCCCTTGCGGTGCTTAAGTGCAATTGGCACCGCGCAGCACGAGCTTAGCCTTCTAACGGGCGAAAATTCTGGTACTCGCTTTTAAGCCGATGTTTTCAATGTACACCGGATAATTAACCAAAAAACAAGCGAACAAGCTCCCTTCAGATCATCAGTTTGAACAGCTAATTGTGAACTGAGTCCCAGTTAACATTTAGTGATTTTAGTCACAAATAAATGCGGACTGGTTCAAGCAATTGCTCTCACTTAGCTTATAAATTTTGAATCTTCAAGTAACTTTGTCGCAATTAGTCGGTTTGACTTTTTGTGAAGGAGTACTTTGTGATTCGAAACCCTCTATCAGTTACTGAAAAGAAATCTTTTCAGACATTTTCCTGTTGTTCTCTGATTGGCCTGGTTTTTGGAGCCGCACCTGTTTTCGCTGAAAGCGTCTCAGTCAAAGACGACCTGACGGTAACAACCGATAGTCTTGTGACAGCATTGCAGGGCGATGGCGTAACCATTAACAGCCCTGTTTTTAGTGGTTACGATGCGCAGGTTGGAAGCTTTTCAGATTTCAGTTTTCTGCTGGGTGATGACTTTTCCAGCGGCGTTATTTTAAGTACCGGCAACGCTGTAAACGTTGTTTCCAGTACCAATACCAGTTCGAAGTTTTCTACGCGCTTCGATAAACAATCATACGATGATCCCGACCTGGGAGATGACCTCTACGACGCTGTTAAGTTCACGTTTGAAGTTGTGCCGGAGTACGACACTCTGGTCTTTGATTTTATTTTTGGCTCCGATGAATACCTTGAATGGGTTGACCAGGGCTACAGCGATACGTTGCGAATTCTGGTCGAAGGTGAAGACTGTGCTCTGACTGCAGACGGTCAGGTGTTTAGCATCGATACGGTCAACGACGAAGATAATGCCTACCTGTTTATCGATAACACCGACTCTGACTACGCTACGGAAATGGACGGCTTTACCGAACGTGTATCCTGCCGGGTTTCAGTAACTCCGGGAAAATCCCACAGTGTCGTGGTCGGTCTTTCTGACGTGGGTGATGCGGTTTACGATTCCTGGGCCTTCTTCAGAACCAAGAGCCTTTATTCTACCCATAGCTCAGATTACGGCGATGCCCCGGATAGCTACGCAACGCTCTCGGCATCGGAAGGTGCGTCTCATGTTGTCACCGAAGGTGTGTATTTAGGTGAATCCGTGGCTGGCGATGCCGATGGGTTTGGCGATGGTATTGACGACAGCAATGGCCTGGCAACCGATGATGAATATGATGACGGGGTAGCCAGCCTGACCGGTTTGGATGTAATACACACGGATTACAGCCTGACCGTAAACGCGACCTCGATCAATGGCGAAAACTCTACGGTACGCGGATGGATTGACTTCGACCTGGATGGCGTTTTCCAGGAAGATGAAGCCTCCGATGCGGTGACCGTCAGTGCTGGCAGCTATCAGCAGGAGGTGACTTTAACCTGGACAGAGCTGAATGGCAGTGGTGCCGATATGTATGCCGGTGCCACCTATGCTCGAATTCGTATCGCCAATTCAGATGAAGAACTTAGTGCTGCGAGCTTCTCCGGTACCTTTGCGACGGGTGAGGTTGAAGATTACGCCATGGAGATTACCGCGTCCTATGACACTACGGCGCCGGTTGTTTCCATTAATAATCCCATCGAAGTGACGTCGGATAATCAGACCAGTTACACCGTATCGGGCAGCTGTACTTATGGTGATAACGATGTTTCCGTCTCTGTCGAGAGTGCTTCGCCGGCGAATCAATCCGTTGTTTGTACCAGCGATGGAACCTGGTCGGCTACTTTCGATGTTTCGGATGTTGAAGAGGGCAGTGCCACGGTCGTTATCAATGCCAGTCAAACCGACATCAGTGGTAATGAGGGGGTAGCGGAAACCGTTTATGCCGATAAGTCTGCAACTTACCCCGGGGTCAGCATTGAAAATGTGCCTGCAATCAGTACAGCTGCTTTTACCGCGACCTTTGAGTTTACCGAAGATGTGACGGATTTCGAACTTGTCGACATCAGCGTCACCAATGCAACGGTCAGTGATTTTTCTGCGGCAGATGGCGACAGCTACAGCGCTTTGATAACGCCGCAGGAACAGGGCACAGTGACGATTGATGTTGCAGCCGGAATCGCTTTCGACAGCACCGGCATGGCTAACGTGGCTGCAGTGCAGGCAACCAGCCTGTACGACGACGGCATTGACCCGACCATTTCGATTACCGATAACGGCACCCATGGCGATGACCTGTTCAATGCCAGCGAGGCAAGCAGCATCTCGATCAGTGGACTAACCGATGCCGAAGATGATCAGCAGGTGACGGTCGTGCTAACCGATGGCACAAATACAGTGAAAGCTTACGATACCGTTGTAGACGGCAGCTGGAGTGTTTCAGAAATCGACATCAGTGGCTTTAATGACGGAGACATTCTGATCACCGCCGATGTCAGTGATGAGTTTGGCAATGCTGCACCTTCGGCTGAACAGACCGTAACGCTGGCAGCACAACTGCCAGAAATAACTGCGGATGTTGTCGGCCCTACCAGTGATACAACACCGGAATTTACTGGCACGACCGATCAGGCCGATGGCACGGTAGTCTCTGTATACGATGAGAACGCTGAGCTGGTTTGCAGTGCTGTGGTGTCTGCCGGTGCCTGGGCGTGTACCCCGGCAACGGCGATCGATGAAGGTGATTACATCTATACGGCCGAGGTGACCGACGCTAACGACAATACACAGGTGATAAGTGTCTATGTCTGGATTGACCAGGACAGTGATAACGACGGTATTCCTGATGTTATCGAAGGCGATACAGACACCGACGGTGACGGCAAGGTCGATTCAGAAGACACCGATTCGGATAACGATGGTATTTACGATTACGAAGAGGGTACTGCCGTCACACTCACCGGTACCGACAGCGATGCCGATGGTATTGATGATGCGATCGATGTAGACGAAACCGGCGGTGACGATGCGAATGACAATGGCATTGATGATGCGTACGAAGGTGTTGATTCCGATGGCGATGGTGTGATCGATACACTGGATGCTGACTCCGATAACGATGGTATTCCGGATCTAATCGAAGGCTTTAGCGATAGCGACGACGATGGCATAGCCGACTATTTGGATCTCGATTCCGATGGCGATGGCATTCCGGATGTTCTGGAGAACACCCAAACCCCGGAATTGCTCGGTTCAGATAGCGATGCTGACGGCATTGATGATGCTATTGATGTTGATGAAACCGGTGGAAGCGACAATGACTACGATGGCATTGATGACAGCTTTGAACCGACCGATACCGACGGTGATGGCATTGCGGATTACCTCGATACAGACAGCGATAACGACACCGTGCCTGATGTTGTAGAGGCTGGAAATATTCCTGCGTTGACCGGTGTCGATTCCGACAGCGATGGCCTGGATGATGCCTTAGATGTTGACGCAACCGGCGGCACCGATGGCGATGGCAACGGTGTTGACGATGAGTATGAACTGAGCGATACCGATGGCGATGGCCTTGCCGACTTCATCGACCTGGACAGCGATAACGACAGTATCGCGGATGAAACCGAAAGCGGCTCCAGTGGCGAAGATGCAAACGACAACGGCCTTGATGACAGCTACGACGTGTTAATAACCGGCGGCACCGACAGTGACAATGACGGCATCGACGATGATGTTGTTCCGGCCGATGAAGATGGCGACGGCATCGCCAACATGCAGGACCTGGACAGCGATAACGATGGCCTGATGGATGTCATTGAAGCAGGCTCTGCCGACGCTGATGACAACGGACTGGTTGATGACGATACGCTGACTTACGACCCGCCGGATACCGATAGCGATGGTAAAGACGATTACCTGGATGTTGACAGTGACAACGATGGCGTAAGCGATGCGGCAAACAGTGAAGCTGAGCCCTACGATACCGACAACGATGGTGTCATCGATGAAGCTTACAGCGAAGATACCGACGGTGACGGTATTGCCGATGTCGTTGACCAGGCGGATGCTACCTTTGGCAATGCGCTGGACAGTGATTCCGACGGCATAGAGGACAGCACAGATCTTGACGATGACAACGATGGTATTCCGGATGCGGTAGAAGCGCCGGGTGGCATCGATATAGACAGCGATGCTGACGGCATTGTTGATCGGCTGGATCTTGACAGCGATGGCGACAGCATAACCGATGCGATTGAAGCTCAGGGCGATATGAATGCCGATGCCGACTGGGATGGCATCATTGATAACTTTACGGATACAAATGCAGATGGTCTGGACGACAGTGTTTCGCCGTTAACCGGCGTGATCGATACCGACAGTGACGGTACCGAGGATTACCTCGATCTTAACAGTGATGGCGATGACTACAGCGATGCCACTGAAAATGACGATTACAACGAAGACGGTGTGATTGACAGTATTCAGGCGGCAAAAGAGCTGACCACAGCGGTGCGCGGTATCGGCAGTTTTGGGCTGGAATTTTTACTGGCACTGCCACTGCTGTTGCTTGCCCGGCGCTCAAAGCCGGTTCGTTCCACAATGCAGCCATTGGCGGCATTCGCATTACTGAGTATTGCTGGGCTGGCATATCTCCCGGCACCGGTGAGCGCGCATGAGGCCATTGCTATTCGTTATGTTGTCGACAGTGACGAGTACGGCAGTGAAATTTATCAGCCAGAGCATCACGGCGATGCCGACAAAGCCGGGCTTTCTTATGTGTCGGGCTGGTACATTGGCGCTGGGTTGGGCGGCAGCCACGTTGAACCCGAAGGCAGTTCAGATGGCTTCTATACCGATGATGATTCCAGCTGGGGTTACACCCTGTTTATTGGCAATCGCTTTCTGCCTCATTGGAGTGGTGAGTTTTCTTTTACCGACTTAGGTGAGGCCGGGCTGACCAACTCAAACCCGGCAATAGCGGCGTCGGTTCCTGATGCGGCAATTAGCTATCAGGTGCCGTCCCTGTCGGCTATGTACCATTTATTGAGTCCGAACAGCCCGTTTGATGTATATGGCCGTGCCGGATTGTCGGTCATCCTTAACGAGGCTTCCGATGACAGCATTCCTTTCACCAGTGAGACCGCGTTCCAGCTGAGTTTGGGCGCCGGTGCATCCTGGCGTTTTGCTGAACACTGGCTGCTGCGTGCCGAGGCGAGCAGTTTTGATGACGATGCGGCTTATTATGGCCTATCGCTGGCCTATATTTTCGCCCGTCATCAGCAACACCCGGAGCCGGAAGCAGTGGCGCCGACACCGAGAGAAATAGTTGTTGTCGAACCGCTGAAGAAGCCGGAGCCGGTGGTGGCCGAAGTGATTCCGGAGCCTGCAACCATTGAGATGGTCTGTGAAGACTTTAATGGAGTGATGGATAGCATTCAGTTTAAAACCGGTTCATACGATTTGACTGATGAAAGCGGTGCGGCATTGAACTCTGTTGTCGATTCCATGCTGCGCTACCCGGAGCTGGCCATTAAGGTTGAGGCGCATACCGACAGCATTGGGGATGCCGAGTTCAACCAGACGCTCTCTGAAAAACGTGCAGAATCGGTTAAAGCCTATCTCACCAGCTTCGATGTAGAGGGTAGCCGGATTGAACTGGCAGGCTATGGTGAGTCTGTGCCGATAGCTTCAAACGATACCGTTGAGGGCAGGGCGCTTAACCGTCGTGTTGAGTTCCAGGTAACCAACAACCAGATTTGCCGGCCCGAAAGTGTTGAGTAACTGGCCCGTATACTGAAGCTTTTTTAGTTTCAGTGAGCAAGCAATTGGCGAAGAAGTGAACTGAAGGCGCTCCGCAGCAAGAAAGCTGCGGAGCGTTTTTTTTAATTAGGATTTTGCGTAAAAAGGCCGGCCTAAAGAAACCGGCGCAACCAAGCGATTATTCAGCTTATCGCGCGACAGCATCACCAATACCACGATGGTGGCCAGGTACGGCAATATCGCCAGCAGGTTAGGTGAAATAGCAACCCCCAGCCCCTGAAATACCAGATGCAGAATCGACATTAAGCCAAATAGCCAGGCCCCCAGCAGTACGCGCTCGGCTTTCCAGCTGGCGAAGACCACCAGTGCCAGGGCGATCCAGCCGCGACCGGAAGACATGTTTTCTACCCACAAAGGCGTATAGGCCAGCGATAAATAACCGCCGGCAAGCCCCGCCATAGCGCCGCCAAAAATGATGGCCAGATAGCGAATGCGAAACACCGGCAAGCCAATGGCGTGTGCGGAATCCGGGTTTTCACCGACGGCTTTAAGCATCAGCCCGGCGCGCGAGTGATTAATAAACCAGTAAACCCCACCAAAAATCACGAATGAGAGATACACCAGCAGGTCCTGACCAAACAGCATGCGCCCAATGAGAGGCAGGTCGGTCAGTACCGGAATGAAGATCGGGTCGAGCCCCTGAACCGGTTTACCGACAAAGCCGGCACCGATAAAGGCCGATAGCCCGGTGCCGAAAATGGTCAGTGCCAGCCCGGTGGCCACCTGATTGGCGAACAGTTCTTGAGTAATCAGCCCGAAGATCAGCGACATCAGCACGCCGGAAAGCATCGCCAGCGCAAAGCCCAGAACAAGGCTGCCGGTGGTGAGGGTGGCAATAAAGCCAATCACCGCGCCCATCAGCATCATGCCTTCCTGGCCCAGGTTGAGCACGCCGCTCTTTTCGCAGATCAGCTCACCCAGTGCGACGATGAGCAGGGGCGTACCGGTGCGCACCATGGCGTAAAGGATGTTGGTAATTAGATCGATATCCATAAATTATCCCTCTGTGCGGAGCGCAGATGCGGGTTTACGCGGGCCAGACCAGCGCAAACGGAAGTTGATGAAGACATCGCATGCCAGTAAATAGAACAGCAGCATGCCCTGAAACAGATTGGTTAACGCCAGCGGCAACCCCAGTTCGATCTGAGCCATTTCGCCGCCCATATACAGCAAGCCCATCAGAAACGTAGCCAGCACAATACCGAACGGGTTCAGCCGCCCTAAAAAGGCAACAATGATGGCGGCATAGCCATAACCCGGCGAAACACTGGGAATAAGCTGGCCAATGGGGCCGGCTACCTCGCTGATGCCGGCAAGGCCAGCCAATCCGCCACTGATGAGCATGGTGAGGTAGGTTAAATGTTTGCCTTTAAAGCCCGACAAGCGCGCCGCGCCATGGTCCATGCCGATGACCCGAATCTGAAAACCAATAAAGGAATGGCTCATCAGCACCCAAATGGCAACCACGGCCAGCAGTGCCAGTGCCAGGCCGAAATGAACGCGCGTACCTTCAATCAGTATTGGCATCAGTGCAGAATCGCCAAACATGGCCGATTCCGGGAAATTGAAACCCTGCGGGTCTTTCAGAGGCCCGTGAACACCCCAGAGCAGAATGTTCAGCGCAATGTAATTCATCATGATGGTGGTGAGAATTTCATTGCTGTTGAAGTGGACCTTCAGGAACGCCGCAATACCCGACCACAGCATGCCGCCAAGTACACCGCTGATCATAACTAATGGCAACACCCAGAAGCCTTCGGCATCAATCAGCTGAAGCGCAACCACGCCGCCCGTTAAAGCGCCCATCAACAGCTGGCCTTCGGCCCCGATGTTCCAGATTTGGGCCTTAAAAACCACAGAGAGCCCAATGGCACAAATCAGAATGGGCGTGGCCTTAACGGCCAGTTCCGTCAGGCCATAAACGTCTGAAATAGGGGTGTAGAAGAGGGTGACCAGTGCGTGCCACGGGTTAATGCCCAGTGACGAAAACAGGATGACGCCGGTCAGTACGGTGAGCAAAAAAGCAAAGACAGGCGAGGCGTATGCCATCGCCTTTGAGCGTTCGCCCCTCGGTTCGAGTTTTATCATGATTGCAGTCTCCGTTAGCTGGCGGCCTGAAAATCGCCGGCCATTTGTCGGCCAACAATTTCAATAGATGCGTGTTCGGTTGGGGTGAGGGGTGAAATACGGCCATCGCAGATGGCGCCAATGCGGTCTGCAATCAGGAACAGTTCATCAATATCTTCCGAGACCACCAGGATGGCAGCGCCCTGATTGCGCAGTGCAATCAACGCTTTGTGAATGGCCGTTGCCGCGCCTATATCGACACCCCAGGTAGGGTGCGCGGCGACAAGAATGTCTGGCTGCTGCAGTATTTCCCGGCCAATAATGAATTTTTGCAGGTTACCGCCGGAAAGGCTGTTGGCGGTGGCTTCCCGGCCCGCTGTTTTCACCTGAAATTCGTTGTTGATACGGTCGGTAAAGTTGCGGGTGCGGTTCCAGTGCACAAAACCCTTTCTCAGTAAGTTCATCAGAAAGCCGGTGAGCAGCGAGTTTTCAGTCAGGCTCATATCCGGTATGGCACCGCGGCCGAGTCGCTCTTCCGGTACAAAGCCCAGGCCCAAGGCCCGGCGATGATTCGGTCGACGTTGTGCAACGTCCTGGCCTTTAAAAAACAGGGTGCCCGGTGGGCTGAGCGTTTCGCCACTCAGGCTGGCCAGCAGTTCTTCCTGGCCGTTACCGGCAACGCCGGCAATGCCGACTATTTCGCCCGCGTTAACCGTCAGGTTGATGTCTTTCAGTGACATACCAAAATGGCTTTCGCTGGGGATGCTCAGTTGCTTCACCTGTAACACCGGCTCGGTACCGAACTGTTTGGCAAAGGTGGCGGTGATGGGTGTGTCGGCGCCCACCATCATTCGGGCCAGGCTCGCGGCATCTTCATTTTCTGTCAGGCAATGGCCGGAAACCTCACCGGCGCGCAATACCGTAGCGCGGTGACAAAGGGCTTTTACCTCTTGCAGTTTATGGCTGATGAACAGAATGGAGCAGCCTTCGCTGGCCAGCTGGCGCAGGGTTTCAAAGAGGGTGTCGACCTCTTGCGGGGTCAATACCGAGGTGGGTTCATCCAGGATCAGCAACTTAATATCCTGCACCAGGCAGCGGACAATTTCGACGCGCTGGCGTTCGCCCACAGAAAGTGAATGAACCAGTCGGTCCGGCTGAATGGTCATGCCGTACTTTTCCGAAACGGCTTTAATTTTCTTCGCCAGGCTGGGCAGGTCGCCCGCCTCTTTACCCAGTGCCAGAGCAATGTTCTCGGTGACTGTGAGGGTGTCGAACAAAGAAAAATGCTGGAACACCATGCCAATGCCCATCTGCCGGGCAAAGGCCGGGTCTTTAATGGCGACTGGCTCGCCTTCCCAGAGAACATCCCCCTCATCCGGCTTGACCAGCCCGTAGATGACCTTCATCAGGGTGCTTTTGCCGGCGCCGTTTTCGCCCAGCAGGGCATGAATATCGCCGGCGTGAATGTCCAGATCGATCTTGTTATTTGCAACACAACCGGGGTAGCGCTTGGTTATGCCGCGTAATGAAAGCCGCAAAGGCGAAGAGTCTGTTATCACGAAAAATCCTCTAGTCGCAGGTGATGTAAATAATTGTGAGCGTGACTCAGGTTTCTGCAGTACTGGCTTCCGTGCGGTAGGCGTAGGTACTGTTAAAGCAGTAAATCATCCAATCGCCTGCAGATATGGGTTCATATTTTGGTGCTTCGCCTTCCTTGCAGCAATTGGGCAAACAGCTGACATCGGTATCAAAATCCGGCTCCACGAAGAACGGGATAGAGTAGCGCTCTTCAGAGGACGGGCTGTAAACGCGGTGGGGTGTCGACTTATAGCGGTCGTTGCTCCAACGGGCCATCATGTTGCCGATGTTGATTACAAAGCTGTCTGTAATGGGTGGTGCATCGACCCAGTTACCGTTCACGTCCTGTACCTGCAGTCCGCCCAGGTCGTCCTGCCATAAAATGGTGATGCAGCCGTAATCGGTATGGGCGCCCGCTGCCACCGGTTGCACCTCGGCTCCGGTTTCATCTTTGTGCGCTGTTCGTGGCGGGTAGTGTAAAAAGCGCAGCACACTGAGCGGGTGAGTGAATTTAGAGTCGAAGAAATCTTCATTAATGTTCAGTGCTATCGCCAGAGCGCTGAGTATCTTTTTCCCCAGGGCGAGCATATCCCAGTAGTGCTGCTCTAATATTTGCTGAAAGCCTTCAATACTTTCTGGGTACTGGTTGGGGCCGTAGAGCGGGCGTTTAGGGCCGATCAGTTCGTGGCCGGCCGGCAGGTTCAGCCCCATATCGAAGGATTCTTTCCAGTCGCCGGGCTTGCTCGGGTCTAGCTGCTCGGCGGCGGTCTCACCATAGCCGCGATGGTTGTTAGAAAGCTTTATCGAAATGCGCTGTTTTTCTGCAGCCGGCAGGGCAAAGAATTGCTCCGAAAGCTTGCGGATGGTGAGCATACGCTCTGCCGTAATGGGGTGTCCTGTCACGTAGAAAAAGCCACTGTTCTGGCAGGCAGTATCAATGGCCTGGGCAACGGTATACTTATTTGTATCGTTGGTTTCGTTGTAAAGCGGAGAGATATCGATGACGGGGATGTGCATTTACAAACCTCAAAATGCTGGGCCTTTCGGCAATTAGGCCGCACAAGTTGGCGGCCATAGGTAGGTAAAGTACGGGTGTTTAATGGGTTACTTAGGAATCTCGGCGTTGATGCCTTCTACATACCAATCCATCTGTTCCAGTTCATGGAAGGTAAGAGCAACACCTTCAGCAACCTTCAGTTCACCCTTGTTGTCTTTTAAAGGGCCCACCCATGGGTACAGGCTGCCGGATTTAATGTCTGCAATGATTTGTTCAGCATTGGCGACAACATCGGCAGGGATTGCACTGTTGAAGCTAGGAACGACAATCGCGCCTTCTTTCATGCCTTCAACCATGGCTTTAGATTCCCAGGTGCCGTCCATAACTGCCTGAATTTGATGGATGTAATGCGGAGACCATTCGTCGATGACCGATAGCAGGTGTGCATTCGGGCCGAAAGAAGACATATCGGAGGCCTGACCAACGGCATATTTACCGCGACGTTCAGCCGCCTGCATAGCCGCCGGTGAGTCGGTGTGCTGCAGAATAACGTCGACACCCTGGTCCATCATGGCATTGGCCGCATCGGCTTCTTTACCTGGATCGAACCAGCTGTTCACCCAAATAATTTTCAGCTCGGCTTCCGGGTTGTATTTATTCAGTGCTAACTGAACCGTGTTGATATCACGGATCACTTCAGGAATCGGGAAAGAGGCAATGTAACCAATCTTATTGGTTTCGGTCATTTCGGCCGCTACATAGCCGGCAACGTATCGGCCTTCGAAGGTTTTGGAAACGTAGGTGCCCATGTTTTTAGACAGCTTATAGCCGGTAGCGTGCTCGAATTTAACCTTCGGGAATTGCTTGGCAACCTTCAGTGTTGGGTTCATAAAGCCGAACGATGTTGTGAAGATCAGCTCATGGCCAGATTTGGCCAGATTGCGAATAACGCGCTCCGCATCGGCACCTTCCGCCACATTTTCAACGTAAGTGGTTTCTATTTTGTCTCCAAAATATTCTTCGGCTGAAAGACGACCCTGATCATGCTGATAAGACCAGCCGTGGTCGCCGATAGGGCCAACGTAAACAAAACCCACCTTAAGAGGGTCGGCTGCGAAGGCTGAGGAAATACTAAAGGTGGCGGCTAGGGCGCCGGTAGCAATGCCCGCTAAGAGCTTATTAAAGTGACGACGATTCATTGTGACTCTCCGGTTATGGCGATGGTGTGCCGAATTCTAAATTGATCAATCGGGCAACTTTGTAAGCAAAAAATTGACCAATGTCATATTTGTGTAATCCAAAATATTTGACATGGTTTCTGTCTGCTTTTCAGGGCGGTAGCCCGCTCTGTGGGTGTCAATTTCGGTGCGTCATAGAGCGATTCGTGCCCTAAGTTAGACTTTTCTGCTTGTTCTTAGGTTTATTTTGGTGCGTTCCGGGTGAAGGGAGTACGGCAGGCAGGCAGACTGCCGGTGCAAAGCAACGTGACTTCGACAATCACGACTGCGTTTTGATGTAACCCAGCTGATGTATGGTAGATTGGCCGGTGTCGAATAAAGGGTATTGATCGAATGGAAGGAATAACGGTGCTCCTCGGGCTGTTTGGGTTTTTGTTTTTTATCGGTATGCCGGTGGCGACCATCTACCTGCTAACGTGCAACCGCAGGCTGAATGCCGAGGTGGAAGGCTTAAACAAACGCCTCGGCCTGCTGGAAACCGGCGCGCAACTCAAGCCGGCGGCTACTTCGGCAGAAAGCGCAGCGAACGTTACTCCGCCAGCATTTACACCCGCTGAAGAACCCACAGAAACCGCTGTTGAAGAGCTGGAAGCCTATGCCACTGCTTTAGCGCAACCTGAACCGGGCGGTTCGGAGGTTGCTGCCGGGCACTTTGAAGCTGAGCCTGAAAAACCCACGGCTTACGCGGATGACCGGTCAGATTGGGCCGCGCGCGCCAGCGTAACGCAGCAAGCCGCGCAGGCGGTTGAACCGAGTCTGTTCAGTAAACTGATCACCGGAGTTATCGATAAGGTGAAGGCCTACTTTACCGAAGGTAATCTCATCGTTCGTGTCGGTGTCATAGTGTTGTTTTTCGGCGTCGCCTTTTTATTGCGTTATGCCGCAGAGCGCAGTGTGTTCCCGATTGAGCTGCGTATTGCCTGCGTTGGCCTGATTGGCATGGTCATTCTGCTGATAGGCTGGATGCAGCGGCACAAGCGGCGTATCTATGCGCTGGTGATGCAGGGTGGCGGTGTTGGCATTCTTTACATGACTGCCTTTGCCAGTGCCCGTTTTTATCAGCTGTTGCCGGCCGGGCTGGTTTTCGCGCTGATGGTTGTCATGGTTGTGATGGGTGCCATGCTGGCAATTCTTCAAAATGCGCGGGCTTTAGCCATTCTTGCGCTAACCGGAGGCTTTATGGCACCGGTGCTGACCTCTACCGGTGAAGGCAGCCACATTATGCTGTTCAGCTATTTTGCGGTACTCAATGTAGGTGTGGTGCTCATTGCGTTTTACAAACACTGGCGCTTACTGAATCTGGTCGGTTTTGCCTTCACCTTTGTGCTCTCCAGCCTTTGGGGCTTTACCAGCTATTCATTTGAGCATTACCTCAGTTGCCAGCTGTTCCTGATTTTGTTCTTCCTGTTTTATGCGGCTATCGGCAGTCTGTTTGCGCGTGATTTCACGGCAAGTGGTATCAGGGCCGTCGGTTATGTCGATGGCACACTGGTGTTTGGATTGCCGCTGGTTGCGTTCAGTATTCAGGTCGCGCTGGTGCAGGATATTAAGTTCGGATTGGCCTGGTCTGCGTTGGCGGCCGGCGTGTTTTATCTGCTGCTCACGCGCATTCTGTGGCTGCGTTTGGGGCAGAGGTTGCGGCTGTTGCTGGAGTCTTATCTGGCACTGGGCGTTGTATTCACCACACTGGTCATACCCTTTGCGCTGGAAGGCGAATGGATCACCACCGCCTGGGCACTCGAAGGTGCTGCGGTGTTATGGGTCAGTCTGCGTCAGAGCCGTAACCTCGGCGCAATCTTCGCTATTGGCCTGCAGTTTTTGGCGGGCGCGGCATTCTTTACATCCGCCGAGAGCAGCCAGAGCCCTCTGGTGTTTTTAAACAGCCATAGTCTCAGCTCGTTGCTGGTTGCATTCTCCGGGCTATACAGCGCTTATCTGCTGTACGATCAGTTCATTCGACCTCAAAAGCTGCAGAGCTGGCACGGCAAGCTGTCGTTACCGTTGTTGCTGTGGGGGTTGTTGTGGTGGTTTGTGAATGGCGCTGTTGAGTTGCTGGATAACTATATGTTCGATGGTCTGTCGTTGTTGCTGGTCTTTGTTGTCGCTTCCGTGGTGGCAATGTTGGCGTTGGCGAAACGATTGTCGTGGCATCATATGCGCTACGGCCTTTATGGGTTATTCGCGGTGGTTCCGGTGTTTACCGTTTTCACGCTGCTGCTTAATCGCCAGCCCTTCAATGATGGTTTCTGGTTGGCCTGGCCCATTGCCTGGGCAACCGGCTATGCCGCACTCTATTGGTGGGAGCACTATCAGGCGAGCTGGTTTGAGCGCGAAAGCGCGCTCAGTACGCCCGGCGCCAGCAGGCTTTGGCCCGGGTTCCACACGGTCAACCTGGTCTCTGTGGTGGTCATTACCGGCAAGTTTATTCACTGGCTGTTCGAAAGCAGGTTTGTCGGGCTGGGCGAAGCCTGGTCGCTTGCCTTATCAATGCTGCCCGCCATCGCTGCGACCCTGGCCATTCTTCGTATTCACCGGTGGCCATTTTCCGTTGCCGCTAATGCCTACCGGCGCGTGGCCATCGTGCCGCTGCTGGCCGGCCTGGCACTGTGGAGCCTGTTGATGGTTGGTAATCCCGGTGATGTGGGCCCGTTGCCTTACATACCGTTATTGAACATCGTGGATATTACGCAGGCGATTGTCTTCATTTGCCTGCTTAGCTGGTGGCATGCCGAGCGTAAAGCCGCGCTGCTGGTGCGTGACCAAAGCAGCCGTGTCTGGTTTTATTCCTTTGCCGGTGGCCTGGGTTTTATCTGGCTGAATGCGGTGCTGCTGCGCACCTTGCACCATTACTTTGGTATTGATTATCAGCCAGATGCGCTGTTTAACAGTGCTTCTGTGCAAGCCAGTCTGTCGGTTTTGTGGGCGCTGGCCGGCCTGGTACTGATGGTTGCTGCTAGCCGCAAGCAATGGCGCAGGCTCTGGCTTGTTGCGGCGGCGTTGCTCGGCGTTGTCGTCGTTAAGCTGTTCCTGGTCGATATGGCCGATACCGACACGCTGGCGTCGATAATCTCGTTTATTCTGGTTGGTTCACTGTTGCTGGTGATCGGCTTTGTCTCGCCGATTCCACCGCGCGCTGCTGCCACACAACCCCAAGCGCCGGAACAGGAGGCTGTATAGATGGCGACACCCACTTCAGCGGTTTTCGGAAAAGGCCTGACCGGCGCTTTGTTGGCCGCGCTGGTTTCCGTGCATGCTTCAGCAGAAAAGTTTGAGACGATTGCAAACCCGGTACCGGAAGATTTTGCCTATGGCGCCGAGCTGACGCTGACCACCCAGTTACCTTTGCAGTCCGTTCTTTTACCGGAAGCGTTGTATCGCGAGCAAACCTCGCATCTCGGTGATGACTTTCGTGTCTTTAACGCTGCCGGTTTGGCTGTTTCGATCAGCCGCTCGGTTGTACCAGAGCTGAACGGGCAAGAGAGCGTTTCAGAGCTGACCATCTTCCCGGTGCATGCAGATGAACTGAACACCCTTGCCGATATGCAATTGCTGGTTAGCCAAAACCCGGCGGGTACGACTATTCAGTTAACGCAGGAGCAGACCGGTTCACCTGAGGCAACAAAACAGCCAATGGTGAAAGCCTATATTGTCGTCTTGCCGGAGGCCTGGTTTGAAGGTTCAGTGCCGACGATCAGTGGAATCGAGTTCGACTGGGCGTTACCGGAATTCGGTTTCATTGAAGGTATAAACATAGAAACCAGTGCAGATCTGAAAAGCTGGCAGCGCTGGATCAGCGGAGAAAGCCTGTCGCGGTTGCAGTGGCAAAACGCCGAAGTCGGTAAGGCACGAATTGAACTTTCAGCTGTTAATCGCAGCGCCATACAACGCTATTGGCGGGTCAGCTGGCAGGGCGATGATGCCGTTGATATCCGCTCGGTCAGCGCCATTGTGCAAAACCGGCTGGAGCTGGATAACACCCAATGGCTGGACATCAACGGCCAATGGCAGATCGAAGAGCCGCAGGGTGGCAACGCCAATAACACAACGCTCAGCTTCCAGAATAGCAGCCGGTTACCGGTCAGCGGCTTGAGCCTTTTACCCAAAGAAGGCAACGGTTTTGTGGCCGGGCAGCTTTATTCGCGACCGACGGAAGAAAGCGACTGGACCAGACGCGCCAGCTTCAGTCAGTATCATATCGAGGTGAGCGAAAGCCAGCAGGTCACCAGTGAACCGGCTGGGTTTACGGCCAGCCGGGATGAATTCTGGAAGGTTGAGTTTAACACTGCCATGAGCCAAGCTCAGCTGAGCTACTGGAATTTAAAACTCGCCTGGACCCCACAGCGCATCAGCTTTATCCGTGAAGGTAATGAGCCTTTCCGGCTTGCCTGGGGTAACCCTTACGTCAGTACCCGTAACTCGGATCTGGGCTACCTGTATGATTTACTGACGCAGGATCAACAACGGCAGTTTCTGGAACAGCCAGCACGGGTGGGTGTTAAACAGACGCTGGGCGGTGCCGAGAAGCTTGAATTGAAGTCTTCTGCACCCTGGCGGGCGATCTTGCTTTGGGGCGCGTTGTTGCTCGGTGTTGCCTTAATGGCCTGGATGGCCGTGAGTTTGTCCCGGCAGATGCGGGCTGAAAGCCACCAGGCTTAGTAAAGGCCGGTTAAACAGCGGCGTGCTATGAATGCCGCTTGCTAAAATGCTGTTATTCACATCAGAGGAATCGAAGGATGAAAAAATCAGCTTACCTGGCTGCCTGGCTGGTGCTTTTTTGCACGCAAACCGCCAGTGCCCAGAGCATGGCAGACAAACTGATTGTTAAAGTATTAAACAAGCATATGCCGGCGGTGCTCTATGAGCATGCAAACCAGCAGTGGGATCTGGGCGTTTACAGCCTGCGGATCGACCGCGTGGGTATCCCGTCCTTTTCCAGCAGTGAAACGCAGTTGAAGCTGTCGTTTCCTATTGAGGCGCATATAACCGGTAAGGTTGAGCAGCAGCTGTTCGGCAACACCCTCGTGGTTAACTGCAATAACAGCTTTGCAACCGACAGCCATATTGATATTACACCGACACTGAGCAATGAAAGTTCAACCGTTAAGGTCAGCATGTTGGTTCCGATACCGGAGACCTACCTGAATTGCGATGGCCTGCGCGTGCCGATGAAAGCGATGCTCGAGAAGCTGATTGCAGAAAAGAAAGCCGAATGGGAGGCAGAACTGGAAACAGAACTGAATGGCCTGTTTAAGGAAATGGAAATTTAACCCGGCGGTAATTTGGGGTTCATATTAGTGAGCTCTATTAAAGAGACGGTTCCGGTCATTCGCAGACGCCCGGAACCGATTAGAAAGGCTGGGCAGTAAATTACCCGTTGGCCGCTTCTTTGATCGCATCAATCAGGGTGTAGGCAATAAACTCAACGTCCTGCTTGGTTAGCGTTAATACAGGGCACAGGCAAAGGGTGTTGTTGTATTTGGCAAACGAGCGGTTGGTTCGGCCAATAATTAACCCTTTCTGCATGCAGATACCCGCAACCTTGGCAGCGATGCTCTCATCCACCGGTTCTTTGCTGGCTTTATCGCTCACCAGTTCAATACCGACAAGCAGCCCCTGGCCGCGAATGTCGCCGATTAGCGGTGTTGTGCTCTGCATTTCTTTCAATATAGACAGCAGGTAGTCGCCCATTTCCCGGCTGTTTTCCACCAGGTTTTCATCTTCCAGAATACGCAGATTTTCCAGTGCTGCCGCCGGGCCTGCGGTGCAGCCGCCAAAGGTACTGATATCGCGGAAGTAAGCCTCACGCTCGCTCGGGTTATCCAAAAATTCGTTGAACACAGCCTCGGTGGTCACGGTACAGGAGATAGCCGCATAGCTTGAAGCCACACCCTTAGCCAGCGTCACGATATCCGGCTGAATACCGTAATGCTGGTAACCAAACCATTTACCGGTGCGGCCAAGCCCGCAAACCACTTCGTCGATGTGCAGCAGAACGTTGTATTTCTTGCAGATAGCCTGAATCTCCGGCCAGTAACCTTCCGGTGGAGTAATAACGCCGCCGCCCGCTGTAATGGGCTCCAGAATAACGGCACCTACGGTATCCGGGCCTTCCTTCAGGATGGCTTTCTCCAGTTCCTGAGCCGCCAGATAACCATAGTTTTCCACCTCGCCGAACTGGCTGCGGTACTCACAGCAGTGTGGGAATTCAACAAAGCCGGGTGCAAACGGGCCGTACTGGCCGCGGCGTTCTTCCTGGCCGGTGGCACTCAGCGTTGCAATGGTAGAGCCGTGGTAGTCGCGCTCGCGGTAGAGAATTTTGTGTTTCTTGCCGCCGTATTTCTTGTGCGCTATCTGACGCACTATCTTAAAGGCCTTTTCATTCGCTTCCGAGCCCGAGCTGGCATAGTACACGCGGCCCATTCCGGGCATTTTTTCCAGCAGCTTTTCGGCAAACTCAGCGGCAGGCAGGGTGCCGGCGGTGCCGGCAAAGAAGTTGAGCTGCACCAGTTGCTTGCTGATCGCCTCTGCAATGCTGGTGCGGCCATAGCCAACGTTGACACACCAGACACCGCCGGATGAGGCATCCAGATAGCTTTTCCCATGAATGTCCCAAACCCGTGACCCTTCACCCTTAACGATCATTAACGGGTCTTGCTTCTCGTGCAGACTGTGCTGGCTCAGGTGGTGCCAGACATTTGCTTTATCCTGCATGATCGCAGTTTGTTTGGCTTCAGCGGTATACAGTTCGCTCTGGTTCATAGGATTCTCCGGCTGGTGGGTAGATAGCTCTTAATGCTGATTACATTATTGGCACGGTGCTTCCGGCATTAGAGCCAGCCCATTGAATCACTGGGGCCAGCACTGGCTGGTACCATGGTGCGGCTGCAGCGAAATGAACCTCGATGGCTTTTTTGATAATCTGCATGGGCCGCCCAACCATCACAGGAGTTAACTGGCGTGGACGACCTGGTCATCAATATCGAATTCAAGCCCGGAAAGAGCTATCAGCAGCAAATACGGGAAAAGCTGGTGCAGTTGATTCAGCAGGATTATTTTGGCGAACAGACACTGCCTTCCAGCCGTAACATGGCCGCAAAGCTGGGTGTTTCGCGAAACACGGTGGTCCTGGTATACGAAAGCCTGGTCGATGAAGGTTATCTGTTGGCCAGAGAGCGACAGGGCTTTTTTGTAAACCGCGAAGTATTCAGCGATGCAGAGCTGAGTACACCGGTTGAAAGCACCCCCAGGGCAAGCAGCAGTGCCGGCTGGCACGAGCGCTTTTCCCGGCACCCATCCGCCTACAGCCGCATTGCAAAAAACAAACAGTGGATGGACTTTGAATATCCCTTTATTTACGGCCAGATCGACGCCAATGATTTCCCGATATATCAGTGGCGTGAATGCGCGCGCATCGCACAAAGCCGTAACAATCTGCAGGAATGGGTGGAAGATGTTTTTGACGATGACGACCCGGAGCTGGTTACCCAGATTCGTCATCAGGTATTGAGCAAGCGCGGCATCAGCGCCCAACCGGAAGAGGTGCTGATTACCATGGGTACCCAGAATTCAATGTTTCTGCTGGCCTCTTTGCTTGCCGATAGCACAACAACGGTGGCCATAGAAGAACCCGGCCTGCCTGATTTTCACCACATTTTTCGACACGCCGGCGCGCAAACCAAAGCTGTCCCCATCGACAAGCAGGGCATTAAAACCGGTGCCGTATTGACGGGCTGTGATTATGTTTGCGTGACCCCCAGCCATCATTACCCAACCACCGTTACCATGACCATGGAGCGCAGAAAGGCATTATTGGCGCAGGCCATTGCCGATAACTTCGTCATCATTGAAGATGATTACGACAGTGAGGTGAATTTTTGTAAAACACCGTTACCAGCGCTGAAAAGTTTGGATAACAGCGGCCATGTTGTTTATGTTGGCAGCCTGTCCAAATCGGTTTCGCCGGGGTTACGCATAGGCTATATCGTTGGTGACCGGGAGCTGATTACAGAATTACGCGCTCTGCGGCGCCTGTGTTACCGCCACCCGCCGACCAACAACCAGCGCGTCGCCGCACGCTTTATTGCGCAGGGTTTCCATGAAAGCCATATTCGTCGTATGCGCCGGTTGATGGAAGAAAAGTGGCAGCTGATGGATGCCGGCCTTAAGCAGTACCTGCCCGGTTGTAAATGCAACGGCGCACCGGGCAGCTTTTGTTTTTGGATTGAACTGCCGAAAAAGCTGCCGGCACGGTTGCTGGTGGAAAAGGCCGCCCAGCGCGGCATCATTGTTGAATCGGGCGACGCATTGTTTGCGCAGCAGAACCCGCCCGGCAACTTTATTCGCCTGGGCTACACCGCCATTGCGGTAGAAAAGATTGAACCCGGGCTTGCACTGCTGGGCGAGGTCATCACTGAACTTTCATCGGGCTTGCCGGCGGCAAGCTGACGTGCCTGGTCTTCCTGTTTACAGTTGCTGGCACTAAAGGAAATGTCGCGGCTGCATTAGGCTGCGAACAGTTAATTAAATGTAGGAGGCGAAATGAACAAGTGTGTATTAATCACCGGTGCTACAGCCGGCTTTGGATTGGCGACTGCTAAACGCTTTGCAGCCGAAGGCTGGAAACTTGTGCTTACCGGCAGAAGACAGGAACGCCTGGATGCATTGCAGGAAGAGCTTTCCAGCCAATGTGAGGTGCACTGCATAAAGCTGGACGTACGCGATAGCGATAGTGTCAGTGCTGCTATGCAGCAGTTACCGGAAGCCTTTCAGTCTGTCAGCGTGCTGGTCAACAATGCCGGGCTGGCATTGGGTACAGACCCTTGTTATCAGGCCAAGCTGAGTGACTGGCAAACCATGATCGATACCAATGTCACCGGCCTGGTGAATGTCACGCACGCACTGTTACCTTTGCTGATGAAGCAGACGCCGGCCACGGTCATTAACCTGTCCTCCATTGCCGCCAACTGGCCATATCCGGGCAGCCATGTTTACGGTGCCTCCAAGGCTTTTGTACGTCAGTTCAGCCACAATATGCGGTGTGATCTGGCCGGCAAGGGCGTTCGTGTAACCAGCCTGGAACCGGGCCTGGCTGAGAGTGAATTCAGTCTGGTGCGTTTTGGTGGCGATAAAGAAAAGGCCGATCAGCTCTATAAGGGCGCCAATGCCATTCAGCCGGAAGACATCGCCAATATTATCTACTGGGTGGCCACCCAACCGGCGCACCTGAACATTAACAGCCTGGAGGTTATGCCGGCCTCGCAGGCATGGAACAGCTTCCAGGTTGTGAAAGACGCTTAACCTTGCTGATGCTTGCCTTCAAGGCTCCGCTCAGGAGCCTTTTCACCCGCTCACTTTTTCGCTGTTTAACACCCGCCAAATAACCTTTTGAACTTGATTTCGCTAGTGGGCCATGCGCAAAGTTAGGTAACGGTTCGCTTCGCAGTTCAGCGATGATCTTCGTTGAAAAACCTTGAAATAGCGCCACTATTCCTGCGTTTTTTCGCCTTGATCTTCACTGAACTACTGTGCTCCTTAGTGACCGAACTTTACGCATAGCCCACTAGCAGGCATCATTGCATTTAATATATTAATTCATAGTTTGAGATATCTATGTCTGCGACGAAAATCGGCTTCACCTTACAGCCCCTGGATGAAGTGCTGAAACAGGCCGAATTACCGGAAACCGGCAGTCTGGTTGAGCGCGTTTATCAGTTGCTGCGCGAAAAAATTATTAATTTGTCGTTGTCGCCGGAAGTACCCCTGCCGGAAAAAGAAATAGCCGCCATTCTCAATGTCAGTAAAACACCGGTGCGAGAAGCCCTGATTCGGCTGGCGAATGACCGGCTGGTTAATATCGTGCCGAAAAGCGGCAGCTATGTGTCTGCCATCAGTGTCGACCGTTATCTGGAAGCCTGTTTTATCCGGGTTCAGCTGGAGGGCGGGTGTGTTCGTCGCCTGGCGGAGAAGGGTTTAAGCATGGCCGAAGAGGTTCACCTGCGGTCACTGGTATCGCAGCAGAAGCAGCTGCTGGAAGACGCTAGCGGTCAGTACGAAGATTTCTTCCTCGCCGATGAGGCGTTTCATAAAACCCTGTTTCAGTATGCCGGTCTGCCTGGTGCCTGGACACTACTGAACGGCGCGCAGGCAGAGATCGACCGGGTTCGTCATCTTAAAATCAGGCAGGGAATTCTCAGAAGCAGGGCGGTGATTGAAGAGCACACTAAAATCATTCAGGCGATTGTCGACCGCAGCCCGGACAGCGCCGAGGCCGTCATGGTGTATCACATTGGCAGTGTGGATGATCAAATGCTCAGCATGTCTGAAAACCCTCAGTTTCTGCAGACCATTGAATCGTTCAACCTGTTGTTGACTGCACAAAGCAAGGGGCGCAGTAAAATTCAATAGCAGGCCAGCCCGGGCAAGCGCGACACTATTTGCAAGAGCGCGACTACTGTGCGCTTTGCCGCCTTCATCTTACTTGCACTGCTGCGCTGCTTAGCGACCGAATTTTCCGCTTGAGCCACTAGGAGGTGGCAGATCGGCCGGCAAAATGGCTTGCACCTTTATTCATTCCAACCAGAGCCGCGAGGTTGCTGAAATCCATAGGTTTGCCGGTGAGATAGCCCTGAATGACGTCGCACTCCATGTCGCGTAAAAGTTTAAATTGAATCGATGTTTCAACGCCCTCAGCAACTACCTGCAGGCCAACGTTGTGGCCAAGTTGAATCAACGCAAGGACGATTTTCACCGCTGTGTTTTCATCGCCCAGAGGTGCGACAAAGCTCCGGTCAATTTTCAGTACATTGGCGGGCAGTTGGCTCAAATAACTGATGGATGAATAACCGGTGCCGAAATCATCGATGGCAATTTTTACCCCTATATGCTGAAGCTGGAATAAATTTCTTATCGCCACGGAAGCGCGGTCAATCATCAGGTTTTCCGTAATCTCAATCTCTATTAGCCCGGGTGATAAGTCGAATTCTTTCAGTTGCCTGGAAACTTTGAAGACAAAATCGGGTTGGGCAACACACTTGGCCGAAGCGTTAAACGAAATCGGGATCGGTTTATCCGACAGGTCTGCCAACTGCTTGGCCTTGGCCATACATTCGAGCATGACATAGTCGGTTAGCTGGTTAATTAAGTCGTATTTTTCGGCCAGCGGTATAAATTCACCGGGAGAGACGACGCCCAGCTCTTTTGAAGACCATCGGCAGAGCGCTTCAGCACCGACGATTTCTTTCGATTCCGAACAGACTTTGGGTTGGTAGATCAGGGTCAGTGATTGTGCGGCGATGTCTCTTTTGAGCAGCGATGCAATTGTTAATTCTCTATCGTTGTGTGCCTGCTTGCCGTTACTTTGCTGGTTGGAGGAAGCTGCAGGGCGGGTGTTGACGGCCATCTGAGCCATAAATTTATGGATGCGCTGCTTCAGTATCGGCCAATTGATGGGCTTAACGACAAAATCGTCAGCACCCTGATGAAAAGCAGTTTCAATCGATTTTTCGTCATTTAAGCCGGTGGTCATAATGATGGGTGTTGAGGTGCAGGCTTCCAGGGCTCTAATTCTTTTGCATGTCTCGAAACCATCCAGACCGGGCATTTGGGCGTCCAACAGAATCAGGTCCACCGGTTTTTCCTGCAGTACCGATAACGCGCTGTGGCCTCCGTCTGCTACAAGTACCTCTGTATTGGCGTTGCTGAGAATTTGCGTCGCTAAAGCCCGCATCGAGAGATCATCATCAACCACCAGGATTTTATACAGCGGGCCGGATTTATCTTCTGCGGAACTTACACTCTGTTTCAGCGGTATCGGTGGGTTTGTCGTCATGGTAAAAGCGCTCAACGTTGTTTAAGTAGGGTTTAGCATGATTTATTCCACTCCGGCTCATTATTGAAATTTTCTCTGAGGCCGCGGAAAGACCGGGGTAGCGGGGTGGTTTTAATTATCCCGGCCGTCCATGGCCGGTGAGTAATGCAAATGCTTTGCAAAATGCTAATCATTTTGAGTATGGAACGTCGCGCGGTTCGTTCGGCTGCTGTCACGGCATCTCTGCCGCGATATCGACTTTATAACGCGTAAAGGCTTTATGCGTTTCGTTTGCCAATTGCAGCAGAGTTGATATTGACTGCCGCACGTCGGCAAATTGGGTGTTGTCTTGTGTCAGCGAGGCGTCCAGCTGGGTTGCACATTGCTGTAACGCCTGCGCACCGAAAGTGCCAGAGCTACTCTTCAATGGGTGGGTTTCAGCTTTCAGTAACTCAAGAGACTGCTGATCCCGCGCTTCTTTAATTTGGCTGATTCGCAGGCTCAGCTCCATTAAAAAACTGTCCAGCAGCATCGGCAGGGCATCATAGGATGTTTCCCGGGCCAGCTGATGAATGGTTTCACTGTTTAGAATCTTTGCCTCTGAATCATTCGCTTCAGCGGGGCGGGCGATGGCCTGGCCTATGGTTGCTGTAGCTTCACTATTATTTAACTGCCGATCGATGACGACCATTAACTCCGGGGCGTTATAGGGTTTGCTGACGAACTCGTTCATACCCGCCGCCATGCAGCGCGACATTTCGGAGTACTCCGCATTGGCGGTCAGGGCGATGACCGGTACCGATTGGTTCATACCCGCGCAGGCTCGGAGTTTGGTAACTGCCTCAAGGCCGCCCATCACCGGCATATTTAAATCCATCAGCACCAGATCGTAAGGCTGAGCGGCCAAGTGTTCCAGCGCTTCCGCACCATTGTTGGCACAGTCAACGAGCAACCCGGTGTGTTTTAGGGTTTCGGTAATGACTAACTGATTCACCACCGTATCTTCCACGACGAGAACCCGTTTGCCGTTGAATTTATAGTCCTCTGTAGCCGAAGCCGGTGCCGGATTAGCTTGCTGCCCTTCGAATACGGCTCTTATGGTTCGGCAGGATAGGGGTTTGTACAGAGTCCGTTCCCCCGGAAGCCTTGGCAAGGTGAAGCTGCCGGGTGCAATGCGTACAAGCCGGACTTTATCGAGCGCAAGATTGGCGTAGGCAGAATAATTTTCATCAGATTCCGTTAGGTTGGCATCATCGATTAATACCAGGGTTCGGTTATGGCTGTTCTCGCCGGCGCTGCTGAGCAGGGCGTTCATGTCAGAGAAGGTCTGCACATCGACCCCCAGTTTGCTCAAATAGTTTTCAAGTGCAAAAGAGAACTGTGGGTTACCGGCTAATAGCAGGGCACGGGTGTAAGCCAGCTTCACGGGCGCGCAGTGGCATTCATCAGGCAGCCAGTGAACCGGTAATTTAACGGTGAAGGTGGTACCTTTACCGACATCAGAATCAACGGCTATTTCACCGCCCATCTGATCAATCAACTTTTTGACAATGGCCAGCCCTAAGCCGGTGCCGCCGACCAGCGTGTCTTTTCGAATATAAACCTGTTCGAATTCTTCGAATATGCTTTGCTTATGTTCAGCGGGAATACCCCGACCGGTATCCGAGACCTGAATCACCAGATAGTGCTCATCAGGCCTCGGTTCTTCGCAATCGACAGTAAGGCATATCAGGCCAGAATCGGTGAATTTAATGGCGTTATCGAGCAGGTTACGAATGACCTGAAGTGTATGGGAGACATCTAATTCAGCGCGGCCCGGAACGCCATCAGCAATCTGGCAGACCAGTTCGACAGATGCCGATTTAATTTTATGCCCTGCGGTGGCTAAGAGGTTATCCGTCAGCTCTTCTAATGCGACGGTTTCAGTGGTCGATTCAATCGCTCCGGATTCAATCCGGGAAAAATCCAATATGCCGTTAATAACAGTGAGCAGGCTGCTGCCGGAGCTTTCTGCAATAGAGATCAGTTTGCGTTGTTCCGGGTTCAGTTGCTCCCGGGAGACCAGTTGAATCGCACCCAGCACTGCGTTCAGTGGTGAACGGATTTCATGGCTCATATGCGACAGGAACCTGGATTTCGCTTCGCTGGCTTCTTCGGCTTTGTCTTTGGCGTCCATCAGTTGCTCTTGTTGCAACAGTTGTTGCCGGATATCTCGGATAAAGGCTGTCACATAGGTCCGGTTGTGTGCAGTAAAGCTGGCGGTGGAAATCTCGACGGCGATGCGTTCACCCGCCTTGTTCAGGATCAGGCTTTCACGCCGCTCGGCCGGGCCGTTATCTGAGCCTGCATGGATGATCTCACGGTATCGTTTAAGGTACTCGGTACGCTGTTCAGGCGGAAATAGCAGGGGTTCAATATTTTGCCCGACAACCTCGGAGCGCTGCCAGCCCAGCAGCGATTCAGCGGCGCTGCTGAATTCTTCAATGGCGCCCTCATCGTTGGTTGTGATGATGGCATCGAGGCTGGCGTCATAGACGGCGGTTTTAATCGCACTGGTTCTGCGTGCTTCCTTCATCGCTTCCGCCAGGTTATTAAACGCTCTGGCGGTAATTGCCAGTTCATCCTTTCCGCGCTCTGGCACATGCTCGACCTGCAGGTCTCCGCCTGCCAACCGGCTGGCCTGCAGCGTGAGCTTGGAGAGATGGCGGGTCAGGTACAGACCGAACAAAAAGGACGCCAGCGCCACCATGAGCAATTCGGCAATAGCGATGCCGATCAGGGTTTTACGGGAAGCGCTGATAAATTCAACCAGGCTTTGAATCGGCAGGCCCAGTTGCACGGTTCCCAGGTAAAACCCGGCTTCGGTCACCTCGCTGGAGACATCGTATACACCATCGTCTAACGCATCGAAGCTGTCGTCTTTTTGAAACGCCCACGCAGGCTGATCTGGCAGATTACTGATCGCCAATTCACCACGGCTGTCGATGACCCGAACGTATCTGACCGCGCCCCGCTGTGTTAACTGTTCTGTCATTTCGGCCAGCGTCGCCAAATCACTGGAAATAAGCGCGTTTTTAATTTGAGTGCCGAACAGGTCTGCGGTTTCCTGGGCTTGGCGAATGAGCGCTTGCTGGTTTGATCTGGCCAACAAGTCGATCGATTGCCAGACCAGTATCGACAGGAACAGAGCCTCAATGAGCGCAATACCAAGAATGGTTTTGGTTTTAAACGACATCGTGGTTTCTCAGTAAGGGTTGATCGCGAGCGCGCGGACGTCATCCCAGTCGGCACATTCGGCGCTCATAAAACCACTGATACCCAGCGGGTTCAGAACCCTGTCGGCATCCGGGGAGTGTTTAACCGAGATCAGGGCATCCTGGATGCGCTGTCGTAAATCGGCGGCAAGATCAGGGTGCGCGGCAATGGCGTGGGGGGTATAGCCGGGTGAGGTCCATAGCACCCGAAGCTGGTCGCGAACCTCCGGCTCCAGCGTGTTCAGTGTACGGTTAATTCCGCCGCCGGCAGGAAACAAGCCTGCCGCGACACCGCGATAGACCGCATCATGCGAGCCTACATATTTTGGCTCAAAAGGGATGTTCTCTTTGTTTAGATTAGCCTGGGTCAGCAGCGTTGCCGCGAACGCCTTGGGTGCCGGAAACGCCAGGGTGGTATTTGTCAGGTCTTTCAGGCTCTCATACCGGGAGTCTTGGCGAACCACCATTATGCCGGTAATCGCCGATCTCTCGGCCTTCGCGATGGCGGTATAGCCCGGGTCGTCATTGAAGACGGTAAAGTGATAGGGGTTCATGTAAACGATGTCGTATTCACCCGCCGCGACCCGTTCTTCAAATACGGGAATGCTTGGGGCTGTAGCAAAACGGATTTTAACGCCAGCCTGTTGCTCGACCACTTGCAGTAAAGGCACCCAATCTCTAAGCAGTTTGGTCGCTGCCTGCTGTGGCACAACACCCAAGGTCAGTGTTTCAGCAGACACGGTGAAAAGACTGCTGCAGAGCAGACAAATGGTGAGTAGCAAGGTTTGGGGTAAAAGCATCGGTGAAGCCTCCAATAGGTTTGATAGGCTTCGAGCAATTGCTATACCAGCGCTTCAGCCCACTAAGGGCGGGGTATTGGGCTGCGGCTGGGCTGCACATTTGCAAAATGCAAAGCAATTTGAGAGCTGTTAAACGCTGACGGCGCGCAATGAGACTCCGACAGCATGTCGACTAAAGACTCAGATCGCGCTTGCATCTTTATGCTGGATATATCTTAACTGTTAATCTAATATATCAGATGTAGTTTGGCTGTCGGCGTTGCCTGCGCAGTCTATTTTCAATCAGGGCTTCTACCTGGTCTTCTTAAGTACACACTCAGACTGACATGTTGAAATCATCCAAAATATCAAAAGGCTCGTTCTTTGAAATAAGCTCTATCGCCTGGCCTATGGCAGCGAACGCCGTGTTGCTGCGGTCTGTCGGTATTGTCGATCTGCTGCTGGTGGCTTCGCTGGGCGAAATCTCAGTCGCCGCCTTCGGTATTGCCGGTGCCATTATGGCGTTCATCATCGGCATACAGGGCGCCATTGCCAATGGTACGCAGCTGGTGGTTTCCAGAGCTGTGGGTGCCGGAGATAAGCTGAATGTCGGCGCAGAGACGACCTCCGGCTGGGTGGCGAACCTGGGCTTTTCGCTGCTGGCCATCGTGGCACTGTATTTTGGCATCGAGCCGCTCATTCATCTGATTTCACACAACGATCATGTCGCCGTAGAAGCGGTCAGCTATGTGAAAATATCGCTGATCCTGCTGGCGTTTTCGTCGGCTTCGCACGTTTTTGTTTCCTACTTCAATGCCTGCAAGAAAACCAAAATTCCGTTTTACGGGTTTATTCTTGAAATACCGGTAAACGTCATTTGCAGTGTGGTGCTTATATACGGGTTGTGGGGTATGCCGAAGCTGGGGCTGGCAGGCGCCGCCTGGGGCAGCGTCATCGCCATCGTTATCCGATTCACCTACCTTGCGTACCGGATGAAGCAGGAGCAAAGGATTGGCCGTGTTGCCGGCCTGGGCAAGTTCAGCCGCCGCTCGCTAAAAATACACCTTGATGAAGTGATCCCCATTGTCGCCAACTTTGTGGTGTTGCTGACCGGTCAGCTGGTGCTGCAGGCACTCTTTGCGCAACTTTCGGTTTCTTCTTACGCTGCCATCACACTGATACTGCCGTGGATTCAGATCGGTTCGCTGTTCGTGAATTCCTGGGCGCAATCGAGCACGATTATTGTCAGCCAGTCGCTGGGGCAGAAAAACTACGCCGTCATTCCGGATTTTGTCCTTGAATCCAAGCTGGTGGCGACGGCCATGTCGCTGCTGATGGTGCTGGGCTTTTACCTGTTCAGTCTGTCATTGCCGTACCTGTATGGGAACCTGTCAGCCGAGACCATCGCGGCACTGGCTATGATCGCGCCGTGCTACATTTTTATTCCAATATTCAGAACCAATAATATGTTTTGCGGCAATATGATCCGGGCGATGGGCGAGAGCTATCTGATCGTGCGAATCAATATAATTACGCTGCTGTGCATCTCCATTCCGCTCTGTGCTCTGTTGATTTATCTGGGCGCGCCGCTGTTCATGGTTTTCGGCATCATCATCTTTGATGAAATGCTGAAGTTCTATTTTTTCCAGAGAACATTGACCAATAAACTCAACAAATACCGGGCTATGAATGCTAATAGCGATCCCGTTTCCCTAGGTTGCGGTCAGCCGGGCTCGTGATCTAAAAAAAGCAATTGTCGCCAGTTCAAATAGTCACTGAGACCGGCTGCTAAAAAGTGACTTGAACAGCTCTACAGTCTGAACAATACCTTCCTACCCGTTGACCAAATTGTGAACAAAGCAGCTTGGTCGCTGTCGGGTTTTATCTATCATTCGCCTGCGAAATTTACAGGGCTCAGAAAAATCGCCAACCCGGTTTCAGGCTGAACCTTGCTGCTGTTTTCCAATAAAAACAAACAAACCTGTTGCAAGGCGATAGCGATTGATGGAGACAATTCAACATGATTAGAAGAAGCATGATGCTTTTAGCGGCGCTGGTAAGTCCTCTGGTATTTGCCGAGACCACGACGATTTCGAGCCTGGAAGAATTTATTGATCTGATGGATGAGAGCAATCTCGATATTAAAATGGTGGCAGGCACCTACCACATTGATGAGGCTGCCAAGTCGTATTTCGAGGGCGGCGACTGGCCCGCCAACGTCGCCAATGAAGCGGGTGAAGAGGATGTCTGGCCGGGCCTGTTCGATTTTACCGGCAGTAATAACAGCTTCGATTTAACCGGTGTCACCTTTACTTTTGACTCCACCATTATCAGTGATATGCCCAATGCGGCCCATGGCATCCTGGTGGAGCTGGGCGGCGAAAATAACGTCTGGAAAGGTTTTAACTTAGAAGAGGTGCCGGATGAAAATGGAGACTATGGCGTTTATTCAAACATTTCTGGCGGTACCATTTTAAACATTACCGGCAGTGGTCATGAGTTTTCAGATTTAACCGTGAAGGCGCGTTTCTCCCGGCCCTATGGTTTTGGCTCTCTGTATGGCAAGACAGGCAGCAGCTCTGGCACTTTGCCCAACGTTCGGCTGGGTAAAAAAACGGCGGTATTCATTGATGATGTGCAAGACAGCAGCTTTGAAAACATTCTGATCGATCACAGTGGTTTTGGTCATGTACTGGCCTTTAACGGGCCGATTGATAATGTCACCGTTGACGGCGCAACGTTGATCAGTGAAACCCGTTCAACGGATAGCTTACGTGAAAACGGGATTGCCGGAGCCGACCGCAATGGCGTTCCGTTTGGTGTGCGCTATAACAGTGTCGATCTGATTGGCAGTGAAGACAACGATGAGTTTTTCGAAAACTTTGATACCGATAATCTGGATCAGTGCCAGAGCTTATCTTCCGGCGATCAGTACGCGCCAATACAGGAAGGTTATCAATTTACCCTGTCAGAGGCTGCTTTCCGTGGCTATAACATGGATGAGATAAATAGCCTGACCATTCGCAATGCTCATGTCATTGGTGCCCGTTCAGGTATTGCATTAAGTACCGCCGCTGGCGCGATTGAGGTTGAAAACTTTACCGCAACCGGTATTGCCGGGCATGGCGTTCCAGCCTGTGATGGTGCTTGGAACAGCGACAACGGCGGCGAAGGTGACGCTACGGCCTTTGGTCCGTCATCCAATAGCGTGCTGATTAATGCGGCGGCAGATTCAGCCTACGCCACGGTGATCGAACTGAACGAAGGCCAGGACAACATCACTGCCGATATACAAGTGCTCGACCCGGAAAATGGCTACTTCCGCCCCAGCGATTCTACGGCGTTAGCCCTGATCAGCGGTAACCAAAATGCGGTCCGTCTGTGGCGGGAGGATAATTCCGCTCTGGAAGAAGACCTGATCATCAAGGTTGGCCACAGCAGCAACGAGGCCAGTGAACTATTGCTGTGTAACATGACGCAGCAGGCGGTGACCCTTTCCGACACCGTTACTGATTCTGTCATTTATTCCGTGGGCACCGTGACTGACTACAGCGATGGCTCGAATACTGTTTATCAGCTGGGAAGCGCCAGTGACGAGCCTGAGCTCTGCCAGCTGATTCAAACTGGCTATTCGCGAAACAATTCAGAGATTGCCGAACGCGATCTGCAATGGGGTGATCAGATCTTTATTGCCGCAACCGGCGACAACAATTACGACAGCGATTGCGGTTGGTATGGCTGTCAGGTTGGCTATATGGATGATGATAAAGCCTTACAGTTAGCCTCCGGTAACGATGACCCGGACAGTTTTTATTTAAGGCAGGATCCGGATGAAAGCTATGGCGCATCCTGCGTAGAATGGGGCGATAAACTGGTACTGGCTTATACGGCCGATACCTACGAAACAAACAGCTGTGGCTGGTACGGTTGCCGCGTTGCTGAACTGAACGATGACGCCAGTGGCCTGCAGTTTTCTCACGGCGGTGATGACCCGGCTTCTTTTGTGGTGCGTCCGCCGGCCGGTGAAACGGCATCGGGCTGTGTCAGCACACAGGATGAAGTGGTTCTGGCTTATTCCACTCAAGCCTACGAAACCAGCAACTGTGGCTGGTATGGCTGCAGAGTGGTGCAATACGATGGCAGCGATCTGGTTGTCGCTCACGGCGATGATGATCCGTCGGGCGTTTACCTGCGTTCCTGGGAGCAGGCCTTTGAAGACTATGAATACGAAGCGCCGTACCAGCGTGACCCGCGTTCATGGACGCTGGAAGACGGTAAGTTAATTTACAGCACCGGTGCATGCTTCACTTATAAAGGGAACGGTGTATTCATGCTGACCGATTGTGATCAGGTCGATTCTGACTGGAGTTTGAACAGCGATAACCATCTGCAATGGTCGAGTAACCCGTGGGGACTGGAAGGTGGTGCCTGTTACGGTTATCTGGGTGCCAGTGACTGGGGCTTCGACAGTTGTGATGACATCAACACCTCGTTTGATGAAGACAACAACGAAATACACCACGACTCTAACCCCTGGAGTTACGAAGGCGGTGCCTGCTTCGACTACTTAGGCGGTGGTGAATTTGGTTACATCAACTGCGACGATTTCTGATCGCAGCATTGATCGGCCATAGCGATTCAGCGTTATGGCCGGTTTTCTTAAACCACAACACTTTTCAGCAGCGCTTTAACGCGGCGAATATTCGGATAAACCAAAAAGGCGTGCAGGTGCGCGCCAATGCTCGCCAGCCGTTTTTTCTCTGCCTGCAGCTTTTCACAGCGGGCATCCATCAGGCGTTCATCGATAAACTTTTTAATGTTGGCACTCTGTTCTTTGGCATCGTTAAGGTGACGACCGGCAATGATCTTCATGGCCTGAATGCGGTTGCCAATATTGCTGGAAACACTGCCGCTGCGCATCAGGTAGTTCATGGTGATCTCATTGGTAAAGCCAACATGGCCAATCTTGCTCAGTTTCAGCCATAAATCCCAATCGCTGGCGCTGGGCAGTTCGCTGTCGAAGCCATTCACGGCAATAAAGGCATCGCGGCGGCACATGACGGTAGAGGTGCCAACCACATTTTCTTTCAGCAACTCGGCGGTGGCTTTATTCAGCTGGCGGTAGCCGGTGGCGTGACCGGAGCGTTCAATCAGGCTTTTAAACTCTGGCCAGTAGCTGAAGCAGGGCACTATGCCATTCGGGTGTTCGTCGCTGACATGCTGATAGTCGGTAAAGGTCAACACGGTGTCCGGGTTGTGCTCCATGTAAATTAGCTGATCATTCAGCTTACCCGGCAGCCAGGTGTCATCCGCATCCAAAAAGGCCAGATATTTTCCCTGCGCCACCTGAACGCCAATGTTGCGTGCTTTACCCGGGCCGGCACCTTGCTCCAGCACCACGTTGATATCACTGCGTTGTGACTGCAGCTTTAACAAGTAATCGCGTGAGCCATCGGTTGAGCCATCGTCAACGAACACAATCTCCAGGTTAGACATCTTCTGGGCATCGATGCCGGCAATACAGTCGGGCAAATACGCCATGCAGTTGTAGTTAGGAATAATGATGCTGATTTCAGGTTGTTGAGTGTTCATAGCGTACTCCTTTGAGTAGACAGGTATTGGTTTAATGCGATCGTCAGGGCGATCAGGATATAAAGGGGCCAGATAAAGCCCTGAGTTAAGAAGGTGCCGGAGGTACAAAAGCTGACAATACCGGCAAGCAGGGCCGGGCTGATTTGAGTCAGCGCCGGGTTATCTGAATTCAGGGTGTCGCGAATGTTGCCGATGGCCAGCTTGTAGCAGGCCAGTACCAGGCTGAGAAACAGCGCCAGGCCAATAAAGCCGGCCTCGGCCAGTATCTGGAACCAGGTGCTGTGTACGGCGTGGTTTTTGCCATCCCAGTGCGGCGTGTGGAAGTAGTAGTTGGCGTAGAAATTATTAATGCCCACACCGGTAATGGGGTTGTGAACGGCCATGCTCATCGCAGCCTGCCAGGCGTGAATGCGACCCATGGCCGAGGCATCGATTCCAGCCTCGGCGCTGCCACCGGAAGAGCGGTCGCTGATGCCGGCAGCGGCAACCAGCATAACCATTAAGAAGCCGCCGGCGCCCATCACCAGCAGTTTATTCTTAACCTTCAACCAGGCCAGCGTGCCGAACACAGCACAGATGCCAAGCAGGCCGCCACGCGATTGAGTGCAGATGATCGCCCACACCACCAGAATGCTCACCAGCAGCGCCAGAATCCTGAAAAACGGGTTCGCCTTGCTATTGAGCGAAGCAGAAACGGCGAAACTCAACGGGAATGTCAGCACCAGCGCCAGATCATTCGGGTCGCCAATCATTGAGCCGATATCCCGGCTGATGGTGACACGCGTGCCTTCCACCAGACCAATGCCGTTCATCTTATTGAAGATGGCAATGCAGCTGATGATGGCCCCGGCAACCAGTATAAAAACGGTGGTCAGGTGAAAATCTTTTGGCGTCCGCACCAGCCAGGCAATGGCAAACACCATCGCGATAACCTTCACATACGAACCCTGCAGAATGGCCATGGCGCTGCCGCGGTCGGTCGCCATAAAGGCGCCAAAGACGATGAGTATAAAAAACATCAGCAACAGACCCATCAGCGGGTGCCAGTAAGCCTTGATCTTTTCAGTTAAAAACAGGTGCCAGCCGAGCACGCCAAAAGCGGCAAGCGCCAGCAGCTGAGGGATTTTCAGTGGCAGCAATGCTGGTATGGCTTCGTGAATACGGAAGAACGAAAACACAATAAAGCCCAGACAGACCCAGACCGGAAAGCGCAATACCGCCCATGCCGCAGGCACCATTAATGGCAACACCAGCAGCACCAGCGGTTGCTTGAGCAGGTGGGTTGCCGCCAGCATCAGCGCCGCGCCCACGATCAGCAGGATCACCTTCGGGGTCATTATTCTGCCTCCAAAGCCAGTTTGACTGGCCGCGAGAATAGCTTCAGCTCGTGCGTTGTTGCCAGCAACCAGGCGAAGAAGGCCAGGGTTTGACCAACACACAGCAGTAGCATGACGCCGGTAGTGAAGCCGGCAAACAGGGTGGCCGCAACCAGCAGGCTGTGAATGATCAGCAGATGAAAACGGTAGGGCAGGCGCAGCAGACCCTGGCTTACACGCACAAACACCAGCGCGCGCAGGGCGTAGAGCATAACGAAGGTGATAACGACACCCTGCAACCCGAGCCAGAGGCTCATGGCGGAGAACAGCGTCAGCGCAATCATTGCCATCACCAGATTAATTTTGAAGACAATGTTCGGGCGCTCACCGCTGTAACAGCCGATGTTCAGCAGGTGTGACATCTGCTTAAACGCCATACCCAATGCAAGCCAGGGCAGAATTGAAATAACCGTGCTGTAGCGCTGCGGCAGCAGTTCGCTGATGAGCCACGGGGTTACTGTTGAAAGCAGCAGCACCATCCACAGGCAGAAGTGCGATACCAGCTCACCCATGCGCGCGGTGCGTTTTTCACCGTCGGCATTCTTGAGCATCTGAAAGCGCTTGGGGAACCACCACAGCGTCAGCGGTTCGCAGGCAATGGCAATGATCATCGCCAGTTGCATGGCCAGCGCGTACTGAGCCAGCTCGGCCAGACCAACGGTCGCTGCGAGAATCCAGCGCTCGGCACCGGCCGCCACAAACAGCAGTACGCCAGAGCACATCAGCGGCCAGCCGTACTTAACCAGGGCGCGGCCCTTTTCAGCACGCCATTGCCAGCGGATGTTACGGTGCTGCAGCAGGATCAGGGCAATGGCCAGCAGTGCGCTGGTTATGAAACCGGACAGCAAAATGCCGGTAACGCCCCAACCGGCATGCAGGAAGGCAAAGGTGGCCGCAGCCTGAGTCAGTGCTTTACCGCTGGTGAGCAGGAAAAAGGTTCCGGCACTGTCCTGCAGGCGCAGCCAGCTTAATGGAATGTTGATCAGCGCACTGACCAGCAGCGTTGCAGAAGCCAGCGCCAGTTGAACCGGGTTAAGCTGCGGCAGCAGGTGGTTGGCCGCAACGCTGGCAAACAGGTACACAATAAAGCCATAGCTGGCGATCTTCGCCTGTTGCAGCGTGGCGGTGCTGATCAGTTCATTGCGCTGATCCGGCTGGCTGTCACCCCATTGTTTGTACAGGGCCTCGGTAAGGCCAAAGCCAACCAGAATGCTGCCAATGTTCAGTACCGAGAGCCACAAATCGAGCTGACCGAATTGCTCCGCGCTGAGTGCATTGGCGACAACCGGCAGCATCAGGAATGAAACACCCTTCATCAGAAACAGACCCATGCCGTAGTAGAGCATTTGCTTCAACTCATGCGTCATGGCGATGCCCCTGAATGGCCAGAGACATCTTCAAGGCACTGATTTCGCAGCTGTACAGACAGGTGACCCGCATTCTGGCGCGATGGATCAGCGAGTTGCGTTCCGCCGCAGTGAATGCCAGGTTTTTCTCAATGGCACTGGCAATATTGTAGGGTGCGTTGGGCAGGGTGAAGGTGCCGGAATCTTCGGTCAGAATTTCCCGGCAGCCCATAAATTCGGAACAGATCACCGGAAGGCCGAGCGCCATGGCTTCTTTAACCACCAATGGGCCGGTATCGCGGTCACCGTTTTCTGCTTTGCAGAAGGGCGCGCACAGTGCCGCATAGCTGGCGGCGTTTTCAATAAACCATTCCGCCGGTTTGGCACCCAGTAATTGCACCTGCCGTTTTAGGCCCAGGGCCTGAATCTGCTGTTGCAGTTGTTCGCGCAGCGGGCCATCGCCCACGATGTCCAGACCGGGGCGGTTCTTCTCCGGCATCATTGCCAGTGCGCTTAACAGATCGGGCAGGCCTTTTTTCTCGGCCAGACGACCAATAAACAGTAACCGCTGGTTGTGGCTGGCCGGTGTGCGCAGTTCATAGCGGGATGGGTCGATGCCACAGGGGATCAGCGGAACCTGCTGCTTAGGCGCCAGCTGCTGAAACAGCTGCTGCATGTCTTCGCAAACAGCAACGGCAAAGGAGGCGTGCTGCAGCTTCAGCGCAAGATCGGTCGGCGACACATACACATCAAAGCCGTGACCTACAAAAGAAACGGTACAGCCCAGCAGCTTGGCGGCAACAATAGCGGTCGCCGCGGTATGCAGTGCAAAATGTGCGTGCAGGTGGCTGCAGTTTGCCTGTGAAGCCAGGTATGCCAGCTGGCCGGCGCTTTTGATCAGCGACTTTTTCGGCAGGCCGGTTTGTTGTTGCACAAAGGAAAGCGCACGCGCACTGTTGGCTGCATTCTTGCCCCACATGGCCAGCGCTTTAACGGTCGGTACTGCGATGATCTTTTGGGTTTGTTCAGCCAGTGGCTTATCAATGGGCTGACCCTGTTCCGGGTTGCTGGCAAAGGCGAATGGCGCGATGCCGAAGCCGCGATCCTGCAGTGCCCGCATTTCATTACCTATGAAGGTTTCCGACAACACCGGAAAATCACCCAGAACGTATCCTATGGTTTTCATGCCTGCTCCTTAGGCTGATTTAGAAAGGCTGCGCGATGGCTGGTTATCCATCTGCGACCACACCGCACTGAAGCTCACGGTCGGCAGGTGGTTGCGAATGGCAGACCACTGCTGTCGTGCAGATTCTTCCGGCAGGCATTGCATTTCGGTCAGGCATTTTTGCAACACGGTATCCGGTACGGTTTTCAAGAGCGTTGAGTAGTTGAATATAACCTCGCCGGCCTTGCCCCAGCTGTCTTTGCCAAAACGGCTGGCAAGCGCCGGGTAGCGGGTGGCAAAGGGCAGCCCTTTGGCCAGTGGCTGGTTGGTTTTATCCCAGGTGACCTCGGCAAGTTTCGGTGACAGCTTTTTAATGGCCTTGCGATGGAAGCTGCTGCCCAGCTTGTATTGCACCGGCAGGTGCGCCATGTAGAACAGCGCATCTTTGTTCAGGAACGGGTGGCTGCGCAGGTAGTGTTTATCGAGCAACTGCTGACCGCTGGCGACCATGCGGCTAACGCGCTGTTGCAGGTAAAAGTTATCCAGATACATAGCTGGCGTTGCAAAGGCATCGGCATGCTGGTTAATTTTTTCTGTCAGCAGAGCCATCAGCTCATCTTTGTACTGCGGTGCAAAATTGAAGAAAGGTTGCGCCGTTTTCATGAACTCCTGCTCAATGTAAGACTTTGCCCGTGGCATCATCTGTTCATGCAGCGAAGCCCGGCCCAAAAGGCTGTAGCCCGGCATGCCGCGGTCGTAATAAAACGCGCGCACGGTTTCAGCGCCGGTGCCGGTAATCAGGGTTCTGTTTTCGGTTTGCTGCAGCAGGCTCTCACTGAGCACCGCGTGGGCATGGTGAACCGGTACCTCGCCACCGCCCAGATGTGCGATGCGGCGGTAGGTCTGCCAATCCCAGTTTTGACTTTCCTGGCTTCCGGTAAACAGCGGAATGTTGGCAACATCGGCAAGCTGCCGGGCAATCTGGTAGTCGCCACTGTTGCGGGCACCGTAGGTTAAGGCTGCCGGCTTTTTACCCAGGGCTGTTGCCGCCGCCAGAATCAGGCGTGAATCCAGACCACCGCTGAGGGAAACCAGCGGCCGGTCATCCTGCTCGAAGCTCAGTCGCACCGCTTCAACGAAAGCGTCCAGTGCATCATTAAAGTTGGTTTGCCAGTTGCTCAACAACGGTTTGCTCTGCTGCTGGTGGTTGGTTTGGCCATTGGCACCGAAGACCATAGAGCTGCCCGCGCCGTGGTAGCTCACCTGTTGCCACAGGGTTTGCTGATCAAAAAGCTGGCCCAGTGCAACCAGTGACCGCATGGCCTGCGGGTTGGCTTTCGGCGTCGATAGCAGCTCACTGACGCTGGTTCGTTGATTGCTGAACACGACCTTGTCCTGTAAATCGATCTGCCAGATTGGGAATAAACCCAGGGTGTCGATGCCCATTTTTACCGAGCAGTGGAAGTGGTCAATCATCAGCCAGCTGCGGCCCCAGGCGTGGGGTGAATCACCCTTCAGCAGTTTGCGGATCAGAGTGGCGTCTTCCTGAGTGCAGGCCGGATCACCCCAGCAAATAATGGTGCAGCCGTGCTGTTGCCATTTACTGACGCCGGCACTCGCCGTGGCGCTATCGCCGCCGTTCTGTTCATAGCTGACGGATTTGAGTTGTTTGTCGAATACTACGGTGATGCTGTCCATCTCCACTCTCCAGCAAGTTGTGTTTGCAGGAGTTATTGCAGTGGCTGTGCCGGGTATAGAAAACATATTAAAAACAATGGCTTAGCGGTTTTTTCGGGTGTTGTATCCGGTTTGGCATTTTCATTTTGCAAATCAAATTGCCAACTGCACACGCCAGGTTGGCATTTTGAAGTACTGATCCGAATATGACCAAAGCCGCGTCATACGGGCCTATCCGCGCTATTCACTGCGATTGGCGCGACACTTGCCATTCTCAGGCAAACAGACATTAAACCGGAGGACGTGATGACCCAGGCCAACCAGTACCACTCTTTGCGCCAAACACTGAAGCACAGCCCAGCCTGGTGGGCGCGGGCTGCCCGTAAAACCGTTGAGCTGGCGCGCTATGGGCAACTACCGACAGTTGCTGTTATTCATAAGCCGTTATGGGTGATCCATCACGCGGTTCGCCAAGGCTGCCAGCAACTGGTGCAACAGTGCTATTTCACCCCTCTGTTTAAAAGCCAGCTTGCGGCTGCGCCCAGGCGTTTGCAGTTATACAGCGGTATGCCGCAGTTAAGCGGTGGTTTGCAGCTGAGTATTGGTGAAGGTTCGCGGATCAGTGGAATCAGCAGCTTCTTTGGCCGCAGCAGTGCTCAGGCACCGGTGTGCCGCATTGGCGCTAATGTTGATATCGGCTGGCAATCCACCATCGCCGCAGGCCGCACGGTAATCTTGGAAGACAACGTTCGTATTGCCGGTCGCTGTTATCTGGCGGGCTTTCCCGGGCACCCGGAAGACCCGGCCGGGCGCATTGCCGGCCAGCCCGAAACCGATGACCAGGTGGGCGATATTGTGCTTAAGAATAATGTCTGGCTGGCCACAGGGGTCACGGTTATAGCCGGTGTCACCATTGGAGAAAACAGCATCATCGCCGCTGGCAGCGTGGTTACCAAAGATATTCCGGCCAACGTGGTGGCCGGCGGTGTACCGGCGAAAGTATTGAGACCGATAACAAAAACAACAGCGGAAGAGGGCAGAGCGGATGACTAAGTTAATTGTATTTGGCGAAGACTGGGCATCGCACCCGAGCAGCACGCAGCACCTGATGCCCTATATCGGTCAGGATATCGAGGTAATCTGGGTAAACTCGATTGGCATGCGTCGGCCTACATTCTCGGCGAAAGACCTGAGCCGGCTCTGGCAAAAGGTGGTTGCCCGGCTGAAAGCTGGCCAGGCAACGGAAAGTGATACGCCGGCTCCGTTCCCCGTGGTTAAACCTCTCGTTATACCGTTATCTAAATCGCGGTTGCTGCGCTGGCTGAACCGTAAACTGCTCTCCGCGCAAATCTCTAAACATGTAAAGAAGGGTGATCAGGTATGGGTTTGGACGTCTTTGCCCAATGCGATTGAGTACCAGGGCGCATTCTCGGAAAACGGCTGGTTTTACTATTGCGGTGACGATTTTGAAGCGCTGGCCGGTGTTGACCATGCGCGGGTAAAGCCCTTTGAGGATTACCTGATCAATCAGGCCGCTCATATCTGGGTGGCGAGCCCATATCTGAAAGAAAAATTCAGTGTAGTAAAGCATCGGGTCAGCGTTGTCGAGCACGGTGTAAATCTGCAAAAGTTTTCTGAGCCCAACCTGAAGCCTGCTGAACTGAGAAAAGACAAGCCAACGCTTGGTTTTTATGGCGCGCTGGCAGATTGGATCGATCAGGATTTGCTGCTGCAGATTGCCCAGCGCCTGCCGGATTGGCAGCTGATGCTGATTGGCCCAAGGCTGACCGATGTCAGCAGGCTGGAGGCACAACCGAATATCCAGTTACTGCCGGCGAAAAGCCACGATGAATTACCGGCCTATCTGCAGCACTGGCAGGCGGCCATCTTGCCGTTTAAAGATTGCCCGCAAATTCATGCCTGCAACCCGTTAAAGCTGCGCGAATACCTGGCCAGTGGTACGCCGGTGATCACCACCGATTTCCCTGCCTTAGATCCTTACCGCGACCTCGTTAAAATCGTGCAGTGCGGTGAAAGCGCGGCACTGGCGCTGGAGCACCTGGAATACACCGATACCCTGCAGGCCAGAGCACTGCGCCAGAATCGCATGAGCAATGAAAGCTGGCAGTCGCGTGCCTATGGCATCCGAGCAGATATGCAGCGGCTGATGAACAACCACTCGCAGCTCGAATCATTCGAAAAGGCGATACTCGATGGTAAAACTTTGTCGTGAAATTCACGCTGTGGGCACTATGCTGAGTGCCGGAACCTAAACAAGCAGCCACAGCGCAGAGGCCAAATGAACTTCAGTCATAGCTACAAAAACTTAGGGCCGGCGTTTTATCAGACTGCACGGCCACAATCGCCCGCACAACCGCAGCTGTTACTCTGGAATGCACCCTTGGCAGAGTCGCTCGGTTTAGCGGCGCTTTCGCACGATGCAAGCTTGGCGGCACGGTACTTCTCCGGTGCCGAAGTGCCCGGTACGGCCGAGCCGGTCGCGCTGGCCTATGCCGGGCATCAGTTTGGCTATTTTAATCCGCAGCTCGGTGATGGCCGCGCGCATTTGCTCGGTGAGCTGAGTACCCGTGATGGCCGCCTGCTCGAACTGCAGTTGAAAGGCTCGGGCCAAACCCTGTTTTCGCGTCGTGGCGATGGCCGCTGCGCTTTGAAGCCTGCGGTTCGGGAATTTATCATGAGCGAGGCGCTGCATGCGCTGGGCGTACCCACCACGCGGGCGCTCTGTGTGGTGACCACCGGTGAGCCGGTATACCGCGAACGGGTCAACCCCGGCGCCGTGGTGACCCGTGTTGCGTCCAGCCATATTCGCGTTGGTACCTTTGAATACTTCGCCTCCCGCGGGGATGCAACCTCGCTGAGTCAGCTGCTCGATTACGCCATCGCTCGCCATTACCCACATCTGGATGCCCGCGCTGATGACCGCGCGGTACAGTTCCTGAGTGAGGTGATGCAGCGCCAGATCCATCTGGTGTGTGAATGGCTGCGCATTGGATTTATTCACGGTGTGATGAATACCGACAACACCGCCATCAGTGGTGAAACGATCGATTTCGGGCCGTGCGCGATGATGGGTGTTTATGACCCGAAAACCGTCTTCAGCTCAATAGACGAACAGGGCCGTTATGCCCTTGGCAATCAGGCCAGAATTGTTCACTGGAATATGGCGCGGTTGGCCGAAGCCCTGATGGCACTGGATTCCTCAGCTGAGCAAACCGCTCAGTTTCAGACTGTGATCGACAGCTTCCAGCAACGCTTTGATCAGCACTACCTGGCCATGTACCGGCGAAAGCTCGGCTTAATTGATGAACAGGAAGGCGATTCAGCTTTGTTGGCCGGGCTGCTTGAGCTTATGCAACAGCATCGGCTGGATTACTGCCAAATCTTTGCCGCGCTGACGGAACAGCCAGAGAGCCTGCCCTCAGTACTGCAAGGCTGGCAGAATCGCTGGCAGCAACGGCTGGGCGATAACCGGGAAAGCCTGCAGCAATCGCGGGCGCTGATGCGTGCCGCCAACCCTCTGGTAATACCGCGCAATCATCATGTCGAGGCAGTGCTCGCAGAGTGTGAGGCGAGCCTGACCAATACAGCCGTTGAGCAATTCCTGCAGGTGTTGCGTTCGCCGTACATCGAAACCGAACATACCGCGAAGTTTCAGAGCTTGCCGGAAGATGGCGATGTTGGTTACCAGACCTTCTGCGGAACCTGAGGCAGCGACCCTGAGTATTAGCAATTTAAGAATATTTGCTGATTAGCATTCGCAAATTGCAATCGCGTCTTTTGCTGATGTTCGTAACTGATTGATTTTAAAGCATTAAATCTTTGGCACACCCCTTGTAATGGTTTTGGCATAAACCGGAATTTAAGGATTCATCATGCCAAAGCCAACTTACCTGATCAGCGTACTTACAGCCTTGTTGCTGTCTGGCTGCGCGCATCAATCTGTTAGTTTGGCGGATATTCAATTGGCTCAGGTGCAGGTAACGCAACCGGAGGTCAACGAATTCCGCTGGGCCTGGCTGGCACAGGAAGCCGATAACAGCGAATTTACCCAGTGGCTCAACCGTCAGCAATCCCGCCAGCTACTGGCTTGTATTTGCCTGCCGCCGGAAGAGCCCGACAGCCAGTTGCTGTTTGCCGGCTGGCGCAATATTCAGCCGCTGATCGAGCAGGCGAAGCAACAGGGCTTTGCCGTAGAGGTGGAGCTGAAAACGGCTTTCACCGGCCCGGAGATTCTGTTCCGAAACGCGGCCGGGGTGCAGCATGGCCGCTAAACAAGCCTTTTACAAAAACGTTCACAGCATTCTCTTTGCTGCCTGGCGTCACCGTTATTTGTTGGTGGTGCCGGCATTGGTACTGCCGGTGCTGGCGTTTTTGCTCAGCCAGGTCACGCCAAAGCGCTATATCAGCCACACCACCGTGCTGATTCAGGAAACCACCAAGCTGAACCCCTTTCTGCAGGATTTTTCGGTATCCACTCAGCTGAAAGAACGGATTGCCGGCCTAAAAGCTCTGCTGCACAGCCGCCATATGCTGCTGGAAGTTGCCGAAGAGCTGGGCCGGATTGAAAGCCCGGAAGATGACCATGCCTCGCATGAAGTGTGGGTGCTGTCGCAGGGTCTGGCGGTGCAGTTGATCGGCTCCGATATGATTAAGCTCAGCTACCGCAGCTCAAACCCGGTGGAAATGGCGCACGTACTGGAGGTGGTTGCCAAGCACTTTCTGGAAAACCTGCTGGCGCCGGAGCGCAGCTCGGTGAACGCCTCGGAAACCTTTCTGGCCGATCAGCTCGCCATTCAACAGAATTCTCTGGTCAGTGCCGAAAAGAAACTGGCGGCGTTTAAAGGCAAGAACTCAGCACGCCTGCCTAACCAGTATCAGTTTGATGTGCAGCAGATGCGTGCCGCTGAAGATTCGCTGCGGGAAAAACAAACCTTGCTGGCCGGTGCGAAAGCGAAAACCGATTCACTGAAAACCCAGCTGCTAAAGACCAACCCCATGCTGTCCAAAATTGAAGAAAATCTGGTGCGCCTGCGTGCGGACCTGTCGATGCTGAAAACCCGCTACACCGGCGCTCATTCGCGCGTTGTGTCGCTGCAGCGGGAGATTACCCAACTGCAGATCGAGCGCGATGCGGTGCTGGCGAGCACCAATCAGCTGACCAACCTGGATATTCAGCAACTCTGGCACCTGGCCAGTGAACTGAGCCTGGACAGCAATGCCGGCAGCGTCCGTCCGTTGCTGGTCAGCCAGCTGGAATCTCTGGAAGCGGCCAGTGCCGACGAACGTCAGCTGGAGCAAGAGATCGCCCAGCTGGAATTTGTCATCGCCGATCTGGGCGTAAAGCTGGAGTCGTACGCGGAGATCGAGCAGCAACTGATTGAGCTGGAGCGCGATATTCAAACCAAACAAACGCTCTATAACGATTTTTTGAAGCGCTACGAGCTGGCCAAGGTGACCGGCGCGTTGGGCCGTTACGAAAAAAGCGACCGCGTGAAGGTGATCGACCAACCCTTTGTTCCCGGCACACCCATTAACCCGAGCACCATCCTTTATGTGATCGGCGGGTTGTTTGGCGGCCTGGCATTGGGGGCCGGCATCGCGCTGGTACTGGAGGTTTCCAATACCCGTGTTTACCGCAAAGACGAACTGGAAAAACTGACAGGCATGCCGGTACTGACAAGGCTGCCACGCGTTTCTGAGGCGGCACTGCAAACCTCAGTTGCAGTTGAATAAAAGAGGGCACTTAGCAATGGGAAAACAATCAACCACCGCAGTAACGCATGTTCAGATAGTGCAGCACCTGCAACCGGGCGGCATAGAAACCATGGTGCTGGATCTGGCCCGCTTTGCCGAGCAGGGCAAGAAGGCGCTGATCGTCAGCCTGGAAGGTACCGAGACAGAAGCACTGGCCCGCTGGCCGCGGCTGAAGGAGTTTCGTGATCAGCTGGCGTTTTTAAACAAACAGCCGGGCTGGCAGCTGAAAACCTTTTGGGAACTGCACCGGTTGCTGCGCCGCAATAATGTTGAGCGGGTTCATACCCATCACATCGGCCCGATGCTGTACGGCGGCGTGGCCGCGCGCCTTGCCGGCGTTCAGCAGTGGGTGCACACCGAGCATGATGCCTGGCACTTACAGAACCCGCGCCACCGTAAGTTGGCCGGCTTTTGTTTCCGTTCGTTTAAGCCTTGCCTGGTGGCTGATGCCGGCATGGTGGCGGACCAGATTAAAACCCAACTGCCGGGTGTTTCAACCGAAGTGATCTATAACGGCATCGATACCCAGCGTTTTTGCCCGGGTAATCAGCAGCAGGCACGCGAGCACCTGGGCTTACCTGTCGATAAACAGTTGATCGGCTGTGCCGCTCGCTTGCATGAAGTAAAAGGCCAGCACCGGTTAATCCACCTGATCAAGAAGTTTCCTGCACATGTGCATCTGGCTCTGGCCGGCAGTGGCGATACCAAGCAACAACTGGTTGAGCTCGCTTACAGCCTGAAGGTGGCAGACCGCGTTCATTTCCTGGGCGCCATAGATGACATGCCGGAGTTCTACCGCTCGCTGGATGTGTTCTGTTTAACCTCCGACTTTGAAGGCTTGCCGCTTTCTCCGTTGGAGGCGCAGGCGTGCAATATCCCGGCGGTGGTGACGGATGTCGGCGGTGCGCGTGAAACGGTTTGCCCGAAGACCGGTTACTGGGTACCGCTGGATAACGAAGCAAAACTGATTACCGCAGTGGCCAATGCCTTTATGCGGCCTCAGTACCCTCAGCCGCGAACCTTTATCGAACAACAGTACGACGTACGCAAAATGGTTAAAGAATATTCCGCCGTTGCGAAAATGGCATCTCAGTCCAACTGGAGGACAGCATCATGAACCTGTTCAGCATTATTTGGTTTTCTGCTTTGGCACTGGTGGTTTATCACCACCTTGTTTACCCGTTAATCATGAAATTGGTGGCCTCGAAAATTAAGGCGACACCGGCGCAACCTAAGTCATTGGCCGATCAGGATTTACCGCCGGTTACGGTGATTGTACCTTGCTATAACGAGTCGGAAACGGTGGTGGATAAGCTCTATAACCTGCAGTTTCTGGATTACCCGGAAGACAAGCTGCGCGTGCTGCTGGTTGATGATGGTTCCAGCGACGATACCGTCCGCAAAATCAGCTCAACGCTGTCTACAGACGAGTTCGCCGGTAAAGACTTTCAGCTGCTGGTGCAGCCGCGTAACGGCGGTAAGGTAGCCGCCATCAATGCCGCCATGCGCAAGGTCAGCCACGGTGTTGTTGTGCTGAGTGATACCTCGGCGCTGGTTTCGATTGATGCCTTAAAGCGTGCCGCCGGCTTGCTGGCCGATGATTCCATTGGCGTGGTCTGCGCAACTTACAAGTTTCTGCAGCCTGGCAGCGAAGGCGAAGACCGCTACTGGCAGTACCAGACGCAGATGAAGCACACCGAAAGCCTGCTGGGCTCCACATTGGGCGCGCACGGTGCGCTCTATGCGTTCCATGCAGAATCATTTAAGCCTCTGGCGGCAGATACCATCAATGACGATTTCATTCTGCCGATGAGCATCTGCCGCAGCGGAAAGCGCTGTGTGTACGATACCGAGATGATCGCAGTTGAGCTGGAATGCGCCAGCAACGAGCAGGATTTCAACCGTCGCCAGCGCATTGCGGCCGGTAATTTCCAGCAGGCGATGCGCCTGGTTGACCTGTTGCATCCTAAATACGGCTGGTCGGCCTGGAACTTTGCCTCCGGCAAGTGGATGCGCGTCTTTATGCCGTTCATCCTGCTGGTTTTATGGCTGGCGTCGCTGTTTAACCCGGTACAGAACCCACTGATCGAGCTGGCGGCGATGGTGCAAACGGTCGGCTACAGTGTGCTTACCATGCGCCACTTCTTCCCCGATTTCAGCTGGCCGCGCCTGGTGAATGTTGCTTACTATCTGGTGAGTGCGTATGTGGCCAGTGGTCTCGGGGCTGTGCGCTACATTATTAACCCGGAAACCTTCACTGCCTGGGCGCGTGCCGATGGTCAAAGCCTGGAGGAGTATGGCTATTCGCGCAGCACCTTTGTGGCCAAGCGCTTTACGGATGTCGTCGTGGCAGGTGCCGCACTGCTGTTCACCTTGCCGCTTTGGCCGCTGATTGCACTGGCCATTAAACTGGAAAGCAAAGGGCCGGTATTCTTCAGGCAGCTGCGCATCGGCCGAGCCATGCCGGATAAAACCGAGCTGTTCCACATGATTAAATTCCGCACCATGGTGACCGATGCTGAAGCCAAAAGTGGCGCGGTCTGGGCGGCCAACAACGACCCGCGCATTACCCGCATTGGCAACTTTTTGCGTAAAACACGCCTCGATGAACTGCCGCAGCTGTTTAATGTGCTCAAGGGCGATATGAGCCTGATTGGCCCGCGTCCGGAGCGCCCGGGCATCGCCCGTGACCTCAACCGCGCACTGCCGTTTTATGCCGAGCGTACCTACTTTGTACCACCGGGTATTACCGGTCTGGCGCAGGTGAATCAGGGTTACGATACCTGTCTGGACGATGTCAAAAACAAGCTGCTCTATGATCATGCCTATGCGCTCACCCTGAGCAACCCGCTGCGCTGGCTGAAGGCCGATGTGCATGTGGCCTTTAAAACGGTGTGGGTGATGGTGGCCGGGCGCGGGCAGTGATGGCTGTTGTGTCTGGGGCTCGTAATCTTTGCTAAAAGGAATGCCGGTGCTGTTAACGCGCCGGTTTTTTACTTTTAAACCGGGCTTGACCGCACGTCGAAAATAAATAAAAGGGGCATTCAGGCTGATGTGAATCTTATCTAAACTATTGAAGAAACTTCTATGTGTTCTGTATAGGAATAAATATCAGGTCCTATATTGTGAGGTTGGCGGCCAAAAATATAAAAAACAAACTCTAGAATAGCCTTCACGTATCAAGTTGAAATCGCCGTACAGCTTTTTAGCCATGACATTTTCCAAATAAATTTCATTTTAATTTTAACGAGGGCGTTACAACATGAACGGTCAGAATTGTCTGCGATTAATTTCGGCGTCTGTGATGCTGTTTTCAGCCTGCCTGTCTGCGGCGGAAACCTTTTATGTGTCTAGTGCCGATGAGCTTACCGATGCCTTAGCAAGCGTTGAGGCGGGTGACACCATTCTATTGGCTGGCGGCACATACCAAGCGAGTACCACCACCGGCGCTATCGCAACGGGTAACGGTGGCACCGTAAACCGCAGCTGGTATTACCGGGCCGAAGCTGACGGTACAGCAGATGCACCCATTACCCTGAAAAGCCAGTACGACTACGACCCCGCTGTGCTTTCCGGCGCTGGCTGGAGCGAATCGGGCTACACCCTTTATGTCACAGGTGACTACTGGGTGATCGAAGACATAGCGGTCACCGAAGGTGCGAAAGGCATTATGTTGGCAAACTCTGACTACAGTGAAATTAACAATGTTGAAATCTACAACATGGGTCAGGAAGGTTTGCATATCCTCGATGGTTCTTCCTATAACACGATTGATGGCATCAATATCCATGACGTCGGTAAAAATGACGATGGCTACGGTGAAGGTATTTATATTGGTTCAGATAACTCAGTCTGGTGGGAAGGCGACGGTGTAAACACCGGTGAAAGCGGTTTGTATTATCATCGTGATGTACACGATAACCTGATTACGAACAGTATTATCGGCCCGGAAATTACGGCTGAACCCTTTGATATTAAAGAGGGTGCTTACAACAATATTGTGGAATACAGCACCATTTACGGCTCGGGTATTTCCGGAAACAACTTTGCCGACAGCCACATCGATATTAAAGGTTACGACACCATTATTCGCTACAACACCTTCTATCAGGATGCGAATGAAAATATATCCCGCGCTATTATGATCGTTCCGCGTACCAGTGCTGGCGTAGATGCTGAGTACACAGCACACGATATATACGTGCACGACAACGTTTTTTATATGGATGAAGACGATGTAGAAGTTCTGGTCGCTAATTCGGGTTCTGAAAATATTTATGCCTGGGACAACGTTCGCGACCCTGCGGAGGGTAACTGGTACAACAGCCTGGTTATTGAAGAGGTACCGGAAGGTTACGATGAATACAGTGACAACCAAACTCCGGTTGCTGATGCCGGCAGTGATATCAGTGCCGAGACAGCCAGCCAGGTCGTACTCGATGGCTCATCCTCCAGTGACCCGGATGGCGATGAATTAACCTACAGCTGGAGCCAGACTTCCGGAACTGAAGTTAGCCTGGAAAATACAAGTTCAGCTCTGGCCCAGTTCTATGCTGAAACGACTGGCGAATACGTGTTCTCGCTGGTTGTTGATGATGGCGAAGCGACCGCTTCAGATTCGGTGACGGTCACCATTAGTAATCCGGATGACATCGACGACGGTACAACCGAACCCTCTGATTCCAGCACGCAATTGAGCTGTGTGATCGGCAGTGAAAACGTTTGGTCTACGGGCTTTGTATTGAACAACATTGAAGTGACCAATAATTCTGATTCATCCATCGAAGATTGGCAGGTGCAGGTGCAGTTAGGTGCAACCGATGTAACTGTCAATAACTACTGGGGCTCGGAAGTCACCCTCGATGGTGACATTGCTACAGCCGTCAATGCCAGCTATAACGGTAATCTGGATGCCGGTGAGTCAACCACCTTTGGCTTAAAAGGTACCTACAGCGGGACCTGGGGCGAGGCAAGCTGCTATGTCAGCGGCAGTGATACCAGTACGGCAACGGTTACTGAAGACTAAGACAACAGCGAAACGGAATATGAAACAGTTGCTACCGGAAGTGAAGAAGTCTCAGACACTGAAATCATTATCACCGAGCAAACGGATGACGATGCTGATATGAAAATAGCCATTATTAAAATAGCCATTATTAAAGCAGAGACCGATAACTGAAATTCCTTCGTTGACGGGCACTTCGACGAATACAGCCAGATCATCGATTTTCTGATCAGCGAAGGCTGGACCTTTATGCTGCCATCAGAGTACATCGCGTATGTAGAATCGTTCGATTAAGTTCCCCTCAGGTAAAACCAATACCGATAGCCTTTCCATTCCAAACTGCGTTGCATTTTGCAAACGCAGTTCTTCGTAATACCTTCCAAAAAATCCTAAGTTATTGAATTTAAAGTGTTTTCATATGTGGCACACGCCTTGCGATATCAAGCCTATCAACTGGAGGAAGCCATTATGAAAATGATATCGGAAAACATTAACGGTTATCAGGTAGTAACGCTGCACGGCTGTATGGATGTGGAGACGGTTCAGGAATTACGCAGCGATTTCGATACTCTGGCGGTTAACGCCCAGAGTGATGTGGTGTTCGATATGACGGATGTGAACTTTATGGATTCATCCGGCGTCGGTGCACTGGTATTTACCTTTAAGCGGCTGAAGGCCAAGCGTCTTTCGCTGCACATGGTGGGGTTGTGCAATCAGCCGCTGAAACTGGTGCGGTTGCTGCGCATTGATCAGAGCATTCCGGCTCATGCCAGCATTGACGATCTGACGGGTCTTTCCGGCGCAACGCTGCAGGGGAGCTGATCATGGCTATTCGCGCAGCAGCAATTTCAGGTTTAACCGCGGTTCTGCTGAGTTCTTGTGCTCAGTGGCCGGAAAAAGGCGTGGGTGGCGATGCGGAGCGTTATGTGCCGCAAAACTACTATCTGCCGGCGGCAACGGTTTCAGAAACCAAAGCGCATCAGCAGAGTCAGCTGGAGATTCTGCAGGCTCAACTGGACGTGTTGAGCTTGCAGGGTGCCAAAACCTGTTTGCCAGCCAGCGTGAAGCGTTTGTTTTTAATGAGTCACCGTGTACGCAGGCAGATAGATGGCGGTTTATTGGCCGATGCCGGACACGATCTGGTGGCGTTTCAGCACGAATTGCGCCTGTTGCGGCAGCAGTTTATCAGTGTCGCTCAACAAACCGGCTGCAATCAGCCATACCAGGATGCCAGTCAGCCGCTGGTCGCACTGATCAGCGTTTATTTTGATATCGACAGCACCGAAATTCAGCCTACCTATCTGCAACAGCTGCAGTGGTGGGTCAGCAACAGCAGTGCACAGGCGCAATGGCGCTTGCATGGTTACACCGATAACGACGGCAGCGAGGTGCACAATCAGGATCTGGCGCAGGCGCGGGTTAAAGCGGTAAAGGATGCACTGATCGGCCTGGATATCAAACCACAACAACTGTCCCAAAGTGCCGAAGGCGAAGCCGCGCCATTGCTGATGGGCACTAATGATTTTTCGATGGGGCTGAATCGCCGTGTCGATATCTATCTCACCTCACAAACGCAAACCACTCAGGGTGTGCCGGTGCAGCAGTGGGAAGAATTGAACCTGAAAACGCATCGCCACCTGATGCCGGATTGGGAATAGGGGGCGGTCATGTTTTCGCGTTGCTTGCAGCTGAACAAATTTCACGCAGTTTATCTGGCCGCTCTGATATTGCTGGCCTGTGTATTCCCGGCCAGTGCAGAAGCCGATGAAAACCGGGCATTGCAGGCCGGTGATGTGCTGTACATCGCCTTCCCCGGTGAGGATCTGTTCAACAAAAACTTCGTCATTGATGTGGATGGCAAAATAGATGTGCCGGAGATCGGCCTGTTTGCCATTGCCGGGCAGGATATTGAATCGGCGCAGAACCGTTTGCGCGATCTGCTCAGCCTGATGTTTGTTGACGTGTCCAGTGTGGTGCTCAATCAGCGCGAAGCCAACGTTATGGTCAATGTTATGGGCTATGTTCGTGAGCCTGGCCTGGTGACCATTCCCAGCCGGGGTAATGTGCAGACGGCCATCGAAGCGGCGGGCGGGCTAATCCCCGGCGCTCAGCTCGATAGATTTCAGTTGCGTAGCGAAGCAGAGACTCTGCACTTCAGCTATAAGGCGTATCTTGATTCCGGCGACCCGGCGTTCTTACCCGAGCTGAGCTCGATGGATACGCTGTTTATTCCGGCTTCACCCCTCACCGGTAACGTGCAGATCGATTTTGATGCAGCAACGCTGTCAGCCGGCGGCGATGCCGGCGATAAAGAAAGCAGCTTCCGCATTTTTGGTGAGGTAAAAAGTGCCGGTCGATACGCGTTAAAGCCGGATATGAACATAATTGATGCCATCATGCGCGCTGGCGGCGTGACCCGTTATGCCGGGGTCGACCAGATTAAGGTGATCGCCGGCAACGAGCCAATCACCTTTAACCTGATGCAATACCTGGAGACCGGTAGCCGCGATCAATTGCCACCGCTGTCACCGAACATCACAATATTTGTACCGATTCAGGAAGAAGAAATTAAAACCGGTGCCAACGTGGTTTACATCATGGGCGAGGTGTTTAAACCGGGTGCCTTTGAAAGCAAGCCCGGCGCAGGTTTTCTGGATATTTTGGCCAACGCCGGCGGGCCAACCCGGTTTGCCGATTCTCGCCAGATTCGCATTTTGCACAGCAGTGGCGAGGTCAGTGCGTTCGATCTGGTCGCCTTTACTGAAAACGGTGTATCCGAGGCCGTACCGCAGGTTGTTCCGGGTGATGCCATCTTCGTACCGGAAAAAACCGATCTCAATGAGCCTTCCTGGCTGAAAACACCGCCGGATCGTGCGATTCATATTATCGGGCAGGTTTATAACCCGGGCCGTTATGAGTGGTCCGGCGAGATGTCGATGATGGATTTGCTTTCCCATGCCGAAGGCCCCACGGCCAAAGCAGATATTGCAAACCTGCGCATCCTGTCGCCACAGCCCGACGGCACCGTGAAGAGTATCGATTTTAATCTGGACAAATTTATCCGTCAGGGTGGTTTAACGAGCGATCTGCCTCAACTGAAAGCGGGCGATACCATCGTTGTGCCGGAACTGCCGCAAGACCCAAGTGATAACAAGGGTAACTGGGTACGCCAGGCAAAAGAGGACTCTATTTATATCTTCGGTCAGGTGGGTTCGCCGGGGCGCTATATGTTCAACCGCGACATGAGCTTCCTGGATATTTTATCGGCAGCCGATGGCCCCAATGAAACGGCTGATATCCATAACATTCGCATTGTGCACCGTTATGAGAATCATACCGAATACCGTGAGTTGAACCTTTCTGATTACTTTCAGACCGGTGATGAACTGATGCTGCCGGATGTGCGCCCGGGCGATGCCATCTACGTACCGGCCATGGAATCCAACTGGCTGGATAAGCCACGCGATTCAGTCGTCAAGGTGATGGGCGCTGTACAAAAGCCGGGCCGTTACGATTTTAACGATTCCATGACGCTGCTCGATTTGCTGGCCGAGGCGGGCGGGCCAACCGACGGTGCATTCCTGAAGAAGATTGTAGTGGTCAACAGCAGCCGCTTGGAAACCCGCTCGGTGAGTTTTAACCTGATTAAATTTTTGAAAAACCCGGACCCGACAGAGCTGCCTGTGCTGCGTGCCGGTGACACCCTGTTTATTCCCGACAGAACCCAATCGGCGTGGAGTAAAACCATGGAAGGCGTGCGTGATTCACTCAGTGTGCTTTCTGTTCTGGCCATCGTAGGAGCGTTATAAAATGGCAGCACTTTCAGAATACCTGGAAATTGATGAGGTTTGCTTTCAGCTGGCACAGGGCAAGCAAAAGGTCGTGGCCGTCACCTCGGCCAACAGTGGCGAGGGTGTTTCCACCATTGCCTGTGCGCTGGCCGAGCGTTGTCAGAAAGCCGGTAAGCATACGCTGTTGGTGGATATGAATTACCACCGTCCTTCACTGCATAAAAAATACAATCTGCAGCGTGGTGTCTGGCAATGTGGCGAAACGGCCAGCTCGGCCATTCATAAAGTAGGCGGGCACCTGTCGGTTTTACCGGCAAGTCTGACGCTGGATAAAAGCCTGCGGGAACCGGATCTGCTAACCGAACAACTGCGCAACTGGCAGCAAAGTTTTGATGCCATCGTGTTTGATACCTCACCACTGAACGCGATTAACCGTCATAACCTGGCGGCCGAGCAGGCATGTGCGGCCGCCGGCTCCACACTGGTCGTGTTGCAGGCGGCGGTAACAAAAGAAGCGGATATATTAGAAGCCTTGGCTAAACTAAAAAGTCATAAGGCAAACATTGCCGGTTGGGTGATGAATGACCTCTGCTGCCCGGCGCTGGCCAGTGAAATGCAGCGGGAGGTGAAACGGCTGGCGCGATACGCTCCCAGGTTCGCGCGCTGGTTGGAACGAAAGATTCTTCAGAACGACTTTATTAACCAGGTGATGTGATATGAAAACGATAAAAAAAATAATGCTTGTGACCCTGTTAGTGTTCATTACGGCTCCATATGCAACGGCGCAAACCTATAACTTTGCCGTTGTGCCACAGCAGAGTGCCCAGCAGCTCGCCCAGCTATGGCAGCCGGTGTTTGATGAAATTCACGCCCAAAGCGGCATTGAGCTGGTGTTTACCACGGCACCGAGTATTCCGGATTTTGAGCAACGCTTAAACGATGGCGAATACGATTTCGCTTACATGAACCCTTATCATTACACGGTCTATTCGCAGCAGCCGGGCTACCGGGCGTTTGCTAAGTCGGCCGGTAATCTGATTCAGGGTATCGTGGTGGTTCACAAAGACAGTCACTACCAGAGCCTGGAAGATTTACAGGGCATTGAAATGGCTTTTCCGGCACCCAAAGCGTTTGCCGCTACTCTGTTGCCGTTGTCGCACCTTCGTAACGATGGCGTAGAGGTAGAGCCTTTTTATGTGCGTACACACGATTCAGTTTATTTAAACGTGGCCCAGAAACTCTTTGCGGCCGGCGGTGGTATTTACCGTACCTATAACAATATGGCGGAAGAGGTGCGTGATGAACTGCGCGTGTTGTGGGAAAGCCCCGGCTATACTCCCCATGCACTGGCGCATCATAACCGGATAGAAAATGATCATGCCAGCAAGGTTCAGCAGGCATTTATTGATCTTGCTATCAGCGATACAGGTCAGCAGTTATTGGCTAAGCTGGGTATAGACCAGTTTGAAGCCGCCGAAGATGCCAATTGGGATGATGTAAGGGCATTAGGCATAAAAGATAATTAAGGGAAATTATGCGCATCAGCTTCCGTACAAAAACCATTGTTGGAATAGCTGTCATTGAAGCGCTGTTCTTAAGTCTGCTTATTGTGAACAGCATCAAAATACTTTCATCCTCCCATGAAGATGAACTTGAGTATCGCGCCAACACGCTGACCAATGTTTTTTCGCACGCGGTCGCTGATGCCGTGCTGTCGTTAGATCTGGCAACGCTCTACACGCTGGTTGACGATCTTCTGGCCAGCGATGAGGTACTGCAGGTAGAGGTTGCCAACCGTCAGCGAACGCTGATTCTAAAAACCAAAGAAAATGCGACCGTCACGGCTGAACAGGCTATCCAATCTGAACGGCCGATACGGGTCGGTGATTCCGAATTCGGCTACGTTCGTCTCTGGCTCGATTCCACCTACGTCGAAGATGTCGTCGCGCACGCTAAATTCCAAAGCATCCGCATTGCAGTTATTGAAATTTTATTTGTCTCGCTGGCATCGATTGCCCTGGGTGCCTACCTGACCACTCAGCTTTCCCGTTTGCGCGGAGAAATCAAGAAGGTCGGTGAGGGCGATCTTTCACCCACAGAGCGACGCTTCATCCCCAATGATGAACTGGGCGATACGCTGACGGCCTTTACGAACCTGAAGGCAGCGTTATCTGCTGCAGAATCTGAACGGGCCGAGGTACTGCGCCGGGTTTCTGAACTGGCTGAAGAAAACCTGCAGAAGGAACTCTGGCTGAAAACCATCATTAACCAGTTGGTCGATGGTGTCGTTGCCTTTAATGCGAAAGGCGATATCCAGTATGCCAACGCGCCCGCACAAAAACTGTTCGGTTATTTAAATGAACCGCTCGCGGGGCTGAATATTTTTACTCTGCCGTGGACCGAGCTGCAAAAGGAACGCATTGCCGAGTTTATTCATCGTGACCCATCTGATCAGGTGCGGGAAAGCCTGACCCGCCACTCGGATGAAGTGCTTTACCGTATGGATGGCAGCTCGATTTCTGCCATCTTAACCCTGAGCCATACCAGCATTAATGATGAAAGCTATTTCATATTAACCCTGCATGAAATGGTCTGGCGTAAGCAGGTTGATGATCAGCTGGCGGTCAGTGATGCCATTCGCACCGGCATGCTGGAATCGAGCAGCAGCGCGGTCATTGCCATTGATGATGACGGCTTGATTCTGGAGTTTAATCCGGCGGCGGAACGCTTGTTTGGCTATCGGCGGCAACAGGTATTGGGGCAGGATATGGCCGAACTGATTATGCCGGAGCGCTTGCGGGAAGGTCATCGCATGGGCATGGCGCATTACAAAAAGACCAAAGAAGGGCCCATTTTACGTCAGGTCGTCGAAGTGGTTGCCCACAACTGCGAGGGCAGGGAGTTTCCGATTGAACTGGCGGTCGCACCGATCGAAACGAAATCCGGGACCATCTTTACTGCGGTGATCAGCGATATCAGCGAGCGCATCAAGAATACGGAGCGGCTGCAGCAAGCCAAAGAAGATGCCGATGATGCCAACCGTGAAAAATCCCGTTTTCTGGCGTCCATGAGCCACGAGATTCGCACGCCGCTGAATATCATTTTAGGTATGGTGGATTTGCTGCAAAACACCCCGCTGAATGATAAGCAACGGGGTTTTACCCTCAGTGCTGAAAACGCCGGCCGCAATCTTTTGGATATGGTGAACGACATACTCGACCTATCCAAAATTGAAGCCGGTAAAATGGAACCGAAGCTGCAGACCATTAATCCGGTTCAGCTGTTCGAGGAAACCGTTCAATTGTTTAACCAGCGCTGCATTGCAAAGAATTTGGCGCTGACAATCGAAACCAGCTCGGAGCTGCCCAAGGCAGTCGTTACCGATGCTTCTTTTTACCGGCAAATTATTTCCAACCTGATGGCTAATGCAGTGAATTACACCAATAATGGCAGTATCACCGCGCGCCTGCAGATAAAAACCATCAATGGCCTGCCGCATCTGTCTGCTGAAATTGAAGACACCGGGGTTGGCTTAAGCCCGGAAGAGCAAAAACAGCTGTTTCAGGAGTTTACTCAGGTGCATCAGGCGCACCCTAAACAGACCAAAGGCAGTGGCATTGGCCTGGTCATCTGCCGGGAACTTGCCAACCTGTGTGGTGGCGACATTACGCTGACCAGTGAGGTTGGCAAGGGGTCGACCTTTGCCTTCCAGCTGCCGGTAACGCTTGCCGAAATATCCGAACCGGCGCAGCAACCCCGTGTTGAACAGGCGCATAACGTACTGAAAGGTGCGCGCATTCTGTTGGTGGAAGACAGCGAAGCCAACCGGGTGATTGCCAATACCTTCCTGGAAGATGCCGGCTGCATTGTGACTGAGGCGGTCGATGGTCTGGATGCTATCGAGCAGGTTAAAAGCCATCACTTCGATGCCATTCTGATGGATATGCGCATGCCGAATATGGGCGGTGTTGAAGCCGCCGAGCATATCCGCAGGAATCAGCTTGCGGAATCCACCCCCATCATTGCCCTGACAGCGCATGCCCTGGTTGAGGTGCGTGATAACTGCCTGGCCGTGGGCATGCAGGATTTTCTGACCAAACCGATCGAACGGAAGTTACTGCTGCGTACCCTGAACCACTGGCTGACTGAACCGATGCAAAACAGCCAAGCCGCACCTGCGGAACCTGTCATCAACGATGAAAACGACTTGCTAATTTTTGATGAAGGCGCGGTGAATCAGCTGATTGAAGACACCAGTGAGAAAGCCGTCAGTCACATGCTGAATGTGTTTTTCCGAGAGTGCGATCAGCGCCTGAAACTGATTTTACAGGCCCGGCAGGATGCCGACAGCGAAGCCATGGGCGTGAGTGCTCATGCGTTGAAAAGCAGTGCAAAAACCTTTGGTGCCATGCAACTTTCGGCGGTTGCTGAAAAGCTGGAAGCCGCCTGTGCAAATGCAGATGCAGCCTTGCAGGAAACCCTGGTTGATCAATTGCCGGAATTGATGGCCGATACCAAAGGGTTAATGAACACGATGTTAGCCAACTGGTGGCAACCGGAAACGCAGGAGCAAACCTAACTGTGACAAACACCTTTACCCTGGCCGATGACGCCCCCTGTACCGTTGAACTGGTGCGCAAAATTCGCAGTAAAATTACCACGCTGCTGAAAAAGCAGGGCGAGCTGCAACTGCAAATAGACGATTTGCTGCTGGCGGTATCGGAACATTTAGCCAACCTGAGTGAACACGGCGACGGCCTTATTTGTGACCTCTACTGGCATAGCGACAGCCGTACCTTTGAATGTCGTGATAACGGCAACAGTATTGAAGCGCTGCTGAAGGGCGCGAGCCTGTTGGATGACAGCGAACAGACCTTTGAACTGCAGGAGAGTGGCATGGGGCTGTCGTTGATTACAACGCTGTTTCCTGACTACCGCTACCTTGCCGCCGATGACCGGCAACCTCGCAACCGCCTGTTAATCCGGCTGCCGAAGCCGCGTCATAAGTTGGCCGTGGTGGATGACGACCCGGTATTCCTGGAATTGCTCAAAGCTTACCTGGAAGCAGATTACGATCTCGTCACCTACGGTTCGGCTACCGAGGCACTGGCGCAAAACCTGCTCGCGCAGGTCTCTCTGGTTATCGCAGATATGCATATGCCCGGTTTTAACGGCATTGAATTGCGCAAGCACCTGCTGGATGACGATCAGACAGCCAACACGCCCTTTATCTTTTTAACCGGGGATGAATCGGCGACCAAACGCCAGAGTGCCAGTGAACTGCAGATTGACGATTACCTGCTCAAACCCATCAACAAGGCGCGGTTGATTGATACCATTGAGCGCGTGCTGCTGCGTTCGCAACGAATTAAATCGCGTTTAAATGCACAGATAGACAGCCGCATAAACCGCAGCCTGTGGCCAAAAGGGCCCTGGCAGATTGGCCCTGTTCAGGCCGATTACGCCTATGTGGTGGCAGAGCGGGGCGGTGGCGATTTTCTGTTTCACCATGCCTATGAAGATAAACAGCGCTTTGTGCTGGGCGATGTTATGGGCCATGGCGAGCAGGCCAAGTTTTTTGCTTTTTCTATGTCTGGCTTTATTACAGGCCTCAGTGCTGCCTCGACAGAGGCAACAGAGTGTTCTGCGTTTTTAAACCGCCTCTCAGGGTTGTTGTGTCATTCTGAGCTGATGATGAACACTTTGGTCACCTTGCAGGTGATTGATATTTACGAGGACGGGACCGTTGAAATCTGCAGTGCCGGGCATCCGCCCCCCTTCCTACTGGCGAAAAATGCAGCAGCAACGGAAGTCGATGTGAACGGGCCGTTGCCGGGCATGAGTGAAGATGCGCACTATCAGAGTGTGCGGCTGCAGCTAAGCAAAGACCAGTCTCTGATGTTCTATACCGACGGTCTGGTTGAAGCGCTGCTGATGAAAGATTGCCACACAGCTTTAGCAGAGACACTCAATGCGTTGCAGCAGCAATCAACACAGGTGCTCAACGCCGGTCAACTGGCCACAGAGCTGGCCTTTGAAAACCGCCTGTTGGATGACGACGTTTCGGTGTTTTCGGTTTTCTTTTCCTGTCAAAATGACGACTCTGAAAATATTAGCTAGGATTTAACTGAATACCTCAGAGTTCAGCTATGAAAAAGAGAGTTCTGCTTGTTGAAGACAGCCCGTCTTTATCTGCCGTTTATCAGGGTTACCTTGCCAATTCCGAAGAGTATGGAGTCGCAGCCGTTGAAACCGGCCGTGACGCGATGGTCAAGCTCACCCAGGCACCACCGCAGCTGCTGATTCTGGATTTAAAACTGCCGGATATGAACGGCATGGATATTCTGAAGCATATCAAGGCTCAAGACCTGCCAACTGAAGTCATCGTGATTACCGCGCACGGCTCGGTAGATGTGGCTGTCGATGCGATGCATAACGGTGCTTTTGATTTTCTGGTGAAACCCTTTGATGCCAAGCGTCTGCTGGTGACCTGCGAAAACGCTTTGCAACACCGCGAGCTTGCGCAACAGGTGCAAACCTATCGCGACAGCTTCGACCGCACTCACTATGAAGGCTTTATTGGTGAATCGCTGCCGATGCAAAGCGTGTATCGCATCATCGACAGTGCCGCCAGCAGCAATGCCACGGTGTTTGTGACCGGCGAAAGCGGCACCGGTAAAGAGGTTTGCGCCTCGGCCATTCACCAGCGCAGCCCGCGGGCCAAAAAGCCGTTCATTGCTCTCAATTGCGGTGCCATCCCCAAAGATCTGATGGAAAGTGAAATCTTCGGTCACGTTAAAGGAGCCTTTACCGGCGCCAGCACCACCCGTGAGGGTGCCGCCAGTCAGGCCGATGGCGGTACGCTGTTCCTGGATGAAATCTGTGAAATGGATTTGGAGCTGCAAACCAAACTGTTGCGTTTTATTCAGACCGGCACAGTGCAGGCCGTAGGCGGCAGCGAAACCAAACAGGTGGATGTGCGTTTTGTCTGCGCGACCAACCGCGACCCCTGGTTGGAGGTTCAGGAAGGGCGTTTCCGCGAAGATTTATATTACCGGTTGCATGTTATCCCTGTACATCTGCCGCCCCTGCGCGAACGGGAAACCGACGTTAAGCTGCTGATGGATTCGTTCCTGCGTCAGTACGCTCAGGAAGAGGGTAAGGAACTGACGAACTTCAGCAGTGAAGCATTGAGCATGCTGATGAGCTACGACTGGCCGGGTAATGTGCGTCAGCTGCAGAATATAATTCGCAATATCGTGGTGCTGAATCAGGGCAGTGAGGTCACCGCTGAAATGATTCCTCGCCCGGTGTGTGATTTGGCCTCAAGGGGCACACCTGCCGCGCCAGCGGCTGCGAACCTGCAACAAGCGCCGTCAGTTTCCGGCTCCGGCGGTGTACGGCCGTTGTGGGAAGTAGAGCGTGAAGCCATTGAACATGCCATTGCCGCCTGCGAAGGCAATATTCCTAAGGCTGCAGCCTTGCTCGATGTCAGCGCCTCGACCATCTACCGCAAGCGGGAAAAATGGGAGAAAAACGGCGTCTGAGCCCGTCAGACTCACTGACGGGTCCATCTTAATCAGCCTGCCATTTCCATTTCAGCAGGCTGCCAATTCCCCTTGAATGGTTTTTCCGGCACTGTGCTTTTTGCGATGCAGTTCGCATATTCGCATTTTGCGAATCAAATTGCAGAGTATACCTAAGCCTTATTCTTCAAATACTCCCTAAGTTATTGAAATTTAATTAAATCTTAAATTTGGCACCGGCTTCGCACCTGATCTGTAAATTGAATAAAAGGCGTAAGACGATGCACAAATTGATAGTTGGCTCGGCTGTTGTGGTGGCCGGTTCATTCAGCAGTGTCTATGGCGATCCATTTCAGGAATGTCCGGGAGAGGCGTTTCTGTTTCAGAAAAACCCGGTACAGATTTACAGCGTAGAGCTGCTTACCGGCCGGTTCGATCTGCTTCAGGATGATGCAGGTATGCCGGGCAACATCAACGGTGTTGGCTTCAGCTTTGATGATGGCTATCTCTATGGCTTCAACACCTCGCAGTATGAGGTGGTTCAGCTGGATAAAAATTTTAAAGCGAAGACGCTACCCGTCGATGGCCTGCCTTCAAACGTGACTTTTTACGTAGGCGATGTATCCGATAGGTATTACTGGCTGTACCGCAAAGGGACCGGCTTGTACCGCATCCATCTCGATGAGTCTGCCGATAAATACCTGCAGGCAGAGCAAGTTGGTGATGAAAACGCGAGTTTAACGCTGACGGACTTCGCCTTTCACCCTTCAACGGGTGAGCTCTACGCCATCGACAACAAGAGTGGCTACCTGTATCGGTTAAACATCAATAATGGCGAGTTAGACGACGATAGCCAGTTTGAATTTGTGGGTGATGCCGGTATTACCGGTACCTTTGGTGCTGCCTATTTTGATGTTGAAGGTTACTTTTACGTATCGCGGAATTCCGATGGTCATGTTTACCGTGTAGATCTGACCAACCCAAAGCAGGCCGAAACTCAGGCACGGTTTTTTGCCTATGGCCCCAGTTCCTCTCAAAATGATGGCGCCCGCTGCGCCTTTGCCAGTGTTCGATCAACCCGTGTGGACTGGGGCGATGCGCCCGACAGCTACGGCACCACTCTGACAGAAAATGGGCCCCGTCATGGCTTTGATGACAGCCTCTATTTTGGCACCGAACTGACTGATGGCGAATATTATGCGGCCGCTTACCCTGCAAGCGACGATAACGACCTGTTTGATGACGAAGATGGCATCCGCTGGCAGAGCGAATGGCAGGCCGGTTTACACCAAGAGCTTCTGCTCAGCGTTGTCGGCAGTGGCTACGCCAATGTCTGGATCGACTGGAATGGCAATGGCCGCTTCGATGAACAGACGGAGCATGCGATTCGCAACCAACGCCTGGCCAGCGGTGAACACCGTATTCCAGTCTTGATACCTAATGACGCCGTAATCGGTGATACCTGGTTGCGCGCACGGATCAGCAGCGACGAAGGTTTACAGCCGACCGGTGGCGCGGTTGACGGTGAAGTGGAAGATCACCTGATAAGCATTCAGCCAACCGCCTTAACCAAGCGCTACTTTCCGAGTGCCGCGGGCTGGGCCACCCTGGCGTTTGAAGACCGTTGGCCGCAGGCGGGCGACTATGACTTCAACGACGTGGTTTTAAATTATCGGATAGTTGAAACCTGGCAGGGTAGCAATGCTTTGCGTACCGATATCACCATTCAGATTAAGGCACTGGGGGCGAGCTACCGATCCGGTTTTGCGGTGCATTTGCCGGGCTTTGACAGCAGCCAGATTAACGTGCAGGAGCTATTCATCAGCACACCCGCCGGAGCTTATTTCTCGCCGCAATCGCTGGATGCAGAGCACAGTATTCTAGAGGTCTCGGATGATCTGTTGGCGGCAACGGGAGTGGGCTGCGCGTTTTATCAGACCTCCGGGTCTTGTTCAGATGACAACATCCATGAGCTGACGCTCTCGGTACCCATGGTTTCCGGCACCCCGGTGACGCAACTTCCGGCTTTTCCCTATAACCCCTTTATCTTTGGCAGTGATGAGCACTGGCGCGGAGAACTGGTCGCACCGGTAGAAAAACAACGTGTTGAGGTTCATCTGGTCGATTTTGCGGCAACCACGCGGGCTGAAGCGTCGCTGTGGCTGCAGGGTGATGATGACAGCTACCCGGAGCTGAGCCGTTACTACCGAACTGACGGCAACCTACCCTGGGCGTTGATCTTTGGTGAAGACTGGCAATATCCAAAAGAAGGCGTCTCAATCCTGCAGGCGTATCCGGCATTTCAGCGCTGGGCCGAAAGCAACGGCAGTGAGCAGGTTGATTGGTATCTGAAACAGAACGCGGTAACTGAAATGTTGTATGGAGAAAACCAATGAGAATGCTTTGTCTGATGTTTACCCTGAGCCTGGTGGCTTGTATGCCGGAAGCGGATCCGTCGCAAGAATCTGCCAGCACAGCTACGTCTTCGCCACAGCCGGGCGCAACTGAAGCGCCGGCGGCAGAAGCAACGGTGGCGATCACCGATTTAAAGGTGACCGATGAGTTTAATTTTCATACACAAAACAGCTTCAGTTTAAGCGTTTCAAAAGCGGCGGAATCGCAAGCCGTTTACCTGAAGGTTTACTTCAGCGAGCAGCAGGCATCCAACCTGTTGATCGAGCAGGTATTGACCGAGGCAGATGTGGTTCTGGAAGGCCTGTACCCGGCCAGAACCGAAGTGCTGATCGCAGCGTGGTTTGATCAGTATCAGCAGCCGCTGGGCAACATGAGCTGGCAACTGGATCGTGAAAGCGGCTCACAGCTGGAACTGACGCTGGAGTAACAATAATGGAATCGACCTTCACTCAGGCCAGAGAGGCGGATGCCATTAAATTGTTTGCAGGCAATCAGAGTATGCGCGGTGATGGCAGCGTATTGCTGAGCCTGCTGTCGCGTCTGGCGAATTGCAAAGAACCTGAGTTCGAAGAAATCGCAGACAATTTGTTCAAGCTGAATGCGCCGGTAAGCCGTTTTTTTCAACTCGATAAAAAGCAGCTCAGCGCACTGGAGAAAATGATCGGTCTAACTTTTGTTGGCCGGCTGTTTCACGAAACGCCATGTGAACAGGATCCGTATGCCTTTGAGCAGCTGGAATGGCTGTTCCGGGAAAGTGAGACGCTTTCGGTGCTGGCCACCGCCATGTGCCTGAGTATGGAGCGGGCCGACGGCAGCGGCAAGTACTGCCTGAACCTCGATACCATTCCGCTGCTTTCCACCGTTTACCGGGTGCTGTTGGAGTGCTCCCAGGTTACGTTGAACGGTAAGGAAATGACCGCTGCGGTCGGCCGGCTGACCCGCAGGCTCAACGATTATCTGGATTCCGATCGGGTTCAGAAACTGATGAAGGTGATTTTAAGCGACATGCCCAAGTCTTCGGTGGAGTGGATTAACCCCATGCAGCTGGTGCCGCGAATGGTCGTTCTTGAAGACGTTATCAGCCCGGAAGGGATACTGCTGATCGCAAAAAATACCCGCATGACCGAAAACATGATCAGTACCTTGCTGAACTACGACTGTATGCGCGGCATTACCCACAATATTTCTGTTAGACCACCTATGTAACTTAACTGGAGAAACAAATGACCAAGGAAAAAGATTTACGCATCGCACATTTTCTGGATGCCTCGGCTGTGGGTGGTATCGAGCAGCATGTCGCGACGTTAGCCGGTGCCCTGAACAAGGTTTATGGCATTCAACCGTACATTCTTTTGTGGAAGGACTACGGCAATGAAGAGCTGTTGCAACGGCTGGAAAGCGCCGGTTGCCCGGTGCATATTGTTCAGGGTTCTTATGATCGCCTGCGCCGATTTTTGCGTGATTACGAGATTGAAAGCCTGCACAGTCATGGCTATAAAGCTAACCTGATCAGCCGCTGGTTGGGCATTCGCTTTGGCGTTCGCAGCATTGCCACACATCATAACGGCGATGTTGGCACCGGCCGGGTAAGGCTATATACCATGCTCGACCAGTTAACCGCGCAGTTTTCTGAAAACTGGGCTGTCAGTGAAGGCATTCTCAACCGCCTGCCGAAGCAGGCACGACTGATGCCGAATTTCGTCGAAGCATTAAACATCAGAAAAGATCAGGGCAGTGAGGTTGTCTTTGTCGGCCGGCTGGAACAGGTTAAGCGCCCCGACCGCCTGCTGAACATTGCCCGCCAGTGCCCGGATGTACAGTTTAAAGTCTTCGGTACCGGAACATTACAGCCGCAGCTTATGGCGCAGCGCCCGGCCAACGTGCAGCTGATGGGCTTTGAGAACAACCCCGAAACCATCTGGCGCAATGCCGGCCTGTGTGTGATCTGTTCAGATACCGAAGGCCTGCCTCTCACTGCGCTGGAAGCCATGGCCGCTGGCGTGCCGGTTATTGCGACCGCCGTGGGTCAATTGCCGGCGCTGATCGAACACGGCCAGAATGGCTGGCTGGCAGAAACCGATGCAGACTTCGCCGATATTATTCTGCGCTGGCAAAAATCCAACTGGACGGTGAAGGAAGATATAGCCGAATACGCCAAGTACACCGTGCAAAATAAATACAGTGTTGATGCCTGTTTGCCCACCTACATCGAGGCGCTGTCACGAAACACTCTCTGAATTGTATAGCCCGGGATTAGGGTTTATTCTTAAGCGCAGTTTCACCTAACGGCGCTTTCGCCCCTTTCTGTCTAATTATCACGGAGCTATATATGACAGCCTTTCAACAAGCTGCAAAAGAACTACTGAGTCGTCGCCAGGCGGGCACCAAAGCCCCGCGTCTGGAAGAATCCATTCGCCCTGAAAGCATTGAAGATGCGTTGGCTATTCAGGACGAGATGGCAAAAATTGAAACAGTAGGTGGTTGGAAGTGCCTGCAGCCATTAGCAGAAGACAAGATCATTGCGGCTCCAATTTTCAATGTGCAACGTGACAGCGCTGTTGTTGAACTGTTTGAAGATAAAGAAGTTGCGCGCGTTGAGCCGGAAATCAGCTTCGTTCTGGCGAAAGACCTGCCACCTAAAGAGGGCGACTACAGCGAGCAGGAAGTGATCGATGCAATCGGTTCGGCTCACATGGCGCTGGAGTTGATGCAAAGCCGTTATGCAGACGATGCTGAGCAAAGCTATTTTGAAAGCCTTGCCGACTGCATGGTGAACCAGGGCATGTACGTAGGCCCGGAAATCGATAAAGCCACAGCTGTCGGTGTAAGCACGGTTCAAATTAAAGTTACGCAGGGCGATGACGTTCGTGAGCTGGATGGTAAACACCCAAATGACCGTGCCGTTGATGGTTTGATTTGGCTGGTGAACTACATGTCTAAGCGTGGCGTCACTCTGAAAAAAGACGCTGCAATTATCACCGGTTCTTTCAAAGGCATCGTGCCGATGGCATTCGATGTTGAAACGACCATCGCCTACGAAGGCTTGGGTGAATACAAGGTAACCTTTAAGCGCCCGGCTTAATCGTTCGAGTTTTTTGTTCAGCCGGTCAGGAAACTGGCTGAACAATTTCCCTGTAACTAAATTTCCAGATCTCGTTACAATGAATTTTCTACTCACAGCCCGTGTTTGCTTTAGTGAGTAGCCGCATTCCGATCAATTGGCTTTATTGTTGGTGAAAGCATGGATACTAAAAAAATTCTTGTATTGGGGGCTTCCGGTTACATCGGTTCTCAGCTAATCCCGCACCTGTTAACACAAGGCCATAAGGTTACTGCGGCGGCCCGCAATGTCAGCTACCTGCAGTCACGCCTGAAACCACACCCTAAACTGACGTTTACCTACCTGGATCTGGTCGATAAAGACCGAACCCTTGAAACGGTGCACGGTCATGACGTTGTTTTTTTTCTGGTTCATGGCATGGCGCACGGCCATGACTTTCTTGAATATGAATTGTCGCTGGCCATTAATTTTCGCGATGCGCTGCAGGGGAGTGGCGTTGAGCACGTTATTTATTTAAGCGCCATTCAGCCGCAAACCGGTAATTCAGAACACCTTGAAGCGCGTAAGAAAACCGGCGAGGTGCTACGGCAGAGTTGCGTACCGGTAACCGAGTTGCGTGCCGGTGTCATCGTCGGTACGGGCTCCGCTGTTTACGAGATCATGAAGGATCTGGTGTATAACATGCCGGTGTTGCTGGCGCCGAAGTTTGTCAGTTCAAAAGCGAACCCCATAGCACTGGCCAACCTGAATCATTATCTGGTCTCACTGGTAAAAGAAACGCCAGCCAGCCATCAGTACTTTGAAGTCGGCGGACCGGAGGTGCTCAGCTATGCTGAGCAGTTCAATATTATTGGTGAGGCGATTAATCGTAAGCGTAAACTGGTGCCAACTGCGTTGCTTACGCCAAGCATGGCCGCCTTTTGGCTTGGCGTGGTAACCTCGGTGCCGTCAGCAATTGGTAAGGCACTGTTGGCTGGCATTAGCCACGATTACATTGCCAACGCTGATGAAATTCAGGCCCGTTATCCGCAAACAATGATTACCTTTGAACAGGCTGTGAAAGTATCGGTCATGCAGGAAGGGGAGTTTGTCCGCAGTAATGTCTGGGGGTTTGACCCTCAGGCGCTGAACCGTTGGCAGCCCGGGTTTGGTTACTACCCGAAGAATGCCGGCGCCAGCATTTACACGGAATTGAGCAGTACACAGCTTTGGCAAATCATTAAAAAGATAGGCAGCAAAGAGGAAGGCTATTTTTTCGCCAATTATCTATGGCGTACCCGGGAGTGGCTCGATTTCTTCTTTGGTGCCGGCGTGCCGGTACGCAGGGCACCAACAAACCCGGAGCTGGAGGTTGGTGAATTTATCGATTCCTGGAAGGTGATCCGCTGTGAAAAGGGGCGGTTTCTTTCCTTACTGTTTGGTATGAAAGCACCCGGTATGGGCCGGCTGGAATGTACCATTACCGATCGGGGTGAATACCGTGAGTTGGATATTCGCGCCTGGTGGCACCCTAAAGGATTTACCGGTTTGCTCTATTGGTTTGCCATGATGCCCGCGCATCTTTTTATCTTTCGGGGTATGGTGCGCGCGATTGTGAAAAAAGCCAAGGCCGCCGGCCTTGAATGAAGAGTGGTTGCATTAGCCGCTCCTTATAACTAATCCGGCTATTTTTTCAGCCGAATACGACCAGAACATTTATTAACCGTTATCGCGAGGAGTGAGCAGATGAAAGTAGGTGTCATTGGTGCAGGCGCAGTTGGCGTCGGAATCAGCAATATACTGCTTATGATTGGCAGTATTACAGAGCTTGCGTTACTGGATTTAAACAAAGAGTTGGCGGAAGGTGAGGTACTGGATTTCAGTCATACCAGTGCGCTGACCTTCAGTAAAAACACCCAGATGAAGGCCGGTGATGATTACGAAATCATTCGCGATGCCGATATTGTTGTGATAACCGCAGGGGCACAGATTAAGAAGGGGCAGAGCCGTCTGGACCTGGCCGAAATCAACAGCAGGATCGTTGTTGATATTGCCAAGAAGATAGAACAGGTCGCGCCTGATGCCGTTCTGATTGTGGTGACCAATCCCTGCGATATTGTCAGCTACTTTATTTCGGCCAATACCGGCTTTAGTGCGGAAAAAGTCATCAGCTCCGGCTGTGTGGTCGATACAGCCCGTTTGATGAGTATTGTCGCCGGTAAGGTTGGCATAGACCCTAAAAACGTATTTGGTTATGTGTTGGGTGAGCACGGCAGCCACTGTTTTACGCCGAAAAGTTTAATCAGCGTGGCAGCCCAGCCGATCGATTACTACTGCACAACCAATGGTATTGATCATATTGATGCCGATGAATTATTGAACGAAGTGAAGCAGGCGGGCTTTGATATCTTTTCCCGCAAAGGCAATACCGTGCACGGTGTTTCTGCCAGTGTGTTCCGGGTTATTCAGGCTATTCATATTAACGAGAGGTCGGTTCTGCCCGTTGGTACGCTATTGCGTGGCGAGTATGGTTTGCACGATGTGGTACTGAGTTTACCAACGGTCGTCAGCCAGAAGGGGGCCGAAAAAATCCTTATCCATCCGTTTACCGATACCGAACTTGAACAGCTGCATAGCATCGCCTCGCAGCTACAGGCGTTGATTAAAGATGTCGCCGCTAAAACCGGACTGCAGACCGGCCATGCTTAATTTGAAAGGATAGGAACCTGTCATGCTGAATAAACTGTTTTATCTGTCGCTTCTGCTGGTGTTGACGGCCTGCTCTAACGATGCCGAACGGGTCGGCAAGGTAAGCCTGGGGCTACTGACGACCAAGGATGTCAAAGTCCTGGCCTTTAACGACCCTAAAGTGCCCGGTGTAACCTGCCATATCTCCCATGTTGATGCGGATCTTTCCCTTGCCGATCCATCAGACATGAGTATCGCCTGCCGCCAAACCGGCCCGATAGCCAGCGCAGACCTTTCTGATATTGATCTTTCGGCCAATGGTGAGGTTGTTTTTACCGAGTCTAAATCGGTATTTTTCAAACGGCTGAAAATCCGCAGAATATACGATGCCGACAATCAGGTACTGCTGTATCTGTCGTATTCAACCAAAGAGATTAACGGCAGCCACAAGCATTCACTTTCTACCGTGCCGCTATGGCAAACAGGGGCCTGGAAGGCTCCGGCAGAGGGTTGATTCAAACGCAGTGAGAATTCAGAGCCGCTCATCCGGCTCTGTTTCACCGGCAATTTTCTGTACCGCCGAGGCCAGCTTCGGGTAAACTGCCGCCGTTTTTCAGGTTATCTAGTGGGTTATCATGTCAATTAAACACGCCATTGTTCATCAATTAATCAGCAATACAGCTGTCACACTGAACCTTCGTGAAGAAGAGTTGATGTCTGGAGAGCAGCTGACAGAGCTGATGAATCACACTAAGTCTGCCTTTTATAACCGCAGCAGCAAGCAGTACGGTCAGTTTGCGGAAGAGGCCGGGCACTTTAAAGCACTGACACAGCAGTGGCAGGCCGGAGGCATCGGTTTTACCTCATTGACCACCCAGCTGATGAAGCAACTGCAGCTGGAGATTGAAGAGCAGAAGCTGGAAACAGAGGGGCACTGGTTCTTTGCGCTTGAAACACTGGAAAGCGGTGATAACTTCTGGTTTTTCCATCTGAAGCATAAAGATGGAATGATGTTGACCCACGATATGAACCTTTCGGATGCCCGGCTGATTGATTTCGCCAAGCTTGGCTTCGGTGGTTACGTTGATCTGACCGCCATGAAGAATAATGAGCAGAAATACCTGACGGTGAGTTTTGGCTTTGGTGACCGGGTGCTGCAATCGGCGCTGCTTAATTTCGTCAACTTTGTCGATACCATTAATACCGCAGAAGATACCGACCGCTTCCTGGAAATTGTTAAAGCCTACAGTGAAGCGCTGCCGCAGGATAAAGGCAGTAACTACCGCAAGAAGGCCATAGAGTTCTGTACCGAGCAGGACAAGCTGGGTGAAACCGTTGTGGCTGAAGAGATGGCCACGGTTCTGAAAGACGAGGTAGGCACGGAAGGGCCGGAAACACTGGTCACCTTTATGGAAACCCGTGAGCCGGAAGCGAAGCGGGAGTTTATTCCAAACCGCGCATCGCTGAAGAAGTTTCAGCGTTATACCGGTAAGACGAAAGAGGTTTCCATCAGCTTCAGCAACGAAATTCTCGGCCGCAATGTCAACTTTGATCCGGCCAGCGAAACACTGACCATTTCTAACCTGCCGGCAAACCTGCTGAAGCAGTTGAAGTCGGTGGTTGGCGATGGCGATTAAATTAACCGTCTATCGCATCATGATTAAAAATCAATCAGTTTAACGTTGTCAGCCTGATCTAACATGACCAAACACGCAGTCCACCGCTTATTTGAAGAACGGCTGAGCCGTGCTACACGACCTTTCCAGGCCCGGGGCAAGCTGGTTGTGCGTTGCCCCAGGTGCCGGATTCATCAGAGCTATTGCATCTGTAATCTGGTGCCGGAGCTGCACTCGGCAGCCGGTTTTTTATTGTTATTCTACGATGATGAGGTATTAAAGCCTTCAAACAGCGGCAAGCTGATTGCTGATCTGATTCCCGATACCTATGCATTTATCTGGCAACGTACCGAAGTAAACCCGCAAGTTTTAACGCTGTTGCAGCAAGAGCAATGGTACCCTGTGTTGGTGTTTCCAGCGGAGTACGCCCTGGCAGAGCGCGAGGTTTTTGAAGACGAGCTTAAGGTGCCGGAGCATAAGCGACCACTGTTTATTCTGTTTGATGGCACCTGGCGTGAAGCTAAAAAGATGTTTCGCAAAAGCCCATACCTTGATCAGTTCCCTGTGCTTTCCATTACGCCGGAAGCATTGTCTAAATTTCAGATTCGCAAATCCAGCCGTGGCCATCAATTGGCGACTGCCGAAGTTGCCGCTTCGGTGCTGTCGGTCTTTGGTGAGCATGGCAATGGTGCGGTGATGAACGCCTGGTTTGATCTGTTCAATTACCGTTATCAGCAGGGAAAAACGGCTGTCAATCTGGGCAATGAACATGCCGAGCGCGACTTTTTAGCGGCAGTTGAGCGCTTAAAAGTGTAAGACGTCATCAAAATAATGAGCTGAGCGGTTGCAGCTAAAATACCGAAAGTTTTTTTGCGCTATGTCTGTGAAACCTAACAATTGTTCAGTAAATCGGGCCGGTTGAGATTGCAATGTCGCTCTTTAGTCGGATAATCCCCCGGTCTCAAAATACAACACGAAATGTTACGGCTGCTCAAGAAACAGTCAAATTTATCTATGAAACTGGAGTAATGGAAGAATGAAAGCTCTCGTAGCCTTAATGACTCTGCTGCTTGTACCTGCACTCAGCTTTGCCAGCGACGGTACAACCACCACAGAGTTACTGAATCTGACGCATACCTGGTATGGCTATGCATCTGTCGCCATCTTTGTCATCGCATATCTCTTCGTAATTTTTGAAGAGCAACTGCACTTACCAAAATCCAAACCTGTCATGGTTTCGGCCGGTATTATCTGGATCATCATCGCTTTCGCTTACTCTTCACACCACATTACCGGTGTTATTGAAGAAGGCATCCGGCACGACTTTCTTGAGTACGCAGAACTGTTTTTCTTCCTTCTTGTGGCAATGACCTATATTAACGCCATGATGCAGCGTGGTGTTTTTGAGGCGTTACGCAACTGGTTAATCGAACGCGGCTTCAGCTACCGCCAGCTGTTCTGGATGACCGGTATACTTGCATTCTTTATTTCTCCGGTTGCCGATAACCTGACCACAGCATTGATTATGTGTGCCGTTGTTTTAACCGTCGGCAAAAACAGCCAGAAGTTTATCGGTATTGCCTGTATCAACATTGTTGTTGCAGCAAACGCCGGCGGTGCATTCAGCCCGTTTGGTGATATTACAACGCTGATGGTTTGGCAGAAGGGCAACGTTCAGTTTGGTCAGTTCTTCTCACTGTTCGTTCCTTCGGTTGTTAACTTCCTGGTGCCGGCCATTATTATGAATTTTGCTTTACCGAGCGGCACTCCGGAAAAAACATCTACGCTGAAATATTCTTCCGGCCGCATCATGAAGCCGGGCGGCATGACCATTGTTGGTCTGTTTATTATGACCATCATCACGGCCGTTTGCTTCCATAACTTTTTCCACATTCCACCGGTTTACGGCATGATGTTTGGTCTGGCTTACCTGAAACTGTTTGCCTATTACCTGAGCCGCCGTTCACGCAGCTGGAAAAGCCGTGCGGATAACCCTCCAGGCGATACCGCTGACCCTTATAAGTTCGATGTGTTTGCCAAGGTTGCCCAGGCAGAATGGGATACACTGTTCTTCTTCTACGGCGTTATGATGTCTGTGGGTGGTCTGGGTTACATCGGTTACCTGGCCATGGCTTCTGAAGCCGTATATGTTGGCCTGGGCGCGACTACCGCCAATATTCTGGTTGGCTTCGCCTCTGCTATTGTTGATAACATTCCAGTGATGTTCGCAGTATTGAGCATGCAGCCAGATATGGACCTGTTCCAGTGGTTGCTGGTCACACTGACAGCCGGTGTAGGTGGTTCTATGCTGTCGATTGGTTCAGCGGCAGGTGTTGCACTGATGGGTCAGGCGCGAGGCAAATATACCTTCTTTGGTCACTTGCGCTGGACGCCGGTAATCATTCTGGGTTACTTCGCGAGTATCGGTGCTCACTTCCTGATCAACGGCTGATCCTTCGGTTCGGTCTGATGTTCAGATATATGAAGACTCCTGCTTTTAGCAGGAGTTTTTTCGTTTATAAATACAGTTTTATTTGCTACTGAGAAGAGGTGGTAAAAATGCCTAAGGCACCAGAGATTAAATCCGGTCAGGTTATTGATATTGATGGCCAACAGTTTGTGGTCCGGTCCATTACCGTGAGCAGCCCAACAGCCCGTGGTGCGGCAACGCTCTATAAAATGGTTTTGAATGATCTGACCACCCGGCGGAAAAAGGATGTCACCTTTAAGGGTGACGACATGGTCAATCTGGCTGATTTTCAGCAGATTACAGTCAGCTACCTGTACGCCGATGGTGAGTCACACACCTTTATGGATGGCGAAGACTACAGCCAGCACATGCTGATGAGTGACGAATTAGGTGATCAGCTGCTGTGGCTGCATGAAGGTATGGAAGGTATTAAGGGCCTGGTGGTGAATGACAATTTGGTGGCAATTGAGTTGCCGCAATCGGTGGTCAAAACCATCACTGAAACCGCTCCGGGTATTAAGGGGGCTTCGGCCTCTGCACGTACTAAACCAGCCACGCTGGATGGTGGCATTGTTGTTCAGGTACCGGAATACATTGAACCGGGTGAGCGCATTCGCGTGAATACTGAAACCCAAAAATTCATGTCGCGGGCAGGCAAAGAATAAAGCCGCCGCCCAGCCAATCTGCCGGACGCTATTGCAGGTAGAATTGATACATCCGCGAAAAGGTTTGCGGGTGTTGCCGTTCAAATGCCTGCCAGTTCTGCAGATTGGTCATTTTTTCATCGTTCGGGTATTCGCCCGCATATTTCTGCTTCACTTCAGACGTCAGTACAAAGCCCAGAAAATCCATTTCCTGTTCACGGATCAGCTCGCTTAAGCCTTGTGGCGTAAACAGTAATTCCTGTGCGTGGAACAGCAGGTCACGGCAGCCACTGCTGCTGTAGAAATCCTGACTCTCGAGAATGCCTTTGTTATCCAGCGGCAGCTTGTTGTTGATAATGGCCTGTCTCATGGAGCGGATGGATTGTCGTGTCGTCGGCACTGCGTAAGCGTTGATCAACTGGCGGATACTTTGAATAGAAGATCTCGCTTGTTCACTGTATAAGCCCAGTTTAATGAGGCCCTTGGGCAGCAGTTTACTTTTAAGGTGTGCCAGTCCCGCAGCCGGGTTCTGCATATGATGCAGTACACCCGAGCATTCAATAACATGGAATTGTTCATCCAGTGCGTCCAGATGAAGTATGTCCAGGTTCAAAAACTTAATGTTTTGAATGTTGTACTCATCTGCTTTTCGTTTGGCGTAAATCAATGAGCGCTTGGTAATATCGATGGCGGTAACTTCCACATTACGGAAGTACTTTGCGACCCGCAGTGCATGCTGGCCGGTACCGCAGCCTGCAATTAATATTTTAATTGTGCCCATGTTGAAGAAATCCGGGGCCCGGAAGTTAACCAGTTCCTGCTCCAGTGCGCGGCCATAATTTGTTGGCGTGTTGTAGCCTAAATGCAGCCAGCGAGGGTAGGGGTTCTCTTCATACTGTTCTTTTACGGCCAGAGAAATCTGATCAGAAATTTTATTCACTGAAGACAGCTGCCGTGCTTCTTTTTGCTCGTTTAAAAACTCAAAAACAGAAAGCTGCAGGTACTGCCGTGCTTGCGCAGACCAATGGCTGACGGTAGCGGCAGTCAGCTTCGAAATTTGTTTTATCTGGGCCGGAGATTCATACATGCCGTATAACGTAAGCATGGGTTCCAGGGCATCGGCATTCGCATTGTTACGCAGTGCATTCTCTATGGCGCTTTTCAGCAGTCTAAGAATTTCAGACTCTGTGTCATCGTACAGATACAGGTATTCATTGTGGTTGGAATGGAGCGCCAGGTTAGTCGCCAGCGTTAATAGTTTTTTATCGTGGTAGTCGCAGGCAATCAGGTTGAGCAGAACCTGTTTTCGAATCTCGATAACCGTTTGTTCCAGCGTGATATCTGTAAAGTATATTTTCCCAAGTGCCAGATTGAACAGTTTATCGACAGCCAGCGATTGCAAATCGACGATGGCATTCGGATCTGTCAGATCATACTTGTGAGTAATCAGCGAGATCGCCAGTGGCGCCAGCTTCTGATAATTCACATTGCTCAGCTGTAACCAGCGAACCACATCGTCTTCTAAATCCTGCTGATAAAAATCCGCTTTTATCTGCTGCAGCAATTCAAACAGCTTCGCCTGAACATGATCATCCGATGGGTGCACATGGTAAAGCTTACGGTAAGCCTGAAATGCAGCGACCTTGTGGCCTTTTTTATCCAGCGTATACGCCAGAGATGTCGCCGCACGGGTTTGCTTAGGCGAAATATCGAGTGATTTAGAAAAGCACAACATTGCCTGATCGTAGTCTTTCACGGCCAGGTAAACATGACCCAGTGAATACCAGCAGCCGGCAGAGTTCGGGTCATTGCTCAGCGCTTGCTCCAAATACCGTGATGCTAACGGGTAAAAGCCTTCGTCTAAGGCGATACGGGCGAGCAGGTTTAGCGCAGAGACTTTTGTTTTCTGGTGCGTGGCCAGTTCATTAGCAATGATTTTGGCCTGGTGGCGGTGGGCAACGCTGTCTTCATTTCGGGTGGATTCTTCAAGGCTCGTCTCATAGTGCTTCAAAGCCTGCTTTTCCAGTTTAACCAGCTGGCTGTGATTTAGGGCTTGTTCTGAACCGTGGTCAGACCAGTGATCATATTTTTTAAGCGCCTGTTCCATAACCTTACCTTCTGAATGAGTTTTGCCGTTCATTGCCGGTCACTAATGAAAAGCGGCAATGTATATCCGGCATTACTGAGCAATGAGTGCTGTTTAATTGTTATTCAGCAAGGGCTATGCCACTGCCGGTTGAACCCCTTTTAGCGCGGGGTTGGTAATGGTTAAAGGCAGTGGGGAGGGGTTTGAGAGGCCTGTTGTTCCGTTGGCGTAAGGCCGCTACAAAAAAGTACTAAAATAAAAACAACCCCGGCCGATACATTGCTTGTATAGGTAAGCACCGGTTATCTGCATAAGAGGTAAAGAGATGTACGCACAGAGCATAAAAAACTATCAGTCCATTGGAACGCAGACATCGATTGTTGATGCCGATCCTCATCGATTGATCCAGCTGTTATTTGAAGGCGCAGCCTCGCGCATTGCTGCGGCGAAGGGTCACATAGACCGAAAAGAGTACGATAAAAAAAGCAGCCAGATAAATTCAGCCATTGCCATTATTGGTGGCTTGCAGGATAGCCTGAATCTGGATGCCGGTGAGATTGCTCAAAACCTTGAGCGCTTGTACAACTATATGATCCGCCGTCTGTTTGAAGCCAGCGTCCGTAATGACATTGCCATGCTCGATGAAGTCAGCCATCTGCTCAGCCAGATTAAATCGGCCTGGGATGAAATTCGTGATGAGGCACTTACCGAGTTGCGTTCTGCCGGTCGAATCTAGTGGGCCTCAGTTGCAGTGCTTGAGAAAATACCGGCTTAATGCGTGGGCACTTTGCAGCCATGATTAAGCCGGGTCAACTCACGCAATCGCCATTGCCTGTTGTTTAAGCAGGCGCCGCGTTACACGTTGAAATGAAATATCCATGTTAATTCGTTTTATTCATAGCAATTTGTCTACAAATTCGTCAATTTCACGTCGATCTGAACAGATTCTAACCATGTGCTTTATATGTGCATTATCTCTGCAACATTTCTACAAAAACTTAAGTCATTTATTTGACTGCCCGTCAAAAAGTGACTTAACTTCCCCATAATTGAATTGTCGATCTTTTGACAGTGTTTGAACAAAAGCCTTACCGCTATAAATAAGCTCGGAGCTAACCGAATGTTGAGAGAAATTAAATTACTTTTAGTCGATGACAATGCGCAGCGCCGTCATGATTTTAAGGTAATTCTCGAATTTTTAGGTGAAGACCTGATCATCGTGGAAGGAGAGAACTGGTTTGAGCAAGCGACTCAGGCTGTTGAATCCCCTGCAACAATCGTCGGTGTTTTGATTGGCGAGGTTGGTCAGTCTTTAACCAAAGCAATGGAAGCACTCACGGAATGGGATGGTGGCTTACCTGTTATGTTAATGGGCGACCACCCGGAAAGTGAGTTGCTGAGCGACGAGTTACGTTCGCGAATCATTGCCAAACTGGCTTTCCCGACAACCTATAACAAACTGTTGGATACGCTGCACCGCGCGCAGATGTACCGTGAGCAATATGATTTAACCCGTGGCCGCGACCAGCGACGCGAGATTAACCTGTTCCGCAGCCTGGTGGGCAGTAGCCGAAGTGTTCAGGCTGTCCGTGAAATGATGGCTCAGGTTGCCGATAAAGAAGTTACCGTGCTGATTACCGGTGAAAGTGGTACCGGTAAAGAAGTGGTTGCTCGTAACCTGCATTACAATTCTCACCGCCGTCACAAGCCGTTTGTTCCGGTAAATTGCGGGGCGATTCCGGCAGAACTGATTGAAAGTGAATTATTTGGACATGAGAAGGGTGCCTTTACCGGTGCAATCACTTCCCGTGCCGGCCGCTTTGAAATGGCCGAAGGTGGCACCCTGTTCCTTGATGAGATCGGTGACTTGCCGCTGAACATGCAGGTGAAACTGCTCCGGGTTTTGCAGGAGCGAACCTTTGAACGGGTCGGGGGTACCAAAACGTTTACCACCGACGTTCGCGTCATTGCTGCAACCCACCGCAACCTGGAAGACATGATTGAAAAAGAACTGTTCCGCGAAGACCTGTTCTATCGGTTGAATGTATTCCCGATTGAAATGCCGGCACTGCGCGACCGCCACGAAGATATACCGCTGTTGCTGAATGAGCTGGTCTCCCGCCTTGAAAACGAAAAGCGCGGTTCTATTCGCTTTAATTCGGCGGCCATTATGAGCCTGGTACAGCATGATTGGCCGGGCAACGTGCGGGAAATGGCGAACCTGGTTGAACGTCTGGTAATTATGCATCCTTACGGCGTCATCGGTGTGCAGGAGCTGCCGCTGAAATACCGCCATGTTGATGACTTGGATGAAGATGTACTTCCAAAGGCCGTTGTGGAGTCTTTAGAAGAACATCACCCAACCGCATCGATGGATCAATCCGCTGCTTTATTACCGGTGAATGGTTTGGATTTGAAAGAGTACCTGACCGATTTGGAAAGAAGTTTAATTCAGCAGGCGCTGGATGATGCTCAGGGCGTTGTTGCGCGGGCAGCAGAAAAACTTCATATCCGCAGAACGACGCTGGTTGAAAAAATGCGCAAATACAATATTAACCGTCGTGAAATTGCCAGCTGACAAACCTTTTATCATTCGCTGAATGTCCTCTGAAAGCCCGCACTGTGCGGGCTTTCTTTTTATAGCCTCTGTTAAAAACCGCCTCCGAAAATCATTCTTAAAAACTGGCACTGCGCTTGCAGTACTCTGGTTACTGTCAAAGTTTTGAATGAAAATAACTATGCAAGCTGTGCCACTCACTGAAAATATGCCGGTTAAAAAGAAGCGCCCAGATCTGAATAAGCAGACGATCATGGAGCTTCAGAATGCATTTTCTGCGTTTACAGAAATGAGTGAACAGCTGTCTGATAGTTACAGCCAGTTAGAAAAGCGTGTCGTTGAATTGAGTGGTGAACTGGCAACCGTTTCTGAACAGCGCCTGCAGGAATTAAACGAAAAGGAACAGATTGCAGATCAGCTTGGCAGTCTACTGAGGTTGTTACCGGCAGGTGTGATTGTTCTGGATAAACGCGGAACGATCGAGCAGGCAAACCCGGCTGCAGAGCGGTTGATTAATAATGCGCTGGGTCAGCAGGCAGACGTTTCTCTGGTGGGTATGGCCTGGGGAAAAATAGTGCGCGAAGCCTTTGCACCCAAACAGACGGACTACCACGAAGTCAGTTTAAAAAGCGGCAAGCTGGTTAAATTAGAAACCAGCCCGCTGGATACCTCCGGCCAGCTTATTCTGTTAACGGACCAAACCGAAACCCGAGCCCTGCAAAGTCAGGTAGCACGGCAGCAAAGGCTAACGGCAATGGGGCAAATGGTTGCATCACTTTCCCATCAGATTCGTACGCCGCTTTCGGCAGCCTTACTGTATGCCGGTAATCTAAAAAGCCCGAGTTTAACGCCGGAAAAACATGATCTGTTTGTCGATAAGCTGGTTGGCCGGCTGAATCATCTGGAGCGCCAGGTGCAGGATATGCTGCTGTTCGTGAAGGGTGAATGCCAATTGGTCAATCAGTTTTCGGTTGTAAAAATATTGTCACTGCTGGCGGAATCTGTTCAGGGGTTACCGCCGGAACATCAGAAAAAGGTGCTCTGGCCGAAGCGCGCACCGAACGCCATTGTTCAGTGTCAGGCCGACGCATTGATCAGTGCCTTTATGAATATCATCAATAATGCCATTGAAGCGACGGATGGTAAGGCGCTTATCCATATTCATTCAGTTCAGAAAGAAAACGAAGTCGACATAATTTTTTCAGATGAAGGTCCGGGCATGGATGAATCGCAAATTCAGCGTATTCAAGAGCCGTTCTTCACAACAAAAAGCCATGGTACCGGCTTGGGTGTTCCTGTGTTATTGGCCACCGTCAAGGCACACAGAGGCAGTGTTCAAATTAAAAGTAAAGTAGGTGTGGGCAGTCAGTTTGTCATCACTTTACCCACAATGCAGCAGAGGTAAGTCCAGTGAAAATTCTTATCGTAGAAGATGATATTAACTTACGCGAAGCAGTGTGCGACACGCTTATGCTTCATGACTATCAGGTTGAGGCCGCTGAGTCCGGTGAAGAAGCGGTGCTGAAATTAAAGCAGCAGTCGTTCGATTTTATTGTGTCGGATGTCAGCATGCCCGGCATGAGTGGTCATGATTTACTGGAGTTTGTCCGGCAGAATTATCCACATATTCCTATGCTGTTGGCGACCGCCTATGCTGCTGTCGATAAAGCCGTTGAAGCAATGCAAAAAGGTGCCGTAGATTATCTGGTGAAGCCTTTTGCTCCGAATCAATTAATAGAATTGATCGAACAACACAGTACGCCGGTAGCAGATAACAGTTTCGAGCCGGTAGCGGTGGATGCCGGCAGTCAGCATATATTGTCACTGGCACGCAAGGTGGCAACCTCTGAAAGTACCATCCTCATCAGTGGTGAAAGTGGCACCGGTAAAGAAGTGCTGGCGCGCTATATTCATGCGCATTCTGATCGTGCCGACGGCCCTTTCGTTGCCATCAACTGTGCGGCCATTCCAGATAACATGCTTGAAGCCACATTGTTTGGTCATGAGAAAGGATCATTCACCGGAGCGGTAGCAAGCCAGGCCGGCAAGTTTGAACAGGCCGACGGCGGTACGTTATTGCTTGATGAAATTTCTGAAATGGATATCAACCTGCAGGCTAAAATACTTCGTGTGCTGCAGGAAAAAGAAGTTGAACGTATTGGCGGGCGCAAAACCATTTCATTGAATGTACGCGTTCTGGCAACAACGAACCGTCAATTAGTTGATGAAGTCAAAGCCAATCGTTTCCGCGAAGACCTTTACTATCGCCTCAGTGTCTTTCCGTTAGAGTGGAAGCCTTTGCGCGAACGCAAAGCAGACATCATTCCGCTGGCAGAAAACCTGTTAGCCAAACACGCCGCCAAAATGCACAAGAACGGTTTGCAGTTGGATGCATCAGCAAAGGCTGCGTTACTCGAGCACAGTTGGCCCGGCAATGTGCGCGAACTGGATAACGCCATTCAGCGTTCATTGATTCTGCAGAGTGGTAATACAGTGACCGCCCAGGATTTAGGTGTGTACGGTGAGCACCTGATTGATTTTGAACCCGTGCGCGACCGTGAACTGGTAAATACTGCGATGGACCGCATGGCAGAGCCCGAGGCGGTTGCTGTCACTGCGCCTGCCGAGAATCAGGGGATTCATGCCGGTTTAAAACACAAAGAATTTGAAATTATTCTGGATGCACTGCGCATTCATAATGGCAGAAAAAATAAAGCGGCTGATCACCTTGGCATCTCTTCCCGAACCTTGCGCTATAAATTGGCGAAGATGAGAGAGCTGGGTATGAATGTTGATCAGGCTATTGCAGACATACGATAAACAGTTTTTAAACGGAATAAATCAAAGCCTCCTGATCGGGAGGCTTTTTTAATTCCAGGTTGTGGTTGCGGAAACGCTTTGCAGCCTTTTCCGGAAAAGCGGCAATAGTTGGCCTGCCAATTGCAAAATTAGACTCAGCAGCGGAAAGATTACGCCAAAGCGACTAAATATTGTCGAATTAGCGTGTAGAAATTCGCATTCAATGTTCAGAAAGAAAATATTTTGACACTAGCTGAGGTGGCATATGGTTGATCGAGTGGATATACAGGGTGTTCTGGAGCAGATGCGCTCTTTGCGCAGCCAGGTCAACGTTCCGGATTCATCTTCTACAAACAATCAGTTCGCGAATACTATCGAGCAGGTGCGCCAGCAAATGAATGCTGCCGAAGCCACCGATAGTCTGCGTGCAATTAATACCGATACCGTTTCAGCTGTGTCGCAGACACCCACCGCCGACGTTCCTTCCTTTGGGGAAATGCTTGGCTCTGCAATTAACAACGTTAACGATAATCAACAGACTGCCAATGATCTTGCCACCCGATATGAAATGGGTGATCCGGAAGTTGATTTGCCGGAAGTCATGATTGCGTTGCAGAAATCCAGTGTTTCTTTTCAGGCGATGACGCAAGTGCGTAACAAGATGGTTGAAGCCTACAAAGAAATTATCAACATGACTCTGTAACAGCAGGGCCGTAAGCGGTAGAGATTCTTATGACTGAAAACGTACCCGTCGCCTCAAATAATCAATTGAACCCATCCGGCAATGCCGAAGCCGGAAGAGTGCCGGCGGCATCAGGTGGGCAGATTCCAATGGCCACTGAAAATTCCGATCTGATGGAAAAGGATGTTGGCGGTGTATCGCGCATGCATCCGCTCATGGTTGGCTTCAACCGCCTGACGATGATGCGTCAGTTCGGCCTGTTGATTGGTCTTTCTGCGAGTATTGCTCTCGGTTTAGGGATCGTGCTGTGGTCGCAAAAAGAAAGTTACCGGCCGTTGATGAACAGCAGTAACAGTTACGATGCTAGTGAACTGATTGAAGTGCTGCAGAGCCGAAATATTGAGTTCGATATTGATCCGGCCAGCGGGGTTATTCTGGTTAAACAGAACGATCTGCATGATGCCCGCCTGGCCGTTGCCGGTGCCGGCCTGGCAGACGATCAGACCGTGGGTTATGAATTGCTCGATCAGGACCAACCATTGGGTCAATCGCAGTTTATGGAGAATGCCCGTTACCTGCGCTCCCTGGAAGGTGAGCTGGCGCGAACCATTTCCTCGATCAATCAGGTACGTTCGGCGCGTGTTCATTTGGCCATTCCTACGCGATCTGTGTTTGTACGTGACCAGCGTGAACCCACGGCATCGGTTTTTGTTGAGCTGTTTGCCGGTACTGAGCTGGACAGCAGCACTGTGAAGGCAATTCGTAATTTGGTGTCGACATCGATCCCTGAGCTTTCTGATCAGAATGTATCCATCGTTGACCAGCGTGGACGACTGTTAAGTGACAGTGAAGAAAACCCCGAAGAAGAACTGACCAATCGCCAGTTTGAGTATCAGCGCCGAATTGAAGAAAACCTGGTGAGCCGAATCAATTCGATTCTGTCCCCGATTCTGGGTATGGATAAGTTTCAGGCCGAGGTGTCTGCCGATATCGACTTCACTAAGGTTGAGCAGGCTGAAGAACTGTACAACCCCGACTTAATCGCGTTGCGCAGTGAACAAACCGTTAATGAAGAGCGTGTGAATGAAACTCAGGGCGGCATTCCCGGTGCGCTGTCAAACCAGCCGCCTACCGATGCTCAGGCACCTGAAGTGACCGGAGAGGGTGCAGGTGCTGCCGCTGCGCCGCGCTCATCTCGTGATGAGTCGGTTCGTAATTACGAGGTAGACCGCACGCTCAGCTATACGCAATTCCAGCAGGGGCGCGTACGCCGCCTGACGGTTGCCGTGGTGGTCGACGACATTCGTGTGGTCGACCCGGAAACCGGCGAAACGGTCGATAAAGAATGGGACGATGCATCCATACTTCGCTTGCGAACACTGGTTCAGGACGCCGTCGGCTACGATGTCAGCCGCGGTGACAGCATTAACGTCATTAACTCCACCTTCCTGGCGACCGACGAAACTGTCGAGCCAGCCGCCTTTTATACTGAGCCGTGGTTCTGGGAAATCGCTAAACAGGTACTGGCCGGCTTATTTGTACTAATATTGGTGTTTGGCATTCTTCGTCCAGCCGTGAAAAACCTGCTTTCCAAAGGTGAAAAAGAACAGCAGGAAAGTATGGAAGATGCGGCGCTGGCAAACCTGGATGTTGACGAAGATATGATCGCAGACGACAAGGTTACACTGAATGCGATTGATGAATATTCATTACCCGGGCCTTCTGAGAGCTTTGAACGGCAATTGGATGCATTGCGTGGCCTGATTGCCGAAGATCCGGGCCGGGTAGCACTGGTATTAAAACGATGGGTTATGTCGGATGACTGAGAATAAACTGCCTGTTCCTACAGACATTGGCGAGTTCGAAAAGGTACTCGATGGTATTCCCAAGCAAATGCGTGCCGCCATTCTGTTGATGAGCGTCGGTGAAATTGACGCGGCCGAGGTGCTTAAGCATATGGGCCCGAAAGAGGTTCAGCGCGTGGGTACGGCAATGTCGACCATGCCGGAGGTAAAGCAGGAACAGATTGAAGGCGTTGTGCGCATGTTTCTGGAAGAAGTAGGCGGGCAATCGGGTCTTGGTGTCGGTGCAAACGACTATATCCGCAACATGCTGACCAAGGCGCTGGGTGAAGATAAGGCCGCCGGCCTGATTGACCGTATTATTCTGGGCGGTAACACCACCGGCCTGGATACCCTTAAATGGATGGAACCGCGAGCCGTTGCTGATGTGATCCGCAATGAGCACCCACAGATTCAAACCATCGTACTGGCCTATCTGGAACCGGATCAGGCCGGTGAAGTGCTGGCGCAGTTCCCGGAAAAAACACGTCTCGATATTGTGATGCGAGTGGCAGCGCTGGAGTCCGTTCAGCCGGCGGCGTTGCAGGAATTAAACTCCATTCTGGAGAAACAGTTCTCTTCCAGTGCCGGAACCCAGGCGCAAACTCTGGGTGGTGTGAAGACCGCCGCAGAAATTATGAACTTCCTGGAATCGAGCGTCGAAGCCGAGATTATGGATGGCATTAAAGAGGTCGATGAAGATCTGGCCACCGAAATTGCAGACCTGATGTTCGTGTTTGACAACCTCATTGATGTTGATGACCGCGGTATTCAGGCGTTACTGCGCGAGGTTTCCACCGACTCACTGAAAATTGCGCTGCGCGGTGCAGATAGCGATCTTGCCGACAAGATTCTTGGCAATATGTCGAAGCGTGCGGCGGAAATTCTGCGTGACGATATGGAGGCCATGGGGCCTGTTAAGGTCTCTGAAGTTGAGGTGGCGCAGAAAGAGATTCTTGGTATTGCCCGCCGTATGTCCGATTCCGGTGAGATCGTGCTGGGCGGCGCCGGCGGCGAAGAAATGCTGTGATCGCCGGGGAGCCTTAAATGTCATCATCTTCTAAGCCTGTGCTGCGTCAGCACGTTGCTAAACCCAAAGCTGAGAGTGTCTCTTTACCCCGTTGGGATAAAGCCGGCAACCTGGTTACTCCTGCAACTAAACAGCCGAAGCCCGTTAAGGTGGACGATGTCGAAAGCAATGCCATCAAGCCACCGACGGTTGCCGAACTGGAAGCCATTCGCGAGCAGGCCTACAACGAGGGCTTTGAACAGGGCTTTGAGCAGGGTATGGCCCAGGGCGCCCGTAAAGGCGAGCAGGATGGCCATGCAAAAGGTTTGGCGGCCGGCGAAGAAGAGGGGCGCAAGCTGGGTCAGCAGCAGGCTTATGACGATGCACTGAAGATGGAACAGGCTGAATCACAGAAAAAATTCGATTTGTTTGATTCCCTGACTCTGGCCATGACCCATCAATTGGCGGCAGAAGAGCAGGAACTGAAAGAAGCGATGATGGCGCTGAGCATTCGCATTGCCCGTCAGGTCTTACAGGAAGAGCTGCATACCAACCCGGAGCATATTCAGACTATTGTTCATGCGGCGATTCAGGCGCTGCCAAATCCGGATGAAAAGCTCAGCGTGCAGGTAAACAGCCAGGATGCCGAGCTGATCAAGGCGATTGCCGAAAGCCATTGGCGTGTGGAGGTAAACGATGCCATCTCCGCCGGAGGCTGTCAGGTGAAGAGCGGGTACAGTTACATCGATTACACGCTGGAGCATCGCTTCGATAACGCCGTCACGCACCTGGTAAACAATCCCGAACACCCGATGCCGGAGCAGATTAAGCAGCCGCTTTCCAGTGAGCCCTTGCTTAATAAGCCTGAAAGCAAAGCCGTTGAAGCCGAGGCAATGTCGGAGCCTGAACCGGCTGGTGAGGACCAGAGCACTGCGGAAGAGCAGGCAGAAGCCCCGATTGAGTCTACAGCCGATGCCGACACTGAGTTAGCCGATGCACCTGCTGTTGAGGCCAAGCCGGTACTTGACGCGGCTGAAGATTCCCCGGAAAACCAACCCCTAACCAAAGAAGTGGCAAGTGACGACACCAATCACTGATTTTGTTCGCGAATGCGAAGGCTGGGTAGATAACAACGGCGCGCCTGTTGCGCAGGGGCGCTTGACTCGCATGGTCGGCCTTACGCTGGAGGCGGTCGGCTTGAACACCTCAATCGGCCAGCGCTGCCAGGTAATCGATGCTCACCAGGTGGTTGAAGCCGAGGTTGTCGGCTTCCACGATAAGCAAACCTTTTTAATGCCGGTCCAGGCGGTGCATTCGTTGCGCGCCGGGGCTCGTGTTGTGCCGCTGGAATCGGCCAATGAGCTGGTGATTGGTGATGAACTGCTTGGCCGTGTGGTCAATGGCTTCGGCGAGCCGATTGACGGCAAAGGCGCGTTGCGCTGCCGTGTTCAGCAAAGTTTGAACGGCAGCGTTATCAACCCGCTGCACCGTGAGCCCATCCGCAAACCGCTGGATGTTGGCATTCGTTCCATCAACTCGATGTTGACGGTTGGGCAGGGCCAACGTCTTGGCTTATTTGCGGGTTCAGGCGTTGGTAAGTCTGTTCTGCTGGGCATGATGACCCGTTTTACCAACGCAGATATCACCATTGTTGGCCTGATTGGTGAGCGTGGCCGTGAGGTGAAGGAGTTTATTGAAGATATTCTCGGCGATGAAGGCTTGGCACGCAGTGTGGTGGTCGCCTCGCCAGCCGATGACGCACCCTTGCTTCGGTTGCGTGCGGCGCAATATACAACGGCGATTGCGGAATACTTCCGTGCGCAGGGTAAGTCCGTATTGTTGCTGATGGACTCATTGACCCGCTATGCCATGGCACAGCGCGAAATTGCGTTGGCCATCGGTGAGCCACCTGCCACCAAAGGTTACCCGCCATCGGTTTTTGCGCGCATACCGCAGTTGGTGGAACGGGCCGGTAATGCGGAAAAAGGCGGGGGTTCAATCACTGCCTTTTATACTGTATTAACGGAGGGTGATGATCAGCAGGACCCGGTTGCTGATGCCTCGCGCGCCATTCTGGATGGCCACTTTGTGTTGAACCGGCGGTTGGCCGAAGAAGGGCACTACCCGGCGATCGATATTGAACAGAGCATCAGTCGGGTAATGCCTCAAGTGGTGTCTGAAGATCACCTGAAGATGGCACAGGCGGCTAAGCAGCTGTGGGCAACTTACGCCCAGAACAAAGATTTAATATCCATTGGCGCATACAGCCGTGGCAGTAACGCCGAAATAGACCGAGCCATCGAGCTTCAGCCGCGTATCCGTGATTTTCTGCGCCAGGGTCTGCGTGAGCAGTCGCCCTACGGTGATTCAGTTGAAGGTTTAAAGGTTGCGCTGACCGGCGGAGTTGCCGAACAGGCCGCGCCAGGCATGGCTATGAATGCTAACCAGGAAGCCGCAGCCGTGGCACAGCCAAGAGCGGCAGCTCAGCCTCAGGCAAGACCGGCAAATAAAGCAGGGGGCCGCCCGGTGAAATCTCAACGGGGTATTGCAGGTAAGCGTACGGTTAAGGGTGCACGGAATAAATGAGTCGATCAAAGCGGTTAGAGGTGGTGGAAAGGTTGGCTCAGCAGCGTGAGGATCAGGCCGCTCAGGCGCTTGCACAGGTTCGCACCCAGCTGGATGTCGAGCAAAAGCGGCTGGATGAATTATTTGAATACCAGGCTGAGTACCAGGGGTATCTCGATCAGCAGTCCTCTCAGGGCATTTCTATAGAGCAGTGGCGGCGCACCCAGGGCTTTATCGATCAGCTCGGCAGCCTGGCTCAGCGTCAGCAAAATGCTATCGACTCGTGGCGTCAGCGTGAGCAGCAGGTTCTGGCTAAGTGGCGCGAGCTGTATCAAAAACGCAAAAATATTGCTCAGTTTATCGGCAAGGTCTCAATGGAAGAGCTGGTAGAAGCGGATAAAAAAGAGCAAAAAGCAATCGATGAGCTGGTAACCCAGCGCTTTCATTCCAACTAAGGGCCGTTGTTCCCACTAATCGCCTACATTCACCCCTTCATTTTTCTGACAACATTGGCAGCGATTGAAAGTCCGGCTACGCTGAGGTTAAGGCCGACAATTTTTCGATCTGACCGCTTAGGCTGTATATTCAACCGCTGACTGAAATAATCACCGTCAGTCTGGATAAAAATCAGAATATGCTTTCTAATGAGCGGTCTAAACATGGAAAAATCCAATAAAAACAAGGAATTGCTCAACAATTCATTTACGTGTTCAAAATGAATGCTATTGTAATTGATGGGTTATGGAAAGATTACGTAGTCCCACTATACTAATGTTAACGATCCACTCGTGAGGAATTTTTATGGCAGTCACTGCAACCACTCAGGGCAATTCAATAACAATCCAAGTGTCTGGTCGTTTTGACTTCAGCTCACATCAGGAGTTTCGCCAAATTTATGAAAACGTGACTGAAGAGGTAAATCAGTACACGGTTGACATGAAAGACGCCACCTATTTAGACAGTTCGGCATTGGGTATGTTACTGCTCATGCGTGACTACGCCGGCGGTGACAGTGCAAAGATTGAAATCATCAATTGCAATGACGATGTTAAAAAGATTCTGACCATTTCTAACTTCGGGCAGCTATTTGATATTCGCTAGTGGCCGGCAATGAATTCAATTCACTTCGCATACTGATTGCCGATGACAATGAGTCGGACCGGATAATTCTGAAAGGAATTGTCACCAAAGAAGGTCACGAAGTCGTACAGGCAAAGGATGGCGAAGAAGCTTTAAAACAATATCGGGACACTCGTCCCGATTTGATTTTGCTGGATGTAATAATGCCGGGTTTGAACGGCATAGAGGTGGCCAAAGAAGTTCGCCGCACCTCGCTGGCAGATGAATACGTTCCTATTATTTTCCTGACGTCCCTTGTTGACCCCAAAGCCTTGGCCGAGTGCCTGGAGTCGGGCGGTGATGATTTTTTATCCAAGCCCTATAGCCGCACAATCCTCAAAGCAAAAATCAAAGCCTTTGGCCGCATGCGCAATATGCAGGAAAAACTGCGTGACCATAACCGTCAGATGCTCATTGAACAGCAGGTTGCCAAAACCATTTTCGATAATGTGGCTCACGCGGGCTGCCTGGGTATGAGCAATATCTCTTACAGCCTGTCACCGCTGTCGGTGTTTAACGGTGATACGGTTCTGGCCGAGCGCAAACCGGATGGCGGCATGCATCTGTTTCTCGGTGACTTTACCGGCCACGGCCTGCCGGCTGCTATTGGGGCCATGCCGCTGGCAGAGATTTTTTACGGCATGACGGCGAAGGGCTTCTCTACCGAAGAAGTGCTGCGGGAAATGAACAGCAAGCTCAATGATATTCTGCCGACCGGCGTGTTCTGCTGTGGCTGTTTCATTGCGATGGATTTCTATGAAAACATCGCCACCATCTGGGTGGGTGGCTTGCCGGATGTTGTCTGTTTTCGTGCCGAGGAGCGCTCAATCGATATTCTGCCCTCAGAGAACCTGCCTCTGGGCATCTTAAGTGCGGAGCAGTTTTCGCCTAAGTTTACCGAGCTGCGCATGTCGGCAGAAGATGAACTCTTTGTCTGGTCAGACGGCATTATCGAGGCGCGTAACAGCGAGAATGAATTCTTCGGTGAAGACCGGCTCTTTGAATGCTTCACTCATGAAGTTCAGGGCTCGATGTTTCAGCGCATCTTAAACAGCGTTGAAGAGTTTGTCGGCCAGGCCGGTGCTGAAGACGACATTACATTGCTGAGCGTAAAAATGGCCGATATAGATGAAATCGGCTTGCCGGATTTCAACTCGAAGCGGGGCTCGCTAGGTGGCCCATTGGACTGGTCCTTCAGCTATACACTGCGTCATTTATCGCTCAAGGAATTCAACCCGCTTCCGGTGGTGTTGTCGATTATTACCGAAGTTGAAGGCCTGCGAAGCCTGAGTGGCCAGCTCTATACCCTGATTGCAGAACTCTACTCCAATGCTCTGGAGCACGGTGTGCTGAATCTTTCTTCCAGCTTAAAGGCCTCACCAGAGGGTTTTGAAAAATATTATCTTGAACGCGAAAGCCGTCTGGATTCCATGACCGATGGTTCGGTGACGATTCATGTGCATCACGAACCTCTGGGCACCGGCGGCAGGCTGACACTGACAATTGATGACAGTGGCAAAGGCTTTGATCACAAAAAGGTTACGGAGGCAGCCCGGTCAGATGCCGATTACTGCGGCCGGGGTATTCCTTTAGTTAAAGGCATAAGCAAAGACATCCACTATAATGAATCGGGTAACTCAGTTACTGCGTATTTGGAATGGCCACAGGAAAAATAGGATAACCGTCGCTATGCAACTGATCGATTCGGACTTTCTGAATGAATTGCAGGAAATACTGGAAGATGAATTCTGCACCCTTATTAGGACTTATGTTAAAGACACCTCGGCGCGGGTTGATGTGCTGAAAGGTGCAATTCAAAACCAAGATACGACGTCGGTGTATGAGGTGGCCCACAGCATCAAAGGCGCCAGCCTTAATCTTGGTGTAACCGTGCTCAGCGAGCTCTGTCTGCAGGTTGAAACTGCAGCGCGTGAAGGCGATCTGACAGTCGCTGAAAGGCTGTTCGACACCATCAACACCAAGGCCTCTGAAACCTGCAGGGTCTTGCAGGAATCTTATTTATCCTAAGCCAGAAATAAAACTGGCCCTATGTTTGCTAAATTCGGTTGTAACTGTAAATACCGGAGTAAGGTTTCATGCTTCAACCGATGGTATCCCTATCTTCCGGCAGAGATGCCGGTGTAATCGATTCTGCCCGATCCGACGCCAATAGCGGCGTGACGGCCGATGCCCGGGCGGATCATTCAAGTTTTGATCGCTTAGTACGTGATTATCAGTCTGCTGATAAACAAATTCCTGCTATGAAAGAATTAGCCGCCGGCGTGAAGGATGCCAGCAGTAAAAGCGGTGAAAGCTCTCCGCTTTTGCCTGCTGCCGATGCCGAGTCGGACCCGCTGGACAATATCAACGATGACGAAGGGCTGATGTCCTATCTGATGGCAAATTCGGGTGCCGTTGCAGACTCCGGTGCATCCGACGCTTTGGGCAACCAGGCACTTGCCGGTGCGGCTATGGCGGAAACGCTGGATACCGAAACCGGTCTTCAGCTGCAAGCGGCCAACCTGGAACTGGCAACCGTTAGCGGTGAAGGTGAATCGCTGGATACAATCGGTCTCGATGGCGAACTGGCCAATGGCCAGGGGCTGACTCAGCAGGGCGGCTTGCTTGAGGGCGTAAATGCAAAGGGCTCTGAAGCGGCAGTCAGTCAAAGCCGGCTGAGCGGAGAGAAGACGACTGCCGAGCAGGTGCTGAATAGCACATCGATATCAACGGACGCTGCCAAACAGAATTTAGCCACGGCGCAAACGACTCAGGCATTGAGTGAAGATGCGGTGCTGGAACAGAACCAGCAGGTGCTATCCCAGCAGGGCTTGAAGGACTCGGCCAAACAGGTGGATATCAACCAGAGTCAGATGCTGGCGCAGCAGGGTGCAGATGCCGATGAGCTGCTGGATGCCGGTTTGGAAAAGAACCTGCGCACACCGGCCGACATGCTTCATTCTTCCAATGTTCAGGCTAAAAACCAGCCCAGTCTCGATCTGCAGAACATTCAGCAGGGCGATAATTTTAACCGCCCAATGAGGCTGGCTAATGCTGCCACGGCTTTGTCTGAGCGTATTCAGACGATGATCAGCAGTAATACCCAGAACGCGACCGTACGACTGGACCCTCCGGAGTTGGGGTCGATGGAAATTCGCATACAGGTAAAAAATGATCAGACCCATGTGCAGATCATTACTTCATCTGCCCAAACCCGGGAGGCCCTGGAGCAGCAGTCTGTTCGATTACGTGAAGCTTTGGTGGATCAGGGGTTGAACCTGTCGAACCTGGATGTTTCTGATCAGCAGACACAGGAACGTTCCGGTAACGGTGAATCCGGTTCCGGTCAGCGGGGCGGAGGTTTGCTTGGCGAGGGCGAGCCGCTGGATGAGCCAGAATCTATAGTGTCAACAACGCTGGGCTTTATTGATCAGTATGTGTAAAACCGTGGCAGAAAATTGACGAATCATTCTCAGGGTCCACACAATTAGCGCCAAAGCCTTATAGGCGTAGGCTGCAGAGGCTGATCTGGTCTAGACTTAGCATCATTGAAAAGTCTGTGGCACAGCCATTGCTTAGTAGGAACTGGAATAACGATAGGAGCCATCATGGCCGAAGAAGACGTCCCTGAAGCCGAAGAAGGTAAGAAGAAGGGCGGTAAGCTCAAGTTAATTATTTTGATTGTTGTTGGTGTGCTGTTAATCGCCGCGCTGTCTATTTTTGGCACCTGGTTCATGCTGAAAGATAAACTGGCTGGCCCGGATGATATGAGCATCGACGAAATGGCAATGTCAGATCCGTCGCTTTCTGCTGAGCAGGGCGAGGCGCTCTATTTTGCGATGGACCCGGCATTCATTATTAATTACACCAATGGCGGCAAATCCCGTTTTTTACAGGTGGAGTTAACCCTGTTAACGCGTGACCCGGAAGCCTTGGCTGTTATTGAGCAGCACAATCCGTTAATCCGGAACAATCTGCTGGATGTTTTCAGCATGCAGGACATCAGCATGCTGGCCACTGCCGAAGGTAAACAAAAGCTGGCTGAAGAGCTGGCCGCCGCGGTACAGGCTATATTAGATGTTGAATTAGGACGGCCCGGCGTAGAGTCCGTTCTGTATCGTAGTTTCATTATTCAATAGGAAGTCCGCAGTGCAAGACTTGTTATCGCAAGACGAAATTGATGCGTTACTTCATGGCATAGATGACGGGGCTGTCGAAGAGGATGATGGCCTTGATGCTGATGGCGTAAAATCGTATGACCTGACAACCGAAGACCGGATTGTCCGTGGTCGTATGCCCACGCTGGAAATGATCAATGAGCGTTTTGCCCGTTACACCCGTATCAGCATGTTTAACTTCCTGCGCAGAAGTGCGGATGTATCTACCGGTGGTATTCAGATTCTGAAATTCGGCGAATACGTGCATACGCTTTACGTGCCTACCAGTCTGAATCTGGTTAAGGTTCGTCCGTTACGGGGTACGGCACTGTTCATCCTTGATGCAAAGCTGGTCTTTAAGCTGGTTGATAACTTTTTTGGCGGCGATGGCCGGCACGCAAAGATTGAAGGCCGCGAATTTACACCAACGGAAATCCGCGTGGTGCAAATGGTGCTGTCTCAGGTTTTTGAAGATATGAAAGAAGCCTGGGGTGCGGTTCTGGACATCGATTTTGAGTATGTCACCAGTGAAGTAAACCCGGCGATGGCAAATATTGTGTCACCCAGCGAGGTGGTCGTTGTCAGCACTTTCCATATTGAGCTGGATGGTGGCGGCGGTGATCTGCACATGACATTGCCGTATTCGATGATCGAACCGGTGCGTGAAGTTTTGGATGCCGGTGTTCAGTCGGATGTCGATGAAATCGATGAGCGTTGGGTAGAGTCGTTACGCACCGATATTCTCGATGCCACCGTGCCGACCAATGCCATTATTGCCAAGCGAAGAATTAAATTGCGCGAGCTGGTTGGTTTGCAGGCAGGCGACGTTATTCCCATCGATATGCCGGATACCATTACCCTTACGGCCAATTCTATTCCGGTATTTGAAACCAAGCTTGGGCAGTGTGGCGAGAATCTGGCGCTGCGCGTTGAAAGACCGGCGGTTAAACCGAAGCGTGATACCGGCGACATGAAATCAAGAATATTAGGGCTGCGCGAAAAACACCGCCAAGAGCAAGCGCAGGCCAGTTCAACAAAGGAATAAAACAATGGGTGATGATGAAGTGACAAATGGCAACAAAAAAAACGGTAGCGACTCATTGGATATTGACGCAAACGCTCTGGCCGATGAAGTAGCGGCAAGTGCCGATGATCAGGCTCTTGCAGACGAGTGGGCTGCTGCGATGGAAGAGTCGGGTGATGCCGAAAGCTCTGAGCCGGAAGTCGCACCACTGGAGCAGTTTGCCAGTACATCGGGTCAGGAATTCGACGAGGACAACCCAAATCTGGATGTCATTCTGGATATTCCGGTGACCATCTCCATGGAGGTGGGCTCAACAGAGATTCCGATTCGCAACCTGCTGCAACTGAATCAGGGCAGTGTCATCGAGCTCGATCGTCTGGCCGGTGAGCCGTTAGACGTTCTGGTCAATGGTCGCTTAATTGCCCACGGCGAGGTTGTGATGGTAAACGAAAAATTTGGTATTCGATTAACCGATGTAGTCAGCCAGCAGGAACGGGTAAAACGGTTGCGTTAATCAGGGTGCATTATGAGCAGGCTAACTAAAAAGAGTTATATAGCTGTCGCGGGGGTGCTGTTTTCGGCACCCGTTCTTGCGCAGGTAACCGGGCCACAATTTGATCAGGATTACACCAAAGTATTTTTGATGCTTGTGATCGTAGTTGGCCTTATCTTTGCGTGTGCATGGTTGATACGACGAATGTCTGGCGGCATGGGTGTCAATCAGAAACACCTTCGGGTTTTGTCGGTGATGCCATTAGGTACACGCGAGAAAATCATGATCATTAAAGCGGCGAATGAATACCTGTTGATAGGCGTAACGCCTACCGGAATTCAAACACTGCATCGGTTTGAAGAACCAATCGATATAAACGACACACTCATCGCCAGCCCTTTCGCCGACCGATTAAAAGGTATTTTAAAGGGTTTAGATAGTGATCCATTGGCCAAGCACCGCAAGTCTACTGACCATCCGGAAAATTAGCTTCCGCAGCCTGAGAGCATACAGGCTGTGGTTTTGTTGTTTAACCGTATTAACGCTCTTCTCGTTAAGCATGGCGGCCCAGGCCGCCGGCATCCCGGCTATTGAATTAGAAACGACCCCTGAAGGCGGCACCCGTTACAGTGTCACCCTTCAAATTCTGGCGTTGATGACGGCGCTGGGTTTCCTTCCCGCTATCCTAATAATGATGACCAGCTTCACGCGTATTGTGGTGGTGTTCGCGATTCTGCGTCAGGCAATTGGCTTGCAGCAAACGCCGTCCAATCAAATGCTGATTGGCTTAGCGCTGTTCTTAACCTTTTTTATTATGTCTCCGGTTTTCAACCAGATAAATGCCGAAGCCTTGCAGCCCTATCTGGCTGAAGAGATGGCGCCGGTTGACGCCGTAAATACGGCAATCGAGCCGCTTAAAAAATTCATGTTAGCCCAGACCCGTGAAAGCGACCTTATGCTGTTTATGGAGTTGGCTGACAAGGTTGGCCAAATCGAAAGCCCAGAAGACACGCCGCTGACTATTCTGATGCCGGCATTTGCAACCAGCGAATTAAAAACAGCCTTCCAGATAGGCTTCCTGCTGTTCATTCCGTTTTTGATCATCGATCTGGTCATCGCATCGATCTTAATGGCCATGGGTATGATGATGCTGTCACCCATTATTATTTCGCTGCCGTTCAAGATTATGCTTTTTGTTTTGGTAGATGGCTGGGCAATGGTGATGGGTTCCGTCGCTGCCAGCTTTAATCTTTAAGGAGTTGATATGGACGCACATAGCATTGGCGATATCTTTTCAGAAGCGCTGTTTATTGTGGTAACGATGGTCAGCGTCATTATTTTGCCAAGCTTGTTTGTTGGCCTTGTGGTGGCCACCTTTCAGGCGGCAACGCAAATTAACGAACAAACCTTAAGCTTCCTGCCAAGATTATTGGTAACGCTGTTGATGATGATTGTCGCCGGCCCGTTCCTGGTGAACAAGATGATTGATTATGCCAATGAGATTTTCATTAATATTCCCACCCTGATTGGTTAGCCTGTGTATCTTATAACCGATGAGTTAATTGCCAGCTGGGTCAGCCACTTTATGTGGCCATTCATTCGCCTGAGCTCATTTTTTATCATCGTCCCGGTGCTGGGTTCGCGGCTGATCCCTGCGCGTATCCGTATCGGCTTGGCACTGGTGATTACTATTCTGGTTTATCCGCTTCTGCCCGAAATGCCGGTGCTCGAAGCTGTAGATATTCAAACGTTCATACTCATTTTTGAACAGATTATCATTGGCTCCACGCTCGGCTTTATGGTTTTTGTGCTTCTGCAGATATTCATCCTGGCCGGGCAAACCATCTCCATGCAGATGGGCCTGGGTTTCGCCTCAATGGTCGACCCTGCCAACGGTGTTTCGGTTGCGGTTCTGTCGCAGTGGTATCAGGTTCTGGTGACACTGGTGTATCTGGCAATCAACGGGCATCTGCTGACACTGCAGGTCGTGGTTGAATCCTTTTATAGCCTGCCAATTGGACAGGGGCTGTTTACGACAGATTCCTGGTTCGCTCTGGCAGAGTTCGGTGCCTGGCTGTTCCGGGCGAGTTTGATGTTGGCGTTACCGGCTATCAGCTCATTACTGCTGGTGAATATTTCTTTTGGTGTCATGACCAGAGCAGCGCCACAGTTAAACGTATTTGCGCTCGGCTTTCCAATTACCATGTTGGCGGGTCTGGTTGTGGTTTGGGTCAGCTATTCTGCAGCTGCAGATCTGGTTGAGCAGTTCCTTGGCGTTCACGTTAACGTGATGCGCTCGTTAGTTGGGCAATAGGCGGCGAGATGGCTGAAGATACCTCCCAGGAAAAAACAGAAGAACCCACGGAGAAACGCAAGAAGAAAGCCAGGGAAGAGGGCAACGTTGCCCGTTCGCGTGAGCTTAATACCAGCCTGATTCTGATCGTGGCGGCGTTTGGCTTCCTGTTTTTCGGGCCAATGGCGGTGCGCTCACTCATGTCGATTATGGCCTTGTGCTTTTCATTTGACCCGCGAGCCAGCTGGGATACCGACATCGTTGGTGAATACCTGCACGGCTCAATGAAAGACATTTTCACTGCAATCTCACCGATCTTTGCCATGCTGTTTATTGCAGCTTTGGTTGCACCCATCAGTATGGGTGGCTGGAATTTCTCTAGTAAAGCGATTATGCCTAAAGGGTCGCGTATGAACCCGCTTTCCGGCCTTAAGCGCATGTTCTCCATCAACTCATTGGTGGAGCTGCTGAAGGGTTGGGCAAAGGTTCTGATTGTGGCCGGTATTGCCATTCTGGTGTTGGTGGGGTTAAAGAACGACTTCCTTTCGATGATTTTTCAGCCCACTGAAAATGCCGTCAGCCACGCTGCGAAACTGATTGCCTGGTCTTTTCTGCTGATTGTCTCCAGTACGGTCTTGATTGCCATTGTTGATGTGCCTTTTCAGATACACAGCCATAAGAAGAAACTCCGCATGACCATGCAGGAGATTAAAGATGAATACAAAAATACTGAGGGTAAGCCCGAGGTAAAAGCCAAGGTTCGTCAGCTGCAGCGCGAGATGGCGAATCGCCGAATGATGAAAGATGTGCCGGAAGCCGATGTCATCATCACCAACCCAACTCACTATGCCGTTGCCCTGAAATACAAACCCAATGAAATGCCGGCCCCGATCATGGTGGCCAAGGGTGCTGACAATATTGCCTTTAAAATCCGGGAGATCGGTGAAGAATACAATGTGCCGGTATTACAGATTCCGTCGCTGGCGCGGTCTATTTACCACAACACTGAAATTGGTGCGGCAATCCCGGAAGGGCTTTATATCGCCGTAGCGCAGGTGCTTGCCTATATTTACCAGGTCGATCAATGGAAGCGTGGCCGGTCGAAAGAGCCGCCTAAGAAGCCTAACTATCCGATCCCTGAAGATCTGAGAGCGGATGAATAGGCGTGGCGCCGTAAGCAGGCCCTAATGAAAGACTTTGTTCAGTAGCCATGCCAGCGCAAACAGTGGTGGCTGGTGCACCAGATAAAATACAAAGGCGTGCCGGCTCAGCCAATTAATCATCGGATTAAAAACCGATAGTGGCAGGGCTTTTATGCCCCAGCACTTTTTATAGCCAACATAAATACCAATGTAGACCATGCCCAACCAGGGAATCAGCCGGGTTAAATCGACGGTGCCACGCGGCAGGTGCAGCACGGTTCGGTACTTCAAATACAGGAAGTGCAGGTTAAACCAGTCTGTCAGGTTGAACAGAACAAAGATGCTCACGCCAATAATCGCGGCAATAACGGGAAGCCTTAACAGCGGCAGGCTGAGCACAGACGCGACAAAAATGAAGTGCAGTACACCGAACCATACCCAGGTTTTAGGGTACATAAAGTAAGTTGAAAGGGTAATGAACAGGGCACCCGCGGCAATTTTCCCCAGCCGGATCGCAAACTTACGCCATTGTATTACCGGCGTATGGGCGGAATACAGGCCGGCACCGATGGCAATAAAAAACAATGTAACGATGACAAAGCGGTACCAGCTGAAGAAGCCGCCGTTTAATTTGAAGGTAATGAAGTCGAAAACGCTCAGGTCATAGCAGAAGTGGAAGACAGCCATTAAAAGCACGGCGATGCCGCGAAATTGATCAATAAGCTGCAGTCGGGTCTTTGGCTGGTTTTGCATCATGGCATGCCTGGCGGAAATCAGCGGGCTATTGTACTGGGTTTCGTGTGACAGTTGGTAGCTGCAGGGTGAACATGGTTTTAAAAAGACTGCAATGGCTGTGCAGGCTCGGTTGCCATGGTGGTGATTGATCGTGCAGGGATGTAATGAATCTGGTGATGCGGCTCGTTATTGTTCCAGGCCAGTTGATGAATCATAACCGAGGCATCGGTTTGCCACTGGGTTTTCAGTATCAGCCTGTCGGCAGCCAATTCATTAACCATCGGCGCGTTACTTTGCAGAGCGTTGTCAGGCGCGCGGTGAAGTTGCTGGTTCATGCTGGCGGGTCCGTATTGGCTGGTCATCAGGCTGACTATGGTCTGATACTGGCGCAGCGCCCGGGCAAAATCGAGCCGGTTTTGTGGTTTGAAGATAAACCGGCCTTTGGTCAACCGGTTATCTGAAAACTGGTAAACAATTCGGGCGGTATCGATACCGTTAATATTAACACTGTAGATGAGGTAATCAGCTTCGCCAAACGGCGTAAGATTGCTGCGTGTTTCCAGCTGTTTGATCTCGGTGGCGGTCATTCCCCAGTTGGCCACACCAAAGTCGGCTGAATAGGTTAGAGCGCTGGCCAAAAGGGCACTGAGGAAAACCAGTGGCTTGAGTATCAGCCACTGGTGAAGAGGTTTAGTTGAACATATCCAGTAATTCATCGCCACTCAACTGATTGAAGTCTTTTTTCTGCTTTTCTTTCTTTTCAGGCTTTATGTCGGCAGTCTGGTGGGTTTCTTCAGCCTTTTTCAGGCGTTCACGAATTTTATTTTGGCCTGAAGTGGTGTCTTTCAGGTTATTTTCTTCCAGATAGCGCTGATAAGCCGACTTCTGCTTCTTTTTGTGCTTTGCCAGGCGGTTATGGCTTGGAATTTTTCCAAGTTCCCCTTCTTTGATGAAGTCTTTCTTGGAGCCGGTTTTTATACCAGCTTTGCCTTTCATACGGCGGGATTTTTTTGAACGGGACATGGAGTGCCTATATTTCTGTATTTGAAAGTGCTTATTATAGCCAGATTCAATCAACAATCATCGGGGTTTAGTATGGAATATCGTCAGTTAGGGCGAACCAATCTGAAAGTTTCTAAGTTATGTCTGGGTACCATGACCTTTGGCGAGCAAAATACGGAAGCAGAAGCGCACGAGCAAATGGACTATGCGCTTGCCAATGGCATTAACTTCTTTGATGCCGCAGAGATGTACCCTGTTCCGCCAAAGCCTGAGACTCAGGGCCTGACGGAGCAATATATTGGTAGTTGGTTTGCCAAAACCGGCAACCGCGATAAGGTTGTTATGGCAACCAAGGTTGCTTCCAGCGGTATGAATCATATTCGCCCGAATGCCGATTTGCGTGCTGATGAGATCGTTGGCGCCGTTGAAAAAAGCCTGAAACGGCTGCAGACAGACTATATCGATCTTTACCAGATACACTGGCCAAGCCGCCCAACCAATTTCTTTGGCAAGCTGGGCTATGTTTACCCGGATGGAGATAACGGCGTTGCCATTGATGAAACGCTGGAGGCCTGTACCCGCCTGGTGCAATCCGGGAAGGTGCGCCATATTGGCGTTTCTAATGAAACCCCGTGGGGTGTTGCTGAATATTTACGCCTTTCCCGAGAACAGGATTTGGCCAGAGTCGCCTCCATTCAAAACCCTTACAACCTGCTTAACCGCACCTTCGAAATAGGCCTGGCAGAGTTCGCCCGTCAGGAACAGGTGGGGCTGTTGGCGTATTCGCCACTGGGAATGGGCTTGTTGACCGGAAAGTACCGACATGGCGCACGCCCGGCAAATGCGCGATTAACGCTCTTTACCCGCTTTCAGCGCTATATGACGGATCTGGCCGCGGAGGTGACCGAGCAATACCTGCAGCTGGCAGAGCAACATGAGCTCAACCCGGCACAGATGGCGTTGGCGTTTGTCAGTGACCGGCCGTTTGTCAGCAGTAACATCTTCGGTGCCACCACCATGGAGCAACTGAAATTGAACATCGCCAGTGCCGAGCTGAAGTTGAGTGATGAGGTGTTACAAGGGATTGAGGCCATCCATATGGCGCAGCCGAACCCGTGCCCTTAGTTGTTGTTCAGTTTTAAGCCTATGGTGTCACCGTCGATCCTGACCACATCCATAGTCAGTTCCGGGCTGTCGAAAGGCAGCCCAAGCACCTTGGTTTTCACAGACATTCCAATCTGCCATTCAATATTGCCCTGCAATGGCAGCTGAATACCTATGCCACCGTCAGAGATATCCCAGGTTTTTGTTTTGGTTTGCCGGCCATCTTCCAGTGTGACCTGTAATTCCATGGCAATGGCGGTACGCAGGTGCTTTCGTTTTTCATGAGTCATAGTTTAAATCTGTTTCCTGATCCCTTTGTTTACCACTGATCTCTGAGGTGACGGAGTTCAGTAAATCTGGCTTTTCGGTTTGGCGCGCATTTCGTCATTGAACACACTTCTTCTGAGTCTAGACGCAAAAACAGGTTGTATGCCATTTCCTGGTGCCAGGTCTGGACTGATCGGCTATCCGGGGTTTGCTTTGCAACGTTTAAGAGGGTGGTTTTTGCTTCTTCCAACTGCGGGCAATAGTGCAGGGTAAACTTAAGGTTGGTTTCAATGTAGTCGTGCCCGGTATATATCCGGCAGCCGGGTGTCAGCCACTTGTGCAGTTTTTCAATGCTGTCATAGAGTTCATCGACATTGCCGGATTTAATATTGCCGACGCCCGCATTAAACAGCGTATCCCCCGCAATAATAAAATCGCTCTCTGGTGCCTGCTTATTTAAATACAAATAAACGCCATGACCCGCAATATGGCCCGGCGTCAGTAAGTGGGTTATGGCTTGCTGGCCTATAAAAAGCTGTTGCTCATCCTCCAGCCAATGGTCCGCATCGACCTTGCCTTTACAGGTAACCGGTGCATATACCGGGGCCTGCGTTGCCGCTTTCAGTTTGGCAACATCTTTAATATGATCCCCATGTTCATGGGTAATCCAGATTTGTGTGATCTTCAGGTTGTTGCGTTCGGCAACATCGACGAGAAAGGCAGCGTCGAAGGGATCAACTGCTGCGGCTTCACCGGTCTGCTCGCTGTATACCAGATGGTTGTAGTTGGCGAAGGAGCCTGGCACAAAGGTTCGAATGACGTCCATAAGCTATCCGTGTATTGTGTTTATCATGTAATTTGTAATTGAGTTTAGAGGTTCTGTAACTAATGTTGAAGATGCTGGCAATTATCTCGCCTGCTAAAAAGCTGGATTTTGAAACTGAATCGCCCGTAAGCGATGCAACCGACTTTCGTTTTGCCGAAGAAGCACAAGCGCTGATTGCTCATCTGCGTGACTACAGTACAGATGAGATTAAAAAACTGATGAAGCTGAGTGATGCACTGGCAAGCCTGAACGCAGAGCGTTACGCCAGCTGGCACCCGGTGATGACCGAGCAGAACAGTAAGCAGGCGCTGTTTGCGTTTAAGGGCGATGTCTATACCGGTATGAGTGCCGATACCTTTACCCAACAGCAGATTACCGATGCTCAAAGTAAGCTGCGAATCCTTTCTGGCCTTTATGGTTTATTGCGCCCGCTGGACCGCATTCAGCCTTATCGCCTGGAGATGGGTACAAAATTAAAGACTGAGCAGGGTAGTAACCTGTATCAGTTCTGGGGCTCTAAGCTGACAGACCAGTTGAATCTGGATATCGACGAGGTTCAGGCAGACATGTTGATTAACCTGGCCTCTAATGAGTATTTCAGTGCGGTTCAGGCCGACAGGGTGAAGGTTCCTGTTATTACGCCGGTCTTCAAAGACGAGAAGAATGGCGAATACAAGATTCGTTCATTTTTTGCAAAGAAAGCGCGTGGCATGATGGTTCGTTATATATTGGATGAATCGCCAACCAGTGAAGAAGCACTGAAGAAGTTCAATTACGGGGGGTATCAGTTTGAGCCGGCTGAATCCAATGCAACGACCTGGGTGTTTAAGCGGCCAGAAAAAGCCTGATAACCCTGCGGCGGCCATTTCAGACAGGTAAATAGTTAAAGTCCTTAGGAGCGATACATGCATTCTGTTTTTAAACGCTGGCAGGAAGCAGCAGCACTTACTCTGGTGATCACCCTTGCCGGCTGTGCGCAGCTTTCACCGCAGTTGTTGACCTTTGAATCTACAGTCGGGGCTGAAGAGGTTGTGAATGCACCGGTTACCATGACCGTTGCGGTTGTTGATGATCGTGCAGAACAAGCGATTGGCTACCGTGGAGGCATCTATTCCGATACCTCGGTTATAGAATCCAAACAGCCACTGGCAGAGCAGATAAAAAAGATAGCATCCGAAGCCTTCAGGGCGGGCGGGGCGGAAATTACCAATGTCTTTCCGCAGTTTGATGTGCAGATTTCAATCGACGAGTTCAGTTATGTTTCTGAAGATGTTAAGACCGGTATAAAACGCTCTACCGGAGCGGCCAGGTTAGGCATTCTGGTAACCAGTGGGCAGGGAACATTCAGGAATAGCTTCAAAACCAGCGAATACATTGAAACGCTGGGTTACCCCAGTGAAGAGAAAAACGAAGAACTGCTGAAGAATATCTTTAATTCGGTTATGGAGCGCATGTTGAGCGACCCCGAATTAGAATTGTTTTTATCAGAGTATTAGTGGCGCATGGCCCACTAACGTTAACAAAAAAAGCCGGTTAACAAATAACCGGCTTTTTTTGGTTTTAAACCCCACTAGCCCCGGGCTTTGCTGGCCTGCAGGTCGTCCAGATTATTTTCTTCAAAATAACTCGCCATAAAGTCGACAAAGGCACGGCTCTTCGCTGAGAGATAGCGGTTTTCCGGGTAGACCACGTGGATGGTTCGAACCGGGAAGTTAATTTCCGGTAGAATCTGCACCAGCCTGCCGGAATCCAGATGTTCACGAATGAGATACAGTGGCAGAGCGGCGATACCCATGCCATTCAGCGCAGCTTCGCACAGAGTATCCAGATCGTTCACGGTAAAGCGGCGCTCTTTGTTTGCCAGCCCGGCTTCTTTGATGAAGCGTTTAATCCAGCGGGGTTCGGCGAAATCTATTCCGGATACCATCAGAATATGGTGGTTAACCAGCTCACTGAGTTCCTGTGGTGTTGAGTGAGCCTCAAGGTACTCTTTAGAGGCCGTCAAAATAACCTTTTGTCTGGCAACCGGGCGGGCGACCAGGCGGCTGTCCTGCAGAGAGCCGAGGTGAATGGCCAGATCGATACCTTCACGGACCAGATCGAGGCCCTTATCGGCCAGTGTCAGATCAAAGTTCACGTTCGGGTACTGCTGCAGAAATTCAGCAAATATCTTCATCATCATGGCCCGGCCGAAGGTCGGTGTTGCTGATATTTTCAGCGTTCCCTGCGGCGAGGTTTCCAGATCCTTCACCATATGTTCGGCTTCTTCCAGATCTTCAAGCAAGCGACTGCAGCGGTTATAGAACAGCTGGCCGGCTTCGGTTGGACTGACAGAGCGGGTTGTTCGGTTTAACAGCCGCACTCCCAGGCGATCTTCTAAGAGGCTGATCTGCTTACTGACCGCAGATGGCGTTAAACCCAATTGGTGGGCAGCGTTAGTGAAGTTATTGGCTTTAACCACTGTGGTGAAGATGATGAGGGAATCCAGGCGTGCCATTAATCCATTCCTGTTAGATGGTCTTTGATGAATCTGATCTATAAAACGTCTTCGAATGATAATGTCTATATTGGCGTTAATCTATAGGAATTGTTGAAAAATATTTAATAATCGAAAAGCAGAGTCTGTGTCTGTTTGAGCAGACGCCTGCAACGCCGGAATGTGTGCAAAATGAGGATCTTAGTTACAAAACGACACTAAACTGAGCTGTAGCAAATGAGTAGCGGGCCGCTAACACTCTTAACCATTATTGAGGCTTGCTGGAGTGCATGGTTGTTGGAGCATGCGGCGTATCTGAAGCGGCCTGGAGGAAAAACATGCACTCAAGTTCCATTGGATCTAATTCCAGCTTTGAAAGCTACAGCTATCAGTACCGCAGCCGTTCTGAGTCTACCAGTCAGCAGGTGTCGCAAAAGCGCGATGTGGCTGAAGCCAAAGAGGTAGAAAAAACCGAAGCAAGCTCGTCACGCGCCGAAAATTTCAATGTATCTCAGCTGGTCGATACCCTCTACAGCTTTACCTCATCACGGGTCACTGAAGCTCAGGCTAATGGTGCCAGTGAGGAGGAGATTTCAGCGCTTTGGGATGACGCACTGTCTGGCATAGAGAAGGGTTTTGGAGAAGCGAAAGATATTCTCGAAGACATGGATTTGCTGGACGAAGATCTGGAAATGAAAATCAACTCTGCCTATGGCCAGATTGTCGATAAAATTGAGCAGCAAAAATCCGGTGAAGCGGATGTTGCAGCCATGGTTAGCGACGCGATTGTTGATGAGACAGCGCCTGAAAGCACTGAGCCTGCGCAAGCTGCCGCAACACCGGTTGCCGCGGACAGCGATGACAATAACGGTATGCAGGCACTGAACGTCAATGAGCGACTGATTGATAAATTGTCTGACTTGCCCGTTGTTAATGGGCAGACGCTCAGCCGTGGCGGTCGGCTGGATATAAGCAGCAGCTACTATCAGAGCCAGACCTTCTCGCTGGATATTAAAACTAGCGAGGGCGATACCATTCAAATTCGCTCAGCGACAGAAGATTCCGGTTATTTCGAAAGTTTATCGCGAGGTCGTTCACTTTCTACCCAATGGACAACAGAATCTTCCAGTGGCTATAGCCTTTATATAGAAGGTGACCTGAACGAGCAGGAATTGGCCGATCTCGATGCACTGCTGGCAGATGTCAACAGCCTGGCAAATGAGTTCTATAACGGCAGCCTGGATACCGCCTTTGAAATGGCTTCTTCTATAGGCATCGATGGCAGCAGTTTAAGCAGCATGAACCTTTCAATGAGGGAGGTTGAGTCTTACGGCACGACAATGTACGAGTCGAATTCACCAAGATCATCGAGAGTGCCTCAGGGCCTTGAGCCGCTCAAAGAGTATGCTGAAAAGCTGATTGAACAGCAGCAGCAATGGCAGGAACGGTTGAATTCACGTGAAGGGTTATTGTCTGCGCTGATGAACCATCCGCGTGCCCAAAATGATTTGGGCGATTTCGCGAAACAAGTATTGGCGTGAACCCGTTCTCATTTTATGGATAATAAGCCGATCTTTCTGCGGCTTATTACCCATGTTTATTCTTTATTTTACCTCCGGATGTCACCTTTGCGATTTAGCTGAACAGCAGATCGCGCAATTCAATGGCACTCATCCCAATGCAATTTCCTACCGGAAAGTCGAAATTTCTGAAGACGACAGCCTCGTTAAAGAGTACGGCAGCAGGATCCCGGTTATTCAGCACCCGGCTATCCAGGCCACTCTGGATTGGCCTTTTAATCAACCGGATCTGGAAAATTTGCTAAAGCAAATTAAGCTAAAAGTAGAATGATGGTATTAAAAGCCCGCAGGCATCGTTAGCGCCTGAATTTTTTAAAAGGAATCTGCTGTGAAAAATCTGATTTTACTCCTGGTTGTTGTTGGTTTCGCTGGTTGCGCTTCGCTGCCACCCAAAACAGCGGCCATTCATGATGCACTGGTGACTGAATCTGCACTGAGACAGGCAACAGAAAGCTGTGCTTTTGTCGATTATGAAACCAAGCGCCTGGCCGAGCGCTCTCACGTTGAATGGTTGCAGCGTAACGAGGAATATATTGGTGCCGCCGATTGGGGTTTGCTGGAGCTGACCTGGGAAGATGTTCCAGAGGGTGTAGAAGATCAGCGTGCGGTATTGGCCATGCAAATGCTGGAGCTGATCCAGCAAGATGGCACATCCCAAAAGGCCAGCTGGCTCGGTGACAGCGCAGGTAAAAACGATTGCGAAAGCCTGTACGAAAAGGTGAATAAAGGTAAGCTGGACTTAAACGCAGATAAAGACAATGCCGCCTATTACAATGAAATGAGCGCTAAGCGCAAAGACTTATCGAAAGATGCCGACGCAGCCCGCAGTATTAATAATAAGTACCGTGGTTATGGTCGATCGCTCATTATTGCTGAAAAGGCGCTTAAGGCCCAAAGCTGTTCATCACCTAAGGTCTCTATGATCAGAAATTCCTGGCCGCTGGAGGTTTACGATGCTGTCTGCAGCGATTCAGAATATAAACTGGTGCAATGTGAGTGGGGCCGCTGCGTGGTCAAACAATAACCGGGGAGTATTCGTTTGAGGCTGAAAATTTGGTCAGCTGTTGTTTTTCTGCTCATTAGCCTGCCATTGGCAGGCTCTTATCTTTTCAATAAAACCCACGTTGGCTGGTTGATTGAATCGGTTCCGGACTCTATCGCCTATAAAGATAACTGGCAGACAATAATCAATAACCTCACTGAAGTAGAGCATCCGGCGGTGATTCACCTGTTGCCGGAGAATTGCCTGTGCCGGGTGTTGTCGGCAAAGCACGCCGGGCAAATCACTGTTCAGGCGCAGTCCGCCGGTTTTAATGTGTTTCAGCTGAACAGTGGTGACAGCAGCTTAGGGCAGCGGGTTTCCGCACCGGATATCAACACGCCATTCAGCCCGGCTATTGCAATAACAAGGGACGACGGCACTCTGGCTTATGTTGGCGCTTACAGTGATGGAATACGCTGTAACACCGGAACCAGCATGGTTGATCAGTTTCTGGAAAGCCCGGCCTCGCTGCCAGCCCGCACGGTGGTTGGCCTGGATGTGCAAACCTGCCGTTGCCTGAATTCTGCCGGCCATCTGTGACTGGTTGAATTTAAGCTACACTAGGGGCTACTGCTGTGTTGTTGTACAGCCTTTTAGCAATTAAGTGAGTTACCTGATGTCTGAAATTCTAAAAAATGTAGACAGCCGCACCAATCTGGTTGGGCAAAACCGGTTAGAGCTGTTGATGTTCAAACTGGCCGGCCGACAGATATTTGCCATCAACGTATTCAAGGTGCAGGAAGTTCTGACATTGCCGCAGCTGACTTTAATGCCGCACCGCAATGCCTCGGTTATCGGGGTTGTGCACTTGCGCGGGCGTTCTCTGCCGGTCATTGATTTAAGTCTGGCTATTGGTATGCGGCCTATTCAGTATGATGAAAACTCAACCATTATTGTTACCGAATACAATTCAACGGTTCAGGCCTTTCTGGTTGGCTCTGTCGACAGAATTGTCAATTTAAACTGGGAGCAGATAATGCCGCCGCCAAGCGGCGCCGGGCACCGGCACTACCTGACGGCTATCACTCAGTTGGAAGAAAAGATCATCGAAATTATCGATGTTGAGAAGGTACTGTCCGAAATTTCACCACTGAGCACTGAGCTGCCCGACCACATTTTAGAAGACGATTTTGTCGATAAACTGCACGGTAAAGAAGTCATTATGGTGGATGACTCTTTAACCGCTCATACGCAGGCCAAGGCTATTTTTGACAAGCTTGGCCTTAAGGTTCATCAGGCGATGGATGGTGAAGCCGGTTTAAGGTTGTTGAAAAAACTGGCGGAGCAAACCAGTGGGCCAATAACCGACAGGATATTACTGGTGGTGACCGATGCTGAAATGCCAAAGATGGATGGCTACAGGCTGACCACAGAGATCCGCTCTGATCCGGAGCTTAAAGATTTATATATCGTGTTGCATACGTCGCTGAGCGGAGCTTTTAACCAGGCGATGGTTGAAAAGGTTGGCTGTGATCAGTTCCTTTCCAAGTTCAAGCCCGAAGAGCTGGCAAGAATTGTCAAAGATCGGGTAGAGCAGGAGAGCTGAATTTTTTGCAGCGCCTCGTTTATGAATTAGATACTATTATCCGAAAACGAGGCTGCTTATGTCACCCATATACATTCAACAACTTTTTATCTATCCCATCAAATCCATGGGCGGTGTTGCGGTTCCTGCAATCGAATTTACTGAGTTCGGGCCAAAAAATGACCGCCGCTACATGCTGGTCGATTCCAAACACAGGTTCCTGACCCAACGTTCTCACCCGATCCTCGCCCAGTTTAAGCTGTCTGCAAAAGACGGGGGCTGGGTGGTTAAATTTGATAACAGAGAATCGCCGGTCATCTACCCAGAGCAGTGCTCTGACGATGTGTTTGAGACCAAAGTTTGGAAGACTCCTATTCAGGTACGAGAAAAATGCCAGGATATTTCCGGCTGGTTTTCTGAGCAGCTGGATGAGCTGGTCAAACTGGTTGAGTTTGATGATCTTGAATCCCGCTATCAGCAGATAGACGGGCACAAAGCACCGCTGGCTTTTGCCGATGGTTATCCTTTGCTGATATGCAACTCTGATTCCCTAACGGCTCTGTCTAAGCGAGTGAACTGCAACCTTTCTATGCGTCGTTTTCGCCCCAACGTTGTCGTTTCAATGCAGGCAAATGCCGAGTTTATTATCTCGTCCTTTACCACGGATGGCGGCGAATTGTTATTAGGCCCGCCTTGCGTACGCTGTAATATTCCGGCAATCGACCCTGAAACCTCGGTCTATCAAGCAGAATTGCACAAGCAAATGAAAGCCGAACTGCTGCGCGATGGCAGAGTGGTTTTTGGTGTGAATGCAGCAGCCAGTCACCTTAAAAAGCTAAGCGTCGGTGACGAGCTGACTCCGGTTATTGGTTAGCCGCGATAAGTTCATTCGGTGCAGTCCAGGCGGTAAGGTTCCAGCCTGTGTTTCTGGTTAAGGCGTATATCTGGCTGTACGCCAACACTGATTTAACGTAGTTGCGTGTCTCATCAAACGGAATGCTTTCAATCCAGATAACCATTTCGTGCGGAAATCTATCCTGCCACGCTTCTACACGGCTGGGCCCTGCATTATAAGCCGCGGTTGCGTAAACCGGGTGTTGAAACTCATCCAGCAGTTCGCGCAAATAATGGGTGCCAATGACTATGTTGGTGTAAGGGTCGAAGAGGTCTTCCGTACCGCTATAAGTCAGGCTGAATTTCTGTGAGGTGGCTTTTGCCGTGGCTGGCATAATTTGCATTAAACCCAGCGCACCTGCAGGGCTGACAGCCATGCTGTCAAACCGGCTTTCCTGGCGCATAACGCCATACACCCAATACTGCGGCAGCTGTAAGCTGTCGGCGTTGAACTCGACAATCGGTCCAAAGGCATCCGGGTAGCGTAAGTGGATGAGGTCGTAGCGACCGCTCCAGCCGGCAGACTGTGAAGCCTTGGCGTACCAGCCCCAACTTAACGCCAGTTCTCCGGCTGCGTGCTGGGTCTGGTCATTCTGATTTCTGACCCAAAGATTCCATTCAACCTGTGCGCGTAAAGTCTCCCCACTTAAATAGAGCGCCTTGGCACGCTTCAGAGAAGGTATTTTATTCAGGCTGGCAATATCGACCTCTGAATAGTTGTTAGATACCTCCAGCGTTGGCTGTGTACCTAATACCCCTGCGGCCAGGTAGCCGTAATAGAGGCGCTTTTTACTCAGCTCAATCAGCGGGTTATCGGGCTGCAGGGCTCCGCTGTTCTTATAGCGGGCAAAACCATACCAGTACTGCCATTGCGATGATGTTTTCAGGCTGGGGTGCAACTGATCATAAAGCTGTTCAACGCGCTGGTAGTCTTTGTCGCTCAGGGCAATCTGCAGTCGCCAGTGCTGCATTGTTTCGTCCGATTTTTCCGGGTCGGCAATGGTCAGCCAGTAGTCTGCCTCGGGCAGGGCCAGCTTGGCCATTGCGATGCCCAGGTACTCGGAAGCCTCCTGTACCTCGGCTGAGCCGATGTTTGGCGTTGCCTTAACAATCTGCAGCCACAGGTTTGAGGCAGAGCGAGGATCCTGATAGGCCATTCGGTTGACCGCTGCCAGCGCGAGCTCACGTTTTTGCCTGGAGTTGGGATCATAGTTTTTGTTGAGGATGTTTTTCGGCTCGTTATACACCTCAATTAAAAATTGACTGAGTGCCTGATAGTTTTCACTGGTGTAATACTGATCCAAATAGCGCAGCAGTGAGCCATTGCGCTGATAAAAAGCCAGAATCTGCCGGTGCCAGACTTTTTCTTCTTTGTCTGCCTGCTCATCTAACCAGGCGATAAAGAAAGGATCGCATTGCTCCGGTTGTGAATTGCCGGTGTCCCACAGCGTTTCAATTTTCTCTGCCGGGATGGATTTATTGAGTTGTTGCCGAGCCGCGAGGTAATAGCAGGAAAGGGCGGCGTCACTGCTGTTTTCAAAGGATTGTTCAATATGCTGCCAGTCTTCCCTCCGAATCAGCTCCTGCTGCCATGCCGGTAGAAACAGCCAGGCCGCGGCCGCGTTTTGTTTGCCATCAAGGAAGCTTTCAACCTTCTTTGTGGATACGGTTTCGATGTTCTTTTCTAGCCACATTCCGTAGATATGTGGATATAGGACATGACCTTGCCATTGCTTCAGCGCTTTTTCGCTGAGTTCATGGCCTTTGATGATCTCCTGTATGTCCTGAAAAGACTGTTCTGAGGTATAGGCAACAGGCTGAGCTGAGACCAGCAGTAAAAACAGAGTGCTTGCTAATAATTTCATTGGATGACGATGTTCGGTGACAAATATAGCTAAAGGCTAATAGTGGCCCGGAGGAAAGCAAGTAACTAAAGGTAGTAAGTGGCTAAATAGTCATAATTTACATTCAGACAGGCCGGATGAGTGTCCGGTGCCCGGAAGAGCCGGGTAAGGGCAAGGCCGGTGCCTTGCCCTTAGCGATTATCCGCGTTTGAACAGCCGGCGGAGCCAATTGAAGAAGCGACCGATGTCGCGGTCGATAAAGATCAGCATGCAGGGTGTCAGCACCAGTGTCAGTACCGTTGCAAAGGTGAGGCCGCCGGCAATGGCCGTTGACAGCTGTGTCCACCATTGTGCAGAAGGCGCGCCGACCGACATTTCCCTGCCCGGAATATCAATGGTCAACTGCATCACCATGGGCACCAAGCCAAGAATGGTGGTGATGGTCGTCAGCAGAACCGGCCGGGCCCGCTGGGCACAGGTGACCAGTGCCGCTTCAATCGGCTCAATGCCCTGGTTTCGGATAACATTGTAGGTATCAATCAAAACAATGTTGTTGTTCACCACTATTCCGGCCAGAGCGATAATGCCTACGCCACTCATAACAATGCCGAAAGGGTGGCCTGTGACCACAATGCCCACCAGAACACCAAAGGTGGATAAACCAACGGCAGAGAGGATCAGCGCGGTCTGCTTCAGGCTGTTAAATTGCGTAACCAGAATTATGATCATGACAAACAGTGCCACAAAGAAGGCCTGCATCAGGAAGAGCCCGGTTTCCTGCTGATCTTCCTGATCACCGACAAAACGGAAGCTGACATCTGCCGGCAACTCGTTGTTTTCATACATCTGCATCAGCTGCTTTTGTATATCGGCGATTACAAAGCCAACCTGCTCACCCGGCAAGAGGTTTGCCTCAACATCCAGTGTCAGCTTGCCATCTGTGCGGAAAATATCACCCTGCTGGTTTTGCGCCTTGCGCTCAATAAAGTTGCTGATTGGTACCTGCTGCCCCTGAACCGTTACGGTCAGACGGTCAATCTGATCCAGATCGCGGCCATTGAAGGGGTAGCGCGCGCGGATATCCACTTCATCATCAGCGTCATCGGGGCGGTAGGAGCCGATCTTCAGACCATTGGTAATCATTTGTATGGAGGAGCCAACGACTGAGATGTTGGTGCCAAACCGCGTTGCTTTTTCCCGGTCGACCTTGATTTCCCATTCCAGGCCATCCAGAGGACGGTTGTCTGCAACCTCTTTAAAACGTTCGTCTTTCTTCAGCAGGGAAACTACGGTTTCAACGGCGTCATACAGGTGTTCTGTGCTGTCTGAAATAAACTGCAGTTGAATATCGATGCCGGTTGTCGGCCCCATCTGCGCCTGCTTGGTTTCAACCACAATACCGCTGAGATCGGTCGTGGCATCAACGGCATTATTCAGGATGACCTCTGTGGGTGGCCGTTGCGGTGTCCAGTCGTCAAACTCGATAAAGAGAATGCCGATGGTGTCGGCTCGGTAGCTCATCATGCCGGATGATGACGCAGCCGTGGTCACCGTGGTGGTCACGGTTTTAATGTAATCCACATCCAGAATTCTGGACTCGACCCGTTTAACCAGCGTATCCCGCTCGGCCAGCGATAGATTGCCCCGCGCCCGAACAACGATTGAGCCGAAATCGGCGTCAACCTGCGGGAAGAACTCAACCCCTGGCTTGCGGGCCATAAAGGCAACCAGAATTATGAAAATGAGTACGGTTACCAGCACAATTGAGAGCCAGGAGCGCTTCAGAAGCCAGCCAATAAAGGCTACATAGCCACCCAGCAGACCGGGTATTTTATGGAATTCCCGATGTTCAATTGCGTCGATCGAGATCTGCTGTTTTTGGGTCACCGGTAGCGGTTTGCCAAACAGGAAGCCGAACGCGGGTATGGCGATCAGCGCCATTATCAGAGACGCAGACAGCGTAATTAATACTGTTTTTGGCAGGTAACCCATAAACTCGCCGGCAATGCCAGGCCAGAACAGCAGCGGCATAAATACCGCCAGCGTGGTGGCGGTGGAAGAGATGATCGGCCATGCCATGCGCGTGGCTGCCTCACGGTAGGCGGTTTTACGGTCTGCGCCTTCCGACATTCGGCGGTCTGCGTATTCAATAACAACGATAGCGCCATCTACCAGCATGCCGACTGACAGGATCAGCGCGAACAGCACCACGATATTCAGTGTAATGCCGAGGATCGACAGGGTAAGAATGGTCGCCAAAAAAGAAGACGGGATGGCAATGCCGACCAGCACGGCGCTGCGGAAGCCCAAAGCCCAGACAATCACCACAAATACCAGCAGGGTGGCCAGCATGACGGAGTTAAACAGGTCGCTCAGTTGCTGCTTAATGCTGACCGAGTTGTCTTGAGTATAGGCGATACTGATGCCTTCCGGCCAACCCGGAGAGGCCTGTTCAACAACCTCTTTTACTGCGTCGATGGTCTCAATAATGTTCTTGCCGACCCTTTTAGATACCTCCAGCGTTACTGCCGGCTGGCCGTTCACGCGGGAGAAGGTTTCCGCATCCTTATAGGTTCGTTGGGCGACGGCAATGTCTCTGAAATGGACGATGGTATCGCCATCGGTTTTCACCGGCAGGCTCAGGATATCTTCTTCGGTTTCAATTAATCCGGGAACTTTAAAGGCAAATCGACCGGCACCGGTATCCAGATTGCCGGCTGTAATCAGCTGGTTGTTGCTGGCCACCAGGCTGTACAGTTCGGCGTGAGAAATGTTGTAGCTGGCCATCAGCGCCGGGTCGATGATGATTTCTGCCACCTCGTCCCGCAGGCCGTTGATCGGCGCTTCCAGTACGCCGGGCAGAGCTTCGATACGCTCCTGTAAATCTTCAGCCACCCGGAACAGTATCCGTTCGTCGACATCACCGGCTAAAGAGATATTAATAACCGGGAATTCAGCGAGGTTAATTTCCTGGACTATGGGTTCATCGGCTTCGGTTGGCAGGCTGCCCTGAGCAGTGTCGACGGCCTCGCGTACGTCCACCAGAGCATCATCGATGTCGATGTCTACCTCGAACTCCAGTGTGATGGCGGCATGGCCTTCACTGGCGGTACTGACGATTTCTTTCACCCCGTCAATGCTGCTCAGCTCTTGCTCCAGTGGTCGTACCAGTAGCCGGTCTGAGTCTTCAGGTGAGATACCCTCCAGACTGGCACCCACATAGACGTAGGGTACGGTGATATCGGGCTGAGCCTCTTTGGGTATGGAAATGAGCGCTGAAATACCGGAGAGCAATACCAGTAAAAAGACCAGCAGAACGGTTCTTGATCGGCTCAGTGAGCCTTTGATGACTGAAACCACTGTGAAGGCTCCTTACAGACCGACGGCTTTTGACTGATCAAAATCGACAAGCGTGGGTGCTGTTTCGTCGTTTAAATTAACGAAGCCCTGACCAACCACGATAATGCGGGATTTCTGCGGCAAGCCCTGAACCCATACACCATCGGTACCTGAGCGGATGATGTCCACCTCGTAGAATTGAACGCGATTCTCGGCATCCAGTGTTTTCAAGCCCATCAGGCCATCTTCATTGATATAAAGCAGAGCAGGGCTGATGTAATGACCGGTCGAGTTTTCAAGTGTCACCTTGGCAACCGAGGTAACGCCGGAAATCTTCTTGCTGACTGCAGCAATCTTCATTTCGATGACAAAGGTGCGGGTGACCGGGTTTGCGACCGAGCCGATATAACTGACTACACCGGGGACTTTGTCGCCATTGATCAGTTCAACCGTACCGCGTTGGTTCAGCTTTAACTTGAGGATGTCCTTTTCGGAAACCGAGCCTTCAAACACCAGTTGTGAATAGTCGTAAACTTCGGCAACGGTATCGCCAACGCCGATATAGCTGCCTACTTCAAGATCACTGTTTTCTATCTGGCCGGTAATCGGTGAGCGTATGACGGTGTTTTCCAATTGAATCTGCAGCGAAGAGAGCGTTGCCTTGGCCTGCTGAAGCGCCGCATATAGGGCTGAAATTTGGGTTTCGTTGATTAAGCCTTTTCGCTTCAGTTCCAGTGCTGCTTCGTATTCCAGATTGGCCTGATTTTCAAAAGCTTCTGCCTGATTGATCTGAGCAGGAATGTTTTTGGTGTCCAGCCGTGCGATAATGCCGCCTTGCGTTACCGTGTCACCTTGCGATTTCAGTACGGCAACAACCTTTCCGGCACCCTCGCTAATAACGGTAATGTTACGCAAAGCTCTGGTGGTGCCATTAATCGTTAACTGCTGCTGAACCTCTCTGGCAATGCTGTCGACTGCCTGAACGGTTGGGATCAATGACTTTGCTTTAGGCTGCTGAGGTATTTGCTCAGGGGTTGTTTCTTCATGGCCAGACATCATCCATGCAGCAAAAGCGATTGTTATGATGACCGCAATGAGCGGCCCGGCAAATCTGGATTTAGACACGATTGAGACCTCTGTATAAACTTGCAGGCTTTCAGTGAATATTAAACGTGGCGTTATAATGCCACATGTGAAGTTAAATTTATGAGTCTAATTATTTTTGATGGTGTCCATTTTGCGATGGGCGCAGCAGCATTGCTTGATCAATGTTCATTTACGGTAGAAAAGGGCGAGCGGATCGCTTTGGTTGGCAGAAACGGCGTTGGCAAATCAACGCTGATGCGACTGATTCAGGGCGACTACGAGCCGGATGCCGGTGTTATCAAGTACGCTCAGGGCATGCGCATCGGACATTTGCAGCAGTCCTTACCGGAGGGCGATCAGCGCACAGTGCTGGAGGTTGTTCTGGATGGTGTGCCTGTAGTTGGCAGTGCCATTTATGAGTATCAGCGCATTGTGCTGCAATCCAACCCCGATATTCAGCGCATGGAGCAGCTGCAGAAAATCATTGAAGACGGCGATGGCTGGCACTATCAAACCCGCGCCGAGACCGTTATCAGCCGCTTGGGTCTGGATCAGAATAAGGTTTTCGGTGAGCTTTCCGGCGGTTGGCGTCGGCGCGTTTTGCTGGCTCAGGCCCTGGTGGATGAGCCCGATCTGCTCATTCTCGATGAGCCGACCAACCATCTGGATATTAAAATGGTTGAATGGCTGGAAGAGCTGCTGCTCGACTTCAACGGCACGCTGTTGTTTGTTTCCCACGACCGGTCATTTATCGATCATGTTGCCACCAAAATTATGGATCTGGATCGCGGCAAGATCGTGGCTTTCAGTGCCCCCTACGAAAAATACCTCACTGAAAAAGAACACGCACTGGAGGTGGAAACCGCCCAGCGTGCTCAGGAAGATAAGGTTCTCGCCCGTGAAGAAGCCTGGATCCGTCAGGGCATTAAAGCCCGCCGTACCCGTAATGAGGGGCGCGTGCGTGCGTTAAAAAGTATGCGTACCGAACTGGCAGGCCGGCGTACCCTGCAGGGTTCTGCCAAATTCGATATTAATCAGGATGAAGTCAGTGGCAAGCTGGTTGCTGAATTGACTGATGTCGCCTTTTCCTATGGCGACAGCCCAATTATTCGTGAGTTTTCGGATGTGGTTATGCGGGGTGATAAGATCGCGCTGATCGGCCCGAACGGGATTGGTAAATCGACGTTACTGAAAATTCTGCTGGGTGAATTAGAACCGCAGTCCGGGGTTTTGCGTCAGGGTACTAAGCTGAATGTCGCCTATTTCGATCAGGCCCGCATGGCGCTGGACCCGGAAAAGACGCTTATCGACAGCGTAGCCGAAGGCCGCGAATTCATCACCATCGGCGGTAAATCACGCCATGTCATTAGCTATCTGGAAGACTTTTTGTTCCAGCCTGAGCGTTGCCGGATGAAGGTCCGACAGTTGAGCGGTGGTGAAACCAACCGGCTGCTGCTGGCCCGGCTATTCAGTCAGCCGGCGAACCTGCTGGTGCTCGACGAACCGACCAACGACTTAGACATGGACACGTTGGAGCTGTTGATCGACCGGATCTCAGATTTCTCCGGTACGGTATTGCTGGTCAGCCATGACCGCTACTTTATTGATCAATTGGCAACCAAAACCTGGGCCTTTGAAGGGAATGGTGCCATCCGCATCTACCCCGGCGGTTATGAAGACTGGACCAATCAGGGGGGCAAATGGCCGGAAGAGGGTCAGGTCAACAATACGAAAAAAGAAAAACCAGTTGATAAAAAGGTGAATCAATCTCCATCCAAAACAAAAAAGTTAAGCTATAAAGACCAGCGTGAGTTTGATCAAATGCCGGAGAAAATAGAACAGCTGGAATCTGAAGTGATGACACTGGAAGAGCAGGTCTCCGATGCGAGCTTTTACAGCCAGCCACCGGAAGTGACCGGGCCGGTTCTGGAACGCTTGCTGGAAGTGCAGGAACAACTGAATAAAACCTACGACCGCTGGGTCGAGCTTGAAGGTTTACAGGAATAAAATAAAAGGGCGGGGGCCAAAACCACTATATGAGCATTACTTATCTTTTTAAATTTTTGGAAGATGGCTCTGAACTGAAAATTGAAACGGCGTCAGCGTCCGAGCAAAAGATCGAGCGCATCAACAGTTCGCCGGCTGAATGGACAAAGCTGGAGTACTGCCAGTGCTCAAATTGCCCGCTGAAGCGCAGTGAAGTAACCCATTGCCCCGCGGCATTGGATATTCAACCAATTGTCGAACATTTTCGAGAGCTACCGGGCTTTAAGAAGGTATCGGTGACGGTGATTTCGCACGAGCGTGAGTATCACAAAACAACCGGTCTTGAAGAGGGGTTACGTTCATTGATGGGGCTGATTATGGCGAACAGCGATTGCCCGATTCTGGCTAATCTGAAGCCGATGGCCTTTACCCACCTGCCGTTTGCCAGTCAGGATGAGTTTATTATTCGCAGTGCCGGCACTTATTTATTGCGTCAGTACTTTAATATGCGCGATAAAAAAGAGGCCGATTGGGAGTTAAGCGGCCTGGTGTCATTAAACCGGGAGTTACAGCTGGTGAATCAGGCCATCTGGCAGCGCGTGCACAGCGCCTGTCATGGCGATTCGAACCTGAAGGCGCTGCTCAGTTTCTTTACGCTGTCTTCCAGTGTTTCTTATTCTCTGCAAACCCAGCTGAACAAGCTGAAAAGCCACTTTCTGAACGAAACCGAGTCACTGGAGCTGTTCGAGACGAATATCACCGAGGAATCTAAATGGCGTCCATAATTGCCGTTTTATCGATATTGGTTGTCGCGGGTGCCTTCATGTGGATGCAGCCCTCCAAAAGGGATAAGCGCCTTGCAAAGCTTCGCTCCGGAGCGCTGACACAGGGTTTTCTCGTTGGCAGCGTTAAGTTACCGGATACCACGGAGCATGGCCGGGTAAATAACCGTTTTGAGATTCAGACGATCTATCAGATTGCTTTGAAACTGGAAGCCCAGAGCCAGCTTGAATTCACGGCCCTGCGTAGCACCGGTGAGAGCGGAATTTATCTGCCGGATGGCTGGGCATGGAATAAGCGCAGTAACGTGCCAGAGAGCATCTACACCGCGCTTTCAACCTTCTTAGCAGGCCTGCCGGAATCCGTAACGGCACTGGTTGTCAGTAAAACGGCAATTGGCCTGGTGTGGGATGAGAAAGACCCTCAGCTCACGCTGGAGCAAATAAAGTCGATGCTGCACAGCGTTGCCGGGTTGTGTGATTTAGAACCCCACAGCAGCTGATCACTGGTCAGTTACTTTAAATCCCTTCTAACGCCTCATTCCTGAGGCGTTTTTGCTGCTCAAATACCTTGCGAAAACAGTGTTCATCCGACCTTAGTCGAGTTGACATCACCCTGATTGGGTCTAATGTATTCAACAATCAAACGATTGTTTGAAACTTGTGTTTGATGATGATTTGAACTCATTAATCGATTACAGAGAGGGTCGATTAATGAAAGGCCTCGCGGCAAAACATCTTCAAATGGGTGCTCACATAAAGATAAGAATTGGAGACCATTTCATGATTTATCAGGGCGATGGAATCACTGTAAAAGAGCGTGATGACGGGCTTGCCGAACTGACATTTGACCTAAAGGGTGAGTCAGTTAATAAATTCAACCAGGCAACACTTCAGGAATTAAAGGAAGTAACGACTGAGCTGGCTTCCAGCAAGGTTAAAGGCTTACTGGTCACCAGTGCCAAAGAGGGCTTTATTGTCGGTGCAGACATTACCGAATTTCTGGGTTGGTTTGATCAGGAAGAAGAACAGATTGTTGCGGATATTCTCGATGCAAATGCGATATTCAGCGCATTTGAAGATTTGCCTTTCCCGACCGTCGTGGCCATCAACGGTATATGCCTTGGTGGTGGCTTTGAGATGGCGCTGGCCTGCGATTACCGGGTAATGTCTAAAACCGCAAAGGTTGGTTTACCCGAAGTTAAGCTTGGCATCTATCCGGGTTTTGGTGGCACGGTTCGTCTGTCCAGGGTGACAGGTGCCGATAATGCCATTGAGTGGATCGCATCCGGCTCGGAAAAATCGGCAGATCAGGCATTTAAAGATGGCGCAGTCGATGCGGTATCTGAGCTTGAAGCGGTTAATGAAGATGCATATCAGCTGCTTAAAAAAATCACATCCGGAGAGCTTGAATACGAACAAAAAAGAGCCGAGAAAAAGGCCAAACTAAAGCTCAGCCCAATTGAAAGCATGATGGCTTTTGAAACGGCCAAAGGTTTTGTTGCTGCCAAAGCCGGTAAGCACTACCCATCACCGGTTGAAGCTATCAAGTCTATGCAGAAGCATGCGAACTTTGAGCGGGACAAAGCGATTGCAGTCGAGGCTAAAGGCTTTGCGAAAATGGCCAAAACGCCGGTTGCAAAAAACCTTATCGGTCTGTTTTTGAACGACCAGAAAATTAAAAGAATTGCTAAACACCATACCAAAGACGCACCTGAAGTGAATCAGGCAGCGGTTCTTGGAGCCGGCATTATGGGCGGCGGTATTGCCTATCAAAGTGCGTACAAAGGTACGCCTATTTTAATGAAAGATATCAATGAAGACGGTATTCAACTCGGTTTAAAAGAAGCCTCTAAATTGTTGGTAAAGGCTGTGGAGCGGGGCAAGATTGATACCGCAAAAATGGCCGAAACGCTGTGTAAAATTCGCCCGGCTTTATCCTATGGCGAGTTTGAAAATGTCGATGTCTGTGTCGAAGCGGTTGTTGAAAACCCGGCCGTAAAAAAATCCGTGCTGGCCGAAGCAGAACAGCAACTTAAAGAAGGTGCGGTGCTGGCTTCCAATACCTCAACAATTTCTATTACAGAGCTTGCGACAGCACTGCAAAAACCAGAAAACTTTTGTGGTATGCACTTCTTCAATCCGGTTCACAGAATGCCGTTGGTTGAAGTGATTCGTGGCGAGAAAACCTCAGACAGAACAGTCGCAGCTGTGGTTTCGTATGCCCAGAAAATGGGGAAAACCCCAATCGTTGTCAACGACTGCCCTGGCTTTCTGGTGAACAGAATTCTGTTCCCTTATTTTGGAGGTTTTGCCGCACTGTTGAATGACGGTGTTGATTTTGAACGTATTGATAAGTTGATGGAAAAATTTGGCTGGCCTATGGGCCCGGCTTACCTGATGGATGTTGTAGGTATCGATACCGGCATTCATGCACAGAAAGTGATGGCGGCCGGCTTCCCGGACCGTATGACGCACGGCTATAAAACAGCTATGGATGTCATGTTTGAGCAGCAACGTTTCGGTCAGAAAAACGGTAAAGGTTTTTATCAGTATTCTGTCGATAAAAAAGGAAAGCCCAAGAAAGAAACGGACAGTGAAGCTCACGCATTGGTTCGTCAGGTTGCACAAAACTCCGTAGAAGTTTCCGATCAGGATATCGTCAATCGTCTGATGATTCCTATGTGTCTGGAAACCGTCCGTTGCCTGGAAGATGGCATTGTGGCGTCACCTGCTGAAGCCGATTTGGGGCTGATTTACGGCCTTGGTTTTCCACCATTCCTGGGCGGCGCATTAAAGTATATCGATGACACCGGTATTTCAGAATTTGTAGATCTGTGCAAACAGTTTGAGCATCTGGGCGCGTTGTATCAGCCGACAGAAAAATTGCTCGAAATGTCAGAAACAAACTCAACATTTTATGCGCAGTAGGAGAGGGTAATTATGAGTCTTAAAGATAACGATGCAGTCATTGTCGATTTTGCCCGTACGCCTATGGGGCGCAGTAAAGACGGTAGTTTCCGTTTTACCCGAGCGGAAAATCTGAGTGCCAACCTGGTTAACGGTTTGCTTGCGCGCAATGACGCTCTGCGGCCGGCAGATATTGAAGATATTATCTGGGGTTGCGTGAATCAAACCATGGAGCAGGGTTGGAATATTGCCCGCATGATGCAGTTGCTGACGGTCATTCCACATACAACGCCGGCGCAAACCGTCTCGCGTTTGTGTGGCTCTTCCATGTCTGCGTTGCACACGGCGACGGCAAACATTCAATCCGACAACGGTGATGTATTTTTGATCGGTGGTGTTGAGCATATGGGTCACGTAAGCATGATGCACGGAGTCGACCCTAACCCGGCGCTGTCAAAAAATGCGGCTAAGGCATCCGGAATGATGGGGGTGACTGCCGAGCTGCTGGCAAAAATGCATGGCATTTCCCGCGAGCAACAGGATGAATTTGGCGCTCGCTCTCATCAACTGGCACACAAGGCTACTCTGGAAGGAAATTTTGAATCTGAAATTATGCCAATGACCGGGCATGACGCGAACGGTGTGCCTTACCGGATGGTGCATGATGAAACCATCCGGCCGGAAACAACGGTAGAAGGTCTTGCTGGCCTGAGGCCGGTGTTTGACCCTAAAGCCGGCACCGTCACTGCAGGAACATCCAGCCAGATAACGGATGGTGCTTCGGCAATGCTGGTGATGTCTTACCGGAAGGCGAAGGACCTTGGCTTGAAGCCCAGGGCGGTTGTGCGCTCAATGGGGCTGGCCGGAGTGGAGCCGTCTATCATGGGCTATGGGCCCGTTCCGGCATCGCAGAAAGCACTGAAAAAGCTCGGCATGAGCATTCAGGATATTGACTACGTTGAGCTGAACGAGGCCTTTGCTGCTCAGGCGTTGCCCGTATTGAAAGACCTGAAACTGCTCGGACGTATGGATGAAAACGTCAACATTCACGGCGGTGCGATTGCTTTAGGCCATCCGTTTGGTTGTTCAGGTGCACGCATTACCGGAACATTGCTGAACGTACTGGAACAAAAAGATGCACAGTTTGGTTTGGCAACCATGTGTATTGGTTTAGGCCAGGGCATCAGTACGGTTATTGAAAGAATTTAAGTTGACATTGCTAAGCGGCTTCGGCCGCTTAATAAGGCTGTTTTTTAATCAGCCTGGCTTCTGCTTCGCTCTGTTTGTTTTCCGGATGGGTAACGTACAAATCAGAAATTTCACGTGATACCTGTTTGATCTGTTCTGTCTTTTCATCAAAAGTAAGATCAGACTTAATCAACAGTTCCTTAGCGTGTTTGAAAAAGTTTGCCGCATTACTGATTTCACCCTGGCTCCTGGCGATGGCGCCTTGGTGCCGATAGGCTTTCACTTCTAAAAGTAAGGCATTCTGGCTGAGTCGTTTGCTGTGAGTGCTGGCCGCGCCTGGGTCTATTTTTCCTGTGTTATGAAGTTCTCGCACCAGCTTTAAAGCGCGCGCGAAATGTTTTTTAACCAGGAAAATCTGTTGATCAGACGCTGGAATTTCCGGCTCTTTTGGTGTGGCTGCCAGCACCTGAACTTCCTGTTCAATAGCTCGAATATTAAGCAGATCGCTGCGCAATTCTTCACTGTCGGGCTTCAGTTTAATGCCTTGCTCGGCTGTGGCGGACATTTCTTTCAGCATCGATTCAAGCAGGCTGGTATTTCTGTCGTAAATAAGCAGTGTATGAATCAGCTCATCCAGATCGATTATTTTTCGGTGATGCAGCCTGGCTTTTCTGTTGAGCTCTTGTAAAGCAAGCTCTCGATCAGCGGCAAACTTCGATAAATACAGTGCGCCAGCCATAACTGCCAGTATCGCTAAAACGCCCAGAAAAGCCCAAAAGGACATAAATAATTCCTTTCACTACATTATTACTTGACGGATCAATTTAATTCTTTATAACCGTTGCCGCTTGCGGAAAGCGCAAAGCTGGGTTAATTATATTAAAAAGACATCATAAGCGGAAATGTAGCGCATGGGAAAATCACTGGTGATTGTGGAGTCGCCCGCCAAGGCGAAAACCATCAATAAATACTTAGGCTCAGACTTTATTGTGAAGTCGTCTGTGGGCCACATAAGAGACCTTCCAACCAGTGGTCAGAGTAAACCTGTTGATGCTAAAGCTCGGGCTAAGCAGGCTGCTCTCACAAGGAAAATGTCTGCTGAAGAAAAGGTTGTTTATAAAAAGAACAAGGCTCAGGAACAGCTTGTAGCCAGAATGGGTATCGACCCGGATCACGACTGGGCTGCCAATTACCAGATATTGCCTGGTAAGGAAAAGGTGGTCGATGAACTGCGCCGACTGGCCAAAGATGCCGACTGCATCTATCTCGCGACCGATTTGGACCGCGAGGGGGAAGCCATTGCATGGCATTTAAAAGAAGCGATCGGCATGGAGGATCAACGCTATAAGCGTGTGGTCTTCAACGAAATTACCAAAAAGGCGATCCAGGAGGCCTTTGAAAAACCCGGTATTCTGGAAATCGATCGCGTAAACGCTCAACAGGCTCGCCGTTTCCTTGATCGGGTTGTGGGCTTTATGGTCTCCCCTCTGCTTTGGGCTAAGGTTGCCCGGGGCCTGAGTGCGGGCCGTGTTCAGTCGGTGGCGGTGAAGCTGATTGTCGAGCGCGAGCGTGAAATTAGAGCCTTTATCCCGGAAGAGTACTGGGATTTGCATGCAGATACCCAAAAGGGCAGCAACGAAGTTCAGTTCGAGGTTACCCGGTACAAGGGCGAAAAATACCGTCCGACATCTGAAGCCGAATCCAACGAGCATGTGGCGCGGTTATCGAACGGTGTCTATCAGATCACCAATCGTGAAGATAAACCGACCAGCTCCAAGCCCGCTGCGCCATTTATTACCTCTACCTTGCAACAGGCAGCCAGCACGCGTTTAGGCTTCAGCGTTAAGAAAACCATGATGATGGCCCAGCGTTTGTACGAGGCGGGTCACATCACCTATATGCGTACCGACTCAACCAACTTAAGTGCTGAGGCGGTTGAAAGTGCCCGTACATTTATTGGCGAGAACTACGGTGCCAAGTATTTGCCGGATAATCCTGTCAGCTATGGTAGCCGGGAAGGTGCTCAAGAGGCGCACGAAGCCATCAGGCCGTCGAACGTCGAAATTTCGAGTACGGCATTGTCTGGAATGGAAAGAGACGCTCAGCGGCTTTATGAGCTGATCTGGCAGCGCTTCGTTGCCTGTCAGATGGTGGCGGCTAAGTACAAGAGCAGTACGCTGACGATCGATACTAACGGCTATGAATTGAAAGCGAAGGGTCGCGTTCTGGTCTTTGACGGCTTTACCCGCGTGATGCGACCGGGTAAGCGAGATGACATTGTTGAGTTGCCAGACCTGAAAGTGGGTGATGCGATGGAGCTCAAGCAGTTGAATCCAAAGCAGCACTTTACCAAACCCATTGCTCGCTTTACGGAAGCTTCGCTGGTTAAAGAGCTTGAAAAACTGGGCATCGGCCGGCCATCTACCTATGCCAGCATTATCTCGACCATTCAGGATCGGGGCTACGTTAAGCTGGAAAGCCGTCGTTTTTATGCCGAGAAAATGGGTGAGATTGTCACCGAACGCCTGGACAGCTCCTTCCATAACCTGATGGCCTATGAATTCACGGCTCAGCTGGAAGAGTACCTCGATGAGATTGCTAACGGTCATCGTAACTGGAAAGACGTACTGAATACCTTCTATACGGATTTCACGGCCAAGCTCGATAAGGCCGGAGAAGATGAAACTCACGGCGGTATGAAGCCTAATGAGCCGACCCTGACCGATATCGAGTGTCCGACTTGTTCGCGACCGATGATGATCAGAACCGGTACAACGGGCGTCTTCCTGGGCTGTTCAGGTTATAGCCTGCCGCCTAAAGAGCGCTGTAAGGGTACGCTGAACCTGGTTTCCGGTGACGAGGCCATTTCCGAAGACGACGACGAAGCTGAAGTGAACCAGCTGCGTCAGAAAGAGCGCTGTGATATTTGCGGTGCGGCTATGAACAGCTACCTGATTGATGAAGGTCGAAAGCTGCACATCTGCGGTAATAACCCTGAATGTTCCGGTTTCAAACTGGAGACCGGTTCGTTCAAGATTAAAGGTTACGACGGCCCTGTACTTGAATGCGATAAGTGCGGCGCTGATATGCAGTTGAAGAGCGGCCGCTTTGGTAAGTACTTCGGCTGTACTTCTGAAAGCTGTAAAAACACCCGTAAGTTGCTGCGCAATGGCGAAGCTGCGCCACCGAAGATGGACCCCATCCCAATGCCGGAGCTTCAGTGCCTTAAGGTAGAGGATACCTACGTTCTGCGTGACGGCGCTGCCGGAATGTTCTTGGCGGCCAGTCAGTTTCCTAAGAACAGAGAAACCCGACCGCCTTTGGTTCAGGAGCTGCTGCCGCATAAGGCTGAGCTGCCAGAGAAATATCACTACCTTTGTGATGCGCCGGTTGCTGATGATGAGGGCAGGCCTTCTGTGATTCGCTTCAGCCGTAAAACCAAAGAGCAGTATGTAATGAGTGAAGTCGACGGCAAAGCCTCAGGCTGGAGCGCTTACTTTGAGAATGGTAAGTGGGCTGTGAAGACCAAGGCCAAAGCTAAGCCGAAAAAAGCCACTAAGAAGAAGTAGTGGCGCGCTTTTCAAAACAATAAAAAACCGGCCTGAGCCGGTTTTTTTATGCCTGAAGATTAAGTTATTCCTTAACCTCGCGTGTAGGCTCGCCCGAGTAAAGCTGACGAGGACGGCCGATACGGTATGGCCCGGAGATCATTTCTTTCCAGTGCGCAATCCAGCCAGGAGTACGACCTACAGCAAACAGAACGGTAAACATGGAGGTAGGAATGCCAAGCGCCTTGAAGATAATGCCGGAGTAGAAATCGACGTTTGGATAGAGTTTTTTCTCTACGAAGTAAGGATCTTCCAGTGCGATTTGTTCCAGACGGCGGGCAACATTCAACAGCGGGTCGTCGGTAATGCCCAGTTCAGACAAAACTTCATCCGCAGTTTCTTTCATTACCTTGGCGCGAGGGTCGTAGTTTTTGTAAACACGGTGACCAAAGCCCATCAGGCGGAACGGGTCGTTCTTGTCTTTGGCGCGGGCAATGTATTCATCAATATTGCTGACATCGCCTATTTCCTCGAGCATGTTCAGTACGGCCTCGTTTGCACCGCCGTGAGCGGGGCCCCAGAGCGCAGCAATGCCAGAGGCAATACAGGCGAATGGGTTAGCACCGGAAGAGCCTGCAAGGCGCACGGTGGAGGTTGAGGCGTTTTGCTCGTGATCAGCATGCAAAATGAAAATCTTATCCATTGCGCGAGCCAGGGTAGGGCTGACGTAATATTTTTCACAAGGGTTACTGAACATCATGTGCAGGAAGTTACCACCGTAGGACAAATCATTCCGCGGGTAGGTGAAAGGCTGACCAATAGAATACTTATAGGCCATTGCCGCAAGCGTCGGCATCTTTGAAATCAGACGGGTCGCTGCAATTTCCCGGTGACGATCATTCGTGATGTCGAGGGAGTCGTGGTAGAAGGCAGACAGCGCACCTACAACACCGACCATAATAGCCATGGGGTGTGAGTCGCGACGGAAGCCTTTGAAGAAGTCGTGCATTTGTTCATGCACCATGGTGTGGCGCATGACGGTGCGATGAAAATCACGCTTCTCTATGTCGTTCGGAAGTTCTCCGTTAAGTAATAAATAGCAGACATCCAGATAGTCCCGCTTCTCAGCCAGTTCATCGATAGGGTAACCGCGATGAAGTAGCACACCTTTGGCACCATCAATATATGTGATGCTGGACTCGCATGAAGCTGTAGACATAAAGCCGGGGTCATATGTGAAGTAGCCTTCAGAAACAAGGCTGCGAACATCAATTACATCGGGTCCCATAGAGCCAGAGTAAATTGGCAGTTCGATTGGTTCTTGTCCTTCAATGACCAGCTTGGCGGTTTTATCAGCCATGAGGTCTCCTCTCTTTTAACGGTTTGTGCGTCGATATTGACGCTAGTTATTGAAAACTAGACATGGGCACTTTTTGGATTTTTACGTTTTATTTAAGTGCAATCTGAAAATCACTATAGGGTTTTAGGCTTGAATGTCAATTTAGTTGGGCGGTTTGAATTACTCAACAAATAGTCTGTTAGTCTAAAGTATTATTTTTTATGTCTCTTGTGGAAACCCTCGGAATATCGGGCTTTCAGGGAGTTTGGGGTGGCCCTTATACGACCTTGTTATGAATTGTAATAAGTATTTGTGCTGCCTATAATCTTTTTGGCATATAGCTGAAGGCTCGAAGGTTTTCAGTTATCGACTGAGCTTTCTTTAAAGCTATCAATAAGAACAACAGAGACTACGCCCGTGAAAAATAATCGCCCCGTAAACCTCGATCTGCGAACTATCCGTTTGCCCGTCTCAGCAGTTGCTTCCATCATCCACAGAATAACCGGCGTCGGTTTGTTCGTAGCGCTCGCTTTTTTAATGTGGGCTCTGAATTTGAGTTTAAGTTCAGAAGCTGGCTTTGAAAAGGTCGTGAGTGCCATGAATCACCCGCTGGCCAAGTTAGTTACGTGGGGAATCGTTTCTTTTTTTGCTTATCACCTAATCGCCGGAATAAAGCATTTGTTCATGGATATCGGTTACTTTGAGGAAAAAGAGTCAGGAGCGCTGGCTTCTAAATTCGTTTTGATTGCATCTGTAATCTGCATTTTATTGCTGGGAGTCTGGGTATGGTAAAAAGTATTACAAGCTTCTCACGAAGCGGGCTGTTGGATTGGTTGATGCAGCGTGTATCTGCCGTACTTTTGGGCAGCTACGTTATTTTTATGTTGGCTTATTTTCTTTTTAATGCCGATATCAGCTACCAGGAATGGCGCGGTCTGTTTTCTAACTTCTGGTTCAAAATCTATACGCTTTCCATCTTGCTGGCATTGGTCGGACACATTTGGGTAGGCATGTGGACGGTCGCTACTGATTATGTGAAAAATGCCTGGGCCAGATTTTTGGTACTTGCGGTTATTGCCCTGGCGAACTTCATCTATTTTGTGATCGGTTTTTCAGCAGTGTGGGGTGCATAAAAAATGACAAAAAATAAAACAATGAGCTTTGATGCAATTGTCATTGGTGGCGGTGGAGCCGGTTTGCGCGCAGCGCTGGAACTGGCTAAATCGGGTTTAAACACCGCGGTTGTCTCAAAGGTTTTTCCAACTCGGTCACACACAGTTTCTGCACAAGGCGGTATCACCTGTGCGATTGCCAGTGACGATCCAAATGACGACTGGCGCTGGCACATGTACGACACCGTTAAAGGGTCGGACTATATTGGTGATCAGGATGCCATCGAATATATGTGTTCTGTCGGTCCTCAGGCCGTATTTGAACTCGATCACATGGGGCTGCCATTTTCACGAACTAGCGAAGGGCGCATCTATCAGCGACCTTTCGGCGGCCAATCCAAAAACTTCGGCGAGGGTGGTCAGGCGGCAAGAACCTGTGCTGCGGCCGACCGAACCGGTCACGCACTGCTGCACACCCTTTACCAGGGCAACCTGAAAGCCGGCACCAGCTTCCTGAATGAATGGTATGCCGTAGATCTGGTTAAAAACAGCACTGGTGCGGTAACGGGCGTCGTCGCCATTGAAATTGAAACCGGTGATGTCGTTCATATCCGTTCGAAGGCTACCGTGCTGGCGACCGGTGGTGCCGGCCGTATTTATGCATCGACGACCAATGCACTGATCAATACCGGTGATGGTATTGGTATGGCGCTTAGAGCCGGCTTCCCGGTTCAGGATATGGAGATGTGGCAATTCCACCCAACCGGTATTTACGGAGCCGGTACTCTGGTCACGGAAGGCTGTCGGGGTGAGGGTGGTTACCTGATCAATAAAGATGGCGAGCGCTTCATGGAGCGATACGCTCCCAATGCGAAAGACCTGGCTGGCCGTGACGTTGTTGCCCGCTCTATGGTTATGGAGATTCTGGAAGGCCGGGGCGGCGGTCCGGAAAACGACCATGTATTCCTTAAGCTTGATCATTTAGGCGAGGCGCTGTTGAAAGAGCGTTTGCCGGGTATTCTCGAGCTTTCAAAAACCTTTGCTCATGTTGATCCAGCAAAAGAGCCGATTCCGGTGGTTCCAACCTGTCACTATATGATGGGCGGTATTCCGACCAATATTGGTGGCCAGGCAATTGCCATCGACGAAAACGGTCAGGACAAGATTATCGAAGGTCTGTATGCCTGCGGTGAAGCTGCTTGTGTTTCTGTACACGGCGCGAACCGATTGGGTGGTAACTCTCTGTTAGACCTGGTGGTATTTGGACGGGCGGCAGGTATCCAGATTGAAGATTCGTTGCGTCAGGGCTATGAAGTCAGCGCGGCAACGGAAAGCGATATCGAAGCGGCCATGTCGAAGTTAAATGCGTTGGATTCACGCAAGAAGGGTGAGTCCGTGGCAGAAGTTAAGAAAGATCTGCAAAACACCATGCAGCTGCACTTTGGCGTGTTCCGCGAAGGTGAAAAAATGGCTGAAGGGCGCAATAAGCTGCTTGAGCTGCGCGAACGAGTTAATAACGTCGTTCTGTCTGACCATTCTAAAACCTTCAACACTGCACGAATTGAAGCACTGGAGCTGGGCAACCTGATGGAGGTTGCCGAGGCTACGGCGATATCGGCCGATGTCCGTACGGAAAGTCGCGGTGCACATGCCCGCTATGACTACGAAGAGCGTGATGATGAGAACTGGTTGTGCCACTCAGTTTACGACCCTATCGAAAAGGCCGTTCTGAAGCGCGATGTAAACTTCAAGCCAAAAAGCGTTGAAACCTTTCAACCTAAAGTCCGTACATACTAAGGAGGCGATATGAAAGTCAGTGTTTATCGATATAATCCCGACGTTGATGAGCGTCCTTATATGCAGGACTACGAAGTCGAAATTCCCAGCGGAAAAGACCTGATGGTTCTGGACGTACTGAACTTGCTGAAAGAGCAGGATACAACGCTTTCCTACCGTCGCTCTTGTCGTGAAGGGGTTTGCGGTTCCGATGGCATGAACATTAATGGCACCAACGGCCTGGCCTGCATTACTTCCTTATCTGATGTTGGTGGCGCTGAAAGCACACTGGTGCTGAGGCCGCTGCCTGGTCTGCCGGTTATTCGTGATTTAGTCATCGATATGAGTACCTTTTACAAGCAGTACGAAAAGGTGCACCCATATTTGATCAACGATACGCCGGCACCGGCCATTGAGCGCCTGCAGTCACCGGAGGAGCGTGCCAAGTTAGACGGGCTCTACGAGTGTATTCTGTGTGCCTGTTGCTCTACATCCTGCCCATCTTTCTGGTGGAATCCGGATAAATTTATTGGTCCGGCGGGTTTACTGCAGGCTTATCGTTTCCTGGCCGACAGTCGCGATACAGCCACCGAAGAGCGCCTGGCAGAGCTTGATGATCCGTTCAGTGTGTTCAGATGCCGCGGTATTATGAATTGCGTTAATGTTTGTCCGAAAGGGCTGAATCCTACACGCGCAATTGGGCATATTCGCTCTATGCTGTTGAGTAGTGCAACATAAATGGAAAGAGGGGTTGCGCCATTAGCGTGGCGCAACCCACTATAAATAATGACAATAGGCCTCATAAGCTAAATTGAAACGATAGGGTTTTATATGCGAAACGCCTCCATGGAAGAACAATGGTTGTCTTCCCATTTTTCGGGTGGCAACCAAACCTACCTAGACGAAATGTACGAAGCCTATCTGGCTGATCCCAATTCCGTTCCTGAGCAATGGCGCTCAATATTCGACAAGCTGCCAACCGTTAACGAAGAAGTGACAACGGATACCCCACACAAACCGGTGCGTGACCATTATCTGTTAATGGGTAAAACGCCAAAGCTTGCCACCAATACCGTTGCCCCCAATCTGATTACTGAACATGAACGCAAGCAGGTTCGTGTGCACCAATTGGCTACCGCTTACCGGTTCCGTGGTCATCAGCGAGCAGATATTGACCCGTTAGGGTTGCGTAAAAAGGTATCAGTACCAGATTTAGAGCCCAAATATCACGGGCTTACACTTGCCGATATGGAATCGGTTTTTCAATGTTCCAATCTTTACATCGGCAAGAAAGAAGCGCCGCTGAAAGAAATTTTGGGCGCAATGGAATCCACCTACTGTTGCTCAATTGGCGCCGAATTCACGCACATCGTCAACACCGCTGAGCGCAGATGGATTGAGCAGCGCATGGAGTCTGTCCGCTCTGCACCTGAATATTCAATAGACGCGCGCAAACATATTCTGGAACGGCTGTGTGCCGGCGAAGGTATGGAAAAGTATCTGGGCTCTAAATACCCGGGCACCAAGCGCTTTGGTCTGGAAGGTGGCGAAGCCTTAATTCCACTGATGGATGAACTGATCCAGCGCAGTGGCTCTTACGGAGCCAAAGAAGTCGTGATCGGTATGGCACACCGCGGCCGGCTTAACATGCTGGTGAATATCCTCGGTAAGAATCCGGCAGATTTGTTTGACGAATTTGAGGGTAAGTCGTTCCTGAGTGAAGGCTCCGGCGACGTGAAGTATCACCAGGGCTTTTCTTCAAACGTAATGACGTCAGGTGGTGAAATTCATCTGGCTCTGGCGTTTAACCCATCGCACTTGGAAATTTCAGCGCCAGTTGTCGAAGGGTCAGTGAGAGCCCGTCAGGATCGTCGTAACGACCCGAAAGGCGATCTGGTTATTCCGGTCAATATCCATGGTGACGCAGCCTTCTCAGGGCAGGGTGTGGTGATGGAAACGTTCCAGATGTCGCAAACCCGCGCTTACGGAACCGGCGGCACCATTCACATTATCATCAACAATCAGGTTGGGTTTACCACCTCGCGGCGTGAAGATGCGCGCTCAACCGAATATCCGACCGATATTGCGAAAATGGTTCAGGCGCCGATCTTCCATGTAAACGGTGATGACCCGGAAGCGGTTGTTTTCGTTACGCAGCTGGCTGTCGATTACCGTCAACAGTTCAAGCGTGATGTGGTCATTGACCTGGTCTGTTACCGTCGTCGAGGTCATAACGAGGCCGATGAGCCTGCGATGACTCAGCCGATGATGTACCAGCAGATCCGTCAGCATAAGACGACCTTTGAACTCTACGCGAACAAACTTAAGCAGCAGGGTGTGGTTTCGGCCGAAGAAGTAACCGCTCTGGTTAACGGCTACCGCGATGCGCTGGCCAACGGCGAGCATGTTGCCAATGCATTGGTGAAAGAGCCAAACAGCGCGTTATTCGTTGACTGGAAACCCTACCTGAATCAACCGGTGGTGGATGAGTTTGACACCAGCTACGACCTGAAAGAACTTCAGGAGCTGGCTTTCAAGATCAATACACCGCATGAAGGCTTCCCGCTGCAACGCCAGGTCAATAAGATCATGGAAGACCGCGGCAAGATGGCGAAGGGCGCTTTACCAATCAACTGGGGCTTTGCTGAAACACTGGCCTATGCCACGATTTTACAGCAGGGCATGCCGGTACGAATTACCGGTCAGGATGTGGGTCGCGGCACCTTCGTTCACCGACATGCGGTCTGGCATAACCAGAACGATGGCAGCACCTTTGTCCCTCTGGCTCATATCGCGGAAGATCAGCCCAGCTTTGATATTTACGACTCATTCCTGTCTGAAGAAGCTGTGCTGGCGTTTGAGTATGGCTACGCGACGACGATGCCCAATGCATTGGTGGTCTGGGAAGCTCAGTTTGGTGATTTCGCCAATGGCGCTCAGGTGGTTATTGACCAGTTCATTACCTCCGGCGAACACAAGTGGGGTCGCCTGTGTGGCCTGACCATGCTGTTGCCGCACGGTTATGAAGGTCAGGGGCCAGAGCACTCCTCAGCCCGACTGGAGCGTTACCTGCAACTCTGCGCAGAGCAGAATATTCAGGTATGCGCCCCCACTACGCCGGCGCAGGTATTCCATATGCTGAGGCGACAAATTGTACGCAACTTGCGTAAACCTCTGGTGGTTATGTCGCCTAAGAGCCTGCTCAGACACAAAGACGCCGTGTCTACGTTGGAAGAACTGGCCGAAGGGCATTTCCACACGGTTTTGGATGAGTCTAATGCCGACATCGACAAGAAAAAGGTCGATCGCATTGTGCTGTGCTCCGGTAAGGTCTATTACGATTTGGCTGATAAGCGACAGAAAGAAGAAGCTACCAACGTCGCTATTATCCGTATCGAACAGCTGTACCCGTTCCCGGAAGAGCAGATGCTGGATGTACTGTCACAGTATAAGAAAGTTAAGGATATTGTTTGGTGCCAGGAAGAACCTATGAACCAGGGTGCCTGGTACTCAAGCCAGCATCACATGCGTCGCGTAATTCAGAGAGTCAGTGAAAAACTCTATCTGCGTTATGCCGGGCGCGATGCTTCCGCTTCACCTGCTGCGGGCTATATGTCGTTGCACTTAGAACAACTCGAACAATTTCTCAATGACGCGATCCTGAATATTCAGTGATCGATTGGGCGGAGAACTTAAGGAATTATTCATGTCTATAGAAATTAAAGCTCCACAATTTCCGGAATCAGTTGCGGACGGAACCATCGTTACCTGGCACAAGCAGCCCGGCGAATCTGTTTCACGTGATGAGTTAATTGTTGATATCGAAACAGATAAGGTCGTCCTGGAAATTGTTGCTCCGGCCGACGGTCAAGTCTCTGAAATTATTAAGAACGAAGGCGATGTTGTCGTTAGTCAGGAATTGATTGGCCACTTTGTCGAGGGCGATATCAGTCTAAATGAAGAGCCATCTACCTCTGAAGGTGTGGCAGTCAGCTCGCCGGCTGCAGGTAATCCAGAAACGCCCATGAGCCCGGCAGCACGCAAGCTTGCAGAAGAGAACAACCTGACAGCAGAGCAGATAGTTGGCACCGGTAAAGGCGGTCGTATTACCAAGGAAGATGTGGTTAAGAAGGCCAGTGAAGGTGCGAGCGCTGCGGCGCCTGCTGCAGCCGCTGCTCCTGCAGTTACAGCGCCGGCCGAAGAGCCATCGGCTGCTGAACACAGCATGCCGGGTATGATTCCGCAAATGACCGGCACCCCTGACTTTGCCTCTCAACAGCCGGCTCGTTCTGAAAAGCGTGTTCCGATGACCCGTTTACGAAAGCGGATTGCAGAGCGCCTGCTGGAAGCCAAAAACAGCACCGCAATGCTGACCACCTTTAACGAGGTGAACATGGCACCGGTGATGGAACTGCGCAAAAAGTATAAAGACCAGTTCGAAAAAACACACAATGGTACCCGCTTAGGCTTTATGTCTTTCTTTGTGAAAGCCGCGACTGAGGCGTTAAGACGTCATCCGGAAGTAAATGCTTCGCTAGATGTCGATGATGTTGTGTACCATGGCTATTATGATATTGGCGTGGCGGTTTCAAGCGACCGTGGTCTGGTTGTTCCTATCTTAAGGGATACCGACCAAATGAGCCTAGCGGGCGTTGAAAGCACGATCCGTAACTTCAGTGAACGGGCGCAGGCCGGTCAGCTGGGTATCGACGAAATGCAGGGCGGTACCTTCACCATTACTAATGGCGGCGTTTTTGGTTCATTAATGTCGACCCCGATTCTGAACCCACCGCAAACAGCCATTCTGGGTATGCACAAAATTCAGGAAAGGCCAATGGCCGTTAATGGTGAGGTAAAGATCTTACCAATGATGTATCTTGCGCTCTCCTACGACCATCGGCTGATTGATGGGAAAGAAGCAGTTCAATTTTTAGTCGCAATTAAAGATATGCTTGAAGACCCAGCACGAATTTTGTTAGAACTGTAAAAAAGCGTACATACAAACTCGACACAAGTATGGGGCAGAAGAGTATCTGCCCTTTGATATCTCATTTAACTCAAGGGTAAAAGTTTCCATGGCACATCAATTTGAAGTGGTTGTGATAGGTTCTGGTCCTGCCGGTTATGTTGCTGCGATCAAAGCTGCACAACTGGGCAAGAAAACCGCTATCATCGAAAAGTGGGTGAAAGAAGACGGCAAAACAACATGGGGCGGTACCTGCCTGAATGTTGGCTGTATTCCATCGAAAGCCCTTTTGGAATCTTCTGAGAAGTATTCCGAAACTCTTCATGAGTTCGAAACGCATGGTATTTCTGTTAAATCGCCTAAAATTGATGTTGCAAAAATGCTTGAGCGTAAAGACGGCATTGTTAACCAATTGACGGGCGGTGTAGCCGGTCTGTTGAAGGGCAATGGCGTTGTTAGCTTTGAAGGTAAAGGTAAGCTGAAAGCCAACAAGGTTGTTGAAGTTACCAAGAACGATGGCTCTGTCGAAAGCATTCAGGCAGAAAACGTGATTCTGGCAATGGGTTCTATTCCGGTTGAAATTCCACCAACGCCTACCGATGGTGATGTCATTGTTGACTCCACCGGTGCATTGGAGTTCCCGGAAGTGCCTAAAAAGTTGGGTGTTATCGGTGCCGGTGTTATTGGCCTGGAGCTGGGTTCTGTTTGGGGTCGCCTGGGTTCTGAAGTTGTGGTTCTGGAAGCTATGGATTCGTTCCTTGCAGCTGCAGACGGCGCAATCTCTAAAGATGCTTATAAGTACTTCAACAAACCTGGCTTTGAGATCCGTTTAGGCGCTCGTGTAACCGGCTCAACGCGGAAAGGTAAAAAGGTAGAAGTTACCTATGTTGATGCTGAAGGTGAAAAGCAGGAAACCTTCGATAAACTGGTTGTGGCTGTGGGTCGCCGTCCTTATACCGAAGGCTGCCTGGCCGACGACAGTGGCGTGAAACTGGATGAGCGTGGCTTTATCTTCGTTGACGATCAGTGCCGCACAACCGTTCCTGGTGTTTATGCCATTGGTGACGTTGTTCGTGGCCCAATGCTGGCGCACAAAGGCTCTGAAGAAGGCATTATGGTTGCTGAAATTATAGCCGGCCATAACGCTAAAATGAATTACGACGCTATTCCAAGTGTTATTTATACGCATCCGGAAATAGCCTGGGTCGGTAAAACCGAAGAGCAACTGAAAGCCGAAGGCGTTGACTACAAAGCCGGTGCTTTCCCGTTTGCCGCTATCGGTCGTGCTATGGCAGCGAACAGTACTGCTGGTCAGGTTAAGATCCTGGCTGATGCTAAAACGGATCGCGTACTGGGTGTTCACATCTTCGGTATTGGCGCTTCTGAGATGATTGCTCAGGGCGTTATTGCACTTGAGTTTGCCTCCAGTGCGGAAGATCTGCAGTTAACCTGCTTCGCTCACCCAACCCTGTCTGAAGCGGTTCATGAGGCAGCACTGGCTGTCGACAACATCGCAATTCACAAAGTGAATCGGAAAAAGCGTAAGTAGTTAGACTAAGAACGGAGCCTAACGGCTTCGTTTTTGTTTGTATAATCCTTACTCGGCGCTTCAATTTCACAATTTAAATAAAAATTTAATAAAGAAGGCGGACCAAAAAAAATGAACCTTCATGAATATCAAGGCAAACAGCTTTTTAAGCAATACGGGCTTCCCGTATCCGAGGGCTACGCATGTGATACGTTAGAGCAGGTATCTGACGCCATTGCTCGTATTCCTGGTGACAAGTGGGTCGTTAAAACTCAGGTGCATGCCGGCGGACGCGGTAAAGCAGGCGGCGTTAAGCTGGTTACTTCAGCCGATGAGGCAAAAGAATTTGCCGCTCACTGGCTGGGTAAAAATCTGGTTACTTTCCAGACCGATGAAAAGGGTCAACCCGTCAGCAAAATTTTAGTTGAATCCTGCACCGATATTGAGAATGAACTCTACCTGGGTGCTGTGGTCGATCGTTCATCACGACGTATTGTATTTATGGCGTCCACAGAAGGCGGTGTTGAAATTGAGACAGTTGCCGAAGAAACGCCAGAGAAGATTCTAAAGGTAGAGATTGACCCTCTGGTCGGGCCTCAACCTTATCAGGGCCGTGAGCTTGCGTTTAAGCTGGGCTTGCAGGGCGCACAAATTCGTCAATTCGCGACTATCTTCATGGGTCTGGCCAAGCTGTTCCTGGATAAAGATCTTGCGTTAATTGAGATCAACCCGCTGGTTATTACCACGGCCGGAGACCTTCACTGCCTGGACGCAAAGATAGGTATTGATGGTAATGCTTTGTATCGCCACAAAGATTTACAAGCAATGCGTGACCCTAGCCAGGAAGACCCGCGTGAGTCGGAAGCGGCAGAATGGGAGCTCAACTACGTTGCTCTCGACGGTAACATCGGCTGCATGGTAAACGGTGCCGGTCTTGCAATGGGCACCATGGACATCGTTAACCTTTACGGTGGTTCTCCGGCCAACTTCCTGGATGTTGGTGGTGGTGCAACCAAAGAGCGTGTTGCTGAAGCCTTCAAAATTATCCTTTCCGATGAAAACGTGAAAGCCGTGTTCGTTAATATTTTTGGTGGCATCGTCCGTTGCGACATGATTGCTGAAGGTATTATCGGTGCAGTGGAAGAGGTGGGTGTGAAAGTCCCTGTCGTGGTTCGCCTAGAAGGCAATAACGCAGAACTGGGCTCTAAAAAACTGGCAGAAAGTGGCTTGAATATTATTGCAGCCAGCTCGCTGAGCGATGGGGCTGAACGTGTAGTTGCAGCGGCAGGGGGTGCATAATGAGTATTTTAATCAATAAAGATACCAAGGTTATTTGCCAGGGCTTTACCGGTTCACAGGGTACTTTCCACAGTGAACAGGCGATTGAATACGGCACTCAAATGGTGGGTGGTGTTTCTCCGGGTAAGGGTGGCACTAAGCATCTGGGGCTGCCGGTATTCAATACCGTGCGTGAGGCTGTTGAAGCAACCGGTGCCCAGGCAACCGTTATTTATGTGCCGGCCCCGTTCTGTAAAGATGCCATTATTGAAGCCGCTGACAGCGGTCTTGAGCTCATCGTTTGTATTACTGAAGGTATCCCGACTCTGGACATGCTGTTCGCTAAAGAGTACGTAGACCGCAAAGGCGTTCGCATGATCGGCCCTAACTGCCCGGGCCTGATTACGCCGGATGAATGTAAAATCGGTATTATGCCGGGCCACATTCATAAAGCCGGCAAGGTGGGTATTGTCTCCCGTTCCGGTACTTTGACCTATGAAGCGGTTAAACAAACCACCGATTACGGCTTTGGTCAGTCGACCTGCGTTGGTATTGGTGGTGACCCGATTCCGGGTTCTAACTTCATCGATATCCTAAAGCTCTTCCAGGAAGACCCAGCGACTGAAGCAATTGTTATGATTGGTGAGATCGGCGGTACTGCTGAAGAAGAAGCCGCTGCATTTATTAAAGAAAACGTCACTAAACCCGTCGTTTCTTACATTGCAGGTGTTACAGCGCCTCCGGGTAAGCGTATGGGCCATGCCGGTGCGATTATCTCTGGTGGTAAGGGTACGGCAGATGAGAAGTTTGCTGCACTCAACGATGCTGGCGTGAAAACCGTAAGGTCGCTTGCTGAGATCGGCAGTGCACTGAAAGAGATTACTGGCTGGGAATAACCCGGCCAGGTACAGAAAAGCGGCTTATTAGCCGCTTCAGGTTGTCGATAAACCCCTCCGCCGAAAAGGTATCACTTAAATGGACCGCTGCAAGTATCGTCCTGATACGCTCGACGAAAACATCCATGTTTTCGACGTCCATTTAATTGATACCTTTTCACCGTCTCGAAGGCTGTGGAAACTTTGTCATCAGTCTGAAACGGCTTATTAGCCGTTTTTTAAGTGTTACTTGTTTTCATCATCTTTATGCGGCTCAACCAGCTCGCCTTCAATCACATTCGTTTGCCTAAACTGAGATTGATATCGATGGAAGTGCTTCGGCCCGGAAAACAGAGGGCGGCCGGTCAGCTTCACCTTAATGGTGTTAATCAGGGCAACCACGAATGCGAGAATGGCGAATCCTATAAAAAACACCATGCCAATCCAGAACAGCGCGATCATGAACATGATAGACAGAGCAAATATAAGATACCGCTGCCAGGCTGGTCGGTTGTTTAAGTACTGGAAACGAATATTCACTTAGTTACCTCAGGTTAAATTTTCTTAGCTAAATAGTGCAGGCGGTTGGGTTATTTTCAAGTAATGTTAATTTAATCGAACACTTTGATCCGTTTTATTTACAGGAACCCGCATTAACATAACCCCGCCCAATACAAAGTAAACCAAAATCAGCAAAAGTCCGTTTTTTCGGCCCACTAAATCGCTCAATGGGCCAAAGGCCATCGCCAGAATAATGGATAGCCTCGCAAAAGTGCCCCAAAGCCCAAACATCAGGGATGAATCCTCGGGGCTGGTAAGCCTGCCAACCAACGCCCGGCTGCAAGACTGAGTCGCGCCCAGTGCTGAACCGGCTATAAAGGCAATAATTAGAAAGCTGGTTGTCAGAGAAGTTCCGAGTAGCAGGCTGATTTTGTCCAGAAAATAGATCCCGATGATGCCGCCAATCCATAATGCCAAAGAATAGAGAATGGCTGGTTTTGAGCCTATTTTGTCCTCAAGGAAGCCAAAGCCGATGGCACCCACCATCGAGCTGATCTGCAAAGTTGCGCCTACATAAATCAGTTCTGTGCCGGTAATGCCGACATCTTCACTGGCGTAAATTCCAAGAAACTTAATAACTACGGATATGCCGGCACTGTATACCAGAAAGGCCATAAAGAAATGGAAAAGCACTGGGTATTGGCGGGTCAGCACCCTGAACTGGATCAGTCGCTGAAAGGCCAGCTTTGCGAGCTCAGTCGCTCTAAGCTGACTGAATTCGCTGTTCTCGGGCTTTCGTGTTTTAACGAAAGCAAACAGGGGTAGTGAGGCCAGCAGGTAAAACAACGCTATAAAAAGCATCGCCATCTGGTTTTCATTTATATAGGCCGCATAACTGTCGTGCGGAGACGATTTTATGATCAGCGATACAATAATGAGGCTGAGCAGCCCGCCGATATAGCCAACACCCCAGCCAATCCCGGATATTCTGCCGATGTTCTGCTTGTTGGATATATCGGTAAGCAGGCTGGCATTGAACGATTCAGACAGCATCCAGGCGGTATTGCTGATCACCAGGAATATCAGCCCCAGAGCAATGTTCCCCGGGCCTACAAAATACAGGCAGGCAGTACCGATCACTGAGCCCAGGGTGCAGACAGCCAAATAAGCCTTTTTATTACCGTTCAGATCGCAGATCACGCCCACGAAGGGGGCTGCAAAGATACTGATGAGGGTGGAGATCGTGATCGCCGCCGCCCAAAGCGAATTGCGCATGTGGCTGAGTTCTTCCGGGACAATGTGAGCGATGAAAAAGGCAGAATAGATAAAGGTGATAACGACCGTGGTGTAGCTGCTGTTCGCAAAATCGTACATTGCCCAGCCAAACACTTCTCTTTTGCTGAAGCGCTTACTGTTCATGCTCGATTGGCTGACTGGCATTGGTCTCTCCTTATTTTAATTGAGCGGAAGTTTGCCGTATTCGCCCCGGCCTGCAAAGGTAAACCGGAAAACTTTAGCTGTGTTCAAAGAGGAATTTTAAAAAAACGCCATCAGTTATTGCCATAAACCCTTGAATTAACAGTCATTATCCCCACTTTTAACTCCGACTTATTGGAATAACTAGATCGTAAGAGGCTTTATGTCTGATACCAAACAGGAATCACTTAGTTTTCAAACAGAAGTAAAACAGCTTCTGCATTTAATGATTCATTCTCTTTACTCGAACAAAGAGATTTTCCTTCGCGAGCTGGTCTCAAACGCATCGGACGCATGTGACAAGTTGCGTTTTCAGTCGTTAAAAGATGACAGCCTGATGGCTGAAAACAATGACCTGCGTATCCGTATCAGCGTCGATAAAGATGCGAACACTGTATCGATCGAAGATACCGGCATTGGCATGACGCGGGATGAAGTCGTACAGAACTTAGGGACTATTGCGCGCTCCGGTACGGCCGACTTCCTGAAAAACCTGACCGGTGATGAACGCAAAGACAGTCAGCTTATCGGCCAGTTCGGTGTTGGTTTCTATTCTTCCTTTATTGTTGCTAAAGCGGTTGATGTGTATACCCGTAAAGCCGGCCATGCTGCCGAGGAAGGCGTTCACTGGCACAGTGAAGGCGAAGGTGAGTTCACCATTGCCGATGCAATTCTGCCAGCGCGTGGTACCAAGATTGTTCTGCACCTGAAGGCTGATGAAAGCGAGTTTTCCGACAGCTGGCGCCTGAAGAACCTGGTTAAAAAGTATTCCGATCATATTTCAGTTCCGGTACAGATGCTTGAAGAAAGCTATGCAGCGGCTGAAGGTGAGGAAGAAGAAGCTGAAAAGCAGGATCCGACCTGGGAAAACGTGAACAGTGCCAAGGCGCTGTGGACCCGCCCCAGAAGCGAGGTAAACGACGAAGAATATCAGGAGCTCTACCACCATATCTCTCATGACTATGGTGATGCGCTAACATGGAGCCACAACCGGGTCGAAGGTAAGCTTGATTACACCAGCTTGCTCTATATCCCTAAGAAAGCACCTTACGACCTTTGGAACCGCGAACGTGTGCGTGGCCTGAAGCTGTACGTTAACCGTGTCTTTATCATGGATGATGTAGAACAGTTCCTGCCAATGTACCTGCGTTTTGTTAAGGGTATTGTCGATTCCAACGACTTACCGCTGAACGTCAGCCGTGAAATTCTGCAGAACGACTCCACCATCGACAGCATCAAGTCGGCACTGGTTAAGCGTGTTTTGGATATGCTGGGTAAACTGGCTAAGAAGCAGCCGGAAGACTATCAGGCATTCTGGGAAGAGTTCGGCCAGGTACTGAAAGAAGGCCCGGCTGAAGACATGGGCAACAAAGACAAGATTGCCGGTCTGCTGCGCTTTGCCAGCAGTCATACGGGTGACGCTAAGCAGAATGTTTCGTTGAAAGATTACCTGGAGCGCATGAAAGAGGGTCAGGATAAGATCTACTACGTCAGCGCGGATAACCACCAAACGGCCAAGAACAGCCCGCACCTGGAAGTATTCCGCAAGAAGGGCATCGAGGTTCTGCTGCTTTCCGACCGTATCGATGAGTGGCTGATGAGCTACCTGAACGAGTTTGAAGGTAAGTCCTTTGTGGATGTGGCCCGTGGCGGTCTGGATTTAGGCGATATTGAGTCTGAAGAAGAGAAGCAGGCCCAGGAAAAAGCCAACGACGAGCACAAAGACCTGCTGACCCGAATTCATGAGCAATTCAAAGATGAACTCGAAAACGTTCGTATGACGCATCGTCTGGTTGAATCACCGGCCTGTATCGTTGTTGGTGACAATGACATGGGTGCCCAAATGCGCCGTATCATGGAGGCTGCAGGTCAGGCTGTCCCAGATTCCAAGCCGATTCTGGAGCTTAACCCTGAGCACCCTCTGGTTCAGCGACTGGAAAAAGAAGAGAACGAAACCCGCTTTAACGACCTGGCCAGCATTCTGCTTGAACAGGCGCGACTGTCGGAAGGCTCAACCCTGAAAGACGCGGCCGGTTTTGTTTCACGGTTGAACAAACTGCTGCTTGAAATGCTTGCCTGATAAACGGTTTAGCAGCTGTTAAAGCCACCCAAAGGGTGGCTTTTCTTTGTAAATTTAAAAGTGTTCAAGGCTAATATTGATGCTGTAGTTTGCAAATTCCGGCTAACTTAGGCTTTATATAGCGCAGTTCAAATTTGGAGATTTACCCCGATGATTAAAAAAATCATTGTACCTGCAATACTGATGGCTCATTCCATGACGGCTTATGCAGGAGGCGCGATTGATTTTTCTCTATCTAATGACTCTATTCGGGTAGAGCATGACGCCGTGCTGGTTGGTACCGGTGCGCACCTGACCACCGGCTTCCTCTATAACGAAGAGGAATCGAACTGGGCTGTTACTGCCGGTTTCAATGCTGTGGATGCCACAATGGCTAATCAGGAGTTGATAGGTGGTGTGGGCTTTAAAGGCATGGTGCTGTCTACAGACGTGGAAGACCTGACCTTTGCCGCGGGTGTGGGTGGTTTTTTACGCTGGCAGCCTGATTTTATGAACGGCTTAGGCCTGGAAGGTGAAGCCTACCTGGCACCGAGCATTCTGAGCTTCGGCGAATTAACCTACGCTCATGAACTGGTTGGCCGAATAACCTATAAGGTGCTTCCTCAGGCCCGCATCTTCGTTGGCTACCATGATGTCAGCGCCAGTTATGAAGACGTAAACGATGTGGAAATTGATTCGACCTTCCACTTAGGCTTTAGAATGACTTATTAAGTGGTATTAATCTGTTTTAATAGGGTTAAAGTTACATAGATTGCGCTGTAGCCAAAAGCTGCAGCGTTTTTTTTAAGCGAGGTTTTTTATGGTTAAGTATTGGGAAATTTTACAGGTGTCCGACAATACTTTTGTCCTGCAGAATTCAGATGAATCGGACAACCCGGTGGTTAAGATTGAGTTTTCAGAAGAAGCTAAAAACGCCTTACAGGAGCAGCTGCCAGACGTTGCACGCGCCATGATCAGCGCCGGAATGGAATCCTCCGGAATGCTAGTGGATGGCATTGCAGAAGAGGCCAACCCAGAGGAAGATCACGTTTTCCACTGATATCCACTCATCAACCTAGTTTCGATACGCCTGATACCAGCCCATAACCTTGGCAACGTAATTTATCGTTTCAGGGTAGGGCGGTACACCCCCAAATCGGGCCACGGCGCCTTCACCCGCGTTATAGGCCGCCAGTGCCAGTTTTAAATCATCATACTGATACAGCAAGTACCTCAGGTGCTGAGTGCCTGCGTAGATGTTTTGTTTCGGATCGTACAGGTCTTTGACCTTATATCGCGCTGCAGTAGCGGGCATCAACTGCATCAGTCCCGTTGCGCCTTTGTTTGAGCGCGCCCTGATATTAAAGGCGGACTCCTGCTTAATCACAGCTTTGATCAACGCAGAGTCCATATCATACAGATAAGCAGCATTACGGATGTGGCGGTCAATCAACTGGCGATTTTTATCGTTGTCCTGATACCTTAAGGCGGTGCCGGCTTTGCCGGCGCTTATCTTGCTTTCTTCCAGCTCATACCCGGCCAGGTTTATGGGCCTGTCTGTCACGACCCGCTCGCCGGTTGGGGCGGTATAAATGAACAGTTCCGTTGCTAAGCAAGCGGAAGGTAAGACGAGCAGTGCCGAGAAAGCGGTAGTGGCGACTTTTTTAAACATCAAAGAATACAACACCTGCAGTTAGCAGCTGCCACATCAGGTTATGAGCCCTGACATCGCTGAAATCTTTTGCTGCGGAGTAATGAAGGGTGTCCAGCTGGCAAATGAGATTGAGAGTTTCAAAACTGAGTGTAGTTTCAAAATCCTGACCATCGGCAAACAACATGCCTTCGCAATAGGCCATCCTGCTGGAAGGGTTTTTGTAGAGAGTGTTTGCCTGCCACTGGCGAACAAACTGCGCCATCTCCATGTTTTCGTTTTCAGTCGCGGTGTCATCGTACTTGGGTTCGGTCATGTATTGGCCGAGCCATGAAGCCAGCAGTTCATCTGAATCCTGGTAGCGCAGCATTATTTGCTTCAGGCGGTCAACGTCTTCCTGCCTGATCTGATAAGGAGACGCCGAGCGGTCTTTAATCTTTTGATCGCTGTAGCGGCTGAATTCGCTGACTTTCTCGCTCAGGAAGTAACCGAAATCAGTAATAAACTCGCTGTCTGACGGCGCTCTGAAGCCTACCGACAGCGTTATTGATTCGGTTAACGACTCACCCCAGTGGGCAATGCCCGGCGGTAAATACAGCATATCTCCGGGTGACATCTCCCAGCTGTCCTGTTCCTGGAAATCGGAAATAACCTTAACCGGAAGGCCGTCTATCACATCGGTTTCATCATCACACAGTTGGCCGGCGCGCCAGATGCGATTGCCCTGAAGCTGAATCAGGAAGACGTCGTAAAGATCGTAGTGGGGGCCAACACCGCCATGCTGCGGCGAGTATGAGATCATAATGTCATCGACACGCCAGCGCGGTAAGAAGCTGAAGCTCTGCAAAACCTCGCGGATATTTTCCAGCCAATGATCCACTGCCTGAACGAGCAACGTCCAATGGGTTTCCGGCAGATCATCGTAGGTATCCTGATCAAACGGGCCGTGCTGAAGATCCCAGTTATCTGCTTTTGGGTCGCCGATGATGATTCGGGATTCCACTTCCGCTTCCTGAGCAAGGCTGAACAGGTCTTCTTTGCTGATCAGGTTGTCTACGGTCAATGCCTGTCTGACCAGCAGAGGCGACTGCTGCCAGTGGTTATTCAGGAAACTCTTGGTGTCGAAGTGCTTTAAGGGGCTGCTCATTGAATCACCTGCCTATTGCAGAAAGCGTTTAATTGGAAAGTCTAGCAGAGAAGGCGAACGAAACATCAAACAAGCTAAAGGCCGCGAAAGCGGCCTTTGAGGGTTGGGCAGAATATCCGGGTTTAAATCGCCTTGGCCTGAGCGACAGCGTTACCGATATAAAGTGCCGGTGTCATCGCCAGCAGAGCATTTTTAGCCTCAGCCGGCAGATCGAGCTGCTGAACAAATTCAATCATCATGGCTTCCGTTATAGCACGGCCTCGGGTGAAGGCTTTCAGCTTTTCATAAGGTTCTTCGATGGCGTAGCGGCGCATGACGGTTTGAATCGGTTCCGCCATGACTTCCCAGGCGTTGTTTAAATCTTCCGCCAGACGGTCGGCATTGACCTGCAGCTTGCTGATGCCTTTCAGGCTCGCCTGATAAGCAATCAGGCTGTGCGACAGACCCATGCCCATAGAGCGCAATACGGTTGAGTCTGTCAGGTCTCGCTGCCAGCGGGAGATCGGTAGTTTTTCAGCCAGGTGGCCCATAATCGCGTTAGCGATACCCAGGTTACCCTCTGAGTTTTCGAAATCGATCGGGTTAACCTTGTGCGGCATCGTTGAAGAACCCACTTCACCGGCAATGGTTTTCTGCTTGAAGTATCCCTGCGAAATATAACCCCAGATGTCACGGTCGAAATCGATCAGAATCGTATTGAAGCGGGCTACAGCATTAAACAGCTCTGCGATGTAATCGTGAGGCTCAATCTGAGTGGTGTAAGGGTTCCAGGTTAAGCCCAGAGATTCAACGAAGACCTGAGCATTCTGCTGCCAGTCTACATCCGGGTAGGCGGAAAGATGGGCGTTGTAGTTACCCACGGCGCCGTTGATTTTGCCCAGGTACTCGATGCTCTCAACCTGTTGGATCTGACGCTTCAGGCGGTAGGCAACGTTCGCAAACTCTTTACCGACGGTTGTCGGTGAGGCTGTTTGGCCATGGGTACGGGAAAGCATAGGTATGTCAGCCAGATCGTGGCTGATTGTCTGTATGGCTTCAAAGACGCTGTTCAGTGACGGCAAAATCACTTCTTTAATGCCGTTGCTCAGCATGAGAGCGTGAGACAGGTTGTTGATGTCTTCAGATGTGCAGGCAAAGTGGACAAACTCCAGGACCTTGGCCAGTTCAGGCTGGTCATTGAATTTATCTTTCAGGAAATACTCGACCGCTTTTACATCATGGTTGGTCGTTGCTTCGATCTTCTTGATGGCCTGTGCGTCTTCAACAGAGAAGTTAGCAACCAGCGCATCCAGGAATTTATGGGTTTGCTCAGAGAATGCCGGGCATTCAGCGATAGCGTCCATGCGTGACAACTGCTGTAACCAGCGAACTTCCACTTCGACACGGTAACGAATTAAGCCGAATTCACTGAAGTATTCACGTAGTGGGGCGGTTTTGCTGCCGTAACGTCCATCAACGGGAGAAATGGCAGTAAGCGAGGTGAGTTCCATAATTAAAAGCCTATTTAGATGCGATCGATTTTAAAGCGCGGGGATTATACCGAAATGTCAGCATTAGACCACGCTAAGAAGCCCGTCAGCACAGTCTTTAATAGCTTTCCGACTGGTCAGGAAATGCCAGCGGTGACCGCCCGCCTGACGCCACAGCATGGCGCAGCGAACGCCAAACAATAAAATCGTTCTGATCTTTTCAGCAACCTTAGGGTTCTGCAGGTGAGAAGGGTTGCCGGTTACCCGTATGCGAAAGCTCAGTTTGCTGACGGAGCTCTCATAACACTGGGCTGCCGAGGCAATTACCGCCTCGTGGCTGAAGCTGCCAAAGTATTTTTGCTGGTCGACTGTGCGATCTAATGAGTTAGAAAGCGCCTCCATCAGATCCGGCCGCTTCTGCAGCTTGTTCTGCACCGCGATAATACCCATCGCGTACTGCAGTACCTCGCGGTTCACACCACGACCATTCTTAGCCATGGCTTCTTTCAGCGTGTTCAAACCAATGGCGACGTTTTCAGTACCCTTGAATACATCCTCATAGGATGACGGGTTTAAATTGAGAATGCTTTCGATGGTTGATTCAATCTGCTGAAGCTCAATCATGCCGGATTTGGCCAGCCTGTCGACCAGCTTGGCTGCCTGAAATACGCCGGCCAGCGCCAGGGTTTGTCGATTGATGGTTGAATCCATATCTAATCCTTAGTTCCAGGTTTGCTCAATAACGCCGCCGCCAAGGCAGACTTCATCGCTGTAAAACACAGCGGATTGCCCAGGGGTGATGGCTCTTTGAGGCTCATCAAACTCGACAAGCGTTGATCCATCTTCGTTCCGTGTCAGCAGACAATGCTGGTCCGGCTGACGATAACGGTGTTTGCAGGTAACGCGCACAGGCATTTCCTGCCCCTGATCGTCTACCCAGAAAATATTGTTTACCGTCAGGCTTTTGGTGAACAGCGCCGGGTTGTCTGTGCCCTGAACGACAACAAGGCGATTGTTTTCTAAATCTTTTTTAGCCACAAACCACGGTGCTTCACCATATTTAGTGCCGCCAATGCCCAAGCCCTGACGCTGACCGATGGTGTAGTACATCAGGCCCTGATGGTCGCCCAGAATATCGCCGCTCTCGGTGATGATCTTGCCAGGCTGGGCAGGCAAATATTGCTTCAGGAAGTCTGAAAAGCGTCGTTCACCAATAAAACAGATGCCAGTGCTGTCTTTCTTTTTGGCGGTTGCCAACTGGTACTTCTCTGCAACTTCGCGGACCAGTGGTTTTTCCATTTCGCCAACAGGGAACAACGTCTTTTCAAACTGCTCGTGCCCGACGGCATGCAGGAAGTAGCTCTGATCTTTGTTGTTATCCAGGCCGCGCAGCAATGCGGCTTTACCATTTATAACTTTGGTTCGGGTGTAGTGGCCGGTCGCGATTTTGTCGGCACCGAGCATCAGGGCGTAGTCCAGAAAGGCTTTAAATTTGATTTCTCTGTTGCAGAGAATATCCGGGTTGGGTGTGCGCCCGGCCTTGTATTCGCTTAAAAAATGCTCAAATACGTTATCCCAGTATTCGGCTGCAAAATTAGCCGTGTGTAGCTTGATGCCTAGTCTGTCGGCAACCGCTTGAGCGTCAGCGAGATCTTCCTTGGCTGTGCAGTATTCGGTGCCGTCATCTTCGTCCCAGTTTTTCATGAACAGACCTTCCACCTGATAACCGGCTTCAATTAGTAGGGCGGCCGTTACCGATGAGTCGACACCACCAGACATGCCGACTATAACTTTTGTGGAAGAATGAGGGTTCATGTACTGCTCCGGTCTGAAAATACTAAAGGCCCTTAAATGGGCATGGTTAGATGGTTATTCAAGTAAATTGTATCCTTTTAAGCACTTTCAAGATATTAGCTGGTTTAACAGGTAGAATTTGCGGTGACCAAGCTGAATAGGCAGTTAATTCACAACTCTTATTCAAGTATCAAAATAATGGGGTGCTGGCACTCTATTAAACTAGCGACCAAATTGCTGTCAGGTGATTAACACAGTTGCCTGAAGCACACTTAATATAGTTGAGAAGGATAATTTTCATGGTTATTAAGCCTAAAATTCGCGGATTCATCTGTACCACGGCCCATCCGGTTGGCTGCGCACAGAACGTTCAGGAACAGATTGAATATGTAAAAGCCAACAAAACTGAACTGGAAGGCCCTAAGAATGTTCTGGTTATCGGTTGCTCTAACGGTTATGGCCTGGCCTCCCGCATTACGGCGGCATTTGGCTTTAAAGCGAATACATTAGGTGTCATGTTTGAAAAAGAACCGACCGAGCGCCGCACCGCGTCAGCTGGCTGGTACAACACTGCAGCCTTTGAAAAGGCAGCTAAGGCTGAAGGCCTGTATGCAGAATCGCTGAATGCAGATGCCTTTTCCAATGAAGCTAAAGAAGAAGCAATTGCCAAGATCAAAGAAAACATGGGTACGGTTGATCTGGTTGTTTACAGTTTAGGAGCGCCACGCCGTAAAGACCCAAACACGGGTGAAGTTTATTCCTCAACCCTGAAGCCGATTGGTGAAGCGGTTACCCGTAAGAACCTGAATACCGATTCCCGTGAGGTTTCAGAAATTACGCTTGAGCCAGCCAATGACGACGAAATCTTCAACACAGTGAAGGTTATGGGTGGTGAAGACTGGGAAATGTGGATGGATGCCCTGGCTGAAGCCGGTGTTCTTGCTGAGGGTGTAAAAACTACCGCCTATACCTACATTGGCAAAGATCTGACCTGGCCTATCTACGGTGGCGCAACCATCGGTAAAGCTAAAGAAGACCTCGACCGGGCGGCAAAAGCCATATCTGAGAAGCTAGAAAGCTCTTTAAAAGGCAAGGGCTATGTTTCTGTTTTAAAAGCACTTGTTACCCAATCCAGCAGCGCAATTCCAGTGATGCCGCTGTATATCTCTGCACTCTATAAAGTGATGAAAGAAAACGGCACGCACGAAGGCTGTATCGAGCAGATCTTTGGCCTGTTCTACAAAGAGATGTATGCCGACGGCACCATGAACCTGGATGACAGCGGTCGTATTCGCATGGAAGACAACGAGTTGGACGAAGGCGTGCAGTCTAAGGTGGCTGAAATCTGGTCGCAGGTAAATTCCGATAACCTGGACGAACTTACCGATTTCGCCGGCTACCAGAACGAGTTTTACCGCCTGTTCGGTTTTGGCTACGACTCTGTTGATTACGATGCAGACGTGGACCCGATCGTTTAAGCCTTGCTTTATCGGCCACCTCTTTGCTTAAGGGGTGGCTGATAGATTTCAGCCCAAGCTGGCTACACAGCTCCGCCTCTGTCACCTCAATAAATTCACCGCAAGCCAGGCTATTCACCGCAAGCCCGCCAATCGATTGCCGCACCAGCCGCAGAGTAGGGTGGCCAATAGCGGCCGTCATGCGTCTCACCTGACGATTTTTACCTTCACTGATAGAAATAGACAGCCAGGTTGTTGGAATTTCCTTACGCTCGCGAATGGGTGGATTTCTGGGCCACAGCCAGTCAGGCTCGGGTATAACTTCTACTTGTGCCGGTGCCGTAATGCCATCTTTTAATTCAACTCCCCGGCGAAGCCTTTCGATCTGTTCAGGCTCTGGCGAGCCCTCAACCTGCACGTAGTAGGTTTTAAAAACCTTGAACTTAGGGTTCATTAGCTGATGAATAAACTGGCCGTTATCGGTCAGCAGTAGTAGTCCTTCAGAGTCGTAATCCAGGCGACCGGCACCGTAAATTCCCGGAATATCAATGAAATCGGCAAGCGTCGATTTACCGGAATCATCTGTGAACTGTGTTAAAACCCGGTAGGGTTTGTTGAATAAAACGTACCGAAACATCGCAACCTGAACTGTATTAGTAGTGAGTCTGGCATTATATTTAGTCTAAAGTTCGATTACATCCGCCAGTGCAACTGATAACATCGGCGGTTGATTTGTATTTGCATCGACAGATATCCAGCACTGACTGGCAGGCTGCTGCCTGTTCTTTCCTTTTCAAAATTAGGGATTCTTATGACTGATAATCAAGCGAAAATTATTTATACCGAAACGGACGAAGCTCCTGCGTTGGCAACCTATTCATTTCTGCCAATCGTACAGGCGTTCACCAGCGCAGCGGATGTGCAGGTTGAAACCCGGGATATTTCCTTATCCGGTCGAGTCATTGCAAGCTTCCCAGAATTCCTGAAAGAAGATCAAAAAATCGCCGATGCACTGGCCGAGCTGGGTGAACTGGCAACCAAGCCAGAAGCCAACATTATTAAACTCCCTAATATTTCTGCCTCTGTTCCTCAGCTGCTGGCAACAATCAAAGAGCTGCAGGAAAAGGGCTACGATCTGCCGGATTACCCAGATGAGCCTGCCAATGAGCAGGAAGCGGATATAAAAGCACGCTACGACCGCATCAAAGGCAGCGCCGTAAACCCGGTGTTGCGTGAAGGCAACTCAGACCGCCGCGCTCCGGGCTCTGTTAAGCAGTACGCGAAGAATAACCCGCACAGCATGGGTGCATGGTCATCAGACTCCAAGTCTCACGTATCCAATATGACCGACGGCGATTTTTACGGCAGTGAAAAATCGGTCACTCTGACTGAAGCAACCGAATTTAAAATTGAACTGCACAAAGAAGACGGCAGCATTGATGAACTGAAAAGCTTCGCGCCACTGTTGGCCGGTGAGGTTATCGACAGCTCAGTCATGAACGTAGCCGCGCTGAAAACCTTTTTTGCAGAGCAGATTCAGGATGCTAAAGCGAAAGGGGTTTTGTTCTCTCTGCATATGAAGGCCACTATGATGAAAGTCAGTGACCCGATTATTTTTGGCCATGCGGTCAGTGTTTTCTATAAAGATGTACTGACTAAATATGCCGATGAGTTTGCCGCGATTGGCTTGGATGTAAACAACGGCATTGGCGATCTGTATTCTAAAATAGGTCAGTTGCCGGCGGATGTGCAGGCGCAAATTAACAAAGATATCGACGCGGTATATCAGGCTTCTCCTGAGCTCGCCATGGTTAACTCGGACAAGGGCATCACCAACCTGCACGTGCCCAGCGACGTAATTATTGATGCCTCCATGCCTGCTATGATTCGTACCTCCGGCCAAATGTGGGGTCCGGATGGCCAGCCACAAGATACTAAAGCTGTGATACCGGATCGTTGCTATGCAGGGGTTTATCAGGCCACCATTGAGTTCTGCAAAGAGCACGGAGCATTTGACCCCCGCACTATGGGTACCGTGCCAAACGTGGGTTTAATGGCTCAGAAGGCTGAAGAATACGGTTCGCACGATAAAACTTTTGAAGTCTCTGCTGCCGGTGCAGTTAAGGTTGTTGATAAATCGGGTAATGTTTTACTTGAGCAGCCAGTTCAGGCGGGCGACATCTTCCGTATGTGTCAGGTAAAAGATGCTCCAATTCAGGATTGGGTAAAACTGGCTGTAAACCGTGCAAAAGATACCGGCTGGCCGACAGTGTTCTGGCTCGACAGTGAGCGCGCGCACGACAGAGAGCTGATCAAGAAGGTAAGCACCTATCTGAAAGATTACGACACCAACGGCCTGGATATTCAGATTCTAAGCCCTGTTGAAGCCACCAAGCATGCCCTGGCGCGTATGAAGGCGGGTGAGAACACCATCTCTGTTACCGGCAACGTACTGCGTGATTATCTTACCGATCTGTTCCCAATTCTTGAGCTGGGAACCTCTGCAAAAATGCTTTCTATTGTGCCGCTGATGAACGGTGGTGGCTTGTTTGAAACCGGCGCCGGCGGTTCTGCACCAAAGCACGTTCAGCAGTTCAATGCTGAAAACCATCTGCGCTGGGATTCACTGGGCGAGTTTTTGGCGCTGGCGGTCTCTCTGGAGCATCTGGGTAAGCGCTTCAATAACGACAAGGCGCTGGTGCTGGCTAAAACTCTCGATGATGCCACCGCTGCATTCCTCGAGAACAACAAAAGCCCATCGCGTAAGGTGGGTGAGCTGGATAATCGCGGAAGCCACTACTATCTGGCAATGTATTGGGCAGAGGCGCTGGCTGCGCAAACAGACAGTGCAGAGCTTAAAGCTGCCTTTGAATCCGTTGCTGCTGAGTTAAAAGCCAAAGAAGATAAAATTTTGAAAGAGCTTAATGAAGTGCAGGGCGAGGCCGTCGACATCGGTGGTTACTACCGTCCGGATGCCAAGCTTGCTGCAGAAGCAATGCGTCCAAGCAAAACACTGAACAGTGCTTTAAGCCTGATTAAGTAAAAATTGCGGTCACTAAAAAGCCCGGTCTTATGCCGGGCTTTTTATTTTCTCACGACGTTCAGTTCAGGCCTGAGTGGGCTCTTCGGTGAATGCCGGAGAAGTTTCAGTAACAGGTGATTCAGCATCTACCAGCCGTATATTGACTGCATGAATTCCCCGCTCAGACTTAACGGTGTCGAATTCAACAGGCTGTCCTGCTTTGAGTGTTTTGTAACCTTCCATTTGAATTGAGGAGAAGTGCGCAAACAGATCTTCCTTATGTTCTTCGCTAACAATAAAGCCAAAACCTTTGGCATTGTTGAACCATTTAACGTTCCCTACTGGCATAGCATACCCCTTAAAACCATTATTACTTTTCTTCTGTTAATAGCGAAAAAGAATAAATAAACAACGCTACCAACGACTGCGCGCGAGTGATATAAACTATTGGTTCACAAACTTTCGCCACGTTTTTGTATGGAATACCGTTGAAACGACCAAGTCAACCCCCACTTAAACTTAATATGATGCAGTAGACGTTAGCTGTGTTGGTTGGATCGAAAAAACGAAAAGCCGTACGGAAACTGCGTTTTAAAATGAATCAGAAAATTAAGTTCTCGCTAATGAATAAGTATGAGTTTTTGCCTTCTTTTAACGTTGGCTCAAATTTTGAAGTTATATTGTCAGGTGGTGATTCGTTGCCTGATAACTCAGGTGATGTGGCCATTCAGACTGCCGACCCGGAACTAAAGCGTCCTTCTTTGTTCCAAGTGGTATTGATGAATGATGACTTCACCCCCATGGAGTTCGTAGTGTATGTACTTGAGCAGTTTTTTGCGATGAACCGTGAAAAGGCAACTCAGGTAATGCTAAATGTACATACAAAAGGCAAAGGAATCTGCGGTGTCTATACTAAAGATATTGCTGAAACGAAGGCGGCTCTGGTAAATGATTTTTCAAGAGAGAATCAACATCCGCTACTTTGTGAAGTCGAAGAGATAGGTGACGAGTAGTCACTGAGGAAAGGTGGAATATATGCTAAGCAAAGATTTAGAGTTAACGCTCAATAGTGCCTTTAAAGAAGCGCGTGCTAAACGTCATGAATTTATGACCGTAGAGCACCTGCTGCTTGCACTATTAGATAACCATGCGGCGGCCGATGTGCTAGTTGCTTGTGCAGCAGATATTCCACAGCTGCGACGCGACTTAATTGAATTTATTGATTCAACGACGCCGTTAATTGCCATTGAAGATGAAGATCGGGAAACGCAACCGACGTTAGGTTTTCAGCGGGTGCTGCAGCGTGCGGTTTTTCATGTTCAGTCTTCCGGTAAAAAAGAAGTTACCGGCGCCAATGTTCTTGTTGCGATTTTTTCAGAGCAGGAAAGTCAGGCCGTTTATTTCCTTAAACAACAAAACATTTCGCGAATCGATGTTGTTAATTTCATGGCGCATGGCATTTCAAAAGCCCAGGACGAACATGAAGGCGATGACTTCGGGCCGGGAGCGCCTAATGAAGAAGCCAGCCCGGAAGCCAATGGCTCCAACCCATTGGAAAGCTTTGCAACCAATCTGAACGAATCTGCAAAAGAAGGCCGAATTGACCCGTTGGTGGGTCGTGACTTCGAAGTTGACCGAGTTGTCCAGATTCTTTCACGTCGCCGAAAAAACAACCCCTTACTGGTTGGTGAATCCGGTGTTGGTAAAACTGCAATTGCAGAAGGCTTAGCCAAGCGAATTGTAGATGGCGATGTGCCAGACATTATTCTCGATGCACAGGTTTATTCATTGGATTTGGGCGCGCTGTTGGCGGGCACCAAATACCGTGGTGACTTCGAGAAGCGCCTCAAGGCATTGCTCGCTGAATTGAAAAAGCGTGACAAATCCATTTTGTTTATTGACGAAATTCATACCATTATCGGTGCAGGTGCAGCTTCCGGCGGCGTCATGGATGCGTCTAACCTGTTAAAGCCGATGCTGAGTTCTGGTGAACTTCGTTGCATTGGTTCGACAACCTACCAGGAGTTCCGCGGCATCTTTGAAAAAGATTCGGCGTTGACGCGCCGCTTCCAGAAGATTGATGTAAACGAACCTTCGGTTGAAGAAACCTATAAAATTTTGCGTGGCCTGAAAACCAGGTTTGAAGATCACCATCACCTGAAATATACCGACAAGGCATTGCGCGCCGCTGCCGAATTGGCCGACCGCTACATCACTGACCGTCATCTGCCAGATAAGGCGATTGATGTCATCGATGAAGCCGGTGCTGCTGAGCGCCTTAAGACGGAAAGTAAGCGTAAGAAGTCTATTGGTGTGATTGATGTTGAGCGTGTGGTTGCCTCCATTGCGCGAGTACCAACCAAAACCGTCAACAAAGACGATAAAGAATTGCTCTCTAACCTGGAGCGAAATCTGAAGATGACCGTATTCGGGCAGAACGATGCTATCGAAAGTATTTCATCGGCTATCAAGCTGGCGCGAGCCGGTCTGAAATCCGCTGATAAGCCGATCGGCTCATTTCTGTTCACCGGCCCAACAGGTGTTGGTAAAACAGAGGTGACCAAGCAGCTGTCTGAGTCACTGGGCGTTGAGTTGCTTCGTTTCGATATGTCTGAGTATATGGAGCGTCACACGGCTTCCAGGCTGATCGGTGCGCCTCCTGGCTATGTTGGCTTTGATCAGGGTGGCCTGCTTACCGATGGTGTAAACCGTCATCCGCACTGTGTGTTGCTGCTCGATGAAATTGAAAAAGCGCACCCGGATGTTTTCAACCTGCTGTTGCAGGTGATGGATCACGGCACGCTGACAGACAACAACGGCCGTAAAACCGACTTCAGAAACGTCATACTGATTATGACCAGTAACGCCGGTGCTCAGGAAATGAGCCGTCGCTCGGTTGGCTTTACAACACAGGATAATTCAACCGATGGCATGGAGGCTATTAAGCGCGCCTTCACACCGGAATTCCGCAACCGTTTGGATGGCATCGTGCAGTTTGCTCCGCTTGAAAAAGAAGTGGTGCTCAATGTGGTTGATAAGTTCCTGGTTGAGCTGCAGGCTCAGCTTGATTCCAAGCGTGTGAATCTGGAAGTGAATACCAGTGCGCGTGAGTGGCTGGCCGAAGAAGGCTATGACCGCAACATGGGTGCTCGCCCAATGGCTCGCCTGATTCAGGAGAAAATTAAGCGTCCGTTGGCCGATATGATTCTGTTTGGCGAGTTAGCGCAGGGCGGAACCGTTACAGTTGAACTGAAAGACGGCGAGCTGGCTCTGACCGTAGCGGGGGAAATGGCAGAAGCCTGAAGCCGATAACAGGCAAGAACAAAAAAAGCACCTTAAGGGTGCTTTTTTAATGACTTTCAAATGTGATTAGCGAGCGCGGTAAACGATGCGGCCTTTAGTTAAATCGTACGGAGTCAATTCAACCTTCACCTTATCACCCGTCAAAATTCGAATGTAGTTTTTGCGCATTTTACCTGAAATATGGGCTGTAATTACGTGGCCATTTTCAAGCTTTACCCGGAACATTGTATTTGGAAGGGTATCAAGGATTTCTCCTTCCATTTCAATCACATCTTCTTTCGCCATAGAATCCTAAAAACCTTTGAATTTACAATCGGCGCGCATTCTGCCTGAAAAACCAGCAATTAGCAAAGTTATGCGGCGTTTTTTATGATTCTTCTGAAGTGGATCAGTTTATTGGCCCGATTGCCGGGAAATTGATGGTTATTCAATCTCTATCTGGTGCCAGCGCCCGTCGATAAGTAATTCAACCGGTTGGTAGGCGGTTTTGTAATTCATCTTTTTACAGCCGGGAATCCAATAACCTAAATAGAGGTAGGGGAGTTCAAGCTGTTGGCACAGCTCTATCTGTTTCAAAATTGAAAACACACCTAAAGAGCGCTGATCCTGTTCCGGCTCGAAGAAGGTATATATCGCAGAAAGCCCGGTTTTAAGATGGTCTGTAACGGCAATGCCGATCGTCCTGCCGGCGACGCTGTAGCGAACCTGAAAACTGAATTCGTTATCTACTGCCAGAAAGTCACCATAGCTGTCTTTGCTGGGTGGATACATGTCACCATCGGAGTGGCGCTGGGTTATGTATCGCTCGAACAGTTCGTAATCTGCATCTCTGTATGTGCAGCGTTGCAGTTCAATGCTCACATCCTTGTTCAGGTTAGTCACGCGGCGAAATCTGCGCTTCATTTGAAAATCAGCAACAGGAATGCGTGCGGGTATGCATGAGTGGCAGTTTTGACAGTCCGGCCGGTAGAGGTGCTTTCCGCTCCTGCGGAACCCCGAATGCGTGAGCTCTTCGTATAAATTTAATGAGTACTTAAGCTCAGGGTCTAAAAACAGCGTCCGGGATTGCTGGTCGGGTAAATAGCTGCAATCGTGCTCGCCGGTCCGAAAGAATTTTATGACTTGCTCACGAGAATTGTTCGATTTCATGTCACCGCTTAGCGCTCAACCTGTTCACCAGAAGCTGATTAATCTGATCAGTCTGCGATAAGTTTAGCCTGCTTTGCCGGGTGGGCAGAAGGCTTTTAAATTTCGGCCGGTCAATCAGGTATGCACCTAACGAATCCAGATAGTCGTTGTACAGCTGGCAATCAATCATTGCCAAGTTTTCAGTATAAGCCCATTCACTCAGGGCAATAAAAGCATACTTGGATGCGCCCGGTGCCAGCGAAAACATGCTCTCACCAAAAAAACACCTATCCATGCCGATACCGTACAAGCCACCCACAAGCGCACCTTCCTGCCAGACCTCAAACGAATGAGCCCAGCCCTGTTCATGCAACCGGCAATAGGCATCGACCATCTGCTGCGTTATCCAGGTGCCATCACGGCGAAGTGGGTTACGGGCGCAAAGCTCAATGACCGATGTAAATTCTGTATTTACCTTTATCTCAACCGGTGTCTTGCGGAACTGTTTTCGGAGCGACCTGGCAACATGCACCTGGCCCGGCTGAAGGATCATTCGTGGCGACGGAGACCACCACATAATGGGCTCTCCGTCGCTATACCAGGGGAAAATCCCGCGCTGATAGGCGGATAGCAGCCATTCTGTCGAAAGCCGCCCACCGATGGCTAACAGGCCCTCCGGGTCATTCAGGGCCTGCTCAATAGGTGGAAAAACAGGCTGTTGTTCAGCTTTCAGTAAGCTTAGCTGAGGCATAAAAAGTGACACTATTTCAATAAGTTGGCAGTTTGATTGTGGTATCTTATAGCGCCTTGAATATTGTTCCTACTCATATAGGTGGCCAATTGGCAGAACGTTTAAAATCCTATCAATCTGATGACAGGCTTACCGAAATCCGTAAGCGCTTTCGGCATGATGCCAAATGGATTGTCTCCATGGCTATCGGCCTGTTTCTGTCATTGGCATTACTGAGCTACAGCGCCCAAGACCCTGGCTTCGATTTTTCAGGCAGTACCGGCTCGGTTAAGAACATGGCTGGCTATGCCGGCGCATGGGTATCTTCCTTGTCGTTCTTCCTTATCGGTATATTCAGCTATTTGCTGCCGTTAATCTGTTTTTATCAGGCTTGGGTGGTCTTTCGCGAACGCTCAAACCCTCACCCCTGGAACCCGCTGATTGTTTTGCTGCGGCTGCTGGGCTGGGTGGTATTTCTAATTGCCGGTTGTACGCTGGCGACTGTTCATATCGCCAGCAAATCCTCAAGTACCTCGGGCGGTTACCTGGGGGTGTCTGTTTCTGAAGAGCTGTTCCCTCTGTTTGGCCTGACCGGCGGAACGCTGATTTTCACCTTCATCTGGTTATTGTCACTGACGCTGGCAGCCCATATTTCCTGGCTGGGTGTTGTCGATAAAATTGGCGAGCTGGCGTTCAATTTAATTGAGCGCTCAAAGCAAAAGGCTGAAAAGGCCCGTAAAAAGGCTCAGGAAGAAGCGCAAATCAAACAGGTTGTGGAAGACAGAAAACGCAATCTCGAAATTCAAATGGAAAAGCAATCCAAGCGTAAGCCTCCGCAGATTAAGCCACTGAAGCCGGTAGAAAAGCAGGAGAGCAAGCGGGTCGTGAAAGAAAAGCAGAAGTCACTGTTCGATGACCCTGAATTGCGAGGCAGCCTGCCGGAGATCAATCTGCTTACCTCATCGGTAGGGGACGACACCGGTGGTTTCAGCGAAGAAGCGCTGGAGGCCATGTCGCGTCTGCTGGAAATTAAACTCAAAGACTTTGGCGTGACGGCCGAAGTCACAGAAGTGGCACCAGGGCCGGTCATTACCCGCTTTGAGATTCAGCCGGCTGCCGGCATTAAGGTGTCCAAAATCACCAACCTTGCCAAAGACCTGGCGCGTTCCATGGCGCTGGTGAGTGTGCGGGTTGTAGAGATTATTCCCGGTAAAACCACCGTTGGTATTGAGATACCCAACGAAAAACGCGCCATTGTGCGCCTGCACGATGTGCTCGGGTCGCCCATTTATGATCAGTCCAAGAGCGTGCTTACCATGGGCTTGGGGCACGATATTGGTGGTACGCCTGTTGTTGCAGATCTGGCGAAAATGCCTCACCTGCTGGTTGCGGGTACTACAGGCTCCGGTAAATCGGTGGGTGTGAACTCGATGCTCTGCAGCCTGCTGTTCAAAGCAACGCCAGAGCAGGTGCGGCTGATTCTGGTAGACCCAAAAATGCTGGAGCTGAACGTTTATGAGGGTATTCCACACCTATTGACGCCGGTAATCACCGATATGAAGGAGGCGGCTGGCGGCCTGCGCTGGTGTGTGGCCGAAATGGAGCGCCGTTACAAACTGCTGGCTTCCGTGGGTGTTCGTAATATCGGCGGTTTCAACAAGAAAGTCACCGAAGCCGCCAAAAATGGCGAACCCATTCTGGACCCATTGTACGACCCATCTACCGCGCTTGACCCCAGCGAGCCGGCACCGGTTCTCGAACCGTTACCGTTCATTGTGGTGGTGATCGATGAATTTGCCGACATGATGATGATTGTCGGTAAAAAGGTGGAAGAGCTGATTGCTCGTATAGCGCAAAAAGCCCGGGCTGCCGGTATTCACCTGATTCTGGCAACACAGCGGCCTTCGGTTGATGTCATCACGGGCTTAATTAAGGCCAACATACCGACGCGCATTGCCTTTCAGGTTTCTTCGAGAATCGACTCCCGGACCATTCTGGATCAGGGTGGGGCAGAGCAGTTGCTTGGTCATGGTGACATGCTCTATATGCCACCGGGCACCAGCTTACCGATTCGTGTGCACGGAGCCTTTGTTGATGATGACGAAGTTCATGCCATTGTCGCCGATTGGAAAAAGCGCGGTGAACCCAATTATCTGGAAGAGATCGTGCAGGGTGGTGATACCGATGTACCTGGCGTGCCTTCGTTCGATGAAGACGGTGACGATCCGGAATCCGATGCATTATTTGATCAGGCAGTGGAGTTTGTTACCCAAACCCGCAAGGTGTCGATTTCTTCGGTTCAGCGAAAACTGCGCATTGGCTATAACCGTGCTGCAAGGCTGGTCGAAGCGATGGAAGCTGCCGGCGTGGTCAGTTCTGCTGGGCATAATGGCTCCCGGGAAGTTCTGGCACCACCGCCTCCGCCCATGTAATTCACTTATAACTATTCAGAGATATTTATGAAACAGCTATTGGTATCGCTCTTGTTTGTATGCACCGCATTGCCGGCATTCGCTGACGAGGCCGCAAAACAGCAGCTCATTGAAAGCCTTGAGAAGTTCACTACCGTCAAAGCACGGTTTGAGCAAAAAACATACAGTGAGTCGTCTGCCTCACCCGATGTGGTTGAAGGCACCCTGAAGATTGAAAAGCCTTTGAAGTTTGCCTGGGTAGTGACTGCGCCGTACGAGCAGCAGGTTATTTCCGATGGTGAAACCCTTTGGGTTTACGATCCGGATCTGGAGCAGGCGACCTACCAGCCGGTAAACGAACAGGTTCAGCATTCTCCGGCAATGATACTGTCGCAACCACGCCTGACCTTGGGGAGTGAGTATCAGGTGATCAGCGCCAGTGTTGAGAACTCTGAAGTCTATCGTCTGTTCCCGCTAAACGATCAGTCGGTATTTTCAGATATGGAAATGACGCTTTCAAATGGCACCATAGAAAACATCGTCGTCAATGATTCGCTGGGGCAGCGAACGGTCATTTCCTTCGAGGGCTTTATAGCCAACGAAAGCATCGATGCCAGTGTCTTCGAGTTTAATCCTCCACCGGGTACAGACCTGTTCGAGCAAATGTAACCGATGGCCGATCTTTTCCAGAAAAACGATGCTTATCAGCCTTTGGCCGATAAGCTGAGGCCCAATAGCCTTAGCGATTATGTCGGTCAGAGCCATATTCTTGGCAAAGATAAGCCGCTGCGCAAAGCGCTGGAACAAAAGAATATCCATTCCATGATTTTCTGGGGCCCGCCGGGCGTTGGCAAAACAACTCTGGCTCAGGTTATCTCGCACACTGTCGATGCCCGGTTTCAGACCATTTCAGCCGTACAGGCCGGGGTTAAAGACATTAAGCTGGCGGCCGAGCAGGCCAAACAAGCTAAGCATATTGGTGAGAAGACCATTCTGTTTGTCGACGAGGTTCATCGCTTTAACAAAGCTCAGCAGGATGCCTTCTTACCCTATGTAGAGAACGGCACCTTTATTTTTATTGGCGCCACGACTGAAAACCCCAGTTTTGAACTCAATTCGGCATTGCTGTCGCGTGCCCGTGTTTATGTGCTCAACAGCTTCACCGAGCAGGATTTCGAGGTTTTATGGCAGCGCGCGGTTCATCTGGAGCCCCGAATTGCGGCACTGAACCTTGATGAACCCTGCCGCACTATGCTGTTTCAGTATGCCGATGGCGATGCCCGGCGCTTTCTGAACATGCTGGAGATCGCCGCCGACTATTTTGAGCCCGGCCACCCAATTACAAAACAGGAAATCAGCGGATTACTGCAGGCGCAGCCGCGACGGTTCGATAAAGGCGGCGAAAATTTCTACGATCAGATCTCTGCATTTCATAAAAGCGTTCGCGGATCTTCACCCGATGGCGCCCTGTACTGGTTGTGCCGAATGCTGGATGGCGGCATAGACCCGTTATACCTTGCCCGCAGAATGGTGCGGATTGCCTCAGAAGATATCGGCAATGCCGACCCGCGCGCTTTAACACTGGCACTTAACGCCTGGGAAGCGCAGCAGCGACTGGGAAGCCCGGAAGGCGAGCTTTCATTGGCGCAGTCGGCGGTTTATCTGGCCAGTGCGCCTAAATCGAATGCGGTTTATAAGGCGTTCAATGAGGTGATGGCCCTGGTGCGAAATGAATCCAGTGCCGAAGTGCCGCTGCATTTGCGCAATGCACCGACGCAACTAATGAAAGACCTGGATTACGGCACTGAGTACCGTTATGCGCATGATGAGCCTAATGCCTATGCCGCGGGTGAGGTCTACTTGCCACCGGAGTATGCAGGCAAACAATTCTATAAGCCGGTTGAACGCGGCCTGGAAAAGAAGATTGCCGACAAACTTAATTATTTAAACGAACTGGATCGAGCATCCGAAAACAAAAGGGGAGGCTAATGGGCGCATTATCCATTTGGCATTGGGCCGTAATTGGCTTAGGGGGAAGTATAGGTGCAATGGGGCGATTCGCAGTCGTTACCTGGATTAATCGTCTACATGGTAGTCAATTCCCGTTTGGGACCTTTACGGTTAACGTTATTGGCAGCCTGATAATGGGCTTGGCGTTTGTGTTCTTCACCCTTAAATACCCGCAACTGCCTGGCGGTATGCGCAGCTTCGTTATGGTTGGTTTATTGGGCGCTTTTACCACCTTTTCCAGCTTTGCTTTAGAAACCCTATCGCTAATACATCAACATTATTTTACTATCGCTCTGCTGTACATGGTCGCCTCGGTAATGACCTGTGTGATTGCTGCCTCAGCCGGCTATGTACTCGGTAAATTCATTTTTTAACGTAAGGACTTAAGTAAGATGCTTGACATTAAGCAGCTCAGAAACGACATCGACTCATTAGCAGATAAACTGATTGTAAAAGGCTATTCGTTGCCTAAATCCGAATTTCAATCACTTGAGTCCAGTCGTAAGTCCTTGCAGGTCGAGACCGAAAACCTGTTGGCTGAGCGTAAAAAAGCGTCTAAGGCTATTGGTGAGTTTGTGCGCCAGGGCATGACGCCGGATGAAGCGAAAACCAAGGTGCAGGAAGTTCTGGATCGAATCGCTGAATCTCTGTCTGAAAAAGAAAGCGAACTGAAAGCCGTGCAGGCCAAGCTGGACGACATTCTCTTTTCTGTGCCGAATATTCCGCATGAATCGGTGCCTCCGGGCAAAGACGAAAACGACAACGTTGAAGTGGCCAAATGGGGCGAACTGCCCAGCTTTGACCATGAAGTTAAAGATCACGTTGATGTGGGTGCGCAGCTGGCAGGTTTGGATTTTGAAACCGCTGCTAAATTAACAGGCTCGCGTTTTGCGGTTATGACAGGCGCAGTTGCTAAGCTGCACCGTGCACTGGCGCAGTTCATGTTGAATGTTCAGACCAATGAGCACGGTTATGAAGAAATGATTGTGCCATTTATGGTCAATCAGGATTCATTATTCGGAACCGGTCAGCTGCCTAAGTTTGGTGAAGACCTGTTTAAGCTCGATTTCGAACAGGAATACTACCTGATCCCGACGGCAGAAGTGCCGCTGGCAAACGTTGTGCGTGGCGATATTCTCGATGCAGCCCAGCTACCGCTGAAGATGACCGCCCATACCCCTTGCTTCCGCTCAGAAGCAGGCTCTTATGGTCGTGATGTTCGTGGCATGATCCGTCAGCACCAGTTTGAGAAGGTTGAGCTGGTACAGATTGTTCACCCGGATGAGTCTTACGCTGCGTTGGAAGAAATTACCACGCACGCAGAAACCATTCTGCAGAAGTTGGGCTTGCCATACCGTAAAGTAGTGCTGTGTGGTGGCGATATGAGCATCGGCTCTGCCAAAACCTACGATCTGGAAGTGTGGTTGCCGGCGCAGAACACGTACCGTGAAATCTCTTCGTGCTCCAACATGACGGATTATCAGTCCCGCCGGATGCAGGCTCGCTTCCGCAACCCAGAAACCAATAAGCCTGAACTGGTTCATACGCTGAACGGCTCAGGCCTGGCGGTCGGCCGTACCCTGGTTGCTGTTCTGGAGAACTACCAGACAGCCGAAGGCCTGAAGATTCCGGAGGCATTGCAAAGCTATATGGGTGCAGATTTCCTGCCCTATAAGAAGTAAGCGACACGATCTAAAGAAAGCCCCGAAAGGGGCTTTTTTAAACTATGTATTAACCGTTTAACTTGCTTAGAAGGTGGTAGTTTGGATTATTTTCCGCTTTTTCATCGCTTCAATGGCCAAAAGGTTCTGGTAGTAGGTGGTGGCACAATAGCCTTAAGAAAAATCACCTTGCTGGAAAAGAGTGGCGCCAGTATTCATGTTGTTGCCAAAGAGGTTCACGCTGAAATTCAGGCAAAAGCCAGTTGCACTTGCGAACAGCGTGAATACAAACCAGAAGATTTGAACGACTGTGCGCTGGTTGTGGTTGCCACCGATAACAGTGCACTGAACAAAGAGGTTAGCGACCAGGCTAAGGCAAAAGGCCTGCTGGTGAATGTCGTTGACTCGCCAGACTTATGTAACTGCATCTTCCCCTCAATTGTTGACCGCAACCCGTTAATTGTTGCCATTACTTCCAGTGGCCAAGCGCCGGTATTGGCCCGAAGTATCCGTGCCAAGCTGGAAAGTACCATTCCTGCCAGCTATGGCCAGCTGGCACAGCTGGCATCTAAATTCCGCAGCCGGGTTAAAGCAAAATTCAGCCGGATGGATGATCGCCTGTCATTCTGGGAAAAGGTACTAAATGGCGTCATTGCGGAGCATGTTTATGCCGGCAGGCTGAAGCAGGCCGAGGCCTCGCTGGAAGCAGAGCTGAATAACCCAAAGCTTCGCAGTCGTGGCGAGGTTTATCTTGTTGGTGCCGGTCCGGGCGATCCGGATTTACTGACATTTAAAGCACTGAGGCTGATGCAGCAGGCTGATGTTGTGCTTTACGATGCGCTGGTATCACCGCAAATTATGGAGCTGGTGCGCCGCGACGCCGAACGAGTTTACGTCGGTAAGCGCCGTGCCAACCATGCACTGCCGCAGGAGCAGATCAATCAGCAGTTGCTCGATTTAGCATTGGAAGGTAAACGCGTACTGCGATTGAAGGGCGGTGATCCTTTCATTTTCGGCCGTGGAGGTGAAGAGATCGACCTGCTGGCCGAGCACAACGTGCCGTTTCAGGTGGTGCCGGGAATTACCGCAGCATCCGGCTGTGCATCCTATTCCGGCATTCCGCTGACTCACCGCGATTATGCCCAGTCGGTGCGCTTTGTGACCGGCCATTTAAAAGACGGCACCATGAATCTGCCCTGGAAAGAGCTGGTCGTACCCGCTCAGACTCTGGTGTTTTATATGGGCCTGGCAGGTATCAACACCATCTGCGAAGAAATGATTAAGCACGGTCGTCATGCTGATACGCCGATGGCGCTGATTCAGAAGGGTACGACACCGGAACAGCGGGTCATAATCGGCACGCTGGGAACCATGCCGGAAATCGTACTGCGTGAGAAACCCCAGGCACCCACATTGACCATTGTCGGTGAGGTGGTTTCGTTACACTCTCACCTCAACTGGTTTCAGGCTTAGGCCTGTAGTGGTTTACGGTTGGTCCACCACTGTAAAGCCAGTGTGTGGGCAGCTTCCGGTGAAGTGTGCTGGTGTACAGCCAGCACCAACGCAGCTGTTTGAATCACCGCCTGCTCACCATATTCATTGGCTGTTTTCCCGTTCCAAAGATCCATCAGTGGTTCCAGGCTGACGGTTTCCGGGCGGATGGCTCTTGCTGCAAGGACAGGGGGCACAACGCTCATTTCAGAAAGATTTTCGGCATTAATGGATACGGCCGTTTCACTGTCTGGACGTACCTCAAATTCGCCGCCATCACCCTTCAAAACAATGTTGTTGTTCTGGTTTAGCTGAACGGCGGTATCGTGATGCAGAGGCATATAGGCCGGGTGAAACATTCCCTGGAGTGTGGTTTTAGCCTTAAAGGGGTTTAAATGGCGCACCAGCGTATTCACTGGTGAACGCAGCCCAAGCTCCGCTTTCATGTCGATCAGGCCGGATAACACCGGTGAGAAGCTGTTTAACGGGATATAAGCGATAGAATGCTTGCCAATGGCCTCGGCAGCTTCGCTAAGTGTTGAAACCGAAGGGATGTTCAATGCCGAGCAGATATTTGCAGCATACTGGCGACCTTCTGTGTGTTCGCCTCCGCCGTGCATCAGAATTTTTATGCCGTTTTCCGCCAGCAGCTTGGCTGCCAGCATGTACCAGGACGGCTGTTTTTTCTTACCGGCATACGCCGGCCAGTTTACGTCTACGGAGCACTCCGGCGCCTGAATATGTTGCTCAGCCGCGCTCACCATGCCGCTGAGCTCTTCCGCAGTTTCTTCTTTAACCCGCATGAGCATTAAAAAGGCACCCAGCTGCGCAGGGGTTATGGAGCCATCCAGAATGGCGCTCATAACAAAGCCAGCTTCAGCTTCCGTCAGGTTTCTGGTGCCTTTTTTACCGCGGCCAAGGGCTCGGATGATCAGGGGCATAGAGAACGTATCTGTCATATCGTTAACCTTCATAAGCAATTTTTCGGTTTGGGCAAACCCGCAAGCTGAGCTAATACCCGGGCCGGGCTTTCGCCGTAACGTTTCATTAACCATATGCTGTTGCCAATATCTGCACCAAACGTCGTTTTGATGTGCTTAACCAGGGGCCGCATAGGTGGTGATAGATCGAATTCAAAATAGAAAGCGCGTAAGGATTCAACAATTTCCAGATCCAGAGGCTCCAGGTTCAGGGATAGGTTTTTTGCCACGGTTTCGGTCCAGCCCTTATCCCAGCTTTGCGCATTTAATAAAAAACCAAGGTGATCTGTTTCGTAAGACATCGGTTACCAACTCACTGTTTTATGGGTTTCCGTCAGCGTTAACCATTCGTCATCCGAGATTAACTGCCAGGAGCTGTGTATGGTGCCGCCGAGTTTATTGGCATCGGCTGCTCTGACCACACACTCAGCGTTGAAGGGCTTCTGCCGGAATATCAAGGGCAGTGCGCTGCCGGTCACCATACACACAGCGGGAGCGCCGGAAGTGAATACCCGGTTTAAAAACTCGAGCTCTGTGCCGGTTGGTAATCCAGTTAAATTTATCAACATCAGCCAAATACCTCTATATGGTCGGCGCCGTGCATCCAGCTGACAAGGGTATCTTCAGTAACGGCAGCGGTATTTTCATTGAGTTGTTGGCCCGGAAACAGTTGACCGGCATGTTCCTCAACAAAATACAGGTTTTCAGTGCCATACATTGGCAGGGCATTCAGTTGCTTCTCGATGGACTTTTCCTGCTCAGGCTGCTGACCGGTCAGCAGCCAGCTGATGCCGGACTCAAAGAAGACTACCCGGTGCTCAATCTCAAAAAGTCCCAGACTCATCAGGGCCTCAATCGATTCAAGGTGTGAACGTCCGAGATAACTGGGGCTCTTAACAATAATCAGGTTAAAACTCATCAGTCTCAGCTACTTGAAGGTTATGATTCTATCGGCATCGACAAAGCCAGATGCCCATTGGCCCAGCCCAGTCAGTTCAAAACAGCGATCGGCGGTCGCCATTGGCTGTTCATAGCGTTGGGCTTCGGTTTCATCCATTACACCGCGGTTGGTTGCCGCGGCAATGCATAAAAACAGCGGGATGTTATTTGCAGCCAGGCCTTGCCAGCCGGCGAGCAGATCCAATTCATCGCTGGAGGGGCTTTGCGCAGACAAGCCGGTATAGACCGCATCAAAATAAAAAAAACAGCGCACCACGATGTGGTTTCTGTTTAGGCAGAGCTGTGCAAATTGCAGTGCCTCTCTGGCGGCGTTGCTGCCCAGCGGTGAACCGTAGACATTGAGCTGATATTTCATAAGGCCTAAAAGGTTAAAGTGAATAGTGCAAGTAGATCATACAGTTGAAAAAAAAGCCGCATAAAGCGGCTTCTTCATAACCCGTTAGCTGATCAGTCGTTGCCGGTTAAAGCAGCAACCAGGCTCAACAGATGGATAAACAGGTTGTAGATATCCATATACAGGTTGGTTGTAGCGCGAATATAGTTGGTCTCGCCACCATTTACGATACGGCTGGTATCGAACAGAATCATCAGCGACATGATCAGTACGACGGCTGCTGAAATTGCAATGCTCAGAGCAGGAATGCTCAGGAAAATGTTTGCAATAATCGCCGCCACAATCACGACCATACCCACCATCAGGAAGCCCATCAGGAAACTGAAGTCTTTCTTAGTGGCCAGTGCGTAAAAAGACAGCGCAAAGGTCACAATGGCGGTACCACCCAGTGCCTGAGCAACAATAGCGGGGCCGGAAGGCATCGCCAGGTAGTAAGTAAGCATTGGGCCAAGGCTGGCACCCAGCAAGCCGGTGAACACGAATGTCCAGACAATCCCCATGCTGGATTCATAAGTGCGTGGTAACACGAACCAAATAATACCTATGGCAGAAAACATCATGATCATGGAGACCATAGGCGAAATGCCAACGGCCATAGCAACAAGAGCTGTTACGGCACTGAATACCAATGTCATGGATAGCAACATGTAAGTATTCTTAAGAACTTTATTCGTTGCTAATGTCGATTGACGACCGACACTCGCAATCTGATCGTACTGGGCCATTTAAGCCACCTCCGGTTGATGTGTACGTTGTAATGCCTTAATTATGTGGGTAATCACCGTCAAATCAAGGTTTAGCAACTTAGTTTTACGATAAGAACGTTTTATTACAAGCCCCCGCTCTCATTAAAAAGTAGTAACTCGGGGTTTGACTATTCATACGTTTGAAAATTCGGTACGGATCCATCCTGTGCAATCTAACTCTTTGATCTTGTTAATTAATTGCTGCAATTAGATTTAATTACAATTATCCTCAAATTTAAAACGATCGTTTGGATTATCAGGAGTCACCATGAGCCAGCCCGATACAGTGACAAGAATTCTTGACGCAGCGGAAGAGTTGTTTGCCGAAAAAGGCTTTTCGGAAACTTCGCTGCGCATGATCACGACTAAAGCAAAGGTGAATTTAGCCGCTGTTAATTACCACTTTGGCTCCAAGAAAGAGCTGGTTCAGGCGGTTTTTGGCCGCTTTTTAACGCCGTTCACACACAAACTGGATAAAGAACTGGATAAACTTTCGGAGCTGAAGGCCGAGCCGAATTTCAATGATGTGTTGGGTGTACTGGTTAAAACCATGCTGGTTGGCGTAGAACCCGGTGTTCGCGATAAAAAGCTTTCCGTCTTTATGCGCTTGCTGGGCCTGGCTTATACGCAGGCTCAGGCGCACCTGCGCCGGTTTCTGTTTGCAAACTATGCCGTCACTTACCGGCGTTTTATTAACTACCTGAAGCAGGCGCACCCGGATTTATCTTCCAGGGAAATTTTCTGGCGCATTCATTTCGCCATTGGCTCGGTTGTATTTACCATGTCGAGCTTCGAAGTACTCAGAAATATGGCCATTGAAGATACCGGAGTTGACTCCAGCATTGAGGACGTAATGGGTCTGCTTATGCCATTTTTGAGCGCCGCGCTGGAGCAGGAATCGCCGGCTTAGTATTAATTTCCATAAGAAATGTGACTTTCAGCGCTCTAATTTATAGCGGACAAACGTTTACACTAGCGTGCTGTTTCACTTAATAATCATTGGTATCTTAACGACATGATGAGGTTTAAAAACCTTACTTCTCAATTAATCCCTGTTTATCTGATGCTGGTACTCTCCAGCTGTAGTGTGCTCCCAATAAATGAGGAGCCGCTGAAGCTTGCTGCATCAGATCAGAAAACAGAGACAACATTAAGCCGTGCGCTTGCTGGTGTGGTCGAGGAAAACCAAGGCAACTCCGGCCATCATTTGCTGCTGAATGCGCCCAATTCACTTTCCGAACGACTGTGGCTGGCCGATTTGGCCGAGAATACCCTGGATGTTCAGTACTTCCTCTGGAACAGCGATACATCCGGCAAGCTTTTCCTGCAAAGCCTGCTGGCAGCGGCTGAGCGCGGGGTTAAAGTACGCATTCTGATCGATGGCTTCAGCATTGCCGACAGAAACGACGAGTTAGCCTTAATTCAGACGGTGCCTAACGTTGAGGTGCGCGTTTATAACCCCTTTGTTGCTAAGACTGGCTTCGGCAGATTGGTGAGCTTTGCCATTTACTTTGAGCGGCTCAATCAACGTATGCACAATAAATCACTGATTGCAGACGGCACCTTGGCTATTGTCGGTGGCAGAAATATTGGTGATCACTACTTCGGTTACAGCGATGAAATGAATTTTTACGATGCCGATATTCTCAGTGTTGGACCTGTTGTCGAGGAGGTAACCGCAAGCTTTGAAGACTACTGGAACAGCCCGTGGGCTATATCGGTCAGTCAGCTCAACCCGGGTAAACAGTTGGCGGAGAACTCGTTCCCGCTTAAAGAGTTTTTATCGGAGGGCTTCAGTACCGAGCTGAACCAGCCGTACCAGTTTACTCAGCTTGAAAAAGACGCCCATCTGCAAATGCTGAAAGACGCCTTTATCTGGGCACCTTCTGAGTTTATAGCAGATACGCCTGCCGGTTATCAGCGTTTCGGCAATAACGATGAGCTAAAGCAGGTCGCCCGAAAGCTGGGAAGCATGATTCGGGAGGCGGAAGAAGAAATTATTATTGAGTCAGCCTATTTCGTCATGGATGAGCAGGATCTACAAGACCTCAAAGAAATCATCAGTAATGGGGTTGAAGTCAGTGTCCTGACCAACTCACTGGCTTCAAACAACCTGATTATCAATCATGCAAGCTATGCGCTGTTCCGTGATCAGATGCTGGATACCGGGATGAATCTGTTTGAGATGCGGCCTGAATTCTCTGTTTGCACTGAGCTTGGCTGCACCACCAATGATAAAAACGCACTGCACGCTAAGACGGCCATTTTTGACAATGAAACGGTTTATGTCGGCTCCATGAACTTTAACCTGCGCTCGGCTTTCATTAATACCGAATCGGGAATGATCATTCACAGCCCTGAACTGGCTTTTCAGCTCAGGCAGGATGTTGGCCGCAAGATGAACCTGAACCACTGTTGGCAGGTAGCCAAGCTGGATGACGAAATCTTCTGGGTGGGTATGAAAGACGGGAATCTTGAAGTCACGAAAGAAGAGCCGCAGAGCAACTGGCTGAAACGTTTTGAAGTAGACCTGATTACCAAGCTTCCGGGTACGGCTTACTATTAAAACCTCCGGTTCTATAAGCGAACATCTGAGCTGGTAAGCAATCAGCCAGCTGAAACAATAACTGAGGGCAGGCGAGCAGAATGCTCAGCCTGTCTCCCGCAGCTTCATACCTTCCATTTGCGAAACCCTGATGTCGGTTGAGCAGTCGATCAGCGTATCTATCAGTGACTCGTCATAAGCCTCGGTGGCACTGAGGTTAATCATCGATTTAGTCTGTCGCAAAGACAGATTGCTGTGTCGCAGAATTCGCTGAATGTTCAGTTCAGTAACCAGCTCCAGCTCCTCTTTAGGCACCAGCTTATGAATTAAACCGAGCTGAAGCGCAGTATGACTGGTGATTTTTTCACCGCTCAGCGCATAGTACCGGGCTGCGCGCTCACCGATAGCCTTAACTAGATAAGGGCTTTGCAGCGCGGGTACCTGGCCGTACTCCATTTCCATAATGGTAAAGCTGCTGGATTCACATGCCAGCACAATGTCACAACAGCAGATAAGACCCACCGCGGCGGCATTGGCTTCACCGCGCACCGTCGCCAGAGTAGGGATAGGCATCTGATAAAGGGTATGAAACAGCCTTGAGAGCTGTTCGGAATCGTTCTGATGCTCAGCCCTGCCGGCATCAAGTCGTTGCTGGTGCCAGCTGGAATCCAGGCCGCGGCAAAAGTCGTCGCCTTCAGCGGTTATGCAGATGAGCTTTAAGTCTTCGTCCTGTTTGAATTCATCGAAAGCGGTTATCAGTGCACAAACCATTTCATCGTCGTATGCATTGCCGGTTTCAGGTCGATTCAGCGTGACACGCACCATACTGGCGTGGGGGTAATCTATAAGGATTGTTTCCTTCATATTATTTTTCTTCTAGTTTTTGTTTTATTTGAAGGTCGTTCTCAGTGCCTGACCCGCAATGGAAGCCCAATGCGGAATCATGCCTGAGAACAAGGTAAACCAGTTTTTAAGCCATTGCCAGTAAAAAACCGGTCCTGATTTTATAAAGACTCTGTTAGATAGAGCCTGGAGGCGCACAAAGGATTAAACGGGCGCTGCTGGTTGCAAACTCACATTGAGCCATGGCCTCCGCTTCATCTTTAATTTGATCGCTCAGCGCAGCGACGTCTTCTTCCGTTACCAGTTTGTTAACCGTGGCCAGGTACTTCATACGTTCCAGACGGGCAACATTGTGTGCTGTCAGGGCATCCGCTGCCTCGGCAGCAACAGCGCTGAAGCGATCTTTGGCAAACTGCTGGCTTAATTCATACAGCGGTGAAATACGATCTTTGGCCTGACGGATCATCTTGCGGGCAATCTTCACAGGCATAGATTTTACCTGCTGCTGCAGAGATTCTTCTTTCAGAATGTCGTTCAAATCCTTATTGCCGCCTTCGAGCACCAGTGTACGGAATACCGACTCAGTGATGTGTGGCTTAATAGCATGAACATACAGCTGAGGAATGGTGACCGACCACTGAACCTCCATCAGCAGGCTGCCGGCAGGTACCTGCTCGGTTTCCAGCACAGCAATACTGGCCTGGCCCAGGTCGGTGCCTTCCAAAATGTCCAGCAAACCCTGAATAAACGGATGCTCCCATGAAAGGAACAGCGTGTCTTCGCGCGAGCTGGCAATTTTCCGGTCAAAGGTAACCACAGCGCCACCATCCGGAATACCGGGCAGGGTAGGGATCATCATGTTGCTGGAAGGAATCAGCTCAAAAACGCCCTCTGAAATCGATTCAAAATGCAGGTTCAGCAGGTTAGCCGCCATTTCAACAACCGGTAGGGGGTGGTTTTCCTCCAGGCTTTCAATCGCGCTTTTAATTTCGTTTGCCTCAGGCTGACGACAGGAGTTGAGCTCCAGCAGCACGTCACGGCCACTTTCAAGCTGCACAGTCAATTCAGCCATTTCTGCTTTGATTTCGTCAGCCAGTTGCGTGCTGGCATCCTGGAACCACTGCTCGGCGTACTTTTCATGAATAGCGCCGGCGGCCGGTTGAATCTGGTTGATGCAATCCAGTGTATTGTTGTACCAGTTGAAGCGAGCCAGGTCGTCGGAGTTTTCGAGCAGGAACGCATGAATCTGAATGGTTTGAGTTTGGCCAATACGGTCCAAACGGCCGATGCGTTGCTCGAGCATATCCGGGTGACTCGGCAGGTCCCATAAGATCAGGTGATGGCAGAACTGGAAGTTACGACCTTCGCCGCCAATTTCCGAGCAGACCAGAATTTGAGCGCCGTCCTCATCATCAGCGAAGTGGGCAGCGGCGCGGTCTCGCTCAATCAGGTCGAGATCTTCATGGAAAATGCTGGCATCGATCGCATACTGGTGGCGAAGTTGAAAACCGAGGTCTTTAGCATCTTCTTTGGTGTGAGTAATCAGCAGAATCTTTTCACTGCTGTGTGCCTTCAACCAGCTGGCCAAAGCCTTGATACGGCTTTCGTCTTCGGCAAAAACTTCAACATCGGTTTTGCGCTCGTGGAAGCCATCAACGCCTTTACGCGTATTACGGTAAACCACACGACCGGTGCCATGGCGATCAAGCAGTGCGGCCAATGCGGCATTGTGTTCCTGCGGCCAGGAAATGCCCAGAGTTTCGAGCTGCTTAGCCTGTTCGGCACTGACCGTGTTGGCATTAAGCGCAGTAGCCAGCTCGGTCAGTTCCGAGAAGGATTCTTCATCTTTTTTGTATTGTTCAAAATCCGAGAAGCGTCCGGCATCCAGCAGCTGTAAGCGGCCAAAGTGAGCTTCCAGGCCTAATTGCTCGGGCGTTGCGGTGAGCAGCAACAGGTGGTCGGTGCGGGCAGCAATAGTAGACCAGTGAGGCACTCCAGGGTTGTTGGCCGTTGGAAGGTGGTGCGCTTCATCCACAACCAGCATGTCCCAGTCGTGAGAATCAATTTCAAGCAGGGTATCCAGGCTTCTCAGCTGTTTGTGCGTTACCAGGTGTACCTGGCCGATGGCGAAGTCGTGTTCGGCGTTTTGGTACATTTCACAGAACAGAGAGAAACGACGGATTAATTCAACCAGCCATTGAGCCTGCAAAGCCTCAGGTACGGCAATCAGAATGCGCTTAGCACGACCCTGCTGGGCCAGGCGGTTGATGATCAAACCGGCCTCAATGGTTTTACCGAGGCCAACCTCATCGGCAAGCAGGGCGCGAACATGGGTATGCTCGGTTGCTTTAATGGCAACGTAAAGCTGATGGGGCAGCAGCGTAGAGCGGGTACCCAGCAGGCCGTTCATCTGCGCGTTCCAGATAGCCTGTGTGCCTTTGTTCAGTGCAGAGCGGAAAGAGAACCAATTAGGGTGGTCGGTCTGGCCGGTCAGCAAGCGCATTACCGGGTTATTGCGCTTAACGGTATCTGAAAGCTCGGTTTCAGGCACCATCTGGTCATCGGTAGTCTGATAAATCAACAGCCCGTTGATTTCATGAACCTCCTGAACCTCCAGAGAACCCTGATCGCGATGCTCCAGCGTATCGCCCACTTCTAATACCAGGCGTGTCAGCGGCGCGTCACGCAGGGCGTACTGGCGCTCTGTATCGCATTCAGGGAAATACAGAGTAACCGCTCTGGCATCGGTGCTCTGAACCATGCCCAATCCCAGTTCCGGTTCACTATCGACCAACCAGCGTTGACCCTGAATAAACTCCGCCATAACAACCTCTAATTCATTTTTGGGGCGCGTATTCTACGTATTTCGAAACAGGATGAAAGCAATCAGGGTCAGTTAACAAAGCTTGCATTGACGCCCCCAGCCGACCTAAGCTTGAAGATTCCTGTTTCCGGGCGAATTTGGCGGCGACTAAAGTACCGCTGCCATCGCCCTTTAAAACGATTAAAACTGCCTCACTATAATAATGCAATTTTAGTCGGTAATTTAGGATTGACGCTTAATGAATTTGAATACTCCTTGCCCAGCGCCTCATAAAGCTTTCGCTCTGGTTGAATCCCGATACGTCGAATCACTCAATGTTCGCCTGGAGCATTACCGGCATACCAATACCGGCGCTGAACACTTTCATTTGGCCAGCGACAGTAAAGAAAATGTGTTCATGGTTTCGTTACGGACCATGCCTGAAGATTCAACCGGTGTTGCGCACATACTGGAACATACCGCCCTGTGCGGTTCTGAAAAGTACCCGGTTCGCGATCCATTCTTCATGATGACCCGGCGTTCGCTGAACACCTTCATGAACGCCATGACCAGCAGCGACTGGACGGCATACCCGTTTGCCAGCGAAAACGCCAAGGATTATGAAAACCTGCTCTCTGTTTACCTCGATGCGGTGTTTTTCTCCCGTCTCGATGAGCTGGACTTCCTGCAGGAAGGCCATCGTCTGGAATTTGAAAAACCCGATGATGCCAATACCAAGCTGCAGTTTAAGGGCGTTGTCTTTAATGAGATGAAGGGCGCAATGAGCTCTCCGGTATCGCAGCTGTATCAGTCGATGAAGAGCTATCTGTACCCGACCAACACCTACCACTACAACAGCGGTGGTGATCCCGAACACATTCCGGATTTGACCTACGCGCAGCTGAAGTCCTTTTATAAAACGCATTACCACCCGTCTAACGCCACTATTTTCACCTTTGGTGACAGACCTGCTGCCGACATCCAGGAAAGAGTGGAAGCCCAGTCTTTCAGCCGCTTCCAGCCGCTGGATCACAAGCTTTCAGTGCCCCTTGAAAAGCGCTTCAACCGTGTGCTTAGGGTTGAAGACGCCTATCCTCTGGAAGGCGACGTTGAAAACAAGAGCTACCTGACAATGGGATGGCTGTTGGGTGAAAGCGCTAATTTAGTCGAGCAGCTTGAAGCGCATCTGTTGAGCGACCTACTGTTGGATAACAGCGCATCACCGTTGCGTCATGTACTGGAAACCTGCGGTATCGGGACCAGCCCGTCACCACTGTGTGGTCTGGATGACTCCAATCGTGAAATGATTTTCATGTGTGGTGTTGAGGGCACATCGGCAGATAAGGCCGGTGAATTTGAACAACTGATTCTGGATTCTTTGGCTAAAATCGCCGAAGAAGGCTTTGATGAAGATGAAATTGAAGCCATGTTGCACCAGCTGGAGCTTTCCCAGCGTGAAGTAACGGGCGATAGCTACCCCTACGGTCTGCAACTGATTTTCTCCGTCACTGGCGCAGCAACCCATGGCGGCTCAGTCATTGATGCGTTGGATATAGACCAGGCACTGGATCAACTGCGTAAAAATGCCAAGCAGTCGGGCTACATCGGGCAGTTAATTCAGCGCCAGTTGCTGAACAACGCTCACCGCGTGCGCATGACGTTTAATCCGGACCCGGAATACAAAGAATGCCAACAGCAGCATGAGCTCGACCGGCTGGCCTATATTCAGAGCAGGCTGACTGAAGACGAAACGAAAACCATCATCGAAAACGCACAGAAGCTCAAGCTTCGCCAGGAGCAGCACGATGACGGCGAAGTTTTGCCCAAGGTGACACTGGCGGATGTAAACCCCGACGTTAAAACGCTTAAAGCAGACAAACAGTCGCCTATTATTCAGTACTCCGCCGGCACTAATGGTTTGGCTTACCTGCAATGGTACTGGGCTATTCCGCAATTAACGCCTGAAGAGCAACAAATAATGCCGCTGTATACGGCGATGCTGCCGGAGCTTGGCGCTGGTGAGTTTGATTACCTGGAAATGCAGCAACAGCAGGCGGCGAAAACCGGCGCTGTGAACATGTACAGCATTTACAAATCCAACATTGCCGACACCTCCAACCTAAATGGCTATCTGGTACTCAGCGGTAAGGCATTGCAGCGCAACGTGGCCGATTTAACCGCGATTATGCAGAAGCACTGGCAGGAAGCGCGCTTCGATGAAACCGACCGTATCTACGATTACCTAAACCTGATGAGCTCACGACGGGTTCAGGGTATTACTGGCAGCGGCCATACATTGGCGATGCAGGCGTGCTCTGCGGCCCATTCAGTTGGCAGCGCGCTAACCTACAACAAGGCAGGCTTGCCAGCGATTGCGCGGCTGAGAGGCTGGATTGACGGTTGGGCCGATAACCGCTCAGAAATGAATGACTGGCTGGAAAAACTGGTTGCACTGCATAATAAATTCAAAGCGATTACACCGCATGCGCTGGTAGTGGGTGAAAAGCATGATTTGGCCGGTTTCGAAAAAATTCAGCTGGACAGTGGTATGACCTTTGGGGCCGAGCAAAACTCTCCGGCACAAAACATTGCGCTCACCGAGAAGAAAAATGTGGCCTGGAGTGTCGATACACAGGTGAACTTCTGTGCGGCAGCCTATAAAACAGTCGCCCCAAGCCATGAAGATTCAGCTGCGCTCACGGTGCTGGCGGGAGTATTGCGCAACAACTACCTGCACCGGTCTATTCGTGAGCAGGGCGGTGCGTATGGCGGTGGCGCTGGCCATGACAACAGTAACGGCGTGTTCCGCTTCTATTCCTATCGCGACCCAAGGTTAGAAGAAACCTTAACTGATTTCTCTAACTCATTGAATTGGCTACAGGAAACGCCTATTGCTGAGGAGTTGGTTGAGCAGGCCGTGCTGGGTGTTATCGGCTCTCTGGATAAGCCCGGGTCACCTGCCGGTGAAGCCAAAGGTGCTTATCAGAATCAGCTGTTTAACCGCAGCGATGAGTTCCGCAAGCAGTACCGTGAGAAGATTCTGTCTGTTACCAGTCAGCAGCTGGTTGATGTTGCCGGTAAGTATCTGGTCGACAGCAACAAGACTGAGGCGGTCATTACCGATTCTGCCAATGCTGAGCGTCTGGCCGATAAGGGCTTTATCTGGAAGAAATTGAAGTAGCCTGAAACGGCGACCCCCCGGCACTGCGGGCGAGATATTCGTGTGCAGTGCCGGGGGCGGTTTACCACTTACATTAAGTCTAAATTCAAAGTCAGCCAGGCGGGCGCATGGTCGCTTGGTTTTTCCATTCCGCGCACTTCGTAGTCGATACCAACATCCTGTATTAAATCCACCAGTGGCTGACTGATCATAATGTGATCAATGCGCAGTCCGCGCTTAGGGTCATCCGCAAAGCCTTTGGAGCGGTAGTCAAACCAGCTGAACCGATCGTTAGTTTCAGGGTTAACGGCACGGAAGCTATCCACGAGGCCCCAATGACGAACCCGCTCAAACCATTCCCGTTCTTCCGGAAGAAAGGCAGATTTACCTTCACGCAGCCAGCGCTTGGCGTTTTTCTCGCCAATGCCGATATCTTCATCAACAGGGGCAATGTTGAAGTCGCCCAATACGATCACCAGATCATTCGGCGTCACTTCGCTGTTCAGCCAGGTGAGGAGATCTGCATAAAACTTGCGCTTGGCCGGCCATTTTGTTTCGTGCTTGTTGCTTTCACCCTGAGGGAAATAGCCATTGACCACCCAGAGCATACGGCCATCTTTGGTTGGGTGCCGGGTAACTATCAGTCGGCGCTGGTCGTCTTCGCTGTCATTTGGAAAACCACAAGTGGAATCGACCTTGGTTCTGGCGAGGGTAGCTACGCCGTGGTGTGATTTCTGCCCCCAAACATGCGAAACCAGCCCGCTGTGCTCAAGAACATCGTCATGCGGGTACATGTCGGAATGCACTTTAATTTCCTGCAGCGCTAAAATATCGGGGTTATGAATTTCCCGAATGGCTGAAAGTTGGTGAAAACGTGCGCGAATACCATTGATATTAAAAGAAATTATTTTCATTAACTGTTTTTCCGTTGAGCCTAGAGCAAGTAGCCCAGTATTATTGTCGACCTTAAAAATTAATGAAACTCGAGATACGCCCAACTTATGGCCCAGCTTTATTTCTATTACTCTGCAATGAATGCCGGTAAATCCACGGCATTGCTTCAGTCTGACTACAACTACCACGAACGCGGCATGAAAACCCGCCTGCTGACCGCGCGCCTGGATAATCGCTTTGGCGACGGTCGCATTGCTTCGCGCATTGGGCTGGAAAAGCCAGCAGACACCTTCGTTGAAAGCACAGACCTGATTGAGTGGTACCAGCAACTGCCCGAGGTTGATTGCATTTTGATCGATGAAGCTCAGTTTCTAACCCGTAAGCAGGTTGACGACCTGGCTATGATTGTCGACCGTTTCGATACGCCAGTGTTGTGCTATGGCATTCGCACCGATTTCCAGGGAGAGCTGTTCCCGGGCTCTGAGCGGCTGCTGGCCATTTCAGACAAACTGACGGAGCTAAAAACCATCTGTCACTGCGGCCGCAAGGCAATCATGGTTGTTCGCATGGACGAGCACGGTAATGCCCTGGCCGAAGGGGCTCAGGTTCAGATCGGTGGTAACGAGCGCTATGTTTCTATGTGCCGAAAGCACTACTACGAGGCGCTGGGGCTGATCACGCGCGAAAACTGATGACGAAAGTAATGGCTTAAATCCGTTTATTTTTGCGTTAGATCAGCCAAAACGCACTACAATATGGCAATCTAACGCACTTGTTGTAAATGAGCTTTGGTAATGGCAATAGATTATTTTTTGCATGGATCACCACTGGAAATTGTTCAAAAACTCGAAAGAGGTGTAGGAAACTGCACGTACCTGGTAAAAGACGACAACAATCATTACATCTGCAAGCACCTTATCGACCTTCCCGACGAGTCACCTACGGCTAAAGACGCCCGCTTCCAAACTGAAATAGACTCTTACGAGCGTTTGCGTGAAACCAAGATCAGCATCCCGGAGCTGCTCGAAGCCAACTCAGAAAATCATTATCTAATAAAGGAACATATTGAAGGCGAGTTGGTTTCAGACCTGGTTAGCTGTGGCGCCATGACGACTGAAATATTCATGAAGGCCTTTGAATTCTCTGAAGATTTAAAAGCCCACGACATCAACCTGGATTACTTTCCATCCAACTTTGTTGTGCGCAAGGGTGAAATCTATTACATCGACTATGAAATGAACGCCTACATCGACGAGTGGGATTTCACGCATTGGGGAATCTACTACTGGCTGAACCAGGAAGGCATGAAGCTGTTCAACGACACCAACAGATTGGATTTACTCCACCCAGATCAGGAAACGCCAAAACCGCGAACGCTGGGTTTTGAGCATACGGTGGCAGAACTTAAAGCGCTTTATCAGCATTCTGCCGCTCGTAAATAGTAGACGCCTTTAAGCAGACAGGTGTTTTCTGGTGCGGATCAGCCACTGCGTAACAATGCCATTGTTCAAACCAAACAGAACAGACACGAAATACGCAGCCCCCAGGCTTGTAATAATGGTTGGGCTGGTCGGCACACTGACATAGTACGAAAACAGCAAACCTGAAACGCAGGCTATAAATGCCAGTAGCACCGATAATAGTATCAGTGGCTCCAGCTGTTTAACCCAAAACCGCGCCACGGTTGCCGGTAAAATCATTAAACCTACCGACATCAAAGTGCCCATGGCATGAAAGCCACTGACCAGGTTCAGAACCACAAGAATCAAAAAGCCGTAGTGAGCAGCAGCGCCATAGCGACTGATCGATTTCAGGAAGTCTGCATCGATGCATTCCATAACCAATGGCCGGTAAAACACAGCAAGGGTAAGCAGGGTAATAGCGCAGATAATGAAAAGCAGAATAAGTGCGGTGTTATCCAGCGCCAGTGTGGAGCCGAACAGGACGTTCATTAAATCAACGTTGCTGCCAGACATGGAAATAATCATCACGCCAATAGCCAGCGACGTTAAGTAGAATGCTGCCAGGCTGCTGTCTTCGGCTGTGTCTGTCTGGCGTGCTGCAACACCTGAAAGCAGAACCACGAGACTGCCGGCAATTAAGCCGCCAATGGTCATGGCGGTAACCGACAGCCCGGCAAACAAAAAGCCAATGGCGGCCCCCGGCAGAATTGCGTGCGACATGGCATCACCGGTCAGGCTCATGCGCCGGAGCATCAAAAACACGCCAATAGGCGCCGTGCTGATGGATAGCATTAAGGTGCCCAGCAACGCCCGCTTCATAAACAGAAATTCTGCAAACGGCCCGGTCAGTATCTCAAGCATGATGCGATACCTCGCAGATATCGGCCTTCACATCGCCGAAGCCAATGCTGCTGGCACGGGCCAGATTTTCGGTGGTAATTACCTCAGCGGTTAGGCCAAAGCCGATCAGCTCGCGGGAAAGAATCATTGTTTTCGGGAAGTATTTGCGCACCAGTTCAAGGTTATGGACAACCGCGACAATGGTTGCGCCGCTGTTGTGGAGTTCGATCAGCACCTTCATTAAATCTTCAATGGTCTGCTCATCCACCGCGGCAAATGGCTCATCGAGCAATAGCAGCCGGGCGTTTTGGATCAGCTTTCTGGCGAATAAAACGCGCTGAAACTGCCCGCCAGAGAGCGCATTGATGGGCCGCTTTTCAAAACCATGCATTCCAACCCGGCGCAGCGCATGGTGGATCTTCTCGCGTTGCTCTTTAGTAATGCGTTGGAATGGCCCGCTTTCATGCCACAGCCCGGTGGCCACAAATTGCTCGGCAGAAATAGGGAATTTCCGGTCAACCGCGCTCGATTGAGGCAGGTAGCTGATTTCGGTTTTGGATATGTTATTGAAAAGCACTTTACCTTCCAGAGGCAAGACATGGCCCAGAATGGTTTTCAGCAAGGTGGATTTGCCAGCACCGTTTGGCCCGATCAGAGCAATGAAATCGCCTTCACTGATGGTAGCGTTAAGGTGGTGAACAGCAGGGTGCCGGTTGTAGCCGATGGTGAGGTTTTCAAACTTCAGCATTAGAGTACGCCCGCCAATAATAGGGCTACTAAAGCCAGAAAAACAACCACGGCAGAAATACGAACAGCTATATGTAAATAAAAGAAATACATTGAAACAGGGTACCGGGAAGAAAGTGAGCGGAATGATACCTTATATCATAAGCATTTAAAGGGTCTTTCGTGTCGTCATTACGCCTCTGAAAAGGCTGGGCATTAAAAAGGGAGCATAGCCCCCTTAATTTTCTTTCTGACAGCCGGCTATCTATTTAGCATCCGGAAATACCCTGATATTGCCGCCCAATTTTTCAAGCTCAATTCTGAGCCCTTCAATGCTCAGCGCTTCAGGCAATTCCAGTGTTAAATGGGCTTCAAATACGCCGGTATTCAGGCCGATTACCGGGTACCGGTTGCTGTCCAGATGATCAATGACGACATCCAGATCATAGAGCAGGTGAGTAATATCGCTGGTCAGGCCGCTGCGGTCTTCCGCTTCAAGGGTAAGGCGGACAAGTGTTTTCTTGACGGGTTCTGAATCAGACACCTCATGAAAGCCAACGCTGATCCCTTCATAACTGCTCATCATTTCTTTGAAGGCTGGCAGTTTATCTTCGTCAATCTTCAGTTTTAACAGACCGGCAATCTGGCCATCCAGGTGGGTTACCTTGTTTGCAATCCAGGTGCCTCCCATTTCAGCCGTCTTAACAGTGAGCTGTTTGATAAGGCCCATTTTTTCGGGGCCTACAACGGATACGATTAGCTGAACAGTCATAAGCGAACCTCTTTTTATTATGCCTATTATTAGTATAGGCACAGATAGACCATTACCTGATAACTGTGTAACTTTTTTTATGTAAGAGCGCCTTCGGTTTGATTTTTCTCAATTTTTTTAAGAAGTAAGCGCCACTAGTGGTGACTGCACCGCTAGCTAGCCCCGGAGCGAACCGGCCATACATAACGTTCCGTTACCGTCACAGAAGAGTGACCCATATGTTGCTTGGCTAACAGTAGGTCCATCTGTTGAATATTCACCGCATGGGTACACCAGGTATGGCGCAGCGTATGCGGGTGCAGTGCCAGCAACTGTCGGCTGTCGTGTGGTGTCCATTGGTTCAGGATTGTACCGGGAACGCCGATGCCTTCCGCGACCCACTGCTCGGTTTGCCTGCCAAGCGTGCGGAGCATCGCCCAAACAGAGCTGGCAGATACCGGTGCAGGCTGAGGCAGTGATTTAATACCGGCCCAAAGCAGCAGTGCCTGAGCCTTCGCATCAAAGCCATACGCCATGCAATAGGCCTCAAACGCCTGGTTCAGCTCTGCCGACCAGGGCTGATCGACCCGGCTGTTGTGCTTGGCGCGGAAACGCAAGCGTAGCTTTCCGGGTTGAGCTTCATCCGGGAACAGGTTGTCCGTTGTGAGTGTAACCAGCGTTTCTACACGGACGGCGGTTTGGCTGAATAACATCAGCAGCCATTGCTTGGCTGTACGGCTTTGCTCGCTACCGCGAAATTGATCCGATGCCAAATAGGCAAACAATGCATCCAGCGCCTGAGCACTGAGTGCTTTGGTATAGAGGTGTAAATCATCATCAACATCCGTGATTTTCCGCTTGGCTTGTTCAACCCCTTTGGCTACACGCCGGAACGGATTGCCCTGAACCGGGCAGTGTGGGTCATCCTGAAGAAAAGCCAAGCAGCCGGAAATTAATCGCAACGCCGTTTTTATAGCATTACCGGCCAGAGGAGCGGTTGAACGAAACGGCCGCCATTGCGCATTGAATTCACCGTTAACCAACCTTCGGACTGGCCTTACCGATACTTCAATCGGCTCTTTCGTGGCCGCCAGCCAATCTCGATAGCCGGCGGCATCATCGCTATTCAGCTCCGCCAGCGCCGGAATGTTGTGCTTGCGCATGTAATAGGCAAGGCGCAGTAATTCACCCTGAACTGCTTTACGGGTTGCAGGCGAACCACAGCCATTGCACAGGTAACGATATACCCAGGCCGCATCAGATTCAGACCAGGCCCCCGTCGGCCTGTTAAAGCTTGCCAGGGTTTCAATAGGGGCCAGCCAGGCGAGCGTTGGGCCGACCGGCAGCAGTGGGGCGGTTGCCATGAACACTCCAGCGACAGTTTAAAGGGCTATTTTCGCACACCATCGTTATTTCTATAAGATAATTTTAGTTATCTTAAAGAATCAACACTCATTGGAATATTAATTTTAAAATCTAGAATAAAAAGTATATTCTATTAAAAACGCAGCAACTGCAGCTTAAAATCTGCCCGGGAGCCTAAAAATGACCGTACAAAAACAACCTGTTACCGCCAGCACTGTTGGTGAAGCCATCTTCCAGTGCTGGCGGAATGGCCAAAACGCCACGGTAGAGGTCGTCATGAAAGCACTGGGCAGTACACACCGGCAAAAAGTGAATAATCTTATGGCTGAAGGGCGCTCGTGCGCCGCAGAAATGATCCAAACACGCGAAGCTGAAGCACAGCTGAAGGAAGACTTTCCTTCGGAAGCATTTGAAGCCATTCGTAGTTGGGCCAAACAGGTGGCTGAAATTCGCCTGACTGACTGGGAAAATGCGCTAAAAGCGCGTGAGTTGGCACTGCACGATGAACAGCAGGCCATGCAGACCCGGTTGCAAAGTACTCAGCAGCAGCTTGCCGGCCTGGAAGTTCAAAACGCCACCTTACAAAATCAGCTCACTGAAGCGGAGAAACAGGCAGACAAAAATCAGGCTGCCTTGCAGGCTAAATGCGATGGCTTGGAGCATGCCTTAGCTGATGCGCGGGAGCGCGCCGGGCAGGCAGAAGCCCGACTGGATGTGACCAGCCAAGCCCTGAAAACCACTCAGGCTGACCTTGCGGAACAGAAACAAACCACTCGCAAACTGGCGGAACAGTGCGATGAGCTGAATCAAACCAATAAACAGCAGAGCACTCAACTGATTCAGCTGACGCAACAACTGGAAAGCCACAAAGTACAAGCGGCAGAGCGTGACCGGAACTACCAAACACGCGAAGCCGCCTGGCTGACTGAGCGAGATGAACGAATTCGCAGTGAAACCGAAAGCACCCAATTACGGCAACAACTGCAAACCAGATTGGAAACTTTGCAAGCCGAATTCAGCGCATTACAGCAACAACAAAACAGCGCTGAGCAGGCTCAGGCCAGCCTAAAAGCAGATATCCGGAATCTGGAGCAGGCGCAAGCCATCACATTGGCTCAGTTGGAAAGTGAACGTAGCGGGCAAGAGAAAAAGGATCGGCGTTTAATTGAGCTAGAAAGGCAGAATGCAGCCTTGCAAGCCGAGTTGGCGCGGGCAGGCGAGGGGGCGGAGAAGGGGCTGCTGACCTCTGCAAATAAAACCGATTAAAACACTCACGATACCGTTTTGAGCCTAAGCCGCTATATGTAGACCGGGAGTGGGCTTTTTTCAATGACCTGCCTGACCGAGAGATGGGTTTGAATGTCTTTTAAACTGGTGATGTTGTGCAATTTGCGGGTGAAGGCTTCATAGCTTTCCAGATCTTGGCTGACCACCTCCAACAGATAGTCATAACCGCCAGAAACGACATGAGCGTTGACGACTTCCTCGAAGTGGGAGAGGGCGCTTTCAAACTTCGCAATCGATTCAGCCTGATGGTCATTAAGATTCACCTCAACGAAGAACGTCAGGGTAATGCCGGCCTTCTTCTTATTCAGGTTGACCTGAAAATTCTCAATCAGACCCTCATCTTCCATACGCTTCAGCCGGCGGGCGCAGGGTGACGGTGAAAGACCAACGCGCTCAGAAAGATCCGCGGTAGAAAGCCGGCCTTCCTTTTGCAAAATCATAAGCATGTGCCGGTCAATTCTGTCGAGATTTATCATTAGTGGAATCCATCAATAATTTAGTCTTTGGCGAGATTATTCCCTAATTTTAGTTGTAATTACCAGTTAATAGCTGAAAGAAAGCGCCCGGTGTGATGAATAATTTGCCAGTCTAATTCGTCAGGATAATGAATATGCAACAGGTATTAGCACCTGATTCCGATGTCGCGCGTCCGATTCGGCTATCGCCACAGCTAAAGGGATACGCTGCCATTGCGATGGTGGTGTTCATCTGGTCCGGGTTTGCCCTGACAATGCGGGCAATTTCCAGCTCAGGCCTGACAACCGCAGATGTCGCGCTGATCCGGTTTGCACTACCGGTGTTTGTGTTTGCGCCATTTTCCCGTAGGCAATGGCATGAAATTCGGCGTATTCGCTGGCTGGATGCGATGTTAATTCTGACGGCGGGAGTTCCGTTTTTCTATCTGGCGGCGCTTGGTGCGAAAACAGCGCCAGCGGCTTTTGTTGGAACCGTTCTGGCCGGAACTTCACCGCTTTTCGTTGCCATTCTGGCTGCCTGTTTCTCCCGGCAAAAAATTACGAAGAATCGGGGCTTTGCTCTGCTGCTGATTTTAGCCGGCGTTTTCAGCATGCTTTTTGGGCAATCCGGTCCGCTTACACAGCAGATGTTTAACGGGCTAATATTCCTGTTATTGGGCGGCTTGGTTTGGGCGGCCTTTACGATGAGTGTTAAACGTAGTCGGCTAAGCCCCATCAGCGTTGCCATCGTGATGTCTGGCGGTTCACTGGCAATTACCCTTTTATTGATTATGACGGGTATGGTTAAAAGCAATATTGGGGTCTTTTCACTGCACGATGCTATGCCATTTATCCTGGTTCAGGGGCTTTGTGTTGGAGTACTGGCGACGACGGGTTATTCCTACGCGGTCAGCCAACTGGGTTCGGCGAAATCATCAACATTTGGCTCGCTTTCTCCCGCACTGACGGCATTGCTTGCTGTGCCGGTATTTCATGAATCGCTAACCCTATTCGTGGTTATCGGTGTCAGCCTGGCTGTTTTGGGTGTCGTTTTGTCGAACCGAAGCTAAGCCCAGTTGCTTTGAATTTATAAAGTTATGCTCTGCTGTTAGGCAGTATGCTGTAAACGCTCGTCTTGCTCACCGAAGTCTTAATATTCTGTAAAATGCCTGAATACGAGCAAAAACACAGAGAGTCAATGAAGCTAACCACCGAACAACAAAGCGCAATATACCAAGCAGCCAAGTGCCGGACGATAATCGATGTAACGCCAATGCAGTCGCTGTGGGCCGGTCAGGGAGAGCTGGTCCGGATGTTACTTTCAACCGCAGAACGTGGTTCTGCAGCAGAAAAGACAAAGTCACTCGTTGTAAAGCAGATTATTGATAAGCCTTCAGGCGGCCACCCCAGAGGCTGGAATACCACACTATCGCAACAACGCAAGCGCCGTTCTTATCAGGTTGAACTGCATTGGTACCGTCAGTTTGCTTCTTCGTTAAATTCGGCAGCACGTATGCCAGGGCTCGTTTACTCTGAAGCATCCAACCACGGCTTGCTATTAGTGTTGGAAGACCTGGCCGTCGATTACCCGGTAAGATTTACTGCCGGTCAGGATGACCGGCCAACGGATAGCCAAATTCAAAGCTGCATTCATTGGCTGGCGCAGTTTCACGCCCGCACGCTCCAGCACAACTCTGAAGGCTTGTGGCCGGTTGGCGGTTATTGGCATTTAGATACCCGACCTGACGAGTGGCAAGCCATGCCAGAAGGCGAACTTAAACGTTTGGCCGGTGCCCTGGATGAGCAGCTCCGTGCCTGCCCGTATCAATCAATAATCCATGGCGATGCAAAACTGGCCAACTTCTGTTTTGACGCCAGTGGTAAGAAGGTGGCCGCTGTAGATTTCCAGTATGTAGGGAATGGGCCGGGTGTAAAAGACCTCATGCTTTTATTAAGCAGTGTGATGCCGGATGAACGGCTGGTCACCGAAGCACACGGCTGGGTGGAATATTATTTTGAGCAACTGTCACTGGGATTAAAGAAATGGCAAAAGGGCGTCGATGCAGACGAAGTTATTGCAGCATGGCGTCCACTTTACCCGGTGGCCTGGGCAGATTTTCATCGCTTTCTGAAGGGGTGGAGCCCGGGGCATTGGAAAATTGGTAGATATTGTTGGCAGGAAAGCAATAAATGCCTTTTGGAGCAACAAGGAATTGAAAGGCGACTAGTTTAATGAGTTAGCAGTCCCAATCATTTAAACCATGCAAAGTAGGCTTTTATCTAAAGTGTATTAATAGCTTAATCAAATCTATATTGATAAATCGAATTCAAAGGTGTAAGTGTCAAAATAGTACAGAAAAGGTATCGACTTTTTGAGTGAAATAAAAATATTGTAGGTGATCAATAAAATGGCTAAGTCTGTTCTTGGTAAGTGTAACCTTTGTAATAGAGAGAATGTTGAGCTTAAAAGTTCTCATTACCTTCCAAATTGGGGTTATAAGGCTATTCAGAAGAGCCCAGAAGGGGGGAGGCAAAAGCGATTAATTCGAGTAGATAGAAATAAAATTTACTACCCAAAACAACAAATCCGAAGTTACTTGTTGTGTGAGAAATGTGAAATAGCATTTTCGAGTAGAGAGAAATGGGCACGTCAATACTCTCACGCTGGTGACTTACCAATTATCGATAATCATGAAGAAGTTACAAGAATCTCTGGAGCTACGCTTTGTCTATTCCCACAAAATGTAGACATTGAGGCTTTAAAGTACTTCGCATTAAGCGTCTATTGGAGGTTTTCAGTAACAGGAGACAATAAAACCCTACAACTAGGACCTTATGAAGAGCGTCTAAGAAAATACTTACTCAATGGAAGGGGAGAGCTAAACAGTATTTATTTGTTTATGTATTTAATCGACGATACAGGATCAATTCCTTCTGACAAAATGATGCTTATTCCTAAGGCTATAAAAAGAAACAACCCATCTCATTGGGTGCATGTGTTTCAAATTATCGGTTTGAGGTTTCATATGCTGATTGGAAAAAAACTTCCTGAAAACTTAAAGAACACTATTCCTTCCTTCGATTTAATTAGAAATGGTAATAGTTTTTTAAAAGTCAGCTCTAGAGAGGATGCACTATTAGAAACTTTAGTAAATGAATCTATGAATGTTCCACTGACTAAAAACGTTCTAAGGGATTTCCCTGAGAATTAATAATACCTACTTGTGCGCATGCAGCAGGCACAAACGGATGATAGCCTGCTATTGATAAAACCCTATGTCCAATACCAAATCGTACTTGCTGCGGGTTTGAATGCTATTTATAGTAACCGTCAATTACCTTAGAACCCAGTAGCCATGCCGACTCCAAAGCCGTACCCGTTATTCCCTAAGCTCTCTGAATTCAAAGAGTTCCACAGCGCCGACTATAGCAGCTTGCCTGAAATACTGGATGAACCATGGAAAAAACAAGACTGGGAACAGGGTTTTGATTTCCTGACATTTATTGCGCGTAATAAGTCGGAAAACACCTTTATCCGGTTTCGCAGCGAGGTTGAAAAGCTGCTGTTGTGGCTGTTCCTGATTAAGCAGCAAAAGCTGGAGTCGTTACGCCGTAACGATATTCTGGAGTTTATCGACTTTTTCTGGTCGCCACCGAAACCCTGGATCACCTTTAATAACCATGAACGTTTTGAGCTGATCAACGGTGAATTCAAGCCTAACGCAAAATGGAAGCCATTTAAGGTGTCGGTGCCAAAAGGCTCCAATCAGAAACCGGATAAAGCCAAGTATCGGCCTTCACAGCAGAGCCTGGCATCGTTATTCACGGCGCTGAACGCCTTTTTTAAGCACATGACCGAAGAAGAATATTTACTCGGCAACCCTGTGCCATTGGCTAAAAAGAATTGCCGGTACTTTATAAAGGATGCTCAGGTTAAGAATATTAAGCGCCTTACTGAAGACCAGTGGGCCTATATGATTGAAACCTGCCATCAATTGGCTGAAACCGATGCTTACTACGAGCGTAATCTGTTTTTGATTGTCAGCCTGAAAAGCCTGTTTTTACGCATCTCTGAGTTTTCAGATCGTACGGAATGGCAGCCGACGATGAGTGATTTCTGGCAGGATCACGACGGCAACTGGTGGCTTAAGGTTTATGGCAAGGGCCGTAAATTGCGTGACGTTACGGTGCCGGATAGCTTCATTGAATACTTGAGGCGTTATCGTGTGCAGCAGAATTTACCGCCGTTGCCATCGCCAGGCGAAGCAAACCCGATTATCTATAAATTGCGTGGCGCCGGCAGCCCAACGGGCCGGCAGCTTAGCCGGCTGGTACAGGAAGCTTTCGATAAAGCCTATGAACGTATGGCTCGCGAACAAGGCCCGGAGCCAGCACAGCAGTTAAAAGAAGCCTCAACACATTGGCTGCGGCATACCGGCGCCAGTATGGAGGTTGAACGCGGGCGTGCCATGAAAGATTTATCGGAAGATTTAGGCCATGCCAGTATGGCAACGACCGATACGGTATATGTTCAGTCCGAAAACAAGAAACGCGCAGAAAGCGGTAAAAACAGGAAGATTTAACTAATAATTTAACTACAGCGGTTTTATGCCGCTTCTCGCCGCCTTATGTGCTATTGCAAGTACTGCCAAGTATTGGACATAAGAGCGTATAACCCGAACTCTTTTATACTGAAACTTAAGCACGGCCGTTTTATTGCTATTGCTGCAATCTATCCAGTCGTTCCCGCAGTTCTTCCAATTCATCCAGCAGATCGAGCGCCAGCGCTACCCCGGCGGCATTTACACCCAAATCTCTCTGCAAACGATGCGCACGGCGAACGCGCTTAATGCAAACGCTACTGAAGCGCCAACTGTCCGGTTCAGGGCCGTAAGGCTCAATGACACCCAGTTCGACCAGTTCAATGAGTTTTTCGGCGCTCAGCGCGCTAACCCGACTTAACTCCCCCAGGCTGAGTGAAGGTCGTTCATCCAGAATTTGCCCGGAGATTAAGGTCATTAAGGTTTTAGCCATAATTAAAGCCTCAGCCCTGCTCGTGGATTGAAGTTACAGGCCTGCCTGAAGTTTTCATAGGCCTTTTTGGCGGCTTCTGTATCTGCTTTGGGCAATGCAACCTTGATGACGACGTACAAATCGCCCGCTTCTTTTGCCGGAATACCGCGTCCTTTTAAGCGTAGCTTCTTACCGGTGCCGGAACCTGCAGGTATTTTAAGGTCAACGGTGCCGTCTGGCGTTGGTGTTTTAACTGTTGCACCCAGCGCGGCTTCCCACGGCGCAACCGGAAGATCAATAAAGACGTCTTTGCCTTCCACTTTATAGTAAGAGTGCGGTTTAAAGCTCACTTCCAGGTACAGATCTCCCGGCTTACCATCACCGACACCCGGCTCACCCTGCCCGGCAAGGCGAATGTGTTGCCCCTGGCGCACACCTTTAGGAATACGCACATTCAGCACGCGTTCTTTAATGTGTGGCCGGCCATCGTTACCGAGCACCGTATGCTTAAGCGTGAAGGCTTTTGGCCCGCCACGATAGGCATCCTCTAAATCGATAACCACTTTGGTATGGGTGTCGCCACCACGGGCATGAAAACCCCGTTGCGTATGTCCGCCAAAACCCTGTGAAAATCGTTGCCCAAACAGGCTTTCAAAAAAGTCACTGAACTCGGCCGAATCGGCGTTGGTGTAGCCGCCACCCTGAAATTCAAAACCCTGATCCCAATCCGGTGGTGGTCGGAAATCCTGCCCTGACTGCCAATTTTTACCCAGCTGATCATAAGCAGAACGTTTTTCAGGGTCTTTGAGCACTTCATAGGCTTCATTGACCTCTTTAAAACGTGCCTCGGCATCCGGTTCTTTACTGACATCCGGGTGATACTTTCGGGCTAACCGCCGGTAAGCACGCTTGATCTCGTCCTGACCGGCGTCGCGTTTTACCCCAATCACGTCGTAGTAATCTTTAAATTCCATACTCACACTTCTGTATATTGGCGAGTTAATAATGACCGTGGTGAAGATAGCCTCTGCCCTTCCAAAAGGAAGGGCAGTAAAGCACTAGTCCTCTTCAACGACTTCTGCATTGGCAACGACACTGAACACAATGTTTTTGTCATCGCGACTGGCGACCACTGTATCGCCCGGTTTAAATTTTCCACCGAGAATCTGTTTCGCCAGCTCTTTTTCGATTCGCGCTTTAATGACACGCTTGAGCGGACGCGCACCGAACAATGGGTCGAACCCAGCTTCGGCGATTAAGTCGATTACGGAGTCGTCAACCTCCAGTGCTAGTTCGTTTTCAGCCATTCGGGTTTGCAGATAAGCCAGTTGAATGCGCGAAATGTCGCGAATTTCATTCTGACGTAATGGGTGGAAGACCACCGTTTCATCCAGACGATTAATAAACTCCGGCCGGAAATGCTGACCCACCACTTCCATGACACTTTCTTTCATCTGTTCATAGTGCTCGTCACCGGCCAGCTCCTGAATCAGCTGACTTCCCAGGTTAGAGGTCATTACTATGACGGTATTTCGGAAATCAACCGTGCGGCCCTGGCCATCGGTCAGGCGACCATCATCCATAACCTGCAACAGAATGTTGAATACATCCGGGTGAGCCTTTTCAACTTCATCGAGCAGAATGACGGCGTACGGGCGTCTGCGTACCGCTTCCGTTAAGTAACCACCCTCTTCGTAGCCGACATAACCGGGAGGCGCACCAATTAAACGCGCAACCGAATGCTTTTCCATAAACTCGGACATATCAATCCGCACCATGGAATCTTCAGTATCGAACAGAAACTCTGCCAAGGCTTTGGTAAGTTCGGTTTTACCGACACCCGTTGGGCCAAGGAACAGGAAGCAACCGTTCGGGCGTTTAGGGTCGGAAAGACCGGCGCGCGAGCTGCGAATAGCATCGGAAACAGCTTCAATAGCTTCTTCCTGGCCAATCACCCGCTTACCTAACGCCTCTTCCATATGCAGTAGTTTTTCGCGTTCGCCTTCCAGCATTTTAGATACTGGGATGCCGGTCCAGCGGGAAACGACTTCGGCAATTTCCTCTTCGGTAACATTGTTACGCAGCAGTGTCATTTCATTTGATTCAGCGGCCTGTGCGCCTGCCAGCTGTTTTTCCAGCTCGGGAATACGGCCATACTGCAGCTCCGACATGCGGGCTAAATCGCCGGCACGGTGTGCCGCTTCCAAGTCTATTCGGGCACGATCCAGCTCTTCCTTAACATGGGTAGCTCCCTGCAAAGAGGCTTTCTCTGCCTTCCATATCTCTTCCAGATCTGAGAATTCTTTTTCTAAACCGCCGATATCGTCTTCCAGCAGTTCCAAACGTTTTTGTGAGGCCTGATCCTTCTCTTTTTTCAGCGCTTCACGCTCCATTTTCAACTGAATTAATCGGCGATCCAGTTTATCCATCTCTTCGGGCATGGAATCAATTTCCATGCGAATACGGGAACCGGCTTCATCGATCAGGTCAATTGCTTTATCTGGCAACTGACGATCGGTAATGTAGCGGGTTGAAAGTGTTACCGCAGAAACAATCGCCGAGTCGGTAATATCGACACCATGATGAAGTTCGTACTTTTCTTTTAAACCACGCAGAATAGCAATGGTGTCTTCCTGAGTGGGTTCATCAACCAACACCTTCTGGAAGCGTCGCTCAAGCGCAGCATCTTTTTCAATGTACTGGCGGTACTCATCCAGCGTGGTTGCGCCTACGCAATGCAGTTCGCCGCGCGCCAGTGCCGGTTTCAGCATGTTGCCGGCATCCATTGCGCCATCGGCCTTGCCCGCACCAACCATGGTATGAATTTCATCGATGAACAGAATTATGGCGCCTTCCTGTTTGGAGACATCATTCAATACCGCTTTCAGGCGCTCTTCAAATTCGCCACGGAATTTTGCACCGGCAATCAGCGCTGCCATATCGAGCGATAACAGGCGTCTATTCTTCAGGCCTTCAGGTACTTCGCCGTTAACTATGCGTTGCGCCAAGCCTTCAACGATGGCGGTTTTACCGACACCGGGTTCACCAATCAGCACCGGGTTGTTTTTTGTGCGGCGCTGCAAAACCTGAATGACACGGCGAATTTCATCATCGCGGCCAATCACCGGGTCTAGCTTGCCCTGCTCGGCTCGCTCGGTCAGGTCGATGGTGTACTTTTCCAGTGCCTGACGCTGTTCTTCGGCGTTGGGGTCATTCACAGTTTGGCCGCCACGCACTTCATCAATGGCTTTTTCCACGGCGGCTTTCGTCGCGCCGGCGGATTTAAGCAACTCACCCAGGGTGCCTTTTTCTTCAATGGCGGCAAGCAGGAAAAGTTCGCTGGAAATATATTGGTCGTTGCGCTTTTGCGCGAGCTTTTCCACCTGGTTAAACAGCCGGTTTAAATCATTGGAGATGTGAACATCACCGGCATCACCGGTAACGCTGGGTAATCGTTCAATGGCCTCGCTCAACTCTGAACGAAGCTGGTTTGTATTTGCGCCAACTTTTGCCAGTAAAGGACGAATTGAACCACCATCCTGGTTCAACAAAGCAGACATAACATGGACTGGCTCGATGTATTGGTTATCGTGCCCTAGTGCCAGGCTTTGGGCATCAGCCAGAGCCAATTGGAACTTGCTGGTTAATTTATCGATTCGCATATTGAGGGCTCCAAGAGCATATTTAACACTATAGAAGTTGCGTTAACTGTTCGCAATTCAACCCTCAGACCTGTTAGAAAACTATTTTTTACAAGCTCTTTTAATATTATTTTTGTACTTAATAAGACTGTGTTTTTTTATTTTGTAATAAGAAAACAGAGGCTGGAACCCAATGACCATTGTTTGATTTTTAGCAACTTCTGCTGTTCAAAAAATTATCATCTGTTGAGCCAGAGGGTCATGGTTGTGCTGCTATCGCTGCCGTATTCAAAGCGAAAAACCTTACCCTTCTGCAGAATTAGAACATTGGCCCGCTGCTTGGACGGGACCAGTTGCAACATACCGACTTCGTAGTCTGAAAGACGAAAAACCTTTGAACCTTTGACTGCCCAGATAGGTTTGTTAAGCAGGTAAGCCGTGTTACGTAAACCACTCTCCGTTTGATCGCCGCAATCCAGGCTTTCAGGTTCTACGTTAAAGCTCTGATAGGTCAGCCACTCCGGTGTGACCGGTTGTTCAAAAAGGTGCTGTGGCAAGGGTTCATAGCCTAACAATTCAGAGCGAACATCAGTAAAGGCTTCTGCTTCGTAGCTATAAGCCAACAGTGAGTTACCCTGATATTGCAGCTCTACCGTTTCTTCCAGATCATCCAGGGTAATAACCTCTTCACCCACATAGGGGATGGTGATTTCGCCGTCTTCAAGCTGAATAGAGGTGGTGCGGTTTAATGAAGAGCCCAAATCAATTAACGAGCCGCTGAAGCGCAACCCGTAATCGACAGGCATCAGTTGTTGTTGCCGGCTCAGCTCCCTTTTGAACTGAAGACAATCCGCTGAAAAATCCTCAGCCAGACAGGCAAAAGCGGTCGTTAAAACTGAAAGAAAAATTACTCGCTGCATCGCTAACACTCCGTTAAATCAGAAAGCTGTGCCAGCTAAAAGAGTTGCCTCTGCTGTAAAAGTAGCCGCTTAAAGCTAAAACGGCTATGTCATGTTTGCGGGTAAAAGGCACTCAGGATACCGAGCGCCAGATCAGCTTTTCAACTTCGACAATAAAGAGGATGGGCACGGCCGCCGTAAAAATCATCGCCCAGCTGCCAAGCCCGATTGGCGCTGTACCAAACACCGCCTGGAACAGGCCAAAGTATGTCAACAACAGCTGGAACACAGCAATAGCCAACAGCGCTATCACCGTTGGCAGTATGCCGTTCAGGAATGAGCGATGGAAAATATGCGAATGCAGGAAACGGCAATTCAGCAGATAAAAGGCTTCAATGGTTACCAGCGCATTAACGGCTATGGTTCGCGCCTGATCAATATCGACTCCGGCGTTTCTGGCATGCGAAAACAACCAGTACACGGTGAGTGCGCTGTAAACGCCGACCAATAACATTCTGCCAAGCAATGGCAAGGTAATCAGGCTTTGCATGCGTTTTCTGGGCTTTCGTTCCATCACGCCCTGTTCCGGAGGTTCAAAGGCCAGCGCCAATGCCAGAGTAATGGCGGTCACCATGTTCACCCATAGAATCTGCGCAGGTGTAATGGGCAACAGGCGGCCGGCAAAAATGGCGATGATAATCACCAGTGCCTGCGCCATGTTAGTCGGCAACACAAACACGATGGATTTCACAATGTTGTCATACACCGTTCTGCCTTCTGCCACGGCCAGCCGAATGGTGCTGAACAGATCATCGGTCAGCACTATATCGCTGGCTTCTTTAGCGGCTTCGGTTCCCTTCTTACCCATGGCGACGCCGATATCTGCCTGACGCAGAGCCGGCGCATCGTTCACACCATCGCCAGTCATTGAAACCACATGTTGCCGAGCACGCAGCGCCTGCACCAGCTGCAGCTTATTGGCCGGACTGGTGCGGGCGAAGATATCGACCTGCTCAGCGGTTTCGGCAAAGGTATCTGCATCCATTGCATCCAGCTCACTGCCGGTTACAACACGCTCCGCGCGCAAGCCTAACTCTCTGCCGATGGCACCGGCGGTAATTGGGCTGTCGCCGGTAATCATCTTCACCCGAATACCTGCAGACTGGCAATCAACGATGCTGGCAATAGCCTCCGGACGTGGCGGGTCACTGATGCCCACCAGGCCAATCAGGGTTACGTCGCGCTCGATCATTGCCTGGCTCAACTCGCCGCTGTCTTCAACAGACCGGTAAGCCAATGCCATGACCCTCATACCCCGTTCAGCCATGTGGGTAATGGCCGCGTGCCAGTAATCATGGTCCAGCGGTTCAGGCCCATTTTCCCCCTGCTGAAAATGACTGAATGACATCAGCCTGTCGGGAGCGCCCTTAATGGCGAGAAACTTCGAGCCCTCAGGGTTGTGATGCAGAGTTGCCATATACCGGCGGTCGGAATCGAATGGCAATTCATCTGTTTTACCCCAGTCATGCCGGACTGACGCCGGCACCAGGCCATGCTTCATTGCCAGAGCCAGTAACGCGCCTTCAGTCGGGTCACCATGCAACTCCCACTCACCTTCATGCTCGCGTATGTTGGCATCGTTGCAGAGCAATGCGACATGACAGGCCAGGTTAATAGAGTTTTGAGCTAATGGCGGAATATTGCTTTCGTTCGCTTCATCAACGATCGTGCCGGATGGGCTATAGCCTTCCCCGGTCACTTTAAAGGCATGACCGGCGACAATAAGTTCCCGCGCGGTCATGGCATTCATGGTCAGTGTTCCGGTTTTATCCGAACAGATAATATCGACAGCACCCAGCACTTCTACGCTGGCCAGCCTGCGTACCAGTGCATTTTGTTTGGCCATGCGCATCACACCAATAGCCAGTGCAATGGTGACGATGGCCGGTAACCCTTCCGGGATCGACGCCACCAGAATACCGATCGCCGCCTGAAACATATCCTGCAACGGGTAGCCTTTCACAAAGAATCCGAACAGCAGTACAAACACCGAAACGATGCCGATACCCATGCTGAGCTGCTTGGCAAACTGCTCCAGCTGTATCTGCAGGGGTGTTTTGGGTAGCTCGGTATGCTGTACCATTTCAGAAATTTGACCAATCTGTGTATCCACACCGGTCGCGCAAACCACGCCACGGGCCATACCGCTGGTAACCATCGTCCCCATAAAGGCCATGTTGGTGCGCTCTGCGAGCGGTGCAGCCTGTTCAATCGCGTCAGCTTGTTTGCTCACTGCGTGAGATTCGCCGGTTAAAGGCGATTCATCACAGCGGAAGTCTTTGCAGTAAAACAGCCGCACATCTGCCGGCACTCTGTCGCCAGCCTGAATGACAACAACGTCACCCGGAAAGATCATCGAGCTTTCCACGCTCAGCATAGAACCATCGCGCACAACCAGGGTATGCGTTTTCGACATGGATTTAATCGCCTGAAGCGCCTGTTCGGCTTTGCCTTCCTGAACAAAACCCACGATCGCATTAATGACCACAACCAGAGCAATAACACCGGCATCGATATAGTGCTGCAGCAACAGGCTGATAAACGCACTGCCCAGAAGAATGTAAATCAGTACATTTTTAATCTGTAACAGGAACCGTTTCCACGCCGGTGTGGGGCTGGGCAGCGGCAACGCGTTCAGCCCATAGGTTTGCTGCCTGTCGGCAAGCTCCTTCGAGCTTATGCCAGCATCGGTCGTGTTGTACGCTTTGAAAACATCCTCGATAGAAGACGCATGCGCCTGACTAACATAATTGGATGATTGATTCACACCGCTACTCCTTTCGCTGTTGTAGCTTATTTAGGTTCGTTGTTTAGTACGTCAGTTTGGCTTGGCGAGGCCGGTAATTCGTTCTTCTTTTCATTTTTTGGCATCATCTGGAAACTTGGAGCGCCAACCAGCATCCAGTAACCAACGCTTAAAGAAAGAATGACCAGAGCCAAGCCGATAATTTCAAGATCGGTGACTTTATCCAGATCCAGTATGATAATTTTTCGTGAAACGGCCATCAGTGCCGTCGCCAGAACGATCTTTACGTGAATAACTTCATCGCGAAGATAAATCGTGATGTTGACGAAAATCTCTATGGCAATCAGAACCGCCATAAAGGCGCCAAAGGTTGAGAGCAGGTCCTTCACGGTAATAATCATTATTGGCTTGGTGGTCAGCTTCTGAACGATAGTCCAGGCAACATCAATGACGCCCATCGCAATGACCAAAGTCATCAACACCGCGAGGATTTTGACCATAACTTTGATAAAAACCTGAAGCCTGTTTATCAGTTCACTTTCTTCTGTTTGCATGTTTCGCCCTTTGATCAGGAGTGATGGTTAAGTGCTTGAATTGCGAAGAGGGTTATCAGATGGCTTACGGAACCGGTCAGCCTTTCACTCAGTATTTTGAACGAAATTACGGCCTTGTCCAACAAATTCAGCACTTGCCTGACTGCTCTAAACTGAGCCCTGTAACAGTAAACATAGCACCTGAATCTACTTATGGTTTTTCTTGGTGATAACGCAACAACAATGCATTATATATGCCGCTTTAACAGTCCGACTGTTTGGCGCTCAGGAACTCAGCCGGAATATGGCTTGCGACCTACACGATAACGACGAACCAAACTATATTTCTTAGACCAACCAAGATTTCACAGATTAACCCTGCTAATGGTGAACCCACTATGACCACTCAATTTAAAAATATCCTTTGCTACATTGATCCTGTGCAAAGTGCAGATGCGACACTGGCAACCGCCGTAAAATTAGCAAGTGAAAACAATGCCCAGTTAACACTGGCCAGTGTCGTACGCCCTATTCCGCATGTCAGTTCTTTGCAGCCAGCCTATGCCGAAATCCAGAAAGACCAGCTAAATACACTGGCTGAAAAAATCTCCAGCAAAGCGCTATCGGTTAAGACCGAGCTTATTGTCAGCGACCTGGGCGCTATCGATGTCGTTAAACTTGTGCATGAGAAAGCCTACGATTTGGTCATTAAGCCGGCGGATCATGGCGTCATTGGTAAGGTAATGAAGTTTGGCAGTCAGGATTATCATCTGTTGCGCAAGTGCCCTTCACCGGTGTGGGTTAACAAGCAGGATCAGGATCCTAAGTCATTTAAGATTCTGGCCGCGGTAGATGTTGACCCGCTGCAGGAAGAAAACAAAGAACTGAATCAGGCAATCATTGCGCATGCAAAGTCTTTAGTCAGTGCCTTTGATGGTGAATTGCATATTGTGCACGCCTGGGGCTTGCCGACAGAAACCAAGAATGCCCTATTCCATTTCAATAAAACCAAAGCCGCCTATGAAGAAGCCTTGCAGACACTGAAAGGCAAACACAGCGAATGGTGGGACACATTCCTCAAAGAAAGTGGTCTGAGCGAAGGTTCATACCATGCCCACTTCCTCAATGGCAGCGCGGAAGAAGTTATTCCTGAGCTGGCGGATTCGATCTGTGCCGATGTTACCGTGATGGGGACCGTCGCCCGTACCGGTATTCCGGGCTTCTTTATTGGCAACACGGCTGAAAAGATTCTTTCCGATCTTAACAGCTCGGTACTGGCCATTAAGCCGGTTAATTTTGTTTCACCGATTCTGGAATAAACTGCCGGTTTTGCGGTTATGTATTTAAGGCTGACAGGGTAATGTTATGACCAAGCTTAAAAATTTTCTGATTACAGTCACTATCGGCGGCCTGGCGGTTATTTTGCCAATCGCCATTCTGCTGAAGATTTTTCTGTGGCTCTATAACTGGGCCATTAGCCTAATACAACCCATTACCAGTCTGCTTGTTGAAACCACTCAGGCCAGCCAAACGCTGGCCCAATGGCTCTCGTTTTTCAGTGTTATCAGTAGTTGCTTTCTGGTAGGTCTGTTGGTCAGAACGGGCTGGGGCAAGTGGCTTCACGATGGACTGGAGCGGCTGCTGCTTACGCGCATACCCGGCTATAAAATGCTGAAAGAACTGATGGCAAAGCTGCAGCCGGAACAGGGGCAAAAATTCACCCAGCCGGTGCTGGTTCGATTAGGTGAAAATACCGGTGAGTTTCTAGGTTTTATCACTGAAGAATACGGCGACGATCGCTTTGCGGTGTTCATACCGACAAGCCCCAGCCCAATGAATGGTTTTGTTATTCAAACAGACATCAGCCGCCTGCGCTATGTGAACGTTTCTGCTGAAACGATGATGAAATCGGTGATTGCCTGCGGGGTTGGCTCCACCGAAATCATTAACAATGCCGATGCTTCCTCGCAGTCGAAGGCCTAACCGTCAGTTAAGGTCGCGCTTCTGCTCTGCAGAAGCCTCAGGCGTTCGCGGTTCTACCATGGTCACTGGTATCGCATCCGTTTCTGACCCGGCGTAGAGGCTCAGGTGCGGGAACGGAATTTCAATACCATGCTCATCGAATGCCAGCTTAACTTCCTCAAAGATGCTGTTTTTAAGCTTTAAAAAGTTTTCCCGTTGCGCCCAAACCGAGAGCTGAATATCCATAGAAGAGTCACCGAAGCCCTGAAAGATAAAGAGTGGGTCTGGTTCTTTCAGGCACAGCGGGTTTCTATCGGCCACCTCTAACAACACTTCTTTCACTTTGCTGATGTTCTCCCGGTAAGCCACACCCAGCAGCAGATCGAAGCGACGAATCGGGAATTTAGTCAGGGTGGTTACTTCCGATTTAATCATGGTTTCATTGGGAATGCGTACAAACAGGTTATCGAAGGTTCTCAGCTTTACCGAGAGCAGATCAATAGAGATCACCTCCCCTGTCGTGCCACCGACACGAATAACATCCGCGATGGAAAAAGGCCGCTCGACCATTAGAAACAGTCCACTGATCAGGTTAGAAGCCGAAGTCTGGGAAGCAAAACCAACCGCCACCGTTAAGATACCGGCGGCCCCTAACAACAGGGAAAGATCAAAGCCCAATTGGCGCAATGCAGAAACGACGAACAGGCCCCAGATGACGTAAAAAACACTCCGTTTTAGCGCCAGTTGGCTGTGTGCTGTTAGCGCTTTCGGGAAAAACTTTATCGCCGCAGCACTGGCTAAGCGGGCAATAAAGAAACCACCGATAATCAATAGCAGCGATCTGCTGAAAACAAACAGCCGAGTCACTTCCAGAAATTCAATCAGGCTCTTTAACTCTTCCATAGATTACTACCTTTGGGCTCTCAAGTTATAAAAACAGGCTGCTGATGCGCCTGATAAAGGTGCGTTTTTCAGACAGGACCCGAGGTTCGCTCACCCGAATAGATTTACCGGCTTCAATGGGAGCCTCTTTGCTGATTTCCAGCTCGGCGTCATCGTCTTCACCCCGAATAATGTTCACGACCTCTGTCCACAAATGGTGGCTTTCATCACTGAACAGCCCCAACAACGGCACGGGTACATTGAAGCGGTCTATGACCAGAACTTCACTGTGTTGGTTGGATACGCAAATCGGGGTAATAGCACGGTACGGCGCTCGTTCCAGTGCATTCAGCTGTAAACGCGCGTCGGTATACTTGGCATAGCAGATTTCGCCGCTGATCGTGGAAGACCCGAACCAGGAGTCTGAGGGGCGCCAGAACGGCACATCGAGTATCAGGCTATCGTTCTTTAACGTGCGCGCCTGAAACCACAATGGCGTACTCACATACAGCCTCGCTCTTTCGCCAGGCAATATTTTCAGTGGCGTTGCCGGGCGCGTAACAAAGGAGCGGTCTGCCAGCGCGGGCAGCACGGAAAGGTGCTCTGTTGTGCCGTGTTGCAGGTTGCGGCTTTGCTTCCTGATATCCAGCAGTTCCGGATCATGCCAGTCACCCATCACAACAGGCGAGCGGTTTTCCTGCTCGGCTTCAAGGTTCCACGTTACCCACTCGCCTTCAAGGCGACTGATGACAATGGCCCGGGCACCAATTTGCCAGCTGAGCTTTTGTTCTAAAGATACTGAAACCTCACCCCACCAATGCACGTTAGCGCCTCCCGGTGTAATAGTTGTGCTGAATATACGGCGCTGCCGCCGGCTGCGAATGTTGTGGCTGCCAGGTGGCAATGCCGCGCCTCGTTACCCGCCAGTATAATCCAGGTTTGCTTGGTTAAGGCAAATGAACAACGTCTTTGCATGCAGCAATGCACGGAAATAAAGGAATGGGCAGGCTCGGCCCCACTGCAAAGGCCAACAGAAATGAGCAGTGCCTGAAGCAGGGTTATAGGTTTCGTATGCGGTTGGTTTTATCGAGCAGAAACATAGGGATAAAAGCGCCGGTTTCGGAATCGAGTTCATGGATAAATGCGTATTCCAGTTCGTCATACCGGAACATAAACTCCTGATAGCCCTGAACATCTATGCTGAACACAAAATACTTACCTACCTGATACCGAAAGTAACCCTCCCATAAGTGAGACATGGTTTCGATTCGGTACTTTTGCATTTCAGTAAAAGGGTTATTAATTCGCCCTCTGGAATTTTGCTTTACCAGAACATTCACATTCAATTGCCCTATTCGCTGTATAAGTAAGTTTGAGTCAGAAACTCAGAAAAAGCGAACTGGAACCCGGTCTTTTAATAATGTTTACGGATAAAAAAAACGGAGCGATGAATGCTCCGTCGGGTAGGTTTTAGCCAGTTTTACGGGTTTTCAGACTCTGCCTGGCGAGCCTTCTTATGCCGCCTCATTGTAGAGTAAACAGAGAACACTGCTAACAGAATAAAGGCCAGCGCGATTGGGCGCTCATACAGGAACGACCAGCTGCCTTCAAACATCAGTAAAGATTTACGTAGGTTCTGCTCGGCCATGGGGCCCAAAATAATAGCCAGAAGGATCGGCGAAGATGGTACATCCATTTTTGATAACAGGAAGCCCAGCACCCCGAAACCAATGGCAATGCCGACATCGAACATTGAGTTGTTTATGGCATACGCACCAACAATCGACAGGAAAATAATGATGGGAATCATCAGTATCTTCGGTACTTCGGTGATTTTGCAGAAGAAGCGAATACCCAGTAAGCCAACCAACAGCATGATGATGTTACCAACCAGCATAGAGCTGAAAATGCCGTAAACAATCTCTGGATTTTGCGAGAACAACAGCGGCCCCGGTGTTAGGCCCTGAATAATAAGCGCACCCAGCAGCACCGCTGCAACGGCATCACCCGGCACACCCAGGGTTAACAGGGGTACCAGCGAACCACCGGTTACACCATTATTACCCGCCTCAGCGGCAGCCAGACCCTGAACAGAACCCTGACCGAATTCGTCCGGGTTTTTCGCGACACGCTTGGCTTCGTTGTAGCAGACAAAGGCCGAAATATCGGCACCCGCGCCCGGTACAGAACCAATAGAGGTGCCCATGAGCGCACTCTTAAAGGCCGTTGGCAGCATGGTTTTTAAATCTTTGAGGCTGAGTAGCTTGTAATTGAATTCACTGTTCGCCTTGGCCTTCAGGAACAGATGCTCTAGCTGGGTCAGCGCTTCCGAAATAGCAAACAGGCCGATCAGTACCGGAATAACATTAATACCACTGTAGAGATCCATAATACCAAAGGTAAAACGCGGAACACTGGTCACCGGGTCTAAACCGACGGTAGAAACCAGCAGGCCGATGGTGCCGGCCAGCAGACCTTTAAGGATGTTTTTCGATGCAACACTGGCAATAATGGTTAAGCCAAAGAGGGCCAGTGCAAAATATTCCGGCGCATTAAAGCGCAGAGCAAACTTCGCCAGCATTGGCGCAATGGCAATTAAAACGATTGTACTGGTTAAGCCACCAATAAAGGAGGCAACTGCTGAAATGCTCAGCGCTCTTGCTGCCTGGCCCTTCAGGGTCATTGAATAGCCATCGAGCACCGACGCCGCAGAAGCGGGCGTACCTGGGGTTTTCAGCAGGATGGCAGCAATTGAACCGCCGTAAATTCCGCCAATATACACACCAATCAGCATAACCAGTGCCGCGGTAGGTTCCATACCAAAGGTAAACGGCAGCAGAATAGCCACACCCATGGTTGCGGTTAAGCCCGGCAAAGCACCAAGCACAACACCACCGACAACACCGAACAACAGAACCGGTAATACGGTTGGACTGAATGCGGTAGCAAGACCGCCAATTAAATACTCAAACATAGCGGCCTCTAGTAAAACATTCCTTCAGGTAATGAGATAAAAAATACTTTGGCGAACAGGTAGTAAATCGCAAATACGAACACCCAGGCGACAATGTAATACAGCGGCTTCTTTACTTTCAGGAAGACCAGATAGCCGGTAAAGCTGATTAGGCTTGCGATCAAATAACCAACGACAGAGATCAGTACCGCATACAACACCAGGAACACCAGGCCCAACAGAGACATTTTTGACACGATGGCCTTTGCTTCTGTCGTTTCAACCTTTTTCACGAAGTGCTGAACGATCAGGGCAATACAGATAGCGATTTGCCCCAGAATAATCACCGTTGGGAAAAATTTGGCACCTACACTGGCATCCTGCGAGTACAGCGGCATTTGAAACTGAGGGATCAATGCCAATACAACGGCACTGAATGCGATCAGAATGACAGGAAATATGACTTCTCTATTAAGCATGGGAAATACCTTGAAAACATTTCTCGTACCTAAGCCGGCAGCATTGCGCAGCCGGCTTTCAATTCAGTACGAATTACTTAACCAGTGCACCCAGTGCAGCGGTATCTTCTTTCACAAATGCAGTGAACTCTTCAGCGTTCATGTTGTGAATGGTCATAGCGCCTTTGGCCATGAAGTCTTTGAATTCCTGAGAAGCCATTGCTTCGTCGAAGGCTTTGCCCAGAATTTCAATGATTTCAGCCGGAGTGCCCTTAGGAGCACCAATACCACGCCAGGTACCGGAAGTTACGTTAACGCCCTGTTCAACCAGTGTTGGAACGTCTGGAATTAAGGCAGTGCGCTCTTTAGACATAACACCCAGAGCCTTCAGCTGACCGGAACGCAGCTGAGAAATAGCCTCACCCGGAGTCACCATAGTTACAGCCGTGTGACCACCCAGTACCGCAGGGATAGCTTCAGAAGCGCCGTTGTAAGGAATCGCATTCAGTTTGATGCCCTGATCTTTTTCCAGAGTCATCAGGTAGAAGTTAGGTGCCGCAGTTGAAGCGAACTTAACTTTGCCCGGATTCGCTTTTGCATCAGCGATCAGATCATTGATGTTTTTGTATGGGCTGTCAGCAGAAACCAAAACGACAGCAGGGTCGAGGTTAACCAGACGGATCAGCTCAAAGTCATCAGCATCGTGCTGCATTAAGCCCATTTGTGGCAGAGATGCAATCTCACGAGTCACAACAGTCAGGGTGTAGCCATCCGGACGGGACTGAGCGCCGAAGCTCATACCTACTGCACCGGAACCACCCGTACGGTTCATTACTGTGATGTTCTTACCCAGAATATCTTTCGCACTGTTAGCAATGGTACGGCCAACAGCATCTGTACCGCCGCCGGCACCAAATGGCACGATCAACTTAATGTTTTTAGCAGGATAGTCAGCAGCAAAGGCGGATGCAGTTGCCAGAATACCTGCAGCTGCGATAACGGTTTTAAGTAGTTTTTTCATTTATATAACCCTTTTTTTTACTTATTTAGGTTTCTAAGATTTGCAACTCTATTGTTTTCTGTATCGTTGAGTAGGATTGTCTATTTTTTGAGTTTGATAGCTGTGCATTGTCAGCTGCTCAAATGCCAGAGCAATCCAACTACTGATCAGCATATCGAACCATTGTTCTACGCCACTGCAGGCGACAACAACATTCCCATAGACGAAGGAACCGTAAAACAACACATCGTCATCCCGTAGCGAGGTTGGATGCAGTGTTTGATGATTAATGTTAGCTGAAGAATCACGCCATGCCTGAAAAGCTTTCTTTCTGGCCAGTTCATCAAAGGGCGCAGGCCACTCTTCATTTTTGATTGAGGTTTCATAGAGGATGGCATCTTCAAAGCTGGACTCCCAGGGCTTCAGGCGTGGGTCCATGATGACAATGTGCAGCTCTTTTCGATTGGTTTGTTCAAACAGTTTTTCGATTGCAGGTTTCACAACCTCCACTGCTTCCATTGCCAATTGTTTTGAATCTTTCATACGTATCCTCTGTTATTTTGATGCCTGCACCGGTGATGCATACAGCCCTCATCGACGGCAAATAGCACATTTCTGGAATTAACGACAAAGCGATAAATACGACCTGAAAACCATTTTTTGTTATTAAGCCGAACCGGCCTGTTTTAATTGGATAGTTTTCCTGTCTGTTTGGTTGACCAAACACCTGCCTTTCATTTGTGGAAAACTATAGCAGATGAAAATTGGTCGACCAATAGCTGAGAGGAAATAAATAGCGGCTTAACGTTTCTGCTGCCGCTTGTAAGGAGTCTGTAAGAGAGGCTTTAGCTTGCATGTTTCAGAGCATTGGCCTGGCGGCTACGGTACGCCAGCCGTGGCTTTAGAATATTCCTAAAGACTCTGCAGTGACCTGTAAATACAGCTCGTTCCAGACCAGGTCTTCGACCAATCGATCAACCAATAAATTTGCGCTGGATTGACATTGATCATCTAAAAACATCTGCAGAGCAACCTTGCAGTTGTCTGAAAGGCTCTTACGAGTTTCCGCTATTTTCAGGTAATTTCGTGCACAACCTTCCAGTTCAGGCCAGCTGAGGCTGGCCAACCGGTGATTCAACTGCTTCAACCGCTCCATTTCTTTTCTGGCTTTTAAGCCCTGAAGTGCAGCTTCCAGCCCTGTTTCTATGGCTTCACTGAGGGTTTCGATACTGGAAAGCTCTTTAAATTCAACCAGTGTGGCGTGTGCCTGAGGTGTTAGGGTTACATTGACCGGCTTGGTCAGCATACGTTTATCGCGACGCCGACGCTTTTTAGCCGACAGCGACTTTCTCATGCGGCTACGATCCTGTTCGGTCAGCGAGTGATCAAGTATAAGCTGCACCTTACGGAAGTCTTCTTTAGCGGGACGTTCAAGAGCGCGCCACTTGGCGATGCGCTCCTGCAAGCCATGAATACCGATTTCATGGACCGGATGATCCGGCATTGCTATCCATTCAGTCCGCTGAGACTGGTAGTCCAGCCAGTCGAGGCAATCGTGCCAGTCTTTCGCATTTATTTGGTATCGTGGGCGCGCCATATAGAGTCCTTGTTAGCATAAGGCCTAATATAACGCACAATATCGGCTACCGTGTAGTCGTTATGTCAAATTATGCCGTTTTCCAGAGCCTTTAAAACTGCACGGGTTCGGTCTCGGACACCCAGTTTGGAAAGGATATTAGAAACATGGTTTTTAATGGTGCCTTCAGATTTGAAGATCGCTCGGGATATCTCTTTGTTCGAATAACCGCCAGCCATTAAACGCAGAATTTCGACCTCTCTGGCGGACAGTGGCTCCTGAACCGGGTCCTGCTCTACCTTGCTGATGCCCTGCTTTTGCAGTTCGGTAAAGCCCTTGATCACCCGCTCTGTAACCGCCGGCTGTATCATGGTTTCACCGCTGAACACCTTGTCGATTGATTCAACCAGAACGTCGAGCGATACGTCTTTCAGCAGAAAGCCTCTCGCACCGGAGCGAATGCCCTTCAGCACCAGTTCATGATCGTCGAAGGTGGTCAGAATAATGACCGGAATTTGCAGACCCATGCGGGTCATCTGTTCAATTGCCGATATGCCGTCCATTTTCGGCATACGAATATCCATCAGAATTAAATCTGGCTTCAGCTCGGGAATCAGCTGCAGAGCCTCTTCACCATCGCCAGCCTCACCGATAATGCGAATGTGGTCGGTCAGGTTGAGAAGCGACTTAATGCCCTCTCTGACCAGATTTTGATCATCAACCAGCATAATATTGATGCTTTGCTTGCTTGTCATTAAGCGATAACCCCTGTTGCAGGTACAAATAGATTCATATTGAACCCGTTATTAATAAAGAACTCCACGCTTCCACCCAGGCTTTCTATCCGTTCGCGCATGCCTTTCAGGCCGTTACCTTCGGCTATTTCAGTTTTGATCCGGCCATTATCAAAGACCTCAACGGTTATGCCATCGGAATTCTGATAGACACGGATGTCCATCTTAGTTGCATTGCTGTGCTTCAGCGTATTGGTGATGGCTTCCTGAACGCAACGAAACAGCGTTTCTGCGGCCTTGCTGTTGCCAATCAACACATCATCACTGTATTGAAGTGAGATATTCAATGACGGCACCTGGGTGATCAATGCATCGAGAGCATCCTTCAGGTGCAGCGCAGCACTTTCACGCATTTGACTGACAGACTCGCGAACATCCTGCAGCAGGTGTTTGGCCAGCATATGGGCTTCAACGGCGCTTTCTTTGCAATCATCTTCTTTGCAGATGTAGGTTAAATACTGCAGCTTCAGAATAAGCGCCGTTAAATTGTGACCCAGGCCATCGTGTAAATCGCGGGAAATACGCAGCCGCTCACTCTGTTTGGTGGATTGTTCCAGCAGCTCCTGGGTTGCGACTAACTCCCTGTTAAGGGTCGAGATATGTTCCCGGGCGATAATCTCCTGAATGACCCGTTGCGCCATACGGAAGGCAACCAGCTGAAAAGCTCCGCTCACGGCGGCTATCAGCATTGCATCTTCATAACCGCTTAACAGGTTCAGGCAGGTATCGAGCAAAATAAGGCCGAGTACGATAAAAATTGACGTAAGCCGGCTGAAACAAATGGGCGTTTGCGCAGCGATCGCAATAGTCAGCAGCGTATTGGCCGCAACACCGGGGTCGTTCAGGGTGCGCAGGAACAGCATGGTGATCAACTGACCAAAGTAACCCAGCTTGCGAATACGGTTGTCATACTGGTTAAAAATATGAACCCTTGTTTTATTGTAGGGATTGTCCCGTGTGGTGAGGTAGAAGCAAACAATAAACAGCAGCAGGCCGACCACAATTGAGATCAGCCTCAGGATGCCTTCCTGAGTATCGGTTGGATGGGCGCTCAAGGTTAAATAACACACAACTGACCAGGCGATATAACCCAGCATGCCCTCCAGTTTTTGAGCGAGGGAATTTTGATACATCTCGATAGAGTTACATTTCACGAATAAACACCAATTTTATTTGTCATGCCTGCCCCTTTACAGTGGCTAAGGTCATGCCTGTATATGGAATGTCAGGGCAATGTTATGAAATTTCGGCGGGCTGGTCTTTGGTAAAGTGCAATTTATATCGATTTAGGCTGTTTGGATTGATAATGGCGGGCAGTGCTGGGTTTGCGGCATGCAACAGCAACAGCTTTATGGATCAACTAGAAGTGAACAGGCGGGCCCAATAGTAAGCTAGAGCCCGCCTTGATTCTTTAGGTTACGCCTTACGGCCAACAATACGGGAGACAGTACTCATGGTGACGAACTCTTCCGCAGCGGTTGGGTGAATGGCCACAGTATTGTCGAAATCTTCCTTAGTGGCGCCGGCCTGCATGGCTACGCCGATCCCCTGAATAATCTCACCGGCATCATTACCGGCCATATGGCAGCCAATAACCTTGCGTGTTTCGGCATCAACCAGCATCTTCATTAACACCTTATGCGGGCTGCCCGAGAGTGTGTTTTTCATTGGACGGAATTTAGCCTCATAAACCTCTACCGCATCGTATTGTGCGGCGGCCTGCTCTTCAGTTAAGCCGACGGTACCGATGTTGGGCTGACAAAATACGGCCGTTGGGATCATTGAGTAATTAACCGGTTTCGGGTTCTCACCAAACAGATTTTGAGCGACAAACATGCCTTCTTTAATGGCAACCGGCGTAAGCTGAGCACGGCCAATGACATCACCCACGGCATAGATATTCGGAATATTGGTCTGGTACTGGTCGTTAACATCGATGTTACCGTGATGGCTTAATTGCACACCTGCAGCGTCCAGGTTTAATGGGTCGACCAAGGCTTTGCGCCCTGTGGCACAAATGATCTCGCCCACCGTCAGCGTTTCACCGTTGTTCAGTGTCGCCAGCAGGGAGCCGTCGTCCTGTTTATCGACCTGTTCAATTGTTGAGTGGTAATGGATGCGTACGCCGCTGGTTTGCAGCTCATCGGATACAAACGCCCGAACGCCGTTATCAAAACCACGCAGAATGGTTTCGCCGCGATAAACAATGTGGGTTTCGACACCCAGCCCGTTAAGGATGCCGGCAAACTCGACAGCGATATAACCGCCACCAACAACAATCATGCGCTCCGGCAGCTTATCCATGTAGAAGAATTCATTGGAAGTCAGGATATGTTCGTTGCCCGGAATCGCCGGCTTGAACGGCCAGCTGCCGGTAGCAATAAGAATATTGCGCGCGCTGATGGTTTGATCACCCACCTGAACCTCATGCGCAGATTTAAAGCAGGCATGCCCGTTAATGATTCTTACATGGTTGTTTTCCAGAATATTCCGGTAAATACCGTTCAGGCGCTCAATTTCTGTGGTTTTATTATCGCGCAGAACAGCCCAGTCAAACCGAGGTTTTTCATCTACCGTGTAGCCATAACCTGCGGAATCTTTAAAACTTTGCGAGTATTCAGAGGCATAAACGAACAGCTTTTTAGGAACACAGCCAACATTAACACAGGTGCCCCCCAAGTAACGTGATTCGACAACCGCAACTTTCGCACCGAGTTGAGCGGAGACTCTGGCAGCACGCACACCGCCAGACCCGGCACCAATAACCAAAAGGTCGTAATCAAAGTTCATTTACTGTCCTTTTCAATTTAATTTTTTGAACTGTTAATAGTTAACAGTGAGTTAGACAGCGCAACGGCAGGATGGTTGCGCAAAAGATTATGGACATATTGGGGTCAGCTGGCTGAAGTATCAATATAATTTGGGTTTGGCCTGAACAGCACAAATTCCTGTAGCTGATCGAGTTGCAACTCAGTGAATACCCGGTAATCCAGGCTCTGATAAAATTCCAGATAACGGTTGTTACCTGTATCGATAAACAGACCGATGGAGTTTTGATCCTGATCGGCGACCTGATGGATGGCCTCAAGCAGCATCTTACCGATCCCCTGCTTTTGAAAATCCGGATGAACGCCAATTAAACTGACCATTCGGTGGTTCTTGGCAGGCAAGCTACGCTGAACCTCCGCAAAGTACCTTAAAAAGCGCTTGGTACCCTCCAGGCCGGCGGTCAGTATCATTTTCAGGCGCCACAGTAATTGGCCGGAGATATCGGTTTTAAGCTCAAGATCACTGCAAAATGCCACGCCGAGCAGCCGTTCTTCAGATTTGTGAATTGCGCCGAACATCAGCTCGCCGCGGTCCATATGAAGGCGGATAAGCTCTCGCAGGGTAGCCCGGATGCGTTGTTTATAGCCGGGCTGGTCAGCATCAAACAGGTAACGATAGGTGGGTTCCTCGATATAGGAGTGAAACAGCAACGACCGGGCCTGACGGCTGTATCGTTCATCGATGCGGACAATCTCTACTTCTTCTAATTTCAGTTGCGGCATCCTACTACCCTTTATATCGGTTTAGCCTATTATATCGGTTTAGCCTATTGAGTCGCCTTCTCAGGCGCACTCAAGCAGACGACAAGCACTACTGTTGTGCATACAGGGTGACCCGAACAGAAACAAAACCGGCATTTGCGCGATCTTCCATCGTCAGCTCTGAATGGAAGACGCCCGATTGCTGCAATGCCCCCAGCCAGAGCACGACTGAACGGTAACGTACATCTTCCAGCCAGACTTTCAGCGAATCGCCGGAAGGCTCAAACCGCTGAATCTCAAAACCATTGCGTGCAGCCTGACGGCGGACAATGGAGTTCAGGTCATTCACCGAAGCTGCCGGTGCTGAGCTGCTGTTGGCAAGCGCCAGAGGAGCCAGCTCCACCAGTTGCTGATAGGTTTCTTTCGCCGAAGCCAGTTCAGCAATTTTTTGCTGCTTCCCGTTCAGCGTAGGCACAATTAGGCCAAAAATAAAAAAAGCCAGTAGCAATGAAGTTATAAGAATCTTCAATGCCGCCTGATCACGGTGCGCCAGGCTGTTCCACTTTTCTGTTAAAGGAGACATTAGGGATTCAAACATTAGACTGTCTCCTCCAGTACGGCCTTAAAACGGGCTCTAAAACGATCGTTATCCTGGTTGGCTGAATATTCAACCTCATAACCCTTGCTCTTTAGCCGGGTATTCAACTGTTCAAACAGGCTGTAGGCATCTGCACTGCCCTGCGCACTGATCACCAGTGTGAACAGTGCCTCTTTGCGCTGCAGATTAAAGCGGAAATCTTCCATTTCAATCTCAGATGCGGCATCCGTTAAATCATTCAAAAACTGCAAAGAAGACAGAACAGCGCCATCCGCGCTGATGTTTCCGGCAGCCGCTGCCCGCATTTCACGAACCATCAGCGGCCGTTGAATGCGCTTGTTTTGACCAAACACCTGGAGAAAAACGGATTCATTCGCCTGCCAGGTTTGCTCTATTTGGGAATTTAACTGCATGTTGACGGCAACGTTATAACTTAACCAAACAACCGTAGCGGCCGCCGCTGCGATCGCCAGTGGCAACCAGGCTTTGCGTTCAGTTTTCCGCACAGTCGGGCTAAAGGCCCCTTGCAGGATATTGACCGGATGGTGTTGAAAGGCATCTGCATCGAGTGCTTCAGACTTTTCATCCTCAACCAGCCATTGCACCTGGTAGCCGGTAACCTGCAGCTCGTTGGCCAGCATCTTCGCCGGGCCTTCGGAATCGTCACTGGTAATCAGAACCGTAGCGTCTTCAGGCAGTGCCTGTTGCTCAGACCACAGATCAAACCACTGGGAAAACCCACTGACATGCACCTGCAGCTGCTTACCACCGTGCTTAACCGTCACTGTTTGCTGCTGAACTTCCAGGTGCACATCGGTAATCTGACTGCCTGCTTCGCCGGGAATACGAGAATAAGCCTGAAGCACCGCAATGCCCTGTGCTTTTAAGGTATTGAGAATCTCCCTGAGCTGTTCTGCATTGGTTGCCAGAACCGAGGCCTTGCCGTTGGCAGGCTTGCCTGTCAGCACAAGATGAACATTATCAATGTCATCCGCCAGGTAGTCTTCACAGGCGAACTTAAGCGTTTCGCCCGTTAAACGGCGAGCCTTTGCCGGGACATCGATATCGATGTGTGAAAACCAAACCTCAGGCAAAAGCAAACGGCAGGTTAGCGCGCTGAGGTTTTTCCGTTTCTGCTCAGATATCAGCTGTTCAAGTGGCCCCTTCCCGGTTTCACTGTCTGACGTCCAGAGCCACTCCAGCTCAGAAGCACTTTTCCAGCTGAGGATTAATTGAATACTCATTATTGCTCCAATTCTTCATCTGACTGCGCATCAGTTGAAGTATCTATTTTAACCGGATCCCCCGGAATATGGTTAGCCTCGGATACCGACCGGTTTCGTCCGTACAGCGTTACATCACTTCCGTTGCGGTACAAAAGGCTGGTAGTTCGGTGCACCCTGTTTTCAAAACTGACTTCGGTATAGAGCTCAAACCACTCTGAATTCACCGAAAGGCTGCTGATGTAACGATCTTCGTCTTCGTTACTCTCAAAAATTTCGTGATCAAGAAAATCGGAGGTGCTGTCGTAGCCCTCCTCTTCACGGTTGGCAACCAACTCTTCAGCTGAACTGTCATCAATATAGGAGGCGATCGACTGGATCACCGCCACCGGTGCAGTATTCACATTCAGGGCACTTCCGGCAGGTAATGCACTGAGATAAGGTGCAAGTTCACTGTATGCATCATAACTGACCGACTTCAACAACAGCAGCTCGCTCACGTCTGCCATTAAATGATACGACGGCGCATACGGCGGTTGCTGGTCGTTATAATCCTGATCAATGCTGCTTTCCGAGTCGAACCAGTTCAGCAGTTCATCGGCTATGTCTTCATCCTGCTCTAAAAGTGTTAAAAGCCGTTTAAAGCCCTTGGCGGCATTGGCGCGGTTACTTCCGTCAGTAGATAACCAGTTGAGGTTAAAACGCCCCTGCAGATCATTTAATTCGGCACCCAACAGCCAGCCATCAGCTGGCGGGTATACGCTGGTCGTGGTGCTCCAGGCTTCGTAGAAGTTATCGTTATCGGTGTATTCAGCATCCAGATACAAACCGACCGTGGCGACACCCTCTGCACTTTCGGTGTAGGCCTGAGCCTGACTGATAAACAGCATCTGGCGAGTGCGCTCAATCTGCAGCCGTTGTTCATACTGCATCTTTGCCGCCACGATAATTAAGATTGCAAAGACCAGCATGACCTGAATAAGCGCAAATCCGCGCTGATTTTTAATCATCAGGAGTCACCCTCATCCGAGCTGTAGGCCTCTGTTGGAATGGCAAACAAACGCAGATGCTGATTCTGAATTTCGCCGGCTGTTATGTTCAATTCTACGGCTCGAGCGATCGAGTCAAACTCTTCGGTTTCTATATTTCGGGCAGGAGGCTCAGTCTCATAGTCATTGCTTTTTGCGGTCTTGTTATAAACGTAGAAGCGCCACTCCAGTGCGGAGACCGGTCGCAGCAAAATTTGGCTGTGCCAGACAGAGTCACCGTTATCATCCAGGTGCGCACGGTAACTGCGTACTAAACAGTCATTTGGGTTTTCATCCCCATCGATTTCAAGCCAGGGGCAAAGATCACTGCCGTTCTCTTCCAGGCTGTACCGGACACGCTGCAAAGATGAGCGTTCATAACTCATGATCCGGCTTGTAGACCAGCCGTTTCGGGTTAGGTACAAACCGTCGAAATCCATGGCGAGGGCCTCCTGGTAATCACCATAGGCATCTTTTACTGGTCGGTTAGGTACAAACTGCGAAAAATCCTGCTCGATCACCTTAAATGCCCGGCTCAGCCGGGTGAGTTCTTCGGTCTGCAACGCCAGAGTATCGCGTGTAGTGACGCTGGTATGGAACAGACGGAAGGTACCAATGGCAATAATCGCGCCCAAAGCCAGCGCGACCAGCAGCTCAATCAGGGTTAAACCCAGCTGGCGGTTCATGAGCCATTCACCTTGCCAAGGGTGGCGCGCAGGGTGTCGACATAGTTTTCTTCATCTTTCAGGCGCGCATTTAACTGAACATGGCGTAAATACGAGCCCAGAATTTCAGAGTCTTCTACCTGAACTTCGATATCCACGACCCAGGTTTGGCCGTTGTATTCGTATTCCCGGTCGCTGCTGCCCGAGCGCGGAAAACTGCTGTCGAGCTGCATTTCAGTCAGCACGTTCTGGTTTATCCAGCGGCCCTGCAGTTGTTCATCCAGTTGACGGGCATTACGCAGAGACTGGATGTTGGTCAACGCAATGGCCGATGCCAACAGCGCAAAGACTGTCAGCGCAATCATCACCTCGATTAACGTAAAGCCACGCTCAGAGCGATACACGATTGGCCTCCAAACGGTTAAAGCCATCCGCCTTTATCTGAATCAGCTCATCGTGGTAACGGGTGCTTCCTATGCGGAAAAGAAACGAGGGTTCATACTCTTCAGAGCTGAACAGAATGACATGCGGGCTAAGGGTTTCGTGATCGGAAATACCGGATTCAAAGGCGACCCATTCATTAGATTCGATGTCGAGCAGTAGCTCGAACGTCAGGTTCTCAGAGTCGTTACTGTAGTTAACCTGGTCCAGAACCTCCCAGACAATATCGGCTTCTCCGGCGGCACGGTCGCCTTCTCTCCAGGTGAGCGTAGCGATACTCGATTCCATGAAATAGAGGCCAATATCCGTGTGGCTCATCAGCACATAATCCTGTTGCTGTGAATACCAGTAGATGAAGGTTTCAGCCGTAGATTGTGCCTGATCAAGCGGGTCGGAATTAGAAACCGCCAGGCGAACCGTAGCAGCGGCGACACCGATGATCAGTACGACCATCATGAGTTCTAGTAGGGAGAAACCCCGTTGTGCTGCCCGGATTGCCATAAACTAACGATTAAAGATTCGCTGAGGAAATATCGGCGTTTATGCCTTCGCCACCTTCGCTGCCGTCTGCTCCGTAAGAGATAACCTCAGGCGTGCCGCTTTCATTGATGTAGCCGTATTCTGATTGCCATGGGTCCATCGGAGCCTGGCTCAAATAAGGACCGCGCCAGTTTTTAGGTTCCGGATCACCGCTTGGTTTGGCAACCAATGCTTCCAGACCCTGATCAGTTGATGGGTAATGCGAGTTGTGTAACCGGTACATCTCAAGAGCCTGAGAAATGGTTTTAATGTCGGTTTGAGCCGCAGTAACCCGTGCTTCATCACCTCGCCCAACAACATTGGGAACAACGAGGCCCATGATGATTCCGAGAATCACCAGAACAACCATCAGCTCAATTAATGTAAAACCTTTATTTTTGTTCATCACTAACATCCGTTTGCCTTTAGTACTGTTACCCGGCCATTGTGTTCATTTGCATAATTGGCAACACAATCGCCAGGACGATTAATAATACAATACCGCCCATAATGAGAATCATGAGTGGTTCAAATAAACCCAATATGGTTGAAATCAAATCCTGAACGGAGCGGCTTTCTGCATCCGATGTTTTCTGCAGCATGGCATCCAGCTCGCCACTGGCTTCACCGCTGCCGATCATATGCAGCATCATCGGCCGGAAGTAACCCGCCTCATTTAATGCCCGGTGCAGCGAAGTACCCTCACTGACCAGTACGGCAGCCTGCTCAACCTTTTTCTGAATTTCCAGATTAGATACCACCTGAGCCGCAATCTTCATGGAATCAACCAATGGCACGCCACTGCTGGAAAGCATTGCGACCGTCCCGATAAACCGGGAGGTATTAAAGCCAAGGCTGATACGGCGGATGAGCGGTAATTTCAGGTAGACCCGGTGGGTTTTAATGCGTCTTTCGGGTTTATGGTTAAACCGGTTAAAGCCAAGCCAGAGCAGTACACAGCCAGCGAGAAAATAGGGCCAATAAGATTGGATAAGCTGACTGGCCGCCAGCAGGAATTTGGTGGGGCCGGGCAGGTTTTGGCCGGTCGCCACAAAAACACCCACAATGTCGGGCACCACGGAATTCAGCAGGAACGCCACAATACCCAGAGCGACGAGCGTGAGGATAACCGGGTAGATACTGGCCATTTGAATCTGCTTGCCAATACGTTGCTGCTCTTCCATGTAGTCTGCCAGGCGGTTCATGACCTGATCGAGGTGACCACTGTGCTCACCGGCATTAACGGTCGCCTGATACAGCACCGGGAATGCCCGTGGGAAGTCTTTCAAGGCCGTAGCCAGGCTGTGCCCTTCCAGAACCTTGCCCCGAACACTCAAAATTAACGACCGAATGCGTGGTTTTTCAGATTGCTCCGCTGCGGCTTTCAAGCACTCTTCCAGTGGCATGCCGGAACCGATCAGTGTCGCCAGTTGACGGGTCACCAGTGCCAGGTCGGCAACCGTTAATCGCGGTGTAAACAGATTGAAGGAGTCACCCTTTGCTCGCTTCTGGCTGGCATTAACAGACTGAACGAACATGCCTTTGTCGCGCAGCTGCTGGCGAACCTGGCGCGAGCTGTCGGCTTCAATGATGCCCTTTTTCTTTTTACCGGCACTGTCTAAGGCAATGTATTCAAAAGCAGCCATCAGTAACTCCGGTTCACCCGTAACACTTCTTCAATGGTGGTAATGCCCTGAAGCACCTTAACCTTGCCATCATCGAGAATAGAATGGGCATCTTTGCGGGCGTAGGTTTCCAGTTCAAGATCACCGGCTTCACTGTGAATAAGGCCACGCAGCTGTTCATCTACGCGAATCAGCTCGTAGACCCCCACACGACCGCGGAAACCGGTGCCTTTGCAGGCGGAGCAGCCATTGGCCTGATAGATCTCCTGGGTGCTGTCTTCGCTGAGCGATAAGAAAGCCCGTTCACTGGCATCGGGTGAATGCGCGGTTTTGCAATCCGGGCACAGCGTACGCACCAGGCGCTGAGAAACCAGGCCAATTAAGCTGGACGCTAACAAGAAGGGTTCAATGCCCATGTCCTGCAAACGGGTAACGGCACCCACCGCCGAGTTGGTATGCAGCGTACTTAAAACCAGGTGGCCCGTTAAACTCGCCTGCACGGCAATTTCTGCGGTTTCCAGGTCACGGATTTCCCCGATCATGACGACATCCGGATCCTGACGGAGGATGGCGCGTAAACCACGGGCAAAGGTCATATCCACCTTGGTGTTTACCTGCGTCTGACCAATCCCCTGCAGCCCGTATTCAATCGGGTCTTCAACGGTCATGATATTGCGGACCTGACTGTTTAGAGACTGCAGCGCTGCATACAGACTGGTGGTTTTACCGGAACCGGTTGGGCCGGTTACCAGAATAATGCCGTGAGGCCGGGAGATGAGGTCTTCAAATTTAGCCAGATCTGATTGAGACAGGCCGAGATGACCGAGGTCTAATCGCCCTGCTTTTTTATCCAGCAAACGCAAAACAACACGCTCGCCATGGTTGGCCGGTATAGTCGATACACGAAGGTCAACCTCCCGCCCGGCTACGCGCAGCGAGATGCGCCCGTCCTGCGGTAACCGCTTTTCGGCGATATCGAGCCGCGCCATAACCTTGATACGCGAAACCAGCAGTGGTGCCAGCGCCCGCTTGGGCTGTACCACCTCTCGCAGAACGCCATCGACCCTGAAACGGATAGACAGGCGTTTTTCGAAGGTTTCGATGTGGATATCGGACGCACCTTCGCGCACGGCTTCGGTGAGAATGGCATTGATCAGGCGGATAATGGGAGCGTCATCAACCTGATCCAGCAGGTCAGTCGTTTCCGGTACTGAATCCGCCAGGCTGCTCAGGTCCATCGCATCACCCAGGCCCTCGACCATTTGCATGGTCTCATCAGAATCTGTCTGGTAAGCGCGGTTCAAAGCTTCAGAAAAATCGGCTTCGTTAACAGCGGCCAGTGGTAACACAGCCTCGACGATGCGCTGTGCTTCCTGAATGGCCGTGAGATTGACATCTGGGCGATAGAGAATTCGAACACCATCCGAATAATGGTAGTCAACGATGACACCGTGACGCTTGGCGAACGAAAAAGGAAGCTGTCTTTCCATGAATTAGACCGGTTATTTAATGTTCAAATTAGGTTAGCACTATATTCTAAGTTGTTGATATTGGGTTAAATCTTGTAACACTTTACAACAACCTGAAGCATTAGTTTACCCTAGCCAGCGCTGCATAACCTGAACCAAATCCTCATATTGCAACGGCGTTATCAAAAAATCATCAACACCTGCGGTCAGACATTCTCTTTCGATCTCTGCCGATTGCTCGGACGTCATTACAACGATAGGTACATGCTGGTCGGCTTCTTTTTCCAGTAAACGAATGGCTTTAGTGGCTTCAAGGCCGCTCATGCGTGGCATCTGGTAATCCATCAGCACGAAGCTGTACTGCCCTTTCTCAAACAATTCGACGGCTTCTTCGCCATTTACACAGGTATCAACCTGAACGCCAACCTGCTCCAGCAGTTTGAGTACGACCTTTTGATTCAAAAGGTTGTCTTCGGCAACCAGTACCTTAGAGTTTTCACAGCGGTATTGGGCTATTTCCGGCACTTCAACAGGAACTTCGTCTACTTCACGCAGGGCCTCAAGAAGCTGATCACGCGCCACCGGTTTTTCAACGAATATAAAGTTGGTGGTCAGCTGATCCAGCAATTTGCGCTGCAATTCAGAGGCATACAGCACATAGTGCGATTTACCGCCGAAGCGGGCGACAAGAATATTGATACGCTCAATCTGTGAAATGGCTTTTTTATCATCGACCGGTACGTTGATGAAAACATAGTCAGTTTCAATATCGGTATCGATCTGCATTAACTCATCCAGCGTCCACACTGCGACTTCCATATTCCAGCTGGTAAATTCCGCCAGCAGAGAGCGCTCGTTCTGAGGGCTTAAATCGATCAGTAAGATAGATTTACCCGCCATGTATTTGGCTGGCTTAAAGGAGCTGGCCTGCTGGCTGGTTGAGGTAATCGGAAGCTCAACGGAGATTTTGTGCAGATCGTCTTTTGAGCTGGTGCTCAGCTGAGCGCCAAGGGCTTTGAACTGGGCCGTTGCCACCATCAAGGTCAGCTGGTCAGCTACATCTTCATCTTCAGGCAAAACGTCCAGTTGCCGTTCTATTGCCGCTAACAGGTCGTGCTGATCGAAATCGCTGTTTAAAAAGTAGAAGTTTAAAATCAGCAGCTCATTCTGGTGGCTGCTCTGGGCACCGATCTTAACGGTAATTTCGCCCTGATCCGCCATATCAATGGTGAAATCGAGCATTCGGCGGAACGCATTGGAAATCCACTGCGGGTCGGCTTCAATGCGCTCAGGCACATCCGGCTGATACAGATAAGACAGCTCGCGGCCCTTTTCATGGGCCTTTACACCCATTTCGGCAAGTGCATTTTCAAGCGTTTTACGCAGGTTAAATACCGTGGATTCAGGCACCGAGGACTGGTCGCGCTGCTCAATGAAGGCTTCCAGATCGGTAATCAGGTCGAGCATGGAATATCCGGAACGCTTGGCAATGTTGAGCATGCCCTGGTTTTCAACATCGTTGTCATCGACTGAGATCATACCGATAACACCGAGCAGACCATTCAATGGGTTCTTGACCCGGTGCAGTAACTGGCGGATAAAACGCCGGTTGGTTTTATTCTGAACCGTGCTGGCTTCTTGCGCCTGTTCGAAGGCTGAAAGCCTCAGCTTGTATTCGTGGTTGCTGGACAGGAACGACCACACCAGCTCGGCCATTCGCGCACCGGTGCCAACCAGATAAAAATAGGTAACGATTACACCGATACCGACCGCCAGATTCACCGGCCCGCTCTGGAAGGCCAAATAAAATATCGCCAATGGCCCGAGCAGCACAGCCAGGTATATACGCACCGTTTTATCGTACAGTGAATACACAAAGGTGCCGCCGGCCGCAATCGCAGAAGTATAGAGAATGCCCAGTAACATCATGGGCTCCTCTGGCATGGTGATAAGCCGGTAAACAATATAAACGGACCAGATTGCCGCATGCATCAGCCCGGAAAAAATAAAGATTTCCCGCCATCTGGCTGGGCCTCTGGCGTACCAGCTTTCAAACTGGGCGATCATAATGAATCGCCAGGCGGTCATCACAAAGAGTGCTAATCCAAACAGGTAGACAAGTTTTGGGGCATCATCACTCTGCAACAGGTGCCATTCAATAATGATAAACATTACAAAATGCAGTAGCGCGCTGGGGAGACCCTGACGACTCAGGGTTTGGTCGATTTTCTTAAGTATGGACCGGTCTTTTTGTGCTTTATATATCGGCTGAAAAAAGAAACTCATACTGCTGCCATTAAGAGCTTATTAAAAAGCTAACTATACGCACATCTATAGCCAGACCCAAGATTACAGCGTTAAAAAACAGGCTGGGCTTCCGCAATAAAATCACAACTCCGTCAGCAGACTGTCACAATCCCAAAATATACTCGCGCCGTTTTTTAATCTGGGAGATTCAAATTGAAAAAAGTTATGTTGTTGCTGTTAGCTTTGCTGCCGGCATTGTCTATTTCATCTGACTTACTGGACACCAACCTGACCACCAATGAACGCGACTATCTGTTTGAAATTCACGGCTCTAACACCATTGGAGCAGAGCTTGCCCCTGCCCTGCTTATGCGGTGGATGCAGAGCTACAACTTTACCGATGTTCGGGAAACGTTAACCGCGGTAGAAAATGAAAAAGAAATTTCCGGCACCAGTCCGGCTGGCCAGCGGGTTAAGGTGTTTGTTGCCGCTCATGGCTCCAGCACCGGTTTCAAGCAAGTTAATGCCGGTGTAGCGAGCCTGGCAGCGGCTTCCCGGCCGGCCAAAACGTCCGAAAACGAGCTGTTTCCGGGCATAGACATCACCGACTATCGACACGAAACGGTCGTCGCAATCGATGGCCTGGCGGTCGTCGTCAACCCCAACCTGCCTGTTGATGAGCTGACGGTTCCGCAGGTGGGTGAATTGTTTTCCGGTGAAATCAAAAACTGGAAGGAACTAGGTGGCCCGGACCTGCCGGTTTCTGTTCATGCCCGCGATGATCGCTCCGGTACCTACGACACCTTTGCAACTCTGGTACTCAAGCGCGGCTACAGGCTGACAGGCAGTGCAAAGCGCTATGAATCTAATGAGGTGCTTGCCAATACCGTTGCCATGCAACCCGGCGCCATCGGCTTTACGGCCTTTGCTACCGTCAACAATGCCAAGCCCGTTAAGATCAAAGACGGCAATGCAGACGCGACGCTGCCTACCGAATCAACCATTGCGACCGAAGACTACCCGCTTTCCCGTCGCCTGTATTTGTATCAGCCTGTTGAAAACAATGAGTACGCGGCTGAGTTTCTTAAGTTCGTGAAAGGTGAAGTTGGGCAAAATGTCGTTGCCGAAACCGGCTTTATCTCGCAAAACCTGAAAAAGCTTAATATGGAACCGATCGGCACACTGCCTACCGGCTATTCATTTGTCATGGAGCAATCTTTAAGGGTAACGACCAACTTCCGTTTTAAGCCGGATAGCAACGATCTGGACAACAAAGCTCTGGATGACATCAACCGCTTGGTTGAGTTTATGTCTCAGCCGGAGAATCAGGGTAAAAAGCTGATTCTGGTTGGCTTTTCCAATAAGCAGCGAGACGAATTCAAAGCCCGCGTACTTTCTGAAGCCAGAGTGATGAAGGTGAAGCACGAGCTTGGCGAAGTTGAAATTGAAGCTTCTGCCATGACCGGCTACGGCGAAATTAAACCCGTGGCCACCAATGAAGACATTCAATACGCACTGCGAAACCAGCGGGTAGAGGTTTGGCTTCGCTAAGTTCGGCGATGGCGTAGGTTTATTAGTGACGTAATAAAGCCCACAGCAAGTGGGCTTTATTCGTTAAGAGCTTACGTTCCCTGACTGTTTTACAGCGCTTCGGCCAGCTCCGGCAGTACATCAAACAAGTCTGCTACCAAGCCGTAATCAGCCACCTGAAAGATAGGCGCCTCTTCATCCTTGTTGATCGCAACAATGTATTTACTCTCTTTCATACCAGCCAAATGCTGTATTTGCCCGGAAATACCGACGGCGATGTACAGTTCCGGCGCTACAATTTTACCCGTCTGGCCAACCTGCATATCGTTGGGCACGAAGCCTTCGTCTACTGCGGCTCTTGATGCGCCAACGGCAGCGCCCAGTTTATCGGCTACCTTGTAAATCAGATCGAAGTTGTCACCGTTTTGCATGCCTCGACCACCCGATATTACAACGCCGGCGGCCGTCAATTCAGGCCGGTCTGATTTAGCCAGCTCTTCACCAACAAAGGCACTGATTGCTTCACCTGGTGCGGCCGCGATAGATTCAATGGCTGCTGACCCGCCGGATTCACAGGCGTCAAAAGCGGTACCGCGTACGGTAACAACCTTGACTGACTCACTGGACTGAACGGTAGCAATGGCGTTGCCCGCGTAGATTGGTCGCTTAAAGGTATCTGGAGACTCAACCGAAATGATGTCTGAAATCTGTTCTACATCCAGCATCGCAGCAACACGGGGCATAAAGTTTTTGCCGGAGGTGGTAGCCGCCGCCAGTATATGACTGAAACCTTCAGCATTGGCGATGACCAGACTGGCCAGTGGCTCTGCCAACGCATACTGGTATTGGTCGTCATCGCACAGCAGAACCTTGCTGACGGGTGCCAACCGGGCAGCCTGCTCAGCAACTTCGCCACAGTTTTTTCCGGCAACCAGTACCACTATTTCATCGGCGCAGAGTGCTGCAGCCTTAACAACGGAAGCCGTTACGGGTGCCAAATGCTCATTGTTGTGTTCAGCAATTATTAGACTTTTCATGACAACACCTTCGCTTCATTTTTCAGTTTATCCAACAGCTCTGTAACACTGGCCACCTTAATACCCGCTTTACGCGTAGCAGGGGCTTCAACCTTGAGCACTGAAACGCCGGATCGCTCTTCGACGCCAAAATCAGCCGGTACTTTTTTATCCAGCGGTTTACGCTTGGCTTTCATAATATCCGGCAGTTTTACATAGCGCGGCTCATTCAGGCGCAGATCGGTGGTAACGATAGCAGGCAGCTTTAAGCTGACGGTTTGCAGGCCGCCATCAACTTCACGGGTGACATTCACTTTGTCGTCAGCCATCTCAACCTTGCTGGCAAAGGTACCCTGAGCCAAACCCGTCAAAGCTGCCAGCATTTGCCCGGTTTGGTTGTTGTCTGTATCGATAGCCTGTTTACCCATCATCACCAGGCCCGGTTGCTCTTCATCGAAAATTGCTTTCAGTATTTTTGCAACAGTCAAAGAACTTGCAGGCTTTTCAACCTGAACCAGAATGCCCCGGTCGGCACCAATTGCCATGGCACGGCGAATTTGTTCCTCGGCTTTAGCGTCACCGATTGAAACAACCACGACTTCCGTAGCAACACCCTGCTCTTTCAGCCTTACAGCTTCCTCCACTGCAATGTCACAGAATGGATTGATATCCATCTTAACGTTTGCAAGATCGACATCGGTCTCATCCGCCTTAACACGGACTTTCACGTTGTAATCAATTACACGCTTTACCGGTACCAGAATTTTCATAGCTACCTCGGTTTTCTTATTTTATGACTACGATTTCCAGGTTCGCCTTCATGCCAGCCACTCTCTGAAACTGACCTCGACTAACCCCTGGCTGTAATGATATTTAAGTTGTTTCAAACAAAAATTTCAAACAGTTGTTTTAATTATCAGCGCATTGTGTATAAACTTTGGACTAAAGGTTGATGAAAAGGCCCTCAGCCGAATTGAATCAGCACTTTATTAATAACAATAATTCACAGGTAAGGCCGGTTTTGATCGGACTATTGCCTAAAGAGAGTTCTGGAGGTTCTTATGGAACGCGAATCCATGGAGTTTGATGTCGTAATCGTTGGTGCAGGCCCCGCAGGACTGTCTACCGCCATTAAACTGATGCAGGCTTCGGCCGAAACGGAAAGCCCTTTATCCGTCTGCGTTATTGAAAAGGGCTCTGAAGTTGGCGCTCATATCATTTCCGGCGCGGTATTTGAGCCCGAAGCATTAGCGGAGCTGTTTCCGAACTGGAAGGACCTGGACACGCCGGTTAAAACACCGGTCAAGCGAGACGAAATATACGTACTGCCTTCGGAAAGCAAGGCCCGCAAGGTGCCGCACTTCTTCGTACCGGAGACGATGAATAACGAGGGTAACTATATCATCAGCCTGGGCAATCTTTGCCGCTGGCTGGGTGAACAGGCAGAAGCACTGGGGGTTGAGATATTTCCCGGCTTTGCTGCAGCGGAGGTTTTATACGATGAACATGGCGCGGTAAAGGGTGTTATCACCGGAGATATGGGCATCGCTGCCGATGGGTCAGAAAAAGACAGCTACATGCCCGGCATGGAACTGCACGCCAAAATAACGGTGTTTGCGGAAGGCGCCCGTGGACACTTAGGCAAACAACTGATCGCCAAATACAGCCTGGATGCCAACAGCGATACCCAGCACTTTGGCTTGGGAATCAAAGAACTGTGGCAGGTTGACCCGAGTGTTCATGACCAGGGCCTGGTGATTCACTCAGCTGGCTGGCCGCTGGCAGAACACGACGCTGCCGGTGGTGCTTTTATGTATCACCTGGAAGATAACCAGGTTGTTGTTGGGTTAATTACCGATCTTTCTTACAGCAACCCCTATGTTTCACCCTACGATGAGTTTCAACGCATGAAGCTGCACCCGCTTTATGCCAAATACCTTAAAGGCGGCAAGCGGGTATCTTACGGTGCCAGAGCTATTAACAAGGGCGGCCCGCAATGCTTACCAAAAATGCATTTCCCCGGTGGTCTACTGATTGGCTGTGATGCCGGAACCATGAATGGCGCTAAAATAAAGGGCTCTCATGCCGCCATGAAGTCTGGCCTGCTGGCCGCTAAAACCATTCTCAAACAACTGAAAGATGGCCTGGAGTATGGCCAGGATCTCAGCGGGTTCGCGCAGGAGTTCGATCAAAGCAGTTTGAAATCTGAATTGCACTTCCAGCGTAACTTCAACCCTGCGCAACACCGCTGGGGTAACATTATCGGCTCTGCCTATTCGTTTGTAGATATGAACATTTGTCGTGGCAAGCTACCGTGGACGTTAAAAGACCCGATAGCCGATTACCAAACGCTCAAGCCCGCACAGGGTTTCGAACCCATTCATTACCCTAAGCCGGACGGCCAGCTGACCTTCGATAAGCTCAGCTCGGTCTTTTTATCGAATACTAACCATGAAGAGGATCAGCCGGTTCACCTTAAGCTGGCCGATGAAGCGATTCCGGTATCTACAAACCTGCCAATGTATGATGAACCAGCGCAGCGCTATTGCCCTGCCGGTGTTTACGAAATCGTAGCGTCAGACAACGGTAACAAACGCCTGCAGATCAATGCGCAAAACTGCCTGCACTGCAAAACCTGCGACATAAAAGACCCGAGTCAGAATATAACCTGGGTTACGCCCGAGGGCTCTGGTGGGCCAAACTACCCGAATATGTAGTTGCATAACCAATAAACAAAACCCCGGTTACCGGGGTTTTAAATACTTAGTTTCTTGCAGAAATCACAACCGACCAAGCAGAAAGCGAGACTTTCCGCTGGTAAGCCAAAGCTGATCACCCTCAAGGCCATTGTGCGACAGTGCAAAGGTTTGCAGGCGATACATAACATTGCTTGAAACGCGTGCCAGCAAGTTACTTCGCCAGGTAACAACGGGGCAATCGTCGTTTTCAATGCTGAGCGGGTGATGCGCATCCAACAGTTGTTTATCGCCCAGATTATTGGTCAGCACCCAGGCACCATCGACGAGCTCTTCATCGACTATAACAAAGGGCGTCGATTCCACAGCTATTTTCATTTTTTCGACTGGCGTAACGAGAAAGTATTCGCCACCCTCAAAAACCAGAATGTTAGAAAACATCCTCACCATAGCTTGTCGATTAATCGCCTGCCCTTCATGCAGCCAGCTGCCATCCCTGAGAATTTTTATATCAATGGTGCCGCAATGCGCGGGGTTCCACTGCTCGACAGGCGGCAGTTTCGCAGAAGAGATTGCCTTTACAATTTCATCGAGCGCTGTCATTTCAGTTTGCCTAATACATTGACAGATTCCAGCAGAAAGCGCGTAAAACCACGCCGGTCCAGGATCAGTTCGTGGAAAAAGTCTGATTCTGACAGTTGCGAAAACCCGGAAGCCAGCGCCCAAACCAGGCCGTAGTAGAAGCGTATATTTTCAGCATCTATCGGTTTCGATTTCGGCATTTTCGATTGCACGATGCCGGTAAACTCATCAACATGCTGACGCCGTAACACCTGCCACTGCAAGTAACGCTCGCTGTTGCAGTTTTTCTCCATCAGCGTTTGTTCCAGCCGCGTTAGTACTCGGTATTTATCGATCTGCTGAATACGGAAATTCAAATAGCTTTCCAGCAGCTCAGAAACCGTTCCGTATATTTTTAAATGACTGAATATCGGGGAAAGCTGCAGTTCGTCATTCAGCAGAATGGCGGCATAGAGGTCTTCTTTACTTTCGAAATATTTGTAAAAAACAGATTTGGCGACACCGGCTGATTTTATCAGCTGGGTCACGGTTATTTTCTTTTCATTGTGAATGATAAAAAGATTGAGAGAAGAGGTAATCAGCGCCTTTTCGGCTGCGCTTGGTTCCTGTATAGAAAAGTTTTGATTCAGCATATCCCTTACCGATTCAAAAGGTACAGTAACAGCCAATAACTCATACAATTACATTGTATGAGTTGGTTTGTCTGAATTTAACGCACCTGCGAGGTAGGTTTCGATTTTATCTTTTGCTGCTTCATTCTTTTTAGAAAACTGCACACCTATACCGGTCGCACGGTTGCCCTGTGCGCCGCGGGGTGTAATCCAGATCACCTTGCCTGCCACCGGAATTTTTTCCGGCTCATCCATCAGGGTCAGCAGCAGGAAGACATCATCACCGACATTAAAGCGCTTATTGGTCGCAATAAACAGTCCGCCATTTTTTACAAACGGCATATAAGCAGCATATAAAACCGCCTTGTCTTTCATTGTAATGGTTAGAATACCACTTCGTGCGCCACCGAATTTCGGGTTCATTGAATTCCTCTCAAAGACAACCACTTTGCAGCCAATTCTTCAGCCATCAACTGTGGGTTCAGATTAGCCTGCCTATTTATAGCGGATAGTTTACCTAGAATATAGTCTCGAAACTTAAAAAGTGAAGTTGTGTCGACAGGGTCAAATATTGACAGAACCGCTTCTGAAATAGCTTCCGCCTGCTGCCCTGCTCCCTGATGACGCCTAATGGCGGTATCGACCCATAGCATTATCTGCGTCAGGGTGTCTGATATATCCTGTTTATTAATGTAGCTACTCAGAGCGACAAAACCGCTGGCCGAACTGAATTCAGACTCGCGCTCACGCCAGTTTGCGATATCGGCCTCGGTCAACTGAGCGGCCCTAAGCGGACTGCCATTGGCCATGGCCAGCGCGGTAGCCACATCAAACTGGAAGCCATTGGCCTGAAGAAACAGCACAGACTGCTGGTAGTCTGGCTTGGTCAGATTTTGAATGCGGCAACGTGAACGCAATGTAGGCAACAAACGGCTCAGCTCACCGGTTTCCAGCAGGATAAAGGTGTTGTTGGTGGGCTCTTCGAGAACTTTCAACAAAGCATTGGCAGCGTTCAGGTTCATTTTTTCCGCAGCTTCGATATGCACCACCTTATTGCCACCCTGCTGTGCCGTGGCGGTCACCTTTTGCACAATATTTCGGATCGCATCGACTTTAATCGTCAGGCTTTTGCCTTCCGGTTCTATTTTCAGATAGTCCGGGTGATGGCCGGCTTTCAGCATCAGGCAGGATTTACATTGTCCGCAGGCTTCCGTTTCATCTACCCGACTGCATAACAGCTTAGTCGCCAACTGCGAAGCAAAAGCACTGCAGCCATCGCCACTTTTGCCGACAATCATCAAACCATGCGGCAAAACCTTTTTCTGATACTGAGATACGGTTTTCTGAAAATCCGAGTGAAGCCAGTCAGGTATTCTACGCAAAGTAAGCCTCCAAGGCAGTTAACAGCTCTTCAGTTACTTTCTCTACCGGATTATTCGCGTTAATGCGAATGAACCGCTGCGGGTGCGCCTGCGCACGTCGTTCATAGGCGCTGCGGCAACGGTTAAAGAACGCCATACTTTCCTGTTCAATTCTGTCCAATTCACCGCGAGCTGAAGCACGGGCCAGGCCGACTTCTGCATCGCAATCAAACCAAATGGTGAGATCCGGCTGAAAATCATCAAGTACCGTTAGCTCCATCTCGCGTATCAGGGCTTCATCCAGGCAGCGCCCACCGCCCTGATAGGCATAGGTTGCATCGGTGAAACGATCGCTGACAACCCAGTCGCCGGCAGCGATTCCGGGCCTGATCAGGCGCTCGACATGCTGCTTGCGCGAGGCAAACACCAGTAGCAACTCAGCCACGGGGTCTATTTCTTCCTCGTGGTGATCCAGAATCAGGTTTCTGATTTTTTCAGCGACTGGTGTGCCACCCGGTTCACGGGTACGAACAATCTTATGGCCACGGGACGCCAGCCATTCTACAAGTACCTGAGCCTGTGTGGTTTTACCGGCGCCTTCAAGGCCCTCGATAGTGATAAATTTACCGGTCACTGGCTCTCCTCCGCCGCAGGTGAAGACTGATAGTCTTTGCGTCGCCCAAAGCGCTGATACTTAATGACAGCATTATTGTGCTCTTTCAGCGTTGATGAAAAGTAATGAGTTCCATCGCCCTTAGCGACGAAATAGAGTGTGTTTCCTGCTGCCGGGTTCAATGCCGCGAATATGGCATCTTCACCTGGGTTAGCAATAGGCGTAGGAGGCAATCCATAACGTGTATAGGTGTTATATGGCGTATCGGTACGCAAGTCTTTGCGGGTGATGTTGCCATCGAAATCCGGCCCCAGGCCATAAATCACGGTCGGGTCTGTTTGCAGCCGCATACCGATGTTAAGCCTTCGGGTAAAAACACCAGCGATTTCAGCGCGCTCAAAAGCTGCGCCGGTTTCTTTTTCCACAATGGATGCCAGTATCAGTGCTTCATAGGCAGAGTTCACCGCAGCATCTTCAGATTTATTAAGCCACTGACGCTCAAGCACCTGCTGCATTTTCTTATACGCCAGGCTGAGAATTTCCAGATCGCTGGTGCCGGATTCAAACAGATAGGTATCCGGATACAACCAGCCTTCCAGGTTTTTTAATTCAGGGTCTATCTTTGCTGTTATTTCCGCGACCGACATGTTGGCCAGAGTCTGATCTAAATGCTCATGAGCCTGCAGTGCAGTTAAATAATCACGAACCGTTTTTCCTTCAATGAACTGGACTGAGCGCAATATTTTATCGCCACGGATAAACTGATCGATAATCTGCTCAACACTCTGGTTCGATGCAATCTCGTATTCACCGGATTGAATGTTGGTCTTCTGGTGATAGCGCAACCAGAGTTCATGAATTCTGGGGTATTCAATCCAGCCTTCCGATTTAAAATCGAGCAGAACACGCTTTACTGAGGAACCCTTCTTAACAATATAGGTCTGCGCGTCATTCTCGAAGGCAACGGTTCTATTCAGTTCATTATATGAAAAGCTCAGGATCGCCAGTCCAATAGCCACCACTAACAGAAAGACCAAACCCAATAATTTCTTGGCTAAAATGCTCATAAGTTCCAGTTGTAATTAAGATCTACTTTTTCCGACAGAATGCGGTTATCGATGCTGACAACCGGTACCATTCCGATCAGACTATTTGTCAGCGCCGCAGCTTCAACATTGGCCAGCTCATCGCGGTGAATTTCTCTCACCTGCACTGCATTCTGCTCAATAACCTGTTGCCTGAGGATACCTGCAACGCCGGCAACTTTCAGTGAAGGCGTTAGCCATTCAGAGCCAACCTTGAAAAACACATTGCACATCGAGCCTTCAATAATATTTTTTTGCGCATCGCTTAGCAGCGCTTCGTGTGCGTTATTCTTGCGGGCAAACTGACGGGCGATGACAGAGTCCAATCGGTTTAAATGCTTCAATCCCGCAAGCGTCTGATTTTCATTGATATAGGTTTCTGCAACAACAACCTTTGCCCCTTTTTCAGCCCAAGCGGGCTTTACATAATCGGCCAGTTGCAGAACAACATCGGTGGTCTGCTGTTGGGGATCAAAATCATAGCCTCGTCCCGGGTAGTTTCGCAGCAGCATGATTTTCAGCGCATGCGGAACTGTAATGTCCCGAACCAGCCGGGAAATCTCATTCAGAAGCTTATCCGTGCAGCTCTCAGACCAGGCAAGATTGAGTATTTCAACGCCTGAAAGCAATCGGTTCAAGTGATCAGTTAAGAATTGAGGCCCGTTGTGATCAACATAAATCGTTTCAAACAGGCCATCGCCATAGGCAAGTGCTCGGTGAGAAGCCGGAATTGCTCCGGCCTCACCGTTTATTAGAGTAATTTTCATCTTTGTATTTTGGCACAGACCGCCGTTAATTCAGAAGTTTAAATCTTACTGAAAATTAACGAGCCGTTAGTTCCGCCAAAGCCAAACGAATTGCTTAAAACATGCTGCAGCGCCATCTGCCGTGACTGATTAGGAACGTAGTCCAGATCACAGGCCGGATCGACGTTATCCAGGTTAATTGTGCCCGGAACAACCTGATCACGCAGTGCCAGAACGCAGAACAGCGCTTCAATGGCGCCTGCTGCACCCAGCAGGTGACCCGTCATCGACTTGGTGGAGCTGATAACAATTTTATCGGCATCTGCACCATAAATTGATTTACAGGCCTGAGACTCAGCAACATCGCCGGCCAGCGTTGAAGTACCGTGAGCGTTGATGTAATTAACATCAGCAGCATTCATACCGGCATCATTCAGTGCATTCTGCATAGAAGCAGCAGCACCTGCGCCATTTTCTGAAGGAGATGTCATGTGGTATGCATCGCCACTCATACCAAAGCCGGTCACTTCAGCATAAATAGTCGCGCCACGAGCCTTGGCATGTTCGTACTCTTCCAGCACCAGCACAGCAGCACCATCGCCAAGTACAAAGCCATCACGGTCTTTATCCCAGGGGCGTGATGCAGCCTGAGGGTCGTCATTTCGGGTAGACAGTGCCCGCGCAGCACCAAAGCCACCCATACCCAGCATACCGGAAGCCATTTCAGCACCACCGGAAATCATGACATCCGCATCACCATAAGCGATGGTACGAGCGGAGTACCCAATGTTATGGGTGCCGGTCGTACAGGCGGTCGTAATCGCAATATTCGGGCCTTTAAAGCCGTATTCGATAGAAACATTACCGGAAATCATATTGATAATGGCAGCCGGTACGAAGAATGGCGAAATACGACGAGGACCAGAACGCGTCATAGCCGCGTAGTTTTTCTCGATGGTATCCAAACCACCAATACCGGAACCAATGGCTACACCGATACGACCCGCGTTTTTTTCTGTCGCCACAATACCCGAATCTTTGATCGCTTCTACAGCGGCGGCGTAGCCATACTGAATGAAGCCATCCATTTTCTTGGTATCTTTTGGATTCATATAGTCAGCAGCATTGAAGTCTTTAACCTGAGCCGCAAATTTCGTTGAAAATTTCTCTGTATCGAAGTTTTCAATGAGATTCACACCACTTTTGCCGCCCAAAATGCCTTCCCAGGTGGTTGAAACATTGTTACCCAATGGACTGATGCAACCTAAACCGGTTACAACCACGCGTCTTTTAGACATATATATTCTCCGTACCAAATTCCATATAACACTTAAAACGAAAAAAGCCGTATTAACTCTTAAAAGCAATACGGCTTTTGATAACGATAGTGTGCTCGATTAAGCCAAGTGAGTATTGATGTAATCGATAGCGTTTTGAACAGTTTGAAGCTTCTCAGACTCTTCATCTGGGATCTCAGTTTCGAACTCTTCTTCAAGAGCCATAACCAAGTTAACGGTGTCTAAAGAATCGGCACCCAGATCATCAATGAAAGATGCTTGTGCTGTTACGTCTTCTTCTTTAGCGCCTAACTGTTCACAAACAATTTTCTTAACGCGATCTTCAATGCTGCTCATAATGAGAACTCCTTAAAAGTGTTTAGCACTGTCTTAAATGTGCTGGCTAGTTTATATAAACGTTAATCTATTGGGCAAGTGAAAAGACTATTTACCTTTCGGAATTAGCCCATATACATGCCACCGTTGACGTGGATGGTTTCTCCGGTTATGTAAGAGGCGCCATCACTGGCTAAAAACAGCGCAGCATGAGCAATCTCTTCCGGTGAACCCAGGCGGTTTAACGGCACCTGTTTCATCAGGTTTTCTTTTACATCTTCAGGTAATTCGTGTGTCATATCGGTCTGAATGAAACCCGGTGCGATCGAATTGACGGTAATGTTACGACTGCCAATTTCACGCGCCAGAGACCGTGTAAAGCCCTCTACACCTGCCTTAGCAGCGCAATAGTTAGCCTGACCGGCATTGCCCATTGAGCCAACAACTGACGAGATGTTGATAATACGGCCTGTACGGGCACGCATCATCGCCTTAATTACTGCCTTACTCATGGCAAATACAGATGTCAGGTTGGTATCCATCACCGATTGCCATTCATCTTCTTTCATTCGCATGAACAGGTTATCTTTTGTAATGCCGGCATTATTTACCAATATAGCCACATCACCAAAATCTGCCTTTATTTCTGCCAGAACCTGTTTGATAGACTCAGCATCCGTCACATTCAGGCAGTAACCCTTACCGGTATAGCCTTTTTCGGTGAAGCGGGCGGTAATAGCACCTGCACCGTTTTCACTGGTTGCCGTACCAGCAACTGTATAACCCTGCGCACCGAAGGCGTCGGAAATAGCAGCACCAATACCCCGGCTTGCACCTGTTACTAATACGATTTTTGAATCAGACATGCTCTATGCCCCTACTCTTTTTTCAAATGAAGCCAAATCACCCAAAGCCGTATGGGTCAACTCTTTAGCAATTCGTCGGTTTAATCCGGAAAGCACCTTGCCCGGACCACATTCAATAATCTCAGTAATGCCCTGTGCCGCCATAAACTCAACAGACTTCGTCCACTGAACTGGCTGGTACAGCTGCTCAAGCAGGTTTTTTCTGATTTGGGCAACATCGGTAACCGCTTGAGCCACGCGGTTCTGCACAATCGGCGCACTCGGTGCATTAAAGGTGATTTCCTCAAATGCCACTGCCAGTTTCTCAGCAGCCGGCTCCATCAGTGCACAGTGAGAAGGAACACTCACCGCCAACGGCATAGCACGCTTGGCGCCCATGGCCTTAAGTATTTCGATAGCACGCTCAACAGCGGCTTTTTGGCCGGCAATAACCACCTGACCCGGAGTGTTAAAATTAACAGCGGAAACCACCTCGCCTTCAGCGGCCTTAGCGCAGCCTTCAACGACCTGCTCGTCTGTTAAACCAAGAATAGCCGCCATCAGGCCTTGACCAGCAGGTACCGCCTGCTGCATCAGCTGACCACGCAATTCTACAATCTTAACGGTATCGGCAAACGACATTACACCGCTGGCAACCAGGGCACTGTATTCACCCAGGCTATGGCCGGCGAACAACGATGGTTCGGCATCCTGTTTGGAAGACCATGCACGATATAAAGCGGTACTGGCGGTTACCAGCGCAGGCTGAGTTTTCTCAGTCTTGCTCAATTCTTCAACCGGCCCATCCAAAACCAGAGCCTTCATGTCATAACCCAGAACATCTGAGGCTTCAGCAAAGGTTTCATCAACTTGCGGATACTGACCAAAAAAGTCAGCGAGCATCCCGACCTGCTGGGAGCCCTGACCAGGGAACACAAATGCTAGCTTTGTCATTACAGGTTCTCTTTATAGTTTCAATTTTTAATTGCGGCGGATTATGAAGACAACATCCAAAAGGTGAAAGTCTGAGGATGTTGAAACATTTATGAATTATAGGAACTTAAAACAGCTCATATCAGCTTAAAACTTCATCAGTAGACGAAAGCCACTCTAATTGTCCCAATACTCTTTCCGCTGCACCTTCAGCATAAAACTTAGCCGCTCGCTCCAGAGCATTGCGGAAGGCACGCTCTTTGGCACATCCATGACTTTTAACAACCGTCAGCTCACTGCCGGCGACAATGGCACCGTTACACTCTTCAGGATTAAGCGATTTCATCGCAGAATGCAGCTCACCGCGCATCCAAAGCCCTAAAACCCGATTTACCAGGCCGTTACTCAAACGGGCTTTGAGGGTTCGATAAGCAAAACCCATTGCGCCTTCAGCCGATTTGATGACCGAATTGCCAGTAAAACCATCGCAGACAATCACATCCTGCTCGCCTGAGTAGATATCACTCGCCTCAATATAGCCGCGATAATCAATATTGCACCACTCAAGTAGCGCTTTGTGGGCCGCTTGTATATCCAGTGGCCCCTTGAAGCTTTCGATACCTACATTTAATAGCGCAACCGAGGGTTTAGAGCCCCCTATCAGGCCAACACCAACCGCTGAAAATGCAAGCAGCTGTTCCTTTTTGGCCGAATAGGACGCACCCAGATCCAGCATTACTGTCGGCTTTGACATCGTAGGTATATAAGACGCAAGTACTGGCCGCTTGAGATAGGGATGCACAGCACCGTATTTGGTGGTTAATACCAGCAGTACACCGGTGTGCTCAGCAGACACCACAACATCGGCCTTACCACTCTTCACGAGCTGGAAGCAGGCCTCAATGGAGCTGTCGCTATCAGAACGCAACAGTCGGGAAGGCTTAGAAGCAAAACCCTGTAAGGGCGGCTTGTCATACCAATCTATATTTACCGGACAATACTGAACAAGAGAGCGGAAGGTTTTCAGATCCCCAACCAGAATGCCCTGGTCTTTTGGGTGATCACGAAAGAATTGAAAACAGGCAGGAATTAAAACGGAGGGGCCGAAATCCCCTCCGTGAAGATCAATGGCAAAGGTTGCCATCTTACAAAATCAGTCGTCTTTACCAGCTACAACTTTCTGGCCTTTGTAGAAGCCATCTGCAGAAACGTGGTGACGACGATGAGTTTCGCCGCTGGTTGCATCTACTGAAGTTGTTGGAGCGGTTAAAGCATCATGAGAACGACGCATACCGCGACGTGAACGTGTTACTTTACTTTTTTGAACTGCCATGGCTAAAAGCCTCCTACTGTTAATCTTAAAGAAGCGACTTCCAATACAAACAGAAGTTACTTCAAATCTTTTAAAATATCGAATGGACTCGGCGCTCGCTCAGGCGCTTGCTCAACCTCATCCATCCCGAATTGGGTTTCTATCTGACAACTGCCTTCTGGGTGCATCGCATGCATTGGAAGACTTAACAACAACTCATCTTCAACAATACCGGCAACTTCAAGCTGCTCATCCGGCATTAATAGCAACGGATCCAGCTCAGCCGGCAAAGCTTTGGCCATTTCATCGTTATAAACCAAAGCCAATGCAAATTCACCGCTTAACTCATTGCTAAAAGAGGTTAAACAGCGTTGGCATTGCAGACTAACTGCACACGAAACCGTCCCAGAGATAACTCTGCGACCAGAATCATCCCGCTTGAAAGCAAGTTGAACTCTGGCTGGTTCGTCAATAGCCGTTGCTGCCTGCATTAACCGAGGTAGCCTCGAGGCGGTGACAACACCTTCCAGTTCACCCTGCTTATCAGCAAGTTGATATGGATTGATGCGTTCAGGCAATTCGAAATTTGACATAGGCGCGGTATGATACGTATGCAACGCACTAAGTCAAAGGCTTTTTGGGCCAAAACAACCGTTAATTCAAAGATTTAAGCTATTTTCACCTTGGACCCTATTTTTATGAAAAAACCGGCGCTGATTCTGGCGAGCACTTCCACCTTTAAACAAAAGCAGCTCACTCAACTATGCCTGAATTTCGATGTTTTCGACCCGGAAATTGAAGAAGAGCACCCAGAAAGCACTCCTCCGGAAACCCTGGCGATAGAATTAGCCGCCAGCAAAGCCATAGCCGCCTCAGCAACCTTTGCTGAAAGCTGGGTTATTGGCTCAGACCAAACTGCCGTTACTGAAAGCGGCCTATTGCTCACAAAACCGATAACCGAAGGTAAAGCGTTTGATCAGCTCTCTGCCTGCCAGGGGCAGAAGGCTCGTTTCTATAGTGCAGTGTGCTTAATCAACAAATCTAAAAACATCAGCAGAAAGTGGTCTGTTACCACAGAGGTCGAGTTTCGCCAATTAAGCAGCGAAGAAATACGGCGCTATATAAAGAAGGACGAACCTCTCTATTGCGCCGGAAGCTTTAAGATTGAATCGTTGGGTATTTCATTATTTAACGCCGTGCGCTCAGAAGACCCTTCGGCACTTATTGGCCTGCCGTTGATTAGCCTGAGCCAGGAACTGAGGAGCATTGGGCTCCTCGTCCCCTAACACGCTGCTATTTTAGAGTCAGGTCACCCGACTGACTTAGCTTAACCAGGGTGCTGGCCATACTGGCCCCCAGGCTGTTCGCGAATTGCTCCAGTGGCGAGGGCCGATAGGTGAAATCAACAATATCCGGATACCCGAGCTCTCTTGCCAGTTGCGATGTTGACTTCAGACCATCAACCAAGCCAAGTTCCAGCGCCTGCGTTCCAGTCCAAAACAAACCCGAGAACAGCTTGTCGTTATCGGCAAGGCGGTCTCCCCGGCCTTTTTTAACATCATCAATAAACTGCTGGTGAACCTCACCAAGAAGCTCTTCAAACAGCGCCTGTTCCTCCGGGTCTACCTCAGAAAACGGATCAAGGAAGGCCTTATGGTCGCCAGAGGTAAACTGCCGGCGCTCAACACCAATCTTCTCGATTAATTCCTGAAAGCCAAAGCCGGCCGCGGTAACACCGATTGAACCAACAACACTGGCGCCATTCGCATAGATTTCCTGGGTTGCAGCAGCAATATAGTAAGCACCGCTGGCGCCGGTATCGACAATGACCGAATAAATCGGGATGTCGGAGTAAAGCTCGCGTAGCCTCATTATCTCATCATAGATATAGGCAGACTGCACCGGGCTGCCGCCTGGACTGTTAATTCGCAATACGACCGCCTTGGTTCCTTCGTTCTTTAATGCTCTTTTTAAGGCACTGATCACGGCATCGGCATTGGCCCTGTCTGAGGCTGAAATAACACCCTCAACCTCAACCACAGCGGTATGTGGCCCGGACGCCCGGCTTTCACCAAGGTCGCCGCTATTAACCATGAAAATACCAATGAGCAAAAACAGATAGACAAACGTCAGCGCCTTAAAAAATATGCCCCAGCGCCGGGTGCGTTTTAATTCGAGCGAATTGGCCATGACGACCCGCTCTATTAGCTTCCACTCCTTTTCAGAAGTACTCCCATGACCCATCAGGTCTTTGTCTTTAGGTGTTTTACGACCAAACATGATTTATCCCTTACTGTTAAGACTTGCCAATAATGCCTTCAGACTGGCATCTAACTCTGCGTTGAAGGTCATTTGCTCCCCCGTCACAGGGTGAGGAAGCGTTAATTGCGCAGCATGCAGGAATAACCGGCCAAGGCCAATCTGCTTGCTGATTTGTTCTGCCTTCTTATCCTGGTATTTATCATCCCCAAGTATGCAATGGCCAGCATACTGACAATGTACACGGATCTGGTGCGTTCGTCCGGTGATCGGCTGAGCTTCAACCCAGGCACACCTGTCAAACTGTTTGAGCAACCTGTATTTTGTTTTAGATGGCTTGCCATCTCCATGAACAGACACCCTGCGCTCACCGGAAGTACTTTCTTCATGCCGTAACAGGGGCGCATCAACCATACGCTTATCCGCCGGCCACTGGCCACTGACTAAACACCAATAGGTTTTCTGAACATCCTTCTTTAAGCGGAAGTAGTCCTGCATCCGGGTTAAGCTGCTGCGCTTTTTGGCGATCAACACGACACCAGAGGTGTCGCGATCAAGTCGGTGCACCAGCTCAAGAAAACGCTCATCGGGGCGATCTGCCCGCACAGCTTCAATCAGACCTAGCTTCAGGCCAGAGCCGCCATGAACGGCCAGACCAGAAGGCTTATTGATAGCGATCATCACATCATCTTCGAAGATGATCGCGTTTTTCAGTGTATTTCTTAAGCCCTGGCTGGGCTGATGTGTATTTATTTCTTTTTGCGCCTCAGAAACTGGCGGAATACGAACAGTATCACCCGCACATAAACGCGTATCTGCCTTGGCTCGCTTACCGTTAACCCGCACCTCACCCTTGCGGATAATTCTGTATATCCGGCTTTTTGGAACGTTGTTCATATGATAACGCAGAAAGTTATCGAGCCTCTGGTCTGCTCGGTCGCTCTCAACATCAACAAATCTAACTTTAGACACATGCCATCCTTAAAGATTTTAAGGGCGAATAATAACAGCAAGCCCGAGATTGAAGCAGCTATAGTTTGCTGCTATATTCCCATGCGCTTGGTATTCTTAGCTTGGCACCCAGCGATCACACAGGTGTACAGGCGAAGATGCCCAACAACAGAAATTAAACGGTTGGGCAGCAAGAACGGATTAAAACAGAATCAGCAGCCGTTAGATCAGGTTGAAAGTATTCCAAGAAAGACAAGTGAATATTTCTAAATAGAGCAGGAATGCCCGTAAGACTCTTTCCATATCTGACATCAGCTCGCATAGACATTGCTAGTTATTGCCTGCGTATAAAAAAACGCAATTTGTATCGTGTAAATCGATTTCTATCGGTGTTTGCTTCTGTACACCTGCCTTGCTGCTCTGAAACATAACAAATCAGAGTATTAACCCTTAATGAAGAGAATGTTAATTAACGCAACTCAGGCAGAAGAGCTTCGAGTTGCACTCGTGGATGGCCAAAGAATATACGACCTTGATATCGAGGCCGGATTCAGAGAACAAAAAAAGGCCAATATTTATAAAGGCCGCATTACACGAATTGAACCCTCCCTTGAAGCTGCCTTTGTAGACTTCGGCGCTGAACGCCACGGCTTCCTCCCTTTAAAAGAAATTGCCAAAGAATATTTTGTCGACCCCAACATGTCTTCGCGCTCAAGCATTAAAGAGCTGGTTAAAGAAGGCACTGAAGTCATTGTTCAGGTCGATAAAGAAGAGCGCGGAAACAAAGGCGCTGCTCTGACGACCATGATCAGCCTGGCCGGCCGATACCTGGTATTAATGCCAAATAATGCCCGGGCCGGTGGTATTTCCCGCCGCATCGAGGGTGATGAGCGTGCTCAAATCCGCGAAGCATTACAGGGTGTCAACATCCCTGACGGCATGGGCTGTATTGTGCGCACCGCTGGCATTGGCCGATCCACTGAAGAACTGCAGTGGGATCTGGACTACCTGATGCAGCTTTGGAACACCATTAAAGAAGCATCTAATGCCCGCCCTGCTCCATTCCTGATCCTGCAGGAAAGCAACGTCATTCTGCGTGCCATCCGTGACTATTTGCGTCAGGATATCGATGCCGTTCTGATCGACAATAAAGATGCCTATAACTACGCACTGGACTTCGTTCAGAAGGTCATGCCGAGTTATCAGAACAAAATCAAACTCTACGAAGACAATGTTCCGCTGTTTAACCGCTACCAGATCGAATCTCAGATCGAAACGGCGTTTCAGCGTGAAGTTAAATTGCCGAGTGGCGGCTCTATTGTTATTGACCCGACAGAAGCTCTGGTTTCTATCGACATTAACTCCAGCCGAGCTACGAAAGGCGGCGATATTGAAGAAACTGCGTTCAATACCAACATGGAAGCCGCTGAAGAAATCGCCCGTCAATTGCGTCTGCGCGACATGGGTGGCCTGATCGTTATCGACTTTATCGATATGAACCAGGCTAAGCACCAGCGCGAAATTGAAGCGAAAATCAAAGAATCGACCAACACAGACCGTGCCCGCGTTCAAATTGGTCGCCTTTCCCGCTTTGGTCTGCTGGAAATGTCACGTCAGCGTCTGCGTCCTTCTCTGGGTGAAACCAGTGGCATTGTGTGCCCTCGCTGTAACGGCCACGGCACCATCCGTGACGTGAAATCGCTGTCTCTGGCAATTCTTCGCCTGATTGAAGAAGAAGCCCTGAAAGAACGCACTGCACAGATCCGCACCATTGTGCCGATGGCAGTCGCTACCTTCCTGCTGAACGAAAAGCGTGATCAGATCTCTGATATTGAAAAGCGCCTGAAAGTGCATGTTCTGGTGGTACCAAACCCACAAATGGAAACACCGCACTACGAAGTCATTCGCCTGCGTGATGACGATGAAAGCCTTGCTGACAGCGAACCAAGCTACGCAATGAAGTTTGAAGAGCAGCCTCTTGAAACCGAAACCGTACTGGAGCATGCAGCTAAGCCTCAGGAAGCCGCCATTTCAATGGTTCAGGCCCCGCGTGCGCCTGCACCGGTACCTGCAGCGCCAAGTGCAGCAGAAAAGCCAGCTGAACCTGCGGCAGCACCCGTTGCCAAAGCGAAGGCCAGCACGCCTAAAGCAGAACCGGGCTTGCTCACGAAAATTTCCTCCTGGTTTGGCGGCCTCTTTAAAGAAGAAGTCGTAGAAGAAAAACCGGTACAGCCGAAACCGGAACAGCCTAAAAAGCAGCCTGCTAAAAAACCTGCACGCAAGCGTAACGACAGCAAGTCACGCGATTCACGTGATAACGACAACCGCAATAACCGCGGAAATCGTTCGCAGCCTCAGGAAAACAAGCAGAATAACCGCAAGAGCAACCAGCCGGATGCAAGCAAGAACACGGAAGCCAAAGCAGATAGTGCTGCGAGCTCTGAAAAACCTGCAAGCAACCGTAATAAGTCAACAGCTAAACGCCGCCCAAGCCGCAACGCTCAAACGGGTCGCGTAACGGTTGACGAGATTGGTCAAAACCGCAAACAGCGCGGCGAAAGTAAAAATGCTGCCAAGCGTGTTAAGCCAAAGAAACCTACCGAAACGGTATCAGAGATTGACTTTGATCTGCTTGGAAAGAAACCTGAAGTCGCCGAAAAGCCGGCCACTGAAGATAAGCAGGTCACAGAGACGCCAATTCAGGAAGCCGCTAATCCGGTTAACAACACGCCTGAAGTTCAAGTCTCATCTGAGCCTTTGACAACGGATAAAGCGACAACGAAAGCGAAAGTGGAAGTAGCGGCTGAAGCTGTTGCCGAGCCTGCAAAGGCGGCAGAAGAGAAAACTCCGGAAACAGCGAAAAGCTCTACTCTGGAAACCTCCCCTGCTCCGGAAGTGGCTCAGGAAGCTCTCGAAGTTAAAGCTGAACCTGCCGCTGAAGCCAAGAAAAAACCTGAACCAACACCTGCTGTGGAAGCACCTGCTCAGGCAGAAACTCCCGCTCAGGAAGACACTGGCGAACAGGGCAAGCGCCCTACAAGGGCTGCAAATGACCCTCGCGAAGTCCGCCGCCGCCAACGCGAAGCAGAGCAGGCGACTAAAGCACAATCGGAAGAAAATTAATCCTTATTAATTAAACTTCCACAAAAAAGCCCGGGTAGTGAAAGCTGCCCGGGCTTTTTAGTTTCCATACGAAACGTTTAAAACATCACCATCGGCGCGGCTCAATCTCCAGCCTCACACCAAAAAGTTCAAAAACCTTACGGCATACCTGATCAGCCCAGCCAAGCACGCTATCGGCCCCTGCCTTTTCAGGGTTCACGATTACTAACGCCTGATTCTTAAAGCTGCCAACACCACCAGGGCCCGAAGCCCCCCTTAGCCCGGCTTTGTCAATTAACCAGCCGGCTGCCAGTTTCCGCCCGCCATCAGCCGCATAACTGACAACATCCGGGAAGCTTTCAGCGATTCGTCTGAACTCATCAAGAGTGACCACCGGGTTCTTAAAGAAGCTGCCCGCATTCGGGATCTCTACCGGGTCTGGCAGTTTTTGTTGCCGGACCTCGACAATGTGCTGCAAAACCTTCTTCGGGCTCAGATTCTTGTCGCTGGCCAGTTCCTGCAGGGTTCCGTAACCCAATACCGGTACAAACTGCTTGTTCAGCCTGAACGTCACACTGGTAATAACAAGCTCATTTTCACGGGTCTTGAACAGGCTACTGCGATAAGCAAACTGACAGTCACGCTTCGGTACGACGACAAACTCATTCGTTGTCAGATCATAAGCCTGAACAGAAACGATAAAGTCGCCGGCTTCAACGCCATATGCGCCAATATTCTGAACCGGCGCAGCACCTACGGTTCCGGGAATTAACGCGAGGTTTTCCAGGCCGGAATAGCCCTGCTCAACCACCCAGCAGACAAACTCGTGCCAGTTTTCCCCTGCCCCGACTTTTACATCGATGCTGGCATTGGTTTCATCAAGAACATCAATACCGGGAATTTTATTGTGCAGAACCAACGCCTCAACTTTATCGGGCAGAACCAGATTGCTGCCCTCACCCAGGGTGCGAACAGGCAGAGATTTACTGGCCGCCAATGTCGAAAGTTCTGGCAAAGCCTGCGGACATGAAAGCGGGTAAAAGAAGCTGGCGACCGAGGGTATTGCCATGGTATTCAAAGTTTGCAGGTTTACATCTGTTTCAAGGCGAATCATTAGCAGTCGCCCTTACAGTGGTAGGCGATAATACCCTGAGCGATGCTTTCGCACATATCGAGAACCTCTTCAAAGCCGCTCGCGCCACCATAGTAAGGATCAGGAACGCTGCGAAAGTTTCTTTCGGAAAATTCGGCGGCCAGCAGAACTTTAGCAATGCTATTGGCAGGTTTAATCTTATTTATATTCGAAAGGTTGTCTTCATCCATGGCCAGAATAAAGTCAAAGGCCGTGAAATCTTCAGCCATCAACTGACGGGCTTTTAGCCCTGTGAAGTCGTATCCCCGGCGCCGTCCCGCCTGCATTGCACGCGAATCTGGCGGGTTACCGACATGGTATGCCGCGGTTCCGGCAGAATCGACGGCTAAATCCTTGATACCGGCATCCGCCAATTGCTGCCTTAGCACAGCCTCGGCTGTTGGCGAGCGGCAAATATTGCCTAAACAAACAAAAAGCACCTTCATGCGCTTTCCTCGAACAGTTTCCTGACTGCTTCCAGATCTTCGGCAGTATCAACCCCGACTGGGATCGGTAGAACTGATTTTTCAGCAACAATTGAATGGCCATTTTCCATAAATCTGAGCTGCTCAAGCTTCTCAAGGCTTTCCAGCTCACCTTCCGGATAGGTAACAAACTCATCCAATGCACTTTTACGATAAGCATATACGCCAACGTGGCGCTTTAGTACATCCGCACCGGTGCGCACGTTATCGCGATCAAACGGGATGCCGGCGCGGCTGAAATACAGCACGCGGTGGTTCTTACCCTCTACCAGCTTGACGATATTCGGGTTACCGGCTTCTTTCACCGCAACCGTTTCGTAAAGCGTAGCCACGGAGGCACCTGCTGAATTTTCTAACAATCGGGCGACCTGGCTGAGATTGTCAACTGGCATCAGGGGCTCATCACCCTGCAGGTTGATAATAATATCTTCCGCAGCCAAGCCAAGCTTAGATGCGGCCTCCTGCAGGCGGTCCGTTCCGCTGACGTGATCTTCTTTAGTCATGACCACCTCATAGCCCGCCCGTTTCACACAGTCTTCAATTCGCTTGTCATCGGTCGCGACAACAACATCTGAAAACAGCGAAGCATCTACGGCCTCGCACACCCGGATAATCATCGGCTTGCCGGCTATATCCTGCAATGGTTTGCCCGGAAGGCGTGATGAGCTATAGCGGGCTGGAATGATGACGACTTTTTTCATGAATAAGAGCCTCTATTCTGTCTATCAACTTATGTTCAAAAGATTCAGGCAATGAATAGTCCAGTTTGACAACATAAGTCTTGGGGAAATCGTTAAGCTTGAGCTTTACTGCATCTTTTTCGGTAATAATGACCGGAAGTTGGGCGCTGGCAAGCACCTTCCGGTCAATTTTCTGGTGATCATTGAACTGCACCTGCTCTGCCACCCGAAAGCCGAGCGAGGTCAGGCTGGACACAAACGAATCGAAATTGCCAATACCGGAAACAGCGCAAACATCACAATGAGGGAGGATGGCACCCGCGTAATTTTCAGGCTGTGAGAAGCTTAGCTCAGCCGCGACTGAACCAGGTAATGGCTTATCGGGCTGACCTTTGGTGACGATGAAATCAACACTGCCAAGACGGCTTTTGGCTTCTCTGAGCGGCCCTGCCGGCAGCAGTAATTCATTGCCAAACAGGCGATGGCCATCAACCATCAAAATTTCAAGATCGCGATGCATAGCGTAGTGCTGCATGCCATCATCACTGATAACGAGATCCACAGTATGACTCTCAAGCAGATGGGTCACGGCTCTGTGCCGCTTTGGGTCTACAACGATAGCGCAGCCTGTTCTGTTCTGGATCAGTTTGGGCTCATCACCACACACTGACACATCCGTTTGTGCGCTGACACTGAGCGGGTAGTCGGGTTTTTCAGCCGCACCGTAACCGCGACTGACCACGCCTACCCTAAAGCCCTGCTGCTGCAGCTTGTGTACCAGCCAGATAATCATCGGCGTTTTACCGGTGCCACCAACGGTAAGATTACCAACGACGATAACCGGGGCTTTATAGGGCGTTTTATTGCGGCCGGCGCGGCGCTTTCCAGAGATAGCACTGACCAGAAGGCTCAGTGGAGATAGTAATGTTGCCTGCCATTTGATCTTAGATGAATACCAGAAGTTCATGGCATTGATACCTTAAAAGAGCCGAGGTTTCGGCTCTATTCAGAACTCTCGGCTTGAGTGGTAATGCTGACCTTAACAAAGCCCAGTTGGGCGACGGCATCGAGTGCAATAACGAACGCCTGATGCGGTGCCTCAGCATCACCGGTCAGCACAATGGGCTTAGTCAGATTACCGGTAGAAACCTCAGCAAGGGCTTGCTTGAGTGATTCAATATCCGACTTGATCAAGACCTGGCCGTTCAGAGCATAGGTACCGGTGCGGTCGATCAGAATTTCGATTGGCTTCTGATCTTCAGCAGCGACCTGACTTTGACTTTCAGGTAAGTCTATCTGCAGTTGCGTTTCACGGGTAAAGGTTGTTGTCACCATAAAGAAGATAAGCAGCAGAAACACAACATCGATCAATGGAGTGATATTAACGTTTACATCATCATGGCGACTGCGACGAAATCTCATTTTTTCTTAGCGGCCCCTTCAGAATGAATAGCTTCAACGAGCTTGGCGCTATCCTGCTCCATCAGTACAGTCAGCTCATCAACCCGGCGGACCAGCGCGCGATGGAAGATAACCGCGGGGATGGCCACAGTCAGACCAGCAGCCGTTGTGATAAGCGCTTTGGAAATACCGCCAGCCAGGATTCCGGTATTACCGGTACCCTGAATCATGATGTCGGTGAAGACATCGACCATACCCAATACCGTACCCAGCAAACCCAGTAGCGGAGAAATGGCAGCAATGGTACCCAGAGTACTGAGGAATTTTTCCATTTCATGGGCCGCGTGATCGCCGGCTTCCTGAATTGAATCTTTCATGGCTTCACGACCGTGACGGGAAGACTGCAGGCCCGCAGCCAAAACATAGCCAAACAGGCTGCTTTGGCGTAATTCTTTAATTTTGTCTGAGTCGAGCTCGTGGTTTTTAATCCACATCCATACCTGCGGCAACTGATCTTTTGGCCGCACCTTGGATACACGCAGCGTCCAGTAGCGCTCAACAATAATCGCCAAAGCTATAACAGAACAAAGAATAATTGGCAGCATCAGCAAGCCGCCGGATTTGATAATCTCGAACACAGGGACCCTCCTTCTAAGCCCGTTACTCTAACATAGGCTCATGGATAAAATGTATAAAAATCAATTAATAAGCCGATTTCTGTAGGCTGTTTCCCAACTCTTTACGGCAATGCCTTCTGGCCTGAATTGCAGGCGCACGGTGCCTGATTGAGCCGTGCTTAACAAAACCTGCTGAGACTGCCGGAACCATTCTTTGATCCTCGGGGCTGGCCAGGCCGGCCTGGACCTGTCACCGGTGCTGACAACATAGGTTGCGCCCGAGTTCGCAGCCAGCCAATCAGCGGCTGAGCTGGAGTCAGAACCATGATGCCCCAACAAAACAACATTAAAAGGAAACAGCTCAGGAAACTGCTGCAACAGGAAATACTCAATCGTCTTGTCGGCATCGCCGGTCAATATCATACGGCCATTGCCGGTTTCATACAGCACAATACAGGAGTGATTGTTATCACTGCTTTGAAACTGTACAGGCACCGGAATAAACCGCAGGTAAGGAGAAGGTGCCGATGCCTGATGGCAACTTCTAAAGGTGCTCTGGCCGGCTATACGCCGGAAGGCATCCGGCTGGCCGGACCACGCCCTAAGCTGCGGCTCGTTTTGCTGAATATAATTAACGGCCATCGAGTGGTCTGAATCTGCATGGGTAACGATCAGGTAGTCTAGTTTAGCTATCTGCCTATCGAGATCGCGCTCAAAAAAACTGTTCTCACTGCCATAGCCTCCCCCGGTATCAACCAGCCATCGCCCATTACCATCTTCTATCAATACAGCTGAGCCATGACCAACATCATAAAAAGTAACCGTTGGGTATCGCCCGGCAAGGGGCTGTTGAAAAAGCATTAAGATCGCCACAACTGACGCAAACATGATCAGCATGAGCTTTTCTCTGTTATCAACCCACCATACCAGCAGAACAAACAGCGCAACCACCAGGGCAATTGTTGAAAAGCTAACCCAACTTGTTTTAAAGGAATAGTCAGAGGTGAATTCCAGAAACCGAAACAGCATCTTTACAACCCACTCGAAAAGACCGATACATTCATCAAGCGGCAACAAGCACAGCAGGAAGGCCAAAGGTAACAGCACAAAGCCGATCACCGGAGTAATCAGCAGGTTCAATACGGCAGAGAACGGGTTAATTGGAAACCCGGAAATAAAGGCCCAGGGAACAACGGTCAGCGACATTGCACACTGAAAGAAAATGAGCTTTATCAGCTTGTGCCTGAAGTTTAGGAGGTTCCAGCGCAGCAACAGCAAAATCACCGCAACGGAACTAAAACTAAGCCAGGCACCCAATGATAACCAGGCTTCCGGCTGCAGCACTGAAATAATGACGCTTGCGCTGATTAACGCAGCCAGCCAACTGACTCTCACGGCAAGAAAATACATCAGCAGCGGAACTGCAAACATAAGCAGCGCCCTTGTTGCCGGCACCGGCCAGCCCAGCAAACTGACGTATAGCGCCACAAAGCCAAGGGTGAGGCCATACAAACCACCTCGTGGTAATACGAAGTATTGGGAAAATGGCGTCAGTAGCAGCTTAGTCAGAGTAAGAATAAAAAGCGCAATAAAACCAATATGCATACCACTGATAACAAACAGGTGCATCAGCTGATTACTGCTGAACAAATCTTTAACTTCAACCTGCAAAGAACCGGACCAGCCTAACACCAGCGCTGCCCATACATCTGCTGCAACGGGGCTGGAGAATTCGGCAACCCGTTTTACGTAAAGCTTCTGCACCAGAGATGGAGCCTGGTAAATTTCCTCGGGCTTTAACAGGGTTGCCTTGGCATCGATATGCTTTGAGAAGAAATAACGATCGGAATCAAAGCCGCCCGGGGTTAAGAAACCCAGCGGCTGCCGAAGCCGGAAGTCACCCTTTATACAACGGCCTGGTTTTAGCGGTTGATCAATCTTTGAGGCTGGAATAGTCAGCCGAACGTGCCGCAAGCTAATGTTATCGGGCTGCGAAACAACACGGGCATTCACCGAAAAGAAATCCGGATATTCGGTCATTTTTTGTGCGGTACAAACGGTTAATACAGCTGACTCATGCTGCATGCTTCGAGGTAAAACGTGTTTAACGTCGAGCTCCAAACCAATCAGCATAATGCCTGCAAGTACAGCCAATGCACATGCCGTTCTTCTGGCAACAACAAAAAACAATAGGATGGCTGTAGCAAAGCCAGCCACGCATGCCACTGAAAAGCCGAAGTAATACCAGCACCACGGCAAGCTTGTCACCAACAATACAATTGGCACGAGATGCCCTTCCCTGACAAAAAAAACGCATTACATCCTGTAATGCGCTATGGTGATTTTAAGCCTTGACCAGGTGACCTTTTGTTAACTTGTAACGAACCGGAAATTGCTGCGCCCAATCCTGGTTGTGGGTAACAACGACGAAACAGGTGCCGGTTTGCTCATTTAATTTCTGAATCATTTTCTGGATTTGTTCAGAAGTTTCTTCGTCCAGATTTCCTGTTGGCTCATCCATCAGCACAATACCGGGTTTGTTAATCAGCGCCCGGGCAATAGCAACGCGCTGCCGCTCACCGCCGGAAAGTTCTGCCGGGCGATGGTCAATGCGCTGGTCCAAGCCCACACCAGCCAGCAATTCCCTGGCATATTGATAAGACGCATCAGAAACCTTGCCTTGAATACGGCAGGGAATCAACACGTTATCAATGGCCGAGAACTCTGGCAGCAGGTGATGAAACTGAAAAACAAAGCCCATAAATTTATTCCTGAGCGACGCTCTCTGCACATCCCCCAACTTCGCCAATGGTTTGTTACTCATTTGAACAGTACCATCAGTCGGGTCATCCAGACCGGCCATAAGGTTCAGCAAGGTGGTTTTCCCAGATCCACTGGCGCCCACGATGCTGACCATTTCACCTTCATGAATCTCAAAATCGATGTCTTTTAAAACATGCACAACATCGTCAGCCATCTTGAAATTACGGGAAACATTATGACAAGCTAAAACAGACTTAAGACTCATAGCGCAGCGCCTCCGCAGGAGAAATTCTGGAAGCTTTCCAGGCAGGATAAATCGTCGACAGCACAGAGATCAAAAAGCTGGCAGAAGCAATAATGGTGACATCACTCCACTTTAACTCAGATGGGATGTAGCTGATAAAATACACATTGGCATTCAGAAATTGAATGTTAAAGGTGTTTTCAATCCAGGAGAGAATATCTGCGATGGTTAACGCACCAATCACACCCAACACCACACCTACAGTGATACCAATGAGCCCGATCGCTGTACCCTGAACCATAAAAATGGAGAGAATCTGACGCTTGGTTGCACCCAGTGTTCGCAGTACGGCAATCTCTGCCTGCTTATCGGTAACCAGCATGACCAGACTGGAAACCGTATTAAAACCGGCAACAGCAATGATCATAAAGAGCAACAAGCCGACCAGTCTTTTTTCCAGCTGAATAGCCTGAAACAGATTACCCTGTGTACGCGTCCAGTCACCAACGTAATAGATATCAGTAAGCTTTCGACCAACCTCCAGCGCTATTTGACGGGCTTTGAACAAGTCGGTTGTTTTTAACTGTACGCCATCGACCGCTCCGCCATAGAGCATCAGCTTGCCTAAGTCATCAATGTGCGTTACCACAAGGTTGGCGTCGAGTTCTGCTCCTACCTCAAACAGACCGACAACCTCAAAGCGTTTAAATCTGGGTTGAATACTGGCGATGTTCACCGACATTTCAGGCACGATAAGGGTAATTTTATCGCCGACACCAACGCCTAAAATCCGCGCCAGTGTGCTGCCAACAATGGCACTGAATGGCGTATCACTTAAATCGGAGATATCACCGGCAATCATGTTCTCCGGCAGAATTGAAACGGTTCCGACCGTATCCGGGTTTACCCCGCTTAACAGAGCGCCTCGGGTATTGTCGTTGGCCACAACCATACCCTGCGTTTCAATGTATTCCGAAGCACCGACAACAAGCGGGTGCTCCAGGGCTTTATCAATAATCTCCTGCTGAGTTCTCATTTCTCCGGGCAGCGATATGGTGGCGTGAGGCACCATACCTAAAATTCTGTTGCGCATTTCCTGATCAAAACCATTCATCACAGAGAGCACAATAATCAGCACCATAACGCCTAACGTAAGGCCAGCCATTGAAAGTGCGGAAATAAAGGAAATAAAGTGATTGCGCCGCTTGGCCCGCAAATACCTTAAACCTATATAAAAAGGTAAGCTATGAAACATAAAAGTCGATAATCCAGTAAACTCGGCGTGGGCGAACTATATTGACTACAATTCTTGAGTCAGACCCATTTTACACAACTATGACACCGGATAACGCATGAATTCAACTTTAAACGAGGAGCGACGAGACTCCTTTCGTGTCGATATGACAGCTTTTGTAGCCACGGCTGCTGTTACTGATGATGCCGCGGATGCCGGAAGCTGCTTCCCGGAATTACACTCGATGGCGCTGCTTTCTGAATCCGGAAATATCGATTCAGAAATCGTCGCATTAACGGAACGTGTAAAAGATGTCGCCATTAAGAAAACCCTGGAGCTGATGCATAAGAAGCTTTCAATCGTCACTAAGCTGATCGATATTCATGCAACTACACAGAACCAGCTCGACAGCCAAACCATTAACATCAGCGAAGGGGGTTGCTGCATAACCTCTGAACAGCAGTTCAGCGCAAACCAGCGGCTTGCCCTGGCGCTGATTTTTACCCCCAGCTACTTTGCCCATTTTTCATTCGCCAGCATTGCTGCCGTTGAAAACGATGGGAATAAAAACACTTATCACCTAGTATTTGAGCCATTAACTGAAATACAGAAACAGCAACTGCTTAAACATATGTTTAAAGCACAAACATCCATTCCAACACCCTGATACTAAAATGACCAAGCAAACAAATTTCCCGGCAGAATGGGCCAAACAGGCTGCCATTCTGATTACCTGGCCGCATATTGAAAGCGCATGGCACTACATGCTGGATAAGGTAGAAGCGACCTATTTAGCATTGGCGAAAGCTGTTGCAGAAACCCAACCCTTAGTGATTCAACTGCACGCTTCGATTAAGCCGGAGCAGTTTCTGACATTGCTAAAAGACAACGACATCAACATCGAAAACTGTTTTTTTGCAAAAGTAGATAGCAACGATACCTGGGCACGGGACCATGGGCCAGTATCTGTAACCAACGCAGGGAAACCAGCCTTACTTAACTTTCACTTTAATGGCTGGGGTGGCAAGTTCGCTTTTGACAAAGACAACCTGTTAAACGCCTCAATGGCAGAAGCCGGCCTATTGCCGTCTCTTTCCGATATAGACTTCATTCTTGAAGGCGGCAGCCTTGAAACAGATGGCCTGGGTACCTTACTGACCACCGAGCAATGTCTGTTGAATGAGAACCGGAACCCTGAATTCGATAAAGCAGCCATTGAAAAACTGCTGTCTGAATCACTGGGTGTTGATCATTTTCTGTGGTTACAAAACGGTCACCTGGAAGGCGACGATACCGATGCCCATATTGATACTCTGGTCCGGTTCTGCGACGAAAACACCCTGCTGTTTCAGGGGTGTCAGGATGAAGCCGACAGCCACTTTCAGCCACTGAGTGCAATGAAAGCCGAGCTGGAACAGTTACGAAAGCCAAGCGGCGAGCCATATAAAATAGTTGAGCTGCCATTACCTAAAGGCATTTATGCAGAAGACGGACACCGCCTGCCTGCAACCTACGCCAACTTCCTGATTACGAACAAGCTGGTTGTTGTTCCCACCTATGCTGATGAGAGTGACAGTGCCGCCCTCGCCATCATTGCGGAACTGTTCCCAGAGCGAAAGGTTGTTGGCGTAGATGCGCGACCACTGATCGAAGAGCACGGTTCTATCCATTGCATCACCATGCAACTGCTGGATGGAACCATAGACCTGGCAGAGCGTTTTAAACTGGCAAGCGCCTAGTGGGCCATGCGCAAAGTTAGGTAACTTCCCAGCGATACGCAGGCAGTGAATCGATAATGGTTTTACCGTATCGTTTTTCAACAATACGGCGATCCATAAACCATATGGTGCCACTGTCCTGCTCTTGGCGGACCAGCCGCCCACAAGCCTGCACCATTCGAATAGTCGCTGCAGGTAAAGTAATTATTTGAAACGGATTCATCCCACGGGATTCCAGCCAGCGTGACAGAGTTGATGCAATCGGATCATCCGGCACACCAAATGGAATCTTGGCAATAACCAGATGCTTCAGATAATTACCGGGTAGATCGACACCTTCCGCCAGACTTGCCAGGCCAAACAACGTAGAGCCACCGCCCTCTTCCAGCCGCTCTTTGTGATGCTCGATGAGTGCCGTTTTTGGTAGATCGTCTTGCAAAGTGATTAATGCTTTCCAGTCATCTTCGAGTAACTCGTAGACATCCTGCATCTGCGCCCGGGAAGAAAACAGCACCAAGTTTCCGGATTCTTTAGGTAAATGCCGCCTGATCAGCTCGGCAATCGATTCCGTATGAGAGTCCCGCTTGCTGCCATCCACAGCAATATCCGGAATCTTGGCTACAACCAGATTCGGGTAATCAAAGGGGCTTTCAACCTTCAGCAAATCGGCACCCTCAGATATTCCCGTCTGTGTTAATAATCGGTCAAATTTACCGGCCACGGTCAGCGTTGCCGAGGTAACAACTGCGCCACAGCATCGGTTCCACAAATACCCCCTTAATACCGGGCTGGCGGAAACCGGGCTGGTGTTCAGCACTAAATCCTGAACCTCTGCGCTGTCGATTCGATCCATCCAGCGGGCAGCGGGAGGTGCATTGTCCTTATCAGGCTGTAACCAGCTGCTGACTAAATCTTTTGCCGGCTCAATACGGGAAAGCCAACGGCCGATAACCGGCAAGGCGTTCTGCAAACGATCTTTTTCCTGAGGGTCTTCCGACGATGACAAATGCTTTCTTGTATTCTCATCCAATGCGGAAACACTGGTGAACAAAACATTAAACGGCTGCTCAAGCGGACTCAGTAATTCGTCAATAGGCAATCGTTGTTCAGGTTGCAGGAAGGTTAAGGTTTTTTCATCCGCACTAAGACGATTAAACCATGGTTGCAATGAAGACCAGGTTAATGCCAGCTGTTGGTGGCAGGCATTCAGGCTCTCAATAATATTGTCCATTAACCGCTCAGCAGTATCGCCGTATTCAAGCTCCAGCCGAACCTTCGGGATTTGCTTACGAATAGAATCTAACTGATTCAGCGTGTATTTAACCGTTAGCTGCTGAGCAAAATGTGACAGTGCTTTATCGGGCAGGTGATGCCCTTCATCGAATACATAGATGGTATCTTCAGGCGCAGGCAAAATGGCGCCACCACCTAAGGAAAGATCTGCCATAACCAAATCATGATTGGCAATTATGACGTCTGCATTTTCCAGTTCGCCACGGGCTTCAAAAAAGGGGCAATTCTGATAATGCGGGCAACGGCGGTTGAGGCACTCACGATGAGAGGAAGTCAGCGAGAACCAAACCTTATCGTCAATTTTATCCGGCCAGTGATCGCGATCACCGGACCAGGCACCACTGCCGAATTGCGCCATAAAGTCATTAAATTGCGCCAGTGTCGCCTCATCCGCTTCCATGGTTTCCTCAAACAGAGACATGGCAACCACAGTTCCGCTGTAAAACTGGATGAGTTGTTCAAGCTTATGGGTACACAGGTAACGACCGCGCCCTTTTGCTAATACCGCCTTAAATTTCAACCCAGTATTATCCAGGATATCCGGCAGATCTTTGTTCACAACCTGTTCCTGCAAGGCAATGGTTGCGGTTGATATAACCAGTTTTTTTCCGAGCGCCATTGCAACCGCAATAGCACTGAGCGCATAACCAACGGTTTTACCGGTACCCGTACCGGCCTCAATAACGGCAATCGAATACTGGTCGGGGCGTTTTTTCCCCTCGGCATCTAATTCAATACTACCAAGCGTGCGGGCAACCTGAGCCAGCATGTGCTTTTGACCATGCCGAGGGTTTAAATCACGGTTTGAAAGATATTCACTGTAAGCGGATTGAATCGTTAATTTTACGGTATCAGATAACATTAGAATTTGGTTTACGCGGCAAGAAAGCTACAATAGCCTAATTATTTATAAAGAGGAAATCATGATGCAACAACGTGTTGTTTCTGTTGGAAAAGTTCAGTGCAGCAATGACCTGCCCTTCACTCTGTTTGGCGGCATTAATGTTCTAGAAAGCCGTGATCTGGCACTAAAAGCGGCAGAAACCTACGCCAAAGTCACCGAAGAACTGAACATTCCATATATCTTCAAAGCCAGCTTTGACAAAGCTAACCGCAGCTCAATAAACAGTTTTCGTGGCCCGGGTCTTGAAGAAGGCCTGAAGATTCTACAGGAAGTAAAAGATACCTTTGGTGTTCCGGTTATTACCGACATTCATGAGCCTTACCAGGCCGCTCCTGCTGCTGAAGTGGCGGATGTTATTCAATTGCCTGCTTTTTTATCGCGCCAAACCGATCTGGTTAAAGCAATGGCTGAAACCGGTGCAGTCATCAACATCAAGAAGGCACAATTCCTTGCACCTCATGAAATGGCTCATATTCTCAACAAGTTTCAGGAAGCCGGTAACGACAAGCTGATCCTTTGTGAGCGCGGTACGTCATTCGGTTACAACAACCTTGTAGTAGATATGCTCGGGTTCGGCATCATGAAACAAACTGGCTTCCCGGTTATTTTTGATGTGACACACGCATTGCAAAAACCCGGTGGCCGACTGGATTCAGCCGATGGCCGACGTGCTCAGGTAACAGAGCTGGCACGCGCTGGTATAGCACAAAAAATAGCAGGATTATTCCTGGAAGCGCACCCGGACCCAGACTCTGCAATGTGCGACGGGCCTTCAGCACTGCCGCTTGATATGCTGAAGCCGTTCTTAACTCAGCTGAAGGCTGTGGATGAAGTGGTTAAATCTTTCGATGACATCGTAACCGGTTAACACCGGTTACAGATCAAACATTACGGCACAGCACCTCTAATTACGTTCGCGTTCAAAATGAGGTGTTGCTGCCAGTTTATAGGCACTTTTCATTAAGCCCTTAGCATTCAATATTAAATCGCAAACCAACCGAGCTATACCCTGCCCCCCGGAAACCGGCAAGACAATATCCGTGCTTTTCTGGACTAAAGCGTAGGCATCCGCCGGGCAAACAGAAAGACCCACCTTATCCATGACTTTCAAATCAACCATATCATCGCCGACATAGCAGACTTGCTCCAAGTTAATACTAAGGCGTTCACACAGCTCCAAAACCACTGAAAGCTTATCTTTGACACCTTTAAAATAATTTTCTACGCCAAGATCTTCCATTCTTCGACTCACCATCTCGGAGCTCTTAGCCGTAACAACTGCGACCTGAATATTGTTATCTGGCAGCAGCTTCAACCCGACGCCATCCTTGACGTTAAATACCTTTAACTCTTCACCCTTAGAACCGTAATACAGCCGACCATCCGTTAAAACACCATCGACATCAAACACAACAAGAGCGATCTCTGAAAGCTTACCCTTTAGCGGTGATGTTTCAGTTATTAAACTATCCAAATAGGTCATAGCTTCCTCCTGATGTATCGTTATCACTTTCCAACCAGAATTTCGGCTTACAGAAAGTCTGCTCTATTTGCCGTGCCAGACTTTTGGATAGCTTTTTTGTGCCAGTAAATAAGTCACTTGCCAGTTGCTCATCAATAGCCAGGCAAGCACAAAAAGCACCTATGTCTATCGCATTTTCATCCAGCAATTCTTTCAATTTATTCTGTTGACTCATAGTCAGTTTCTCAAAGTAAAAAAGGCTGCAAATGCAGCCTTTTAATAATCTGAATTCGTTTTAGCGAATTTTTATTTTCGCATTGTTGCGCTCAATATTAAACATCATCTGATACTGTTCGCTGGCTGCCATTTGCGCACTGAATGCTTCCGCATTAGCAATCTGATCTTCAGGCGGTTCTACATTTTCTACCTCAAGAACAGCGACAATATAAGCAACATCACCATCAACAACCTGCGCTTTGGTTACCTGGCCTTCAGCCGGTGCCGCCATTTCAAATGCTTTTATCAATACATTTGCCGGCAATGTATCGCTATCGATTCGGGCAACGCTAACGGCTTCAGCCCAGCTATCGTCTACACTCTCAGATGATAGCTGCTCAGCAATGAACTGCTCCATCAATTCCCGTGCATTCTCTGCCTGTACGATAGCAGCCACCTCTGCGCTTACTTCTTCCAAGTCTTTAATAGCTTCGGCCTGGTAATCGATCATTTTTACGACAACCAGATCATCGTTGCTTAAACGTACGACATCACTCATCAAGCCATCGAATAATACCTGGTCTGAGAAGATGGTTTCAGCAAGGTCTGAATCGGATAGCAGGCCTTCGCCGGAGTTACGTTCCAGCCAATCAGATTCCTCAACAACGACACCAAAGTTCTCAGCTACAGCGGTGAGGCTATCTGATGAGAACGAGAGATCCGCCAACTCTTCCTGAACAAAGAGCAATTCTTCCGCAGCGGTGGTTGCCTTAATTTGAGCAATCAGTTGATCACGCTTCTGATCAATTGAATCAATGGTCGGCTTATTGATTGTATCCAATCGAATCAGGTGATAACCAAATTCTGTTTTAACCGGCTCAGATACATCACCTTCTTCTGCCAGTGCGATTGCCGCATCGTAAAACTCGCCGACATAAACACCTTCGATAAGCTCACCTAATGAACCACCAAATTCGGCGCTGCCCGGATCGTCAGACAGCTCAGCAGCTAAATCACCAAAAGCTTCACCTGCGTTCAATCGCTGCAACGTTGCCTGAGCTTCTGCTTCGGCATCATCACCATCAGCAAAAAGGATGTGAGAAACCTCTCTGGTTTCCTGACCTTTCAGTTCCGCAACGTAGGCCTCGTAAGCGCTCTGTACTTGGGCATCAGTCACTTCAACCTGGCTCGCCAGGAAGCTTTGAGTCAGACGTACAAACTCAACCTTAACCTGCTCAGGAGAGATAAACTCCTGCTGGTTTTCCTGGTAATAATTTTCAATTTGCTGTTCTGTTGCCTGTGCCTCTTCTAAAAAGTCAGAAGAAGTGAATTCTTTATAACTAACCAGTCTTTTCTGAGACATTAAGCTGGCATATCGCTTTGCCGTTTTTTCAACAGAAAATGCACTGTTAGCAACACCCGCCTGCATTTGAGTTAATGCAGTTTGTGCTTTTTGCTCTGCAACAAAGGTTGCATGGTTGTAACCGTTAGCCGCCAGGAGGCTTTCATAGATATCTTTATCGAACTTACCGTCTACCTGAAATGCGGTAATTTCAGCCAAAGACTCCAGAACCTGCTCTTCAGAAACCTGGAATTCCAACTTTGACGTCAGCTGCTGCTGAAGTATCTGGTTAATTAAACTGTTCAGAACCTGTTCTTTTAATACTGATGAATTGGCCAACTGTGCAGCAAACTCCGCACCGTACTGGCTTGCCAATTCCTGTTGTCTTGAGCTGAGCAAACGCTGGTATTCAATTTCAGATACCTTGTCACCGTTTACGGTTGCAGGTGCCGAGTTACCGGCGATTGAGACTATTGATTCTGCGCCGAATAAAACGAAAGTAACTACAATCAATCCGACAATAATTTTACCAACGTTACCTTTGGCTGAGTTACGAAAGACCTGGAGCATCGAGATTCCTACCGGCTTTATATGCCTTTTATAAAAAAAAAGCGCATCAAATGACACGCTACAGTTTTCAAAAGAAAACGGGCTATGCCCGCATTAAATTAATTTACAGCGTCTTTTAATGCTTTACCTGCTTTGAAGCTAGGTACTTTAGCAGCTGCAATTTCAATTGGCTGACCAGTCTGTGGGTTACGACCAGTACGTGCTGCACGATCTTTAACGGAGAATGTTCCGAATCCAACCAATACTACCTGATCACCTTCTTTCAAAGCGTCAGTTACAGAATCAACCATCGCATCCAATGCACGGCCAGCAGCAGCCTTAGAAATGTCCGCAGCAGCGGCTACTGCATCAATCAATTCAGATTTATTCACACTATTCCCCTTAACTATGTTTTATATATGAAAACAAGGATGACTTAATAAGTTTTAAAGCGCCATCCATTGTTTTGTGAATTCTATTTCAAATTGTGTTGTGTCATACCAGCGGTAATTTATACCAGTCTCAAAAAACAGCTGTCAAGCGGCTTAATGCGTACTAACGCTGCTTTCCGGGTTGTTTTTAGACTTTTGTTTTGAAATTTCAGAAGCGACCTCTTCATCGGTTAACCCTTTGGGTTTCGACTCCAACGCAATGTCTAAAACTTCATCAATCCATGACACCGAACGAATATCGAGTGCTTCCTTTATATTATCAGGAATTTCCTTTAAATCCCTGACATTTTCTTCAGGAATGATCACAGTTTTAATACCACCCCTGTGTGCGGCCAATAATTTTTCTTTCAACCCGCCTATAGGAAGCACTTGTCCACGCAGAGCAATCTCACCTGTCATGGCCACATCTGATCTTACCGGTATCTTGGCAAGGACTGAAACTAATGCAGTACACATACCAATACCGGCAGACGGACCATCTTTAGGTGTTGCACCCTCAGGAACGTGAATGTGGATATCACGGTTCTCATGGAAGTTAGGCAGAATGCCCAGGCTCTGTGCCCTGCTGCGAACAACAGTCATAGCGGCCTGGATAGATTCCTTCATAACATCACCCAGAGAGCCGGTGCGCAGTATCGCACCCTTACCTTCCACACTGCTGGCTTCGATATTCAGCAGCTCTCCACCGACAGACGTCCATGCAAGGCCGGTAACCATACCGATCTGGTTTTCTTTGTCAGCAACACCGTATTGGAACTTTTGAACACCTGAGAATCGCTCAATATCTTTATCGGTGATTGTCGTGGTGCCTGCTTTACCTTCTAAAACATTCTCCATGACAACTTTACGACAAACCTTAGCGATCTCACGCTCCAGGCCACGCACACCCGCCTCTCGCGTGTAGTGTCGGATCAGATAAAGGATGGCACTGTCCTCAATAGTCAGCTCATTCTCTTTCAATCCGTTAGACGCGATCTGCTTCGGTGTCAGGTAACGCTGCGCAATGTTCAGCTTCTCATCCTCGGTATAACCGGGGATACGAATCACTTCCATCCTGTCCAGCAATGGACCAGGAATATTCATGCTGTTGGATGTACAAACAAACATGACATCAGAAAGATCGAAATCGACCTCCAGATAGTGATCGTTGAAGGTGTGGTTTTGTTCTGGGTCTAAAACCTCTAATAGAGCCGAAGCCGGATCACCGCGATGATCCATGCCCATCTTATCGATTTCATCCAATAAGAACAGCGGATTTTTTACCGCAGCCTTACTTAATTTCTGAACAACCTTACCTGGCATAGAACCGATGTAGGTTCGACGGTGGCCTCTGATTTCGGATTCATCGCGAACACCACCTAACGCCATGCGTACAAACTTGCGGTTCGTAGCCTTAGCAATCGATTGCCCTAAAGATGTTTTACCAACACCGGGAGGACCAACCAGGCAGAGCACAGGCCCTTTAACCTTCTTAACACGCTTTTGTACGGCCAGGTATTCCAGGATGCGTTCTTTAACCTCATCAAGGCCGTAGTGGTCTGCTTCCAGAACCTCTTTCGCCTTGGCTAAGTCATGTCGCACCCGTGAACGTTTTGACCAGGGCACACCAAGCATCCAGTCTAAGTAGTTTCTGACAACAGAAGCTTCTGCCGACATTGGCGACATCATTTTAAGCTTATTAAGCTCAGACATTGCCTTGTCACTGGCTTCTTGCGGCATTCCAGACTGCTTAATCTTGTTTTCCAGCTCTTCTACTTCAGACGCGTTATTTTCATCAAGATCACCCAGCTCTTTTTGAATGGCTTTCATTTGCTCATTCAGATAGTACTCACGCTGAGATTTTTCCATCTGCTTTTTCACGCGGCTGCGAATGCGCTTTTCAACTTCAAGCAGGTCTATCTCTGCTTCCAATACCGAAAGCAGGTGTTCAATTCGTTCACGCTCTGCAGCAACTTCCAGAACCTTTTGCTTTTCTTCAACCTTCAAGGACAGATGTGAAGCAATGGTGTCTGCCAGACGACCCGGATCTTCAATACTGTTTAAAGACGTAGAGACCTCTGAAGGAACCTTCTTACTGAGCTGAATATACTTTTCAAACTGAGTCATCAACAAACGAACCAGTGATTCCTGCTCACGCTCTGTTAAAGGATTGGTATCCAATAATGAAGCCTGGCCGGTCAGATACTCTTCACCGTCGACAATGTCTGAAATAGCAACCCGATCGACACCCTCAACCAGAACCTTAACTGTACCATCCGGCAAGCGAAGAAGCTGCAGAACACTTGCCAGTGTTCCAACGTTATAGAGGTCGTCCTGAACCGGCTCATCGTCTTTGGCATTTTTCTGAGCGACAAGAAGAATTTTTTTGTCGTTATCCATTGCAAACTGCAGGGCGGCAATAGATTTTTGGCGACCCACAAACAATGGAATAACCATATGAGGGTAAACAACCACATCGCGAAGTGGCAGTAGCGGTAAGTCCATGGACAAACCGTCAGAAGCGTCTAGGTGCGCCATAATTACCTCGAATTAATTTCTTACGATCTTACTATGGCGATAAATTCAGAGATATCAATGCCTTAGCAAAAAAAACGGGCTGAAAGCCCGTTTTTAATCAGCCTGCCCGCTGGCAGTTTTAGGAGGTTCAGAGTTTTCATAAATAAGTAATGGCTCAGACTCACCTGTTATTACAGATTCGTCTATTACCACCTTACTGATGCTTTCTTCTGACGGCACCTGATACATCGTATCCAACAGCACGCTTTCAAGAATGGAACGCAGACCACGGGCACCGGTATTACGCTCCATAGCTTTATTAGCTACGGCTTTGAGCGCACTTTCCCGAATATCGAGCTCTACACCTTCCATTTCAAACAGCTTTTGATACTGCTTGACCAGTGAGTTTTTCGGCTGAGTCAAAATTTGAACCAGTGCATCCTCATCGAGTTCACGAAGGGTAGCAACCACTGGCAGTCGGCCAATAAACTCAGGAATCAGACCATATTTAACCAGATCTTCCGGTTCCACGTCGGCGATAATCGCACCGGCCTTGCGGTCTTCTTTATTCTTGACCTGAGCTGTGAAGCCAATACCGCCCTTTTCAGTGCGGTTTTGAATAACCTTTTCCAGCCCGGCGAATGCACCGCCACAAACAAACAGAATATTGCTTGTATCTACCTGTAAAAACTCTTGCTGCGGGTGCTTTCTGCCACCTTGCGGCGGAACAGAGGCGACCGTGCCTTCAATCAACTTCAGCAATGCCTGCTGCACACCCTCACCGGAAACATCACGGGTGATTGAGGGGTTGTCTGACTTTCGTGAAATCTTGTCAATCTCATCGATGTAAACGATGCCACGTTGAGCTTTTTCAACATCGTAATCGCACTTCTGCAGCAACTTCTGAATGATGTTTTCAACATCTTCACCAACATAGCCGGCTTCGGTCAGCGTTGTCGCATCAGCCATGGTGAAAGGAACATTCAGTAATCTGGCCATAGTTTCAGCCAGCAGGGTTTTACCACTACCAGTTGGACCAATCAGAAGGATGTTCGACTTGCTCAGTTCAACATCCTGACTGCTTTCACCGTACTGCAAACGCTTGTAGTGATTGTAAACAGCGACTGAAAGAACCACCTTTGCTCTTTCCTGCCCAATCACGTATTCATCCAGCGTCGCCCGGATTTCTGAAGGTACTGGCAATTTCGTACTTTCAGCTTTAGGTGCCGCCTCCTGCAGCTCCTCACGAATGATATCGTTGCACAAATCAACACATTCGTCGCAAATGAAAACAGAAGGCCCTGCGATCAGCTTTCTTACTTCATGCTGACTTTTGCCACAAAAAGAGCAGTAAAGTAGCTTACCATCATCGCCCTTTCTGGTTTTATCATCGGCCATTTAAAGACTCCAAATACCTGTGTATCTAATAAAGATGTAACCAGCTCACCATAATTGCAAGTATTTAAGCGAGCTTCAGTGTGGTTTTTTCGTAAACCACACGGGTAACAGCATATTCTAAATTCTGTGATCCACAACCCTGTCAACAAGGCCATATTCAACGGCTTGTTCGGCTGTAAGGAAGTTATCCCGGTCGGTATCTTTCTCGACTTCGCTGATAGGACGACCTGTGTGATGCGCCATAATCTCGTTCAAACGGCGTTTCATATCGAGAATTTCCTTAGCATGAATCTCAATATCCGTTGCCTGGCCCTGATAACCACCTAAAGGCTGGTGAATCATCATGCGGGAATTCGGCAGACACAAACGTTTACCTTTAGCGCCGCCGGCCAACAACAGAGCACCCATGCTCGCCGCCTGACCAATACACATAGTGCTTACGTCTGGCTTAATAAACTGCATCGTGTCGTAGATGGCCATACCCGCAGTCACTGAACCACCCGGTGAGTTGATGTAAAGATGAATATCTTTATCCGGGTTTTCGCTTTCCAGAAACAGCAGCTGGGCTACCACCAGGTTAGCCATGTAGTCTTCAACCTGGCCAACCAGAAAAATCACATTCTCTTTTAATAATCTTGAATATATGTCGAACGAGCGCTCACCCCGAGATGTCTGCTCAACGACCATCGGCACAAGGCCGCCTGCATTATAGATCTCGCTGGTTAAACCTGAACGGCGATCTGATGACATATATCGACTCCTTGAATTCAATAGGACAAAAAAAAGTTGGCTTTCTTTTGGAAGAGCCAACTTTGATTGTAGTCATAAAAATGTACTTTGTAACAAAGAGTTACTTAATTAACCCTGTGCTGCATTCTTAGACTTAATGGCTTCTTCGTAGCTAACAACTGTTTCAGCTACCTTAGATGCTTTTAAGATATGGTCGATTGCAGCGTTTTCAACCACTGCCGCCTTAACTTGATTTAACATTTCGTCATTGCTCTTATAATAGTCAATGACCTGCTGAGGATCCTGGTATACAGAAGCCTGATCGTTGATGTATGCATCAACAGTTTCGTCGTCCGCTTTAATCTCAGCCTTAGAGATCACTTCGTTCATAATCAGGCCAACTTTAACGCGACGCTCAGCCTGATCTTTGAAGATTTCGTCCGGCAGAGTGTTCACATCGAATTGAGCCTGCTGACCAAACTGCTGAAGCGCTTGCTGCTTAAGCCTTTGAATCTCGTCTGCAACCAGTGCAGAAGGAACATCAAATTCATTAGAAGCAACCAACTGGTCAATAACAGAATTTTTCAGAGCACCTTCCAGCGCAGTACGGGCTTCACGCTCCATGTTCTTGCGCACTTCAGCCTTGAACGTTTCCAGGTCTTTGCCTTCAGCACCAAAAGCGGTGAAGAACTCTTCGTTCAGCTCTGGCAACTCGGCTTCAGCAACTTCATGCAGAGTGATATCGAAAACCGCAGCTTTACCTGCCAGCTCTTCATTACCGTAGTCTTCCGGGAAGGTTACTTCAACAGCCTTAGTTTGGCCAACACTCATACCTTCGATACCGGATTCAAATCCAGGAATCATCTGACCTGAGCCCAGTGTTACGGACTGACCTTCAGCACTGCCGCCTTCGAAAGCTTCGCCGTCAACCTTACCAACGAAGTCAATCTTAACGCGATCGCCATTGACTGCCGGGCGTTCTACGCTTACGTAGTTAGCACGCTGCTTCTGCAGGTTTTCCAGCATAGTGTCGATATCGGCATCGGTTACTTCGGCAGAAGATTTTTCGAACTCGTAGCCGTCAAACGGAGCCAGCTCAACTTCCGGGAATACTTCAAAAGTCGCAGTGAACTCAACATCTTCACCCGCAGCATCTTTTGTAAATTCGATGCTAGGCGAACCTGCTGGAACAACTTTCTCTTCAGTCAGTGCTTTTACATAGTAGTTACGAACCACTTCTTCCAGAACTTCAGCACGGATACCAGCACCAAAGCGCTGCTTTACGACAGAAACTGGAACCTTACCTGGACGAAAGCCATCAATTCGTACACGACGAGCGGTTTCTTTTAATTTTTGACTAACAGCGTTATCTACTTCGCCTGCTGGCACGCCAACAGTCATGCGGCGCTCAAGACCAGTGGTCGTCTCGACAGAAACTTGCATGAGGCTTCCTCTTTAAACTTGTATCTTAAAACTGATGAATGAAATTTTTTGGGGCTGTTACTCTAAGTACGCAACAACCCATAATCAAGCCCTAAAACGCGAAACGCGAGGCAATCAGCACATTTTGGGCAAAAAAAAAGCCGTTTTAAAAACGGCCTTTTTCAAAACTGGGGTGGACGATGGGGATCGAACCCACGACCACCGGAATCACAATCCGGGGCTCTACCAACTGAGCTACGCCCACCACAATATACGTTGAAACTGGCACGCCCGGCAGGACTCGAACCTGCAACCACTCGCTTAGAAGGCGAGTGCTCTATCCGGTTGAGCTACGAGCGCTTGATGCCCGTCCCTACTGGTCACCTGTCACTACCCTCTTCAGTTGCCTGAAGATTGGTCGGAGCAGAGGGATTCGAACCCCCGACCCTCTGGTCCCAAACCAGATGCGCTACCAAACTGCGCTATGCTCCGACTGACTGTGTCCGTCAACGTGGCGCGCATATTAATGATCCCCTCTTACTTCGTCAAACGTTTTTTTAAAAAAATGTTAAAAAACAACACGATAGGGCCATTTTGATGGTTTTGAACAAAATTCATCCAGCAAACACAACCTTATTGCTGAATGAACGAGCGCGTGAGAAAATCGCCCGCCATTATGTATTTCTATATGGAAAGACTGTGACGGCAAAACTAATAGATGGAAAGGCAATCTCAATACGCCTGAAAGAACAGATCAAACTTGATGTAACAAGCTTAACCAGCCAGGGGCATCGCCCACCCGGTTTAGCCGTTATTATGGTCGGCAGCGACTTCGCTTCCGGGCGCTATGTAGCCAGCAAGATAAAATCTTGTGAAGAAGTGGGCTTCAAGTCTAAAAACTATGACCTACCTGAAACCACTAAGGAGTCTGAGCTGGTTGAACTCATTGATCAGCTGAATGAAGACGCTTCTATAGACGGTATTCTTGTACAGATGCCACTGCCTGAACATATTAATGCCGATACTATAGTAGAGCGCATTAAGGCAGATAAAGACGTTGATGGCTTTCACCCCTATAACATTGGCCGCTTGGCACAAAGACGACCGCTTCTTGAAAGCTGCACACCCAAGGGCATTATGACTCTGTTGCGAAGCACGGGTGAAGAGTTACGCGGCCTAAACGCCGTTGTCGTCGGTGCCTCCAACCACGTTGGCCGCCCGATGTCGTTAGAACTCTTACTCGCCGGCTGCACGGTAACCACAACTCACCGCTTTACCCGTAACCTGGAACAACACATCCGCGAGGCTGACGTTATTGTTGTTGCCGCCGGCAAACCCGGCCTGGTTAAAGGCGAGTGGATCAAAGACGGCGCTATTGTCATCGACGTTGGCATTAACCGTGATGAAAACAACCATATTGTTGGCGACGTTGAATTCGACGTTGCTAAAGAAAAGGCGTCCTGGATTACTCCGGTACCGGGAGGCGTAGGCCCTATGACAGTTGCCACCCTGATGGAAAACACACTGATTGCAGCAAAGCAGCTGCACCTGGGCATCACTAATTAACCAAAAGGAAACGACATGAACGTTTTAATGACGACCTCTATGGGTGACATCAAAATCGCCCTGAATACTGAAGCAGCCCCTAAATCATCCGCTAATTTTGAGCAGTACGTTAAGGATGGCTTTTACGACGGCCTGATCTTCCACCGCGTTATTAATGGCTTTATGGTTCAGGGTGGCGGTTTTGAACCTGGTATGAAGCAACGCACTACTCGCGCTCCTATTGAAAACGAAGCCAACAACGGCCTGAAAAACACCAAATACAGCATTGCCATGGCCCGCACTATGGACCCTCACTCTGCAACTGCGCAGTTCTTTATCAACGTAGCAGACAACTCTTTTCTGGATTTTAAATCTGAAACAATGGATGGCTGGGGCTATGCAGTGTTCGGTGAAGTCATTGAAGGCCAGGAAGTGGTAGACCAGATGAAGGCTGTTGCCACTACCTTCAAGGGTGGCCACCAGGATGTACCGGCTGACGATGTCATCATTGAAAAAGCAGTAATTGTCGAATAATGACACTTAGCTTTAGGAATGCGCTGTTTATTTCAGACATTCATCTAACAGCAGATCGCCCGGATTGTGTCCGGGCTTTTTTTGCGTTTCTGGATTGGATTCCCAGCTCAACGGATGCCCTCTTTATTTTGGGTGACTTCTTTGAATACTGGCTGGGTGATGATATCTCCACGCCACTGACCGAACAGGTTGCTCAAGCGCTGCGCAGGCTGTCTGAAAGCCACGATATTAACGTGTTTTATATTCCCGGAAACCGCGATTTTGCACTTGGCAAAGACTACTGCAACGCTGCCGGCATGACGCTACTGGGCGACGAAACCACGCTCACGATAGCTGACAAACGAGTCTCTTTAAGCCACGGCGACATCTACTGTACCGATGACAAACAGTATCAGCGATTCCGCAAAGTCATACGCAACCCCTTTATTCTGGGCACTCTGAAGAAGCTGCCAAAAAGCTACCGAAAAAAGCTGGCTGAAAAACTCAGAGCCAACTCCAAGCAGCGATTCAGTGAAAATCCGGTCTATATCGACGTAACCGAGAGCGCCATCACAGAGGCCTTAGGGTCACTAAGATGCGATGTACTGGTGCATGGTCATACCCACATGGCAGACATTCACAGCTACGAACATAACCAGTTAAGAATGGTACTTGGTGACTGGGACAAGCTTGGCTGGTACGGGAAAATTGATGAAAACACCCCTACCCTGCACCAATTCTCGATCAGCGACCCTAGCTTCTAATTACTGATAAACAATAGAGCGAAACAGCCCGATAAATGGATTCCGACAGTTAGATAACGGTATAAAGTAGAAATAATAATCTACATCCATAAAATCGGCGCACCCTTTAATTACGAGCCCCAAAATGCCTTTTCCTTACGATCCTGAGAACTACCAAAACCAACTTGAGAACAAAGCACTTAAGCTGAAAGGCTTATTTCAGGATTGGGAAACGCCCGAGTTAGAAGTCTTCGACTCCCCGAAAAGCCACTATCGCATGCGCGCGGAATTTAGAGTGTGGCATGAAGATGAGCGGTCCTTTCTTGCCATGTTTAAAAAAGAAGACCCTCGTACTCCGGTGTGCGTTAAAGACTTTCCTATTGCATCTGAGCTTATCAACGAGCTAATGGATAAAGTACTGAAAGCCATTCACGAAGATCCGGAGCTGCGCTTTAAACTGTTTCAGGTTGAGTTTTTAACCACCAAGGCGGGTGATGCTCTTATTACGCTTATTTACCACCGCCAGCTGAATGAAACCTGGGAAGAACGCGGCCGGCACTGGCAAGCAACCTGGGGCGTACCCGTTATCGGCCGGGCAAGGAAGCAGCGTCTGGTTCTGGATCGCGATTACGTGAATGAGCAGCTTGAGATTAACGGCAAAAGCTATCAGTTCCGTCAGTATGAAAATGGCTTCACGCAACCCAATGCGCGGGTCTGTGAAAAAATGGTTTCCTGGGCTGTGAATCACACCCGCAATTCACAGCAGGCAGACCTGATGGAAATGTACTGCGGCAATGGCAACTTTTCGATCCCTATGGCCGAGAACTTCCGTAGAGCCCTGGGAACCGAGATTTCACGCACATCCGTGAAATGCGCCAATGAAAATATTGAGCTGAACAAGCGCGAGAACCTGAAGATTGCCCGCATGGCCAGTGAAGATCTATCTAAGGCCTGGCTGCACAACGAACCCAACCGAAGGTTCAATGAGTTCGGCATTTCAGAATACGACTTTGACACCGTACTGGTAGACCCGCCTCGCGCCGGCCTGGACGGCGACAGTGTAGAGCTGCTGAAACATTTCCGAAAGATCGTCTATGTTTCATGCAACCCAAACACCCTTATCGAAAACCTGGAAAGCCTGAAAAACGAATACCGCATAACCGCATTTGCGTTTTTTGACCAGTTTCCTTACACCGATCATATGGAAGCCGGTGTCGTACTGGAACGCCTTTAAACGAGCCTCACTATTCACCGTTCAGCGTCGCCAGAATGCGGCGCCTACCGGCATCGTTTCTGTGCTCACCCAGTACAATCCCCTGCCAGGTGCCCAGTGCTAAAGAGCCGCTGGCGATAGGAATCGTTAAACTGACACCGTATACCGCACTCTTAATATGGGCAGGCATATCATCCATACCTTCGTAATCATGCAGGTACAGATTGTGCCCTTCCGGCGCTATTCGGTTGCTGGCAGTTTCCAGATCGGCCCGAACTGTCGGGTCGGCATTTTCATTTAAACTGATCGAAGCAGAAGTATGCTGCAGGAACAAATGCAGCACACCAACGTTCAACTGATTTATTTCAGGCAATTGCTCAATAACTTTGATGGTAATTAAATGAAACCCGCGCTCATAAGACGGTAAAATCAGCTGTTTTTGAAACCACATAAAATACCCCGGAGAATTCAGCATGTTGCAAAACCTAAGGTTATCCAGAATACCGGCAGATGACCAATTACAAGCCTGGAATGCAGCAGATGAGTTACTCCTGAACCGGCAGGAAGAAGTTCAGGGCAACAGCCTGATCGTTAACGACAGCTTTGGCGCTATTGCTCTTTCGCTGAACAACAAGCAGGTAAGCTGCTGGCTGGATTCGGCAACATCCGCTGAAGCGCTGCAGCACAACGCAAATCAAAACAATCTAGTAGCACCACCTCTGGTGTTTCCGCCATTCACCGATGGTCAATTTGAGACAATCGTTATTCATATTCCCAAATCGGCCAGCTATTTTTCATGGTTGCTGGAAACACTGAAACCCAGCCTCACCGGAAATAGAACAGTTCTTGCGCTAGGCATGACCAAGCATATAAACAATGCGCACATTAAGGTAATGAATGAACAGTTCGCTAACGTAAACCCCGGCAGAGCGGAGAAAAAAGCACGGGTCATCAGACTTACGGAACCGAGAGAACCCGCCACAACCAATAAAACAAACTGCTATGCGAACCCTCTAACCCATGAAGACATTACCGTACTGCCCGGTTGCTTTGCAGAGAAATCCATCGACCCCGGTGCCAGAGTTTTTATTTCATACTTTAATCAATTGCCAGAGGCTAAAAAGGTACTCGACCTCGGCTGCGGCAATGGCGTTCTGACTCAGACGTTTTTATCTGTGCAGCCATCGTCTGAGGTTCACCTGGCCGACGACAGCCGACAAGCAATAGACTCTGCAAAACTGAACCTGCAGGGGCAGCACAATTGTTTTTTTCATCACAGCAATGGATTAAACAACCTTAAGGCTGAAAATTTCGACCTTATTCTCTGCAACCCGCCCTTCCACCAGAATTCAACCGTGACGCTAACCGTTGCAGAAAAACTGATCAGCGATGCCGCAAACGTATTGTCAAAAGAAGGTCAACTCTGGCTGGTTGCCAACCGGCATCTGGATTACAGAAAAACACTAAAAGAGCACTTCAATACCCTAAACATTGTATCGAAGGATGCTCGCTTTAACGTTATCTGCTGCACGAAATGATGGGGTTAATCAGCCTGAAAACTTGTGGCGAACCTCAAAACAGCGATGGGGTTTGCTTCGCTTAAAGTCTAATGGCACTGAGCGGTTCGTAATGTCTTTAACGTCGTATTTTTCATACAGACTGTCAGCCATATGGAAGCGCTTGTAGTTGTTGGAAAATATCAGCACACCCTCTGCCGTCAGGCAATTCATTGCACTGTTCACTAAAAACTCGTGGTCACGCTGAACATCCAGAGTATCTTTCATACGGGCAGAGTTACTGAATGTTGGCGGATCAAGAACGATAATATCAAACGAATCCTTACAGTCTGCCAGCCACTGCATGCAATCTGCATGAATAAACTGATGACTCGGGCCTTCTTTTCCGCCGTTAAGCTTCAGGTTATCCCGGCCCCATTTCAGGTAGGTTTTAGACAAATCTACGCTGACGGTTTTTACCGCCTTGCCCACGAAAGCATGAGAGGTAAAGGCCGCCGTGTAACAAAACAAGTTTAGCACTCGCTTGCCATTGCAGTTCTGTTGCACCCATTGCCGCGAATTACGGTGATCCAGAAACAGACCGGTATCCAAATAATCAAACAGGTTTACCTTCAGCTTTACGCCATGCTCGGTCACTTCAAAGAACTGCCCCTGACTGGCGTTGCGCTCATACTGGCTCTGGCCACGCTGGCGCTCACGACGCTTTACAGCAATGCGCGATACCGGCATTTCAAACATATCGGACAAGGCTTCCAGAGCCAGCATCAATCTCTGCTCGGCTTTTTGTACCGGAATCGTTTTAGGAGGCGCGTATTCCTGAACGTGCAGCCAATCGCCATACTTATCAACCGCGACCGCGAATTCCGGTATGTCGGCATCGTAGATGCGATAAGCTTCAATACCTTCTTTTTGCTGCCATTTCTTCAACTGCTTTAAGTTTTTGGTGATTCTGTTCTTAAAGCCCTGAACCTGTTCATTGGTCTTAGTTGAACTTTCAGCGGATGCTGCACGGTCTTCACCGGCATCATACAGATACAGCGTGGTTTCAAGCGGGCCGTTATGGAAACGCTTTTTATCATAGGGCCGCAGGCCCACTTCACGAGCCAGAACATCATCGGATGTTAAAATGCCGATTCGCCAGTCAGCGAGCTTTTCACGCGCCAGCTCACCAATCTTCCGGTAGGTTTTCAGCAGCAAAGGCTTATCGCCCAAACGCTCACCATAAGGTGGATTTGATAGCCACAACCCCGGCTTAACCGGTCGGTGGGTTGGCATTTCCCATTCATCCAGCGATTTGTGATAACAACGAACCTGTTTCGACAGGCCGAGGCTATCAAGCGTTTCATTGGCCGCAGCGATAACCCCGCCATCGGCATCGTAGCCAATGACCGCAGGCATGGTTTCAATACCCTTTTCACGGCGTTGACGCGCCTCGCGCAACAGTAGCTGCCAGGCAACGTTATCGTGCTGCAGCCAACGCTCAAAGGCGTACTCCACCCGGCCGAGTCCGGGCGCGTAGTCGGCGGCTATCATAGCCGCCTCTACCACCAGCGTACCCGAACCGCACATCAGATCAAAAAAGGACTTCCGCTCTTTTGCCATTTCCGGCCAGCCTGCGGCCATAAGCAGCGCAGACGCCAGGTTTTCTTTTATCGGTGCCGGGCCAGTAAATTGCCGGTAGCCGCGCTTATGCAACGATTCGGAGGTGAATTCGAGGCCAACAAACATCTTCTTTCGGGCTACCTGCGCAAAAATTGACACATCGGGGCTCTTGGCATCGACATTGGGCCGCGAACCATGCTTATCGCGAATCTGATCGACGACCCAATCCTTCACCTTCTGAGCACCAAAGCGGGTATCTCGGATTTCCGGAAGGTGCCCGCTGAATTTAACCCGAAGGGTGCCGGTCGGGCGCAGATGTTCATCCCACTGAACAGAAGTAACCAGTCTCTGCAGTTCATCAAAGGAAACTTCGCTGGTTTCACCCAAAGCAAGATAAACGCGGTTTGAAAGCCGGCTCCACAGACAAACCCGGTAAGCATCCGCCAGTGAGCCGCTAAAGGTCACGCCTTTATGCCAATCTCCAACCTCAACTTCGGCAATCTGAGTAATTTCCTGCTTTAAAAGCCCATGAACACCTTGAGGGCAAGTCACCCAAAATCTATAAGTTTGTTCTGGATTCATTTTTAGACAAATTCTCTATAAAAAATTAATGTTTCTGTAACAAAAGCCTATAAAGCCTGAAGTGCGTTGAAACCCACCTGCTCTGTAGGGCCCGCAATTAGCTGCATGCCAATGTTTCCGATTTCTTATTAATAATGTTCATTAAAAAAAGCATTAATAGAAGTTTTTAATAATCGACATGCCCGTCCGCAATTATGTACAACTAGCTTAATCTTTAGTTGTTTACTCGGAGCGGAGCCAGTTTCCGTTCCACTCTCTGGCACTATAAGTACGAGGAAGACGTATGAGAAGACAAAAAAGAGACAAAATGGAACGAGCATTTCAAAAAGGATATCAAGCTGGTGTAGAGGGCAAATCCAAGGACCAATGCCCTAAGAATGAAGGTCCTGAACATCAACAGTGGGTCAACGGCTGGCGCGAAGGACGCAGCGACCACTGGGACGGCTACACAGGGGTTAGCGGCATTCATCGGGTAAACGAAGTCGTCATTCATCATTAAACCAACGAATTCATGCAGAAAAGCCGGTTAATAGCCGGCTTTTCCGTTTTAAGGCCATTATATTTTGGCCAGTAATGCCGCAATTTTCTTAACCAGTGATGGCCCAGAATAGATAAAGCCTGAATAAATCTGAACCAGATCCGCCCCGAACTTCATTTTTTCTTCCGCATCGTGCGCGCTCATAATGCCGCCAACCCCCATAATGGGAATGCTTTCATCCAGCTGCTCACGGAATTGCTTCAATACTAAATTAGACTGCTCACGCACCGGCGCACCGGAAAGCCCACCGGCTTCATCGGCATGTTTACACCCTTCGACAGCTTCGCGTTCAATGGTGGTGTTGGTTGCGATAATGCCGTCGACCTTCATCTCGTTGAATACAGCAGCCAGGTCAGCGACCTCTTCTTCAGTCAGGTCTGGCGCGATCTTAATAAAGATGGGCTTGTGGTCGAACTCTTTGTCCAGCTCCTGCTGGCGATCTTTCAAAGCCTTGATCAGGTTCTTCAGGTTATCGCCAAACTGTAAATTACGAAGGCCGGGCGTATTAGGAGAAGAAAGGTTTACCGCGACATAACCGGCATGTTCATAAACTCTATCCAGGCAGTACAGATAGTCGTTTATCGCCTCGTCTTCCGGTGTGACCTTGTTTTTTCCGATATTAATACCGATCACACCTTCATAATTGCTGCGCTTTACCCGCTCAACCAGGTAATCGACCCCTTTATTGTTAAAGCCCATTCGGTTGATCAGCGCTTCTTTTTCCGGAATTCGAAAACAGCGTGGCTGAGGGTTACCAGGCTGAGGTTTGGGCGTTACAGTCCCAACCTCAATAAAGCCAAAGCCAAACGCACCCAAGGCATCAATACAGTCGCCGTTCTTATCCAACCCTGCTGCCAGACCGACGGCATTAGGAAATTCAATCCCGCACACCGTGACCGGCTTTTGCTTGGTCAACTTCGGCATAAGCGAAATTAACTTAAGGCGTTGCGCTGCAGCCAACGCGTCCATAGTTAGATCGTGTGCGGTTTCAGCTGAAAGCAAAAAGATTACCTTACGGAACACTTGGTACATTGAACTCTCCTGGCCAGAATTTGGGGCGCGATTATACGTTCTTTAGCCATGGTGGATAGCCATAAGATCAAGAGATTTTATCTATTCCTGAAAACTTGTGATGTTTATCGAACCGAATCGCGAAAGTACCCTGAATTCCCTCGTGGGTAACGAATGGCTGAAGGATGCTGCTGGGGAACTGCACACGGCGGCCATCCCGGGCAACGGCCGAAACCTGAGAGACCTGGCCCTGGTAATGACGCAGGTAATCATCTGCAGAGATAAAGATATCTACGATAATGGAGTCAGCGAACTCATTAGCACTCAAAATAACCTACCCTTTTACTGTGTTTTGCGAAACCAGCTGAACGAAAACAACTATAAACCCAACCACTTAAAAAACGCTGAATTTAGTGAATTACAGCCCTTATTATTTCTTACACCATTAGATCATGCTTTAAATCAATCATTTATTAGTTGATGGTTGGTTTTTACGAAAATAAGAAAAATCTGATTACATCTCAACTATTTACTTTACGGAAATTCACAATTAACCCGTAATTCCTACCCTTTATTTACACCAAATCATAAAATTCACAAATACAAAGCATTTCCCAATGCCTTACAAACAGCTTTGCCTATACTCGGTTTTCGGCACATTAGAAAAACTTAATTTGCCTATTCCGATAAAAAGAAAAAGAGAGAGAAGCATGAAACTAAATAAGATCACCCTTGCTATAGCTGCTGCCGGCAGCCTGGCTGCTACCCCCTATGTAACCGCCGCAGGCTTTCAGGTTACCAACCACTCGGCTTCAGGCTTAGGCCGCGCTAACGCAGGCGATGCTGTTATTGCTGATAACTCTAGCGTCATTGCGAATAATCCAGCTGCAATAATGTTACTTGATCAATGGGAAATTTCGTTCGGAACAAACGCTGTGGCACCAAATACAGATGTAACTGATGTAACACTAAACAGCGCTTTATCATTAGAAGATGACGAAGATGTAACCAATACATCTTATGTTCCTTATTTGTACCTCGTTCGCCCTGTTAATGATCAACTGTCATTTGGCTTCAGCGTATATTCTGATTTCGGCACTAATGTTGAGTATGATGATGAATTCAATGAACAAGCAAGCGGCGTTACTGGTCTATTCGCTGGTTACACCAAAATCTGGTCAATTAACTACAGTGGCACCGCGGGCTATCGCGTAAATGAATCCTTGAGTATTGGTGGCTCAGTAAAAGCTCTAAACGGTGGTGGCACATTTGAACGGCCTGGACCAGATGCCGGTGCGGGTGAGTCTGGCGTTGATTTTGAAGGCTCCGGCTGGACTTTCGGATGGGATATCGGTGCAGTATACGAGCTTAGTGAAGCCCATCGCTTTGGCTTAAGTTATAAGAGCGCGATGGACCTGGAAGTCGATGCACACGGCTCAAGTACATTCTCCACTTATCACCCAACTTATGGGTACTTAAGCTATGATATAGACAACTTAGATATTAGCTTACCATCAATTGCAGAATTTTCAGGTTACCACGAGTTAAACGATAGGCTGGCAGTGCACTACAGTGCTATGTATATCGGATGGGGGGTATTCGAAGATCTGGTCTTTAACTTAGACAGCGATACCTATACCGAATACACCAAAGAATATAACTGGAATGACTCTTGGCGTTTCTCTTTAGGTAGTACCTACAGCCTTAATGAGAAGATAACATTGCGTGCAGGTATCTCGTACGATGAAAGCCCAATCTCAGAAGATGACCGTCTGTTCTCTATCGTAGATTCAAACCGCATGTGGTATTCAACCGGTGCTACCTGGCAGGTAAACGAAAATGCATCTGTTGATCTTGGCTTAACTTATCTTGTTGGTGAAGAAATCGAAATTACAGAAAGCATCGATACAGACAGCGATGGTACGTCAGATTACACTTTAGAGGGTACATCAGAAACCACAGCTTGGTTAGCCGGCCTGCAGGTCAACTACAAATTCTAAATCACTTTATCTAAAGCAAATAAAACCAGCCACCGGCTGGTTTTTTCGTTTTTCGGTATCAGAACTCCGCAACAGTCGCCTGCGCCAAATCGAGCAACTCACGAATCGCTACACTGTATAGACTAAACTCCGGCTCATTCACCGAGCGCACCTCATTCATCATGCGCAGCCAGCGATCAACCAAATCTTTATTGGTTTCCAGCCATTGCTCAACCTGGGCATTGATATCCAGATCACTTTTATCGGTCAGTAAGCCCTGAATAATCTTTCTCTGCTGCCATTTAATGTCATCACGGAAAGACTCGCGCGCCATCGCCTGCCAGTGCGTACTGACGTTGATCGCATTAAGCGTGGATATAAAAGATTCCAGCCCAAGCGCCTCACCAATACAGAAGTAAGCCTGAGCTGCAAGGTTTACATCCTGATTCAGGTTTTGAGCCGCAGCGATTATACCCAGCGCAGAATAAAGCATATCGACGGAAGCAATCTTTTCCGCCAGTGCTTCCGGCACACCGGCATCCATCAAATCCTGTTTTTCCTGCAGCCAATCATGGCGGGCATGATCAGGCAGCATATCTTTAAGCTTGGATTCCAGCTCTGCCAGCGGCTTCTTAAACAGCTTGATAATCTGCTGGGTATCCAACCCGGACCGGAAGTTCTTTATCACCCAGCGCGTAGCACGCCGAACCATGCGAGATGTTTTCAGCATAATGCTGTTTTGCAACTCGGAAGAAATCTTATGGTCCAGTGCTTCTATCTGCTGCCAGATATCAACCAACCCATACACCTCACGGCAAGCCATAAAGGCCTTAGCAATTTCTACGGCAGAGGCACCGGTGCTTTCCTGCAGGCGAATAAAGGCTGTGATGCCCAGGTAATTTACCAATTCGTTTGCGGTAAGCGTGGCGATTATCTCTTTGCGCAACAGATGCTTGTGGATATCAACACCGGGCTTGGTAACCAGCGCCTTAGGAAACTCCGCCTTAATGATCTGACTGACTTCCGGGTCACCGGCAAGCTCATCAGTGGCCATCTGCTCTTTCAAGTCACCTTTTACGTAAGAAATAAGCACGGCCATTTCCGGCCGGGAAAGACCAATGCCATCCGCTTTGCGCTCAGAAATGATGTCATTGGATGGCAGGAATTCCAGTGCTCGGTCGAGCTTGCCTTCAGATTCCAGCATGTTCATTAAGCGACGATACTCTTCCACGCGACGGTAAGACTCTGAATACGCGATACCCAGCGCCTGAGTTTGCCGGTAGTTGTTCTTGAGTACCAACGCAGAGACATCTTCCGTTAAAGATTCCAGCGTTTGGTTGCGCTGCTTCACGGTTAAATCGCCATTAGTGACCATCTCATCAAGCAATACCTTGATATTCACTTCGTGGTCCGAGCAATCGACGCCACCGGCGTTATCGATGAAGTCGGTAAAGCAGGCGCCGCCATTGAGGCTGAACTCAATACGACCAAGCTGGCTCAAGCCCAGGTTGCCGCCCTCGCCCACAACCTTGCAGCGCAATTCATTACCGTTAATGCGCAGGGCATCGTTTGCTTTATCGCCAATATCAGAATTAACCTCGCGACTGCTTTTAACATAGGTGCCGATACCGCCATTCCAAAGCAGATCGACCTTCGCCTTCAGCATGGAAATGATCAACTCTGTTGGCGTCACCTTAGCTTTGGTGATGCCCAGCACCGACTTCATTTCTTTGGTGACGGTGATCGATTTAGCACTGCGCGAATAGACACCACCGCCCTGCGATATCAGCTTGGTATCATAATCCGCCCAGGATGACCGGGTCAGGTTGAACAGGCGCTTACGCTCTTTGAAGCTCTCTTTAGCATCCGGCTCAGGGTCAAAGAATATATGCATATGGTTAAAGGCACCGATCAGTTTCACGGAATCGGACAGCATCAGGCCGTTACCAAAGACATCACCGCCCATATCGCCAATGCCGATCACGGTGATCGGGTCTTTTTGCACATCCACGCCCTGTTCACGGAAGTGACGCTGTACACTCACCCAGGCACCGCGGGCAGTAATACCCATTTTCTTGTGGTCGTAACCATAAGAGCCACCCGATGCAAAGGCATCGCCCAGCCAGAAACCGTATTCTGCGGCAACGCTGTTGGCTATATCTGAGAATGTGGCCGTACCCTTATCGGCGGCCACAACCAGGTAGGGATCATCCTCGTCGTAGCGCACCACGCTTTTTGGTGCAGAGATTTTCTTTTCTACCAGGTTATCGGTGATATCGAGCAAGCCACGAATGAAGATCTTGTAACATTCAATACCTTCAGCCATGACCGCTTCACGATCATCGGCCGCCGGCAGGCATTTGGCCACAAAGCCGCCCTTAGCCCCAACGGGCACAATAACGGCATTCTTAACCTGCTGCGCCTTAACCAGGCCCAGTACTTCGGTACGAAAATCTTCATTGCGGTCGGACCAGCGCAGCCCCCCACGGCTGACACTGCCACCACGCAGGTGAACACCTTCCACTCTGGGCGAATAAACAAACACCTCATACTTCGGCTTCGGTAACGGCAGCTCCGTAATGACATGCGGATTCAGCTTAAAGCTGATGTAATCCTTGCGCTGACCGGATGCCTCTTCCTGGTAGAAATTGGTCCGCAGCGTTGCATTTATTAACTCAACATATCGGCGGAAAATCCGGTCTTCGTTGATGTTGTTGACGTCTTCAAGCTGATCAACAATTGCCTTTTCCCACTTTTCCGTGGTTGCTTTCGACTGTTTCTTCTGCGGGTTAAACCGGGCGGAAAACAACTCTGAAAGATCATTGGTAATGGCAGAATAATGAATCAGGGTTTGCGACAGGTACTCAGTACTCAGGCTGAATTGAATCTGCTTCAGATACTTGGCGTATGCGCGGAACATCGCCACTTCCCGCCAGGTCAGGCTGGCCTTCAGAATAAGCTGGTTAAAGGCATCGTTTTCTGCCCGGCCCTGCCAGATATTAATAAACGCATTAGAGAAGCGCTCGCGGTGCTTCACCGGGTCTAAATCCGGTATTGGCTCGTAAATCAGATTGAAATCGTAAATCCAGGTACAGCCGTATTGCGGGTGCTCAATCTCAAACGGAAACTCATCGACAACCTTCAGGCCAAAATTTTCCAGCACCGGAATTAGGTCTGAAAGCAGCAGCGCTTCACCCTTATTGAAGATCTTCAGTTTCAGAACACTGCCATTCGGCTCTATGGTTCTGAAGAAGCTCAACGACAGGTTGGTGTCTGAGCTCTGATGAAGTTTTTCTATACGCTGTACATCGGCAACACCGACGCGTGCGCTGTACTCTTCAATGTAACTCGGCGGAAAGGCATCCGCGTAGGATTGATACAGTGCAATCCCCTGCTCTTCGCCAAAGGTTTCAACCATGGCCGAACGCAGCTCTTCATTCCAACTGCGTGAAAACTGTTCAATACGGTTTTCAAACATTTCCGCCGGCGGCAGCTCTTCTATGGGGCTGGCCAGCTTGAACACAAACCTTGTTCGGGTGAGCACCGATTCGCTGAAGTAGGTTGTAAAGTCGGAGCCTTCCACATCGAAGTAATCGGCAAACATATCGTGCATCAGAATCCGAATTTGGGTATTGAAAATATCTCGCGGCGTGTACACCACTATATTCAGAAACTTTCCGTACGCATCGGTGCGCATAAACAAGCGAATCTGTTTACGTTCCTGAATGGACAGAACCTCATTGCCGACCGTCAACAACCGGTTAACGGAGCTTTGAATTAACTCATCTCTGGGGAAATTATAAAGAATGGCCGCCAGCTCTTTATAGGCATGATTGCCGGCAAGATAACCACTTTGTTCCAGAACCTGCGCCAGCTTTTTACGCAGCACCGGTATATTGGCCGGGGTTTCGTTGTACACGGAAGAGGTATATAGCCCCAGGAATCGACGACCACCAATGACTTCACCCTTGTCATTAAATTTCTTAACGACAACGTAATCTGAATAAGCGGAGCGATGCACCGTGGAGCGTCTGCCGGATTTGGTGAAAATAAGCAGCTCTTTCTTGAACACGTGCTCGCGGCGAGTTTCCGACATCTCATCAATCACTTCAGAGCGGCGGTTTGTCACCTTTTTAAACAGGCCCAGAGCGGTACCCGGCACCTGCACTACACAACCGTCTTTTACTTCGTATTCATCGTAGGCTAAAAAGCTGAAATGGTTATCGCCCAGCCATTCCATAAAAACGATGGCTTCTTTGGCATCATCCGCCGAAACCGGCAACGCACTGGTTTTCAGCTCTTCGACGACGTCCCTGGTTTTCTGGTGCATTACCGGGAAATCGTTCACGACATAAGAGACATCGCTTAAAACCTGCTTAAGAGACTGCTCCACCTCCCGCGTTTGGCTGGCATCGCTGGTGCGGTCCATCTCCATACACAGCACAAGCTCTTCGTTGCCTTTGGCGTCGAAGCGCTCAAACAGCCCTTCGGCGTTGCGCACCACATTAAAGACACCATAAAAAACAGCATGAATGTTAATGGCCTTTCTGTTCAGTGCTAACCGGGCAGAATCGATAATAAACGGCATGTCATCAGAAACAATGGCCACGATGGTGTGCTGACTCTGCCAGTCGTGCTCTTCAATATTCGGGTTCAGTACCTGAACACCCTTATGAGTGTCGCTTTTGCTTTGCAGAGCCCCCCATAGAGTAACAACCATGCCGGCCAGATCACTCTGCTCATAGTTGTTCAGATCGCGCATGGACGTGTGCTTGAGAAATTCGCTAATAAAGGTTTTCAGGTTTTGGTGATGTGTTCGGGCAAAGTGCGACTGCAGCCGCTGAAAAAGAGTGTCTACAAGTTCGTCGCGGTCTAACTGCAAGTGGGTGGTCATATCAGCCTCATTATTTTTTAGTTTGAGTAGAGTGATACAGGTCGGAAATCAAAACAAACACCAGTTACGTAAATGTTTAGCACCAATCAACTGAGTAGCTTCGAGCAGTAAAAAAGCTAAAGATTCCATAAACATAGAATATGTAATCGTTTTCAGAAAACACCGATCCAAAAATCTCTTCGATTAGCACCTGTACAGCTTTTGAAACAGCCTCTTTATAACCATTACATAGGGTTTTATGATTCTTTAATAATTCAGAGAATATCGCAGTTACGATATAGTGACCCTATGATTGGTGCGGATACACTCTATTCGCCAAACACCCACTTAAAGTAAGGTTAGAAAATGTACGTTTATGACTCGTACGACCAACAGATCGTTGATCAACGCGTGGTTCAATTCAAGGAACAGACGGAACGCTTCCTGGCAGGCCAACTGGCAGCGGAAGAGTTTTTGCCTTTACGACTGCAAAATGGACTTTATGTGCAAAGACATGCGCCAATGCTGCGCATTGCCGTTCCTTACGGGTTGATGACCTCTACCCAGCTGCGCAAAATTGCGGATGTCAGCCGACGCTTCGACAAAGGCTATGTCCACTTTACCACCCGCCAGAATATTCAGCTCAACTGGCCTGCGCTGGAAGATGTACCGGAAATCCTCAAAGAACTGGCCTCTGTGCAGATGCATGCCATTCAAACCTCCGGTAACTGTATCCGTAACACCACCACCGACCAGTTTGCCGGCGTGATTGCCGATGAAATTGAAGATCCACGCCCCTGGTGTGAGCTTATTCGTCAGTGGTCGACACTACACCCCGAATTCGCCTTCCTGCCGCGTAAATTCAAGATCGCCGTGAACGGCTCGCAAAGCGAAGACCGTGCAGCCATCCGCTTCCATGATATTGGCCTGCAGCTGGTTAAGAACGATGAAGGCAAAACTGGCTTTAAAGTTTATGTGGGCGGCGGCCTGGGCCGGACCCCATTAGCGGGCCAGGAGGTTCGTTCCTACCTTGAACAGGAAGATCTGATTACCTATCTCGAAGCCATTCTGCGTGTTTATAACGTTCATGGCCGTCGCGATAACAAATACAAAGCCCGAATTAAGATTCTGGTGAAAGCCCTTGGCGTTGATAAGTTCCGCGAACTGGTCGACGCGCAATGGCAGATGATTAAAGACAGCCCAAACCGCCTGACCGATGAAGAAATTAACCGGGTTAAATCTTACTTCACCGCGGTTGATTACCAACCGCTTGCCGATGAAACTGAAAAACTGGCCAGCCTGCGCTTTGAAAACGACCCGTTTGACAAGTGGATGACCAAGAATGTACAGGCCCATAAAGAAGCCGGTTACGCAGCGGTTACGCTTTCAGTTAAAAAAGTGGGACACCCACCGGGTGATGCCACCGATACCGAGCTGGAACAGATCGCAGACCTTGCCGATCAGTTCAGCCAGGGCGAGCTGCGCGTCAGCCACCAGCAGAACGTTGTATTCTCGGATGTTAAACAATCTGACCTGTTTGCCTTGTGGCAGGCTCTGGACGCTCTGGGCTTCGCAGACCCGACCGTTGGCACGCTGAACGATGTCATCTGCTGCCCCGGTGGCGATTACTGCGCACTGGCTAATGCCAAATCGATTCCGATTGCCGAAGCCATCCAGACAGAATTCAACGATCTCGACTACCTGTTCGACCTGGGCGATCTCGATCTGAACATTTCCGGCTGCATGAACGCCTGTGGTCACCACCACATTGGCCATATCGGTGTACTGGGTGTCGATAAGAAAGGTGAAGAGTTCTATCAGGTGTCTTTAGGTGGCGACAGCGGCGTAAACGCGCAGGTTGGTAAAATTCTTGGCCCTTCCTTCAAAGCTGAAGACATGCCGGGCGTTATCAAGAAGATTATCGATGTGTTTGTAGAAAGCCGGTCAGAAGAAGAACCCTTTATTTCTGTCGTTAACCGTCTGGGTCTGGAGCCATTTAAGGAGCGCGTATATGCCAAAGCTAGTTAAGAACAATCAGGCGGTTGAATCAGATGGCTGGATTGAGGTTGATTCATTAGAGGCCGCATCCGCTGCACTACAGCCCCTGATACCGCTCAGTTTAGTTACAGAGGCGCGTAATAACGGCCTGGCAGACAAGCAGTACGGCATTCTGTTCTCCGATCAGGATTCCTTTGAAGTACTGCTGGAAAGCCTGAGCGAACAACCCGTTATCGTCTTTAAATTCGGTAAATTTGCCGATGGCCGGTTCTTTACCTTTGCACGTGAGCTACGCGAACAGCATGCATACAGCGGTGACATACGCGCCGCTGGTGACTTCATGCCTGATCAGGTAGCCTTCCTGAGCCGCTGTGGCTTCACCAGCTTTGATTGCAGGAATGAAGCAGAAGCCGCCCTGATACCGGGTATTAAAGGCATTGTATCCAATGCCTATCAGGCAGATGCTCAGCAGCCGGAGCCGTTGTTCCGCCGCAAATAACCGAGCACCCCGCTAAAAAAGAAGAGCCAAAAACGGCTCTTTTTTTTTGACTTCAGCAAAACTACTGTATATAAATACAGATACTGTTTATTCATACAGATCGAGGTCAATATGCTTACTTCTGCCCAGAGCGTCAGTAATCCCTATCCACCTGTTCACCTTGTCACAGCAACGGGAGAACAACAGGTACACTCCATTTGCGCGCCACTGTTTACCCAGTGGCACAGGCTACTGGGCACTATCAAGAATACCGACCGCAAACAATGGATAACCCTGATCAACCCACCTTTCAAACCGGATGACCGGTTTCTTGAAGCCAGCGGGCTCGGTCATTGTTATTTCCGTATTGTGATACTCAAAGAACACAACCCGAGTACGCTTAAATACATTAGGCAAAGCATGCTGAACGGAAAGAGCTCGCTGGTTGCTGCATGGCTGAACAGCGAAGACATGGCCAGAGAGTTTCAGGATGTCAGTCACTGCAAATGCAAAACATTACTTTTTTGTCGTGATCAGGCTATAGGAGCGAAAGATCCGCAGCTGGAATTGGCGATATAACAGACAGAAAATTTTGAAGGAAACAGACTTACAGCGAAGAAAACGAAAGCCAGAAGCGAAGGAAATACACGAAACTAAAAAATATAACCAGATGGTGCGGGTGGCCGGACTTGAACCGGCACGATGTTTCCATCGCAAGATTTTAAGTCTTGTGTGTCTACCGATTCCACCACACCCGCAAAGACTTCGGGCTATTAACCCGATGCAGAAGAAGCCAGATTATCCTGAAAATGGAGGCGCGGGTCGGAATCGAACCGGCGTACACGGAGTTGCAGTCCGCTGCATGACCACTCTGCCACCGCGCCTTTAAGGAAAGCTTCTTTTCAATCACCTAATTACTTAGAATGACTGGAGCGGGAAAGAAGGCTCAACTGGCCGGTATCCCGGTCCTGACCCCTTGGGGTCGGAACACTACTCCGATTTCAATCACCTAATTTCTTAGAGTAATTGGAGCGGGAAAGGAGGCTCGAACTCCCGACCCCAACCTTGGCAAGGTTGTGCTCTACCACTGAGCTATTCCCGCTTTTTGTTAAGTATCTGTAGCAACTCAACGAGGGCGCATTTTAACTAAGCACCCATCAATGTCAAACATTTTCTTCTTTTATTTTAAGCACTTAGGACGCTTTTGGCTTTAAATCGCCCCACGCTGCTTTGAGATAAACGATCATCGACCAGAGCGTTAAAACCGAAGCAACCTGCAAAGAAACAAGCCCGACAGTGGATAACAATGTACCCGGAGCCTGACTCAACAAAACAACGATGGCGATCATTTGTACCGTGGTTTTAATTTTCCCCAGATTATTAACCGCCACACTGGAGCGACTGCCCAGTTCCGCCATCCACTCGCGTAAGGCGGAAATAACGATCTCCCGGCCGATAATAATCACCGCTGGAATAGTCAGCCAGATGGTGTGATGGCTTTCCACCAATATCACCAGAGCCGCGGCAACGATGAGTTTATCTGCCACCGGGTCTAAAAAGGCACCAAAAGGCGTGGTTTGGTCCCATTTACGCGCCAAATAGCCATCAAACCAATCGGTCACCGCAGCAACGGTAAACAATACGGCTGTGGTCATATAGGCCCAATCAAAAGGCAGATAATAAGTAATGACGCAGACAGGGATTAAAACAAGCCGAAGCAGCGTAAGTAGATTTGGGATATTCATGAGGCACCTGAAAAATTTATTAAAAGCATTATAACCACTATGACGACGCTTGAAACAACCTGCCTAGGTTGAGTGAAGGTAATCATAGATGCTTTGCGCAAGCGATTTGGAAATTCCGGAAACTTTTGCAATTTCTTCCACACTGGCAGATTTAACGGCCAAGGCGCTGCCAAAATGACGGATCAGCGATCTCCGCCTGCCCGGCCCCACCTGTGGTATATCATCCAGCACGGATCCGATTCTGGCTTTACCACGACGCGCCCTGTGGCCGGTAATTGCAAACCGGTGCGCCTCATCGCGAATGTGCTGAATTAAATGCAGCGCCTGCGAGTGATTTGGCAACAAGACAACGTTATCGGTGGTTTCAAAAAACAGGGTTTCCATGCCGGGCTTACGGGTTTCACCCTTCGCCACACCCAGCAGTGGAATACTGATGGCCAGGCCCTGCATTACATCCAGTGCCATATTCATCTGGCCTTTTCCGCCGTCTACGATCAGCAGATCCGGCAAGGCAGTACCTTCTTTCTGCAATCTGGAGTAACGGCGGTGAATAGCCTGAGACATGGCAGCATAGTCATCGCCTGCGGTCACATCTTCAATATTGAACTTACGGTACAGGCTTTTATTGGGCCCATCCTGATCAAAGACGACGCAAGACGCTGTGGTGGCTTCACCACTGGAATGCGAAATATCGAAACATTCAATGCGCTCCGGAATTTTTTCCAGCGACAAGGCTTCCTGAAGGGCTTCCAGGCGTGCCGTTATCTGCGCACCGTGAGACATTCGCAACTGCAGTTGCTCTGCTGCGTTGGTTTTTGCAAGCTCCAGCCACTTAGCGTTAGTGGAGCGCACAGCATGCTGCACAGTAACTGTTTTTGAATACTGCTCCTTCAGTGCCGCTTCCAGCCACCGGGCATCTTCCAGTGGCACATTGGATAAAATTTGCGACGGACAGTCACCGTGATGCTTCGCCAGGTAATACTGAGCAAGGAAGCCGGCCATAATCAGGCTTTCGTTCTCTTCAATACCCGGCTTGGGAAAGAAGCTGCGGCTACCGATCATGCGCCCGTCTCTCACCATCAGAAAATGAATGCAAACGCCGGCGGCCTGTTTAACCACGGCAAATACATCAACATTGCCCTTACCACCGGCAACGTATTGCTGCTCCTGCACCTTGCGCAGAAATAACAGCTGATCACGATACTCTGCCGCCTGCTCGTAGTTGTAGCTGGCGGCGGCTGAATCCATTTCTTTTTCAATTGTGTGGATCAGATCCTGACTCTTCCCCTTTAAAAAGGCCCGGGTTTTAGCCAGATCTTTATCGATCTCTTCCTTTGAAACGTACCCCACGCAAGGCGCTTTACAGCGCTTTATCTGGTATTGCAGGCAGGGTTTGTTACGGTTTTCAAAAACAGCGTCTTCACACTGACGAATACGGAAAGCCTTCTGCAACAGCACCAGGCTTTCGCGCACAGCGCTGGCGCTGGGGAAAGGGCCATAAAACTCATCTGAGTTGCTTCGCGCTCCACGGTGCAGGTACAGGCCCGGCCACTGATGCTGGCTGGTCAGTTTAATGTAGGGGTAAGACTTATCATCAACCAACAGAATGTTATAGGGCGGCCGGTGATTCTTAATCAACGTCTGCTCAAGCAGTAACGCCTCGGTTTCGCTGTGGGTAATGGTAATTTCGATTGAGTGGATACGGGAAACCAGCGCGACAGTTTTGTTCGTCAGCCCGCGGCTGCGAAAATAACTGGAAACCCTGTTCTTCAGGTTTTTCGCCTTACCCACGTACAGCAGTTCTTTATCGACGCTGTACATTCGATAAACACCGGGCCGGGTCGTAAGGTTTCTTAGAAAGGTTTTATGGTCAAAAACTTCTGGTGTGTTTTGTGTCATGAATACTAACTAATGTCTTCAGACCAGCTCTTGAGGTTCCAGCAAACCATGACGAATGGCCAGGTGCGTAAGCTCTACATCTGAAGAAACAGACAGCTTTTCAAATACACGATAACGATAGGTATTTACAGTTTTTGGGCTGAGACAGAGTTTATCTGAAATTTCCTGAACCTTTTTACAGGAGCAAATCATCGTCGCTATCTGCATCTCGCGGTCAGAAAGATCATTGAAAGGATTGCCGGAACCGGAAAAGCTTTGAAGAGCCAGCTTTTGCGCAATGCTTGGCGTCAGGTATTTCTGCCCGGCCATAACTGTTTTAATGGCCTTCAACATCTCATCCGTTGAAGCACCTTTGGTTAAATAGCCTGAAGCACCGGCCTGCAACAGCCGCGATGGAAAAGGGTCATCGCCACAGGCGGTCACTGCAATAATTTTAATATCGGGAAATTGCCTTAATATTTTCCTGGTCGCTTCAATGCCATCCATTCCCGGCATACGAACATCCATAAGGATGACATCGGGCTCATGTTTCTTGGCTAACTTAACTGCCGCTTCACCGCTATCGCCATCTGCGACCACCCGGATGCCTTCAACATCAGAAAGCAATCTCACCAGCCCAAAACGAACTAAGTCATGATCATCTACAACAATCAGCTCTACCACGATACACCCCAAGAAAATCAGCCCTCAGATAATACTTCGGGCTGATCGCATTAGAAAGTGATTTTCCTCAGTAGTTGGTCACAGGTGGGTTTCGGCAAATGCCGCCAAACGACTGCGAGCAACAGACTGCAGGGTGATGGAACCACCGTGGCTAAAGCCTTTAAAACGCTCACTCAGGTAGGTAAGGCCGGAACTGGTTGCGCCTAAATAAGGCGTATCAATCTGCGCCAGGTTACCCAAACAGACCACCTTGGTGCCCTCGCCGGCACGGGTGACTATTGTTTTCACCTGATGCGGTGTCAGGTTCTGAGCTTCGTCGACAATCAGAAACGTCTGCTGGAAGCTTCGACCACGCACAAAGTTAAGGCTCTTAAACTGCAGCGGAACTTTAGAGCCAACATAGTCTTCACTGCTGCCCGGGTCAAAATCTTCGGAATGCAGGGCCTCCAGGTTATCGGTAAAGGCGCCCAGCCATGGCTGCATCTTCTCAGCCTCGGTGCCGGGCAGGAAGCCAATGTCTTCATCCAGGCCGCGCGTACTGCGTGTTGCCAAAATGCGCTTGTAGTCTTTGGTTTCCATGGTCTGCTCCAAAGCACAGGCCAAGGCGAGAATTGTTTTACCGGAACCGGCAGCACCATTGAGGGCGACGAGGTCTATTTCGGGGTCAAACAACAAGTACATTGCCATTGCCTGGAACAGATCTCTCGGGCTCAGGCCCCAGGCTTTCTGCCGCATCAACAGGCCGGTGTTCAGCAATTCAATCGCGTAGTTTTCGCCATCTTCTTTGTAGATGCGACAAACAAACTCTTTGTCATCAAACACAAACTGATTCACATAGGCTTTTCGCGACAGGATTGCCTGCAGGGTTTCCTTCTTCAGTACATGATATTTTTTACCGGAGACATTCTGAGACTCGATGGCCTCTATTTTGTCCCAGAAGCTGCCTTCAACATGATGGTAACCAGTAGCGAGGGATTCCAGGTCTGAAATCAGCTGGTCGTTGTGGTAGTCCTCTGCAAGCAGACCACTGCCACGAGCCTTTAGGCGCATATTGATATCTTTGGTGACCAGTACCACCTCTTTTTTTTCGTCCTTTTTCTTGAGAGATATCAGATCATTGATAATCAGGTTATCGTTGCTGGTCGGGCTGAGTGAGCCCGTATCGTCGCGGGAAGCGACAAGAATGGTAATACTGCCCAGCGTAGAACCGTCGGGCCGGGGCAAGGGCACGCCCTTCATTACATCTGCAGGTGAGGCCGCGCCTAACAACTCATCAATGGTGCGCACCGCCTGTCGCGCATCGGCTGCAACTGCCGACGCTCCAACCTTTAGTTTATCCAGCTCCTCTAATACTGCCATGGGTATCAGAACCTGGTGTTCTTCAAATTTGAATACTGCATTTGGGTCGTGAATTAATACATTCGTATCCAGTGCATAAGTGCGAATTCCGGACGTCCCAACTTCTGTCATACGCAAATCCTCTAACGATTATTATTTCCGTAATGTCTCTGTCTTTTCGGCCTTAAATGCGAAACAACCTCCCTATCGATCGGTTTATAAGTCTTTGTCATGCTGGTCAGCGGCTCTGCGCTGCTGCGTTTCTGAGTATTACCTCAAGTCTGCGCTACTTGCCCTCTTACCGTGCCGACAAGTAACAAATACCATAAAAGATGCGCATTAATGTTATATATTCAGGTAAATCTTTGCTTCCTGACTATCAGAATAGGCCAATATCAGCGCGCCATCACTGTTTTGGCGAATAACACCGCTCAATCATTGGTACTGACAGCCCTGCTCCTCACCACTACGGAAAAGTTTATCGCCGGCGCCTGTACTTCCGGATATTAAGAGTTATCATCCACTTAAGAATCGCAATTTTCTTTTTGAAATCAAACAGGTAGCACCTTGCGGGTATTGCAGCTCCCCTATCTCAGACAGCCTCAACTTCTGATCAATCAAATTAAAGACGCATCAGGTTTAATCTGGTTTCACGAAGGCGGCAAACAAGGCCAGTGCGAATGGTTTTCCGCTTGGCCAGACAGAAACTTTGAGTATCTTGGCAACCACCAGACCAGGGTTACGGATGTGCACGGGCAACAACAAATGGTTAGCGGCGACTTTATTGAGCTGCTGAAAGCCACCGTTTGCCAATCCACCGCCTCAGCAAAACCCGGGTTTACATCTGGCCTGGCCGGTCATTTCAGCTATGACTTTGGACTGGAACGGCTCAATGTGCATTCAAAGTTTACTGCCACCAATACGCCACTGGCCGTCGTTGGCAACTACCGTTGGAGCTGCTACACCAATCACCACGAACAGAAAACCACGCTCTATATTCAGGATGATTGTGCTGCGGAGGTACAGCAACGCATCATCAGCCTTGCTGATAACGCGAAGCAAGCAAGCCTGAGTAATGCTAATGCCAGCAAGCCTGTTGTCGGCGAGTGGCAAAGCCAAATGTCGAAGACGGCATACAGCAAGTCATTTCAGGCTATTCAGAACTATCTGGTAGAAGGCGATATTTATCAGGCAAACCTAACCCGGCAATGGCTTTCTCAATCCGACGACACGGACTGGCAGCTTTACAGTGCGCTGGTTGCAGCCATGCCAGCACCCTTCTCGGTGTTTCACCGCTGCGCCACACTCTCGCTGCTCAGTGTTTCGCCCGAGCGCTTCATAGAGATCAAAAACCGAAAGATCACCACCCAGCCGATCAAAGGCACCCGCCCCAGGGGGGACACGCCGGAACAGGACTCAACACTCCGAACAGAGCTGCAGAACAGCGAGAAAGACCAAGCCGAAAACCTGATGATTGTCGACCTGCTGCGCAATGACATTGCCAAAAATGCCACCCCCGGCTCCGTTAAGGTTGAAAGACTATTCGAAATACAGAGTTTCAGGAATGTTCACCATCTGGTCAGTACAATTACAGCAGAGCTGCAAGAAGGCTCTCACCCGCTGGATGTATTAGCAGATGCCTTCCCCGGCGGCTCAATAACCGGCGCTCCCAAGAAGCGAGCGATGCAAATCATTGATGAACTGGAGACAGTCCGCCGTGGCGCTTACTGCGGTAGCGCTTTTTACCTTTCAGATAATGGCGATTTGGACAGCAACATCCTGATCAGGACCCTGACCCAGCAGGCAGACAAACTTAGTTGCCACGGTGGTGGTGGCATTGTGATCGACAGTAAGGAAGATGAAGAATACGAAGAAAGCGCGATTAAAGTATCGCGCATTCTCAAAGCGTTACGGCCCCACTGAAGGCAGGGCCAATACCACTAAAGCGACAACTTACGGTTGCTGGCCTTGATGAATTCCTGCTTCAGAGCGTCATAGCCGGTTACGGCCGGGAACTGAGGAAACTCTTCAATAACGTTGGCTGGCGCATTAAACAGGATGCCCGCGTCTGCTTCTGAGAGCATGGTGGTGTCATTGTAGGAATCACCCGCAGCAATGCAGCGGTAGTTCAGCGAGTGGAAAGCCTTAATTGATGTACGCTTAGGGTCTGCCTGACGCAATTTGTAGTCAGTAATTTCACCGGAATCGGCAACTTCCAGCTTGTGGCAGAACAGAGTCGGGTAACCCAGCTGACGCATCAGCGGAGCGGAGAACTCATAGAAGGTGTCCGATAAAATGATCACCTGGAAGCGTTCACGCAGCCAATTTACAAATTCCGCCGCGCCCGGCAGTGGAGAAAGCTCTGAAATAACCGCCTGAATTTCATTAATCCCCAGGTTATGCTGCTTCAGAATACCCAGTCGCTGACGCATTAAAACGTCATAGTCCGGAATATCACGAGTCGTTGCTTTTAGCTCTTCAATACCGGTTTTCTCGGCAAATGCGATCCAAATTTCAGGGATTAAAACACCTTCCAAATCAAGACAGGCCAGTTCCACAATTCACTCCATTATCTACTATTTAAAAAACGCAGCTAATGTATTGTTTGACTTGCCGTTAAGCAATACATTCTGGACAGCTTAAGGCCATATAAGCTCAAATTATTGCAAACAGGCCGAATAATTATATTCCTGACAGTTATGAAATAAGCTTATTTTATAATGTTATTTAACCCTATTATTCCTGCGTGATAAATTGAGCCAAAATCAGGACGCAGTGGAAACATGACAGATATAACATCTCTACAGCTGGAGCTCAGCAACATCTCCCCCAGAGAGATTTTAAAAAAAGCGATCTCAGCCCATGAAAACATCGCCATCTCATTCAGCGGTGCTGAAGACGTTGTGCTCATAGACATGATCGCCAAGATGCCCAACAAGCCGAAAATATTCACACTGGATACCGGCAGGCTTCACGCAGAAACATACCGCTTCATCGAAGACGTCAGGAAACACTATGGCGTGACCATTGAAGTCTATACACCTAACAACGAACAGCTGGAGCCTTTTGTTAAGCAGAAAGGCATGTTCAGTTTTTACGAAGACGGACACCAGGAGTGCTGTGGCATTCGTAAAATCGAGCCGCTGAGGCGAGCACTGAAGCCGCTCGACGCCTGGATTACCGGCCAACGTAAAGATCAGAGCCCTACCCGTAACACCGTGCCTCATGTGCAGAAAGACACAGCATTTGAGGGCCGTGCAGAGGTGCTTTACAAATATAACCCTCTGGCAGACTGGAGCTCAGAAGACGTATGGAACTACATCCGCATGATGGAGGTTCCGTTCAACCCGCTGCACCTGAAAGGCTTTAAAAGCATCGGTTGTGAACCCTGCACTAAAGCCACACTGCCTAATCAGCATGAACGGGAAGGACGCTGGTGGTGGGAAGAGGCCACACAAAAAGAATGTGGCCTGCACTCAGGTAACCTGGCAGCCAGCTAATCAATAGGTTGGCAATGGGGTGTTTTTAAACAACTCATCCAGCTCATGACGACTCGCACAATGCATCGCCTTTTCAACGACTTCTTTTGTTAAGTGCGGTGCAAACTTCTCAATAAACTGATACTGGTAACCCCGCAGGAAGGTCCCCTTTCTCATACCAATCTTGGTGATACTGGCTTCAAACAGATGGCTGGCATCCAGGGTAACCAGGTCTCTGTCCCGTTCCGGGTCAATTGCCATATGCGCCAGAATACCAACCCCCAAGCCGAGACGAACGTAGGTTTTGATAACATCCGCGTCTGTCGCGGTGAACACCACGTTAGGTACCAGCTCCTGATCCAGGAACGCCTCATCCAGCTTGGAACGGCCAGTGAAACCAAATACATAGGTAACGATCGGGTAATTGGCAATATCTTCCAGAGACACCGTACCCTTCGCAGCCAGTGGATGACCGCGCGGTACAACAATAGAGCGGTTCCATCGGTAACAGGGCATCATAATCAGGTCTGAAAAGTGTTCCATGCCCTCGGTGGCAATAGCCATATCGACCGTACCGTCAGCCGCCATTTCTGCGATCTGGGTCGGCGTACCCTGATGCATATGTAAAGAGACTTCAGGATAGGTCTGTATGAATTGCTCAATAATGCCCGGTAACGCATAGCGGGCCTGCGTATGCGTGGTTGCAATACTCAAGCTGCCCTTCTTGTTATTGCTGTACTCCTGAGCAATCTGCTTGATGGAATCCACCTTTCCAAGAATTTCACCGGCAACTTTTAACACGGCCTCTCCGGCTGGAGTAATTCGCGTCAAATGCTTTCCCGAGCGAGCGAAGATTTCAACGCCCAACTCATCTTCCAGCAGACGAATCTGTTTACTGATTCCAGGTTGAGAAGTGTATAGAACCTGCGCAGTCGCACTGACGTTTAAATCGTGATGGGCGACTTCCCAGATATATTTCAGTTGCTGAAGCTTCATTATTGATTCCTTGTTGGGAGCAATTTTCCGGAAATTCTTGTTGTTCGAACCAGTAATTATGAACTATAGCCCGAGTTTAATGTATTTAGTTGAGACATCTCACATCATTGTACCGAAAGCTAATCTTTACCTTCAATTAGGTTATATAAATATTAGTAACTATTCTTTTTAGAAATAGAGAATAAGCGTTAGATTAGCTGCATCTTCGTGACATTATGGAAATGGAAATGCTGCTATATACCGCAACTGGCGCACTGATCGGACTCATAGTCGGCATTACCGGTGTTGGCGGTGGAGCGCTGATGACGCCAGCCTTATTATTTTTTGGCTTTCCAGCCCATATCGCCATCGGCACCGACCTCTGGTATGCCGCTGTCACCAAAACCTCAGGCTTATTTGCCCACCACCGTAAAAAGCACATACGCTGGGATATTGCCTTAAATATGACCCTGGGCAGTATGCCTGCAGCTATCCTAACCGGCCTGGCGCTGTCTATCTGGTTTGAAAACCCGGAAAGCTACGCATCCGTACTCAAGACAGCCCTTGGATTCATGCTGATCATTACCGCAACGGCTCTGATATTCAGATCCCGCATCGTTAAAGCACTTGGCAAACGCAACCCGGGCAAAACAGAACGTAACCCGGCGTTTTCATTACGCTTGCTCCTAACCGGTGCCATTCTCGGGGTATTGGTTACCTTAAGCTCGGTCGGCGCCGGCGCGGTGGGCACTGCAGTACTGATGGTGCTTTACCCGCGTCTGTTGCCAAAACAGATCGTCGGCACGGACATCGCCCATGCGGTACCGCTGACGTTCATAGCCGGTGTCGTGCACCTTTATTTAGGCAACGTGGATTTTGCCCTGTTAGCAGCACTGTTATTAGGCTCTATTCCTGCTATTAACATTGGCGCGGCCATTTCCGGCAGCATCCCTTCAAAATATTTACATCCAACGCTTGCGGGACTCCTGCTTGTGTTAGGTATGAAGTACGCTATTTTTTAGTCTTTTACGCCTAAACAAAGGAATAAACACTATCTTTTCAATCAGATAGACATCAGATGTAAACATATATGTACGGGTTGTAATTATTATTTTACCTCTTTATTATCAGCGAACACTCACAGCTTGATAACGAATTCGCAATGTACAGTACAGAAAACTTAAACATTGAGAGCCAGGAAGTTCTCATCACGCCATCGGATATCAAAAAAGACATTCCGGTATCTGAATTAGCCAACACTGTTATCACTGAGGGCCGCAAGGCTGTCAGGGATATCCTCGACAGAAAAGACAACCGCCTTATCGTCGTCATTGGCCCCTGCTCTATTCACGACCCCAAGGCCGCACTGGACTATGCTCATCGCCTGAAAAAACTGAGCGAAGAGGTCAGCGATACACTTTTACTGGTTATGCGGGTCTACTTTGAAAAGCCGCGTACAACAACCGGCTGGAAAGGCCTGATTAACGACCCGTACATGGATGACTCCTTCAAGATTGCCGATGGCCTGCACATTGGCCGTAAGCTTCTGATGGATATTGCAGAAATTGGCCTGCCAACAGCCACTGAGGCGCTGGACCCGATCTCGCCGCAGTACATTCAAGACCTTATCAGCTGGTCCGCTATTGGCGCCCGTACCACTGAAAGCCAAACTCACCGTGAAATGGCCAGTGGCCTTTCCTCTGCTGTTGGCTTCAAAAACGGCACCGACGGCAGCCTGGATGTGGCGGTAAACGCACTGAAAAGCGTTTCTGCACCTCACAACTTCCTGGGCATCAATACCGAAGGTCAGGTTGCAATCACGTCTACCAAGGGCAACAAGTACGGCCATGTGGTTCTGCGCGGTGGCGATGGCAAGCCCAACTACGATTCGGTATCCGTTTCACTGTGTGAAGAGCAACTGGTTAAGGCAGGCATCACACCAAACATTATGGTCGATTGCTCACACGCCAACTCAAACAAAGATCATAACCTGCAGCCACTGGTTGCCGACAACGTCGCCAATCAAATTGCTGAAGGCAATGAGTCCATCATTGGCGTGATGATCGAAAGCAACATTGAAGCAGGCAATCAGAAAATCCCTGAAAACCTGGAAGAGCTGACATACGGCAAATCAGTGACCGATGCCTGTATTTCCTGGGATACAACTGAAGAGCTGCTTCGCTCCATGCGTGCTAAAGCGAAAGATGCTCTTGCCAAACGCTCCAGCTAATTTGGCAATCGCCGGCAGTGATAGGCTGCCGGCTCTCTCCTTCTAATCTAAAAAATTTATAGATTGCGCCTGCGGAATCACCTAAGCTTTCTGTAAGTTTTCAGCGCAATTCAATTATGGTTTTCTCTTTCTTTCTTATCTTTACCGGTGCGGCAATTTTAGCCACGGCAGCACTATATACACGCCAACCTCTTCTGATTGCATACATATTACTGGGTGTTCTCGTTGGGCCATTCGGTTTTTCCGTGATCGAAGACACGCACCTGCTCACCGATATTTCAGAGATCGGGATTATTTTCCTGCTCTTCCTGTTGGGCTTGGACATGCAGCTCGCCAACCTGCTGACCACACTGAGAAAAAGCCTGGTGGTGGGCCTACTCAGCTGCGCGCTGTTTGCCGGCGTCGGTTATTTAAGCAGCCGACTGATAGGATTTGACGCGATTGAATCGCTGATCATCGGCTTATGCCTGATGTTTTCTTCCACCATCATCGGCATTAAGCTACTGCCAACAACGGTACTGCATCATCGTCATGCTGGTGAATTGATGGTTGGCATCCTGCTCACGCAGGACTTTATCGCCATATTAGTGCTGCTTGCGCTTGAAAACCTGGGCGATGACTTTGTCTCAACCTGGACCTTCCTGAAACCTCTGCTGGTTTTACCTTTCCTGTTTATTGGCTCGCTGGGGGCAGTTAAGTATGTTGTGCTGCCGTTATTCACCCGCTTTGACCGCTTTCACGAATATATTTTCCTGCTGGCGATTGGCTGGTGTTTAGGCATGGGCGAAATCGCTGAAATTTTGGGCCTTTCTTATGAAATCGGTGCCTTCATTGCCGGCATCAGCCTAGCCAGCAGCCCAATCTCTCAATTTATAGCCCTGAACCTTCGCCCACTGCGCGATTTCTTTCTGATCCTATTCTTCTTCACGCTGGGTGCTCAGCTGAACCTTGGCGTGCTGTATACCATTCTGGTTCCGGTAGCGGCGCTCACGGTGATCGTACTTGCCGGAAAACCGATTTTATTCCGCTTCCTGCTTAACAGGCTTAGCGAGTCCAATAAGCTGGCCTGGGATATTGGCTTCAGGCTTGGGCAAATTTCAGAATTCTCACTTCTGGTGACCTTTCTGGCTCAAAGCAGCGGCCTTATTGGCGACAAGGCTTCAGTTCTGGTGCAATCAACGGCCATCGCTACTTTTGCGCTGTCGAGCTACATCATCGTCTTTAACTTCCAAAACCCGATAGCGGTCAAGGATTCGCTCAGAAGAGATTAACGGCGCATGCGCAAACATTAGCTAACGAATTTCATACGTTAGCCGCGCCCTGCCTCCTGCCTGCTACTAATAGTGCCCTTTTGAGCATTTACTTTACAGATTGCCTGAGCTGTATATAATCCCATGTACTGGACAAATCAACAGGCACAAGACTATGGAAAAGCTTACAGCTCGACAACAACAGGTACTGGATGTAATCAAGGATCACATTCAGGAAACCGGCTACCCACCTACGCGTGCAGAAATTGCCAAGTCTCTCGGCTTTAAATCACCCAATGCAGCCGAAGAACACATCAAAGCACTGGCCCGAAAAAAACACATTGAGATTGTCCAGGGTGCCAGCCGTGGCATCCGCCTGCCTGAATCCGAAACTGGTATTCCGGTTGTAGGGCGTGTAGCTGCTGGCTCACCAATCCTGGCAGAAGAGCAGATTGCCGAATATGTCGACTTACCACGCGGCCTCTTTCACCCCAGCGCTGATTTCATGCTGCAGGTTCAGGGCTTAAGTATGAAAGACATTGGCATTCTGGAAGACGACCTGATTGCCGTGCATAAAACCACTAGCGTGCGCAATGGTGACATTGTTGTTGCCCGTGTCGGTGATGACGTTACCGTTAAGCGCTATGAAAAAAAGGGCAAGCTAGTAACCCTGCACCCCGAAAACGAAGACTTCGAGCCAATCCTGGTGAACCTGGAAGAAGATGATTTTTCCATCGAGGGGCTATACGTTGGGGTTATTCGCCGGTCAATACACTGACGGTTTTGACTACCACATAGACAATTAAGGCCGCTACAGCGGCCTTAATTATATTTATAGAAAATTTCTGCTCTAAACCGCCGGCCAATCAATCTCCTTGCCAGACTTCTTGGCGAGCATTTCCATAAACAGCTTATGAGCTTCCAATTCATCATTGGACGGCTTCACCGTAATCAGGTTTGCCTTTACCTCCCCCAGGGCTGAGAAATCGAGATCAACATCACTAGTATCCTCTTCTTCATCTTCAGCCAGCATCAAGTCAGTTTGACCACCGGTGAGGTAAAGATAAACATCAGCCAGAATCTCGGAGTCGAGCAATGCGCCGTGTAAGGTTCGGTGAGAGTTATCAATATCGTAACGCTTACAGAGCGCATCCAGAGAAACCTTGGAGCCGGGGTGCTTTTCCCGTGCAATTTTCAGCGTATCGATAACGCCACAAACAGACTCCAGAGGCGCAAACGACTCACCCTGCTCATCAGCAAAACGCTGAAACTCAGCGTTCAAAAAGCCCATATCGAATGCTGCGTTGTGAATCACCAGGTCGGCACCTTCCAGCCAGGTCCACAGATCGACGGCTATATCTCTGAATTTTGGACAGTCTTTAACCCGCTCGTTATCGATCCCGTGAACCGCAACGACTTCATCGGGAATATCCCGCTCCGGATTGATGTATTCATGATAATGGCGGCCGGTTAACTTTCGCTCCACCATCTCCACACAACCGACCTCTACAATACGGTCACCCTTTTTAGGATTTAAGCCGGTGGTTTCTGTATCCAGTATTACTAATCTCATTTTATTGCCAACTCATCCATTGCCTGATTAGCCAACTGATCGGCTAATTCATTGTATTTGTCACCTGCGTGCCCTTTTACCCAATGCCAGGAGACATCGTGCAACCCCATAAGCTCATCCAGCCGCTGCCACAGATCCTGGTTTTTAACGGGCTTACGCCCCGCTGTTTTCCAGCCGTTTTTCTTCCAGCCATGAATCCACGTTGTGATGCCTTGTTGAACGTACTTGGAATCGGTGTACAACTCCACCGGAATGGCTCGCTTCAGAGCGTTCAAGCCTTCAATGGCAGCCAGCAGCTCCATACGATTATTGGTCGTGTTTTTCTCAGAGCCCTTTAACCGCTTCTCTTTTTCGCCCCATAACAGTACCGCCCCCCAACCACCGGGGCCGGGATTACCACGACAACCGCCATCGGTATAAATCTTTACTACTTCACTCATTCAAATGGTTGCCTTTTAGTTGAACCTACGCCTAAAGCGGTTTCCAGAAAGCTGGCCTTGGTTTTTCTGATACCCGGTGGAAGTTTGCCAAGCACCTGCTTGTAACCCACCAGTACATAGACTGCGCCCATAAAAGGCAGGAACTTACGGAAATACTTTTCACACAATCCCAGCTTCTGCAGCCAAAACGGCCGGCTGACTGGCGGCAGGAAGACATGTTTTTCGTGGCGCTCAATCTCAAAATCAAGCAAGTGCATCCAGTCTTCCACCCGGCCGCTGCGAATAAAACGGGAATGCCAGACACTGGTGCCATGCCGGCCGGCGTGAAATATTGAGCGCAAACCCCATAAGCTAATAGGGTTAAAGCCAATAACAATCATCAGCCCACCGGGCTTCAGCGCAATCGCGCCTTCACGCACAACCTGATAAGGGTTATTACACAAATCCAGAGAATGGTGCATCAGCAGCATATCGAGGCTTTCAGGCTCGAACGGCAATGACTCGGGCGATGCACAAACAACCGGGCACAGCGCCCTGTTCTCTAATTGAGAGACGATAACACCAGAGCCGAACAATCGTTTCTCAAACAGTGCTTCATGATAGCCGCTATCCAGCTGAACGATATTCGCAGCAAAGCGCCCGGAAATAGCCCTGGCGACAATACTCCTCTCCTGGTCTATTAATTCCTGCCCTAAAGGCGTTTTATACCAGTCAGAAAGCGCTGCTTCCAATGCCCGGGAGTCCTTAGGGCCTTTTCTATAGACCTGTTTGAACCTTTGCCTCAACCGCTTTACCAATGTAAATCCCGTAATATCAAGTTTGTAAAAAGTGTTATCCAGTCTTTGTTCTTGCTACATAGAGCTCAGAAAAATAGAATTATCGCCGATCTAATAACCACCTACAATTCATCAAGTGCGAGACTGTTATATTTATGTTTAGACTTACCCCATTGGCTGTCAGCTTGCTCTTAGTGGGCTGCAATGTGATACCTTCTAACAATTCATCCGCACTGTCTGCATCTACCGGGCAAGAGACTGAATCTAGCCAATCTGAAGATGACCTCATTTCAAATACCGCTGCCAACCCGAAAGATGAAGCCCTGGCGCTGCATATTAAAAACTCGAAGTCCGCAGATATCCTGGCAACAACCACCGAATCCAAAACCCACTGGAAGAGTACGCTTGATCTGAGCCGACCGAAGGATTCAGACCAGGACGATCTCTATCAGGTGCTGCGCAACAACCTGTCTTTTGATCTTGCAATCGAAGATGCGCGCATTACCAGTCAGCTTAACTGGTATGCCTCTCATCCAAGCTATATCGATCGAGTCAGTCAGCGTGCATCCCGCTACATGTACTATATCGTATCTGAAATTCAGGCCCGGGACTTACCCGTTGAGTTAGCACTGCTACCTATTGTGGAAAGCGCATTTGATCCATTTGCCTATTCCCATGGCAGCGCATCCGGGATGTGGCAGTTTATCTCCAGTACCGGGAAAATGTATGGACTGAAGCAGAACTGGTGGTATGACGGTCGCCGTGATGTGGTCGCCTCGACCGATGCCGCACTGAACTACCTTTCAGACCTCAACAGGATGTTTGATGGCGATTGGCTGCTGGCACTGGCTTCATACAACTCCGGGCCCGGCACCGTAATGAAGGCGCAGAAGAAAAACCGCGCCGCCGGTAAACCGACCGATTTCTGGCACCTGAGCCTGCCGAAAGAAACCGAAGCCTATGCTCCTAAACTCGTTGCCCTGGCCAAGCTGTTCAGCGACCCTGAAAAATACGGCATGGAAATGCCGGTTGTTGCCAACGAACCCTACTTTGAAATTGTAGAGACCGGAGGCCAAATTGACCTCGCTCAGGCAGCCACCCTGGCAGAAATGGAGTTGAGCGACCTGTACATACTGAACCCGGGCTTTAACCGCTGGGCTACCGATCCGGACGGCCCTCACCACCTACTGGTATTTGCCGACAAGGCAGAGGTATTCAAAAACAACATTTCCCAGCTGGCGGCAAACGAGCGGCTAACCTGGAAGCGATACACCATTCAATCGGGTGATTCACTGCTCACCATCGCACGCAAACACGATGTCACTGTGGATGTTTTAAGAGACGTCAACAACATTAAAGGCAACCTAATCAGGGCCGGCAAAACCCTGATGATTCCGGTGGCCAGTAAGAATGACCAGTATTATTCGATGTCTGCCGAAAACCGACTGAAGGTGAAGCAAAGCTCCCTGTCGAACAGCAGCAAACAGCGTGTTGATTATAAGGTTCAATCCGGTGATAGCTTCTGGACAATCGCCAGAAAATTCGATGTCAGCGTGGCTTCAATCGCCAAGTGGAATAACATGGCACCTAAAGATGTGATTCGCCCGGGCCAAACACTGGCAATCTGGGTAACGCCATCGAATACCGACAGCGCCAGCGACTCTCGCCAGGTTGTCCGCAAGGTTGGTTATGTTGTACGCAAAGGTGATTCACTGTATCGCATTGCAGATAAGTTCAATCTGAGCATCAGTGACATTGAAAAGTGGAACCAGATTTCCAGCAAATACCTGCAGCCGGGTGACAAACTAACGCTTTATGTGGATGTCACCCGAATTCAGTAAAGTATCTTACAGCCATATACAAAAAAGCCTCCAAACGGAGGCTTTTTGCTTAAGGCAAGCGTATCTTAGAAAGGAAGTTTTCAAAGGATGTGAGCAGCGCACTGCTCATCCCCTTAATACGCTCTTCAACACTCTTGTGCGGCACCCACTGAACCCGGAAGACATCAGCATTCTGCGTTAAATTAAACAGATAGGAATCACTGGTGCCAATCTCATCGACCAACTGCAATTCAAGGGCATCTGATGCCAGCCAGAAATCTCCCTCAGAAACCTCAGACATTTCCAGCTGCTCACGGTGCAGCTTAACCAACGACTTAAATCGATCATGAATGGCCGTCAGATCTTGTTTATGCTTTTCACGGCCCTCATCTGTATTTTCACCCAGCAAGGTTAACGGCGCTTTGTGTTTACCTGCAGTAATAACATCGACATCAATATCCACCCGTTTCAGCATGCGGTGAATATTCGGCACCTGTGAAATAACACCAATGGAGCCGATGATCGAGAACGGTGCAGCAATAATTTTATCGGCCACACATGCCATCATATAGCCACCACTGGCGGCAACCTTATCCACACAGGCAGTCACGGTTAACCCGGCGTCTTTCAGTCGGGTAAGCTGAGTCGCGGCCAAGCCATAGCCAGAAACCGCACCACCCGGGCTTTCAATCGCAACAACCACCTCATCTCCCGGGTTGGCGACGGTAAGGATCGCGGTAATCTCCTGACGCAGGTTTGTCACCTGAGAGGCCTGAATATCACCCTTAAAGCGAATGCTGAAACACTTGCTTGCAGGCTCAGCATGCTTTTCGGCCTTGTGCTTTTCTTTTTCAGCCGCTTTCTGGTCTTTATGTAACTTCTTTACCTGGTGCTTATTTAACACCTCGTGCTGCATCTTGTTCTTAACGGCATCCAGCGCCTTATTTAAGCTGGTAATTTCCAGCTTACCCTTACCGGAAGCTCCGCCGCCGGTCTTCGACAGCCTTGCCATCATGCCTATCAGAACACCGGCAACGATCAAAAAGGTGACGGACTTCATTAAAAATAAAAAATATTCAGACCACAAAATTGGCTTCCTCGCTAAATATACGGTTGTTTCAAACAAATGTTTGATCTATTTTTAAATACTCAACATACAATGCAATTTGGCATCAGCCTGTGTCAACTTGAATACATTGCTAAAGGAGCAATTTAAGAATGAGTGATATCGTAAAAATATTTGAAAAGATTGAATCTCAATTTAACCCGGATGCCGCAGGGGGACTGGATGTCGTATTTCAATTTGCCGTAGATGATGACAAACACTACATGGAAATCGCAGGCGGCAGCTGCGCGCTGAAAGAAGGTGAACATGAAGACCCGTCGGTTACGCTCATTATGGACGCAGACACCTTCCAGGACATTGTGAGCGGTGAAATTAATGGTATGCAGGCATTTATGGCAGGTAGGTTGCGAACAGAAGGCGACATGATGCTGGCCACGAAACTCTCAGATCTGTTCTCGTTATAAACAACAAAGGCTCACTGATAGCTTCAGTGAGCCTTCCTTCTTTGCAATTACACTTTCAATGAATTCAATGAATGAATGGCCAGCTTGAGAATATCGAGATTCTCATTGGCATTGAGCAGCCCTTCCAGATAGAACTCCAGACTAAACAGCGCATCTGCCAGCAACTCCAGCTGAGACGAATCAATCAAAGTACCTTTATCCAATAGCTCGCGGTCTACAAAGGTAATTATTCGGGTCACAATCTCTGCAGCCTGATTACTGCTTAAGAAGACCAGCGCGCCCTGAACACCCTGCAAGGTTGAATTCACCTTAGCCAGATGAAGTTTATCGCCACCCGAATCCATATAGGCAGAAATCGCACGCTTGGCCAATGCAAGACCACTTTCACACTCATCTATTAAGACAATCCGTGCTTCATGCAGCTGCGCCTTAAAGGCTTTATTGTCGCCATCCCGGTCATACTGAGATTGCCCCTGCAACAGGCGCGACAAGGCGCTTTCAGCGTACAGCACAACATCGGCTATCTTCAGCAGATCATCCTGCATTGGCGCAGCATTATCAGCCCATCGACCGACAACCTCCGCCTGGCCCTTGAGTACGTTCGATGCACTCTGCAAACCGAGCATTACGTAGACATCAGCGACCTTCAGCAGGCGGGAATGCAAATCTTTGGATGAAAAAGTACCGCCACGGGCAACCTGATCAACCGAATCTTTAATGGAATTAATATCTTCCTGCAACGCTTCCGATACGCTGGCAAGAACACCCTGACCCGGGCTGAACAGAATCTGACGTTGTTCTTTCAGCGTTTCTTCGGAGTAAGACAGCTCTGGCAACTTATAAAAGCGGCCAACCTGCTTTGCTTTATTACCCTGCTCTTTATTCAACGCCAATAAAAACAGGAATTCTTTTGTCAGTGCCGCGCTTGACGGCTTTCTGAGCGATTCCGGCGCACCTTTAATCAGATTTCTCAGCTCGCGGTCGAGCAGTGAGAACAGGCGTTTGCGTGTTGGTGTCATGCTGGCATCGTTTTGAATCATAGCTTCAAAAGCGGCAGCAGATACCCACCACAGTGGCGCACAGGGTGCATTACCCAGCAGTTGGTCGATTCGCGAAAGCGCCAGACCCATATAGCGCACAGCGCCGGAGGCTCGCTGATTGCGGATGAGGTGCAACAGGCCAGCCTGATACATATGCCGGAATTTTTTCAGGCGGATCAGCGTTTCACGAGTAATTCTTACAGGGCGGTTTACCGGAGGTTTAACCGGTTTAAAAGAAAAATCAAAAAAGTGCGCCTCACCGAGCACCGGTGCTTTGCGGGCCTGACGCAAGGTATTAATGGCAGGCAGCAACAGTGAAGGAACAGCTTTTTTGTTAAAGCTAATCAGGTCCAGAAAACGGGACAGTATGACCAAAGTCTGACTGAGGGCTTCGAGAATACTGTTAACCAGCTTTTCATTGTTGGCGACATCATCCGGTATTGAGTTCAGGGTGATGTTCATCTCATCACAGACGCTGACTGCACCACTTTCTTCCAGCACCTGAAAAATACCGCGGAGCTGGCGTACATAATCCTGAGTTTCACTTAATGGAGAGATATCAGAGGAATCGACGCTGTAGCTTTCAAGGCAACCCTGAGCCAGCTGAATGGTCGTTTCTAGCTCGCTTTTAATTGCATCCGCCGAAAATATAGCGCTCATACAAATTCCTTGAACGTTCAGTGTTGGCAACAAGGCCACTAAACTACTTTAATTTCCCGTTAGAAAACAAATGCTTCTTTCAAATTTTCCTTTTGTTCACTTAAGGTTAGCTTAAGAACTGAAAGGAAAGTATTAATACTCTTCAACATACTGCCTGAAGCTAAAACTGTCCAGATATGGACGGTAATCTAACGTAATTTAGGCTGAAAATGTGTTCAAACTCACTCTATAGAACAAAATTTAACTTATGTTTAACTAACTTCCACAGCGTATAATGCCGCAAAATCAACAATGCAGTAGATCTATGCTTTCTTATCCACACAAATTTTCAGTCGCGCCCATGATGGACTGGACGACCAGTGAATGTCGTCAATTTCACCGAATTCTCAGCAAAAATGCCCTTCTCTACACGGAAATGGTGACCACCGGTGCCATATTGAATGCCGGCCCGGAACGTTTTCTGCGGTATGAGCCAGGTGAACACCCCATCTCACTGCAGCTTGGTGGTTCCGACCCTAAGCAACTGGCGGAATGCGCAAAGCTGGGTGAAGACTATGGCTATGACGAAATAAACCTCAATGCCGGCTGCCCCAGTGACCGGGTTCAAAACGGCATGATCGGTGCGATCCTCATGGCCCACGGAGCCCTGGTAAAGGAATGCATGAAGGCCATGCTGGATAACGTATCCGTACCGGTCACCCTCAAGCACAGGATTGGCATCGATGATTTCGACAGCTATGAATTTATGCGTGATTTTGTCGGCGAGGTTAAGCAGTCTGGCTGCGATACCTTTATCGTACACGCACGCAAAGCCATCCTTCAGGGACTAAGCCCAAAAGAAAACAGAGACATTCCACCCCTGGATTATGAGCGGGTCCTGAAGCTGAAGTCGGATTTCCCGGAACTCAATATTATTATCAATGGCGGCATTAAAGAGCACAGCACCGCTCTTTCACTGATCGAACGCGGGCTCGACGGCGTCATGCTGGGCCGAGAAGCCTATCAGAACCCTCTTATTTTGCTGGATGTTGACCGGCTCTATTACGGTACTGAAGCTGCAGTAGCAGCAGGTACCGACCTAAACAACCGCCTGACCAACTGGGTCAAACAACGGGTTGATGACGGCATTCCAGCTAAATACCTGATTCGTCATATGCTTGGTTTATATTCCGGCTATCCGGGCTCAAAGAAGTACAGGCGACTGTTAAGTGAAAACATGACCAAGCCCGGCGCAGATGCATCGTTGTTTGAAGAAGCCCTAAATTTAATCAATACCACTAAAGCAGATCTTGCAAGTTGACGACAACAGAATAAACTTGACCGCATAGTCAAATACTAAGGAATTTCAATGAATCAACTGGAGCAACTGAAAGCGCTCACCACAATCGTTGCCGACACGGGAGACATCGATTCAATCAAAAAATACCAGCCCCAGGATGCAACGACCAACCCCTCGCTGGTACTGAAGGCAATTGAAAGTGGTAAGTTCGACTACAAACTGCAGGAACTTTCAGAGCTCAATCTGAGCCTGCCTGAGTTTATAGACCGAATCGCCGTGGAAATTGGCGATGAAATTCTCAAGATTGTTCCGGGATATGTATCTACCGAGGTTGATGCCCGCTTATCGTTCGATACCGAAAAAACAATCGAAAAGGCTCGCCAGCTGATAGCGCTGTATGAAGCGAAAGGTTGGGAAAAAAGCCGCATCCTGATCAAGATCGCCAGCACCTGGGAAGGCATTCAGGCAGCTAAGGTACTGGAATCCGAAGGCATTCGCTGCAACCTGACCTTGCTGTTCAGCCTGTGCCAGGCAAAAGCCTGCGCCGACGTAGACGCCACCCTTATATCGCCGTTTGTGGGCCGAATTCTGGACTGGTATAAGAAATCTACCGGAGAGGCCTACACGCCGGAAACTGACCCAGGCGTACTGAGCGTTCAGTCTATCTTCGACTACTACAAGCAGCATGGCTACAAAACCATCGTCATGGGTGCCAGCTTCCGCAATATCGGTGAGATTCAGCAGCTTGCCGGCTGTGACCGCCTCACCATTGCCCCGGCATTACTTGAAGAGCTGAAAAATACACAGGCGGATTTACCCGCGAAGCTGTTGATGCCCGAATCGACCACTGCAGCGCCGGCGCCAGTCAGTGAAGTGCAATTCCGTCTGGATATGAATGCAGATGCCATGGCAACAGAGAAACTTGCCGAAGGCATTCGCAACTTTATTGCCGATCAGGAAAAGCTGGAACAGCTCATCCAATCTAAATACTTCTGATTAACCGTTGAATACCCAAGGGGTAGCAATACCCCTGCTTTAGCCTCCTAACTGTAGCCTCTAACTATTATTTGAAACCGCAGCAACAGCCGATTAAGATTAAACACCCCACACAGATAACGGTATAAAATGAAGGCCGCACTGGACCTGTTTGAACAACTGACACATCAGCTCATTAACTTCAGCAATGACGTAAAAAAGAACCCGCACTGGCTGCTCGATTTACCGCATGTCGACAAGAAAAATGCACTGCCAAACGCACTGCTCGACCTCTGGTACCAAGGGGACCAGGATGGCAGGCAAACCCGAATCTATCCCGGATTGGTCGCGATCAATGAAACACAGAGCCAGTTGCTGAAATCAGTCAACGAACTGAAACAAGAATTCCGTGAATTGGTGGCACAGATTAAGGCAGACGACACCGCCGAGTGGAAAGAGATTCAATCGAAGCTGGGAAGGCGCAATGCCGTGTTGAACGAGCAACTCACCGACCAGGGACTTAACCGCGTACACCTTAAACAGGTTTTTCGCCTGCTGCCTTATATTGCCGAGCAACCGGTCAAGGCAGGGTTTAACTGGTACACAAGCGGCCGCTCGATTACCCGAATTAGCAAACAACAGGCTTATAAGTTACTGGCCGAGCTGAACACCGAAGCCGACCATATAAAGATTCAACTCAATCGACTCGCTGCAATCAGCGACGCTGAACCGCTTGCCAGGGTTCAGAAGCAAGCCCCGGTTCTGCGAACCAACCTGCTGTTTGCCAACGGCACGCGCAAAGCCATGAACGTGTCATTGCCTTTGTTTTTTAAGCAGTCCCATGCGGATGTCTTTCCGGAATTTAATGTGCCGCCTGCCTTGCCGCCAAAATCCCGAAGCAGACAGCTGCGAAGTGACAACAAGATAGAGGATGAACCTTTTTTAAGGTCCATCCGGGTGCACAGATACAGTTAGAATCAGAAAAGTCGGTTAATACCGTTCAGGGCGGCGACCCGATAGGCTTCTGCCATCGTCGGATAATTAAAGGTATGCTCGAGGAAGTATCTGATGGAGTTGCCACCGTTCGGTTGCGACATAATTGCCTGACCAATATGCAGAATTTCTGCAGCCTGATCACCAAAGCAATGAATCCCCAACAATTCAGTTGTGTCTCTGTGAAACAGCAGCTTAAGAACACCAGCTTCTTCACCGGTAATCTGAGCGCGCGCGGTATCTTTGAAGTAAGCCTTACCGACCTCGTAAGGCACCTTAGCAACGGTCAATTCACGCTCGGTTTTACCAATAGAGGATATTTCCGGAATGGTATAAATACCGGTGGGTATATCGTTTACATGCCGGTAGGTACCGTTATTGCTGATCACCCCGGAAATAGAACGCCCCTGGTCGTAAGCAGCGCTCGCCAGGCTTGGCCAGCCGATAACATCACCGGCGGCAAAAATATTGGCCTGCTTTGTTCGGTAGTGATCATCAACCGCAAGCTGGCCGCGGCTGTTTGGTTCTAAATCAACGGCTTCCAGGTTCAGCGAATCGGTATTACCGGTTCGGCCATTGGCCCACATAAAGGCTTCACACTTCACTCGCTTACCAGATTCAAGCGTCAAGACCACATGATCATCAAAGCCTTCAACCGATTTAAAGGATTCGTTATGGCGGATTAAAACACCATGACCCCGCAGGTGATAACTCAGTGCATCTGAAATTTCATCGTCCATAAAAGCCAGCAGGCGCTCGCCCGGGTTAATCAGATCAACCTTGGAACCTAAGCCGTTAAAAATAGAGGCATACTCACAACCAATCACACCCGCACCAAAAATGGCGATGTTACGCGGCGTGGTGGTCAGGGTAAGAATGGAGTCACTGTCGAAGATTCGAGGGTGGTCAAAGTCTATTTCCGGTGGCTGATAAGGCCGCGAGCCGGTAGCAATAACGAAATCTTTTGCCTTCAGAACATCGACTTTATTGTCATCCAGCTGCAGCTGAAGGCTATTGTTATCTTTGAAGGTTGCATGGCCGTGGAACAAATCAACGCGGTTGCGTGCATAAAAACGCGCACGCATAGCGACCTGCTTATTGATGACCCGGTCTGCAGTTTCAAGAACCTGAGGAAATGACAGCCACTTCTGCCCGGACATATGCCGGAACATCGGGTTACGGTTAAACTGCATAACCTGATGCACAGCATGACGTAAAGCTTTAGAGGGGATAGTGCCCTGGTGTGTACAATTTCCGCCGACGGTGCTTCTTTCATCTACAACAGCGACGCGCAAACCTGCTTTGGTTCCGTTCATTGCTGCACTTTCACCGGCGGGTCCCGCGCCGATCACTACCAGATCGTACTGATATTCTGCCATCGCTAACCCCTGCTATGCTTTTTTGAAACTTATTAGCTTTCGTTATTCTTTGTTTCTTTTTTGCACTTAGATTTATCGCCGCCACATACGTCGCATTCAGATTCCATTCCAACAGCAGCCATACCACCACAGGAGCCGGCAATTGGCTTTCTGCCGAAAATGACGCCTATTGCCATTGCAGCAATAATCAGGGCGAACACGAAAAACACAATTAAAAAAGTATTGAGCATTGTTCAGAGTCCTCTGTTAAATTTCAATTAGACTTAGGATCGAGTCAAACTTCGCCAAACTCTTCGGTGAACTGAGCGCTTTGTAAAACCTCGAAATCATCGTCCTGTTTAATAATAAATAGCGCAGCGATGTTATTGCTTTCCGCAAACTGCAGCGCCCTTTCGGCCCCCATCACCAGAAACGCTGTTGCGTAAGCATCGGCACTCATGCAGCTGTCCATAACCACGGTTACCGATGCAAGATTATGCTTAACAGGATAGCCGGTTGCAGGATTAATGGTATGACTATACCGGACACCGTCAGATTCAAAATAGTTGCGGTAATCACCACTGGTTGCCACAGCCGCACCGGAAACCTCAAGAATTTTAAAGACCGCGCGCTGTTCTACATCCGGTTTTTCAATCGCTATACGCCAGGATTCATTACCAGGCTTGGTACCGGAAAGCCGCATTTCGCCGCCCACCTCGACCAGATAATTGGTAATGCCGCGTTGTTCCAGGTGTTCCGCGATCAGATCAACGGCGTAGCCCTTGGCAATAGCAGAAAAATCGAGTTCTCTTGGTGCGTTTTTTTCAACCGTTTGCGTAATGCGGTCAACAGTAAGTGCCTGATAGCCGACTGAAGCAGCCAAGCGAGCGACCTCACTGGCTTCCGGTAACTTATTGTTTCTGGGCGTAGGGCCAAAACCCCACAGATTCACCAATGGCGCGACCGTTGGGTCAAAATTACCATCCGTCTGTTCGGCAATTGTTAAGGCCGCTTCCAGCACATTGATGGTCAATTCATCCACCGAAACCGGCTCATTTACTCCCGCTCTGGAGATTCGGGAGATGTCTGATCCGGGCAGGTATGTCGACATCAACTTATTGATATTACTGAGCACACCATCCACACCCAGTTGCAGTGTTTCAACTTCATTTGAAGCAGATACATATTTCACTGAATAGCTGGTGCCAATGGAAAAACCACTGAAGGAATAGGTTTGCTCTTTCTCAGAAAAAGAACAGCCCGTGAATAAGCTGATAATAATCAGGCTTATTACGGGCATAAATGGTTTGCTAAACACTTAAACGGAACCCTTTTGCCTAGCCGCCGAAATCATCAAGCAGGATGTTTTCGCTCTCTACGCCAAGGTCTTCAAGCATTTTAATCACCGCTGCGTTCATCATTGGTGGTCCACACATATAGTATTCACAGTCTTCCGGCGCTTCATGATCTTTGAGGTAGTTTTCATAAAGCACGTTGTGAATAAAGCCTGTGTAGCCGTCCCAGTTATCTTCCGGCAGTGGGTCGGATAGCGCCAGGTGCCATTTGAAGTTTTCGTTTTCTTCAGCCAGCTTGTCGTACTCATCCATATAGAATGCTTCGCGCATAGAACGGGCACCGTACCAGAAGCTCATCTTACGGGTACTGTGCAAACGCTTGAGCTGATCAAAGATGTGAGAACGCATTGGCGCCATACCGGCACCACCACCGATGAATACCATCTCCGCGTCGGTTTCCTTCGCAAAGAACTCACCAAATGGTCCGTAAACATCAATCTTGTCGCCCGGCTTCAGGCTGAATACAAAGGAAGACATCTGACCAGGCGGGTGATTAGTACCCGGAGGCGGTGTTGCAATACGAATATTGAACTTAACCAGGCCCTTCTCTTCCGGATAGTTAGCCATAGAGTAGGCACGGATAACCGGCTCAGTCACCTTAGAGGAATACTGCCAGATATTAAATTTATCCCAATCCGGGCGATATTCTTCTTCAATGTCGAAGTCTTTGTAGTGCACTTCATGTGGAGGGCATTCCAGCTGAACATAACCGCCAGCACGGAAGTCTACGTTTTCACCTTCAGGAAGCTTAAGCGTCAGCTCCTTAATAAAGGTGGCCACGTTCGGGTTCGATACAACTTCACAAGTCCACTTTTTAACGCCGAAGAACTCAGGTTCAACTTCAATCTTCATATCCTGCTTAACAGCAACCTGACAGGATAAACGCCAGCCTTCGCGCAGTTCACCTTTGGTGAAATGAGGCTCTTCGGTTGGCAGCGGGCTACCGCCACCGTCAAGAACCTTACACTTACACTGGGCACAGGTACCGCCGCCGCCACAGGCAGAAGACAGGAAGATTCCGTTTGCAGACAGGGTTTGCAGCAGTTTGCCGCCCGCTGCAACGGTAATGGTTTTGTCCGCATCTTCGTTTATCTCGATAGAGACATCACCGCTGTTAACCAACTTGGCGCGTGCAGACAAGATTACCGCCACCAGGGCAAGAACGATTACGGCAAAAAGTACAACGCCTAAAATAATTTCTGTAGCCATTTTCCTATCCTTTTATAGCGATACGCCGGAGAACGACATGAATCCGAGGGACATCAGGCCAACGGTAATAAAGGTAATACCCAAGCCTTCAAGGCCTTTAGGTACATCGCTGTACTTCAGTTTTTCGCGAATACCAGCCAGGGCAACAATGGCCAGAGCCCAACCAACGCCCGCACCGATGCCGTAAACAACACTCTCGCTAAAGTTATAATCCCGCTCCACCATGAACAAAGAAGCACCCAAAATAGCGCAGTTCACGGTAATCAGAGGCAGGAAAACACCCAAAGCGTTGTAAAGCGCCGGAAAGAAGCGGTCCAGAACCATTTCCATGATCTGTACGATCGCTGCAATAACGCCGATGTAGCTGAGCAGGCCAAGGAAGCTGAGATCGACATCCGGCAGGCCAGCCCATGCCAGCGCACCTTCGCGCAGCACATAAACGTACAACAGGTTGTTGACCGGCACGGTAATTGTCTGAACAACAATAACGGCGATACCCAAACCAATGGCAGCTGACACCTTCTTCGATATTGCCAGGAACGTACACATCCCCAGGAAGAATGCGAGCGCCATATTCTCAACGAATATCGCCTTAACCAGTAAGCTGATTAAACCTTCCATTAGAGCGCCTCCTTCTTGCTGTTACTGGCCAGTTTGTAATCGGCCTTTTCTTCCTGGCCTTTGTCGTATGTACGCAGCAACCAGATAAATACCGCAATCAGGAAGAATGCGCTTGGTGGCAACAACAGCAAGCCATTGGCCACATACCAGCCACCATCGGTTACCAGCGGCAGCACTTCAAAGCCAAACAGTTTGCCGGCGCCCAGAAGCTCTCGGATTGTGGCAACAAAGATCAGCACTACACTGTAACCCAAGCCGTTACCAATACCATCAAGGAAGCTTGGCACCGGAGGGTTCGACATGGCATAGGCTTCTGCTCGACCCATTACGATACAGTTAGTAATAATCAGACCAACAAACACAGAAAGCTGTTTGGAAATATCATAAGCAAAGGCTTTCAGTACCTGATCAACAACAATTACCAGTGACGCAATAATGGTCATCTGAACGATGATTCGAATATTGCTTGGAATGTAATTACGAATCATGGAAATAAACAGGTTTGAAAATGCAGTAACAGAGGTCAGTGCAATACACATCACCAGCGTTACGTTCAAACTTGTGGTTACTGCCAAGGCTGAACAAACACCCAGAATCTGAGAAGCAATCGGGTTATTGGTCAGTATTGGAGTTAATAAAACCTTACGGGCTTCAGACATATTAAGCACCTCCCGCCTTCAAATTGTTGATCAGTGGTTCAAAACCGTTTTCACCTAACCAGAACCGGACAAGATTGCTGACACCGTTGGTGGTCAGTGTTGCACCGGAAAGACCATCAACCTGATAGTCACTGTCAGGGTCGGCTTTACCGCCCTTGGTCACTTCAATCAGCAACTCGCCGTCATCGCCGGTAATCTTTTTACCCGACCATTGCGCCTTCCAGGAAGGGTTATCAACCTCGCCGCCCAGCCCGGGAGTTTCAGCATGAGAATAGAAGCCCAAGCCAACAACAGTATTGAAGTCTGATTCCAGAGCGACAAAGCCCCACAATGTCGACCACAATCCATAACCGCGGATAGGCAGGATCAAAGTTTCAATTTCACCAGCAGCGTCACGCACCAGATACACTTCAGTGTACTTTTCACGACGCTTCAGGCCGGCAATATCAACGCTTTTATCGAGTGTTTCGGTAATGGATGCATCACCGACGGCCTTAACCGGATCAAAGGTATCGACATCGAACGCATCAGAGAACATGCCGGTATCAATATCAACCAGACGGGTTTCGATCTGTGAGAAGGACTCTTCGACAGACTTGCCATCTTCCAGCAAACCCGCAGCAGCCAGAATATTACTCTTCAGGTCGACCTCTTTGTTTTTCTGCTGCAATGGACGCAGGCTAACAGCCGCCGTGGAGACGATGACTGCACATACCAGACAAACCAGGAACGCAACCGTGAAAATATAGGAAATGGAGTCTTTATTCTTAGCCACGAGCCATCCTCCGCTTAATGTTACGTTGAACGACAAAGTAATCGATTGTCGGTGCAAAAATGTTAGCGAACAGAATTGCCAGCATGATGCCTTCCGGGAACGCCGGGTTAATCACACGAATCAAAACCGCCATGACACCCACCAGCGCACCGAACCATAGTTTGCCGACGTTGGTCATCGAAGCGGAAACCGGGTCAGTCGCCATAAAGATGGTACCGAAGGCCAATCCACCCACAACAAAGTGCCAGTACCACGGCAATGCAAACATCGGGTTGGTATCAGAACCAACAACATTGAACAGCAGCGAAGTCGCAACTAAACCGGCCATAACACCGGCAACAATACGCCATTGCACAATGCCCATGTACATCAGCACGATGCCACCAAGAACAATCAGCAGGGTTGATACTTCACCAACAGAGCCCTGCTGCAAACCAAGGAATGCCTGCATCCAGGTAAGATCACCCAGCTTGCCGTCAACCAGACCCGTACTAAACGCATGACTTAATGCAGTTGCGCCAGAGAAGCCATCCACTGCAGTCCATACAGCATCACCCGACATAGAAGCCGGATAAGCAAAATACAGGAATGCACGGCCTGTCAGCGCCGGGTTCAGGAAGTTTTTACCGGTACCGCCAAAGACTTCTTTACCAAACACAATGCCGAAGCTAATGCCCAGAGCAACAGCCCACAGTGGCAGCGATGGCGGACAAATCAACGCAAACAGAATGGACGTAACAAAGAAGCCTTCATTGACTTCATGCCCACGAATGGACGCGAACAGGATTTCCCAGAATACACCCACTACAAACGTAACGATGTATATCGGCAAGAAAAACACAGCGCCATACCAGAAGTTATCCCACAGACTCTCCGGATTGTTACTGGAAAACAGACCAATCAGCCAGCCATGCCAATCGCTTGGCATTACACCCGCGCCACTGGCAATTGCGGTATTCGCCTGATAACCCAGGTTCCACATGCCAAAGAAGAAGGCAGGCAACACGAACAGCATAACCATGATCATCATACGCTTCAGGTCGACACCATCACGCACGTGAGCCGTAGATTTCGTTGTGTAATTCACCTTGTACAACGCTGTATCCAACGCTTCATAGAGCGGGAACAACGCTGCATATTTACCGTTTTTATGGAACAACGGCTCTATATCATCTAAAAATTTCCGAAGCCCCATCATTATCCCTCCGCCTCAATTTTTGTCAGAGCATCCCGAAGGATCGGACCATATTCGTACTTAGCGAAACAAACGTATGTGCAGAGTGCGAGATCTTCTTCATCCAGCTCCAGTGCACCAAGCTGCTCCGCAGATTCCAGATCACTGCAGACAATGGCCCGCAGCAGTTGAGTGGCCAGAATATCCAGCGGCATCACCTGCTCGTACTGACCGATTGGAATCATGCCACGCTCGGAACCATTGGTTGTGGTCGAAAAGTTGAACAGTTTGTTCTTGAAGAACGATGACAGGTAAGTCTTCTTAACCGAGTGAGACTCTCTGCCCAATTGCAGGAAGTGAACCATCGGCCGCGAGCTGTCATTGCGCAGAATACTGACTTGCGTGTGGTATCGGCCAAGAAACGCGAGCGGGCCTTCAGCTGTTCGGCCACCAAACACAGAGCCTGAAATGGTGCGAAAATCAGTCACATTCACTTCACCGGCAACCACGGTTTCAAGGTCGGCACCCACTTCTGTACGAACAAGACGAGGGTTTTTAACCTCAGGTCCGGCCAGAGAAATCACACGACTGGTATCAATTTGGCCGGTAGAAAACAGGTGACCAAAGGCAATCACATCCTGATATCCGATGGTCCAAACCGTTTTACTGGCAGTAACCGGATCCAGGAAATGAATGTGAGTACCCGGATTACCTGCCGGGTGAACACCGGCAAACTCTTCAACAGAGACACCATCAGTGGTCGCAATGTTTGCGCCCGGTGCCTTACAAAGCCAAACCTTACCTTCCGTCAGCTTCGTCAGAATCTGCAAACCGAGCTTAAACTCTTCACTGCGCTCAGCAATAATAACTTCAGGGTCGGCAGCCAATGGATTGGTATCCATCGCCTGAACAAAGATCGCTTTCGGCTTGGAATCAATGGCCGGAACTTTTGAGTAAGGGCGGGTTCGTAGCGCAGTCCACTGGCCCGACTGAACCAGCTGATCGACGACTGCATCCGCATTTAGCCCGGCAATCTCTTTGGCAGAAAAAGACTTAAACTCAACGGCTTCAGTACCTTCTTTTTCAATCACCAAAGACTGAAAAACCCGCTTGGCACCACGATTAATTTGCTTAACTGTGCCTGCAGCGGGTGAGGTATAAATGACGCCTTCGTTTTTCTTATCTGTAAATACCGGCTGGCCTTTTATTACTTTATCACCTTCACGAACCAACATGGTTGGCTTCATTCCGTGATAATCGTAACCAACCAAAGCGATAGAGCTGACTTGCTTACCTTCCAGAATCTCCTGACGCGGCGCACCGGAAATTGGCAGGTTGAGTCCTTTTTTGATGGTTATCATAATTTAGTTTCCGTTGACTTCGTAAAACAGCAATCTGGCAACGTTACCAGTCGAGCTAAAACTGCTTTAGGGTCAAATTTATTTCGGGCGATCTGATAGGGATTACCTTTTAGAGCCCACCTAAAAATCGTGCGATAGTATAAAGATCAATAAGTTATAAGGCTACAGATGAGCTTCCGCCCTCTGTAATACTTTTCTACTATGAACAGTCTATTCTGCTTTTTTCTGAGTGTAGACAGTACGCCTTAGATAACAAATGAAGGTTAGACTCGCGAAAAAAGCCGATATTGGCTAGGATGCGCCCTTTTCAACAGTCGTGTGAAGTAATACCAGTCTCATGGATCAAACAATATTTCCCATCCCTGCAACCTCCGGCGACCACCAGATACTAGGAAACCTGAAGGGTAGCGCCGCAGCCTACACCCTGGGTTTAATCATGGAACGCCATGAGAGCACGATGCTGTGTATCGTCAATTCACCCTCAGAATTGGAAACACTGTACACAGATATTCTGGCTTATCACCAGCAAAGAGACTGGCAAGTACTGCAGTTTCCCGACTGGGAAACACTTCCTTACGATAACTTTTCACCACATGAAGATATCATCTCTGAACGCCTCGGCTTACTCAGTCAATTAAAGAACGCACCGAGAGCGATCGTACTGACCACCGCAGCCAATATTATTCACCGGCTGGCCCCAACGTCGGCCATTCAGTCCGGACAAATTGACTGGTCGATCGGTCAGAAAATGCATCTGGATGACCAGCGAACCGCACTGGAAAAAGCTGGGTATCGCGCTACCGATACCGTGTATGAGCATGGCGAGTTCACAGTGCGCGGCTCATTGCTGGATGTCTACCCAATGGGGTCAGAATTTCCGGTCAGGATTGAGCTTTTCGATGATGAAATCGAATCCATCCGCGTATTCGACCCGGAAACCCAGCGCACCGCTGAAAAAATAGATGAAATAAAAATGTTGCCCGGCCGCGAAGTGCCGCTGAACGAAGCGGGCATCAACCTGTTCCGCAGTAATTTCCGCGAGCGCTTTGATACCGATTTCAGCAAGAACCCACTCTACAGGGATGTCAGCGAGGGCATCCCGTCGCCAGGTATCGAATACTATCTGCCGCTATTTTATCAGGAAACCTCATCGCTGTTTGAATACCTGACCAAAGATACTTTAGTCGCCCGGTTCGACAACCTGTCGGAAACAGTCGATCGCTACTGGCAGGAGATCAACAGCCGCTATGAAAACCGCCGCCACGATATCAGCAACCCGATTCTTTCCCCTAATGAGCTGTTCCTGGCTAAGGAAGAGTTTTTTCAGGCACTGAACCAGTTGCCCTCCCTGACGCTTACCGAGCAGGAAATCGAACCCGGCAAAGGCAAGCACCCACTGCCCTTTGCCAAACCATCGGCCTACCCCATTGACCATCGCGCGCAGGAACCACTCAACCGGCTCGAATGCTTTTTGAAAGAAACCGATCACCGGGTACTGTTCTGCTCAGAATCTGCAGGCCGACGGGAAGCCATGCGCGAATTACTGGCGCGCATCCGAATTCAACCGGAGGACTGCACCGGCATTCAGGGCTTCCTGGCAAGCCCAGGCAATAAACTTGGCATCACCAGCGCGCCAATTTCTTCCGGACTGATACTTACCGATGAAAAGGTCACGCTGATCAGTGAAACCCAACTGTTTGGCGAATACGTAGTACAGCGCAGACGCCGCCATAAACAAACCGGCGAGCAGGACGATCAGGTCATTAAAAGCCTGGCCGAGTTACACATTGGCGCGCCCGTGGTGCATCTGGACCATGGTATCGGCCGTTACCGGGGCCTGGAAACACTGGAAGTCGATGGCCATGCGCAGGAGTTTCTAAAACTGGAATACGCCGGCGAAAGCAACCTCTATGTACCGGTTTCCAACCTGCATTTGATCAGCCGCTATTCCGGTGCTGATGTCGACTACGCACCCATGCACAAGCTCGGTAACGACCGCTGGGTGAAAACCAAGCGCAAGGCAGCAGAGAAAATCCGTGATACCGCAGCAGAACTACTGGATATTTACGCCCGGCGAGAAGCTCAGAAAGGCTTTGGGTTTAAGTTCGACGAGGCAGACTATCAACAATTTGCCGCCGGCTTTGGCTTTGAAGAAACCGATGATCAGGCAACCGCTATTTCTGCGGTCATCAGCGATATGCGCCAGAAAAAACCCATGGATCGCCTGGTCTGTGGTGATGTGGGCTTTGGTAAAACCGAGGTCGCCATGCGCGCCGCCTTTATGGCCGCCATCAATGGCAAACAGGTGGCTGTTCTGGTGCCGACCACCCTACTGGCCCAGCAGCACTTCGATAACTTCCAGGATCGCTTCGCCGACTGGCCATTCTCGATTGAGGTACTTAGCCGCTTCAACAGCAGCAAACAGACACAATCCATCATAGATCGCCTGGCCGAAGGCAAGGTGGATATCATTGTCGGCACCCACAAGCTGCTGCAGAAATCGATTAAATTCAAAAACCTCGGCCTGCTGGTCATTGATGAAGAGCACCGCTTTGGTGTCGGCCAGAAAGAGACCATCAAAGCGCTGCGGGCGAACGTCGATATCCTCGCGCTGACGGCAACTCCTATTCCGCGGACGATGAATATGTCGATGTCTGGCGTACGCGATCTGAGCATTATCGCCACACCACCGGCGCGGCGCCTGTCGGTTAAAACCTTTGTTCGGGAGAAATCCGATGCACTGGTTAAGGAAGCGGTACTGCGTGAAATTCTGCGTGGTGGTCAGGTGTACTTCCTGCACAATGAAGTCAGCACCATTGAGAAAACCCAGAGCTGGCTCAGCGAGCTGATTCCTGAGGCCCGCGTTGTAGCAGCCCATGGCCAAATGCCGGAACGGCAGCTGGAACGCATCATGAGCGATTTCTACCACAAACGGTTCAATGTATTGCTGTGTACCACCATTATTGAAACCGGTATCGACGTACCAAGCGCCAACACCATCATTATTGAGCGAGCCGATAAGTTCGGCCTGGCGCAGTTGCACCAGTTGCGCGGTCGGGTCGGTCGCTCTCACCACCAGGCTTATGCCTACCTGATTACTCCGGGCTGGAAAACACTGACCAAAGACGCACAGAAGCGACTGGAAGCCATCGCTGAATCTCAGCATCTTGGCGCCGGCTTTACTCTGGCGACACACGATCTGGAGATTCGCGGTGCCGGTGAACTGCTCGGCGAAGAACAAAGCGGCCATATTGAAGGCATTGGCTTTGCACTCTACCTTGACCTGCTCAACAAGGCCGTCGCGGCGCTGAAGAAAGGTGAGAAGGTCTCGCTGGAAAGCCTTGAAGACAGCGGCCCGGATGTCAACCTGCGTATCCCGTCGATTATCCCGGACGATTATATTCACGACATCAACCTGCGATTATCGCAATATAAACGCATTGCCAGCGTTAAAGACGCCGACGAAATGCGCGACCTGCAAGTAGAGATGATCGATCGCTTTGGCCTTCTGCCAGAGCCAGTAAAAAACCTTTGCCAACAAACCCTGCTGCGCCTGGAGCTGGAGAAAATCGGTGTGGTCCGCGTTGATATGAACGCCAGGCAAGGCACCATCGAATTCGGCAACAACACCTCTGTCGACCCGGTGAAGATCGTTATGCTGGTTCAGCAGCAGCCACACCGCTACTCGCTGGCGAAGGGAACACAGCTTAAATTTACGTCTGAGACAGAGACAGCCGAGCAACGATTTGCGACCATAGAGCAAATTCTCAATAAGATTACGCAATAACCGGATAAGCAATGACAACCAAGACATCAGTTATTTCAAAAATTGCCGCACTGACACTGCTGATGCTTTCAGCCTTCTCAATAGCCAATACAGACGAGCGCTGGTTTCAGGTGGAGGTCATTCTGTTCAAAAATCCGGCATTAGAAACTGACAACCCCGAGATCTGGCCAACCTTCGCCAACATCGATCATCCGCTGTCTTTCATTGAACTGACCGGTATTGAGACTGAACCGGAAAGCCCGGAAGATGCCTTTTTTGCCAGCCAGGAACAAAACAATGAAGCCGAGACCGCACCAGCAGCGGACGGAACCCTGGTCCCCTTTCAGGTTCTGGGTGAAGAAGAATACAAACTGGCCGACGAATTAGCTGCCCTGACCCGCGGCACCCGCTATGAGCTGCTCTATCATCAGGTTTGGAACCAGCCGGTACCGGATCGTAACAGCGTTGTGCCCATTCACATTCAGGGCGGCGAAAAATTTGGCCGACAGTACGAGCTGCAGGGTTATATCAGCCTGTATGTTGAACGCTACCTGCACCTTTCAACCGATCTGCACCTGATTGAATACCAGATCAGTAATGATCCGTTCAGCGTTATCAAAGATGAAGAGTTCCAGCTGCCAACTCTGAACCTGCAAAGCCAGAATAGTTTTTCAAACTTGCTGCTGAACGACGATTCGCCCTTCAGCAACCAGATTAACCAGCAAACCAATGAGTTTTATATTTCAGTGAAAGACGCCCAGCTGAAGGAGCGTCGCCGCATGCGCAGCAAGGAAATTCATTACCTGGATAACCCGGAATTCGGAATGCTGGTGTTAATCACACCGATAGAACAGTAACAGTAAGCCAACAGTACCAAGCCCTTAGACATAAGGGCTTAAGTTGTTGATAAACCCCGCCGACAAAAAAGTATCACTTAAATGGACCGCTGCAAGTATCGTCCTGATACGCTCGACGAAAACATCCATGTTTTCGACGTCCATTTAAGTGATACTTTTTCATCGTCTCGAAGACTGTGGCAACTTTGTCATCAGCCTGAACCCTCAGCCATGAGAGCTCTTATTGCCTCAGCGACTATTGAGCAGAATCGCAAGCTAAGCGGGCAATGATGGCCCTGATACGCGACATACCGATGTTCAGCTGTACCTGCATCATCTCCAGCGTCAACTCATCCTCAGTTTTGCCCGCCGCCCAGTTCACCACCAGTGACAGGCTGACGTATCGCATATCCATTTCACACGCCAGCGCCGCTTCCGGCATGCCGGTCATACCAACGATGTCGCATCCATCACGCTCCATTCGGCTAATTTCTGCGGCTGTTTCCAGACGCGGACCCTGAGTAGCGCCATAGGTGCCACCGGTGATCAGCCGTTCCTGCACCGCGTTTGCAGCGCTTAATACCCGCTCTGCCAGTGCCGCACTGTATGGCTGGCTAAAGTCGATGTGATGCAGCGGCGCAAAACTGCCGTCAAAAAAGGTATGCTCGCGGCCGTAGGTGTAATCAATAAGCTGGTCAGGCAACACCAGTGCTCCGGGTACCATTTCCGGCGTAATACCACCCACCGCATTCACAGCCAGAATATCCGTCACACCGGAATTCTTCAGCGCCCAAATATTCGCCCGGTAATTAATCAGGTGCGGAGGGACCTTATGAGGGTGACCGTGGCGCGGCAGGAAAAACAGCCGCACACCATCGATCTCGCCTTCCAGAACCGGCGACGAGGTTTTACCAAAGGGAGTTTCGGTTTCGTGAAGATTACAAACGGAAAGACCGGCCAGCTCCGTTAAACCGGTGCCGCCGATAATTGCCAATGAAGCAGTCATGAAGACTCCAGACAGCTATCTGCTGAAATTTGAAATGGCGTCCCCTAGAGGATTCGAACCTCTGACCTACTCCTTAGGAGGGAGTCGCGCTATCCAGCTGTGCCAAGGGGACGTTGGGCAGCGATTGTAACGGCCAAACCTTTACATTTAAAGACCAACTTCCCAAATGAACTGCAGTATTTCTTGCGTAAAAAATTTATAATCGCGCTTTTATTTACGCCGGTAAGACGATGACAACTTTCGATATTGATGAAATGGCAGATTGGTTAGAAGCTGAAGAGCGCTCTGAAGACTGCTTTGATATTCACGGATTACACGGTTACCTGACCGCACTGTACCTTTGTGGCGAGCCACTCAGCGATGAATGGCTGAACTCCGCCATCGGACAGCCGCTAACAGACCTGCCGGAAGATGAAGCGACTGCGTTTGCTAACGGTTGCGTGGCCCTGAGCAAGCAAATTGGTGATGAACTCTATTCAGACGACACAACCTCGCTCACCTTTGAGCCAACCCTGGAATGGAAAGATTCCGATATGGAAGCCTGGTGTCAGGGCTTTATGGAAGTGGTATTTGAACTGCCCGACGCCTGGGAGCACCCGAACGAAGAGCAGTTATCATTACTGCTGTTGCCGATCGAAACCGCATCCGGCTATTTTGAAGATGAACCCGATTTCAAAAAGCTCTATCAGCAGCCAAAGCTGTTAAAGCAGATGTTCAATGACATTCCCGAAGTTCTCACCGACATCTACCTGCTGTTTAACGCACCCGCTAAATAAGCGGTTCTGGCAACGGGAGGCTTAATGCTTCCCGGCACAGCTCGGCGATTCCGGAGCTTCACCCTGCCACTCGGCCGGCGCATACAGATGCAGCGAAAGCGCATGCAGCCCGTCGCTGAACTCTTTTTCGAACAAGGCATAAATGTTCTGATGCCGCTTTACCCGGTTCAGCCCTTCAAAGGAATCTGAAACCATCACTACACGGAAGTGGGTTTCACGATTCGCAGGCCCGGAATGCATGTGGCTTTCGTTTTCTACGGTCAGATATTCCGGTGCAAATTTACTTAGTTTTTCGGTGATATTGTGCTGCAGGCTCACGGTTCCGCTCCTTTTTATAATTCATTCCGGAAGGTTAAACGGAACCGCGCGGGTTACTATTAAACTTTGGGATGAAGCGGTCAGCTCAGCTGCTCTTCAATAGCTGTTCGCTGAAAGGTCAGCTGCAGCAGATGGGCATCAATTTCAGCACGATGGTGGTTCCAGCCATACTTTTCGCGCAATTGAGCCTTGGTGTGATCCCAGTTTTCCAGCTGGAATTGAGTTAGGATGCGCGGCAGGGTTTCAAGCTTGAAGAACATTGAACACCCTGCGGTATAAAACAGCAGCGCCAGCCAGCCGGAGTCAAACCCCCAGCCATCACTGTAAAGGATTTGACCTTCAAACTTCTCGTTCAGCTCGTCCGCGATCTGCTTGCAGGAAAGGCCCTTTTCGAACAGTTCTTCACGGCTGATTTTATGCAGTGCAGCGGCCTCTTCCTGCCAGTGAGTCCAGTCCGGTTCTGGCTTAACCAACCACGAATAGGTTTCACCGGTTTCACAGGCAACACCGATTTCAATAGGATAACTACCCCGCCCAAAACCAGAAGCTTCTATATCCAGAATGGCGGGAATACGGACTCGAGGCAAAGTAAAAACCTTTTGATGATGAATTAAAAATAAATCAGGTAGCTAAAAAACTACTCAAATCAGCTACTTAGCAAAACAACCATGATAGATGATTCTATAGCATTAGGCATTAGCTGCCTCCGGTAAATACTTCCTCAATTAAACCTAAGGTAAGCAGTTGCGGCAAAATATCCGCCTGTTGCTGACCGGCCGGATAATAAAGATAGAGTGGCACACCCTGCCGGTTATATTGTGCGATCAGCTGATCAATACTTGCAGAAGGCTCTGTCCAATCGGCACGCACCAGCAGCACGTTATGTTCAGCCACCAGCGTTTCGAAACGACTGCCGGATAGCGCTATTTTTTCGTTGACCTTACAGGTAATACACCAGTCGGCAGTGACATCGATAAACACAGGTCTGTCCTTGTTTAATGCCTCACTGACTATCTCCTCACTATAGTCGACCCAGAGCTGATCGGGCTTCGTTGTACTGAAAATAGACCAGGCAGCCGCCACTACGAGCAATAACTGAGCACCGCGTTTGGCCAGCGTACCTTGCGCAGTGCGCCCGGCTGACGAAAGCACCGGCCATACCGCCATGGCAATCAGCACCAGCCCTGTTCCAACCTTCAGCAACGCCAGCGAGCCATCCAGCTGAACCAGCAGCCACAACAGCCAAAGCGAGGTTAAAAACAGCGGGAATGCGAGGAATTGCTGAAAGCTGTGCATCCACTTGCCGGGCTTCGGTAAATAGCCAGCAAGCCGGGGCAGAAAACCGATGGCGAGCACGGGCAGTGAAAGCCCCAGGCCCATAAAGGCAAATATGAGCAGGCCAATCAACGGCGATTGCGCCAGGGCAAAACCAATTGCCGTCCCCATAAATGGGGCGGTACAGGGCGTGGCCACGACAGTGGCCAGCACCCCGGTAAAGAACGAGCCGGTTAAGCCGGCTTTAGAGCTCAGGCTATCGCCCAGCCCCATCCAGCGGGAACTGACGGTCACGTAACCGCTCATGGTCAATGCCATCAGGAAGAACAACACCACCAGAAATGAAACGAAAGCCGGCGATTGCAGCTGAAAACCCCAGCCAACCCAATCGCCAAAGCCACGGATCACCAGCAGCATCAGTGCCACCAGCACAAAACTTAAAATGACGCCGGCACTGTAGGCCAAGGCATTGCTTCGCGACTCTGCAGCACTGTGGGAATGCCTGGCAATACTGAATGCCTTTATCGACAGTACCGGAAACACACAGGGCATCAGGTTGAGAATAAACCCACCCAGCAGCGCAAATGCCGCCGCCGTAAGCGCCGTTGCGTAATTCAGCGGCTGATCGGCAGGGCCAGCCTGGCCAACATTGACCACCGGCCCGGCAGCGGCTGTAGCCGGCTTGTTGTAAGGCATGCCATCCAGCCCAAACAGTCGCTTCTGCGGGGCGTAACATAGGCCCGCATCTGCACAGCCCTGATACGTCACCTCGAAGTAACCGGATTCAGCCGTAACCTGATGCGTGACTTCCATATAGCCATAAAACACGGCCAGATCTTCATTGAAGTTAGGGTCAAAGGTGATGATTTCATTCAGGCTGAATTTCGGCTCGGTCGCCTTCAAGCCATCAAAAGCCGTTAATTTGTATTTGTCTCTGTACAGGTAGTACCCGTCGCGAATTTCAAAATCGACATACAGCTCGGCACCGTTTCTGGAAACATTAACCTGAAACGCCTGATCGACCGGAACAAACTCCTCTTCTGCAGCAACAAAAGAGCAAAGGGCCAGCGCAAAAAGAAATAGCCCGCACAACTGCTTCATAAATAAACAACCTGAAAATATAATTTTAGTAAAGACGGCGCATGTTACTGAGGCCAGACGATAATTCCATGCTCGGGTTTAAATTTTGCTAACCTCGCAGCATTAAACCCCCTTACCAGGAAACTACCGAATGTCCCGCCAGCCAGACACCAATGATTTACGCAAAGTACTTATCGCACATGCTCAACAACAACAAACCCTCGATTACAAAAGCTTGACCAAGCTGCTTGGCATTACCCCGCCAAACAGCATTCATCAAACCACGCAATTACTGGAGGCCTGCCAGCAGGATGATGCCCTGCTGCACCAGCCACAACTGGCCGCCATTGTTATCAGCAAGGCGTCAGACCCGATTCCGCGCCCGGGGTTCTTCCAAACCTTAAAAAATTTAGGTATTTACTCCGGCAGCGAACAAGGCGCCGAGGCACAGATGTGGCACCAGAACGAACTGGAGAAGGTATTTGAGTTCTATCGATAGCCCCGTCAGCTTCTGGCTGAACTCCACCAGCGCAACAACAGAGCCCCGTATAGCAGCAGGCTCCAGGCGGTTTGACACCATAATAAAAATAACGGAATCGCCGAAAACATACCGTATACCAGAGACCAATTGGGCAACGAGGTATACAACCAGGCAAACATCACCTTGAGCAAATAAAAGGCAGCCGTCACCAGAATAGAAACCGTCATATTGACCCTGATAGAAACCGTACCGCGACTGGCCAGCTGATAAACCGCCACCAACAGCAACCACATGATCGGAATAGAGGTAAAGTGAATGCCCGGCAGCAGCTTCAGCAAGCCGGTGCCCAAAGCGATCTGCAGCAACACGATGACGGTCATCAGCAGGGTCAGCGCGCCCACCAGCACAGGCATCACCCACAGGTAATGCAGCCAGCGCAGGGTTCCGCGGTGCTTTTCAACCTGAAACACAACGTAAAGCGAGCTGTCTATACGGTTTACCAGAAACAATATGGAGCTGAAAAACATCAGCGCCGAAATAGCTTTCAGGTTTTCCGCCTCTACACTCCAGGTGGCAATATAGCTGCGCCAGACAATGGCCTGATTGGGTATCAGATAAGACAGCAGCTCATCGAGCATGCCAGAAATTTGTACCTGAAAGCTGGGCACCTGACTGAGCAGCAGCCCAACACCACTGACAATGGGCACCAGCGCGAACAACGTTGTCAGCGTCAGTACCGAAGCGCGCTGCCCTATCAGGTTCACCATTGGCATTTCAGCCTTCAGGAAATTGCGTACCTGTTTTTGAATCTCATACAATGGCGGTTTCATCCAAAACTATTCATTAACGATCAATATAACAATCAGATACCGGAGAGCACATGAAAGCAACCATTTACCACAACCCGCGTTGTTCCAAATCCCGCCAGGCGCTGGCCCTGCTGGCCGATAAGCAAATTGAAACAGAAGTACATGAATATTTAAAATCCCCCCTGAACAGTAGTGAACTTACCGAGCTAATCAAGCTATTGGGGGTTAACGCCCACGATCTGCTGCGCACCAAAGAGGCGGAATACAAAGAGGCTGGCCTTTCCAAAGACTCTTCTGAGTCAGAAATTATTGCAGCCCTGTGCAACACACCTAAGCTAATGGAAAGACCCATCGTGGTGACTGAAAAAGGCGCCCGTATTGGCCGCCCGACCGAAGCGATTGAAGAAATCCTGTAAACCATGCCAGCTGCTTAGCTGGCTCAGACTGATGATAAAGCTTCCACAGCCTTCGAGCCGGTGAAAAGGTATCACTTAAATGGACGTCGAAAACATGGATGTTTTCGTCGAGCGTATCAGGACGATACTTGCAGCGCTCCATTTAAGTGATACCTTTTCGGCGGCGGGGGTTTATCGACAACCTGTGCCAGCTGCTTAGCTGGCTGTTCAACTTACAATTATTAATGGCACCTTAAACGAATGAGCAATGCGCAGCTAAACCTGAACAAACAAATACGCTTACACTTCTTTCTGTTGATGGCAGCCGCCATTGCAGGCACCTTTCTATCGGGCCCATCCATCAACAGCATGCCAACGCTGCAATGGGTGGTATCGGGATTGCTGTTCGGCTTTATGGCCGTGCTGCCACTGCTGTTCTTCATCCCCACGGTATTAAAGCCGACGGTTCGCAGCCTTAGCTGGATGGGCTTTATGCTGTTGGCTTATCTGGTATGGGGCATAGTGAAAACCTTCACACCGGGCGGACTGATTGGCGGGCTGCTCATCTGCACCTTCAACATCACCACCTTTTTCTACATCATCCTCTGGCTGAGGCCCTTTAAGAAACAGGCCAAAGCCAGGAAAAAAGCCGAAAACCGCTAACCCTACTCTTCAGAAAAGCGCTTTTTACGCACAACCTTGCGGTAATCACTGGGTGAAAGACTGGTTTGTTTTTTAAACAGCCGGGAGAAATACGCCACATTGTGATAACCGCAGGCGCTGGCGATATCAGCAACCGCCAGATTGGTTTCGCGCAACAGGCTTTGAGACTCCTCTACCCTAACCCGGCTTAAAAACTGCTGTGGTGATTCATCGGTGGCCACCTTAAAGCGCCGCCGTAACTGGCGTTCAGACTGACCCACATAGCTGGCCGCATCGGCCACCGTCACATCTCCGGAAAGATTAGAGCGCAGCCAGCTCTGCGCCAGACTGACCACCTCATCCGGGTGAACACCGCCACCCGGTTCGTAAAATGGGGTTGAGAAAGATCGCTTCAGCTCATGCATAAACTGCTGCTCAACCAGCGCCAGAGACTTTTCCCCAAACTGCAGCCGTATGAAGTACAAAACCAGATCGGTCTGCGAGTTAATTGAACCCGCGCAGTAAATGCCATCCTGGTGGGTGATGAAATGCTCCTGCTGAAACTCCACCTGCGGATAGCGCTTTTGAAAGCGCGGCAGGTAATACCAGTGCGTGGTGGCGACACGCTTATCGAGCAGGCCGGCGGCCGCCAAATGGGCAACACCAGAGCCTGTGGCGACAATCCGGCTGCCCTGCTGGTACTGATTGACGACCCAGCTCTGTAAAGCCCGGCTTTGCTGAACCACCTTCCAGGGTGTGCCCCACATCGGCGGAATAAACACCCAATCGAACAGCTGTCGGCTGCTAAAAGCGCTGTCAGCAACCAGCTGAACGCCACCGGTTGCCGGCACAGCGCCTTTGCGTTCGGCGACATAACTCAGGCTCAAGCTTTTGCCCTGGAAATCGCCCTGCGCCTGCGCGGCGGCATTGTACATTTCTGCCGGAATAGAAATTCCGGTCGCCAGGACCTGCGGATAGAGAACAAAGGCTATTTTCATCAGTGGCCGATTTTAAACATTATATGTCCGATAAGTTATAACGCATTTAGCGCGAAATGCCTATATTGCGCCTTAACGAATCATTACCGGAATTAAGCATGAAGAAACTGCCCGTTATTGTTGGATTTGGCGGCATCAACGCTGCTGGACGAACATCTATGCATCATGGCCACAAACGCATGGTGCACGAAGCGCTTTCAGAGCAAAAAATGCAATCGACCTGGCAAGATCTGGCCACGCTGATGCAGCTCGATATAAACGATGCAGCCACTAAAGATGCCATTCTGGCCGGTACCCTGGTCCGCCGTATCGAAAAGACCCATTACGATGTCGACGCTGTACCAACCGGCAAGCAAGCCAAACTGGCGAAAGCCGAAGCGATGCAGTTTCAGATTAAAAAGATTCACATGCCGCAAACGCTGCCAGAAAACTGGAAAATAATCAGCGAACAGGGCCGTGAAGTGACCGTTGAGGTAACCGACGCGCTGGATGTCATTCTGCCCGACAGCTATGCCTCCAAGGTAACCTCTGCCGGTCAGTTGCCGGCCGGCTTCGACCCCGGCGCGCTGTATAAATCAGCGCACCATCCACGCGGCCTGCAGATGACGGTATACGGCGCCTCTGATGCCGTTGAATCCATCGGTATTGACTGGCAAACCATTCTCAGCAACATCTCGCCGGAACAGATTTCTGTTTATGCCGGTTCCGCGGTTGGCCAGGCCGATCAGTTCGGTTTGCGCGGTCTTTATCAGGCCGGCTACAACGGCAAGCGCACCACCTCCAAGATGATGCCACTGGCACTGCCGGAAATGGCCGCCGATTTCGTCAACAGCTACATCATCAACAGCGTTGGCAACACTGGCTCCAATGCCGGTGCCTGTGCGACCTTCCTGTACAACCTGCGTCAGGGCTTAATTGATATTCAAGCCGGTCACTGTCGCGTTGCTATCGTCGGCAATGCTGAAGCACCGATTAATCCGGAAATCATTGAAGGCTTCCGGGTCATGGGCGCGCTGGCAGAAGACGATCAGCTAAACGCTCTGGATGGCGTTGAACAGGTCGATAACACCCGAGCGTGCCGTCCATTTTCTGCCAATGCCGGCTTTACCATGGCCGAATCTGCGCAGTTTATGGTGCTCATGGACGATGAACTGGCCATGCAGCTGGGCGCAACGGTATTTGGTTCAGTAGCAGACGTATTTGTGAATGCCGATGCCAACAAGAAGTCGATTTCCGGCCCGGGTGTTGGCAACTATGTCACCATGGCGCGCACCACTGCGCTTGCCAAAGCCATTCTGCAGGACGACGTCAACAAAACCTTTGTCATGGCGCATGGCACCGGCACCCCACAAAACCGGGTAACCGAGTCACACATTCTGAATGAAGTTGCGAAAACCTTTGAAATTGATAACTGGGCGGTCTCGGCGATTAAATCCTACCTTGGTCACTCACTGGGGCCGGCTGCCGGCGACCAGATCACGGCCGCGCTTGGTGTATGGCACACCGGTGTGATTCCCGGCATTAAAACCATCGACCACATCGCAGACGACGTTGAAACCAGTAACCTGTCTATTCTGATGGACCACCAACAGGTCGGTGACTATGGCCAGCAGATGATGGGAGCGGTTATTAACTCGAAGGGCTTTGGTGGCAATAACGCCAGCGCGCTAATTCTGTCTCCGGAAAAAACCCGTGAGCTGATGGAACAGCGCTTCGGCAAGCATCAGATGACCCAATACCTGCAGCTCAACGAACCCGTCGTAGAAAAACAGGCTGAGTTCGATGCCAAAGCCTGTACCAAGGGCATTGATGCGATCTACTCATTTGGTACGGCCGTTATGACCGATCAGGACATTGAGATGACTCAAAGCCGCCTGAAGCTGAGCGAATTCAGCAATTCAATTTCGTTACCGGCGACCAATCCCTACCTGAAGTAAAACTTCAGCGCACCCTTCAGGGGGCTCTGTTCGGCTTTCGCCAACGGAGCCTCTAGCGCTATTTATGCACTCACGCGCCAACCAATCTTCAATTTATCGACCCACTCCCCACTTCCAGTGTGCGCGGTGCACTGGGCTTGCTTTCAGTGATCACCGATAATTTAGGCTCTCTCCCATCGATCTGAACCTTGTCATGAATCAGCAAGTTATTGCGTTATTTACCACCCTGATATTAATTACCGCCTGCAGCCCTTCAACGGAAGAGGACGCGCTGATCACTTTTTATGAAGAGGATACCGAAACGGCAGATGAAATAACTGCCAGCACGGAAAGCTCTGATGAGAGTGAAGCTGTTGCAGACGAAGACGAAGGCGAAGAAGACGAGACTGAAAACGAGTCCACTGAATCTACCGATAGCGAAGCAGAACAAACCAGTTCCATCGATTGTACCAGCTATAGCGATTTCGAAGACCGAATGCTTTGTCAGCACAATTACATTCGTGCTTATGGTACTGACCCGGAGCCGGCGACGGCGCTGGAGTCGCTAACCTGGAGTACCGACCTGGAAGACGTTGCCCGCGGCCATGCGGAAGCCTGCGTTTATGAACACAATGCAGAGCGCAGCGATACCATCAGTGGCTATGTCGGTGAAAACATCGCAGCCGCCACCTGGGAAGCCGGCGCTATCTATGTGGTGAATATGTGGGCGGCAGAGGTTGAATACTACGACTACGAAACCAACAGCTGCGATGATGGAGAACAATGCGGTCATTACACTCAGATTGTCTGGAGCGATACCACCGAAGTAGGCTGTGCAGTGAGCTACTGCAGCTCATTGGAAAACACCGGCTGGAGCAATGGCGGCTATTTTTACGTCTGTAATTATTCACCCGGCGGAAACTACGTTGGCCAACAGCCTTATTCTGTGGAATAAGGCCTTTTCATCACCAGCCTAACACCTGCTTAACGAAAGGTATGGTCAGGCGTCGCTGCTCTGCCAGCGATGCTTCATCGAGCAGATCAAAGGTATTAACCATCTCGTGCATGTTTTGGTTGTGGCGCAAAATTAGGAACTCGGCAACATCGCGCTCAATCACCAAACCCCGTTTACGCCCCTTCCAAACCACCCAGTCGGTGCGCTCTTCATCGCTCATCGCAACCAGCTGCAGCGTTAAACCGGAACTCAAGCGTGACTTGAGGTCGGCCAGTGTCAGCGTCATCTGCAGAGGGCTGCATTGACCACCCACCAGAATCAGCCGGCCGGAATCGCGCATGCGGTTATAGAAATGAAACAGACCTTCAGCCCATTCAGGGTTATCCGCAATCATGTCGATATCATCGATAGCGACGGCATCGAGCACATCCAGGCCTTCCAGCGCTTCCGGGCCAAAGTCATAACACTCACTTAACGGCAGATAAGCAGCATCCAAACCCTGCAGCTGTAAATCATTGACGGAGGCCTGCAGCAGGTGACTGACACCACAGCCCTTAGCACCCCATAAAAAAACCAGGTGCTCACTTAAATTCGCCAGACTCTGACGCAACATACCGACCGCCACAGCATTCTGCCCGGGTAAATAATCCTCAAAAACCGCATCTTCACGAAAACTCATATGCAAAGGTATTTGCGGGCTAATACGACCAGATGACACTTATTATCCTCTTTATAAAATTCTGTTTTTTTATTTCAGCCTGATTATTCTTCAGGCTTTTCAGTGGGTTCAGCAGGGCTGGCGATGTCAGTTTGTTCATCCTGCGGCTCAACAACCGCCTTCGCGGCCTGCCCATACAAACTGCTGCCGCGGTAACTGTTATGGATGCGTCGTAACAGTACGTTCAGTACCGCGGCCGCTGGCAAGGCCAGTAAAATACCGACAAAACCAAACAGCTGACCACCCGCCAGCACCGCAAAAATCACCGCAACCGGGTGCAAACCAATGCGATCACCGACCAATTTCGGCGTTAACACCGTACCTTCCAGCGCCTGGCCAATGCCGAACACCGCCAAAACCAGCAGCAGGTGAACCCAATCACCAAACTGGAAAAATGCAGCAATCAGGCCGGCTGAAATACCGACAATAGAGCCGAGGTACGGCACAATCGACACCAGCCCGGCGAGCATGCCAATCAGCAAACCCAAATCCAGCCCGATCAGCATCAGGCCAACGGAATACATAACGCCCTGCGCCGCCATCACCAATAGCTGGCCACGGAAAAATGCACCGAGCATTTCATGGCATTCAGAAGCCACACCGGAAATGGTACCGATATAGTAGCGCGGCATCAGCTCAGCCAGGCGCTCGACCAGTAAATCCCAGTCACGCAACAGATAAAAGGTGACCACTGGCACCAGCACCAGGTTGCCGATCGCCCCAAGCACGGCAAAACTGGATTGGGTAACATTAGAAAGAATGGTTTTAACGACGTTACTGGTGGCCGCCCAGTCGAGATTTTGGGTCAGCTCGGCCCAGTCATATTCAATTAAATCGATATCTAACTGCGACTCCAGATAAGGCACTGCAACGGTGGTAATCCAGTTGGCGATCACGGGGATATTGTTGATCAGATGTTCAATCTGCTGAAGCACCGCCGGTATGATCAACAGCACAGACAGAACGATCACCAGTGTCAGCACGAGAAAGGTAATAATGACGCCGTTGGTACGCGAAACCTTCCAGCTTTCGAGCCTGTCGACCAGAGGATCACCCAAATAAGCCAGCAAAATGGCGGTTAAGAACGGACTGAGAATCGGGGACAAGGCAACCAGCAACCAACCCAACAAAACAACGGCTGCCAACAGCAGCCACTTTTGCGAATCTGAAATATGCATTGGTGAATCCTTTATGTTTTTCGGAAGGCTAGTTTGCAACCCAGCGATATACCAGCATCGAATCGAGCTGCTCTTCAAGGGTCAGTTCAGGCACCGGCACCAGCTTGCCATCCAGCTCTAGGGAGTCGACCAACTGCATCTGATCGCCACTTACCTGCACATTGAAGGTGACGTTGCCACCGCTCAGCGAGCTCAGCGTCAACTGTGAAATCAGGTTCACGCTTTCCAGATAACCTTCAATCCTTGCAAAGGTGACCGCATCCGGCACATTCAACACCTGCACCTGCAGGTTATCAACCGACGATGGATCCAGCACATAGGCATACTGCGCAGATAAACGGCCAGAAACCGCAGCAAGACCCGCAGCCACAACTTCATTCAGAGAGCCCTGCACCGTAGGGACACGAATACGCTCACCTTTAAACAGTACCAGCCAATCGGCCTGATAGGCGTTACCGTTTTTATCGATGCGCCCGGCGAGCACGGAATCGGCCTGATAGCGGGCCGAAGCGGATTCAATATCCGCCGAGAACAAGCCGTACAGATCGCCAAATTTAATGTTCAGGGTGTCGGTTAAATCCATAATCGGCAGCAGATAAGGCAGGCCACGCAACTGCGCCTCTGCCTCCAGGGTGTCGGCCAGCTCAGAGCTTTCAGATTCACCGGGAATGTTATCAGGCCCGGCACTGCGGTCGGCAATCCAAACCAGAATCTCCGGCCGGCGACTGCCCCAAACCGGCAGACCGCTGCGCACCAGCAATGAATTCACAGAGTTTTCGTCAAACTCCAGAATCATTGCCTTGGTAGCTACCTTTTCGCCCAGGATGTTCGTAAAGAATTCATCTGAAGGTTCAAACCGGAATGAGGTTAAATACTTGCTGCCACTGTCGAGCTGCTGACGCACCGAAGCATTCTGCAGGGTTTCCTGCTGACCAGTCACCCGGGCCAGCACCCGCTCAAACGCCTGCCTGATGGCATCATTCTGTTCTTTCTGGTTTGCATTCTGGCTGATTACCACTCGCTCGTTATAAAGCTGAACATCGGTTGCGGCGTAACTAAAAGAATAAACACCAACAACGGCCATCAAACCAACGAACCGGAATAACTGCTTAATAAATGTAAGACCCATAGCTTTTCCCAAAGAACAGAATCGTAAACAAAAGTGAATCAACTAACTGATTTTAAAAGCCTATTGTGACAGAGCCAAAGCCAAAAAACAGACCTAATTAGAATCCGTCTCACAATTGAGCAATCTTTTACCTTCATTTTGCGGCCATCACAGAACCACAAAAACCTGACCGATTGAACATGCTGATCTGGCGTTATTAGCCTGCTACAATCCGCGCGCGTCGCAACAGCCAGACTTTTACTATTTCGGAGCCTTATCATGACAGACCAAAACAAGCCTTCTCTCAGCTATAAAGATGCCGGTGTAGACATTGATGCCGGAAACGCTTTAGTGGAGCGAATCAAAGGCACCGTAAAAGCCACCCGTCGCCCGGAAGTACTGGGTGGCATCGGCGGTTTCGGCGCACTGTGCCGCATTCCATCAAATTATAAAAACCCGATTCTGGTCTCCGGCACCGATGGTGTAGGCACCAAACTGAAGCTGGCGATGGAGCTGGACCACCACGACACCATCGGTATCGATCTGGTTGCCATGTGCGTGAACGACCTGATCGTTCTGGGCGCAGAGCCACTTTACTTCCTCGACTACTACGCCACCGGCAAGTTGAGCGTAGACATCGCCAGCCGTGTCGTTGCCGGTATTGGTGAAGGCTGCCAGCAATCCAACTGCGCGTTGGTAGGTGGTGAAACAGCGGAAATGCCAGGCATGTACGAAGGCGAAGATTACGATCTGGCCGGCTTCTGTACCGGCGTCGTAGAAGAAGAAAACATTATTGATGGTAGCAAAGTCGCTGCAGGCGACGTTGTTATCGGCCTGACCTCCAGCGGCCCGCATTCCAACGGCTACTCGCTGATCCGTAAGGTTATTGAAGTTTCCGGTGTCAACCCGGCTGAAGAACAGCTTGAAGGCAAGCCACTGGCCAACGCACTGATGGCACCAACACGCATCTACGTTAAACCGATTCTGGAGCTGCTTAAAACCCAGACCGTTCATGCTATTTCCCACATCACCGGTGGTGGCTTCTGGGAAAACCTGCCTCGCGTACTGCCGGAAAACCTGGCTGTTTCAATTGATTCGTCCGCTTGGCAGCGCCCGGCCGTATTCGGCTGGCTACAGCAACAGGGCAACATCTCTGAAACCGAAATGCTGCGCACCTTTAACTGCGGTATTGGCCTGGTTCTGGTGGTACCGGCAGAAGAGGCCGACGCCACACTGGCCATGCTGACCAAACTGGGCGAAACAGCTCATAAGATCGGCGCTATCGAAGAAAGAAAGCAGGCTCCGGTAATTATTGACGGAAAGACTGACGCCTGATGAAAAATCTGGTTGTTCTCGTCAGTGGCAGTGGCAGTAACCTACAGGCGATCCTGGATGCCTGCGAGCAAGGTAAGATAAATGGCCGCGTTTCTGCGGTCATTTCCAATCGCCCCGGCGTTCGCGGCCTGATCCGGGCTGTGCAAGCGGGTGCCGATGCCATCACCATTGATCATAAGCTATATGCCAGCCGCGCGGAATTTGATGCCGAACTGAGCCGAAGAATCGATCAGTACCAGCCAGACTTCTTAGTTCTGGCCGGCTTCATGCGTATTCTGACGGATGAGTTTGTAAACCGCTATGTCGGTAAAATGGTCAACATCCACCCTTCCCTGCTGCCAAAATACACCGGCTTACAGACCCATCAGCGCGCTATTGATGCCGGCGATACATTTGCCGGCGCTACGGTTCACTATGTAACACCAGAACTCGATGGCGGCCCGCTAATTATGCAGATCCAGGTCGCCATTGCTGCAAATGACGATGCACTTGCACTATCGAAGCGGGTATTGGCTGCCGAGCACGCGCTTTATCCGCAGGTAATACAATGGCTGTGCGAAGGTCGCTTAACGCTGGCTGAAGGCATTGCCCACCTGGATCAAAAGCCCCTTCACCTTCCTGTGCAAATGAACAATACTAGCACCTGCTAATCATAACCAACGGAAGCCCAACAACATGCGTGCATTAAGGCAGTTTGTTTACAGCCTAACGTTAGTTCTGTTGCCTCCTCTGTTAGCTGCCGAGATTACCGCAGCCGACATTTCGGATTACAGAGCCGAAGTCAAAGCCATTCGCCATGGCACTATCGACCTTAAAGCCAGTGGCGATCTGGTATTTGAACTCACTGAAAGTGGCCTTTGGAGCTTGCAGATCGACATCTCCGGCGGCCCGCTGAAATCACATGAACGCTCTGTCGGTGAACTCATCGACAACCAGTTCCGACCACTGAACTTCGAGCGTGATACTAAATTCCTGCTGATCAAAGAAAAAATCCGCTGGAACTTCGACTGGACCAATCAGGTGGTTGCCGGCAAGGTGCAAAAGAAAGAGTACGAGCACCCATTGACGGAGCTAATCCACGACCCGATCAGCTTTCAGGTTTCCATGCGCCAGGCTTTTTTAAACGGCAGCAGCGCTTATGAAACCCCCTATTTACGATATTCACGCCCCGATTCCCTGGCATTTGAGGTTATCGGCGAAGAACTGCTGAGCGTCGGCGACGACCGCGTTCATACACTGATCGTTAAGCAGACCGAGCCTGAGAAAAAGGAAGAGCGCAAACTGATTTGGGTCGCACCGGAATACGATTTTGTTCCGCTGCGCTTCGCCACCTTTAAAGAAAATAAGATCAAGGAAGAGTTTTTCGTTGAAAAGCTTTGGATTGATGATGTTCGGGTCGATTTCAGTAAAGCGGCCCAATGAGTAAGCAAAAGAGCCGGGTCACCCGGCTCAGACCGATAACAAAGATTCCACAGCCTTCGAGGCGGTGAAAAGGTATCACTTAAATGGACGTCGAAAACATGGATGTTTTCGTCGAGCGTATCAGGACGATACTTGCAGCGGTCCATTTAAGTGATACCTTTTCGGCGACGGGGTTTATCGACAACCCGAGCCAGGGTCACCCGGCTCAGGTTTTCACACCCATCATTGCTTACTGGTTTTTTGCCTCCGCGCGATAAGCATGCAGCAATGGCTCGGTATAACCACTGGGCTGCTCAACCCCCTTCAGCACCAGATCCATCGCAGCTTTAAAAGCCACACTCCGGTCAAAGTTCGAGCTCATAGCCCGATAGCCGGCCTCACCTTCGTTCTGCTGATCCACGACTGCCGCCATCTTCTTCATCACCTGCTCAACCTGATCTTGACTGACCACGCCGTGCAATAGCCAGTTGGCCATATGCTGGCTGGAAATCCTTAAGGTGGCGCGGTCTTCCATCAAGCCAACGTTATGGATATCTGGCACTTTCGAACAACCAACACCCTGCTCAACCCAGCGCACTACATAACCCAGAATCCCCTGGGCATTATTCTCCAGCTCGTTCCGGATTTGCTCTGCCGTCAATTGCTCAGGGTCAGTCATCAGCGGAATCTGCAGAATATCATCGATGGAAGCAGGCGTTCGCTGCCGCAGCTCCTGCTGCAGAGCAAAAACATCCACCTGATGGTAATGAATACTGTGCAGTGTCGCGCCATTTGGCGATGGCACCCAGGCCGTTGTCGCACCGGATTTTGGATGGGCAATTTTCTGCTCCAGCATCGCTGCCATTTCATCAGGCATCGCCCACATCCCCTTACCAATCTGCGCCTTGCCGGGCAAACCACAGGCCAAACCTACATCCACGTTATTGTTTTCATAGGCGGCAATCCACTTAGTTTGCTTCATCTGCGCCTTGGGAATGAACACACCCGCATGCATACTGGTATGCATTTCATCACCGGTTCTGTCCAGGAAGCCGGTATTAATAAACACCGCTCTCTCTTTCGCGGCGTGAATGCAGTTTTTGAGGTTCAGAGAGGTTCGGCGCTCTTCATCCATAATGCCAATTTTCAGCGTGTTCGGTGCCATACCCAACGCGTTCTCAACCATTTCAAACAAGCGAACGGTAAAGGCCACTTCTTCAGAGCCATGCATTTTCGGCTTCACAATATAAACGCTGCCGGTGCGTGAATTCCGCAATTGGCCCAGCTGTTTCAAATCGTGCAGAGCGATAAAGGCGGTCATCATGGCATCCAGAATACCTTCGGGAATTTCCTCTCCCTGCGCATTCAATACCGCATTATTGGTCATCAGGTGGCCAACATTGCGCACAAACATCAGGCTTCGGCCATGCAGGCGAACCAATTCGCCATTGGTGCCAGTGTATTCACGGTCTGGCTGCAGAGACCGGGTCATTTCTTTACCGCCCTTCTCGAAGGTTTCCGTCAGATCCCCGCGCATCAGCCCCAGCCAATTCGCATAAACCTCGGCCTTATCTTCAGCGTCGACGGCAGCGATGGAATCCTCACAATCCATAATGGTCGTGAGCGCCGCTTCAACAATAATGTCTTCCATGCCGGCCGAATCCCCGGCACCAATCAAGCTGTCACGATTAATCACCAGCTCCAGATGCAGCCCATTCTGCTTCAGCAGAACCCTTTCCGGGCCTTGTTCATCGCCGGTATAGCCAACGAATGCGATCACATCCTGCAACCCCACCTGCGCCCCGCTTTTCAGCTCAGCTTTCAATACGCCCTGGTCGATCCAATACTTCACTACATCAGCATGACTGTTGCCAACCAGAGGCACGGTTTCATCCAGGTATTGTTTAGCGAAGGCGATAACTTTGGCACCGCGGGCCGGGTTATATTCGCGCCCGGCTTCTGCTCCACCCTCATTAGAGATCGCATCCGTCCCGTACAGTGCATCATACAAGCTGCCCCAACGGGCATTGGCGGCATTCAGTGCAAAGCGAGCATTCTTTACCGGAACCACCAGCTGTGGGCCAGCCTGAACGGAAATCTCATCATCCACGCCAGTGGTGGTTATTTCAAAGTCGCCAACTTCCGGCTCCAGATAACCAATTTCATACAAGTATTCTTTATAGGCTGCAGCATCATGCGGCTGCCCCTTGCGGTCTAAGTGCCACCGGTCAATCTGCTGCTGCAACTGTTGACGCTTTTCCAACAGCGCCCTGTTTACCGGTGTCAACTGAGCAAACACTTCTGAAAGAGATTGCCAGAATTGAGCCACCCCGATTCCGGTTCCCGGAGCAATTCGGCTTTCAACGAGATCAGACAATTCTGTGGCAACTTGCAGATCACCTATTGTTTTGTAATCAGTCATCTTCTTATTCTCCTTCATGATCGTTTTTTAACCTGCCCAACTAGCATAAGGCCTTAAAATAAATTTCGTAAATATATTTTTATTATCCGCTTCATTCACGATATGAATAATTAAAAATAAGGCGCGACAACCTCTTCACCGACATCAACGATCAGGCGGCGTATCCAGCGGTGCGCCGGGTCATGATGCAGCAGAGGGCTCCAGACCATTTTCAGCAGAAAAGATGGCAATTCAAAAGGCGGCGCCTTTACGGCAACCCGGTCATTCCGCACCTGAATATGCGCGGCCCGCGCCGGCAGCGTCACAACCAGGTCATTCTCCTGCGCCAGCATCATGGCGGCCTGATAATGCCGGGTAAAGACCGCAATTTCGCGCTTCTTGCCCATCTGATGCAAAACCTCATCCACAAAGCCGAGCTTCTGAACATCATCCGGGTCAACACCAACACCGACCCCATAACCGGTTTTACTCACCCAGACATGACGGGCTTTGAGGTAATTGCTGAGGCTGAAATTCTCCAGGATTGGATTATCAACACTGAGCATGCAGCAGAAATTATCGTGCCAGACGGTCATCTGATGAAACGACTGCGGTAAGGTATCGAAGCGGTTAATGGCCATATCCACCCGACCCTGCTCTACATCGGTAAAGCTGACGTCACTGGGCGTCATAATATCGAGCGAAACATGCGGTGCTTCTACAGAAAGCCGCTTCAACAGTGCCGGCATCAGCGTCGACTCGGCATAGTCACTGGCCATAATCCTGAACACCCGATGACTCTCACGGGCATCAAAATGCGCCCTGGGCTGAACCACCTTTTCAAGCGATTGCAGTGCCATGCGCAGCATCGGCTCTAACTCGCGCGCACGCTCGGTCGGCGTCATACCGTCACTGGTGCGTATCAACAGCGGGTCCTCGAATAAATCCCGCAGGCGCCTCAAGCCATTGCTCATCGCCGGCTGACTGATACCCAACTTAACAGCAGCCTTGGTTACACTGCGCTCACGCAGCAAGGCATCCAAATAGACCAGTAAATTCATATCTACCCTGTTCAGCAGCATCTCCCCTCCATAAGCGAAATTTCGCTATTAAATGCGTTTTCTCAGACGCTCATTCATAGTAATTATGATGAGAATTATACATATAAATTAGGCGAATCAAACTCGCCTGCCTAATATTTGAGCATACCCAGCGGATACCCGACTTACCGCAAAGCGACAGCCTGTTTGATACCGGCAGCTTCATACAACAAAAAAAGGTGATGAACATGACGACTACCAACGCTTCAACTTACGCCACTGAATGCAAATCTGCAGCCGTTGCTACCGATGCCGGCGGACCTTCCTGGAACGCCATAGACCCGGAGTCTGTTGCACGCATGCGACTGCAGAACCGCTTTAAAACAGGCTTGGATATTGCCAAGTACACCGCAAAAATAATGCGTAAAGACATGGCCGCCTACGATGAAGACAACAGCCAATACACCCAATCACTGGGATGCTGGCATGGCTTTATCGGTCAACAAAAGATGATTTCCATTAAGAAGCACTTTGGCAGCACGAAAGGTAAGTATCTGTACCTGTCCGGCTGGATGGTAGCGGCACTGAGATCGGAATTTGGCCCTTTGCCGGATCAGTCCATGCACGAAAAAACCACAGTACCAATGCTGATTGAAGAGCTGTACACCTTCCTGCGCCAGGCGGATGCCCGTGAACTGGGCGGTCTGTTTCGGCAGCTGGATGCAGCCAAGCAATCCGGCAACAGCACGCTTGCCGCTGAGATTCAGCAACAAATCGACAACCACGAGACACACGTTGTGCCGATTATTGCCGATATCGACGCCGGCTTCGGTAACGAAGAAGCCACCTACCTGCTGGCGAAGAAGATGATTGAGGCCGGTGCCTGCTGCATTCAAATTGAGAATCAGGTTGCGGATGAAAAACAATGCGGCCATCAGGACGGCAAAGTGACCGTACCGCACGATGACTTCCATGCAAAAATCCGTGCTGTTCGCTATGCGTTCCTTGAGATGGGTGTTGATGACGGCATCATCGTTGCCCGAACAGATTCACTGGGTGCAGGACTCACCAAACAGATAGCCGTAGTAAACGAACCCGGCGATCAGGGCGATATCTACAACAGCTTCCTGGATGTTGAAGAAGTTTCCCCGGCGACCATGAAACAGGGTGACGTCATCATCAAGCGCGACGACAAGCTACTGCGACCCAAGCGCTTGCCTTCCGGGCTTTACCAGTTCCGCGCTGGCACCGGTGAAGACCGCTGTGTTTTTGACTGCATTGAAGCTATGAAAGCCGGCGCAGATTTGCTGTGGATTGAAACCGAAAAACCTCATGTAGGCCAGATTGGCGGCATGGTTGACCGTATTCGGGCTGCAATTCCCAATGCCAAGCTGGTCTACAACAACTCACCGTCATTCAACTGGACGACCAACTTCCGCCAGCAGGTATTTGATGCCTGGCTGGAGCAAGGCAAGGATGTCTCCCGTTACAGCCGCGATGATCTGATGAGCGCGGAGTACGATGAGACCGAACTGGGTATCGAGGCAGACCGCCGTATTCAGAGCTTCCAGTTGGATGCTGCGCAAAATGCCGGCATCTTCCACCACCTGATTACCCTGCCGACCTACCATACGGCAGCGCTATCTACGGATAATCTGGCGAAAGAATACTTCGGCGACCAGGGCATGCTCGGCTATGTGAGCAATGTTCAGCGTAAAGAGATTCGTCAGGCAATTGCCTGTGTGAAGCATCAGAATATGTCTGGATCGGATATCGGTGACGACCACAAGGGCTACTTCTCTGGCGAGAACGCTCTGAAAGCAGCAGGTAAAGATAATACGATGAACCAGTTCTGAACTAAGATTCTGTTACACACCTACTTTCTTTCCGGCGGTCTTCAGACCGCCTTTTTTTTGTCTTCAGGCAGCAGCCAGCTGGCTTGCCAGCAAAGAAACCACATGCACAGCTTTACGCTCACGCAACGCGAAAATCTGGTGACTGCAGGAAAAGCCATTACAAACCACCAGCGCAGCCTGGTCCTCATCAAGCGCCGGCAGCAAGCCCTGGTCGGCCATGGCGACAGATTCTGAAGCATGCTCCGCCTCCAAACCAAAACTGCCTGCCATGCCACAGCAACTTGCTTCAATGAAGGAGAACGGCAAACCCGGAACCAAACGCAGCACCTTCCTCATCGATTTCATCGCACCCACCGCCTTCTGATGGCAATGACCATGAATCAACACATTGCGACCCGACTCAGCTGCGTTGAAACTCGCGTCAAAGCGCCCTGCCGTGGTTTCACGGGCAATAAACTCTTCAATCAGCAAGGTATTCTTTGCCAAAAGCTCAGCATCATCACCCAGATTCATCATCAGAAACTCATCGCGCAACATCAGCAACGCCGAAGGCTCCAGTCCGACAATACGGCGGCCCGCCAGCAGATGCGGCTTTAATGTACGTAGCAACGCCGCAGCCTGACTCCTAGCCCGATCACTGTAGCCCTGCGAGAACAGGCTTCGGCCGCTGTCCAGTATTTTGCCATCACTCAACGATTTAGGGTGCAGGGTTATAACCTGATACCCGCCGGCTTTTAACACCGTTAAAGCATCATTAACCACACTCGGGGTGAACAACGCAGTAAATGAATCGATCAGCAACACCACGGTGCGGGTGTTGTCGCTGTTCATCTGATACTCGTCATTCAGAATTTTTTGCTCGCGAGAGTCCTGATACGGGTTCTTCGCGGGTTCCGGCAATGCAATAGAACCATTTACACCAAACAGCAGCGCCCCCAGCTTCATCAACACGCGGCTGTTGTTGCGCATGCGAATCAGAGAAGCCAGCACAGGGTAGCGATACAGCAGAAACGGAAACTCCGCAAACAGCCGGCTGCGTATAGTGATATGCCCCGCCGCCCTTTTTTGCGCCAGATACTCCGCCTTAATGGCGGCCATATCCAGGTTGCTTTCACATTCGCGTTTACAACCTTTACAGGAAACACAGCTGTCGATGGACTGAGCAAGAAGCTTATCATTCAAAAAAGACTTGTCGTCTTCGTTCAGCAGGCTTTTGAACAGCTGCACACGGCCGCCAGGCGACAGCAGATTGTCTTCACTGATACGGTAACTTGGGCACATCACCCCACGATTGTCTTGTTTCTGACAAAGCCCGGAACGAATGCAAACCGAGATAGCTTTGGCGAAATTGCCGCCATGTTTTGGGATATCGGCATAGGCATCGCCCATGCCCTGATCATGATAATCGGACCAATCCAGTTGGTGTTTCATTGGCTGATGACCTTTTCATTACATCCACCGGCACAGCACTGCCCCGGTGTGAAACGGATAAATACTGGTCAACGCATTGTTTTATAAGTCTAAATTGCTGACCTCTGAATACCCTTGTTTCAAGAAAGATGCCAACGAACCACCAAACGATTGTGGCTTTGCAATTGCCTACGCCAGGCTTTTGCGAACCATGCGCAAAACTGACTCCTCCTGGGTTTTCTGCTCTATCTGCGCTTTGCTCAGCCAGGCTAACTCGTGCGACTCATCACTGAGGGTCAGCTCTTCATTGCCGGCAATAAACCAGAAGCGGATATCCAGATGATTATGCTCCGGCTCGCCCTTACGCGCGGGAATAGCATGAACATCCACATCAAATATGCCGTCACTAACGGGCTGCAGGCCCTGCAGGCCGGTTTCTTCTTCAGCCTCACGCAAACTGGCCAACAGAAGGCTTTCATCTTCATCATCGACATGACCACCCGGCTGCACCCAAATATCCAGCTTGCCATGATGCAGCAGCACTGCCCGGGTCTTTTCCTTGTTAGTGATCCATGCACTGGCGGTAAGATGCCCAGCCAGGGTCTGACGGGACCAGTAACGAGTATTTGACTCAACAAAGTTCTTGATGAATTCCAGTGATTGCTGCTCAACAGTACCTTCTGCCGCGTATTGATTCAGCAAAACTAAAACAGACTTCTGATCTTGCATATTCTCCTGCCCGGAAAGTAATTTTGGCTGGGCACTATAACAACCGGAAAGAAAAACGTCCGCAGTTGCGGACGTTAATAATGGTGGCTAAGCATTAATTATTTGATTGTAATTTTCTGATGGCTGTCATCTTCACCCACTTTTGGAAGTTTCAGCGTCAATAAGCCATCTACAAACTTCGCTTCACAGTGCTCTGCGTCTACATTGGCAGGTAATTGGAAACTACGACTGACCTGACCAAAATACCGTTCGCTGCGCAGTACCCGGTCGTCTTTCGCTTGCTGATCCAACTGCTTAATCTCCGCACTGATCGAAACGACGTTATCTTTTAACTGAACATCAATGTCATCCTTATTCACACCGGGCAAATCGGCCTCTACAGTGTAGAATTCATCGCCTTCTGTCAGGTTAATGCGAATCTGTGAAGGCAAGCCTTCGCCATGCAATGGTCGAATTAAATAGCCCGGATTCCATTCAGGAAACAAATCGTCCATCCATTTTGATTTAGGAGTCAGAAAGTTCATACCATTCCTCCTCTGCTACCCAACATTCAGGCGTACAACTCAACCTAATTACCGATGTAGCCGAGCTGTACTCCTGCGTATTCATATTAGCCCGCCATGATGCGTCAGCAACCACTGTTGCAGGCAATGCTGATGCAGGTCAGAGCGCAATTGAATGTCATATTCGGCAATTTGAAAAGGTGCGTTTTATGCTTAATTTTTACCCCTGAACACGGCTGAAGAGAGCAACAAGCACCCTCACTTAAGAGACAGGCTTAAGCAATATAAGTTACACTGCGACCATCCCTTCTACAGGAAACATCAGTGACCGAAACCCCAAACAAAAAGCCTGCCGGCCGAAAGGCAACGATCAGTCGCGAAGATATTATGGATGCAGCGCTGCGCCTTGTTGGCCCCAACCGCTCTATCTCTACCCTGAGTTTAAGGGAAATTACCCGTGAGGCCGGCATTGCGCCAAACAGCTTTTACCGCCATTTTGAAAGCACCGAGGAACTGGCTGTAACCATCATTGATCTGGCGGGTTCGACACTGAGAACAGTCGTCGGTCAGGCTCGATTCAAAACACAGGAACTGAACAAAGGCATCGTTCGTAAATCCGTTGAAACCTTCATCGAGCAACTTTACGCCGATGGCCATTACCTGCCCATCCTGCTCAGAGAAGGCATTGTCGGTACTGACCGTTACAAAGACGCCGTTCGACAGCAGCTCGCCTTCTTTGAACAGGAGTTGACTGACGACATCATCAGCATCGGTAAAAGAGCCGGTAAAGTGCCTATGCGGCCAGAGCTAATCGCCCGCGGAATTACCCGGTTGGTGTTTGCAATGGGCGCTGATGCTTTGGAAATGCCAAAAGAAAAGCACCCAGAGATTATCGATCAGATGGTCATCATCATTAAAATGCTGTTCGCCGGCGCTCATGTATTAAACGATGAGCCATAACTGCCGCACCGACATTGCAATGCACATAAAGATAACGATCGGCCGGATTAACTTCGCGCCCCCCCAATAAATTGAGTGCGCTCCAAGCACCGCGCCAAGCATCTGCCCGACCATCATCACTACGCCGATCAGCCAGATCACCTGGCCGCCAGCTGCAAAGAGCAGCAAAGACGTAATGTTGGAAACAAAGTTCAAAGGTTTGGCAACGACAGTCGCCTCGATCAGCTTTTTACCGCGCAATGCCACCTGACTGGCCGCGAAGAAAGACCCCGTTCCCGGGCCAAAGAAACCATCGTAAAAGCCGATAACCGGAACAACATAGCGGGCCCAGGTTTTTTCCTGCATCTTAGGTACGCCCTCTTCAGCACCGACAGCAGGCACCAGCCAAAAATAGCCGGCTATAGACAGCAACAACACCGGAACAAACCACTGCAGCCAGTCGGTATTAATCTGCTGGATCAACCAGGTTCCGGTCAACGCACCAATGGCGGTATAGAACATCAGCACCGGAAGCTTACGAACGCTTAACTTCCTTTTAACAATCAGTGTCATCGTCGCGGTGAGAGTCCCCACAAACCCCTGGCACTTATTGGTTGCCAAAGCCTGAACCGGCGTTAAACCACAAAACAGTAAAACCGGTAAAACGATCAGGCCACCGCCACCGGCAAGGGTATCCACCCAGGCGGCGATAACAGCAACGATAAAAAGAAGACCCAGCAACTCAACAGTAATTTCCATACGCACTCCTTGATACAGCTGCGTATGGTATCAGCGGAACTCTGTTCAGGCGACTGCCAGATACAGGCAGAACTCAGGGCTCTGCCAGTGACGGCAACAAACCAACGGCGGTAAGGTCACCCCAGATGTCGGCCTGCTCGGCAGCAGAAGCGACATTAATCACAATCAGGTGATAGCGCTCGTCGGCATTAGACCAGTTTAGAGACGTCAGCACCGGCTGATCGTTGATCCTCTGGAAGGCATGAAACCACAGAACCTCTGCTGAACGCATGCGGCTGAGAATCGCCGAGACGGATTCACTGCGGTCAATTTCTACGCTGAACTCCTGTAACGGCTCAGCCAATTGGAAGTGATAGACATCGCCCATCGGCACAAATGCCTTGGACACCGGCTCTGCAACGTAACCGGCAGATTCCAACCACGCCTGCCATTCATCCGCGTGCTGCTCACTGGCAAAGCCGGTGAAGCTCAGCCACGCCTCCTGCTTGCCTTCATCCCAGACAAGATTAAGCCGCTCCGGCGCCTTCTGGTGCCCGGAAGAAGACAGAACTGATTTGAATTCACGGCCGGAAAGCAGAGATTCCAGTGACGACTGACTCATAGGCCCCATCTGATAGGTAATGCCAATGCTCATAGCACCCGACTCATTCACCTGATTCTGTGCAGCCTGCATGGCCTGCAGCTCCTGCTGGTAGGCTTCTTTTTCCGCAATCAGCTGATCGCTATCAGCGCTCTCTGCAGCTGACTTAGTACTGTCATCCGGCAACGAGTTCATGCGCCGAATTTCTTCTTCGCTGTAAAGAGGCTGCTGTTCCACTTCAACATCGACCAGTTTGACGCTGGCATTACTCTGCCGATCACCACCATTGATCACCTTGCGCATACGGGCATTGAGTGCGTTCTTTTTCAGCTCATGCTGCCAGTAGGCCAGCTTGTCTAATGTCTCTATCTCACCAATGTACAATCCCACCGGGCCGTTTTCTTCTGTCTGCGACAGGAACACCGCCAGTGGCTCACGCTGATAGGCGTAGGAATTAAAGAACTGCCTCAAGCCCCGGTATTCCAGCCCACGAATGGCTTGCTGCATATTGCTGAACTCGCCTAACTGCAGGGTGTATGGCCCGGCCGGAAAACATTTACACAGTTCAGAAAAAGCAACGATAGGTGGTAATGACTCTGACATATGGCCGGGAATATACTTGGGCACACCGGCATTAATGGTCGTTGGCGGATTTTCTCTCAGTATCCGCGCCTGTTCAGCGGCCTCGGCCTGTTCGGCCAACCGCAATGCCCGCTCTTTTTCGGCCGGGCTCTGACCAAACATCATTCTGATGCCGTAGCGCCAACGCAGGTGAAATGGCACCTCGGCATTGATCCATCCCTGATAACCCGCTTCAACGAAGGCTCTGAAGTTACTGTATATCGGCGCACTTAAACCCACACCCAGCTGGTAACCGGTCTGGTAGCGAGCAATAACCTCACTGCCCTCGTAGTCGACTTCAGTGAGAGACATCACTGTGCTGCCTTTAAACTGCATCCGGATACCCTGATCACCCACCTGATAGATCATTCCGGCCTCAAGCTGCCTCATCTCATGGCTGATAGAGGCATCCAGCGCTTCATACTCAATCTCATCCAGATATTCATAGCCGAAATCGAACCCCAGCCCCTCAGCTCCAATAATTTGGTAGTGGCTTGCCAGGCCCAGGCCTTCTGACTGAGTGGTCGTGCTGATACCTATATCCACCGCGCCCTGGGCACCCAGCACAGTAACCGGCAGGAACAAGAAAGCACTAAGCAGAGCTTTATTAAACTTTCTCAACTGAAGCATATTAACGATTCCGAGCTATCTCAGAAGTATTATCGCCCGGCAGTTTGAAATATTTAGGTTTTTATCGGGTTTCGGGAAATAAGGAGAGAGGATGATTGAAATAGACTGGTCTGAGACAAAAAACACCGACTACGCTTGCCGGTGTTTAAATATTGATTGAAAAGCTTTAACGCTTTTCGCACAGATTGTGCAGATGGATAAGTATGGAATCAGTTATTACTTAGAATTGCCACACCCTGTACCGTAACTTCTTCTGAAGTGTCCGTTCGCCATGTTTGTTTGTTAGAGATCGTCTGAGCCTGGCGATTTGATTTGTTGCTGTCATTTACAACTTTAACAAATGCGGTTAAGGACGGTCGGTCGGGTTCGTTTCGTTCCATTAGTGATTCCTCGATATACAAAAATAAAATACAAAATTGACTGATGAAAAATTAGATCGGTCAGTTCAACTATACGACAGTGTGTGATCAAAAATTAGACGGCTCTTTTTAAAACATTTATGAGCCAAACGAATCAATGAATCTATGCACCAGGTTGGTTGCGGCTGCTCAAATCCGGTTCAATAACTCAGGCCATTTCCTAGCGTTATTCAACTGGTGCAAAGGATACCAAAACCCAGCAGGAATCATATGATTCAGGGCATCTATACATAAAGTTTAAAGAAGAAAATAGAACTTTTAGCTAACTAACCCCTTGTCTTTGACAGGGGGTTAAATTAGACGCTGAATTAGCTGACGATAGACTGACGTTTTGTAAACTTCTGCTGCGCAGTCAGCGCATCAAAATGAACCGCAAAGCTCGCCAGAACCAGAATTACCCCGCCGGCAATTTGCAGTGGTGCAAGGGTGATTCCCAGAACCGCCCAGTTGATAATTCCAGCCATAACCGGAAACGCCATTTCCGCTAATGCACTGTGTTTGGAATCGACCTTCTTCAAGCCCTGATAATAAAGCAGCATCCCCAACGCGCCAGACATTAAAACCATCAGCAGAATTTTTCCGGCAAAGCCGACATTGACGGCTTGCTCAAATGGCAGCCCGGAAAACAGAAATGGCATCAGTACAACCAAGCCAACGGTAAACCGGCCATTCATAATTTGCCCGCTGCTGTAACCTTTCAATGCCAGCTTTTTACCGAAGACCGTACTGGCACCCCAGCTTATAACAGCAATAAAGGTAAAGCCGTAACCGATCAACCGGGTTAGCAATTCCGGTGAGTAATGCCAGCCGTTACTTGAGAGCAGCGCAACGATATCGGCATACATCAGCATAAAGCTGCCGCTGAATGCCAGCAGCACACAGAGCAGATACCCCAGGTTGAGCTTTTCTTTCAACAACAGAGCCGCCAGACTGATGGCCACAACCGGCTGCAGCTTCTGCAGCAAAATAACCAGAGTTGGGTTCATGTAAGAAAACGCCTGGGTAAAGGCGAGCGTTCCTATAGCAGACCCCAAACCACCAATCACCAGCAGAGAAGGTATATCCTTGCGGGAAAAACCCCACAGCTTTTGCCGCGTGATCAGCAGCCAGCACCACAGGCCTGCAACCAGAATCAGATGTTCTACAAACACGATCTGAATTGCGGCAAGGCCGGCATTAAGCAATGGATAGCGAATGAGCGTATCTAGCGCCCAGAAAAAGGTAGCAAAAATAATAAAAACAGTACCTGTCACAATTGTGTCCTCAAAAAATTTACAAGGGTGACAGAGCTTCTTTGGAAGGATTGAAAATATCAGCAGCGTAGACCGACGAAACCATGCCTAACGAGTCATTACGACAACATTAAAAGCCGGGCCGAATAAGGCACATCAATTTTCGACTTCTTCCGTCCGGACTGTAACCGTCGGCTCAGGAATTCAACCTGATCTGCTGACCTTACACCTACTATATATAGGTGAAGCGCTCGTGGGCTTCTGCATGGTTTTGTGTCAACCGGGTGCAGTTACCACCGGTGGGGAATTTCGCCCCGCCCTGAAGTCGAGATAAATCATACCTTTCAAATAGAAAAATAAAAGTGACATAGATACTAATGCTTGTAATTTAGCTAACTAAAACTAAAATTCCGCCTCCAAAAAAATAGCCTGAGCTGCTCAGGTGTATTTGTAGTTTCAACCCTTAATGCTAAAGTTAGCGGATTATTTAAACACCCTTTGCGCCTGGTCGCGCGTTATCCTGGAAGGAAGAAAATGGCAAAAGTAATGATTATCGGCGCCGGTGGCGTAGGAAATGTAGTTGCTCACAAGGTTGCGCAACTTTCATCTGTCTTTACTGAAATTGTTCTGGCAAGCCGTACATTGGCCAAGTGCGATGCAATTGCCGCTTCTATCGATCACCCGATAAGAACTGTTGCAGTAGATGCCGATAACGTGGAAGAGCTGACTGCCCTGCTTAAACAAGAGCAGCCAGAGCTGGTGATCAATGTTGCCCTTCCGTATCAGGATCTGAGCATTATGGATGCGTGCCTGGCCGCAGGTGTTCACTACATGGATACCGCCAACTACGAGCCACCAGAAACGGCAAAGTTTGAATACAGCTGGCAGTGGGCCTACCAGGAACGCTTCGAGAAGGCCGGCTTAACAGCATTGCTGGGCAGTGGCTTCGACCCGGGTGCCACTAACATGTTCACAGCCTACCTGGCCAAGCATTACTTCGATGAAATCCACGAGCTGGACATCATCGACGTCAATGGCGGCGACCACGGCTATCCGTTTGCCACCAACTTCAACCCGGAGATCAACATTCGCGAAGTAACCGCCGAATGCCGTCACTGGGAAGGTGGTCAGTTCGTTACAACCGATGCCATGTCTGAAAAGGCGGAGTTCACCTGCCCGGATGAAGTTGGCACCTACAATATTTACCGCATGTACCATGAGGAACTGGAATCGCTTACTAAGCACTTCCCAAGCCTGAAACGTGCTCAGTTCTGGATGAGCTTCGGCGACAGCTACCTGAAGCACCTTGAAGTACTGCAAAATGTGGGCATGACGGGTATTGAACCGGTCAACTTCAATGGCACAGAGATCATTCCGATCCAGTTCCTGCGTCAACTGCTGCCAGAACCGGCAACGCTTGGCCCGCGTACTCATGGTAAAACCTGCATTGGTTGCGTCGTCACCGGCGTTAAAGATGGCGAACAGAAAACCATGTACTTGTATCAGGTAAAAGACCACCAGGATTGCTACAAAGAAGTGCAGTCACAGGCCATTTCCTACACCACCGGTGTTCCTGCCATGATCGGCGCTAAGATGATCGTGGAAGGTCACTGGAAGAAGCCTGGCGTTTGGAACATGGAACAAATGGACCCGGATCTGTTCATGGAAGACATGAACAAATATGGCCTGCCATGGAACGTTATTGAGTTGAAAGACTTCAAACTCAACTGATCCTGTAAATCCGTCACCGGCAAGGGCTCTTGCCGGTGACTCTCACCTGCTCTGCCATCCCCAATACGCTCACTACCTTTTTCATTTTCAGGGTCTACCTAATGCAATTTACTGATTTCAAAAAGCTCGATCTTTCTCAATTGCCCTCCCCTTGCTTTGTCGTTGATGAAGTTGCGGTTGAACGTAATCTGAAAATCCTGAATGACGTTGCGTATCGCAGCGGTGCAAAAGTACTGGCGGCACTGAAGGCTTTCTCTATGTGGCATTTCGGTGAATTGACCGGCAAATATCTTTCCGGCACCTGCGCCAGTGGCCTGCATGAAGCAAAGCTGGGCAAAGAGTTTTACCCCGGTGAGGTGCACGTTTTTTCCGCCGCCTACCGCAAGGCAGACTTACAGCAACTGTTCCAGATTGCCGACCACATTCTGTTTAACAGCAGCGGGCAATGGAAAAAGTTTCAGCCTGAGATACAACAAGCGCTTCAGGCGCGCCCGGAGCTGGATTTTGGCCTCCGCCTGAACCCTGAGCATTCTGAGGGTGATGTCCCAATCTATGACCCCTGTGCGCCGGGCTCGCGGCTGGGTATTCCACTTTCGGAGTTGGATCAGAGTGCACTGGATGGCATTTCCGGTTTTCACTTCCATACCCTTTGCGAGCAGGGTTTTGAGCCACTGGAAAGAACACTCGACGCCGTTGAAGAAAAGTTCGGCCACCTGTTTCACAACATCAAATGGGTTAACTTTGGTGGCGGCCACCACATTACTGCGCCCGGCTATAACATCGATGGCCTGGTTGAGCGCATTAAAGCGTTCCGTAACAAGTATAATGTTGAGGTTTATCTGGAGCCCGGAGAGGCCGTAGCCATCGGTACCGGCGTTCTGGTGAGCGAAGTACTGGATATCACCTTCAATGCGCTACCGCAAGCGATTCTCGATACCTCCGCCACCTGCCACATGCCGGACACACTGGAAATGCCCTATCGGGCTGATATTACCGGTGCCGGTGAAGCCAATGAGAAAGCGCACACCTATCGCTTGGGTGGCATGACCTGCCTGGCCGGCGATGTAATGGGAGACTACAGCTTTGATAAGCCGCTGGAAATTGGCCAGCGATTGACCTTTGAAGATATGTCTCACTACACCATGGTGAAAACATCCACATTCAACGGCACACCGCTGCCGGCGCTGGCGGTATGGAACTCAGATACCGGCAAACTGGATGTTATTCGCGAATTTTCGTATCAGGATTTCAGAAACCGCCTTTCTTAACAGCACCCTGCCCTTGGGCTGCCCATCTGCGCAGCCCATTAATTCTCAAACAATACGATGTGCTCAAGCTCCATTTTAATACCGATGCGCTGACCAATGGCGTGGTTGTGATGGCTTGAAGCCAAACACACCAGGCTGCGCCCGTTACTGAGCTCTACATCATATTGAAAGTAGCTGCCGCGGAACTGCTTGCCGGTAATCACCGCCTGATAGTTGCTTTGATCATCGTGAACGATGTCATCCGGTCGCAACAGCAGGCTCATGGATGCCCCTTCCGGCTGGGAAAGCGTAAAGCCGGTATTTAGCACTCCCAGTTCGGTATTAATCTGATGGCTGGCCAACACCTCTGCCGGAATAAAATAACCCTTACCTATGAAATCAGCGACATAACGGGTCTTAGGTTTGTGATACATATCGTATGGCGTCGCCAGCTGCTCAATAGCGCCGTTATGCATCAGCGCGACCTTATCGGCCAGAGTAAAGGCTTCCATCTGATCATGGGTCACAAACAGCGCGGTAATTTGCTGCTCGAGCAAAATATTACGCACCTCGGTTAACAGAGAGTCGCGCAACATGGTATCCAAACCGGAAAAGGGCTCATCCAGCAGCAGCAGATCGGGTCTGGGCGCCAGCGCCCGGGCCAGTGCAATACGCTGTTGCTGCCCGCCGGAAAGTGAATTCGGGTAACGCTTTTCGTAGCCACTCAAACCCACTGCGGCCAGCAGCTCGGCAACCCTCGATTGCTGCTCTGCCCGCCTTAAGGCACCGATGCCGAAGGCAATGTTCTGCTCAACACTTAAATGCGGGAACAGCGCAACATCCTGAAAAACCAGGCCAACCTTACGCTGCTCCGCCGGCATGGTATAGCCACGCTCGCTCAGCAACCGCTCTCCCAACAGAATACGCCCCTCTGCCAGGTCACCAAAGCCGGAGATAGCCCGTAACAGAGTCGACTTGCCACAGCCACTGGCGCCAAGCAAACAACCGATTTCACCGGCTTTCAACTGCATATTCAGCCGGGTCACCACCTCGTTATCGCCGTAGCGAATAGAAACATCGTTAATGGTGAGTGATTTGTTGTTCAGTTCTTTTATGGGCATCAGTAATTAACTTCTTCGAACAATAGACGAGGTCAGCAGGTATACCGGAATCAGCCCGACGACCACAATCATCAGTGAAGCCGGTGCTGCTTCAAACAGCCGCTCATCGCTGGCCAGCTCGTATGCGCGCACAGCCAGGGTGTTAAAATTAAAGGGGCGCAGAATCAGCGTCGCCGGTAATTCCTTCAGCACATCAACAAAAACCATCAGGAACGCGGTTAACAGGCTGCCACGCAACAGCGGCACATGTATCAGGCGAATGGTTTGCAGCGGGGTCTTACCGAGCGAGCGCGCAGACTGATCGACCGAAGGTTTAATCTGGGCCAGCGCATTACGGCAGGCACCCAACGGCATGGCCATAAAGCGCACCGAGTAGGCAAAAATCAGCGCCACCAGTGTGCCTGAAAACAACAGACCAAAATCGACACCGATCAGATCACCAACAGCGGAGACGACCCGATGATCAAACCAGGCCAGGCTAATCATGACGCCAATAGCAATGATAACACCGGGCAAGGCGTAACCGGTCGAAACCGTCTGAATAGCCACGCGTGACCACAGAGTTGAATTTAAACGGTTCGAATAGGCCAGCGCTAACGACATCACAATAGCGACCACCGCGGCGATGGCGGCAAGCGAAAATGAATTCCAGGCCAATGAAACAAAGGCGGCATCAAACTGAGCCAGGTTCTGAAAACACCAGATCAACAGCATTAGCACTGGAATAATAAAACCAAGCAAGACCGGCACAGCACAGCACAGGAATGCAGCCAGCGCTTTCATCCCGCCCAGCCTGGTGAGCTCTGCACGCTGCCGGCTTTCAGATTTATTGAAGTACTGCTGCTTACGCCGGGAGTACTTTTCCAGCACGATCAACAGAACGACAAAGCCCAGCAGCAGCGTAGCCAGTTGCGCAGCGGCAGCGGCATTACCAAGGCCGTAAAAGGTACGGAAAATTCCGGTGGTAAAGGTAGGCACACCAAAGTACTGAACGGTGCCGTAATCGGCCAGGGTTTCCATCAACACCAGCGACAGCCCCGTGACTATGGCCGGCCGGGCAATAGGCAGGTTCACTTTCCAGAAGGTTTTAAAGCCATTGAGCCCTAAACTTCGGCTGGCTGCAGAAAGATTGGCGGATTGCTCCAGAAAGGCCGCCCGGGTCATCAGAAAAACGTACGGGTACAGCACAAAGATCAGCATCCATACCGCACCGCCCAGCGACCGGATTTCCGGGAACCAGTATTGACCGTAACGCAGGTTAAAGGCCGAGCGAATCCAGCTCTGCACCGGTCCGGCAAAATCCAGCAGCCCGGTATAGCTGTAGGCAATGATATAGGCAGGAAACGCCATCGGCAGCATCAGCAGAACGGAGAAAACCCGACTACCGGGAAACGAATATTGAGTGGTGATCCAGGCCGTAGAAACACCGATCACCAGTACGCCAGCACTGACGCCTGCCGCCAGCCCAAAAGAATTCTTCAGATATTCCGGCAGAACAGTTTTAGACAGGTGCACCCAAACATCGGCATTACCGGTAAAAACATGCGCCACGATGACCAGAATAGGAATAGCCAGCAGACCGGCAGTAATTGCCGAAGCTGCGGCCAGAGAGTTCACCGGCAGACGCTTACGCGATTGTCCGCCGCGAACCTTTTGCTTTACTGCTAAAGACAACAAGTACTATCGCCAGCCAGCCTGATCCATCAGTTCAACGGCACGCTGGTTGTTTTCACCCAGCGCAGTCAAATTTACCGAATCTGCCTTAAACGACCCAAGGCTCTGCAATGCCTGCGACGGCTCAATACCTTCAACCACCGGGTATTCATTATTTACTTCGGAATACCAGGTTTGGGCTTCCGGAGTCAGCATAAACTCGATCAGCTGAACGGCTTCATCCGCGTTTTTGGAAGCCTTGGTTAAACCAATGCCACTGATGTTCACATGGGTGCCGCGACCCTGCTGATTTGGCCAGATCACACCTAAACTTTCAGCGACTTTCTGATCAGACTCTTTGTCACTGGTCATCAGGCGACCAAAGTAATAGGTATTGGCTACGGCAATATCACACACGCCCGCTGCGGCAGCTTTAAGCTGATCGGTATCGCCACCGGCTGGAGGTCGAGCGAGGTTCGCAACCAGCCCCTCAGCAAAAGCCAGAGCGCTCGCTTCACCTTCGGTCTCGACCATGGAGGCAATCAGGGATTGGTTATAAATATTACTTGAAGAACGAATACAGATACGTCCCGCCCATTTGCTGTCTGTTAAATCGCTGTAGCTGTCAATTTCGTCCGGGTTCACCCGGCCTTTGGCATAAAAAATCGGTCGTGCACGCTGGGTCAGGCCAACCCACTGATCATCAACATCACGCAAATTAGCAGGTACCAATTCATTCACTGCATCCGATTGCAAAGCCGCAAATAAACCCGCGTCTTTGGCGCGGTGCAAGCGACCGGCATCGGCGGTAATTAACAGGTCTGCCGGTGATTTATCACCCTCCAACTGCAATCGGCTGATAAGGGCATCATCTGCCCCCGTTACCAGATTAACCTGAATCCCGGTTTGCTCACTGAACTGGTCCAGCAAGGGCTTTATCAGAGCTTCCTGGCGTGAAGAATAAACATTCACATCTGCCATGACAGATACTGACGCTGTTAATAAAACACCTGATGCCAGGGCATTAAACTTCTTGGACGGCATACCAAACCTTTTTATTTATGAGTTTGGTAAGAGGATAATATCGAATCAGCCCTAATACAAACAATTCTCATTTGCACTTTGGTTGGAGAAGCATCAGGTAATCTGATAGCGACCGGGCTTGTGGTTAATAGCAATCACCACGTTGAGCGCAATTGCGCCAAGGATAGACAGCAGCAATACATCAAACGGAACCAGGAAATAACCGACGGTAACAATGCACACATCGACCGCCATCATGAACCGACCGGCATTCATAATTTCACGTTCCTGCAGATATTTACCCAGCACCCCAAGACCACCCAGGCTCGACACATGGCGAAACATGATAAGAATACCCATGCCCACCAGCAGCCCTGCCGCAATAGCCGCAAAGACCCGATTGACGGAAGAGATAGTTATGACTGCAGGCAGCCAATCACTCACGAAAGAAACAACAGTGACGGTAACGAAGGTATTCAACGTGAAACGCTTACCCATGCGGGTCCAGGCCAAATAATAGAACGGCAGATTCACCAGGAAGAACGCCTGACCGAAACTCAGCATGGTCAGCTTGGTTAAAATCAATGCAATCCCGGCGGTCCCACCGGTCAGAAAGCCACACATCTTAAACAGGTAGACACCCAACGAAACAAAAACACAGGCGGTAAATAACGCAATAATATCTTCAAAAAACGAGTGCCTTTGCATCTGTTTCACAGGGATCTCCAAGGTAAATTTAAGAAAGGCGCTATCCTACTGATTCATGAAAACAGTTGAAGGCCATGTAACATATTTTTTAGAGATACCATTTAGAAAAAGCTGTAAATGAATTGCTACAGCTGCACCTTAAGGGGGCGTTTGGGGGTGAGGTGCGAGATGCGAGATGCGAGATGCGAGATGCGAGATGCGAGATGCGAGATGCGAGATGCGAGATGCGAGATGCGAGATGCGAGATGCGAGATGCGAGACAAAATTAAAGTTGAGGCACGAACCTGTGTCAACCTGAACATCTTACGTCTTACATCTCACGTCTTACATCCTACCCATCACTTAAGCTGCTTCACCTGACGCTCAGTATAGGCCGTGAAATCTGGCGCTTCTGTCTTATAGTCATTGTGCAGCAATGGCGAATGGATCATATAGTCTGCACTGGCTTTGTTACAGGCCACCGGGATGTTATACAGCGCGGCGATTCGCAGTAAGGCTTTAATATCCGGGTCGTGAGGTTGCGGCTCAAGCGGGTCCCAGAAGAAGATCAGCAGATCAATCTCACCTTCGGCGATTTTGGCACCGATTTGTTGATCACCACCCAGCGGGCCGCTGAGCAGTTTTTGAACCGGGCGGTTAATCGCAGCTTCAATCAGGCGGCCGGTTGTGCCGGTTGCGAAAATGCCGATGGTTTCAAACAACGCCTGCTTTTCTTTCGACCATTCAACCAATTCTTTCTTTTTATTATCGTGTGCAACCAGCGCAATATTACGCTTAACCATATTCAAATTCCTGTGTTGTTATATTTTTTAATTGGGGTGAAACGGACCAGTAAATACCCGGCCAATACACCACAACTGTTGGCGACGATATCCAGCAAGCTGAACAGCCGGTAACCCGTCAGCCCCTGGAGCAACTCAATTAAAACACCGAAAAGCACTACTTTCAAAGCAGTAATGCCTGGCTTGCGGTGTGCCAGAAAGCCTAAAACCATAAGCACCAGGTATGCAAACAGGTGGTTAACCTTATCGTTTGGCGAAAAATCCGGATGCCCAACAGGCAACAGAGAAAGGATAAAGACGGTCAGCAACGCAGCATAAAAAACAGCTTGGTAAACTGGCTGAGGTACTGACCGGAGCATGAAGGGTTTCAAAACGGGCCGCGCCGCTTACAGCTCAGCGTTGTGGTAAACGTTTTGAACATCATCGAGGAAATTCAGTAAATCGAGGAACTTATCGAAAAGCTCTTTATCTTCGTCACTGATCTCCACGGTGGCTTGCGGAACAAACTGAACCTCATCAACATCAAACTCGATGCCTTCAAAGGCAGCCAGCAATGCCTGACGGGTTTTTGCGTACTCGGTGTTTGGCGTGAACACAGTGACCTTGCCGTCTTCACATTCAATATCGGACACATCCACATCGGCTTCCATGAGTGCTTCCAGAACCGCTTCTTCATCGTCGCCATTGAACACAAAGATGGCCGAGTGATCGAACATGTGGCTGACGGAGCCCTGCCCACCGATTTTGGTTTTTACCTTGTTAAAGCATGAGCGCACGTCACCGAAAGTCCGGTTCGGGTTGTCCGTCAGGCAGTCAACAATAATCATCGTATTACCCGGGCCGAAACCTTCGTAGCGGGCAACATCGAAATCTTCACCGCCGCCGCCTTTGGCTTTATCCAGCGCTTTATCGATGACGTGTGCCGGTACCTGATCTTTTTTTGCACGCTCAACCAATGAGGCCAGCGCCAGGTTACCATCCAATTCAACGCCACCAGATTTGGCGCAAACATAAATTTCCCGGCTGTATTTACTGTAGATTTTGGCCTTCATATCTGAAGTTTTTGCCATAGACTCTTTGCGGTTCTGGTAGGCGCGACCCATGAGAAATTCCTGTATATATTTAAAAATGACGGCGGATTTTATAAAGAAATCCGCTCTCAAACCAGCCTCAACAGCCGGATTTCCTGACTTGAGTTAGCCTCAGGCGATTACAACGGCTCTTCACCACGCTGCATTCGCATACCGTTTGCATACTGCTTGAGTATGTAAGGCTTAATGTCATCGCGGGCAGACGTGACCCGCTTCACCAACTCTTCGACATTGCTATTGGCAACCGCTGGCGATTCACCTTTAAGTGTTTTTTCTGCCCATTCGTTGGTTTCAAACGGCTTGTAGATGCCATGAATCTGCTCATCAATCGCCTTGGCGACGTCTTCATCCGATTCGAAATCACCGGTCAGCACATCACCGAACTCCAGATGCACCCGCCCTTTCCAGCCGGTCATACCGCGAGCAATGGAGTTTAAATCTTCATGCTTACTTTTTTTGTACTCGCCCTTGGTGTGCTGAGCATGCAGTTCACGCGCCTTGGCGACATCCAACGGGTCGAGCTCATAGCTGATGGCCACAGGCACGATATTCAGCTCGTTAATGTAATCGGAATAGCTGCGGGATTTAGGCCGGCTTAGACTGAACATACCGATAACGGCACTGTTGGTGCGGTCGTAACCGTCTTTTGCACGCCCTTCACGCTGGGCAATCCAGATGTTGGCCTTTTCATCCAGAATAGAAAAATGAATATATTTTGAAAGCTGCTGTGCTGCCCGCAGGCGCTCCTTCATGCCTTTTAAGCCACGTTTAACGATGAAGCTTTTGTTCAGCCGCATCAGGTTAGACGAAAAGGGTTTGGTGAGCAGATTGTCACCGACGGCAATCCGTACGGTCTGAAAACCATTCAGGTACAGAGCCCAGTTAAGCATGGCCGGGTCCATGACAATATCGCGATGGTTGGAAACAAACAGATAGGCTTTGTTTTTATCGAGGTTGTCCAGGCCATGCACAGAAAACTCTTCGACGGATTTTTTCAACAGCCGGCGAACCACAAAGGCCACCTTGCGCTGGAAATCATCGATTGAGTTTACGTTCCATGTGAAGGCTTTGAATGCCCATTTAACCAGCGGGCGAACAAGCCAGGGCGCTTTTATATTCAAGCCGGGGGCAAGCCAGGCGGCAATGGTTTTACTGAATTCAGGGTCATTCAACGTTTCGGTTAAAACGCTTCGGGCTTCGTCATCGTGGTATGGGCGTATATCGTCAAACACCGGTAAGGATCTCAAGGTTGAAAAACGCGCATAGAGTAGTGGAACAACAAAGGCTTTGCAGCCTTTATTGCCCTTTTCTGCGCATTACATTGACAAACACACTGTTAATAATTCCAAACAGTACCGTCCTGCAGGCGCGTTACCGGATGATAACCACGCTGAAATTCATAACGCGCGGCTTCTTTCTCGTCAAAATCGACACCCAGGCCCGGCTCATCGCTGACGAAGAACATACCATCTTTCACGGTATGGTTCGACGGGAACAGAGCATCGCATTCCGGCGTGCCCAGCACCAGATACTCCTGGATACCGAAGTTGGGTGCCCAGGCATTCAGGTGCGCCTGCGCCGCCATACACAGCGGTGAATGGCTTGGTGCGCCGTGGAAGCCCGTCCGTACATTGTGCAGGCCGGCTAAGTCCACAATACGCTTCACATGAGTAATACCACCGGCGTAAGTACAGCAAACACGAATGAAGTCGATCAGGTTCTGCTGAATCAGGTGGTTGCAGTCGTAGATCGAGTTAAACACCTCGCCAATCGCGACTGGCACCGTAGAGTGCTGACGCAGAAACTTCAGCGCATCCTGATCTTCCGCCGGTGTTGGGTCTTCCAGCCAGAACAGCTTGTACTGTTCTACTTCTTTGGCAAACTCCGCCGCTTCACGCGGTAACAGCCGGTGGTGAACATCGTGCAGAATCTTCAGATCAAAACCGAACTTATCCCGCAAGCGGTCCAGCGCCTTCGGCATGTAACGCATGTATTTTTCGGTATCCCAGATTTCCTCAGCGGGTACGTTGGTTACGAAGTTGGTGATGTAGTTTTTCACATCGCCCTTGGTTTCGCTTACGCCATAGCTGGAGGTGGGCATATCCGGAATGCCACATTGAACGCGAACGGCCTTGTAGCCCTGATCCAGGTAAAAGGCGATGGAGTCTTCCAGGTCGGCAATGTCTTTACCGGTGGCATGGGCGTACAGCAAGGCGCCCTCACGGCTTTTACCGCCAAAGAGCTGATACAAGGGCATTCCGGCCAATTTGGCTTTGATGTCCCAAAGCGCCATATCGATAGCGCCAAACGCGGCCATGGCGATTGGACCGCGACGGAAATAAGCACCCCGGTAGAAATACTGCCAGATATCTTCGCTGTTACGCGGGTCTTTGCCGATTAAACAGGGGATCAGGTATTCCTGCAGGTAATGAGCCGGCAATGTTTCGCGACAGTTGAGTGTGGCATCACCCAAGCCATAGACGCCCTCATCGGTCATAATCTTTAGCGTGACATAGTTCTTTTTAGGCCCGCCAACAAACACTTTCGCACTCGTTATTTTCATTACTCGCCTCTTCGTAGTTTTGTTATTAGTAGTTTTGTTATTAGTTTTTTTGCTTCGGCTTTCGCTTTGCCTTAAATAGTCCACAACAGATTGGGCTGATGTGCCTTTACAGCAAAGGACGGGTGAAGCGCCCGTATGTAATCCGCTCCGGTCAGTAACGCAAACAGGTGATCGCGGTTGTGAAGTTGATACTCTGTTGCGTGTTCGCTTTGTACAAAATCTGCAAACCGGGCCGTGCCAAGCGTGTTCCAAAGCTCTGAAAATTCATTCTGTAGCCTTGTAGAAATCAGAAATTCTATTTCGCGGTGCTGCTCAATCCATTTCAGCTGAACGGTCGGCTGAATCAGTAGCCGGTTTAACGGGACCTTCTGCATACAACCTCAGCCCCGAAACTGGTGGTCAAACCAGCCGGGAAAGTGCTCCAGGGACGCCAGTGCGCAGATCAGTTGCTCGCGCCACTCATCCGAGGTGGGCAGTAAATCCGGCACATGCACAACCTTCGCACCTGCCGCCAACCCTGCCTGAACACCGCTGGGGCTATCTTCTACAACAAGGCAGTTTTCCGGCGAAACATCCAGATGCGCACAGGCGGTTAAATAGGGTTCTGCATTAGGCTTGCCGTTTGTCACCTGATCGCCACCGACGATACCTTCAAAAAATGACACGATGCCGGCGCGGGTCAGTTTATCCTGCGCGGTCGCGTAGGCCGAACTGGTGACCACCATTTGCGGTATTTGACGTTGCGCCAGAAAGGCCAGGGTTTCCTGTGCGCCGTTTTTAAGCACCAGGTCCGTTTCAATCAATTCCAAATAGCGGTCACGAACCGCCAGGTGCATGGCTTCGCAGGCCTGTTGCGAGCCCATCACCCGGCTGTACCATTCAAGCGTACTTTTACGGTTGAGGCCCACTGTTTCCAGATAGGCCTCGGCAGGGTTTTCAAATAAACCGGACGGCCCATTCACATCAACAAAGGCCTGCTGACACAAACGCTCTGAGTCGAGCAACACGCCATCCATATCCCACAATACTGCCTGAATTGTCATTCTCACCTTCTGTTTTATCTGTTTCCCAGCATCCACTCTGCGGCCTGCTGTGCGTGTACCTGTGTTGTATCGACCAATGGCACATCCGTCACGTCATCGCTTAAAAGCATGCCAATTTCCGTACAGCCGAGAATGACCGCTTCGGCGCCCTGCCCGGCCAGTGCTTCGGTAATTTCAATATAGCGCTGCCGTGACGATGCCAGCGTTTTACCCAGGCACAACTCGTTGTAAATGATGGCGTGCACTTCCTGCCGTTCAGACTCACCCGGTACTAAGACCTCTAAATCAAATTTTTCGGCCAGTCTTTGCTTATAAAAATCCTGCTCCATGGTAAAGGCCGTTCCCAGCAGGCCAACGGTCGTCACACCATGCTGTTTCAGCACGGCGCCGGTGCAATCGGCAATGTGAATCAGCTCCAAGCCTGAAGCCTGTTCAACCCTATCTGCCACCTTATGCATGGTGTTGGTCGCAATTACCAGGCCCTCGGCACCGCCCAGCTTTAAACCTGCGGCGCACTCAGCCAGATAATCACCGGCGGCCTGCCAGTCACCCTTGCGCTGCATCTGCTCAATAATGGCGAAATCAACCGAGCGCATCAAAATATCTGCCGAATGCAGCCCGCCAAGCTGCTGCTTAACGCGTTCGTTGATCAACTGATAGTAGTGGCCGCTGCTTTCCCAGCTCATACCACCCAATATTCCGAGACATTTCATCAGAGGCTCTTTTATAGCCTTAAGCACCCACCAGGAAGTACTTGGTGATGCCATAGGCGTACAGGATAAGAAAAATAATATTGATGTACTTTAGCTGACGCTCGGTATGCAACCAGGCGCAATAAATCCAGATTAAGCAGAACGGCACACTGATAAACATCGTGTAGGGGTACCAGTTTTGAACAATGGCGATAGTACTCAGAATACCCAGAACCAATGCCAGCCATTTCAAATGCTGCTCGTATCTGGCAAAACTCATTAAGAATGCGGTCATTTCACTCCTGTTGTGTAAGAAAGATTAAATAATAGCGGATCAGCCGTTAATAACCGGGTAAGCAACCTCACCCCAATCTTCATCGGCAGCCTTTAACATAATTTTGATGATAACCGGCATCAGCGAACCCAGCAGACCGGCACCGTCTTCAACCTGTTGCCGGTTCACCTTGCCTTTATAGGTAGCGCCGCCGTAGATCAGTTGGTTGCGCAGGACAAAAAGGCGATCCAGCACAATGGTGCATAAATCAGCAACCCGTTGGCGGCTCAGGGCATTCAGCGCCTGCAGTGAAGAGCGATCAAACTCGCCTTGCCAGTTGTCATCGCCGTTACGCTTGGATTGCCAGAAGGCATGGAACACATAGGGGTTCTTAATGAGCGCCTTTACATGGCCGGAGTATTCTTCCCACAAGCAGCTGTAGATTTCACTGCCGGTATCGTGAAGTGCCAGCAGCTCAATAAAATGATGGAACTGGTCGTGATCGCTTAACGGCTGATCACCATAGCGGTCGATGGCAAAGCAGGCGTTCAGTGAGATCCACAGGGAAATAAATTCAAGATCGGCATTATCGGCCTCTTCAGCACACTTTAACCAGCTGATGGCGCGATGCAGACGGGTGGCATGATTAGGGTCGAGCTGATCCTGCCGGGCTTTGAGTTCGGCCTTGAGCGCAGAAACGGTTTCCAGAGTAAAGGAGCTCATTCAGGGTTCCGTAATAACCTAGGTGCATAGAAAGTATCACATTTTGCACTGACGGAACCATGAGCGAGCCGTATTGAAATTTAATTTACGGGGCTGTTATACCAGCGGGCGCCACATTTTCAGCCCGGACGAAGTCGGTTTTAGCTCCGGCTTACCCTGCATTTCTGAAACCGCCTCGATGGCATCCGCAATGCGCTGAACATCGGCCTCGGTCATTGAAGGGTGAAGACTGACCCGAACCCAGCCCGGCTTGAGGTCCTGGTGTTCGTCATCGAGCTGATCGGTAATCTGGCAGGACATCGGCTGGTCAATATTCAGCAGGTGATGACCGTAAGTGCCGGCACAGGCACAGCCACCGCGGGTTTCAACCCGGTACTGATCACTGAGAACCGCCACTGCATCGCGATAGTCCAGATTGTTAAACAGAATCGAGAAGATGCTCAACCGCTCGCGGTGGTGGCCGGACAGCACCCGTACATTCGGCATGGCATCCAGACGCTTGAATAACTGCGCGTTGAGCCAGTCTTCGCGTTCAGCAATATTTGCCGCCCCCATTTCTTCCTTCAGCTGAATAGCCAGGGCAGCCTTCAGGGTTTGCAGAATACCGGGCGTACCGCCGGCTTCACGCTGCTCAATATCGGCAATAAAGCGGTGTTTGCCCCAGGGGTTGGTCCACACCACCGTGCCGCCGCCGGGTACATCCGGCACTCGGTTATGGTACAGCTCGCTGCTGAAAATCAGCACGCCACCAGAGCCCGGCCCACCCAAAAATTTATGCGGTGAAAAATAGATGGCATCGAGCCGTTCTTCATCATTAGGGTGCATATCGATATCTACATAGGGCGCAGAGGCAGCAAAATCGACAAAGCACTTACCACCGTACTGGTGCATCAGCCGAGCGATTTCATGGTAAGGCGTTTTAATACCGGTCACATTTGAGGCAGCCGTTACCGAGGCAATTTTTAATCGCTGCGGCTCATTGGCCAGATCACGTTCCAGCCAGCCCAAATCGATCTCATCCCCTTCCAGCGCAGGGATAATACGTACATCCGCCAGACTCTCCAGCCACATGGTCTGATTGCTGTGGTGCTCACGATGAGTGATGTAAATCAGCGGCCGGTTACGCAGGTGCATGCGGATTAGCGAGCGGTGCGATTCATGGCACCACCAGCCCAGAATACGGATCAACCGCGCCAAAGCACCGGTCATACCGGTACCCACATTGATCAGTACATCGGAATCCTGCGCATTAACGTGACGCTTAATTTTTTGATTCGCCTGGTGAAGCATGGCCGTCATCTCACGACCACTGTAGCTGTCTTCGGTATGGGTATTGGCCATCAGGCTGCCGGCCACTTCAGTGAGCCGTTTTTCAATGGGTGCATACAGGCGACCACTGGCGGTCCAGTCGGCATAGATACGGTCCGGGTGTTCTGCATCGGCAATGATGTTGCTGCGAATGCTGGACCAGAATTCTTCACTTGAATTAGAGCATGGCTGGCGGGTCATCAGGGGTCACTCCCGTTATTAATTGGCGAAAATTCTATGCTTAATACCCGCCGATTATTTTTTATTATTTGCCTTATAAGCGCTACTATTTAGAAATATTTTCTAACCATACAGCTTTTTACGAAAATGATTGATTCCACCGACAAAAAAATTCTCGATCTACTGCAAAGCGATGCAACCTTATCTGTGCAGCAGATTGCCGAAACCATCCACCTGACCGTCAGCCCGTGCTGGCGGCGTATTCAGAATTTGGAAGCAAAAGGCATTATTGAAAAGCGGGTCGCCCTGCTGAACCGGGCGCAACTGGATTTAGGCATCGATGTATTCGTGTTTGTTCGCGCCAAAGCCCACAACGAAGCCTGGCTGGAACAGTTCAGCGCTGCAGTAGATTCCCTGCCGGAAGTCTGTGAGGCCTACCGCATGAGCGGCGAAGTGGATTACTTGTTAAGAGTGGTCGTGAAAGATATTCAGGCTTACGACCGCTTTTACAAGCGATTGGTCAACCGTGTGGAACTGGCCGATGTCAGCTCCAGCTTTGCTATGGAACGGATGAAGTACACAACAAAGCTGCCGCTGGAATAGCATTGTTTCTAGTGGGCCATGCGTAAAGTTCGGTCACTGGTTAGCCTGAACGTTTTTTACTGCTCAGCCCGGAAATAGTTTTGGCAAACCGAGCAACCTCGTTCCAATCGGTGTATTCAATGGTACTGACCCCATCGGTACAGCCGCCGGTAATCTTCATGATAAAGCGGATCATCTGCTTATCAATAAACCGATACTTCGGGTAAGCAAGCTGGCCGGCAAACATGGCGATATGGTCCGGCACCCAGCCCGTGCGCTTGAGGAATTTTTGAACATAAGGGCTGTTGGCCGGGTCGCTTTTACCCGGTTTACGGGCTGTCAGGTTCACCGAGAAGAAAGACGAGTCGATCGATGCCAGCCAGTCCCGATTACGCTTGATCAGCTCAATCAGCTCTTTATTGTAGTGGCCATAGCGGATCGAACTGCCAATGACCATACAGCTGACCTGATCACGCCGCGGGTAGGTTTCAAACTCCTGAAACGGAATGACATCTACCTCGCCCTGCCAGTCCCGGGCGATTGTTTCGGCTATCTTTTTGGTTTGCCCATCTACCGTTGCATAGATGATGAGTGTGAGCATGCTGACCTCTACTACTTAATATTTTGGATGTATTTTAGCAGTGAACGCTGTTTCAGTTTCACTTCAATGTTGAAAAAACTGAACTTATTTATAAGAACCCCGGCGACACCTGTACAACGAAAGGTACAGCGTGACGGCCCTGCACATTCAGCGCTCGCTGAAATCGTTCAGCGTCTTCACTTCATAGGCATGATAGGCCGGAGTCTCATAAGGGTGGGCATTTATCAGTGCGGTTAATACCGCCTTAATGCTATCTGGTTTACAGACCATCTCCACGCGTGCTTCCGCGACCTTCTCTAACCTGCCGGTTTCACCAATGAAAGGGGTGGCACCCGCCTTCGGTTCAAACTGCCCGGTTCCGGTAGTCACAAATGCACAGTTTCGATAATCACCAATCTCACCCGCCCCGGCAGCAGACATTGCCTCAATAACATTGTCTACAAAATCAACGGGAACGTAAGCCACAATTGCAAACATGGTTAAAACCTCACCAATTTAAACTTTTTTGTTAATTTTCAGCAGCTTAGCAAGATTTTTTGTTGACACAAAAAGTTAAGCCGGTATTATGCGCCTCACTCAACGGAGAGTTGGCAGAGTCCGGCTGAATGCACCTGACTTGAAATCAGACGTACACGAAAGTGTACCGGGGGTTCGAATCCCTCACTCTCCGCCATATTCCAAATAAAAAAGGCCACCCCAACGGGGTGGCCTTTTTTATTTGTGGTGCGATAAGGGGTTTGTTCGTGGCTCCCGCCGGGTTCGACCCGCAGGGCCGCGACCAAAGGGAGCGCATCCCGAACGACCTTACTTCAGCACCGCCCTACTGCAGAAACCCCAACCGTGTGGCCTTTTTTACTTGTGGTGCGATAAAGGGTTTGTTCGTGGCTCCCGCCGGGTTCGACCCGCAGGGCCGCGACCAAAGGGAGCGCATCCCGAACGACCTTAATTCAGCACTACCCTACTTCAGCACCACCCTACTGCAGAACCCCTCCCCCTCTTCACCTCAATCACGAGCCCGCTGCACAAATGGTTTATATTTCCATCGCCGCAACGCAACCACCAGCGTATTCCCTTTCTTGGTATGCAGTGGCAAGGCAGACTCCCTTTGCATCGTCTGGCTCATCTCTGAAGCCAGCTTATCCATGCTTTGCTGCATTTGCTGATGGGCAGCGTCGGTTAACAGTGCATTCATCACAATGAGCTTCTCTTCATCGCCGGCAAAGCTGGTATCAAAAAACTCATGCACCACGACATCCAAAAAATACTTCTGAATTGGTCCACGAGGGTTCCAGCGAAAATTGGTGGAGATTTTCAGGCGAATCCGGTTACCCGGCAGCAGTTCGATCAGGTTCAGTTTATCGAGCCTGGCAAGCTTGCGTATGCACTGGGCTTCACTGAACTGATACTGGGAAATCAGATCCTGAAAGGTGAAGCCATTGATAACGCTGACGGCGACGAGCAGAAGCTCGATATCTTCAGCGATTTCCTTTTCCTGCTCTACAGAAAGGTGATCGAGCATTTTCTCGTTGTTTCGGGCTGCATCAATCAGGTCTGTCCAATCCCACTTCACCATTGAACAGATCGCACTTAGACGGTCCAGCGTAAACTGGCCTTTCGCGAACATGCGCTTCACGCTGGTCTCACTCAGCTGCAGGTGCGCACCCACCTGGCTGTAGGTGATGTGATTGCGCCGCAATTCCCGTTTTAAGGTATTTACCAGCTGCTCGGTACTTGCCATAACCATTCCCTGAATTATTTAAACCAACGATAAAGTACCATATTTAGATACTATGAAGGACAATAAATGTAGCCTTAGCATTATAAATTGCACATAGCGATACCAGCTTAAATAATCGGCGCACATCTTCAGCATGGAATAAGCAAAATGAAGCCTCTTTTAAAAACCCTGGGTGCACTGCCCTTTTTCTTATCGGTTTTTCTGAATGCCTTTGTAGACCTGGGCCATAAGATCACCATTCAGAACACCATTTTTAAACTCTATTCTGAACAACAGCAGATTATTGCCACGGCCATTCTGAATGCGCTGATCCTGCTGCCGTTCATTATTTTATTAAGCCCGGCCGGCTACATCTCGGATCGATTCAGGCGCGTTAAGGTTATGAGGGTTTCAGCGTGGGCCGTGTTGGTGCTGTGCGGCCTAATCTGGCTCAGCTACATGAACGGCTGGTTCTGGGTTTCATTTGCCGCCACCTTTGCCCTGGCGGTGCAATCGGCTATTTATTCACCGGCAAAACTTTCCTTTGTGAAAGAGATGTTTGGGAAAGAGCGCCTGGCAGAAGCCAACGGTGTCATGGCCTCTCTTGCAATTCTGGCCATCCTGATCAGCACGTTCGCCTTTTCAATCACCTTTGAAAGCTTCTACGGCAGCCATTTACTCAGCGAGGCTGAAATCCTCAGGGCCGTCACCCCTATTGGCATGCTGCTTACGATGACCGCAGCACTGGAATTGATTTGTATGTACAAACTGCCGCTACGCCCTGAGTTTGCTCAACCGTTGAAAACAAACAGCTTTAACTGGAAAGCCTTTCGCAAAGGCCAGTTGTTCAGCCGCGATCTGCAGCCATTGAAAGAGCAGAAATCGGTTCGTTTATCCATTATTGGCCTGGCCACTTTCTGGGGCATTGGCCAGGTGATGCTGGCGGCCTTCCCCGCTTATTTTAAAAGCGCGACCGCGATTGATAACACCATTGTTATTCAGGGGATTCTCGCCTGTTCCGGCGTGGGTATAGCCATCGGTGCTTATCTGGCAGGCAAAATGTCTAAAAACAAGATTGAGCTGGGCATATTGCCGGCGGCAGCGCTTGGTATCGCCATTGGCCTTTTGTATCTTCCGCATATTACCCATACCACAACGGCCGCGTTAGATTTCTTCCTGATCGGCATCTGCGGTGGCTTATTTATTGTACCGCTGAATTCTCTGATCCAATTTCAGGCGAAAAGTGGTGAACTGGGCAGAACGCTGGCGGCCAGCAACTGGGTACAGAACGTAACTATGTTCAGTTTCCTGATTGTGACGGTCAGCTTTGCGCTGCTGAAACTTTCCAGCCAGACGCTGTTAATTGCCATCGCCATTGTCGCGTCGCTGGGCTTTGCCTACACGCTTTATCAACTGCCTCAAAGTTTCTTACGGCTGATCGTGACGGGCATTATGCGCAACCGCTACCGCGTTAATGTGCAGGGGCTGAAGCATCTGCCAGCCGAAGGCGGCGCACTGCTGCTGGGGAACCACGTCACCTGGATCGACTGGGCCATTGTGCAAATGGCCTCACCTCGCCCGATTCGATTCGTTATGGCCCGCAATATCTATAGTTTATGGTACCTGAAGTGGTTTTTTGACCTGGCCGGCTGCATCCCTATTGAACCGGGCCCTCGCAGTCGTAAAGCGCTGGATGAAATACGCCACCTTTTAGAAGCTGGTGAAGTGGTGTGCTTGTTCCCGGAAGGTGCCTTAAGCCGCACCGGCCATCTGGGTGAGTTTAAGCGTGGCTTTGAACGCGCCTGCCAGGGCCTGAGCGACACCATTCCGGTCATCCCTTTTTATTTGCATGGCCTTTGGGGCAGTCAGTTCTCCTATTCAACTGACCTGCTGAAACAACGGCCGATTAATGGCGTTCGCCGAAAAATCGCCATTGCTTTTGGTGCCCCACTGCCCAACACCATTACCGCACCCGAGCTGAAACAGCAGATCTTCGATATGTCGATTCACTCCTGGCAGCACGATGTCAGTGACTGTGAAAATTTGGGGCGTCAATGGGTACAAACGGCTAAACAACAAAAACAGGACATGTGTTTAGCCGACAGTACCGGGGTTAAACTCAGCCCTACTCAGGCTCTTATTGCCAGCACAACGCTCAAGTTTGCGCTGAAAAAGCAGCTAAGTGGCCAAAACATCGGAGTACTGCTGCCGGCCAGTGCAGGCGGTGCTTTAACCAACATGGCGTTGCTTCAGGCGGGTAAAACGATCGTTAACCTGAATTACAGTGTCGGCCCGGATGCGCTGAATGCGGCAATACAGAATGCCGAAATTTCCACGGTGATTACATCAGGTAAATTCCTTAACAAATTAAAGGCCAAGGGCTTTGATATTGAATCGTCCTTATCTGCCGTAACTGTTATTGAACTTGAAACCTTTAAACAGAGTATTTCGAGCTTTCATAAACTGCTGGCGTTTACGCTTTGCCATAGCCTGCCAGCCGAATTGCTCAAGAGAGCGATTGCCAAACCGGTACCGGCTGAAACCACCGCCTGTATTTTGTTTTCCAGCGGCAGCGAAGGCACACCTAAAGGCATTTGTCTGAGCCATAAAAATATTCAGGCGAATATTCAACAAACGCTGCAGGTACTTAACCCCGGCAAAGACGACCTTATTCTCGGCAACCTGCCCCTGTTTCACGCATTTGGCTTAACCGTCACTCAGTTTTTACCGCTGCTTCACGGCGTACCGGTGGTCTTTGCAGCCGACCCGACCGATGCAGTCGGCAATGCAAAACTGGTTGCCCGATTCCAGGCATCGATAATGTTCGGGACATCTACGTTTTTCCGGCTCTACACCCAGAACCGCAAGGTGCACCCGCTCATGCTGAGCAGCCTTCGGTTTGCCGTCAGTGGTGCTGAAAAACTCAACGCTGCGACCCAACAGGCTTTTTTCGACAAGTTCGGCAAAACCATTTACGAAGGTTACGGCGCGACAGAAGCGACACCTGTCATCAGCGTCAACCTGCCCGACTATCTGGATAGAAAAACCTTCAAGGTTCAGAGTGGCCAGAAAGCAGGCACCGTCGGTATGCCATTGCCAGGCACCAGCCTTCGTATTGTGAACCCGGAAACCTTTGAACCCTTACCCACTGGCGAGGCAGGCATGATTTTGATTGGTGGTGTCCAGATTATGCAAGGCTACCTGAATGACCCGGCAAGGACCGAACAGGTTATTCATACCGAAGGCAATGACCGCTGGTACATTACCGGCGATAAAGGAAAAATCGACGAAGATGGTTTTTTAAGCATTGTTGACCGCTACTCGCGATTTGCCAAAATCGGTGGCGAGATGATCAGCCTGGGGAAGGTAGAGGAAGTCATCTATGAGCTAAACGCAGAGAATCCCGCTCCACAGGTCAACAACCAGGAACTGGAGGTGACCGTGGTCAACATTCCGGATGAAAAACGCGGTGAAAAATTGGTGGCCCTGGCGAATCAGGAACTCGCCGAACGACTTTCTGCCAAGAATTTCAGTGAAAAAGGACTCAGCAACCTTGCCCTACCTTCATCGGTATTTCAGGTAGCCGAAATACCTAAGCTGGCCAGTGGCAAAGTAAACTTTACTGAAGCTAAAAAGTTGGCACTCAATCTGGTCAACAGCTGATTGTGATTGACGCAGAAACCACCCTGCAGACACAGTCTGTCCAGGGTGGTTTTTCAGACCACATACCAACAAACGAGGCTAATTAATGGCCAGACTTCTTTCGGCAAGAACCGCAGCCACCAAATCGGTCACATCGATCAGGTCCTTCGTGCTCACCACTGGTATCAGCGGCAATTCTGTACAGGCCAGCAACACGACATCGGCCTCTAAATTGCTCAGTAATTCTGTGAATTGCTCGATGACAGCAGGATGATCTCCACCATAGGCTTTGACATCGTAAATAAGCTGATGGAGCTTTTCCGGTTGCACCGGGGTTTCCAGCTCAACGGCATCGAGCAGCTTACGATATGGCGACCAGTCACCCAGATCGGTTACCGGCTTTGCGCCAAGCAACGCCACTTTCTTCAGACCGCTGTTCAGCACCCTATCACTGACAACATCGGGGAAGGAAACCAAGGTAGACTTAAGCCCCAACCCTTCCAGCTGCGGTTGATAGTAGTTCAGCGTGTTACAGGCTATGGCGTAGTAATCGGTATGCTCGGCCAGTTTCGATGCGGTCTGCGAAAGCGAATGCCAAACCTCATCGTTGTTTTTCTCCAGCTCCATTGAAAGGCCCAATGCCGGAATGGACATAATCACCACCTCCGGTGCATCCAGGTCTCCCGTGTAGCGATCGCCCTGTATGGCCTTGTTCGCCTTAAGAATTTTCTGCCACATGTCCAGGCCGGCATCCGGCCCGGAGCCGGTGATAATGCCGATACGCTTGCGCGTATCGTTAACGTGATTTGCCATCAAGATTGGTCTCTTTATGTATCCATAATTAGTTTGCCTGGGCAGAAGGCTGAGCAGGCGCCGATGGAGCCTTTTTCGACGTTGCTTCATCGTCATAGCTACCACCCCAACCAGTCAAAATCGCGAAGGTCATTACACCCAGCAGAACCCACGCATAGATCACCCATGGCGTAATTTGCAGTGGCGCTAACACCGGCACGCCCGGAAATGATTCTGCCGCTTTAGACGCCAGCCCAGCGGCATAAAGCACAGCAGCAGACCACGGCAACGAGTAAACAAGGGTACAGGCCATGCTGTCGATAATGTTCGCCCTGCGATACTTGCCAATGCCGAAGTGTTCACCCACGGGCTTCGCATAAGACAGCCCCACAGCAAGAATTGCCGGCGCATTAATACTCATCAGCGAAGACAGCAACAACGACAGCCCCGCAGAAGAAGCTTCGGCACCTCGTGGCGTACGAACCACGCCTTTAAGCATGTTAATCAGCTTGTCACTACCGCCACCATCGAGCATCAGGCGAATACCGCCAGAAAGCAGTAACACCAGAATTGACAGATCGGCCATCCACCCGGCCACACCGTTAATTAATACGCTGTCCTGAACTGAGATAAAGGCTTCAACGGTGTTCAAACCCGTTACGGTTGCGATAACCATGCCGGATAAAATGCCGACCGACGTTGCATAAACCACATCGCCTTTTTTCATGGCAATAACAATGGCGGCAATGGCCGGCAGCAGCATAATTAGGCCTTTAGGGTCCATATAGTCGGCCAGCTGCTCATAAGGAACCACTGTACTGTGACCGCCTTTAACCAGACTTAAAATAATCAGTATTGCTAACGTTATCGTACCGGCGGTGATCGAGTATTTTAAGCGTGAGCGAACGACCCCGCCGACATCGGCATCCTGACTGGCCGCAGAAGATATTGTGGTGTCGGAGATGGGTGCCAGGTTGTCGCCAAAAGCGCCACCACTGATTACTGCACCGGCCATCAACAGAGGGTCAGCACCCAACAGTACACCGGCCGGGTACAGCACACCCATTCCCGCGGCAATGGTGCCAAAACCTGTTCCTGCGGCCGTTGCAAACAGCGCACTCGATAAGAAGGTCACGGCAATAAACGCTGTACCGGTGGCACCGGTGTGATACGCCGCCCATAAAATACCGTCAACAAGGCCAGATGAGCGCAGTACCGTGGCGAAAATACCGGCGAATATCCATGCGGCAACCGGCGCAATGGCAACTTTACTGGCCATACCATTCAACACCGCGTCACTGTACTGGCTTCGATCTTTGGCGAACAGAAAAGTTACCAGCAAACCAATCAATATTCCGACCCACATCCCCTGAATACTGGCTTCTTCCGTTGAGGTCGCCACATAAATAGCGACTGCAACAAAACTGAGAATCGGCAGGAAGGACACCCAGGGTCCACCATAAAACTCGACTTTATTTGACTTCATCATCCATTAGCTCCCTAAAGCTATTCTGGGTCTTATGACCCTGTTTTTATGTGGCTTGCGTATCGGGTTGCTTCTGTATCGGTGATCAGGCCTTTGAGCAGGCCCTTGTTTTGGTTAGGACGAGTAGATCAAACAGGGGGTGCGCCATTGCAGTTGATAAGCTGACTCAAATTGGCGCAACTAAGCGCTATATGCGCGCCACCCTGCGCCAAATATGTTGAAATAAGCTCTACTGCGTATGAAAAAATTGCTATAAATCACCGGCATAACAAGCGGGCAGGACAAATGAACGAAGATTTTGCGCAAAACCTAAGGCTGCTGTGCAGCTACTATAAATCGATCACTGAGGTCACTAACCGATTGGGTATCAGCCGACCACAGTTCAACCGCTATTTAAGTGGCAAGCATCGGCCGGCAGCCGGCACCCTGCGGAAAATCTGTGAATTCTTTGATATTGAAATTCATGAAATTTACCTGCCGCACAGCCAGTTTCAGCGCATAGTTCAGGTCAGACCACAAACGCCCACGGTGGAACCTGATTCACCAATTCAGCAGCATCTTGCCCGCCTACAGCAACGCAGCAGCCCGGAGCTTGATAAGTATCTTGGCTATTACTTTGAGTATTACCTGTCGATGGCAGTGCCGGGCAAAATTCTGCGCACACTGGTTTGCATAGAGCGCCAGGGTAACGGTGTGTTTTATCAGCGCACTGAGCGCCTGACCGAAGGCTCCGGTGAACCGATATGCCACTGCAAATATCTGGGCACGGCCTATATGCTTAACGACCGGATTTTTCTGCAGGATTATGAATCGCTGACGGCAAACGAAATCACTCAGACGATTCTTTACCCGACATTCACTAACCGGCTTTCCCGGTTGCACGGGTTAAGGCTGGGTGTGTCATCTAACAGCGAACGCCTGCCCTGCTGCGCGCGCATTGTGTTTGAATATTTAGGTGCCAATGTCAATCTGAAAAAATCGCTGAGTTTTTGCCGCCTTTACGATTTTGACTCAGAAGAGATTGATCGCTCAATACGGGATGCCATCTTGAATGATTGCGGTACTGATGGCACTCATTTCAGGGCGCGGCAGTAGTGTTGCTTTCAATATCAGAAAACAGCCATATCAACAGGATGTAACAGCCGCGCCCCCAAGCAACAGCGCACGGCTCAAGCCGCATAACCAGCCCACACTAAAACCCCGTCACCGCCGTCGCCTGATGAAACCGCAACTGCCATTGATCACCCACTTTCTGCCATAAAGATGACCGCCTGGCGTGCTTCTGCAAGCTTCCATCCGCGCCCAACTCTGCTGAGTTATAGATTAGTAGCACCAAGCCTTCGGCCACAACCGAGCAGTCAAAATCCTGCGACCAAATCTCGCTACCGGACGGAGCATCTGAATCCAACCAGCCTGCGGCATCCTGGTAGCCGACTCTGGCTCCCGAGCGACCGATTTCAAAAAAATCATTGTGCAGCATGGCACTGAGCGGTGTTTCTCCGGTATGCGGTTGTTTCTTGTGCAGTGCAATTTCCAACGCAATCAGTTCTTTCATGACAGTCCATTCCAAAGATGTACAGCGAGCAGAAACGCCAAGCTTAATGCGGCCCGCTCAAAACCGCCACCAACATCCGCCGTACTCAATCAGCTATTTGTTCAATCCGGCCAGGCGTGACTTCGACAACAAAAACTTATCGAAACAATAAAAATTTTTCGCTACTCGGTTTTGGCCTTCTGGTTTATAAAGCCGGCTTAAATTTCAACGCTTTTTCGGAGGAAAGCCAGGTGGACTTATTTGATGCTGCCGGGATAGTCGGCGCCGGTTTATATCTGGCGTCATACGCACTTTTGAGCACTGACCGTATTTCGGCCAATGGTGCCAAATACATCGGGATGAACCTTGCAGCAGCGGTCTGCATGCTTATTTCGCTAACCGCGAACTGGAACGCACCATCGTTCTTTGTTCAGGTGTGTTGGGTCATCTTCTCGCTGAATGGATTGTTCAATTGCTACAAGACCCAAAACCAGCAACGCAGCGTTCAACTTGCCACCCTGGGTACTGCAACCCCGAATGGGACTTTCGTTTCTCCTGCTAATTAGTGATGTCACCACTAACTGGCATTTTTTCTGCCGGACGAGTGCCGGCGTCTTTTTAAAGAGGCCTTTGGAGCGCCGGATAAACAAAAACTATTTGTTTTAAAGACAAAATAATTTTTGTTTTTAAATGGCTTGCAATAAAGATAATTCAATTCGTAAACATTGGAGTATTGAAGCATGTCTAGTCAGTCCTTTCTCAGTCAACGGGTTTTTCTGGATAGGAAAAACTTTCCTTACGGCTTCGCCAGAAGCGGCGTATTCTCAAACAGACAAGCAGCACTGCTGGAAAAAAACGGCCAGGCCTATTCAAACCTGGATGCCGGCATTCGAACCCCATTGGGCAGCGACGAGGTGAATTTTGTAGCCTTTTGCCAGGGGCTGAAAGAGCCCACCAGCGAACACGAAAAAGTATGGGATTTGTACCGCCGCACCGTGGGTGCGAAACAAGTGGCCTATGTCTCAATGAGCTTCAAATCTGACAAGCAGGACTCCAGTCACAGCGCAGATTACGAAGACGGCGATTACGAGATGGCCTGACAGCAAAAAGCCTGCATAACGCAGGCTTTTTTTAGTTATTCTGAACCAGAAAGGTTTCTGATGGGTCTACCAGTATGCGGCGGCCCATTCCCTGACGCCCCAGCAACATCAGGTAAGTCATTTCGCTGCGGTCGGTGAGCGAAAGCTGAATAGTCCAGGAATGCTCACCCAGTTTCAGCGTGGTTTTTACAATAAAGCGCTCATCGCTGCTGCCGTTAGAGCTTTTAATGGTACGAATGTCGTGAACCTTTGCTTCACAAGCGATGGTCTCTTCAACATTGTGTACGTTCGGGTGAATGTTAAAGCTCACCCACGGGCTGCCATCGCGCCGGAACTGTTTAATGCCGTCTACATGCAGCGATGATGTCTTCGCACCGGTGTCGATCCTTACCGGCAAATTCTCAATGCCGAACTCCGGCAAGCCGCACTCTTCAATAGCGCCTACGATGATCTTTTCTTTAGAGTTCATAGTCTTTCTCTACAACAGAAGCGGGCTCTACGGTGACCGCTTTTTGAAATATCAGTGACGTGGGAAAGGTAATCATTTTCCCGGCGTCACCCGTCAATATCACATGAAACAGGGCAATCTCCTTGATCGTTCCGGCAACCGTGTTATCGCCATCCAGTATGGTAATGCTGTCTCCTACCCGATAAGGAAAGAAAAAGAAAATCAGCACACTGGCGGTCGCATTGCTGAGAATGGACCACTGAGCAAATAACGTGACACCCAATACGGCGACAAACGAGCCGAGAAATACGCCTAAATCATCTATGTTGATCCCTGAATAGCTGAGAAACAAAATAAAACAGCCCATCAGGAACAACGTCTCCAAACTTCTGGAGACGTAAAACAACCTTTTTTCATTAACCGACTTTTTACCGGCCGAGCGCCTTATCAGTTTCTGCAGCCAAATACGGCCAACAAAGGCACCTACAATAATTACGACCGGCATCAATAAGCCAGAAACACTCACACCTTTCCCCTAAATAACAATGCCATTCTGTTGTATCGCGTCGACAGAACTAGCTACTTCTGCATTTTCATCAAAAAACGCGATGTGGTACATCGCCTCACCTTCATAGGTCAGCGGAATATTCTGCTTACCAATGACGATACCATCGCGACTGGCACGGACCTCTTCCAGTACGTCGCCCATTGGGCTGCGAATCATCGCCAGCAGCTCACCGGCCTTCACATGATCGCCAAGCTGCGCATGGTGGCTGACGATACCGCTGTCGCTGGATCGCACCCACGAACTGTTGTTGGCAATATAGGGCGTGGTGACCTCGGCTTTTGCCTTTGCCTTCGCCGGTTTTTTCATATCCAGCGCAACAAGCACATTGAGCACACCGCGTACACCGGCTCGAATCGACATTTCATCAAATCGCAGTGCCTGCCCTGCTTCATACACCAGGAAGCGAATACCCTTTTCACTGCCCGCCTGACGCAACGAGCCATCCCGCAGTTCGGCATTAAGAATAACCGGCACACCAAAGCTGCGGGCAACCCTGAGCGTTTCCTCATCTTTCAAATTCGCCCGAATCTGTGGCAGATTACTGCGGTGAATGGCACCGGTATGCAGGTCGATGCCGTAATCACATACCTCTACGATTTCGGTCATGAACTGCTCTGCCACCCTACCGGCAAACGAGCCTTTAGCCGAGCCGGGAAAGGCCCGGTTCAGGTCCCTTCGGTCCGGCAGGTAACGGCTTTGGTCGAGCACGCCATAAACGTTGACCATCGGCACCAAAACCAAGCTGCCGCAGGTTAAGCGCAGCGACTTCATATGGATCAGGCGGCGAACAATATCGATACCGTTAAGCTCATCGCCATGAATTGCAGCGCAAACCAAAACCGTTGGCCCCGGCTTTTTCGACCGAATAACGTGCACGGGCATATTCACTTCCGTGTTGGTATAAAGACTTACCACCGGAACGTTCACACTCCGGCGAGTCCCCGGTTTTATTTCTTGCCCTGCAATGATCATCGTTAGCCCCTGCCTTTGGTACGGGTGTTGTTAGGTTTTGCGTTTTCTTCAATGAAATCAAAAATCAAACCTGCGACATCTTTATTCGTGGCCAGCTCAATGCCTTCCAGGCCCGGAGAAGAGTTCACTTCCATCACCACCGGCCCATTGTTGGATTGCAGAATATCAACGCCACAGACATTCAGACCCAGCACTCGTGCGGCCTTAACCGCCGTTGCCCGCTCTTCACGCGACAGCCGCACCAGTGTGGCGTTACCACCGCGGTGCAGATTGGAGCGGAATTCACCTTCCGATGCCTGGCGCTTCATAGCCGCCACAACCTTGCCACCGACAACGAAGCAACGAATATCCGCACCGTTTGCTTCGCGGATGTATTCCTGAACCAGAATATTGGCTTTCAAACCCATAAAGGCTTCGATAATGCTTTCTGCAGCCTTATTGGTATCGGCCAGTACAACGCCAATGCCCTGAGTGCCTTCCAGAAGTTTAATGACCAGTGGCGCACCACCGACATTCTTGATCAGGTCTTTCACGTTATCCGGTTTGCTGGCAAAGCCAGTGCGCGGCAAGCCCACATCTTTGCGGGAAAGCAGCTGCAGAGAGCGCAACTTATCGCGTGAACGCGAAATAGCTACCGACTCATTCACGCAAAAGGTGCCCATCATTTCGAACTGACGCACTACCGCCGTTCCATAAAAAGTAATTGAAGCCCCGATTCTTGGAATCACCGCATCGTAAAACGGCAACACTTCACCGTGATAACGCACAGCCGGCCGGGCTCGCGTAATATCCATGTAGCAATGCAATGTATCGATCACATCAACAGTGTGGCCACGCGCCTCACCTGCTTCTTTCAGGCGCTTGGTTGAGTAAAGGGTTTCGTTTCGGGAAAGCACTGCAATTCGCATGTGCAGTCTCCTTCTTGTCAGATTGAATTTGACGCGCATCTTGCTGTCTATGCACTGTGGTGTCGATCAAATATTGTTTGTGGTAAACACAAAAAAAGCTTGTTAGATCTACGCTTAATTATAGGTACTGTTTACTGGCGGAACTGAATGAGAGCAAAAAAATGCCAGCAATCGATACCAACCAGCCATCATCGGCCTTCTACCACAGTGAATATCGCAATTGTGAAATTGTCATTAATTACGTCGGTGAACAGTATTCAGGAGAGTTCAGGGTTCACGGTAAAACGATGGGCAGCAATACGGCTGAGACGTTTGAGGCAACCCTGCAGTCATTGCGTAGCAGTGCCGACCAATACCATTATATGCGTCAGCAGAACCGGGAAGATGGCGTACTTTCCCCTGCGGACTATATTTCAGCAGTGCAGGCTATCTGGAGGCTGCTGAAGCCTTCGCAGCGGCGGCTCTTGCTTTTTCATATGAGTGCAGCAGACTACCAGTGTGAGGTCGATCAGCTGCTGGAAGTCGCGGAATTACATTCAACCATTCAGCTGCTTTTAAGTTATGCTGACATCGCCAGAAAACTCAGCGATGAACTGGCGTATATTCCGCCCACATCGCCGGCGGTGATCGACCCGATCATTTGCGTGTTGATGACGCCTACCGGCGTTCTGACAAACCGCTCTGACTATGACGATATGAGAACGCTACAACTCAGACCAGAGGTTGCAAAAGCACTGGAAAGTATTAATGGATATAGACCTACTTAAGACATTTTTAGAAGTACAACAAATACGCCACTTCGGGCGTGCGGCAGAAAACCTGTTCCTGACTCAAGCTGCAGTCAGCGCCCGAATCAAACAATTAGAGAACATTGTCGGTAGCCCGGTCTTCACCCGCTACCGCAACAATTTGCAGCTTACCGAAACCGGCAGAAGGCTGGTACCGCATGCACAGGCTATTGTCATTGCCTGGGACCGCGCCAAGCAGGAGGTCTCTCTCGACCGCAGCAACGATATTATTCTTGGGGTCGGTGCTATTTCCGGCCTGTGGGATCTGTTCCTGCAGGACTCCCTGAACGAGAGCTACCGAGAGCAGCAAGGCATTGTCTGGCGGGCCGAAGCGCAACCGCAGGATATTCTTGTACGCCGCTTACTCGACCGCACCATGGATGTCGCCTACCTTTATGAGAGCGCGAAACATTCAGATATAAAATCCAAAGCTGTACAGGATATCGACCTGGTTCTGGTTTCCACACCCGGCGTCATCGGTTCTATTGAAGAGGCCCTGAAGCACTATGTGGCTGTCGACTGGGGCACGACCTTCAATATTCAGTTTGCGAAAACCTTCGGCAATGTGCCGGTGTTAATGCATACCCATCTTTCCAGAATTGCCCTTAACTTTCTGCTGATCAATGAAGGCTCGGCCTACCTGCCTTATGAATTGATCAATGACTACCTGGGCGAGCGCTTCCATATCAACCAGGATGCACCCCGGATATGTCGCAGAATTTATGCCTGCTATCATGAAGAAAACAAATACGAAAAACAGATTAGAAAGTTCATCTCGCTTTCAGAGCAACAACTTGAAGAGCAAGGTTCGCACGAATGATTGAATGGCTACTGAGTTTTGAAGAGGTTGACGGCTGGCTAAATATTGGCCACATCATCGCCTGGCTGGCGATCAGCCTGGTGTTTTCTCTGCTGGCACGCCAAGCCGTTTTCATGGCCTGGAGAAGCGCTGTTGCCAATGATCGCATTCTCAGCAACCGCCATATAAAACTCGCGATTCTTCTTTTAATCTGGTTTACCTGCCTGATGATCCTGGGTGGAAAGTATGCCGATGACCCTATGCGTCAGCGGCTGGTCGTTGCGTTTCAATCGCTGGCGTTTTTGTCTGTCGCCATTAACCTGGCGCTGTACATCTTCCCGTCCAAAAAGATAGAACGGCTGCTGCTGTATTCGATAGCGCCGCTCATTGTGCTGAACTTCCTCGATCTGCTCGACCCAATTATTCAGAGCCTCGACAGCTACGCTATCAATACCGGCGAAACGACCATCAGCCTTTACGACATCGTTCGGGTTCTGTACTTCACCGGCATTCTGCTGTGGTTTGGCCGTGAATCCAACCGGGTGGTAAAACAGAAGATCCGAACCCAAAATAATCTGGATTCCAGCACCAAAGAGATTATTGCCAAGCTCTTTGAGGTGGGCTTTATCACCGCCATGCTGATGCTGATGCTCAACATCATTGGGGTCAACATTGCCACACTGGCGCTGCTTGGAGGCGCACTGGGTGTAGGGCTGGGTTTTGGCCTGCAGTCTATTGCCTCCAATTTTGTTTCCGGACTGATTATTCTTATGGACCGCTCACTGTCGATCGGCGACTACATAGAGCTCGATAGTGGCATGAACGGTATTATCCGCGAGCTGAACCTGCGCGCCGTTACCCTTGAAACCTACGACGGTAAAGATGTGGTCGTACCCAACGATGTATTCTTCAGTGAAACCTTCACCAACTGGACGCATAAAAACAACCGCCAGCGTTACGCGATTGAATTCTCCGTCGCCTACAGTACCGATCTGGACCGGCTGTTCCCTTTGGTGAAAGAAATGCTCTGCGAGAACCCCGAGGTATTGTCCGGCCCGGACTATTCAATTGCCGAACAACCGGATATTGAAATCAGCAGCTTTGGCGACAACGGAATTGAGCTGTTGATTGAATTCTGGATGGATGCAGTCGACGATGGCGACAAGCGGGTGGGTGCAGACATCAACTACGCGCTCTGGAAGCTGATTAACAGTCATGGCTTTGAGTTCCCGTTCCCTCAGCGGGAGGTGCGTATTCTCAATCAGGGTGGCAACTGACCCGCACAAAACGTGCAGGCTGGCATAGCAATCAGCCGGGTTTGAACCTGGATTTCAGCATCATCAGGCTCAGGTTTATGAATCTGAGCAGGCTCTTCACTTTAGAGCCTTGATCAACCTGAGGGGACAGCCCGTTCAGGTACGCCAGCGCCTGTTCACGACCAAACATTAACGCCCAATCCCTTGTGTCCATATTGCTTTTGTTTTTTCGGCCGGTATCTGCGCCGAACTGAATAAGCAACTGAAGGATCTCCAGCTTGCCTTTGAAGGCAGCGGCCATCAAAACGGTATTGTTCATAGCATCGGTTGAATTGACATCTGCGCCACAGCGTAACAGCGCTTCGGCACAATCGGCCTCACCGTGATAAACCGCCAGCATTAACGGCGAATAGCCACGATGGTTTTTCGCGTCGATATCCAGGTCAACCTGTTGCGAAAGAAGGGTGACCAGCGCTTTAAAATCACCCGCACGCACACAATCGAAAATATCGGCTTCACTGCGGTAGGTTTCTTTGTAATTGCTCCAGCTTTTCACACAATTCTCTGTTTTCAGTTTCAGTTAAATGAAAATTCATGCAGCCGGCTGAACCGGCCGCATGAACAGGTTTTACAGCTTAGATATCAATATCGGTCATTGACAGGCCAAGCGCTTTCGCAACACCTTCAGCATAAGCCGGGTCGGCACGGTAGCAGTTCACAATGTGACGCTTCTGAATCTCAACCGATGCACCACCCACACTGCGTGCAGTGTTTTCAAACAGCACCTGTTTTTGTTCCGCTGTCATCAGGTTAAACAGATCGCGCGGCTGCGTGTAATAGTCGTCATCGTCTTCACGGTAATTCCAGTTATACGCATCGCCACTCAGCTTCAGAGGCGGCTCGATAAACTCTGGCTGCTCCTGCCATAAGCCCAGGCTGTTTGGCTCATAGGCTTTAGTGCTGCCGTAGTTACCATCTGTACGCATAGAACCATCGCGATGGTAAGAGTTTACCTCGCAACGCGGACGGTTAACCGGAATGTGTGCATGGTTCACACCCAAACGATAGCGCTGGGTATCGCCATAAGAGAACAAACGGCCCTGCAGCATTTTATCGGGTGAGAAGCCAATGCCCGGTACAATGTTGGCTGGGTTGAACGCCGCCTGCTCTACTTCTGCGAAGTAGTTATCCGGGTTACGGTTCAGCTCCATAACACCCACATCGATCAATGGGTAATCTTTGTGCGGCCAAACCTTACTCAGGTCAAACGGATGGAAGCGATAAGTTTCGGCATCGGTTTCCGGCATGATCTGAACTTTAACATCCCAACGCGGGAAGTCTCCGTTTTCGATCGCTTCGTACAGATCCTGCTGATGGCTCTCACGGTTTTTACCCACCAGCTCTTCGGCTTCCTGATCCGTCAGGTTTTCAATGCCCTGTTGCGATTTCAGGTGGAACTTCACCCAGTAACGCTGATTATCGGCACTGATAAAGCTGAACGTGTGGCTACCAAAACCATGCATATGGCGGTAAGTACGCGGAATACCGCGCTCGCTCATCAGAATGGTGATCTGGTGCAGAGCTTCAGGCAGCAGTGTCCAGTAATCCCAGTTGGTGTTTGCACAACGCAGGTTAGTGCGCGGGTCGCGTTTAACGGCGTGGTTTAAGTCTGGGAACTTCAGTGGATCACGCAGGAAGAACACCGGAGTATTGTTGCCCACCAGATCCCAGTTGCCCTGTTCGGTATAAAACTTAATCGCAAAACCGCGAATATCACGCTCGGCATCGGCAGCACCGCGTTCGCCGGCAACGGTCGAGAAGCGGACGAACAAGTCAGTCTTTTTACCCACTTCAGAGAAAATCTTCGCTTTGGTGTACTTGGAAATATCGTGAGTGACCGTGAAGGTACCGTAAGCGCCGGAACCCTTCGCGTGCATACGACGCTCTGGAATTACTTCGCGGTCGAAATGCGCCAGCTTCTCAAGAAACCATGCATCCTGAAGCAACATGGGTCCACGCGGACCTGCAGTTTGGACGTTTTGATTGTCACCAACCGGGCAGCCATTGGCTGTGGTCAGTTTTGATTTGTTTGTCATGTCCCTTCCTTATTTATAAGTTGTTGTGACAATTACATTTTCAATTTTACAGAGATCAACTCTGTTACGGTTTAGATAGGGTTAAGGCTTAGCATCACGAACCAGGCGAACCCAGTTATTAATTGAGATGTAGTCCGAAGCCATATCTGAAGCCAACTCGTAATCTTCCGGGTTCCCTGCTTTCGGATCGCTGCGCTGAGCGCCCGCGCCATGCCAGTCGAAATATTCGGTTGCTTTCGAGTTTTTCTTACTCCACGCCTGAGCAAATGCGATGTACGCACCGGTCCATTTAAAATCGCCCTGGGTCGTACCCGTCCAGAAATAGTAGGCATCGTCAATGGATTCAAATTGTTTCAGCGTTGTATTGAAGTAGTCCGTATTAATCGCAGGAAACGTGGTCTTCTCATAATCAACCAGGCTCTGCAGCTCTTTCGCGTTGGGCAGTCGCCAATCGCTGTAACCGGCCAGTTCCGATTGATCGGCGTATTCCAGCGCCTCAACCCAGTTCATACGTTCGCCGCTGTCATCTTTGGCCCACATCAGCCCAGTGGATTGGTCGGTGACCGTGCCATCGTTATTGTCGACGTATTCCATATCGTAGAGCGTCGTTGTGCCGCGAACTGCGCGAACATAACAACCGGGTACAAACATATTGTCGCTCTTTTTAATTTCTGTACCGTCAAAAAACAGTCCGGATTCGTAGGATTTAATGTGGCCATCGGCAAAGTTAAAGCCAAACACGCCCTGCAGGCCGCCATGTTTGGTGAAATTTTGTACATCGTTTTTTACATACACCGTACTGGAATAAAATTGTCCGGCAAACGGCATACGCTGATCGTATTCGAAATCAAAGTACTCAGTATCGATATAAGGCTTACTTGCGGCCAGGCCGCCATCTTCCGGCAACATCAGTTGGCCATCGAAATGCGCCAATGAATACAGCTCTTTAATGGTGGGTACACGCCAGTCGTCGTAACCACCCAACGTCATGCTTTCAACATGCTCAATGGTATCGGCAAGGTCACGATGGGTAGTATCGTGCGCTTTTTGCCACATCAACCCGGTGTTTAAATCGGTAACCGTTCCGTCACCGTTATCTTTATAGCGAACAGCGTTACCTTCAATAGAGGCATCCTGGCCGGTATAAAAGCTGGAATCAGATTTTGCCAGCACCTTACCTTCGGTATCGTACTGAACCGATTGCATGGTATCGGGCAGAACCGGGGAAGCATCCGCCGCAGCCATGGCAGCGCCACCAGCCAGTAAAACAGATGAAATCAGTGCCTTGCTCAGAGCCGTTTTCTTGGTGTTCATTTGAGTAAACCTCCGTCATTATTTTTGTTCGCGCGGTCTTAACAGCCACGCTGCTTTAATCTAAGATTTACCGACTTTTAAAGCGTCCAAACGGCGGTATTAGGACGCACTCTTCCAACCTTTTTACTCTTCTGTGCTTATTTGGAGCTTTTCTTCTTGCCTTTAGCTGATCGTTTATCCTGGGAATTTAGTATCGTTGGCCTGTCGCTCACCGTCTTTACTCTGGTGAATCTGTTCACTAAAACCCGCAAGCACAACACCGATTTCCTGCTCGCCGTTTGGTTGGTTCTGCTCAACATCCCGCTCATCCATACGGTATTTGCAGGCCTGCGCATTGAAGCGCCATTGTTCAGACTACTCACCAACCCCACTCTAAATCTGCTACAGGGGCCCATTCTTTATTTATATGTACGAATGCTGATCAGCCAGGATTTTAAAACTCACATCAAAAAGGAACTCATTCACTTCCTGCCGTTTGTGCTGTTTTTCCTGATCTTTATTGCCATGCCTCAAAATCACCCAATGATGCCGTTGCCCAACCACCCCGGGCCAGCATTCGCCCCCCCTGCCAGCAAACCGCTGCTTGCCTTTTTGGAGCCATTAATTCACAGCTTCGGACTAATTAACGGCCTAATTTTCATTGGCTACTCCGCGGCGACTGTATTGCTGCTCAGTAAACATCAGAAAACTGTTTCTGAAGTGTTTTCCAGCAACAACAACGAATTAACACTGCGCTGGATATACGCCCTGCCTACAACCTATATAGTGCTGGTGTTACTAAACTTTATTTACGAAAGCCTGTTTAGCGTGACCGCTTACGCCAACCCATTGGCCTCTCATATGTTGTCCTTCCTGTGTATCACCGTGCTGCTGTGCTTTTTTGGTGTGAAGCAAAAACCGGTTTTTTACACAGCCACCAGCCCGTTAATACAGCCTGTGGTGAATCCACCGCAGAGTGAATCTGCACAGCCAGCCCCCGTCAGCCCGGCCGATGAACCGCAATGCTGCACCACGGAAGACGCCGACAATGCCGATGAACAAAACTCAAAAGAAATCATCAGCAGGCTGCACACTTACATGGTTGCCGAAAAGCCGTATCAGGACCCGGACTTTTCCGTATACACCCTGGCCAGTGCCGTCGATATTCCGCGACGCACGCTTTCGGCAACACTGAACAACGGCCTCAACAAAAACTTCTACCAGTACGTTAACGAATTTCGCATCGAAGAAATCAAACAGCTGCTTCAGCAACCACAGCTGCAACACACCAACATACTCGATCTGGCCTTTCAGGCTGGGTTTAAATCGAAATCCAGCTTTAACAGTCTTTTTAAACAACATTGCGGCGTTACGCCGACCCAATTCCGCAAACAGGTGCAGCACCAACAGCAAATCAGCGGTTAACGGTCAGTTGCTGATTTCGTTGTCCTGTTCAATGACGCTCAAAAACCGGGCTAAGAGCTGATCGAGTTGTGCCAGCTCTTGCTCTGTGAATTCGTTTGAAAGTACAGCGTGTACGCGTTGTACTTTGTTAACCGCCTCTTCAATACTGGCCTTACCTTTCTCGGTCAGCGCCACCAGCTTCACCCGGCCATCGCCCTCTTTGGCTGAGCGGCTGATCATGCCCTTCTCTTCCAAGCGGTAAAGCGCCTTAGTCAGGCCACCGGAACTGACCAGCATGTAATCACGCAGCTGCGTTGGCGAAAGCTGATACGGCGAGCCACTGCGGCGTAACGCTGTCAGCAAGCCAAAATCGGAAGGCTGCAACCCATAAACCGACATGATTTTTGCCCGTTCCATATTGTGCAATGCTGAAATCCGATCGATCCGGGGGAATGCGGGCAACAGGTTTTCGTGAGCTTCCGACCAGTTTTCTTTCATCAACGACAGAAAGTTTTCAAATTTCCCGGAACTCATGTCTGACTACTCCTAAAGGTTGATTTAAAATATATCTTGCTGGAAAGATACTTGCAATCTAAAATATTTACCCAGCAAAAGTCACCCTATATCAATGCAAGTGCTAGCCGAATAAGCACATCAGGCAAGGCCCCTTCTCTCATGAAAAAATCCAATTTCGCAATTCTGATGGCCATGGTCATGGCTTCCGGCCCCTTTGCGGTAGACGCCTACCTGCCGGGCATCCCAACGATGGCTGAGTTCCTTGGAACCGGAATAGACGCTGTAGCGACTACCGTCAGCTTCTATATTTTCGGCATGGCGCTGGGTCAGCTGATTGGTGGGCCGATGGCCGATAAGTTCGACAAGCGGAATTTAATCATTATTGGGTTGCTGCTGTATGCGGCCAGCTCACTGGTGATTGCGACAGCCACCAGCTTAGCGGTTATTCAGATCGCGCGAGTATTTCAGGCGATTGGCGGTGGCTTTTCAATTGTCTGCATTGCGCCGCTGGTGCGTATGCGTGAAACCGGAAATGAAGCGGCCAAGCTGTTCTCACTGATTGCACTGATTATGGTGATAGCACCGGCAATCGCCCCAACCATTGGCGCGCTTATATTGCTGGTAGGCAACTGGCAGACCATCTTCTACTTTACGGCGGCTTACTCTGTGTTTGTGGCCCTGCTGGTTTGGCGTTCGCTGCCTAAAAGCCCGGTGACCACCCAACCGGCCGCGGTTGCCGTGCATAAGCGCTATCTTGAAGTTATGAAGAATAAAACAGCCATGCGCTACCTGGCCGTACAGGCCTGTGGCTACAGTGTAATGATGGTATTTGTGACCAACTCTTCGCTGATTTACCAGCATCACTTTGGCCTGAGCGAACAGATGTTCGGCCTGGTTTTCGCCGCCAACACCCTTGTGAACGTTGCCGTTAACCGCCTTAACTCCTACTTACTTAATAGCATTCCGGCAAGCAAACTGTTGCAGATTGCCATTCTGATTCAGGCTGTTTTTGTAGCGGCCTTAATTGTTCTTACCGCGACAGATGCCCCAGTTTCTGTTTATGTTCTCGGCATTATGGGCGCTGTTGGCATGCTGGGGGCCATACCGCCAAACAGCAACTCTCTATTCATCAGCCAGTACAGTGAAAACACCGGTGCTGCATCTGCCCTTTTGGGTTCAGCTCAGTTCGTTGCCGCCTCCCTGGCAGGTGGTTTAAGCACCTTAATGTACAACGGCACACTCTGGCCGCCGGTATTAACAATGACAGCTCTGGTAGTACTCAGTAACCTTTTCCTGCCCAGAGCGGCGTCTTCCAAACTTCAAACAGCATAAATACAACATTCAACAGACAGCCTGTTCTATCCGGAACAGGTTATTTACGGTTTGCGGTCATCTACAAAGCAACTACCCTTTAGTGAGAAGTTTCAACATGGCTGTACAGCCGCCGGAATCTTCATAAACTACTGTTCGAGAACCGGCCAGACACATACTTGGTAAAGATGACTGAGACACTTAAAAGAGCAATCACTCTGGCTTTATGCCTTATAGTTTTATCCTGTACCAGCAGCGATAAAACTATCGACCTTGGCTTCATTGGTGGGCTCACCGGCGGTAACGCCGATTTAGGTGAAGCCGCTCGTAACGGTGCCATTATGGCTGTTGAAGAAGTCAACGAGGCTGGCGGCATCAACGGCATACCGGTAAAGATCATCATCAAAGATGATAACAACCGCGCAGAAAAGGCCCGCGAGGTTGCTCAGGAACTGATCGATCTACATGTGCAGGCCATCATCGGCCCGCTCACCAGCACCACCACCGCAGCGGCTATAGAAGTGACCAACCCGGCCGGGATTGTGGTTGCCAGCCCTACCGCTTCGGCCATTCATCTGGCAGAAATTGACGATCACCTGATCCGTTTTTGCCCAACCTCTAAAGATAACGCCTATTCCTACGCAGAGTTCATTTACCAGACGTTGGGCCACCGTACGCTGTCTGTTGTTGCCGATGCCCAAAACCGAGTCTATTCGGACAGCTGGTATGGCGATTTCAGCACACGCTGGAAAGAACTGGGTGGCGAAATACTGATGTTGGAATTCTTCAACACCAAAAACCAGACGGAGTACAATGCCCTGGCCGAACGGTTACTGTTTGCCCAGCCGGACGGCATCTTATTTATCGCAAACTCCGTGGATGTTGCCCGCTACTCGCAGCAGTTTCGCAAACTGAATGCCGATATACCGTTGATTGCAGCCGAATGGGCAGCAACCCAAAACCTGATCACCCTGGGCGGAATGGCCGTTGAAGGTCTCATCAGCATGCAAATAGTAAATTTCTTCGATACCAGCCCAAAATTTGTGAGATTTGTCGAGTCATACCAGGAACGCTTTGGCACATACCCCAGCTTCTCCAGTATCATTTCCTACGATGCTGCAACTGCTGTGATGAAGGCGCTGGAAATGAAAGGCAAACAAACACTCAAACAATCGCTGCTGGTGAATCAACCTTATGATGGCTTACAGAAGCCATTAGCTATTGACGATTGGGGAGACCTGATAGGCCAGTCAACCTTTGTTATTGTCAGAGACAACGAATACCGACTTTTCGAAAGGTAACTATGAAGCGCCTGTCTTACAGATCTTTTTTCTTTCGAAACATAATGATCGTCTGCTTCTTTTCGCTACTTTTAGCCGGGAGCATGATCTACTTCGTCAACAATTCAGCAATTTCCGAAGAAACGAGAACCCACGCGGAAACGACCACAAAAAAACTGGCCACTGAAACGGAAACCCGACTGACCGAGGCCGAGGACTCACTCTATATTCTGAATCAGGTTGCCCCCCTGCTCGACATTCAGGCGTTTGCAGAGATTATCGACGGCGCCATTCTGGATCATGAGCTGATACGGGCAATTTATGTACTCAACCCTCAAGGGATGACAGTAGCTATTGGTACAAAAGATAAACGCACAGCCCTGCATAACGACTACATCGGCATCGATTTTTCCAACACGCCGCTTTACCAGAACCTGCAACACAGGCACAACCAGTTTATCTGGAGCGATCTTTTCGTCTCGGTCCTTTCTGGCGATACCTCTGTCGGTGTCGGTATCAAAACCAATGAATATGCTGTCATTGCAGAGCTCTCGCTGCAGTCAATTCTGGAAACATTAATTTCCGTGAATGATGAATCCGGCCGGTTATGGGTCATTGACGGGCGCGGCGAGCTGCTGGCAGATACCCGTAACACGGATGAAGCCGGCATTCTGAACGTAAGAACGGTTCAGTTTATGAGCGATGCGGTAGCAGACAAACCGCTCGATGACGTCGTCTACTACGATAATCGCCCCTACCATGCCGCCTATGCAAAATCTGAAAAACTGGGCTGGATGTTTCTTTGGGGTACGCCTTCTGGCCTGCACAACGCCAAGGTTCAAAACCTGATCTACTACATACTGCTGCTTACCACTTCCTTCCTGTTTTTCGCCTTCGTGCTTTCCCCGTTCTGGATTAAGCGCATCTCATCCAACGTTATAAAACTGCGCAAGCAGGCTGAAGCCATTGCTCATAACGAAAGCAACATTGAAACGATTAATTCCAAGGTCTCAGAGTTTCAGGAACTCAGCCAGTACATGCTGGAAATGAACAGCAACATCAGGGCGCGTGAAGATGAATTAAGAGAGTTGAACAGATCACTGGAAAAAAAGGTTGATCAGCGCACCAACGAACTCAGCAAAAAGAATCACGATTTAACCCGCAGCATGGAAGACCTGCACACCCTGCAGGAAGCTCTGGTTCAATCCGAAAAGCTGGCCTCCCTGGGTGGGCTGGTTGCCGGTGTTGCTCACGAACTGAACACCCCTATTGGCAACGCGATCACCTCGCTCAGCAGCCAAATCAGCGAAACCAAAAGCCTGCGCGCTAAAATTCAAAACGGGATGACTAAATCGGACCTCAATCAGTATCTCGATTTCACCGATCTGAGCAGCGATATTTCCTACCGCAACGTAAAGCGGGCTGCCGAACTGGTGACCAGCTTTAAGCACGTGGCCAATGATCAGACCAGCTCGATAAGAAGGGATTTCGATCTGAAAAATGTCGTTAATGACGTGCTGCTAACCTTGCACCCAATGACTAAGAGAACCAGCCACCGGGTTGATGTCAAAATAGAAGACGGCATTATCATGAACAGCTACCCCGGCGTTATCGTGCAGATTCTAACCAACCTGATTACGAATACCTTTACACATGCCTGGCTTAAAAACGAAGGTGGCCTTTTGGTGATCAGTGCAAAGACCATTAAACCGCCAATGTACGAGCACTCGTCACAATGGATTCAAATATCCGTGAAAGACAACGGCGTTGGCATACCCGCCGAATTTGGAAACAGAGTTTTTGATCCCTTTTTCACGTCCAAATCTGGCCTGGGTGGAACGGGCCTGGGCTTAAATATCGCCATCAACGGCGCAAGGCAAATACTTGGCGGTACCCTGAAATACAGAAGTGAGCCTGATCAGGGCTGTGAGTTTTTGCTGTCTGTCCCGCTTAAGGCACCGGATTACAGTTAGTCTCATGCGTCACTCGGCCCGCCATACCCGAATACCTGGTTAGATTTAAAAGCCAATAAAAAGCCAGTACCGAACCCGGCACTGGCTTTCTTCATTTATGGTCAGCGAAAATTAGCTGACAGGGTCAGCGAGAGTTAACTGAGCTTTAAAACCCCAAGGTTCACACTTTCCTTCAATTCAAAGTCTGCGCTGTAACTTTTGCCTTCGGCAGCAATTGAAATGCTGTAAGTGCCGGAGTTCGGTTCAAGCTTGTCGAATTTGAAATCACCGAACCAATCGGTTTTCAGGCTCGCAACCACATCACCGCCCTGCTTCAGGGTGACTTCAGCGCCATCGACACAATCGGTTACGCCGTTCGCATCGGCCACAACCGAGCCGGCCACATGCTCCTTCATAAAGAGGTGCAGGTTTTTATACCAGACGCGCGGCTTGTTTTTAATTTCCGGTTTAAGGCCTTCCAGCCCTTCGCGCTCGGCTTTACTGGCCATTTCCGAATCGGAAACTTTCAGCGATTGCATAGCACCGGTACCGCACGACTGTACACAACGCGGCTCCTTCCAGCCGGCATCGAGCAGGTGCGCATCGAAGAACCATTTTTGCGGAACTTCTTTTTCTTCGTTCCACCAGATGTGGCCGTATGGGCACGCCTTCACCAGTTCTTTTTTACCTTTGGCTTTCACCGGGTCGATAATAACAATGCCGTCTTCGCGCTGATAAATTTCACCGTTCTTCGCCGCTTTCACACAGGTGGCATCGCCACACTGGTTACACATGGTAGGCAGATAGGCAACATCAATCAGCGAGCCGGAACCGCGTTCACGGCGTTTAATATCGATCCAGCGGTGACCGTGGCGTGGCTGCTCTTCGGTGTAACCCGGGAAGGTATTACCACAGTATTCGTCTTTATCGGCCAGGAAACAGTTGTTGCAGTTTTCACACTTATCAACATCAATCACCAGGTTCCATTTTGCTTTAGTATCTTGGGTAGTCATCTTATTCGCCCTCCCAAACTCGAATATTTACAAGACATGAGTTACACGCTGTGGAGTGTGACTTTTTAATAATTGGACGGCTTGGTGTCAGCACGTTCATAGAACCGCCCCGGTCTGGCGATTCACCCGGCTCGCCAATCGGCTCATAAAGCGCAGATGACTCGTAAGAGTGAACGGTGCCTTTTGGTACACGTGATGTTAATTGTGCAGCACACAGTACAGAGCCGCGATCGTTGTGAACTTCAACAATCTGATTTTGAGTAATACCGCGGGCTTCTGCATCTTTATCGTTCAAACGAACAATCCAATAGTAGTAGCCATCAATTTCAACACGGTGGTCAACAATATCGTTAATGTGCGAGTCTTTACCGTCCATCATTGTATGAAAGCTGTAACGACTGTGCGGTGTAATCAATTGCAGTGGGTATTTCTCGTACAGCTCACCCGAGTGTGTTCCTTCCCACGATGGAATGTACTTGGTCATTACCGGGCGCTCCGGATCATCTGGTGCAAAACGCTTTAGGCTGTTACATACAAACTCAATTTTGCCGCTTTGAGTCTGTAAACCCTCGAAGAACTTGGTGGTATCTGCAGGCAGTGGGTTCATCTCTGGCACGTCTTTCTTGCGGCCTTCGTAATACCAACGCCAGGAAACCGGATCACGATCTTCTTCCTTCGGTGGCGGAACAATGTAATAACCCTTCTTCAGGAACTTGCTCCAGGTGGTTACGTCTTTAAGGTCTGTTCCGTAGAACAATCGCTTGGTCCACTCCAGCTCTGAAGAACCTTCAGTGAAGTACGCACCCATGTCCATCTTAGTCGCAATCATCTTAAAGATTTCAAAGTCAGATTTAGACTCACCCAACGGCTCAATACACTTGTGTTGAAGCGTAATAACCCGGTGGTTACATTGGTTGTAGTTGTGGTGGATGTAACCGCCTGAAGAGGCAAACTCACCAATATCCCAACGCTCAAAGTTGGTACAGGCCGGCAGAATGACATCGGCAAACTTGGCCTCACCTTCCATCCAGATAGACTGGTTAATAACCGTTTCAAGATTCTTGTGACGATACATACGCGCATAACGGTTGGTATCGTTCATGGTGCCAAAGTGAGAGCCACCGTACTTGTAGTACATCTTAATTGGCGAGTGACCCGGTGCCGGATAACCAAATTCGAAGAACTGACCTTCAATTTGCGTGGTATCGGTTGGGTAACCGGTTGTGTGACCGTCCATAATGGCTTCAGGAATACGTAAACGAGGTACCTTCTGCTTAACAGGGTTCATGGTCATCACCTGAGGCATACGCTGGTACATGTTAATGCCCACACCGGTACCGGTGTAGTCACCCGATAAACCACCTTCCGCATAACCTGGGAAGAAGAAGCGTGTATCAATAGGCGTACCCTGCTGCAAACATCCCATGTTCACACCCGGCTTACCAATGCCCTGCATGGCCATTAAGCAAACCATGGAACGCGCCCATTCAGAACCCGTTGCCGCACGACCGGCGGAACCAAAGCCCTGAATACCCCCCGCTGCCAGATAAACTTTTTTGCTACCCCATTTACGGGCGAGTGCACGAACGTCGTGTGCTGGAATGCCTGTTTCCGGCTCCTGCCATTCTGGCGTTTTTGGAATGCCGTCTTCGTTACCCAGTACGTACTCTTTCCATTCGGCAAAGCCTTCGGTTTTATCTTCCACGAAGTCTTTATCGTACAAGCCTTCTTGCATCCACACGTACGCAATGGCCAATGCCATGGCGTTACTGGTGCCTGGGTTGTTCGCCAGCCACTTACCACCCAACAAGGCAGCTGTGTGGTTGTAGAACGGATCAATGTGAACAAACTCGATACCCAGCTCTTTTGCCCACAAACGACGCTGAGTACCTTCCATCGCGCCGTATACACCCGAAGTTGACTCAGGGTCTGCCGACCAGAATACGATCATATCGGTATGCTGAAGCGCATCTTCTACCGTGTTGTAGGTATCTGGAGAACCTAAGCGGATGGAGTTACCCCAGTGGTGCATCGCGCCCCAGTAGAAGCCTTCCCAGCTGTCTGGGTTATGAGCCACATAGGTAGTACCAATGGTATTAAAGAAGCGAATACGGCAAGACAACCAGTAACCCAGGTTACCCCAGGTGTGGTGTGAGCCGGTGCCGTTCATGATTGCACCCGGGCCGTGCTCTTCTTTAACGCGCATAATTTCGTTAGCAACGATATCCGTGGCTTCATCCCAGCTGATGCGTTCATAACCGGAAATACCGCGGTTTTGCGGGTTGCGCTCGCCATTCGGGTCGAAGTCGACACGCTTCATGGGGTACAGGATTCGGTCTTTAGAATAGATCGTCGACTTAATACCCTGAGTGTGCGGGCTTACAGTCACTTTCTTAGTTGGCGTAAATTCTTTACCACGCGCTTTAATCGTCCATGGCTCGGCGTCATCTTCGGCTAAGTCCATGGGCGTAATTCGGATAATCTTGCCGTCTTTTACATAAACGAAAACCGGGCCACCGTTGGTGTTGTTGGTATAACGCATGGTGCCGTCTGGCATTTTTATACCGTACTTAACTCGGTTATCGAAAATGGCAGAAAGAATATCCGTGAAATGAACGGCTAAGGTCTCGTTACCACTTGCGCCCATTTTAAACAGCTTGGCCATGTTGATGACGTCCAGGTAATCACGCCAAGGCACAAACATTCTCATGGCATCTCTGGAATCGTTAAATTCCATCACAACATCAGTTGTGTAGTCTTTGCCTGACTTTGAAGTGACCTTGCCACCTTTAAAGGTATAAACACGGCCAATGTTTTCGGTACGAATGCAAATACAGATAGTAAAGTCTTTCTTTGCGACTAACTCCCTGAATTTCTTGTCAGTTTTAGACGTGACTTTAATGGCTTGAACCAAGCCAAGTAGCGTAGCCCTACACTGCTGTTCTGGGGCGAATGATGATAAGTCCATCGCGCGAGCTCCTAGTAGCGGTTATTATTGTGTCACTATGTAAGAGCAATATGCCTGCCAAATCAGTCACTTAGCTGAGTTTGCAAATCAGTTGATCGGGGTCATGTAAATAAAATACACATTTCTGATCCAAGTCATTTTTGTCGCAAAACGACCAAAAACGAGCTTGGATATTTCCCACAAGTTGGAAATATCCTAACGATATATCACAGCTTTTGAGTTACAGTAAGCGCATTCCATCCCGGATAAAAAAAAGAAAAATACTCATATGGATAACAATACCTTTTACCGGAAGGCCATTGAGGCACTCACCGGCAGTTTGAATATTGAGGAAGGCCTGCAGAATTGTGTAGCCTTTCTTGGCACGGTCATCCCCTGCGATATCCTTTCCGTACACCTGTGGGATGAAAACCTGTGCTCACTGAAAATACACGCCACCGCCAACAGCACTCAAGGCCGGTTGTGTAACATCATCATTCCGGTTGAAGAGAGCCAGCGCTACATTCCCCGCTGGGAAGGCGACCTTGGCGTAAAAATAGTCAACCGCTGCGATGATGACCCTATCAGCGCCAAGGTTCAGGACCACCTGAAGCCCATCTATGGCGACTATTGCTATTCGCATATGGTTTCGCGGGTCAAGATTGGCAGTGAGCGTATTTGCGATATCGCCCTGCTCGCCGCCGGAGAAAACCGCTTTACCGATGCACATGCCGAGCTGTTTGCCTCTCTCGACTCGCCTTTTGGCATTGCGGTTTCCAACAGCCTGAAGCACCTGGAAATTCTGCAAATGCACTCCAAACTGGTGGATGAAAACGAAAAGCTGCGCGACCGCATTCAAACCTATACCCATGCGCAGGTGATTGGCAGCAACAGCGGCCTGAAACACACCATGCAGAAGGTGAATGAGGTTGCAGCCACCGATGCGCCAGTGCTGATCACCGGTGAAACCGGTGCCGGTAAAGACATTATTGCCAATGCCATCTGGCGGCAATCGCAGCGAAAAAATCAGCCTTACATTCGCGTTAACTGCGGTGCCATTCCAGAATCCCTGATCGATAGCGAACTGTTCGGCCATGAAAAAGGCGCCTTTACCGGTGCGCGTGAACGTCAGGCCGGTCGTTTTGAGCGGGCTCACAATGGCACAATATTTTTGGATGAAATTGGCGAGCTTTCCAAGGCGGCTCAGGTACGCCTGTTGCGGGTGTTACAGAACGGTGAACTGGAACGCGTAGGCGGCCGCGAAACCATTGAAGTGAATGTGCGCATTATTGCTGCCACCAACCGCGTGCTGGAAGATATGGTCGCCCGGGGCGAGTTTCGATCCGACCTTTACTACCGCCTGTGCCTGTTCCCGATTAACGTGCCCCCCCTGCGCAAGCGTTTGGAAGATATTCCATTGTTTGCCGACTACTTCATTACCCAGTGCAGCAAAAAGCTGCATATCCCCACGCCCACGGTGGCGATTGGCGAAATCAGCAAGCTGCAGAAGCATCACTGGCCGGGCAATGTACGTGAACTGGCCAATGTGATTGAACGCGCGGTCATCAGCAGCCAGGGCACGCCCATGATGTTTGATGTACAGATGCGGAACGACAGCGGCGAATATACCGAACTCACCGCCAACCGCTCTGCTTCTAACGTACCCACGTTAGATGAACTGAACCGCGACCACATTCAAAAGGTACTGAGGCTAACCCGCGGAAAAATTCAGGGGGCTTGCGGCGCTGCCGAACTGCTGGATATTAACCCGCATACGCTGCGCAGTCGCATTAAAAAGCTGGGTATTATTATTGAGAGCTGACATAAGCCACAGGCCAAACATAAACCGGCATGTGACCAGCATCGCAATACTCAAAGAAATCGGGCAAGAAGTTAAGATTTTTATGAACTAATCAAATCAGGCAGCATCTCAACCCAGTGACGTTTTATAAAACCGGAGAAAACCATGAAAACAAAACTGGCCGCTGCCCTGATCACTACCTGTATTTCTGCCTCTGCTATGGCTGCTGAAGGCGTTGTAAACATCGCCGCAAGCAAGAGCGTTGCGGAAACCGCAGATAACCTGGAAAAAGTATTCGCCAGCAAAGGCATGACTATTTTCAACCGCATTAAGCATTCTGAATCGGCAAAGGAAGTGGGTATTGAATTACGCGATACCGAAGTCATTATCTTTGGCAATCCCAAAATTGGTAGCCAGCTGATGAAGTGTCAGCAATCGGTCGCGATTGATTTACCGCAGAAAGCACTGGTCTGGGAAGATGAAGATTCCAATGTATGGATTACCTATAACGACCCGGCCTATTTGGTAGATCGCCACAGCATTGAAGGCTGCGATGAGGTTGTTAATACGGTCAGCAATGCGTTGAGTAATTTGACCAATGCGGCGGCTAAGATGTGACTGACGAAAAGTATAAAGCACTGTTTTTGCAGTGCTTAGTTAGGTAACAACGGCGCGGTTTTTCTTTTATCTGGCGTTTATTTAGTGGGTATCTATTCATGATGCGCTAGAATTTTATTGCAGCATTGTTAGGGTGTCCTAACTACTCATTTGTTGTAGCTTAGACTTAAGCTGACAGTTTTGGCCATGAAGCTGGACAAGGCTTTGCAAGTCTAGCTTCCGAGCCTTTACTCGTTATTGGACAAAAATAAGTTTGGCTAGTGAAAATAACACTACATTGGATTAGTGGCCTATGAAGGAATAACCATAGGAGTGATATAAATCAATAGTGCAATAATGCCAAGATATCTAGGCCTTTCACCTTTTGCATATCCTATCCAAACGAATGGAATAACTAAGAAGAAGCTACATAGATATACTGCGAGTCCTATAAGCCCTGCCCCCAGCCCTTCCAGCCCACTAACATTAGATTGATCAATAGCGAATCCTACACTTATAACTGAAAGTGAGAGTGCCGCAATAAAAAATGAACACTTTCTGTTTTCTAAATCATTATTCTCGATTGATAAATCGACTTTCTTTTTTAAGTGAGATACAAACCAAACAGTTGCCAAAAGGGCTCCAAATCCATATAAAAATATGTATGCCACTATATTCATTGTTTTAAATCCCACTAAGTAATTTGGTTTACGCTTTGATACTGCATTTATTCAAAATCTCGGCAGAAAGGTTAAAGTAGTTCCCCATTAGTAATACGAATCCATTCGTTAGCATTCCTCGGGAGATAAAGCCTAGTTTATAAAAATATTGGATAATCAGTAATCAATCTACCATCTGACGGGTGTACTCTAGGTTAATAGGCTAGAATGAAATTGGACATTTCCGAGTTTGGCTACAAGTTATTTCCGAACCATCACCACTACCTAAAACTACACCAGCGCGTCATTCCGAAATGTCGGACCACCGCGTAGGCGGGAATCTATTCTAAAGGTGGCGCAGAACGATGGATCCCCGCCTCCGCGCACTACTGTCCGGAATAAATTAATGGGATTCTTTGAAAGGGTTGCAGCCTCTGATTTTAACGGGTAGAACCCTCTGACACGACTCAGAAAAT
>NZ_SLZR01000004.1 GCF_004341165.1 Reinekea marinisedimentorum
GGAAGGCAGCGCTCAACCGGTTCATGATTGAATTTGAAGAGCGCTTGGAAGATTATTTATAAACCTTGCAGTTACACAGAATTAATTACAGGGTCGGATCGGACGGAGATGCCTGCCTTGGCGGCTGCGGTTTCCTGGGTGGCACCCTGTTGTCGATGCTGCATGTACAGCTCCTCTTGTCGGTTGGTGATGTGATGACCTGGCACCTTGTACTCCGTAGTGGATAACAAGATGCCGATTGTCACACCAACCGGCCAAGATAGTTGTCGTCAACCGGTCACGCTAATTGTCGCCGAACACGATACACCGGATTTCAAGGTGACTATATCTTCCGAACTCCCGGCGGTACATCAATCCACTCATCAAACAGAAGCGTAAATATTGTTTGGAACCGAGCATTAAAAGCCTGCGGTACTCGAGCGCGTGACATGCGGCAAACAAGACACACAGCAGCAACACAATGGATCATGGCAGGTCTCAATATTAAATTTGTTGCTATGCAGCTTGATGACACAGTGGGTACCGTGCTGAAACACTATGCTAAGTGGATTGATGAGCAGGGCTCAAAAGCCGAGATGGATAAACTAAAGGCCAGACGAACAGGAAGCAAAATTCCAGAAACAAGGATCGTCAATAACGTAGTTGAGGTTAAAAATTATCCCTGCATGTAATTTAGATTTCTCTAATTTGCGGCCCTAGCGGGTCGAACTCTTACGTTCGTGCGGGCATAAATGCCCTGGTTTTGCTACGCAAAACAATCTCTCCGCTTCAGAGAAATAACTGTCTAACGAGTGAAATAGCACTATAAGGGCATAACAATGTGAAATGGCGCGCCCGAGAGATTAGATCAAAAATGAGGGAATTCCGAGGATTCGCTCTAATTTAACCTATTAATTTTATTGTATCTAAAATTCAATGGAGCAAAATTCTTCTGACCACCTTCGTTGTAAGCTTCATATAACCAAAAATACAATTCGACGATTAACAGGACTTCCATTGGTTGTATTACCTTCTAATGTTGATTCACCAAAAAATGCCTTTTTTTTGGGGGGGAGTAAAAGCGAACATTTTTTACCAACATTGTACCCTTGGACTTGTTAACCTAGCTTGCCATCATCATATAGCTTTTGAATATCTAAAAATGTTTCCAGCAAGCCACACTGATCAAAATAGATATCATAAATATCAATACTTTGCTCAATATCTGGTGCAATATAGGATGCTCTTTTTCGATTCTCTAAGCTAAACATCATAAGCCCTTGATTTGCGTAATTAGCACCTCTGAATACATAGACTTCATTATCTGGATCTAACTGAATAATGTCAGACATGGTTCCGGGCGGATAACCACCTTGATCCGGGCTCAATGCAAACCGAGCCTTAACGCCTAAAAACCATTTTAAATAAGGCAAGGGCATTTCCAATTGATCAACTAATAACTTACCTCTAGGATCTGGTACTATTGCGATATTGGTAATGCATAAATGGTCATTATAGGTTGAAACAACCATGTCATTGCTGGGAAAAACCACATCATTAAATCTGCTGTGAACGAGAAAGTCTGGATCAGTATCTGTATAAAGTTTTAATTGCTCTATTAGATTGACCATAAAATCATCAACCCACTATGCATAAACACCGTTATGATAATTCTTATTTATTTCAATCAGCTTATCGAATAAACCACCATCCATTGTTTCCTTAAATATCTCTTTAGATTGGTTTAACACTGGATTTATATGTGACTTCCGGTTGAAGTTAGTAATTGAATAGGTCTCTATGCCATAATGAGGGTGAACTACTCTGTCGAAAAATATCTTCTCACCATTAACAATAGTTTCATCTGAATTATCTAATCCGCCAAGCCCTCCAAGGCTTTTGGGCAGGTCATAACGTGGAATTGTTGTAAGTATGAAATCTAGTGATGCTAATGGTATTTCTAGTTGGTCACTTAAAAATAACCCACCTTTAGTTGTTTCATAACTAAAAAAAACAAGATATTCATCAATCACATACAGCGCTTCATAGTCATCAGGGAAGAATCTAACTTTAAATTCAAATATAGGAGACTGTGTTTTAAAATCGATCAGATTAATTTTTTTCATGGAGCCTCCACTGGCTGTATAACATCATAGACTTTTATTGCACCCGCAGCTTCCAACTGTTCGATAGTCATAAGCTTATTTTCTACAACAAAAATTTCTGCAATGCCTGGATCATTTGCTTTCGAATTGGGCAATAAGCTTTTTGTAAAGCCAGTTCCTAGAAAATGTTCATTTGCGCCTAACGTATTTTGAATTACAAATCGGTCATTCCACGCCATCTGGGCATCGACATCACCACCAAATACTTTATTAAGCACTAACACCCGTTGTTTTTCTTTCCAAAGATCCAAACCTAAACCTTCAGCTTTTTTAAATACAGAAGCGTAGGTATTGACGTAATCATCATTCATTACAGCCTTGATGCGTGCTAGACGTTCAGGCTCCGTACCTTCAATTTTCTTGGCAAATCTTGCTGAAAGATTAATCATATTCTCCCATGTAGGGCGGAACATTTCACTTTCAGTAAGTTCTATATACCTTTTACGATCAATAATAACCATTGTCTGATCAATGGGTTTACCATCGCTGCCGACTGATTGGTTTACCCCAGCCATTTCAGCTTGCTGTTTAGGACACTTATCCCCTCTTTCTGTCTGATCAAACCCAGATGACCACATTTTACCACGTGATGGGATGAACACTTCCTTCCCTTTTTCATCTAAAACATGCTTTCCATCGGCGTCAAAAACTTGCTTCCATTCTAATGGCGCGCCTAAATACCCACCTCTCTTTTTACCTGACTGATAGTTATCCAAATAGCTTGTATTCATTATCCGAGTAACATAGTTATCCCTAATTTCTGGGTCACTCACCAATTCAAGCATTTCATCAAGGTTATACTTATGGGTATATTCGCCTAGCTCAAGTAACTCCCTATTGGCTGTTAAAATTTCGTCCGCCTCATCAAACGTATCCGGATTCACAAATTTATTCTCAATACGTTTCGCGATCCGCATTGTAACTTTACTCGGACCTTCATCCAGCTGCCGAGTCTCGGGTTCAATTTTAGCCTTTGTTGTTACCTGCGTCTTACCTTCTGGTATCGGTACTGAATGTTCAATAGCTGCATCCAAGTCAATTTTTACACTGGGTGTTTCAACATCCACTGCACTCAATAGCGTTCTATTGTTATTCAGGTTATTAAGATCACCTGTGGAGCTCTTTATGGCGATATAGGTCATTGCACCCGATATGGCGGCGGACCGGAAAAGCTCCATCAGACGCTTTAAGCGCTCATCGGGTAAAAGATCTGGATTTTCCATTATTTGGTTGTAGCTATCCAGATGCTCATAGGCTAATAATGCGCCTTGTAATCCATCCGTGCTAATTTGGCCAATAAGCACTGCCTTGCTCATACCCGAGCCTAGCTTGCTTGCACTGGTTACAGTGGCACCAACTTTCCATGCCATTCCGGCACCTGCAAAGAGGTTGCCGACTATGCTTAAGCCATCGAACGCGTCGTCTTTTAAATTACCAAAGCCTTCCTCATGACGCTGAGCAATATTGATGGTGGCCGCGCCTGTACTGGTGAATATACTGGCCCAAATTGCAGCAGATGCCACTCGGGAGCCGGGCACCGGTGCAATAAAAGTCGCTACCCCGGCGACAACAGCGGCCCCCAAAGCGGCATAATCCAGCCATTTTGATATTTCATCCCAGGTAGACATCCCATCCGTATCGAACCCACCTTCCAGGTTCACGCCATATTGGGGCACTCTAAAACTGTAACGAATTCGACCGTCAGGATAACGATTATTGTCATCCCAACTTTCAATGAGCTCTTCAATGGCTTCTTTATGGCTAACTCCGGATTCTTCATAACTCCCGGTTGTAGAGCGATTAGCTGGATTGGTCCAATCAATTAACCGCCAGGTTGGCTCACCTGCTTCTTCGCCATCATCATTTTCTGGTGTGTTATTTATAAGCCAAAGCTTTAATACGGTGCGTGTAGAACGCTCTTCATCAAGGTGGATTGCGTCAACCTGAAACGCTTCTTTATGCTCTAGTCCCTTCAAATGATCATCGAGGTGAAAGATATAGGCATCCAGATTTTTTACCGTATTATCGTGCTTTTCCCGATCTTCCTCGGTTGCTGGTGGTTTTTCTTTAGCTATTGCTTTAAGAACTTCCAGATACTTCCTGGTGTTTATTAGCGTCTGAACTGGAGTAGGATCTTCATCATTTGCAGCAGGATCAAATTCAGACCTGAGAATATTCGTCGCATTATCAACTCGCTGATTTCGAAAATATTTTTGTCTGGAACCATCCGGAAAAGTAACCGTCAATACAATTGTATGTAGCCCGGTAAAGCTCCATCGAGCTTTATTCCAATGTCGACCTGTTGGCCCAAGCACATTACTTGGCTGGTACCACCTTGTTGTTGCAGGATCGTTATGACAGGCCCATTGAAACCGAGTACCTTCTGGAACAGTATCATCTTCATTCACCAATTCACTACGCATATTCACGAGTGCACCAGGTGCAACTGAATTAAAATTAGGGTATGTAACAATTTTAAATTGAGGCTTACTCACTATAGAACACCTCCGTGTTATCTAAGCTGTCTACCCAACCGCATTTAAGCAATAGCGTTTCAATAAAGTCTTGAGTATCAGGGTGTTTGAAATTGGCCTGAAAGTGTGAGTCGATGGATCCATATTTAGAATCAAAAATGCTTTTAAGCTCTTTGTAATCGACACAGCGCTGTAAACATCGGGCAACTTGCCGTTGCTGCTTTTTCTCGAAGGCTCGATTTAGATCAGCTGCCAGAGACTTCATAAGAAGATCTTCTTCATCAGAGTAAATCACTTTACCAGCTTCAAAATAAGGCACACCTTCGAATTCAATAAAGCCGTCATCATTCGAAATACCTTCTGCTTGAAAACCACTCTGACCTTCAAATCTGGCCTGAACATCCGGCACAGGCGCACCAGATTCGGATGTCACCTTAACTTTAACCGTTCTTACTTGATCTGGCTTATCTCGCTCATACTGTATTGCTTCACCTTCGTGCTGAATATTTTCCAGCTCAAGAATTTCAATCTGCCCAACCCCTATCGGCTCAACCGCCGCCCCACTCACCGGTGCATTCGCCCCCGGCATCACATAACTCACATTCCCGGCAAAGCTGACACCACTCGGCCCACCTAAGGTCACTTTGTTGCCAAAGGCTTTGATGTTGCCGGCGGTATCTATCTGGAAGCCACCGGTGCCATTACTGATGGTCATGGTGCCACTGCCGGTACCGGCAATGGTGATGTCGTTCGGTGCCTGTAACCTATAGTTACCACCGCTGGTTTTATTCAGCTGGCTACCCTGGCTTTTGATGGTGACAGCGCCTTCGGTACGTAGAGTAATGCCCTGGCTTTTGGTTTGCCAGTGCTGGTCGCCTTCGCTGCTGAAGGTCGTGTTGGCTTTACTGCGCGCAATCTGCTGCTTAGCGGATTGTAAGTGGCGGTTGCCATCGATAGCGACGTTGCTGTTGGTTTTTACTTTTTCCAGGAACGCGCCACCGTGTTTCTGGATCAGGTTTCCCTGAACGATCCAGCGCTGGTATTGCCCGGCGGTGAGCTTAATGAGGCCGTATTGGGCGGCCAGCATGATATATTGGCCACTGGTGGCAGCGTTGAGCTCCAGCTTGGTTTGGCCGTCGAACGTTTGCAGCAGTATGTTGGGCAGTTCGTCGTCTAAGGTCAGTTCGTTCTGGCTGGGGGTAACAATGCGGCCCTGATGTTTGTTGTGGCTGGTGACGGGGCCATCTTGCCCAAACTCACTGGCAAAGCCCATGATGCAGGGTCGGTTCGGGTCGTTATTTAATAGTGTGACGAGTACCGTACTGCTATCCAGCAGCGGGAAGTGCCAACCGGTGCTGAGCTCCTGATTAGCATTGGCAAACGGCACCATGCGTTCAACCGCCGGGCTGGCATTGGTGTGGTTCAGGTGCTCGGTATTGTTGTGGCTAAAGCCCATGCGCAGTTGGTATTGACCGCGATCATCCAGATAGGCGTAGCGGTCGGCGGATTCAATTTTCGCCGGAAAGGCCAGTGGCAGCTCGGGCATTGCCGGGAATGTGGGTGCAAAGCCGCTGGCGCGTTTTAGCAGCGAGGCACGGTTGCTGTACTTTAAACCCAGTTCGGGGTTTTGGGCGTCGTACACCTGCCCTTCGTGCTCAATGGCAACACAGGTTAGGTCATCACAGAAGCCATCGTTGCTCCAGTAAACCGGTATGGCACTGGAATGGCCTGTGGCGATAAGCGGGAAGCTGCCCTGAATAAAGAACTGTTCTGAGCTTGCCAGAGTGTGCTTTTGGTTTTGCCGCTCGGCCTGGGCTTTGGCGCCCTCATTCAACGCTAAGGGGCTTTGGTATGGGTCGTTTGAAGCCACCGCTTTTAAGGGTTGCGCTGGCCGGCCGTGGTTTTGGTACGAGGCTGCCGGCATTACCGTTTGCCAGGTGCGCGTGAGTGGGGAATCTTTACCGGCCATGGCTTCACGCTTGGTTTGCTCAATAGAAACGATGGCGGCAGTAAAAGGCGTATGGGCAAAATCGGCCGCGAAGTTAATTTGCTCTTCTTTGCCATCGCTATCGAACCAGAAGAAGCATCCCAACTCGGCGACTAAGCGCTTAAAAAATGCCAGCTGCGACTCATTAGCCTGCACAAACACCGCGGGTAAGACCGCTTCGCTAACATCGCTGTGCCAGTGGATTTGCCAGCGGCCATAGCCTAATTCGCTTAACAATTGTTCAATAATTTCGACACGGGAGCGATACATGAACACGCGGGATTGCTGTAAATCTTGACCTCGCGCCAGGCAAGGCCTTAACAACAATGAGACCTGAGCACCTTCCTGCTCGGCCTGCTGGATATCGCAGGTAAGAGAGCGCAGATTGCCGGTATTATCGTGAAAACTTAACTGGGCGCGCTCGCCAATAAGGTTTTGCGCATATATCAGCCGATTTTGATCTTTCAGTGTCACACTAAATTCATAACAATCGCTGAGTGCTTCTTTGCCTTGAATATGGATAACTGAAAAATGACCAGATGCCAACTGACAACGTACAGACGTTGCTTGGTACATAAAGTATCCTTACTTTACTCATGCAAATAGGTTTGATTTTTTAACGCGGGGATTAAACCTAACCTCTCCGCCTATGTTCAATTGGCAGCTGTTAGAAATGAGAAGCTGGTCGCGAAATATCGGTAGTCGCCTTACTAAAACAATAAGGAGTGGAATTACTCTTCCAGCCATTGAAAACGTTGAGTTTTTTAGAGTTTGGGGATTTAAAACACATTCACTTCCACACCCAAGGAGGCGCGGTTCGCGACCCTTCAGGTCGAATATCTACGTTCGTGCGGGCATGAATGCCCTGGTTTTGCTACGCAAAACAATCTCTCCGTTTCAGAGAAATAATAGTGTAACGAGTGAAATAGCATTATGCAGGTATAAAAATATGAAATGGCGCGCCCGGAGAGATGCGCTTCGCGGCCCTGGCGGGTCGAACTTTTACGTTCGTGCGGGCATGAATGCCCTGGTTTTGCTACGCAAAACAATCTCAGCTTCAGAGAAATAACTGTCTAACGAGTGAAATAGCATTATGCGGGTATGACAATGTGAAATGGCGCGCCCGGAGAGATGCGCTTCGCGGCCCTAGCGGGTCGAACTCTTACGTTCGTGCGGGCATGAATGCCCTGGTTTTGCTACGCAAAACAATCTCTCCGTTTCAGAGAAATAGCAGTGTAACGAGTGAAATAGCATTATGCGGGTATGACAATATAAAATGGCGCGCCCGGAGAGATTCGAACTCCCGACCAAGTGGTTCGAAGCCACCTACTCTATCCAGCTGAGCTACGGGCGCGTAAGGCCGTTCAGATAAGAACGCGGCCATTGTAATAGCGAGCTTCGCTTTAGTCTAGCTTAAGCCCGCAATATTTACTGCAAATTACTGATTTTTCTACAGTTTTTAACACCCGCTAGCTGATCGCCTTGCTAATCAAAGCTTTCAACTGCAGCGGCCGTACCGGTTTCTTCAACAGGAAGAAGCCTTTTTCTTTGGTTGCATGGCGGACATCATCGGTGTAATCGGCGGTGATAACGATGACCGGTGTATCACCCAGCCAGCTTTGCTGCCAGTTGCCGACGACATCGAGCCCGGTGATGTCGTTATCGAGATGATAATCAATAATGACCAGATCCGGCTTCTGCTGCTCGATGAGCTCATTGGCACCTTCTTCGTTCAGGGCCGTTACCACGGAGTAACCCCACTCCCCGATCAGGCTTTGCATGCCGTCGATAATTTGCTGCTCATTATCGACACACAATACGCGATAGTCTGTTTTTTCTTCTTCCAGCTGTTGCTTTTCAGCCTTAACTTTCGCCACCAGTTTGCCAGCGGGCACAGTGACACTGAACCGGCTGCCTTTACCGACCTTAGAGTTAATCGTGACGGGGTGATCCAGCAGCCGTGACATGCGCTGCACAATGGCCAACCCCAGCCCTAATCCTCGTTCGTTGGTTGAGTATTCCGGCACCCGGTAAAACTCATCAAAAATGGCCTTAGCCTGAAACTCATTGAGGCCCGGCCCGGTATCAATAACATCGATGCGAATATGATCTTTACCCCGCCGCACACCAACCAACACCCGCCCCATGGCACTGTACTTGATGGCGTTACTGATCAGATTTTGCAATATTCGGCGCAGCAGGCGCGCATCTGAAACGACGGCAGCGGAGCTGGGCAGCAGTTTAAAATCGACAGCGCGTTCTTCAGCAATAATGCTGAATTCATCCCGCAGGGATTGCATCATATCTTTTAACGAGAACGTCGCCAGTGAAGGCTTGATGATGTCGGAATCCAGTTTGGAAATTTCCAGCAGTTCATTCAGCAGGTTTTCAGCTGAATGCAATGAGCGCTCAATTTGATCACTCAGTTTAATCAGGTCTTCATCCGCGCCCTGACGCTTCAGGCGAGATTGAATACTGGCGGTAAACAGTGCAGCCGAATTTAGCGGCTGAACCAGATCATGCCCGGCGGCAGCCAGGAAGCGGGTTTTATTCTTGTTGGCTTTTTCCAGCTCCAGGTTGGAAAGCTGCAAGGCCTCGGTGCGCTTGTTGACCGTCTCCTCCAAATCTTCATTACTACGTCTTAACTGCTCTTCAATCAGTCGGTGTTCAGTAATGTCTTTATAGACGGTGATATAGCCGCCTTCAGCCATAGGCCGGCCCTGTATTTCCAGGTAGGTACCGTCTGTGCGCAGGCGTTCAAACTTATAAAACACCCCACGGTTCAGATGGTTGATACGCCGCTTAACCAGCTCTTCCAGGTCGCCGTCGCCGCACTCGCCACGGCTGGCGTTGTAGCGTATCAGGTCATCCACCGGCCTGCCGATTGAAAGCAGTTCATCCGGGTAATCAAACATCTCTTGATAGGTACGGTTCCAAGCCACCAGATTCAGGTTCTGATCGATAATGCTGATGCCCTGGTTAATCGATTGCAGCGCTGAATTTAACAGCTCACGGTTAAATTTAAGTACCTGCGAGGCTTCATTGACGATATTGCTGACATTGCGCCAATCCTGCCCGCTGGTTTTTTCAATCTGCTCAAACAGCAGCCGTGCAGCGGGGGCACCCAACACCGAGGCGAGCATACGCTCGGCTTTATGCACCAGCTCGTCATCTGCGGTGTCGTCTTTCAGCAGCCGGCCGTTCAGCGGGTTAACGTGCTCATCGAGCAACGACAGCAACTTTTCCTGAGTCAGGAACTTGCTGATCAGGGTATGTAAATCACCCACCGTGACACCGCGGGATTGAGCGCCATGATTGTTCTGGCCATCGTGCACAAAACGCGAAGCCTGAATACGGTCTTTCAAGGAATCCTGATTGTAGGCAGAGCCCAGCAACAGGCCCAACACGTTCAATGCCAGGCTCCAGGAAACCCCGTGCACGACTGGGTCCAAAGCATCGAGACCAAACAATGAATAGGGGTTCAGAACACTCAAGCTCATCAGCGTTTCGTAGAAGCCTTCCGGCAACAATCCTGAGCGGGCAATGAGCGGCAACAGCAATGTATAGAACCAAGCGAACAGCCCCAGCGAAAGCCCCCAGATAACACCCTTGCGATTGACGCCGGTCCAGAACAGACCCAAAAAGATTGCCGGCGCGAATTGCGCAACAGCAACAAATGAAATTAGGCCGATATCGATGAGCTGCTCAGCAGAGACCACCAGGCGATAATAGAAGAACGCCAATAGCACGATGAGCACAATACCAAAGCGGCGCAGATTCAGAATATTGCGCGTCATATTTTTGGAGTCTGCACGCCAGAGGTTCATGCGAATCAGCACCGGCAGCAGAATTTCATTAGAGAGCATGGTACTGAGAGCAACCGTTGCCACAATTACCATGGAAGTTGCCGCGGAAAGGCCACCAATGAATGCCATCGTGGCTAAATCGACCCGCCCTGCGGCCATTGGTAGCTTCAGAACCAGATACTCCAGCTGCGCGGCATCGGAATTGAAATACAGCAAACCGACGATGGCCAGTGGAGCAATCAGCAGGTTGAACAGAATCAGGTAGATCGGAAATACCCAGCGGGCTTTGCGTAAATCCTGATCAGACTGGTACTCCACGACCGAAACATGAAACTGCCTTGGTAGCGTGAAGATACCAACAATGCCCAGCAGCATTTGCGTGGTATAGATGTAGGTATCGTCAAAACCACTGACCATCATCGCAGTGGAAGGCGAAGACACCGTTTCGCGCAGTACAGGCAGAAACCCGCCGCCAATGCTTTCAACGGCCCAGTAGCCAACCACCAGAAACACCACCAGTTTAACGATGGCTTCAAAGGCAATGGCCAACACCATTCCGGGGTGATGCTCCGAGGTATCGATATGGCGGGTGCCAAACAGAATGGCAAATACCGCCATCGCTATCGCGATGTACAAGGCGGTATCGTGATACCAGTGATCCGTTAAAACATTGGCATGGGAAACGATACTAAAACTGACCGACACCGCCTTCAGCTGCAAAGCAACATAAGGGATCACACCAATCAGACAGATTAACGCGGCAATCACCGATACTTCACGGCTGTGCCCATAGCGCGAAGCGATGAAATCAGAAATGGTGGTGACATTTTCCTGCTTGGCAACACGGATCATCTTCTGCCAGAAGGCAAAGCCGATGATAAACAGCAGAATGGTGCCTAAGTGAACGGGTGAGAAAAACCAGCCGTTTTGCGCAAATTGCGCGGTAGAGCCGTAGAAGGTCCAGCTGGTGCAAAAAATAGTTAATGAAAGGCTATAGACCCATGGGTGCATGCGCCCCTTTACCGGCTTTTTGTCACCCCACAGAGCAATGGCAAATAGAATGGCAATGTAAATTAGGGATATGGCGATATAAAAAGAAAGGTTCAGCATCCGTTACCGTCGACGATTCACAACATAAATTGCAGATTTTATTTATGCAGTAGATAGTGTCGGTATTCGTTACGGACTTCAATTTTTTTTAGCTTCCCGGTACCGGAAACCGGCAATTCATCAACCACCAGAATGGCGTCTGGCATCCACCAGGAGTTCACCTGCTGCTGCAACACTTTGCGCAGCCGGTATTCACTGAACGCCATATTCGGCCGCAAAGTGAGCAACATAATGGGCCGTTCGTGCCATTTCTCATGCAGTGCACCGACAACACAGACTCGGTCGATCGCTTCGTATTGCATGGCTGCCTGCTCCAGCTCAACCGAAACGATCCACTCGCCCCCGGAGCGGATGACATCTTTGCTTCTGTCGAGCAAGGTAATGTACCCATGATCATCGATCATGCCGACATCGCCGCTTTCAAACCAGCCATCGACAAAATTCTCGGAAGGCTCTTCACTGAAATAGCCTTCTGCTACCCAGGGGCCACGAATACGGATATTGCCCATGGTTTTGCCGTCATGCGGTAACGCACGGCCCAAGGCATCAAATATCTCGATCTCAATACCGAGCACAGCGCGCCCGGCCGAGGCCTGCTTTTGAAATCGCTCGTCTTCCGGTAACTGCTCAATATAAGGGCAACGGGATGCGGCACTGACCAGTGGCGAGGTTTCCACCATCCCCCATAACCCCATCCAGTAGACGCCATACTTCTGAGCGTATGCCTTCACCAGCTCCAGCGGCGAAGGGTCGCCACCGGCACCAATGGTTTGCAGTGAATCAATTGGCAAGTCACTCTTTTGAAGGTACTGATGCAACCGACGCCAAACATCCGGTACGGCATAGGCATGCGTCACCTCTTCTGTTTCGATCAACCCCTGAACATTTTCCGGCACAATCGCGCAACCGGGCAGAACCAGCTTGGCACCATAAAATACGGCGGCGTATGGCACGCCCCAGGCATTGATAAAGTAAAACGGCACCACCGGCATTACTACAGACCACTCGTCAAAGCCATGAAACTGCGAGCTGCCGGTAACCGAAGCATGCTGCGCCGTTGAGCCGTTTTCATAGATCACCCCTTTCGGGTCACCGGTCGTGCCACTGGAATAACACAGACCACTGGGCGAATCCTGCGACAAGCTGGGCCATTCAAAGCACAGAGGCTCATAGGCAATCAGGGTTTCATAACAAAGCAAATCAAAAGCCGATTCAGCCGGCATTTGCTCCGCAGTACATAAAACGACGATGTGCTTCACCGATGGGATATTATCCGCCAGCAGCTCCAGTTGCGGCAGGTAGGCCAGATCTACAAACAGGCACACATTCTCTGCGTGATTAATGATGAACTGCAGTTGAGCTCTAACCAGGTGAGCATTGATGGGGTGATACACCGCCCCTACCCCACTGACTGCAAACATCACTTCCAGGTGGCGGTAGTGGTTGGCGGCTAAGGTACCGACATTGGCTTGCTTGCCAATGCCCAGCTTTTTCAGCGCGATCGCCAGCTTGTTACAACGGGTGAAGGCATCTTTGTAGCGGTATCGATGAACAGACTCATCAGCAAGCGCGGAGACAATCTCCTGATCAGGGTAACGCTGGGCAGCAGATTTAAGAATTTCAATTGTCGTTAACGAGGTGTTCTTCATGTTGTTATTAGCCGGCTCCCAACGCTTTTCGATAAGCATTAGCAGTCTAGCCAGCAAGCACAACGCTCACATCAGACGATAGAATGAGACTAGACTATCGTCTGATCACCCAGGTATTCGTTATACACCCAGATCGTTAGTCTGTTTTTCCAACCATTGGTCGAACAAACCACCCGGCATACTGCCCTGGCGCTGTTCAATAACCTTACCTTTATAGAAAAACAACAGGCTCGGAATACTGCGAATGCCAAACCTTTTGGAGAGTGCCGGCGTGGAATCGGCATCAACCTTCACAAAGCGCACACGGGGCTCCCATCCGGTGGCGGCCTGTTCAAATATGGGCGAGAAGGCAACACAGGGGGCACACCAGCTGGCCCAAAAATCGACCACAACGGGCAGGTCGGTCTTCAAAACATAGTTATCGAAATTGGATTCATTCACCGTTACCGCGCGATAGGCAATCACCGGGTTCTTACAACTACCGCAAATGGCTTTATCCATCAGCCGTTCACGGGGCACACGGTTTACCGTGCCACAGGTGGCACAGGTCACATTCAATGTCGTCATAGCTTTACTCTTCTTACTTAGAAAATTTGTTGCGCTGAAATTTAACTGAGTTGATAGATCTTCTGTATTTCAGCTAAAGGAACTGATTCCACCTGCGGGTACTGCCATTCAGGCGCACGCGATTTATCAATCAGTTTTGCATCAATGCCTTCCATAAAATCGGGCTGACAAGCCAGGTTAGAGGCCGCGACCTTATCTATTTGCAGGATGTCGTCGCGCGACTTGCCGCGCATGTCTTTCATGTATTCCCAGATAAAGGCGACGGACCAGGCAGAGCCGGCATCCCAGACTTTTTTAGCGCGACTGAAGGGTGAAATCTGCTGGTTGTCTTCAACCACATTAATCCAATCGGTCAGCGAGGCATCATCCGGAAGCAGCTCCATGGCGGACATCCACGCCTTGTGAGTCTCATTAACGCTTTCCGCTGAGCTTTCGATATCCAATTCAGTAACATCAATTCCTTCCATCAGCTGCCGTTTGAGTATCTGGGCATATTCTTCGGTGATGATGTCATCGACATAACTTAATGCCATGGCCTCGGTTGCGCTCAGCGTAATACTGCTCATACCCACAAAGGTACCAGCCTTCCAGTAGTCTGCCTGAAGATAGGCGGCTGCGCCGACATCCGGATAATACCCGATTAACACTTCTGGCATGGCGAAGCTTGCCTGCTGACTACAGAGTTTAAGATTAGCGCCGGCAAAAAGGCCCCAGCCCCCACCAAAGGTAAACCCCTGCGAAAAAGCGACCACCGGCTTCGGGCTTTGCTCTATCAGCAGGTCGAGATCAAACTCATGCTCAAAATATGTATAGGCTTGCTCCTGACGATCAGCCTGAGGTGTATTCTGCAGTTCAATGGCCAGTGCTTTTACATCGCCTCCGGCGCAGAAGGCTTTTTCAGAGGTGCTTTCCAGCCAAATATGCTTAATGGCGGAATCCTCGAAGGCGTTCTCAAGGGCTAATTTCAACTGAGTGATAAGGTCGTAACTGAGGGCGTTTAGGGCTTTCGGGCGGTCTATTTGAATCGTGCACAAATGACCGTTTTTCTGAACCTGGACGAGAGATTCCATGGGCAACAGCCTTATATTCAACTTCTGAAATATTCCGCTCAGGTTGGTTCACCCTGAGCGAAATTTCAAGGCTACAACGGGTAAATATTACCCGGTCTTCTCTGTTTCCTCGCCTTCACCGGCTTCAGGTTGCGGGCTTAGCACCTCGGCAATGGTATCCCGTGACAGCTCACCCTGAAGTTTACCCTCTTCATCAACCACTGGAATCGGGTACTCCTGATCCAGTGTTTCCGGGATCACCTCTTCAATAACCGCATCCGGCTCAACGTTTACGTCAGAATCATAGTAGTGCTCGTCGGTAAGCAGCTCACCGTACTCTGATTTATCAAGTTCTTCTAACTGATCAAGAGCAAGCGCGCCCTGGTAACCATCGCCGGTAACGTTGTAAGCATATTCATGCTTAGACGTACGCATTTCTTTCAAAGCCTCACCCACTGTTTCGGCCGAAATACGGAATTTGGCGGGCTTCATGACGGTATCGACAGACAAAGCCCGCGCGCGGTTTACATCACGCACAAACTTCTCGACATAGTCATCTGCCGGGTGCAGCAGAATATCTGCCGGAGCACCAACCTGTATCAGCTCACCATCACGCAGAATGGCAATGCGATCACCAATGCGCAGTGCTTCGTCTAAATCGTGGGTAATGAAGATAATGGTCTTGTGCAGCTTTTCCTGCAGCTCAATAAGCTGATCCTGCATTTCTGAGCGAATCAACGGGTCAAGTGCAGAGAAGGCTTCGTCCATCAGCAGAATTTCAGCATCGGTACACAGTGCACGCGCCAAACCTACCCGCTGTTGCTGACCACCGGAAAGCTGGCTCGGGTACTGATCTTCGTAACCCTTCAAACCAACATCTGCCAACCATTGTGTCGCCTTTTGCTGACGCTCTTCTTTGCCAATACCGCGCACTTTCAGACCGAAAGCGACGTTCTCAACCACAGTTTTATGTGGCAACAGGCCAAAGCGCTGAAACACCATCGACATTTTTTTACGGCGGAACTCACGCAGCTCGGCATCGTTCAGGGTCATAATGTCCTGACCTTCAACAACCACCTTGCCTTCAGTCGGATCAATCAGGCGGTTAAAGTGACGGATCAATGTGGATTTACCGGAGCCAGAAAGGCCCATAATCACATAGATTTCGCTGCGCTTAATATCAAGGTTAATATCTTTTAGGCCGAGCGTATGCCCGGTCTTTTTAAGAATTTCATCTTTTGAAAGCCCTTGTTTAACCAGGCCCATATGCTTGGCTGGCGTACGGCCGAAAAGCTTATACAGCCCTTCGATCTTAATAAGAGAATCAGTCATGTCGGCCTCCCATATGACGTTGCGAACGCTTCGCATAAGCTTGTGAGACGCGATCAAAAATAATTGCCAATACGACAATGGCCGAACCGTTCAATAAACCCTGAGTAAAGTACTGGTTGGTAATGGACTGCAATACCGGCTGCCCCAGCCCTTTCACCCCGATCATGGACGCAATAACCACCATGGCCAGCGCCATCATAATCGTCTGGTTGACACCTGCCATAATGTTTGGCATCGCAAGCGGTAACTGTACGTTCCACAACCGTTGCCAGGAAGTAACGCCATAGGCATCTGCTGCTTCGAGAACTTCTTTATCGACTAAACGAATGCCCAAATTAGTTAAACGGATCACCGGCGGAATGGCATAAATAACAACAGCAATGACGCCGGGAATTTTACCGATGCCAAGCAACATAACGACCGGAATAAGGTATACGAAGGCCGGCATGGTCTGCATAACATCGAGAATAGGCGTAACAATGGCTTGTATACGGTTAGACTTAGCCATCGCAATACCAATCGGCACACCCAGTACAATTGAGAGAATGGTGCAAACCGTAATGATAGAAAGCGTACTCATGGTGTCTTCCCACATACCGAAGAAACCAATCAGAAACAGGGAGATACCCACACCGATCGTTAATTTAAGAGAGCGCGCTGCAAAGTGGGTAATGGCTAAGATAATTGCAATCACCAACCACCAGGGTGTCGATATTAATAGATTTTCTATCCAAACCAGAAAAGCTAACAGGGGATCAAAAAAGTTTTCAATGGCTTCCCCATGGGAACGCGAAAACTCACGGTAAGCCTCATCCAGAGTTTTGCGCACTGTCAGCAGCTCGCTTCGACTCAACTGAGGAAATTCTGTTATCCAGGACATATTTTATACTTTCAAAAGTTATTGAAATTGTTCGATCAACTTACGTTCCAACCCCTGACAGCTATCTGGAAATGGAAAGTGATATTGCCGGAAGGCTAAAAAAGGTTGGAATGTAAATCGTCTAAACACCTAAAAAGGAGCAATGGCCTTCGCCATTACTCCTGATTAATAGAGCTAATTATAATGCGCTTTTAATTTTTGAAGCTACATCATCAGAAACCCATGCAGTCCATACATCCTCGTAGTTCTCAAGGAAGTGATAAGCTGCAAATTCACCGTCAGCCTGATTGTCTTCCATCCAGGCCAGTAGTTCGTTCATTTGAGCATTCGGGAAAGAACGGCTGCTGATATAGCCGTATGCTTCAGGCACTTCATTGGCGAACGCTTCAGTAGTAACGGTCCAAACCGGCGAAGGCGGATACATGGTTGGCTGAGGGTTCTCACATTCCAACTGAGTGATGCAGCTTTGGAAGTGCTCCAGATCAACCCCGCTACCGAAATCGACCTTCACCATTTTGTATTTACCCAATACTGCGGTTGGCGCCCAGTAATAGCCAAACCAGCCTTCCTGACGCTCGTAAGCTTTAGCGATAGAACCAGACAGACCGGCACCGGAACCCGGATCTACCAGCTCGAATCCAGCCTCTTCCATACCCAGTGCCTGGTGCAGATTACTGGTCGAAATCTGGCAGTTCCAACCCGCCGGGCAACCCATGAACATGGCTACATCTGAATTTTCAGGGTGTGGGAACAGCTGCGGATTTGCCAAAATACCTTCAATCGTTGCCAGCGCAGGGTTTTCGTCAACCATGTATTGTGGAACCCAGAAACCCTCTTCACCACCATCGGAAAGCGACTTACCCGCATAGCGCAAACGACCTTCTTCCACACCACGGTCTAACGCATCCTTCATAGAGTTAGACCACAGTTCAGGGGCAATATCAGGCTCGCCCTTCTCAATCATGGATGTACCTGTCGGCATAGTATCGCCCGGCACCAGTTCAGCATTACAGCCGTAACCTTCAGTCAGAATTACCTTATCGATATTGGCGATCAGGCTGGCAGAACTCCAGTTCATATCAGCAATGGAGATATCGCCACAGGTTGCTGCAGCAACAGCTGCTGGTTCCGCAGCGGCAGAGGCTTGTTGAGCAGGTTCTTCATTTTGGGAGCAGGCAGTAATTGCCAGCATGGCTGAAAGGCCACACATAAGACCTAATTGAGTTTTCATGAAATTATCCTTGTTTCGTTTATTCTAAGAGGCTGGCCAACGCACCAAAAGGCACCAACGCCCAGCTCAATAAATGAAAAGATTGGAAATGAATTGAGACATACCTGGAAAGGTAAGTAACGCAGACAAAAACGCATAACAGATGCATTCTCATCTTGAAGCAGAATGAATTCTTCGGTTATTTCGAAAGAATCAGAGGAAGAGTACATAACAAGGTTAGTTGCATTAAGGCCTATTCAAATAAAGATGAACAACACCGATTGTCGCTGATTTTAGCTAACAAAATGCAATAATAACGCTTAACCCTCTTCCAGAATTCTGAAACACCATAGCAAACGAATTTACAAAGCTCAAATCAGGACTTTACTGATTCATGAATAAAAGTAGGAAATTACGCACTGTTCACGCGCTTTTGAAGCGTTTTAAGCAATACTGGAAAGCCCCTGCCAACCCAGCCGTTCAAGAATACTCAGCCAATCTAAAGGCAAGTCTGCGGAAACCTTCAACCTCCTGTTTTCTACCGGGTGAAAAAACTCAATAGAAACAGCTCGCAGCGCCAGTGAGCTTAGAGCCAAACCTGCTTTGGCCAATTTATTATGGTGCCGGCAACCGTACCGGGTATCACCCAAAATGGGGTGCCGAATGTGCTTTAAATGCCGACGGATCTGATGTTTACGACCGGTTTCCGGAGTGCATTCAACCAGCGAGAAACGGCTTTTTGAATAGCGACTAACAGCAAGGCCAAGCTCAGCAATCGCCAAACGCCTGACACGGGTAACCGCCTTTTGCGGCTCGCGCTCTTTACTGGCGTGTTTATCAGCTATTTTATCCAGCTCTTCAGTCAACTCGTAATCTATTAACTGACTTTCCGGACAAAATCCACGACATATCGCCCAATAGGTTTTTCTTACCTGCTCAGTGCGGAACTGCGTTGCAAGATTGCGCGCCACCTCATCATCCTTAGCGATGAGAACCACCCCACTGGTGGGTCTGTCGAGCCGGTGAACCGTGTGCACCTTTCCGGCATGACCCTGGGCCAGGAAATAGGACTTAACCCTTGAAGCCAACGTATCGGTTTCATGCTTATCTAACCAGGACGGATGCAACAGCAACCCTGCCGGCTTATCTACAGCTAACAGGTACTCATCTTCATACAGAATGTTAAGAGGCGCGCTCAATCGGTGCCTTCCTCGTCTTCGACTACCTCAGTAATAGATGGCTCACCACAGACATTGCATTTACCCTCGATAAATATACGGCCCATAAACTCATATTCGATCGGGTCTTGCATGCCCAAATCCACCTGCTGACATTTGTTACACCAAGTGTTCTCCAGAAAGGCCTGCTGCTCTTCTGGGTCTCTTTGATAAAAATCTCTTGGAATACGTTCGTTTGTGTCTGACATAGATCCTCCGTTTGGGTGCGGAGTTTACCGAAAACGACAGGATTTGGCTCTAAAAGCAACCACGCTTTAGATAACGGTATAAACAATAGCAACAGCAATTACTCTGGATTACCGGCAACCTGCCGTGCGAAAATCTGCCCCACATGAAACACCGGCCATTAGTAGAGATGAACATCCCAACCTTTATTGCATTTGAAATGACGGATATTGAATCCGGTTACCCATACGCCATCGCCTGGTCGCTGCCAGACGGTCAATTCAAGTCTGTACTGGTGAGGCCAGAAGAAGAATGGCTGATAGACTTCGAAACCGGTCAGTTCAGCTCAGATATGCCCTCCCTGCAGGATTTACACGACAAAGGTGAATCTGTCCTGGATATCCTGAAAGAATGGGATTTGGACTTTGAAGATGGCGAGCTCTACTGCCAGGACCCTATCGCAGCCCAGTACTGTCTCGATTTGATGTTTGAGGCTTACAACAAAGAGTGTGAGTACGACGTTATTTCTGAATACGATTGCTATGACAATGTAGACAATCTGGATTTAGACGATCAACGCAGATGGATTATGGATACCGAGGGGTTGGATGCCACCAACTGCGAAGATATTGTGAAAGGTATGATTTTTTTGTTTGCGCGGGCAAATGAGGAAGTTTAACCACACTACTTCTGCAAAACATAAAAAAAGCTGGCATGGCCAGCTTTTTTGCTTTAGAACAGTTTATTACTGCCGAATTAACGCAAGCAGATCCTGAGTTTTCTCGTCCATCAACGCCTTATCACCACGTGTTTCAACATTCAAACGGATAACCGGCTCGGTATTCGACTTACGCAGATTAAAGCGCCAGTTATCAAACTCAACAGAAAGACCGTCCACACGGTCAATATTCTTCGCTTCTGCCTGATAGGCCTCCAGCACTCGCGCCATGGTTTCATCCGCATCGGCAACCTTGCTGTTGATTTCACCTGGGCTTGGGAACTTCGCCATACGGTCTTCTACCAAAGCTTTAAGTGTGGTGCCCTTACGGCTCAACAGGTCGACAACCAGCAGCCATGGGATCATACCCGAATCGGCATAGGCAAAATCTTTAAAATAATGGTGAGCAGACATTTCGCCACCGTAAACAGCATCTTCTGCACGCATTTTTTCTTTAATAAAGGCATGACCTGAAACCGACTGAATGGCCTGACCACCGGAAGCCTCAACGATTTCCAGCGTGTTCCACGTTAAACGCGGGTCATAAACAATTTTGGAGCCCGGGCGCTGCACCAGGAATGCTTCAGCCAGCAAGCCTACAATGTAGTAGCCTTCGATAAAGTTAGCGTCTTCATCCCACAGGAAACAGCGGTCAAAATCGCCATCCCACGCTATCCCAAGGTCTGCACTATTTTCTTTTACGGCCTTTCCGGTAACCGGCTGCTGATCATGCAGCAGAGGGTTAGGAATACCGTTCGGGAAGGTGCCATCCGGCTCGTGGTTGATTTTCACAAATTCAATTGGCGCGCCGCGTTTTTTCAGCTCGGCTTCGATAGCATCCAGCGTTGGGCCAGCAGCACCGTTACCGGCATTCACAACAACCTTCATTGGCTTCAGGTTTGGAATATCAACGTAAGACATCAGGTGGTCAACATAGGCTGAGCGGTTGTCCAGCTGGGTCAGAGTGCCCGGAACCTCTGCCTTTGGATCATAATTTTCATCTTCAGCCATTTTGCGAATGTCAGCCAGACCGGTATCGGCTGAAATAGGCTTCGCATCTTCACGAACCATCTTCATACCGTTGTAATTAATGGGGTTATGGCTGGCTGTCACCATGCAACCGCCATCGGCTTCCAGGTACTTGGTACCGAAATAGACTTCTTCCGTGCCGCACAGCCCTAAATCGACGACATCTGCGCCAAAATCCAGAACACCCTTAGTAAACGCATCTTTCAGCTCTGGCGAGGTTTCGCGTACATCCCAACCAACGACAACCTTCTTCGGCTTTAAGAATGTCGCAAAAGCGCGACCAATTCGGTAGGCGATATCAACATTCAGCTCCGTACCGAGTTCGCCACGGATGTCGTAAGCTTTAAAACAGGTCAACTTCATTGTATTTCCTTAAAATTGTATTTGTTACGCTGGCTCAGCTATTAAGGTATAGCTTGATTCTACATTTTTGCCTCTCTAAAAAAAGGCGGATTTATCTTTGGTCTGGTTGGAATTGCTATAAATCATTTAATCTCCACTGCTGCCTGCAGATTTAGCTGCGTCTGCAAGCAATGGGCAGTATGGAAAGATATCGCGCGGAATAATCGAATCGTCGCTGCAATTGAAGATAGTCATTCCCTCTTGTTTGGCAACCTCAGATGCCAGAGTAAAAGCCGGCAAAATTCTAGATTGGTAGCTTCGTGCCAGCCCTGTCCAGGCGGCATTGGTGTCATTTTCATTGAAACGCGGCAAATTAAAGTTGGTCATATCAACACCTACCAGGTACACCTGCTTTGTGCGCCTGAGAAACCCAAGCTGAATACCTGCATAAGCCACGGTACCGCAACCAAAGTGGCCTAGTTCCAGATTTTTACTCAAACAAGCGTCATCTGTAACTACAAGCTCACTAATGCCTGCCATTTCAGACCTGGAATAGCGCCCGGTATCGAAAGGCGATGCTGCTCCATCCATAAACCAAATTCTAAAACGACTAGCGTTCTCTGCATCGATAAAACATAGCGCATATAAGGCCGAAAGAGACAAGATCAGACGGGTATCATTAGGCAGGTCACGCAAAATATCATATTTTTTTAAGAGGAAGCGATCATCTTCAATGATAACTATGGCTTCTTCAGCGGGAACATCTGAGCCAATAAGAGCCGCAGCATCGTTCACTAGTGCATAGGTAACATTTGGCCCAAATAGCTTCAAGTGCTCTCGATGCCGCTTCAAAGAAGGCCCAGAGCCGACAACCACAAGTTTTTCGCTACTTATATATAAAGCATCCCAGCTTTCCAAGCCCAACACATCCTTGCCTTTCCAACGAACCTTACAAGACGATTTATCGAGCTTAAAAAAGGGTACGGACTTACGCAGGTGATCCCACTCTTTCGAGAGAAACAGGCGGTACAAAATACGGTACAATCGAATGTATAGGTTAAAACTTCTGTAACGTTTTCTTTTCATTAGAAATACACAGCACTTTTCAGCATTAATCGGTTATCATTTTCGCATAATCTATCACTTAACCCGAAAGGCCGATATGCGCTCTGCTAACACCATTAAATTATTGACACTGATGTTTTGTTTAACAACCAATGTCTTCGCTGACAACCTGCTAACCGATACCTTCCTACAACCCTCACAGGTGAAAACCGAAAAGACGGGCGTCAAGGTCATATTTAAGCTTGGCATAAATGAAGGCTCTGGTGAAATCAGCAACGAAGATGGCTACCGGGTAGATCTACCACGAATTACACTGCAAAAAAATGTAGCAGATGAAATTCTGTTTCGCGCTTCGGTACCTTGGGTCTACCTGAATAGCGATAATGACGAAGACGACCGCTACACTTTGGGCGACCCATCATTCCTGACTACCGTACAAATAAAAGAGCACAATACGTTTACTGTAGGTGTAACCGAACCGGCCGCCAACCGTCCACTAGAACCCGATGTTGTTCGTTTTTATGCATTCTATACCCATGGAATACCTACCCGGTTAGGCTATATTACCGGCCAATTTGGACCGGAAATACCCGATGTTTACGGAGGTGAAGGCCAAAACGACCTACTAAGCGCGGGTTTGTCTTTACGGCTCAACAACCAACCTATTGACTTCACTTTAATTAGAAAATTCGAAGTCACCAGTAAATGGTGGAATTTCACTAAAACTACGGAGTCTGAGCTAAACCGGACAAATTTTACTATGGGTGTGACCCAGGATATTCAAACGAAGTGGTTCAATCAGCTCAAGTGGTTTGCAGGCGTTCAGGAAAATGACGGCATGCAGTATATTTTTGGCCTCCAGTTAGACTAAGACGCTAAGCAGAGCGCTCCAAATGAAAATAAATCAATACCTTTACAAAGAAATTGCCCTCCCATTTATTTTTATTACAGGGGTACTTCTAGCTCTATTAATCTCCACTGAACTGAGCGAAACGCTCACGAAAGTTCTCACCGGACAATATAGCAGCAATGCAATTCTGGTCATTATTGGTTATCAATCTGTCCTATTACTGCCAGAGGTGATTCCCGCAGCCTATTTTTTAGCCTGCCTGACCACACTCAACCGATTCAGTCAGGATTCGGAGCGAGCTATCTATAACTCCATTGGAATCAGTGACGCTCAAATTTTAAAGGGACTGCTAATTGCGACAGCAACACCCATATTCCTAATAGTTATTCTATTGCAGAATATAATCTGCCCCATAGCGAACAATGAGCTCAACAGCTTCGTAGACCAGCAAAGAAACCGGCCTATCACAGACATAGTGCAGCCCAAAACCTTTGCTAGTATAGGCAAAATGAATAGCACCCTTTTTGCTGGCTCAGCAGAAACAAACACTGGATTACTTAAAGACATTTTTACAGTCAATAAGGCTGGCGACAAACTGACGGTTATTATTGGTGAGAATGCTTCCACACAAAATACTGATAACGGACAAATTCTTATCATTGAAAACGGCCAGCAAACAGCCTTTTCATTCAGCCCAAACTCCTCTACCCGACAAGAGTCATTTGGTAGCCTTAGCTACCTAATTGAACCTTCAACCTCAAACAGTGCTTCACAAAAAGCACATTCAAAAACAAGTATCGAATTGGCACAAGAAAACAGCCGGGTAAACAATATTGAAATAGCAGATCGCATAAATTCTGCATTACTCATCCCTCTTTTTTGCCTCTGGGCAGTGGCGCTTACACGCTTTAAACCAAGATCCGCCAAAGCTGGCGCCATGGCCACAGGTATCTTCTTTTATATATTAACCAACTTCAGCTATCGAACTATTGAGAGTGGCTTTTCCAAAACAAATTGGTCTATCTACCTATCTCCCTGGTGGTTCTTTTTAGCTCTTGCGTTTTTTGGCCTATTACTGATTCAAAGGAAAACCCGATGAGTTTAATTAATAGATACTTGCTCATCGAATCATTAAAGACTACAGGCATCGTAATCCTATCAATTTGCGGCTTGCTATTGATAACTGGCTTTGCCGATGACGCTGCCAGAAGACTTGATGATTCTTATACCATCACTAAATCTATCGCGTATAACTTTAAAGTACTGCCTTCAATGCTGTATGAATACATTGATGTTGTAGTGATGCTTGGGACCCTGATAACAGTAGCCTCCTTGAATAAAAATCAGGAACTCACCACGATCCAGCTGGTGTCTTCCTCTTCCCGTCAACTTACACTCAGGTTACTGACACCTGCATTACTGCTTTTTCCGCTCATTTACTATATGGGTGAGTGGGTTGGGCCAAAACTAACCCAAGAAGCAAAGCTTGAGCGCTCACTGCTAACCGGTCGTAACGCACCAAGCCTTTCAGGCCAATGGTACCGTTCAGGCAATGAATTTATCAGCATTGACCTGATAACAACCGATAACAGGCTGGTAGGCATTACCACCTTCACGGTTTCCGATGACAAGACTTTGGAGAAGGTTCAATACAGTCAATCTGGCAGCTTTATAAACGGTGGTTGGCGATTGCGCCATACAAAAATTATTGATTTTACAGGTGATAACCTTGAGTTCTCAGAGCTAAAATTAACCAAGTGGGTGACCAATTTTTTCACACCAAGCATTGCCAACGATCTAAAGCAATATTCCGAACGATTAACAATACTTCAGCTGTACAATCGACTAGAGTTTAATAAACAGGCAAACACTCTGACACCAGACATAGAACGCGATTTCTGGAACAGGGTTTGGTTTCCTCTTCGTTATTTAGCAGTATTATTCATGGCACTCAGCTTTTCATTTGGCTCTTTTAGACAAAAGACCATAGGAGATGCAGCGTTTAAGGCTATTGTGATAGGAATCGCCGCTGGCTTGTTATTAGATACTATTGGTGCAGCGATCATGATACTAGGCAGTAACGCCATGCTTGCAACATTGATGGCAAACACTGCCTATGCAGGGCTAGCTTTTAATTTCTTTCGTAAGCGGCATTGATCTTCTTACTGAAATTAATTGCTGAAAGCGTAATAAATATATAACCAGTCAGCTCTGCCATTTCTTCAAAAAACTGGTACCTACTTACATGTAGCAGGTTGTTTTCGAATACATCACCAACAAGTACAAAAACAAAAGAACAAACAGCATAAAAGAATGATAACGAGCTCATGTAATTAATCAGACACTTCAGTCGGTTACTTACGCGAACAATCCAAAAAAACAAAAAGCCAATCAACAGAACTAAGGCGATTATTATGGATGCCAGTTCTATTAAATCTGCCACGCCAGAGTTGACACCAATCACTTTCAGCCATGTTAACTCACGACCAAGCACTATATAAACAACCAATGCAAAAAACGCGGCAAATACGGGGCTATGTGGGGCATCAGCTAGCTTATTAGCTTTAATAGCTTCGCCCACCCAACATACAAAAGCCGCTAAAAGCACACCAATTTGCACATTTTCAACGAAGCCGTTTTCTTCAGCTTTTATACCCAAGACATAAAAAGCAACCGTTACAGCAGCCATAATGGCTATAGTTAGAACGGTTTTTTTTGCATGAAAATATATAGCCATCATCTTTTATTTAGCCTTTAATGAGACTCGCCAGTTAGAGCATAGTTACTTGGTTAAAGACTCTGGACACGGCGTTTTAAAATTATAGTAGGCTCTCAGTGCATTCCATTGTTCGCGATTTTTATCTTGATTTACATTTGCACGGGAGAGAGTAACCTTTCTGGACCCAGCCACGGGTATAGCACGCTCACTAACAACTGCTGAACGTCTACATACAGTACCATTTAAAAACGACATTGCCTTAAACCACAAATCATCGGCCTTAGGCGAAAGTTTCAAGTAGATGTCTGAAGAGTAAACCTCGGGTGTCAATAATGAACCCGGTGGATACAATACCCCACCATAACCAGCAGGCATAATAGCCAAAGAAGATGTTCCATAAGGGATATTATTACTCCATTGCACATAAGGGAGCGTATTGCCCTGTTCATCATACATTACGTAACGGCAGGTATTCGCAATAATTTGGTCTGGAAAAGCTTTATGCTCATTATAGAGTAACTCCAGCCAATCATTCGGGTATATTAGATCATCATCACAGGTAACAATATTAGATTGCTGGAATTCAGCCAGAGTCTCTACTAATTTAAGGTGCGGACAATCGAGCTTAGAAAACCGAATTTCGAATATATCGCCTTCTAACTCTTTGAGCCTCTTGGGTATTTCATTACGCAAAGACTCATTAAGCCATAACAACATTTTTTCCGGACGGTAACTTTGGGTTAGTACACTGCGAATAGTATAGTGAATGATCGGCAATCTGCTGGGTATTGATGTTAAAGAAATGACCACCGGCAATGCAGGCTTGGATACATCATTAAGAGATTCAAGGCTAACAGAGCGCAACTTAATTGCTGCCGGAATAAACTGAAAAAACTCTTTAAGCTTCATTATTGGTTTTAACCGTACTTGTTTTCAGTGCGTTAAAATATCACAGGTAACTAGATCGTGACTAATTAAACGCCTAGTTAACATTTCACGAACTAGTTCTTGAAATCCCGAAAGTAGATAGAGCTAAAATAGGTGCCTAGTATAATTGTAAGTAAATAAGGCCCAACCCAAAAAAACATATAAGATTCAAAGCAAGACATCACCAGAAACAACGTTGAACTATATATAAATATCTTCTGCATGGGTGGTTCCGCGCGCTTCAGATTTGAAAAGCCTATAATAAATGGAGCAAACGCCAATAGAGTACCAAGCACTCCATAGCCCAGAGTCATTTCAATAAAGCTGTTATGGAGGTGCCCGAACCGCTCCTTCACCCACTCAGGATGATTAGGTGACTGACTTATAACGTCTTTACGAACTTTCCCACCATAGCCAATTATTGGCTTTTCTTTTATCCACTCGATGGCTTCGATCCAGGTATTAATACGTATGCCAATACTGCTATAAGGTACATCGTCCCATTGCTGATGGACAATTGCATTTAAAGTTTCACTTTCAGGTGCAAAGCGCACCACTAACCTGTTGGCTGCTAATACTCCAAGTCCAATAACCGCGCACACAACCAGTGTAACAAAAGTTTTATTCCAGGTTTGTTTACTAACTCCTTTGCTTTTACCCAAACCACATTTAAAAAGCCAACGGATAAACAACACCATGCCGGAGACCAACAAACCTAAAATTGCAGCCCTGGTTTGCGAACCCCAAATACTTATAAGGCTAATTATTACTAGAACACCCAAACTACCACTAAGCCATAAACGGGAGCGGATGCCCCAATAACTAAAGTAGCTCAAGCAGCCAATAAGAACCAACGAAAATAACAAACCAACATGCTGAGCATTTAATGGTTCCAAAGCATAGTCAACTCTTTTCCCTTGAGTTAACGTATGCAACTGATCGATAAATTCCGGCTTTGTCACAATGGCAAATAGCAATCCTAATACAGCCACTAAAAATAAAAGACCAATAGAACGCTTATTTCCAGCTAGCCACCAAGCCATAGGGAAAAACAGATAAATTCTTGCTAGCTTCTCGAAATCAGCATATTTAACGGCCTGCTCGGGATTTAAAAGATAATTAATCCCAAAAAAGACAAACGGCGCAACTATTGCCAACGCCCATAATTTCAGCAATATATTTTTCTTTAACTGTTGCCAATTAGTGACCAACGGGTATATAAATAACAGTGTAGAAATAGCCTCTGGCCAACGATTAAGCGAGGTTGGTGTCCATAATTTAATAAAGACAGCAACGAAACTAGCAATTAAGGCCACCCAAACCAATAGATTAGGGCCCCGGTTATAATTAGATGGAAACCAATGATTTACATTTGGCATTGTTAAAGCATAAATATTCACAAAATAAATTCTCTACAAGCAACTAGTAGCCATATTTATTCACATGGGTAAATAATTAGGACTAGCTATTAATCAATTTCTAAGGGTGGCATCCAATAAATACCCCTCCCCTAAAATCTACATACTGCTGGCCAGTTTTCAAACAAAGCCTAAAAAAACAATCACTAATAAGCCTACTGCTCTGAACTTACTACCTGTGCAACCAACTCGCGAACACCATCTTTAAAGTGCTCTACCCCAAAAACCTCTGCATGAGAGCGAATCCCCTGGCTACTAAACACTCTACCTTCAAAACAATTAACAGCATCATTCAGTGATTCTACAGTTTGATCCCTAAAAAACACACCCGTCACACCTTCCACCACAGTTTCAAGAGCCCCGCCTTTAGCAAAGGCTATCACTGGCTTGCCACAAGCCATTGCCTCCAAAGGAACAATGCCAAAGTCTTCTACACCGGGAAAAACTAAAGCTTTACAGCCTGAAAGGAGCCGATTCAATTCGGCAAAAGAGCAACGACCCAGCAACTGAACATTTTTATTAGCAATCTTGTTAAGCTCATTAAACTGTTCACCCTCTCCCGCAATCTTTAATTCCTTGCCACTTTCATTAAATGCTTCGACAGCAAGATCGACTCTCTTATATCCAACCAACTGCCCTATCATTAAGTAATAGCCTTCATTACTCTCTACGACAGAAAAGTCCTGAGTAGACACAGGTGGATTTATAACTGTAGATTCTCTGCCATAATAAGACTTTATGCGCTTGGCAACAAAACGACTATTTGCAATAAAATGAGTAACTTGTTGTGCAGATAGCTGATCCCACCGCCTCATATAATGCATCAAAAATGGCATTACCATTCGTTTTACTGCGCCGGCACTAGATTTATACTCCCCGTACATATCCCATGCATATCGCATAGGTGAATGACAATAGCAAATATGAGGAACACCAGGTGGTGGAATAACACCCTTAGCAGGCCCGGATTCACTTGAAATAATCAGGTCATACCCAGAAAGATCCAGCTCTTCTAATGCCAACGGCATTAACGGCAAGTACATCTGATACTTTTTTTTAGCAAAGGGCAAACGGGCTATAAAGGTCTCCACTACCTTGTGTTTACTTATTACACTATCTACAAACGGCCGAGCATCATAAACATGCGTATAAATATCGGCATCTGGGAATAAATCACATAAAGCCTCAAGTACTCTTTCGCCACCTCTGAGGTTTACTAACCAATAATGAATAATTGCTACTTTCACAGTGTCTCTCTAATCACAACAACCGATATGTATTTAAAGTTTCTTTTACCATTAGGCCTTTAGAGTAGTTGCCTTCAACAACTACTTTTGCGTCATCAGACATTTTCTGCCAAGCCACACCTTCTAACTTCAAGGATGCCTTAATGAGACTTGATAATTCTCTAACATTACCCGATTCATACAGCCAACCACCCTCTCCAGAACGAATGAGTTCTCTATTTCCGGTAACATTAGAGAGAATGCAAGGTACCCCTTCAGCCATAGCTTCCAAGGGCGCGAAGGGCAACCCTTCCCAGCGAGACGTATTTATAAAGACTTTAGCATCAGAATAGTTACTTCTTGGCGACTTAACATTACCTGCTAACCTAACATTATCTAGACTATATTTTCGACATAAACCCTGAATTTCACATTTCCCTTCACCATCACCATAGATTACAACTTTAGGTGAAATGTGCTCTTCCTTAAGGATATACAATGCTTCAATTAACTCTTTAGTATTCTTCTGATAGTCATACCTTGAAACGACATATATAGCATGCCGCTCACAATCGACTTCGTTAGAAACGACCGTACTATCAACACCGTTTACAACTACCGATGTTTTCTTATCAATCTTAATTGGCAAGTAGTCAGATATTTGCTGTAGCTCAGTATTTGATACACATATAAATCGATCAGTAAGCAGAGAAAGCAGCGATTCGTAACACGCATACACTGCTTTTTTAAATTTTCCATACTCACCAACATGAAACCCATGGAAAGTATGCACAATCTTCGATTTACAAAACAACCTTAACAACCGGGAATATACACCTGCCCCCTTCCCATGAGAGTGAACAATAGTAATGTTATTTTTTCTAACAAAACTCACCAAACCCAATAGAGCTCTAACTTCAAACTTTCGATGGGGGATCTCAATAACATTAATTTTCCCAACCAAATCAGAAAACACCTGATAATAAGGTTTGTCAGGAGGGCATGCGATATAACAATCCACCCCATTGCTGATCAACCCTTCTACAAGATTCTTGACATGCTCCGGCCCGCCGCCCTGATCGGCCCTAGATGTTATATGTATTACGGCCATCAGATTCCCTAATAAACATACTCAATCCAATCCAAACACACCATTCACTTAACCCGTTTAAAGTAAGAAAACATACAGCCAAAAATAAAAGCAGAATTAAGCCGGATGCACTTAAGCACTTTATCAACTTCAGAATCGCAAAATAGCAATATACAAAAGCGACAAATCCAAACTCAGATAATATCTGCAAATAGATTGAATGTTGTTGATGAGTTATCCATGGCCGCATAGGTGTATACGTCATGTAATCACGAACGACGTTTGTTCCGTTAAAGTAGCCCACACCAAGTAGCCAATTGTCAGCCCCCATTAAGCTATAAGCGACATGGTAAACATATCTATCAGATAGCAAAGTATTTATCACTTCCCAATAACTTGAACCAAAAAAATAATCAAAAGCAATGAGTACAGCCGGATATAAAAAACAACCTGTAATAAGTATCGACACGAGCAAGCGGTATAATGTTTTTGGTACAAAATACCAAACATATACGACAACAACCAATACCAGCAAAACAGCCCGACTAACAAACAAGAACTGAGTTAACACACATAAAAGACACAGCACATACCACTTTCTAAATAAAGCGATCAGAGAAAAGGATGCAAACAGCAAAGCGGAAAAATTGGCGTCTCCACCAATGCCTACATAACGCCTAAAGCCCAATCCAAAAATCCTACGTACAGAATCTCCAAGGTTCAGAGGTGCTGAATAGATAAGCTCAAATAAGACAGAAAGAACATTAATTAAGACTAAAAAAAGAATGATATGACGTAAGGACTCAAAAGATAGTGTTTTTCGCACCCAAAATGATAGAGAAAACAACAAAAACAATTGCATTAATCGAAGGGTGGTAACTATATCTAATTGCACAAACCAATAAGAAATTTGAACGACAAAAAGAAACAAAGCAAATAGTACGTATCTATTAACCTTAGCTTTCTCAACCATAGTTGGCAGCCCAAAACTTCCTACTATAGGTAAAACACCATTCGTGTATGTTAATAGTGATGAAAATGACTTAACTGCACCAATGGCATACAGCCATGAAAACCTCATAACTTGTACCCGTGTGACTTCAATAACGGGTACAATAAAACTCCAAAAATCACTCTCTTAAATTTGGAAGTGTTTTTTAACCAACGATCATCTCTTGAGACCTTTAAAATTTTATTGAACCTTATTGGATTCCCTGATAAAGCATGACTAGGACTATTATGTTGCTCGTCTAAGTCTAAAGACATATCTGGCACACCTGTCATGAACTCAGACAAGCCTGAATATGAGCCAACAGGATCTACACAGAAGTCTTCATACCTTATGGTTATCTTTTGATCACGAGAATAGAACAACTTAACAAATTTGCAGGACACATCTATTAATGCCCACAACAAAGAACTGTACACAAAAGAATGCCTATCCATATAGACTTCTTCGTCTTTTATTTCAGGCCTCTTTTTTACGGTTGTCCAAGAGTACGCAACAGCCCTTGGATCTCTAACCAAGTGAACTAGTCGAACATCCACATTACGAGCTAATAAAATTTTCGCTGCAAGCGCCCTGAAAGGAAATTTAGACGAGTCTACAATTACTGATTTTCCAGCCTTGGAAAAAATATAATCCAATAACATCATATTTACTGCCGTATATTCTTGAGATTCCTTTCTATAACATCCAAAATACCTACTCAAAAGCAAACGATAAAAATTTCGAAGTCTCTCGAAGAAGTTAAAATACCCATAATCACTAGTTAGCTCTAACCGGGCAGTTTTTTTTGCTAACTCTGACCAAAACAAACAATCAAATACAGTATCGCCACAACTACACAGCTGATTTTTCCCTATAGATCGAGAGAAAAAATACCTCAACTCGCCAACAGCAAAACAAAATTTGTTTCTTTCAAGCAACAAGTCAATCAATGTTGAGCCACTTCTACCTGCACCAACAAACACAACCAGCGTCTTCTTCATATATATCTCATGTACTATTATTTAATAAAAAACCAGCTTCATCGTTAGGCCTTTACAATCCATTGCAAACCAGGAACAGTCACAAAACCAAGCCTTTTATAAACAAAATATGCTGCAAGGGAGTTGTTAATAACAACACCTAAAGAAAGCCCAACCGCAGCACCTTTAACACCGAAAAACAACACACCAAAAACAGTGAAAAGTAAATTTAAAACACACCCCACAAGTACAATATTATGCATCACCTTTTCATTGTTAGTCATATTCAATATATACCCTACAGACCCCGTCATAACATTCACTATTTGCCCTGCCATAATAATAAGAAGCAATGGATATGCAGAGACATATTGAGGACCAAAAAAACCTAATAACAACGGACCATACACAATCAAAACAATAATCAATGGCACTGTAACCACAGCCAACAGGTTTGCGGAAAATTTAGCCAAATATTGAAAATCAGATAGCTTATTCTGGGCGTATAGCTTCGCAAATCTAGGACCAACAACACCATTAAATGACATCAAGAAAAACACGATAACCTGAGCAACCCTTTGAGCCACATTAATCTCTGCAACAGACTCTGGTTGCAAAAATAAACCAACTATAGGTATTGCAGCCCAAGAAGTAAGGTAAAATGCCAATTGCATTATTAAGAATTTATTAGCTAATCGAAGAACATCAGCTTTAGCAACCTTAAGCTCTTCTGCCCTATGGACAATTACCTCTTTAACGGCAAAAAACATAGAAAAAGACATAACTGCTAACGTTGATAATGAATAAATACCCGCAACCGTCAGCAAATTTAGATCATTCCCCGCTGCACCCCACAAAAAACATAGCGCCACAGCGACACCAGAAAAACTCCCCTGTTCCAACAAGGATGATACATAAGCCTTATCTACCGAACAGTACCATCCTAAAAGAAGAAACATGAACGTCTGAGCAATAAGATAAACAATGAAAAAGCATATAGCTGCGACGCTTTGCACCTTTCCCATGTAGAGAAGTAATAGGGCGATCGCACAAAATAAAATAATAGCAAAGAGAAGCCTTGGTATAATTATTCGAATACAGGCAGACCAGATCTGAAACGCACCGACCATATCCGTACGTTCTGAAATCAATTTGATCAGTGCATTCTGCATTCCCGACTGGCCGTATATAGCCAGTCCCATTGCAATAACTTGAAGCAATACAAACTGACCATAATCACCAGAGTTAAGCCAAAGAGCAAACATAACATGCATGGCTAAAACCATGCAGACAGAAACGCCTTTTGCACCAATGTTCAAAATTACTTTGGAAACTAAATCTCTCACAATCTGCTCAACTTCTTAAGCTGACTAAATTAAAGCAAGCAGCAGACTCGTAACTTGAAAACTTATTTAGCAGAGGAGTCATGAAACACCTTGATCGCCGTTAACAATAAAATTTTAATATCCAGCCAAATACTCCAGCTCTCAATATAATATAGATCTGCCTCTATCCGGGCGTGAAGATCGGTATCGCCACGCAAGCCTATTACCTGTGCCCAGCCTGTAATGCCTCCCTTCACCATATGTTTTTGCATATAGCGCGGAATCTCAGACTTAAACTGCTCTACAAACTCAGTACGCTCAGGTCTTGGACCAACAATAGACATATCGCCCTTCAGTACATTAATGAATTGAGGAAGCTCATCCAAACTTGTTTTACGTATAAACGAACCAAAACGTGTGGTTGTTTTAGAACCTGCATCACCCCATTTAACACCGTTTTCTTCTATATCTACCGGCATACTACGAAACTTAAGCATATTAAAGCGCTTTCCATTCCACGAAACCCGCTCTTGCTTGTAAAAAACCGGCCCTGGCGAGGTTAACTTGACACCAATAGCCAGCACCAATAAAACAGGAGAAGACAAAATCAGAAATACTAGTGAAAGAACCTTGTCTTCGAGCCACTTAAGAACCTCTCCCCAGCCAAAAATAGGCGAAACAGATAGATTCACAACCGGCAAGCTGCCTACTTCAGCAACAGAATGATTTATTAAGTCGAAGCCAAAAAAGTCTGGGATATAACGGATAGGACAAGGGGCAATAGAAAGTGTGTCTAAAAGGTTTTTAAGCGATTCAGCCTCAGAAATAGGTAAAGCGAGCCATATTTCGTCTAGCTCTCCACTCACGACTTGCTGAACTAGCCACTCAGCGGCTTCTGGGTTAATACCATGTGTCTTCTTTTTATCTGTATCTGTGACATCAGTCACATAATAAAAGCTGGGCTTTAACCCAAGCCATGGAGACAACTCCAGCTCTTTTATGGCGCGGTACAATGAGCTACCGTCTCCCAATAGAGCAATCTTTTTAACGTTGTACCCACGCTTTCTTAGCCTATCGAGTGTCTTCCGGACTAAATATCTATATATACAGATGAAAGCCAGAGAGCACAGATACCAAAGACCCAACCACATCCGGCTATAGTCGGCACTCACCTTCAAAGCAACAGAAATAAGGGCCAGCAAACCAAAAATAGTGGTTACGGCGCCCAATGCCCTACCCACTTCACGCGTTTTAGTTGCACCACGCCATGCCCTGTACATTCCTGCAGATTGGAATATAAGAACTAGCAATAACGTAGCAACAAACAGCGCTACTACAAACTTCATTTGAAGCACGACAAAACCATAAACCCAGATATAACCAATCCAGAAAGCTGCAAATAACAGCGCGACATCTGCCACTCTCATAAACAGAGACAGCAAGACATTCCTCTCCCTTTGAACAAACCTCAAAAAAGGCCCCCTAACTAAATACTGATCACTCTGAATTTACGCAGATTATAAGCAAATCAAAGACTTATAGCACTTAAAAAAACGGACCGCATGGTAAACAAACAATACTTATTCAGACTTTTGTAAGGTAATCTTTCACGTTTATGATTACCTTACCTATCACATGGGTGATAAACTGCCGGAAAATTTAGAGCGCATAATAGCTAATTATTAAAATGATAGAGTTTCTTAGCGCTTTTATCGGCGTCTTCCTAATCACCACCTTACTCACGCCAATCTGCTCTAGAATCGGCCTGGTGGATAAGCCAGATAAGCGCAAAAGTCACAACGACGATGTGCCGCTTATTGGCGGCTTAGCGATGTTTGCCAGCTGCTCTCTGGCAGCGTTATTCTTTGTACCTCACAGCAGCGAAATGACTTACCTGCTTGCGGCTTGCGGCTTGCTGGTAATGACCGGCAGTATTGATGACCGCTTCAACCTCCACTATTACATTCGCCTAGTAATACAGGCATTAGCTGCCATCATGCTTATTTGGGGAGCACAAAATAAACTAGTCTCTTTCGGCTATGTATACGGCATTGGAGAGCTAACTCTTGGTTGGCTGGCCATACCAATAACAATTATCGGCATCATAGGCATAATTAATGCTTACAATATGATCGATGGGATTGATGGCCTAAGTGGTGGAATCACACTAATTTCAGTAATCGGGCTCTACTTATTGATAACCGACAGCATCGCTGACGGCGCTAACAGCATTTTACTGCTGCTCATTGGCGCTTTAGCTGCCTACCTGATCATGAACCTGCACTTCCTACCCAAATGGACACCAAAGATATTCATGGGCGATGCCGGCAGCATGGTTTTGGGCTTTATTATGGCATCATTCTTAATTCGCTATAGCCAAGGAACAAAGCAAATTATCATGCCAGTAACGGCACTGTGGCTTACCGCCGTTCCATTAATGGATATATTTGTTACCACTATAAGAAGAATTCGTCATAAACGAAACCCTCTACACCCAGACAGAACCCATGTTCACTACATATTTATGCGAGCTGGTTTCAAACAAGAAACGACCCTGTTGATTATCTTAACTTTTCAGACAATAGCGGTGGCTTGCGGCTTAGCACTAGAGGTTTATGGCTCCAGCACCCTTTCTTTCTTTGCGTTTGGCTTACTCTTTTTGGTGTATCTACAATTTATAAGCCACGCTTTTAAGGTTGCCAGGTTCATTCGAAGATACAAAAAACGTAAAGCGACTACTCGTGAAGACTCCTAACCCTGATCAGGCAGAAAGCAACCTCGGCATAGAAGTATTGGTACTCACCTACAACGGCGAGGCCTATATAGAGCAACAATTAAGCAGCATCTTAAATCTGCTATCTATAAAGGATAAAGTCCTCATCAGTGATGACGGCTCAACTGACCGTACCCTCGATTTAATAACAAGGATCGGCCAAACTACCGATGTAGAAATTAAAATAACCCAAGGCCCTGGCCAGGGCGTTATAAACAACTTCTTTTCAGCCATTGCGCACACCACAGCCAACTATGTGCTGGTTTCTGACCAGGATGACATCTGGCTGTCAAACAAGGTTGAATTGTTCCGCCAGAAGATGAGAACCACCTCACAACCCCATCTAATTTTTTCGGATGCCTACACCTGGAACCCGGAAGCAGACAAACGGACTTCTTTTTGGAAAGAGCAAGCGATAGACCCAAAGCACAGCCGCGAGCTGAAAAGGCTTCTCTTCAGGAACTGTGTTCAGGGCGCTTCCATGGCCATTAACAGACCACTGATAAAGAAACTAGCCCCCGCCCCCAAACAAGCTATGATGCACGACTGGTGGTGCGCGTTAATCGCCTGCGGCATAGGCTTTATCGATTACATTGATCAACCAACCCTTCTATACCGGCAGCATGAACATAATCAGATAGGTTCCAACCTCAAACGGACACTCAGCCAAAGAAAAAAAGCATCCAGTCAGATGTTTCAGCAGGCGCTGGAGTTTAAAAGAATTTTTCATCCAGAATTATCAAAAGCAAATAAAGAGCTGCTCTTAGTGTTTTCGACAGCCGTTACAGGAACCGCCATACAAAAATTAACATTCTTGCTTTACTTTAAGCCTTTACGTTCTAATCTCTTAAAGACGCTTGCCCTCTGGGCCGCCATAATTGCCAACCAGCAAATTTAATACTTAAAAGGATCTTTGTGTCAGTTTTTATTGCGGTAATTTCCCATAACCACACTCGTGATATCATCGATGGATTAAAGCCAGAACTAATAAACAGTGAACGCGGCGTAACGGTTGTGATAAAAGGAAACAAATATTGCGCCGAACTAGAACAACATTGCTTAAAACACAATATTGATTATCTGGTAAACAACGAACAGCAAGGATTTGGTCATAACAACAACGATATATTTCTATATTGCCGACTTAAGCACAATATGAAAAATGATGACTTGTTTGTTGTTCTTAACCCAGACGTCATTGTAGAGCCGAAGGTTTTTCATCAGCTCAACCAAATAATGTGTAAGCGTAATGTCCGCTTGGCCGCACCTAATTTATTTAAAGATGAGCAACTTAAAATCTTGGAAGGCTCTATACGACGATTCCCAATGCCATGGGATTTTATTGGTAGCTTTATCCTAAAGTCTCAAAAAACGACAGTTAATCGCCGCAACATTCAAAAACCGGTAACTGTAGATTGGGCATCAGGTGCATTTCTGGCGTTTCGCGTGGCGCTATATAAAAAACTCAGTGGTTTTAGCCCGAAGTACTACTTATATTGTGAAGATATAGATATTTGCTGGCGCGCCAAAATCTTATTTAATGAGCCAACATGGTACATACCGAATATTAAAGCGGTACATAAAGGCCATAGACACAGCCATTCTTTATTCAGTAAATACATCCGTTGGCACATTAGCAGTGCTTTTCAGTTTTCTAAACGCTATATTTCCTGGACTGTTTTTGGAATAAAACCCAAGCACTAGTGGAATATGTGTAAATCCCGGTAACTTAGCCAGAAGTGGCGAACTGTAAGTCATTTTACACATACTCCGCAGGCTTTTCGACTGCGCCCCTGAGTGTAGAGCCTTATTAGCCAGCCTAATGAAGCCAGCTGCCTAACTTGCCTTCTATCCTTTTTCGTATATAAATACTCTTACACAGCACCGAGCACAGCCAACGGGGAGCCCTGTTAACTGCAGTGATAAGCTTTATCGCCTGAGTATAGGCTCTATTCTTATTTCTTAGGCCTTTAACATTACACTGACGCTTCTCTTCTAAAAACCGGGCGGCATCTTCCCGCAAATACAATGGCAAGTCGACCACTGCCCAACTAAATAGCTTTATGTTTTTAGCTGTCCAGGATACGCCTTGCTTACCAACCGAATCCTGAGATGAATAACGCATCCCATGATTACAATTCAAATAGTTGATATCTGATTGTGATTTGTCTTCGATCTTCCTTTTAATTTCTTCAGGTAAAGAAAAAGGTTTTAACCCGGCAATATTAAACAGCGGTCTGGCATCATGAAACAGCTGCTGTTTTTTTTCAGATGAGGCATACCGAGCATTTATAAAGTTCAGGAATTCAAAGGTTTCACTAGACATGGACTGATTACCTACACGCGAATAATTTTTCAAATAATTAAAATTCGCATCGGAGAAACGACCAGAGACCTCCTTAAGAAAACAATATGGCAACGAATATTCTTCTTTTACTAAGGTATCAAAATCTAGAACTTTGATTTCATTCTTAAAAGTGACGGCAAGCTTTTGGATTGTATTTTTAAATATTGACTCCTCAGGAAACCCACTGCTGAATATATGTTCAAGCGAGTCTCGTTTTAAACGCTCCTGCAGAGTGCTTCTAAAGTAATCACAAGGATTTCTAACGACAAATACGCATTCAATTAAAGTCTCGTTAGAAAAGGCCCTCTTTACTGAACTGAAAAACCGTGAAAGCATTTCCTGTGTTAATGTAGAAATGCTTTCGCCAGATATAATCAATGTATGCCAGCTATCATCTTTTGCAATTGTATTAAGATAGCCAATAACCTTACATTCAAGATTATCAATATCGCTTTGACTCAGCGCCCTCACATTCCTTGGACTTGCAGCACTACCCAAGAACGCATCATGCATTAATATAGATTGGTTGGATTTGCGATCATCAAACGTCGCGTAAACAACGCCTTCTGCCTTTAGTTTATTCCTAGACTTAAACAGGCCGTGCTGAATTGATGTTGTTCCAGTCTTATGTGCGCCTGCGTGAACAACCACCTTTCTTTTATATTCGTTACCGCCTATAGATACTACTTTAACCGGACAGCCGAGTACTGCCGATATATCTTTATCTTTTACGTACTTTAATACACGACGAACCGCCTCAGGCTTTTGCTGTATCAACTCTCCAATAGAGTACTTAAGATTTTCGGCATTCTTCAGCACTACCTGTTCTGCAGATTCTATAGAACTTTTAAGATCACATTTAGCAACGAAACTATCATAGCTTTTACCCAGCTTCTGGTAATTTTCACGGTCAAACTCAATAGACTCTATAGATGGATCATTTGGGGCATAGCCAAAACCCAATCTATTTAGCTTTATGGGAAACTGCTGCTCTGGATTACCCCTGAATAAAGAGGAAAGATATTCCGGTTCCGACCTATGCATTCTATGTAAAACAAACGCCTTCTTTAAAGAGTTGATATCCTTGCTAACATGTTGAGGTAGTTTCTTTTCATCCTCGCACTTAAACTTAGTGCCATCGGCCAAAACAATTACAGAGTCAGGATTCATTTCTGATACATGTAACCGAATATCTTTAATCTTTGAAGGCATTTTAATCAGGCTTTTACCTAATTGATGAAGCTTACCATATACAATTTTCTCAAATGCCTGAAACTCATCATTTACACCGCCTTCATTAAACCATTCAAAAACCATGGCATCAAAATGCGATTGCTCCTCTATGAAATCAGATATTGACTGATCCAAACCAGGAGTCACCCAATACTCATCAATATCCAGAAACATCACATAGTCTGAACCCCGACCACTCTTAAGCGCGTGCAAATAGGATTCATGCTGAAGTCGATTACTGTTAAATTCTGGCAAGCAATCGAACCGATCAGCATCTATGGCTTTTACCGCAGGGTAATTATTTGAAATCTTCTTGACGATTTCATGCGAATTATCGGAAGTCCTGTTGATATAGATTTCTATTTCATTAAAACCAAAATAAAGGTGATGATGAATCCATCTAGCCAGATAGGCCCCTTCGTCTTTTGCAACACCAACAAGCTTTACTTTAATTGTGTGACTAGTAGACATATACATCTTTATAATTCTTTTTAGAGAACAACACGTTTCGGTCCGTAAACCGATTAGCCAGAACGTTATTAGGGTACTCAAAAAAGTTATCTATTTCTCGTAGCTCCCCACTGGTTATATGAAGCTCACTTGGCTTTTCTGCACTATTTTTATAAGTATTAATAACCTGATCTCGATTATTCCTGTATAGCCCAGCATCAATCACATTTCGGTTTTGTAATTGAACCTGGCGCAATACGCTGTTAGGAAGTGATTCATTTACAACAACTTCACTGGCATTAGAATCAACTGTCAAATCAAAATAGCTTAAAAACGAGTCAACAACACCATCCTCATAATTCACTATAACTATATTGTCATCGCCAACTTTATCCGCCCACCTTTGAAGGTGCGGGAAGAAATTAACCTTTGCGATATTAGAAAAGCATAATTGCAAGAAGGTCCCTTGAAAACGCACCTGGGGATCTTTAATTAACTGATTATACAACGATAAAAGAAGCTCTGACTGACGCCGCACAGTGGCTATAACTTTAACCCGATCAAACTGACTCACCCAATCACAAAACAGTTTATTGTTATAATAAAAAGGCGACAGCTCACTAGATATTAAAGCACTGTTACAAGAGCTTCTTGCCATTTCGGCATCAACTTCTTTTAATGCCTCTGCCACTGAATACTTAGACTTATAGCCAACAATACCGCCAAACGCCAACGCAAAATTATGGTGAGCATTATCATTCATCTGCATAGATTTAGAATACAGAATCCCTTTTGACCTTAGGGTTTCATATTGGCTATCTAACTGCTTTTGGATTGCCGATGTACCAGTTTTAGACCAGCCAATATGGAGATACAACGTTCTATTTTTCATTACTACTCACCTAAATAAGGGTACCTGCCAAACTGACTGATCAACGGCCCCCACTTTAAAATTAAATCTTCATCTAACTGGTCACTGCCCGCGAGCGGGTTGCTCCAACCAGCAGCCTGCCATTTATCAGCTGGGTTTAGAATGTGCAAATTAGCCAGGCCAAAATCACCCGGTATTTGCGCATCGGCGACTACGTTATCACCCACATGAACAAAAGCCCCCTTGCCAGAAACCTTGTCTTTAATGTACGACCACATAGTGCCGTTATCTTTACGCATGCCAAGTTCTGAAGAAACAAATAGCTTATAGCCGTTAGTGACACCCGCTTTTCGCAACATCAGTACAATTTGGTGCTCAGTGTAGTAGGTGTCAGAGATGATATAGATATCTTTGCCCTGCAATATCAGATTATTCAGGATATCTACCATCTCATCTTTGCTTTCTATCATTTCAAGATCGTAAGCAAACTCCAATTCGGAAAATTCCTTTGCCTCGGCATCGCTCAGGTTTAAATCGGTGGCAAGCTGCTGATACACCTCGGTGATAGACACGTCACCCTGGAATTTTTTGCTTTTTCGTATATTGAACTCGGCTTCATTGCGCGCCGTAACAAAAACTTGCGGGGTATCAACAACCCCCTGCTTTGCCAGATGCTGACCAAGCTTTAGCTTCGCATAATCTGGTACATGGTAGCTACGGCGAACCAAAGTATCGAAAACATCGAACGAAATAATGTTAAAAGGCAGTAGCTTATAGAATACTTCTTCAGCACTGTTCACATAGTTTGAAAATATAAAGCTTTTATCTGCGGTAAACCTGCCAAGCTCGGGGTAATAAAATAGCTGAGAATAGCCATTTGCTTCTGCTAGCAAGCCAATACAGCGCTCCAGGGCGTGGAGTTCGGAGCCATCGTTAGGCAATGGCTCTGAAGGAAAGTCTTCATAGCTGTACTTTTTTTGCAATAACTGATGAAGGGCTTTTGGCTTTGCCCAGAACATGCCGCCAACAGGATAGATATCGAAATCTTTATCGCTTTGAATACCCCACTCCTGAAAGTACCGCTCTCGGAACGGCTTATTCTTTAACCAGTGGTTCACCCAATCGGGCATCATGCAAAAAGAAGATGGATAATAAACACCGCAATCTGGTTGGCTGGCCATATAGCAAATAGCTTCTGCCACTACTTGCTTATCGTTAAGAAGGTATTCACCTAAATAATCCGCCCACTGTGTTTGTTGGCGGCCAGAGTATAGCGATTTTTTAGAATGAAGATGACAGAAGAGATCGTAGTTTAAAAGTTCCTGCCCAAACTCGACCAGCATTGGCCCAAAATTACGCCCTCTGTTAGGCACCTCTTTAACTACAACAGAATTAACGGTAGGCAATGCGGCTAGCTTGCTAGTTATGCCAGCATTAAAAGTGCCGTTACTGACACTTATAAACAGATCGACCGCAACCGGAAAAGATTCCAGACACGAAGCGTAATAATCTATGAAGTCTTCATAGAATATATGCAGGCATACCGCTATTTTCTGTTTACTTAGCAGGGCTTTATCGACCTGCGCCTGAATTTCATCGCTCGGGTGCCACTTACTGTTAAAGGACTGAACCACCCTGCCTTCATCCTTACCGGTAACCAAGTAATGTGCGAGCGGGCTTAAGCCCTGATGGTACACATCTAAATTTTGTTTCAGGTAATTTAGGTTATTAAATGCGGGGCTGGGGCTAACACCAGAAAATCGGCTTTTATTAAGATAATCCCTAAAGGCATGCTGCTCACCCTGAAACACCTTATTTTGATTTTGGCAGTACCAGTTGTAGTCAAAAAAGCCTGCTTCTTTGGCTTTCTTTAGCAACTCAGTTTCATGAATGTTAAGCGATGCACCAGTTTTATTTAAACCCAGCAATTTGTTTTGGCGTCGCATCTTTAATATAAGCAGTACTGACTCTGCTTTAAGAGCCAAACTCATTAATTTTGGGTGGCGTCGAAGCATACTACCTAGTGCAGGGAAGCGCCGCTTTATCATCACTCTATAGTTCATAAACTTAACCCAAAAAACTCAATGGCATTCACTGTACCTGTATTCGAAATATCATCATCAATTGAAAAAAGTGGCCAGGCATGCCGAGGGAACATTCCCTTTTTGCCAACGTAGGCCTGCAGAATGCTCTCTACCTCTTCAACAGTGAATTCTATGCCCTTCTTAGAATACTCTGTCATCTGTTCCAGGGCACCGTTACAGATTTGCTCTAGCATGTGGAAATTATGCTGCGAGGCCACCTTACGGCCAAAATAGAAATCGAATGTATGGTTATTAAGTGCGCTGTAGCGAATATCCTGAAACTGCCCTTGCGGGGCAGTCAATAAAGATTCTAAGAACATCGATCGATCTAAAGGCAGGTAGCCTTCTTCCAGTTTGACACCCTCTTTGAGGTAACCATGCATGGAAACAGTATTACCGGCCACGGCTGTTTCACCCGGCTTAGAGGCTATCAAATAGTGCCCTTTGGTACTTTTACCAAACAGAATAGTTAACAATTTTTGAATAGAACCGCTGTAACCAACATCTACAACGTTTACTGAAGACTCGAAATAACCCAAAGACTCCAAATAACTGCGATAGGCATCGGCCGATTGACTAATAATAGGCGTGAGTTTATCCAGCTTACTTTCAAGCAACTGAGATACCGTTACCATATCATCTGGCAAGCAAACATTCTGTTTTTGCTCTTTTGCCGTGAATATCTGATTAATACTGACATCACTTAAAATAAAACGCGTGCGCAATAACTGGTAGATGGTGCCGGTAAAATTGAAGCCCAAGGAATAAGGGTATGAACTTGGCTTAAGCAGCCCAATTTTAAAAAGAAAGCCACGAGAAACCAGCATATAGCGGCTATCGGCAACCTGACCCTGAGCATTCATATAGGCATGGTACGATTTTTCCAGCCAGTAGCCCTCTCGGGCCAGAAAAAAAAGCCGGTCACCCTGTACAAGGTTTTTTTCCATTTGCTGATTAAAAAGCGTTAATACAGGTGATAAAAAAACGGCACCTAAGTGTTTTAACGATACCATTGTCATAATTCTGTTTATTCCCTAAGCCTAATCTGTGATCAATCCGATGAGTTCAGGCTGCTTGTTCATTTGTAATCGATACCAACAAAATTAAATACCGCACGCATTTGTTCCTGACCATGTTCAAATGAATAGTGTTCAGCGGCAAGAATCTGCGAATTGCCAGATAACCGATTCCATAGCGATTTATTGTGATACAGCTCCGATATAAAGTCTGCCCACTGGCTCGGGTTTTTGGCAACCATAGTACTAATACCGTGCGTTAAGCCAGTACCCTCTGCGGCAACCGGTGAGAGTACCGTTGGCAGGCCATAAGCCATAGATTCCAAAACCTTACCTTTTACACCCGCACCTGAAATGAGCGGTGCTACAAACACCCGATGATTTGCGTACACTTCATCGAGGCTTTCTACATAACCGACCGGCTCAATATTTTTGCTTCGCAGTGCGGCTATTTGCTCGGGCATGTGGCTACCATAGATATACAGCTTAAGGTTGGGCTGATTTTCTGTAAGTAGTGGCATAACCTGCTCTGCAAAAAAGATGAGCGCCTCTACATTCGGTAAATGCCGGAAGCCCGCCAAAAACGCAATCCCATTGCGCTGCTCAAACGGTGTTACTTCAGCTTTTATTTGCAGCACCCACGGGCATTTAAAAATTTTTTCCTGCTCATGTATGTGCGATGCAATGACAGCATGCTCTGCATCACTGTAGGAAAGAATGGCATCAACCTGCCTCATAACCTCTAACTCGGCAGTTTTCGCATACATCACGCTCTGCATAGTGCCCGCCCCACTGGAAAGCAGGCCACGCAACTCTCTTAAAAAATGCAGATCAGCATTATTGAAAATAACCGGCAAGCCAGGCATTGCTTTTCGAATTAACGGCAGTACCTGCTGGGCAACATGAAAGCGGGTGATGTACACGCCTGCGATATTTTCCAGACCATCGAGCACGGCATGATTAACAGAGGTATAAAACGGCTGGTAGCACACCTGCACGCCCATGGCTTGCATGCTGCGCGTATATTTGAGTGAAAAGGCTAAGTCTAACGGCAAAAACTTAACGTTAAACCCTAAAGATTGAATGAGCTTAATCTCATTAATAGCCGCGTAGGAACCTGCGTCTTTATCGGGAGTGGGCGTTTGATGATCAATCATCAAAATAGTCGGCCGGGCCTGCTCACCCACGCTTGCGGTATAACTGGCAGGGTTTTGATAAACCGCGCAGGCCTTAGCACCAGCCAGATATTGCGTTTTTACAAGCTGTACATCGCCCTGCCAAAGCCTTAACGGCTTTAGCCTACCCATATCTAAACAATAATGCTCACGGGCGTCTGTAACAAACAGCGGAGGGATAGTTAAAGTAAACCAGTTGTAGCCAGGCTGGTAGCGCACTTTTTTAGCGGCTACCTGGGCTGATGAGCTGTGCAGCACAAATTCTGCTTCACCTTCGCTGGTGCATTCCAAGCGAAAAAACAACTGCGCTTTACCGATGCGCTCTAATGAAACCAACATAAGGCCTTCCGTAGAGAACGCCGGTTATTCATTTTCAGAAAAATGCTTAACCAGTACTCGCTCCATTACGCTAACCCGGGCAGAAAGTTCTGCTATGCCCTGCAGGGCAACATTAACAGCAACATTAAGGTTGGCACCCTGAGTCTCTTTTGTTTCTGACTCTACAGCCTGGTGCAATCTGTTCAGCTCTGCGCTAATCAGAGCGTTAAAATCGCCCAATTCAGACGCAAAATTGTGCTTATACTGTTCAACTTCCAGCGTGTTCTGATCCAGTTCAATTCTGATAGGCTGAGGGTTAACTTTTTGGCCATCTACCTGAAGGTCGCACTCAAAACTGGCAGAAGGAAACTTATGCACCGGTAAATTTAAGCGGAAGCTATGGCAACCATCTTGCGCTTCGCCCTTGTGCAAATCGCCACGGTATTGGTCGGCTACGGTTGCGGCCAACTCTTCACCATTATGCACCAGCACTACCTTTGCACGGATATTAGGGTTAGCATTTGCCATTACCCACCCTACTATCAGGTTTTCGGTAATGGCATCTACATGCCCAGTGTAATGCTCGTGCGCCATAGCAAAGTGAGATGTTAAACAACCTTCATTCGGGCACTGCATAACCAGCGGATAAGGCTGCTCATTTACTTTATGGCCATCAATATGAATATCAACTTCGGTAATATCGCGCTTTAGCACGGCAGCAACTGGCTTCAGCTTAAACGCAAAGTCACCAATGCCGGCTTCGGTTAAATCTTCCCGGAAGCTTTCAGCCTTTACCTGCCATAAAACTTCACCATTGCTGCAAACATCTACAATGGGCTTATGTTGTGTATTCTTTGTATTAGCAGCCCAGCCAGCTATGAGCTCGGGAGACACTACATCAATAAAAAACTGATAACCTTCTAAACCAGAGCCCTCTCGCCCCAGCACTTTACGCGCAATCTTCTTTAGCATGTCATTCTCGCTGTAAGCTTAATTTGGCACTTACAAACTGTAATTATTAAAAAAGTACAAGCAGCCTAACGTACATACCACTTGGTATGTTTATGCACAGCATCACTGGCCAGCAGCTGGCCTGCACTAAACCATTGGTACTGGCCGTGCTGCTCGCGAGGTAGATGCATAATATCGAAGTCCACCTGTAATTCATAACCCAGAGCAACGTAATGAGTGGAGGTTTGCTCACCAAACACACAATCGGTGTAAAAATGGTCAAAAGCGCCCAGGGGCTTTGCCACATCTATAGTAAGCGTACGGCCTAGCTCTTGCTGCGTTAGCCTGCTAAATGCCTGTACAATGGGCTCGTTCTTTTGAATGCGGCCACCGGGCACAAACCAATAGCCCTGAGCCGGGCGATTTTGCCGCAAACCCAGCAGGTACTCACCCTGAGTGTTACGAACAATAAGATCAACTGAAACCAGCGGAACAGAACTGATCACTGATTCAAAGGCTTCATCCGATAAGTACATAAATTTAACTTGCACCTTTAAGTTAAGCACACTAACCGCGAAACTTATCCTGATTCTCAATAAACCACTGGTAAGCATCCTGCAGGCCTTCTTCCAGGCTATAGCTATACTGCCAGCCTAAGGCTTTTAAGCGGCTTACATCCATTAGCTTACGCGGGGTACCGTCTGGCTTGGTGGTATCCCATACAATATCGCCTTTAAAGCCAACTACTTTTGCGACGGTTTCGGTCAATTCTTTAATGGTACAATCGACCCCAGTGCCTACGTTAATGTGGCTAAGCATTGGTTGGGTATTCGCATCGTAAGCAGGCTTATCTAATTCCATAACATGCACCGAGGCTGCCGCCATATCGTCTACATGCAAAAACTCACGCATTGGGCTGCCTGTACCCCAAGCGGTTACGGTTGCATCGCCACGGAGTTTAGCCTCGTGAAAACGCCGTAACAGCGCAGGAATAACGTGTGAGTTTTCCGGGTGGAAGTTATCGTGCGGGCCATACAAATTTGTTGGCATAACAGACCGGTAATCGACCCCGTACTGACGATTATAGCTTTCGCACAACTTAATGCCGGCAATTTTTGCAATGGCGTAGGGCTCGTTTGTAGGCTCTAACGTACCGGTAAGCAACGCCGCTTCCTGCATGGGTTGCTCAGCCAATTTTGGGTAAATACAGGAAGACCCCAAAAACAGCAATTTTTTAACACCGGCAGTAAAGGCCGAATGAATAACATTGCTTTCTATCATCAGATTTTGATAGATGAATTCTGCAGGATAACTATTGTTGGCAACAATACCCCCTACTTTGGCCGCAGCCAGGTACACCTCATCAATTTGCTCAGACGCAAAAAAATCTGCAACGGCTTGCTGATTAACCAGATTTAACTCTGAAGATGTACGCAATACCAGCTCAACATCGCTGCGCTGCTGTAATTGACGACAGATTGCCGAGCCGACCATTCCGCGGTGGCCAGCTATGAATACTTTTTTCATACGATACTCCTAATTACGAGCGCCATACCTATTTGCCAAATAGTATCAAAACTTAACCCCACTTGGTTTAATAACTTATAGATGTTTTCCAAAAAAAATGGGTTAAAATCAAACTAAACCTTAATTCTGCAAAGTTCGATACACCATGCCTAACCTTCCTGTACTAATATTCACCGGCTTTCACAGAAGCGGCACCTCCGCTTGCGCAAACATGCTAAATAATGCTGGCCTTCCACTTGGCAAAGACCTGATCCAGCCACACATTGCAAACCCGAGAGGCTACTTTGAGGACATGCCGGCTGTCCAAATGCATGAAAAATGGCTAAATGACCACGGCTCTAACTGGCAATTCCATGGGGAAGTTGAAATTCACCCTAAAAATTCTTATGGACCAGCCATTAAAGAATACATTGCACAACGAGACAGAGCCGGTACAGCATGGGGCTTGAAAGACCCGCGACTCTGCCTATTTTTACAAGCATGGAACGAAGCACTTAACGGAAGAGGCCGCTTTCTATTTATCATCAGATCATGGCAAAGCTGCATTGAATCACTATACAACCGGCACAGCCGGGAAATTACGTATTTAACAAACCGCTCTAAATCTGACTTAAACCTTACTTTTTGGAAAGAACCCTACAGAGCGGCTTCAATGTGGATAGAGTACAACAACCGAGTAATTGCATTTGTACGAAATAATCCTCATAAGTGCCTATTAGTAACACAGAAAGCATTATTTGAAGGCGCACCTATAATTCAACTTGTAAACAGCCTTACCAACCTTGATTTGAATGAAGCCACTCCCCACCCATTTGAAACCAAGCTAATTAATGAGACCGCCAGCTTAAACATCTGCCTTTCTTTAAGTAATGAGCTGAAGACCAAACTCGATCAAACATGGAATGCATTACTATCTTTAACAGCGCACAAGTCGACCAACGAGAGCATTGAATGGCAATCAAACAACCCAACTTCAACCTCACTCTCTTTAATATCAAAAAACGGAACTAAGCAGAATATTAGCCATGAAAGCGAAGAAACAAAAACACATCAACTAAAAAGGCTCTATTTAAAAGGAGATGGTTCTGGAGAAAAAGAATACTACAAAATATACAGAGATAATCTTAACCGCCTCCCAACCAATAAGCTTTTATCTCACTACAGATTTATACTTAGCCAATGCGCCAGCACCCGCATGCGCTTAGATTTAGCCTCAAGAATCATCAGACATTTAGAAAAAATTAATGGCATCTTTATAGAGTCTGGTGTAGATGTAGAGCTTTCGTTTGTTCCGACTCTAGAAAGCCAACAGACACGACTATTCCCTAAGAATAAAGGTGCTGACAAATATCGAATTACAGGCATAGCAAGAAAATGCGATTGGGTTATCACCTCAGATACATTTGAGCCCAGAACATTCATAACTAAACTCAAACAAACCATCACTCCACAAACTATCTTTCTCTCTCTGAGAGATCCATTTATAGCCGTTAGTTTCTTTTATGAAGCAGTATTACCCCAACTAACATCACCTTTTATTCTAATAACAGGCTCAGAAGACGCAACCATACCCAATCAAGTCGACAAGCGCTGGCGGTGCTTTAATGACAATGAAAAGAAAATAATTCAGAAGATCCTCAGCTCACCCAACTTAATCCACTGGTTTGCGGAGAATCTAGACGATAACAATGAGCCCAAGCTTTCACCCCTTCCTCTCGGAATGGTGTACCCAAATTACAAAGATAATTGCTCGATACCCATACATTCAGTACCTGCATTAAGCAACAGATCACATATGGTACTATGCGCCCACAGGGAGCGAGACGGAGAGCAATGGATAACTCGCAAAAAAGTAACCCAGCTCGCTAAAAACCAATGGAATTCCTTTTGCACAATTTTAGAATCAGAAGTTTTGGAAGAAGTTTTTTTTAATTTATGCAAAACACACAAGTTTGTTTTATGTGTAGAAGGTGGTGGGCTAGATCCAGCCCCAAAAGCCTGGCACGCAATTATTAATGGGGCAATCCCCATTGTTAAATCAAGCGCTTTAGATTCTTGCTACAAAGAACTACCTATTGCTTTTATTGAAAACTGGAATGAAGATACATTATCTGAAAAACAATTAAATTTATGGATAGATAAATACACACCATTTTTCGAACACGCAGATAAGCGAATAAATATATTAAATAAACTAGGCTTAGAATATTGGTGGAATAAAATAATATCCAAGTTATAAATCGACACAGAAGTCCGCCTATATTCGGTCTACATACTACCGTAAGTATATCTTTAACTATTCAACAGCATAAACAGGTGTATCTAACTGAAAGATTGCAGATTAACCGCATTAAAGATTAAGCCATTGTTCACAGTCCCAGCCTAATAATTCTTCCAGCATTTTAATTTCATAATAAAAAATTTCTCGTAGTAAATTAAAGTCTTCCAGGCTAATTCCAGTCACATAATCAGTTGAATGCGTATCAATGTATTGGCTACTTTCAAATTCCCCTACATTCAGAAAACTTGCAATACCAGAGAGCGTGTTTTTTAAGTCGTATTTTAGATTTTCAAATTTCAAAATTAAAACCTGCTCTGCAGGAAAAAATTGCCACAGCCTACGTAGCTGAAACGAATAAAATCCTCGGTCACAGTATGAGAAAACTCGATTTTGGTTTGGCAAAGAAACTCGACACCGAAGAGACTCCGCTTTTATCGCATCAGAGAACGACATGTCTTCTACTCCCCGATATCGTGCCATATTCCAATGAGAAAACGCTCTTTCTATCGGATTCCTTAATACAACAATCAGCTTAATTTCAGGATTGTACTGCCAAATTCTTTTAGGCGCGTCATTCCAATACATATAAATGGGTGTAGACTCACCCCTGATAGAAACAGTCGTATCTCCCGGAAAAGATTTATGGTATTTACTATAATCTACCTTACCGCCATTAAAGAGCTCATCAGTATCGAAGAAGTGCACTTCTTTTCTGGTAGCCATTTCAATTTCTGAATGAGTTCTCATGTACTTATCCAGAGCCGAAGTACCACTCTTCTGCGCCCCAACTATCAGAAAATCAACTTGCACATCGAATCCTCAATCATACTAAGAACATCAATCACACCATTTCGCTTTCTGCAGGCTCACGAGCTAGCGAACACAGGCTTATGTTATATAAGTAAAGAAAAACCAATTCGAAGGCTAATCTAATTTATCACTTACCGCACGCATCGATATATGCCAGAATATCATTCAAAGACATCAGCTTTTCGTAATCATCCTCGTCAATTTCTACACCAAATTCATCTTGAATACGCAGAAAAACTTCAATCATATCCAGGCTGTCCAAATCAAATTTTTGAGCTAAATTATCATCTAACGTCACAGTATTAAGTAACACATCACCTTCTTTTGACTGATGAACAATCTCAAAAGTCGAGTTGAATATCGCAAGCAACTTTTTATGAGCATTCATTTATAACATCCTTTCATCTGTATAACTCAATATCTCTCTCATAATCATTAAGATACAAGCAAAGACACACATCTAAATAGTCCAGCCAGCCTCGAAAAAGATCTTCACTACTAACATGTAAATCCATCCGTGAAGGAACAATTAAACTACCGGCAGCATAAAGCCTACAATCAAAGCATTCTGTATTTGGTGCGCAACAATCGCTTGAACTATGGTGTGTATGGTCGGCCCGATAGCTGCGGTATCTTTGGCCAATGCCTAACCCTTTTTTCCCATTGTCAGCAACTCTAGGGCAAGGGCAGTCAAATTGCTTATATAAACTCTCACTTGCCGTGTGTACTTCAGCACTATAGCGAGAAAACAAAATGGAACTTCCATACTGTTCAATTAGGCTAACAACGGTATCGTACGCTCTTTTTCTAGAGCACTCGTCTAACTGAAGTGGTGAATGCTCACCGACAGGATTACTGAAAAAGTTGAATGTCATCCTATGACCGCTACTTACAATTCTATGCGCAACACTGGGTAATTGATCAATATTGTTTTTATTAATGGTATATACAAAAACAGCGCGATTATCATCCTGATAGTTTTTAAGCTGCTTTGGTAAACAGTTTACACCCCTGTACTCTTTATCCCCTTTTTCATCCCCCCAAACGGAAATATGAATACGATAGTTAATCTCGCGATCAATCAATTTCAAGCCGTTCGTAAATATCGTACCAAAGGGCAAAACATTCCAGGCGGCAAATAGAAGATCAGGCACAAGCGCCGGCTCTGCCCCTGCCAAGTTAAAATAATTAATCCCTCTTTCTTGCTCAGTTATAAAAAAATGCCTCCATTTTTTTACATCGGTAGAATCTTCAACATGGCTCGACTCACCCGAGAAAAAATAGCAACCTTCACACTTAAGCTGGCATCTGGTGGTAAGATCATACGCCGAAGAGCGCAACTTAAAATAGGGCTTTACTTTATTATACCGAGCATAGATTTCAGGATTTTCCAAGTACTTTGTAAAGCTCAATCTACCTCCCTAATCTGAAGCCACTTAGCTTACAAATAGTCCAATTCAACAAAACAATGATGTACTTCAGGTCTGTATTCACGAGAGTTAGTAATTGTAAGAAAAACAAAAACAGCACAGTCTATAAGTTTTACGCAAATTCTTATCAGCTTAGCCCCTCGAAATGATCATCCAAGGCACTCTCAAGCAAACCTTCATCTCGCATCGGCACAGTTATATCATGCCGGTCTGTCCCCGCCACAGGATGATTAATCACTTGAGGAACAAGTGTTATATTTTTTGCATAACGGGCATCAACAATATTTTTCTCCCCATACCATAAGCTTATCTTTGCAATTGAACAATCTGGAGAAATCAAATTTGCAAGATTCAGCTTATAAGGGGATTCTAAATTTATGATGCGATTAAGAAGTGCAACCCCTCTCTTTTCAGCCAACAAGCTTTCGTTAGTCAAGTCTGTAACCCCACCAAATAGAATTACACTTGTCGCACCTAGCTTTAACGCTGCATAAAGACCTGCAAAGCCTCCTCCAGAACTTCCTATACAATGAATCCTTTCAACCCCGGAAGGTATGAGCTCTTTAAGATACCCAACCAAATCACCAAGATTACTGATCTTCAAAGATGACAGTCCATTTAGGTAAAGAAGTTTACTCTTATCCCTTAAATAAACTACGTTAGCGCCGTACTTCCTTAGGTATTGGTGCAACTCCCCCAAAGGTATTCCCGCTCGCTCGGCTGCACCTGAAAATACAAATATAATATCTTTAGAGGCTGGCTCAACAAAGCTACATACTTCATCCTGCCTTCCTTCAAACACCTCTACCATACACTTTCAGTTCCTTTTTAAATAAAACCAGTTTCAATGCAACAAGGCGTGCCCTATACCTATATAAAGAACCTATAAATAGGAGGCACAACTAGTCTCGTCCAGCAACTGTTTCACTATATACATCATGTATTAGCAGGTTATAGGTATTGGTAAATAACTTCCTATACAAACAACCTAACTACTCTTTAGCTACGGTAACTTTATGACCATAGGCTTTAAGCAATGCATGTTGCTTTGCCTTATCCAAATCATTTGCAACCATCTCGGCACACATCTCTTCAACGGTAATCTCTGGTACCCAGCCAAGCTTTTCTTTTGCTTTAGTTGGGTCGCCCAGAAGCGTTTCGACTTCTGCAGGACGGAAGTAACGTGGGTCTACACGAACAATAACATCACCAACTTTAACACCCGGGGCATTATCACCCGTTACAGAAACAACCGTTGCAACCTCATCTACACCTTCACCAGAAAACTCCAGCTCAATGCCTGCTTCTTTCGCAGACATACGCACAAACTCACGTACTGAAATCTGTTTGCCGGTTGCAATAACGAAATCTTCTGCTTGCTCTTGTTGAAGCATCATCCATTGCATACGCACGTAATCTTTTGCATGGCCCCAATCGCGCAGAGCATCCATATTACCCAAGTACAAACATTGCTCTAACCCTTGAGCGATATTGGAAATTCCGCGGGTGATTTTACGGGTTACAAACGTTTCTCCACGGCGAGGGGATTCGTGGTTAAACAGTACGCCATTACAGGCATACATACCGTAAGATTCACGGTAATTAACAGTTATCCAATATGCGTACATTTTTGCAACAGCATAGGGGGAGCGCGGGTAGAATGGTGTTGATTCTTTTTGAGGAATCTCCTGGACTAATCCATACAGCTCTGATGTAGAGGCCTGGTAGAAGCGCGTTTTCTTTTCTAAACCTAAAAAGCGAATAGCTTCAAGAAGGCGAAGCGTACCAATTGCGTCGACATCAGCGGTGTATTCTGGCGCTTCGAAGGAAACAGCCACATGGGACTGAGCGCCTAAGTTATAAACCTCATCAGGGTCAACTTCTTTTAAGATGCGAGTTAAATTAGAAGTATCTGTTAGGTCACCATAGTGCAGAAAGAAATTGGGCTTATCTGCATGAGGGTCTTGGTATATATGGTCAACACGCTCAGTATTGAACGAAGATGCTCGTCGTTTAATACCATGGACTTCATAACCTTTTACTAACAGAAACTCTGCTAAGTAGGAGCCATCTTGACCTGTCACACCAGTAATAAGAGCCTTTTTCATAAAACAAAACCTATATCAAATAACAATAAAATAGAAATCAGCTATTGTTTATAAAGCACTTTCATATAAATCATAATCCACACTATACAATAGCTTAAGCTCCTGAACTTCATCACTACTCATATCACCTAATGAAAGCAACTCTAAATCACTCCCATTTTTTATTTTCTTCACTTCTGTAATATTTTTAATTTCAACATCTTCATTTAACGACGAGATAATTTCTAAATCAAATAATGCTTTTTTATAATTTTCAAGCTTGTAAAGCTTTACATTCTCCGCCCCCCTCCCTAAGAATTCATATTGAAACATTTTGGAAGTGCCCCTTAAATACTCAAACAAACTGCTCTTTGTTACTCTAGCAGCCATGCTATAGCCCCTATGATTAGGGTTAATCCTCATATAATTCAGGTTTGAAATCGCCCGATCTAAAGGATCTCTTACAACACTGAAGGCATTCCATTCATTTATATCAATAACTACCGCCAATTCATCATATGATATATGCCCAATAATTGCCGACACATCATTTGGAATCCCATCACGAAAATTATCTTTAAATGTTTCAACTGTATAATAGTCTTTTTCTGGATTATCGTTATACAGTTTTATCACTCTCCCACTACCCTTATAATTATTAATAATTTTATCCCGTATCGTACTACCACCGCATTTGGGAATATGAAGAAAAACCAATCCACGCATTGCATTACCTATAAATTAAAATTTAAACCTTAATCAACCTATTACTTAAGGCATATAAATAATTAAAATCAACAAAAGATAGACTCAAAATCTGGCCGTTGAGATCTTCTGAGCTTATGAATAAAATTGTCCTTAAAATACTGATCAGCATCCAACTCATAATCCCCATGCTTTTCGAATAATTCTGCCAACTTCAATATAAAACGTTGTCTAAATATTCTAGCTTTAGAAATGTAAGCCTTCCTAATTCTTGTAGGACACCTAGGATTATTCACAAAGAACTCAACAGCCTCAGCCACTTGACTCTCCACCGGCTCACATACAATCGAATTATAGGAATCATACCAAACTGATCTACCACCTCTTTCTTTTGTCGAAACCACAGGAATTCCACACAATAAATATTCGCTAGACGCAAAGCAGGCCCCCTCTTCTTCAGACAGTATCAAACCACAATGAGATTCATTGATTTTCATACAGACTTCTTCTGGAGCTAAAGGCGCTTGATTTAGGTAAGAATAATTTGGAATATTTTCTATAATTGCATTGCCATGATTATTCCCTGCGACCAAGGCCAAATTTCTAACCTTACCTGCCAGATAGTGGCGTTTAAAATTACTAAATCGACCGACATAAATTGCGTCGTAAATTTTCTGAACGTTATCAATAGGCTTCATAACTAAGTTTTCATCAAGCCAAGCATTTTGATTAATAACCTGACCATTAAATCCCTCTTTCTCAAAATTTTTCTTCTCAGACTCTTCATTAAACATAAAAAAGAAATTTTCTCGATTAAGACCTAAAACATCAAATATCTTAACCGCCTCCTTAGCAAACCACTCGCTATGATACCAGCCACAATAGACAAAGAAGTAGTCTGTATCTTTAAACTTATTATAATAACTACTTAGCCATTCCCAATTATGCTGGATATTTTCAATAATAAATATCCTCAAATTATCACTGGAGTAGTACACTCGAAAAGGGAATGCAGGGTTTGGCCAAACATAACTTGGCTCATACGCAAAGGCCATATCAGACTCCTTAAAGAAACTTAAGTTAACACAAAAAAACGATCTGCATTTATCGATATCTGTTCGATATACATTGCTCTATCTGCAGCATTCAACACAGCCCCTTCACCTACATCCCCTCTAAGCTGGATACCTTCAAGTGGGTCACCATCCAAATATGAAACCACTAAAGTATATTGGCCGCTAGACACTTGAAACTTCCATGGGGGCAGTACCATAACCCTAGAATAGTAACACCAAGGATCAGCAGGTCTTACATCTAACTCCGCCAAACTCTTTCCTTCCTTAACTAACTGCACCTTAAGGTTACACATACTTGGCCCGATAGAAGAAAGAGCCAAAACCTCAAGAGCTCTTTCACTTAAGACCTCGAAAGAAAAAGAGAATGAATGGTCTAAAGAAACATAATCATCCACGCTTATTACTTTTGGCAACCTTGGGTAATTTTCCGATTCAGCATAAGCCCAACAATCTAAACTATCAAAATCTAATTCATTTAGACGATGGTATAACACTTTCGCATACTCTCTAGCGCCAAATGAGTTTGTATGCACTACATCTCTAAGATACTTACTTGGTTCAACAACTATATCGCGAAGGTGTTCACACATATCTATAAAAGGGATAGCTAGTAAATTGCAACAATCAACAACCTGCTTATAGCACTCTCTCTGACCCTTTAAATCATCCGCCCTTGGAAAATGGACCCAAACTGGAAAAACGCCATTTTTTAGCAAATGCAAATTAAAACGCTTTATCTTCTCCTCACTAAAAACTTTCATGCTGGGAGTCAACCAATCAACAATACAAACGTCAGGCTTTGCCTTAACTAGACATTCGGCATATGCGTATCCTGCATAATCGAAGTGACTTGCTCCATATGAAAGTCTTTCAATTTCTACTTCCTCACACGGGGCATACAGCCTTTCTAAGTGATAAAAATAACCGCCCTTATCTTTTTGTGCTGTAACACTAGCACCGTAACAAAGCAATTTCATTAGCTCTCCCATGAAATGAGATTATCCATGGTTTTGAATAACTCAACTAAAGATGCACTACGACACTCAATTTCATCTTGAGTCATTCGCCCTAAATGCTCAAATAAAGCAGAGTCAATTTCACCAGTCCATAAGACACTTTGATTCAGTAACTCTCGACCCAGATTATTTTCCGAAAAAACAGACAAATCACCTAAGAAAACCACTGGAATAGAACCAACAGCGATAGACTCCCAAAAGCGTAAAGTATTAGGGCCCGCACCAATCGGGCATAATGAAAACTTAGAATCACTCAAAATCAAATTATAGCGATATGTTCTTTCCTGATGTTGATCCAAATATGCTGACTCAACCTTCCTACTTAACACCTGCTCTTCATACACTACTTTATTGAAGTGCCACTCACTACCTAAATCGACAAACACATCATCTCGACCAGATTCCTTAGCAGCTTCAAACAACCTAATACGGCTATCATCTAAATAGTGAGGCATATGAGCGCCAATAAACGAAGCTAAAAGCTTCTTTTCAGCAACAGGCTTTCGCTCCATACCTTTGCTTCGTTCAGGAGTTACATAATTTACAGCTATAAGCATCCAGCCATGCAGACGCAGCTCAGTACCAACTTCTTGCTGCTTCAACTCACTCTTTGAGTCCTTATGGGAAAGATGCAAATCAGTTACCCCAAGCTCTTGAGCAACCTCTAAAATCCTCACCCAGTGAATATGCTGGCAAACAGAATGAACCCTTAATTCAAAGCCATTATCAGAAGCAATAGCATTATAATATGCGAGAAGCGACTTAATCCTTGAAAGATATTTATCAGGGAAAACTTTCTTATCTATATAAGTCGCCCATGGCAGAGGAAGGTATGTATTAATTACTTTAACCTGAGAGTCGATATGATCTCCTGCGCGTATACTCTTATGATTATTGTAAGCTTGGAATTCTGTCGCACATGGGTACTGCCAAAAATTAACGTCATCCGCACTTCTCGGCTTATCTGACACTTCGTCAATATAAGATTCAACTATTATTGGAATTAACCCATGCACATTGGCAAGCTGAGGATTCTTACTATAAATATCTATTGGTAACGAGTTTCCCAATCCTCTTTCATAGCCATTTCTAAATAAAACAGCACCTTCATTTGAAGTCACTGTGAAGTTAGCATTAAATTTGTATAACATGTCACCCGATTTAAACGCATTCAAAGCTAATTCGGCACTAACAGACTTAAACTGAGCAGACACATTTTCCGTAAACTTGTTTTTTTCTTGCTGTTCTTTAATGCTTTCTCCTATCCACTTCTCCATAGATTTATTAATTGCGACCTTGTTCAATTTATTACTACGCTTTGTCCATACATCAAAATCTAAACTCGCCTCATCCTCTAGGTTATCGCCAGGGTAAACATAGGCAACCCCACCTAACAGGCGATCGTCAAGCTTCTTATCGTATGTTCTCATTTGGGATTCATGCATATGAATGCTTCGTAAGTGTTTTACTGGGTTAAACACCTTCCAGCCATAAATAGAGAACAAATAAGCGATTTTATTGTCGCAACGGGGTACACCCATGGGAAAATGCAGCAATGAAAGCAAACTGGCTGGCACTTCATCTTCAACCCGAACAGCCCATGTATCTTGAGACCAATGCGGGTTTGGGTGCATCTGGGTAGTACCCTGCAAATACTCCCAGCGAGATAGAGCAAGAAAGCCATTAGGCTCTTGTAACACTTCGCGAATAAGAGGTAAGGTATCGTCAAAATAGATATCGGAATTACACAATATACTAATTCCACTACTACACTTTTCTTGCGTTAGTTCCAGCCAACTTCGGTAGGTGAGACGTGAATTAATGTACAGCACCTGAATATTATCGGTTTCAACAGCGCACTCGCACCCATCATCGATAATTACAAATAACTTATCTATACTCTCATTTGTTGCATTCTTAATTAAACAAGCGTCAATTTCTCGCTGTCGTGCAACATCATTACATTGGTAATATGAAAAAAATACATTAATAGGCGGCTTCATGCTAAATATCTTACTTCCTAGTTAAATCCAAATTTTGCTGATATCTTTGGAAAAGATTCAGACATTTTTATCTCATTTTGGTAAGCCTCATCTAATTGCCTACGACTACGAGGACCAATTATATTAGATGACCTTCCACTATCACCTGTTACTCTAAAAATAGGGTAAAGAATATCAAAGCTTTCATCATAAGGAAGGTTAAGCTTTTCTGTCATTTTCATCATTTCATTGTGCGGCTTGGCAGTGAAATCTTCATATAAGAAAATTTCATCATCTGAAAACTGAGAAACAAGCACCAAAAACCGGCGACAATATTCCTCAAAACTCTTTGGTGAAAAATGAACCCAGTTATTTTTTACTAATGAAGCATATGCATCTATTGGGTTTCGAATTGTGAGTATAGATTTAACGTCATACGACTCGGAGAGAATCTGAGATACCACACTCTTTTGCGGCAGCTTTTCTGAAACGTTGAAGTCTGAATGAGTATGATCTCTTAATACAAGATGGCCGCCACTCTCATGAACATGTTCGAATACTGCGTCAATACTCTGTTTGAATATTTTTTTTGCCAGCGTCTTCTGATTAGGGACAGATGCATATTTAGACAAAGAAACAATGTCACTGGGTGAATATTTTGGCTTTTCACGCCCCAATGCAAGATCACTATAAGGATGAACTTCACTGAGTAAGAAAACGTTTGGCATTGCCGACATACATTTAGATATCAGGGTACCACCGCTGCAAGCCAAGTGATGTATAATTCTAATAGTAGGCTTCCTGGATGAGTGCTTCTGGCAGGCCTGCTCGCACCGGACCAACAAGGAATTGGTATCAACTATAGTTTCAATGTTATCTGGGACTCCAATATTCTCAGATTCATTTGGCTTTAATGAGGAAACAGAAGACGCCTCTATTAAGCCAACAGACTCATCAAGCAGCCTTTTAAACTCCTCAAAACTAGATGGCATCACTCAACTTCCTTCATGGGTATTATTAGCTTCTAAAAGTTCTGGGTGCTCTTTTTGCAGCTGAAAGTAATACTTTGAAGCCAATGTTAACTTTTCCTTTAACTCAGCTACTAAATCTACTAGACCCCTTTCTGATTCAACTTTCTCAGCATATAAGCTCCGTAGTTCGTCCAAATCTATTTGAGACTTAGCAAGCATCTTCTGACCCAAGCTAACCGCTCTATCTTTTTCTTCCAGCTTAGCTCTTAGCTCTTCTAATTGTTCCTTCAATGAATGAGCCCAATTATTATGCTCTTGGTACCTAGTATGCTCCTGATCACGCTGCTTTGTTACTTCTTCTAGTGAATTTTCTAAATTAACCTTCTCTTCACTTAATGAATTCAAGTTCTGCTGAAGCTTTCCAATTTTTACAGTAATTACTTCCGCCTCTTCCGTAAGCATTTGGTACTTTTCTTGGAAGCTACTAAGCTCATTGCTTAACGCTGAATTTTTATCAGTTTTTAGTTTAAGCTCCTGTTCAGTGTGAGCCAATAGCTCCTCTTTCGCACTTAAGGATTGCTCAATTACAGCTAAACGTTCATTAGCCTGTACGGCCTCAGCTCTCGCAGACTGAAGCTGCTCCGTGGCATCAACCAGCTCCACCTTTAAGGTATTTTTTTCTTCAGATTCTTTCTGGGAAAATAATTGAAGTTTATTAATCTTATTTTCCAGCGATTGTTGCTCTTGCGCTGAAGCGAGCAATTTTTGTTCTTTCTCTGCCAAGATATTTTCTAAGCGTGTAACACTAGACTTGTACTGAGAGTTTTCAGCTTTCAAACTATCCAGGCTTTGCTTTAGTTCCTTAGCTCCTTCTATCAGAGCTTCTTCACTGGATTTCAGTGTTTGAATTTGACTTTCAAGTTCGGAAGCTAACGCTTTGAAGGTATATTTTTCTTCGGTCTCTTTCTGGGAAACCGATTGAAGGTCACTAATCTGGTTTACTAGTGACTTTTGCTCTTGCTTTGAAGCGAGCAGCTTTTGCTCTTGCTCTGCCAGGGTACTTTCTAACCGTGCAACGTTAGACTTGTACTGAGACCTTTCAGCATCCAAGCAATTCTGGTTTTGGCTTAGTTCCTTAGATATTTTTTTCAGAGCTTCTTCACTTGATTTCAGAGTTTGAACTTGGTTTTCAAGCTCGGCAACTAACGTTTTACCGGCATCGCGTTCTAATTTTAAATTACTCAGCTCTGTTTTAAGAGAGTCGATTTGATCCTTCTGCGATACAAGTAATCCATTAAACTTAGCCTTTTCTGCTTCTAAGTTCTTGGCTATTTGGTTGGCGTTTTTATCTGCCTGAGTTTGCCTGGCTATAGCATTTTTCTTATCAATTTCAAAAGCAGCTGCTTTGTTGGTTATTTCCAGCAACTGAGCGCTAAGATTAGATTTATCGAGCTCTAGCTGGTTAATCATCTTTTGCAGTTTAACTTGCTCATCATCGCTTGCCTTTTTAAGCGCATTATTTTCAACCGCAAAACTTTCACACTTAAGCTGTAATGCCTTGTTTTTCTCTCGAAGTGCTTTTAACTCTAGCTTATTTGTATCTTTCACAAAGGTATAGCTTGTAAAGATGGAGCTTTCTTTAGCTTCATGCGCTAGTGCAAAGGCAGCCTTTAACGGCTGAATGTCGTTAAAAGGTACTTCCGCAGAGGGCATTTCGGCATCATTTATTGAAACAGCCTGTACCACTATTACAGTAAATTTATTTAACCACTCTGCATTTATAGCCGCCAATATGGAATTTTCTGCACCGTTCAGTTGCAATACAAGTATGTTTTGATTGCCTTCTTGTAGGCTTACACTTTGCAGTAAATCATTAATGCCTATGGCTTCTACTTCAGCATGCTCAACCTTTAGGTTCTTAAACAGCTTTTTAAATGCCAGCGGCTCTACAATACTGCTGAATTGCTGTGGCACAGAATTGTAAAAGGTTACATTTTTGGTTTGCTCAGCCACAACCTTGTTCACAACGCTTACTGTGCCGGAACCGTTAGTTTTAAGCGATAACTGCTGAGCCACACTTGGGTTAGCTTCCACCAGGTGTATGCTCTTCGCATTCAGTTGATGGTAGCCTTCAAGTTCGGTACATTGGCCAGCACCTATGTGAATAATAGTGCCTACATTATTCAGCGGTATGTTTAAATTTTTCAAACTGTTCATAGGCGGTTCACTTATTTAATACAAACGTTAATGTTCATCTGGTTGTTAGCTGGCTTCTGGTAATTGGTAAAAAGCCAATCACCCAAATCCTGGAATAACGCTTCACTGTAGCCGTTGGTACCGTTGGGTTCGCTGTTTAAAACAGCGTTTACCTGCTGAAGCACCAACAATAACTGGCCATGCAAAGTTTGCTCATTGGCTTCATACAGTTTTAACCCTAACCTTTTCGCCTCTCGGTTTAGCCATACATTGCTCATACTAATAACCGTAAGTTTATGCTGAGCGGCTAGCCATAGTACGCCCGAGCTTTGGTTCTTATAGGCATGTTCGGCATAGTTAAACAGCACTGCATGTGAGCGACTAAATAGCTTGTGCAACTCATCATGACTCATAAATTGATCAACTATCGTTAAACGCGAATGCTCTGCCGCCAATTGTTTAAGCCGGCTATCAATAGCACTCAGTACGGCCGAATTATTTGTAACTGTATATTGCACTACAAATTCAACATCGCTAAATGCCGGGTTTACCACCAAGCTCTTAGCAATTTTTGGTAGATCACCAAAGCCTTTGTCGAGTTTGGCATCACCGCTAAACAATATAACCCGCCTATTTTCACCGGCACTCGGCTGCTTCTGTGCTGGTTTACTACCGAGCAGAATGCAGGGGTGAACATCTAACGGCTGTGACAGTATTTTTGAATATACTGCAGCTAGCTCACCATCTGCGGCGTAAAGCTGTACATTTTTAAACTTGTTTAAGTACTTAAATGCCAGTTCAAAATTCAGTGCCACATTCGCACCGTTACTACCCACTATATTTTGGCTGTTATAAGGGTTGTACATTAAGCCAACAACAATAGGGGCTTTAGTCAATTCAGTATTTTTGAAACCTTCCAGCGCTAATGCCAGAGCGTAAGCATGCTGCCAGTTAAGCGTATGAAACCAAAATAGAACAGGCTGATTAAAACTTTTATAACGCTGCAGTACTTCGGTGTACTCTACCGATAACAACCGGATGTAAGGTTGCGTACTGGCAATATCGGCCGGCTTATAGAAATACTGATAAAAATCTGTACCAAAGTGTTTATAAAATTTGCAATGCCTGGCATTTAACGTTGCTACATATTCATCCGGGCAGTCCATATGGCCATACACATGGCAACAGGCTTTTTCACCGGTTACCAGGCGAGTACTCAACATTGCCTGTAGAGCTGCCGGGTGATGACCGCCCAGCTCTCTTAAGGCTGGGTCGCATAGCACAATCGTTAGCATCGTTAAGCGCTACCCAAGCTAGCTTAGTGCTTAAGCTTTGATAGCAAAGCAACAGAGTTTTTTAAGCGCAAGCCAGCAGGCGCTGACCGTAATGGTAATTGGCGCCATGTTCCCTGTTCGTGCAGTTTGCCGTAGTAAAACTCTAACTCTTCCTGTAATTGGTTAATTTGCAGCATACTCAGTTCATTTTCAGCCGTTAGCTCAGCCACTTGGGTTTGCAGGGTTTCAGCCGCAGCATTGGCTTTGTTAAGCTCGCTGAGTGCTTTTTGTGAAGCTTCGTCTGCTTTCGCGGCATGATCTTTCTGCTTGCTAGCCTCTAATACCGAGGTTTCTAACTCTTGTTGTAGCTGGTTAATTTGTAGGAGCAATAGCTCGTTTTCGGCAGCTAAATTTTGGTGCTCACCTTTTAGTTGACTTGCTTCTTGCTTTATAGAGGCATTCTCAGCTTCTTTTTGAGCAAGGCTTTCTTGGGCTTGTTTACTTGCTTGCTCCAGGCTGATTAGCTTACTAACTTGCTGTTCCAGCTCTTCCTGCAGCTGATTGATCTGCAACAGGCTCAACTCACTCTCATTTGTCAGATCTTTATTCCGCTCAGCCTGCTCAGCTAACGCTGCTTTAACTGCGTTGTATTCAGCAGCCTTCTGTGCGAGCTCATCTTCAGCGCTACTTAGCTGTTTCTGTTGGCTTTTCAGCTTACTTCCGGCCTGCTCCAGTTCTTCTTGCAGCTGATTTATCTGCAATGCGCTGAGCTCACCTTCAGATGAAAGCTCTGTTATTCGTGTTTGTAGATCTGAAGCGGATTGCTCCAATGCAGTTTTGGCAGCTGTATTTTCACTTGCTGTGTTTAGCAATAATTGCTGCCACTTTTTCACCCTTGCTTTCAGTTGTGCTTCCGCTACGTCTGTTTCTATCGCGCTTGCGCTTTCCAATTGCTCCAGCAATAACTGAGCTGCCGGGAAGTACTCCAGCTCTACTGTACGGGCGTAACAGGCCGCTACATCCGTAAGGGGCAGCGCAGTGCTATTTGTATGTTGTGAACCTTCTGCCTGAAGGTTAGGTATTTCGTTGGCAAGAACGGCCAATACTTCCTTCCCGCGGTTAAGAAGGGATTCGCTATTGAACATAAAGGCTGAACCCATATTTGCCATGTAGGTTTCGAACAGCTGATTATTCGCGGCTAACCAGGCATCAACCTCGTCAGCAAGGCTGGCTGCGGCTGATAATGCCCCATACTCGGGTGCAGAGTAAAAAAGTGCGTATGTAAGCGGCTGTTGCTCGTTTATTTTGGCAAGTTCAGCAACGGGCAAATCAGCCTGCCAATCTTCTTGAATATAAACCAGTGTACTATCTGCGCCTACGCTACCAGAACCGCCGGCCTTAGCAGATAAGCGAGATTGCAGTGACTGAAAGGAATCAACCAGCTCTACGTTGCCTTTGGTAGCCGTAAAGAGTGACCGAAAAGCGCTTATAAAACGATTTCCGTTTAAACCACAGGCGATTATTAGTTTCATTCTTAATTGCTCTCTATTCCGCAGCTTTTTAATTATGGGCACTATTTAAAATAGCGCTCCACCATGCATCGTTTGCCAGGTACCATTGAAGGGTTTTATTAATACCTGTTTCAAACGATTCCATTGGCTGGTAACCCAGCTCTGCCTTAGTTTTAGTTGCATCTATGGCATAACGCCTGTCGTGCCCGGCCCTATCGGTTACAAAGGTAATGAGCTGCTCTGCATTACCTTTAGCGGCAAGCTGTGCAGCCGGGTATTTCTTTGTAAGGCTATGGTCTTCTGCAAAGGCTTTATTCATCAGCTTGCATACAAGGTGAACTATATCTATGTTCGCCCATTCGTTGTGGCCACCAATGTTATAGTTTTCGCCCACCTTCCCTTTGTTTAATACAAGGTCTATGCCGCGGGCGTGATCTTCAACATAGAGCCAATCGCGAATCTGCTGGCCATCGCCATAAACAGGCAATGGCTTATCGTGAAGAATATTGGTGATAAGCAGCGGTATTAACTTTTCCGGGAAGTGATAAGGGCCGTAATTGTTAGAACAATTAGATGTTGTTACCTGCAAGCCATAGGTATGGTGGTATGCGCGCACCAGGTGGTCGGATGATGCCTTACTTGCAGAATACGGCGAGTTTGGCTCATAGGGGTTTGTTTCTTTAAATGGCGGGTCGCTGGGTGCAAGTGAACCATATACTTCATCGGTAGAAACATGGTGAAAACGATGATCAACCGCCGGTTGAGCATTTGTTTTAGGGGTATCTATCCATACTTTTTTTGCTGCCTTAAGCAAGCTGTAGGTGCCCAGAATGTTGGTTTCTATAAAGGCATCTGGCCCTGTTATAGAGCGGTCGACATGCGATTCTGCCGCGAAATGCACCAGCGTATTTATACCGTGCTCGCACAGCAGCTGCTCTACCAATGCGGTATCGCATATATTGCCATGAACGAAGGTTAGTTTAGGGTTAGATATTACATCGTTCAGGCTGGCTTTATTACCTGCGTAGGTTAGGGCATCTAAAACCACTACCTTGTCATTCGGGTAGTTGGCCAGCCAATAATGAACAAAGTTTACGCCTATAAACCCTGCACCACCTGTTACTAAAAGCGTTTTGTTAGTCATTAGCACTGTTACTTTCTGAAATTCTTTTTACATCATCCAACATAAACGATAGCTGCTTACGCCAGTGTATTGTAGCCAAACCGCTTGCCAATTCTGCAGGGGCTTTATCGAGCACTGAATAATGCGGGCGCTTAGCGGGTGTTGGGTAGTCGCTGGCCGGTATGGGCTTTATGGGTATTGCACTACTTAACAGGCCTTTTTCTACTGCAAGCTCTTGTATGGCAATTGCAAAATCGTACCAGGAAGCTACACCTGCATCTGTCCAGTTATATAGGCCATTTAGTTCCGGCTTAACAGCTATTGCCCATAACCATTGTGCCAGGCCTTTGGCCCAGGTTGGCGTGCCTACCTGGTCGTACACTATTCCCAGCTCCGGTTTTTCACGCATTAAGCGCAACATGGTTTTTACAAAATTGTTGCCATTGGCCGAATAGACCCAGGCAGTACGCACAATAAGGCTGCTTTCAGGCAACAGCTTTGCAACTGCTATATCACCCGCTAGCTTAGAGGCGCCATATACGCTAACCGGGTTTGGTTTACTCTCTGCTGTATAGGGTATTGTTTGTGTACCATCAAAGACAAAATCGGTTGAAACATGAAGTAAACGGGCTCCGGTTTGCCTACATGCCTCTGCTATATTGCGGGCTCCATCGCGGTTTACTGCGTAGGCGTTTTGTACATCTGCCTCAGCTTTATCTACGGCAGTATAGGCAGCTGTATTAATAACAACTTCTGGTTGAATACGTTGAATAGTATCTGCCGTTGCATGGGCATCGGTTATATCCAGATCTTCAATCCCTAAAGAATAGAGCTCAACAAAGGCTGGATTGGTTTGGCTTAGCTCCCAGGCTAATTGACCACCTTTGCCGGTAACAACAACCTTCATGAAGCCGTCTCGGTAAACGCTGGTGCAGAAAGGAATGGCAACCCTGAGTTATCTTTTTCAGAAACTATGGGGTTTTTACCATTTATAAGCGGCCATTCTATGGCCAGGTCTGCATCGTTCCACTTTACTGAAACATCGTATTCTGGCGCATAATAGTCGGTACATTTATATACAAACTCGGCTGTTTCACTGGTCACATAAAACCCATGTGCAAAGCCTTCTGGTACCCATAGCTGACGTTTGTTTTCTGCGGATAGAAAATACCCTACCCACTTACCGAACGTAGGTGAAGCTTTGCGCATATCAACGGCTACATCGAACACTTCTCCCTGAACAACTCGCACCAGCTTTCCTTGCGTATTCTTTGTTTGGTAGTGAAGACCCCGTAAAATCCCCTGGGTAGACTTTGAGTGATTGTCCTGTACAAAAGGTTTTGCACCTGTAACGTTCGCGAACTCATCCGCACGGAATGTTTCCATAAAAAAACCGCGATCATCACCAAATACTTTAGGTTCTAACAGCTTTACATCTTTAATGGGTGTTTCTATAAATTGCATTAAGACTTAACCCTTTTCAGCAGTTCACCAGACTTTCGGGTTTTATCATTTAGTACATCAAATAAATACCTGCCATAGCCTGTCTTTTTTAGGCCCTCGGCAATAACCGCCAATTGCTCATCACCAATAAAGCCCATTTGATAGGCCACTTCAGCTGGGCTACCAATTTTTAAACCCTGGCGTTTTTCTATCGCCTGTACAAATTGAGAGGCTGCCAGCAGGTTATCGTGCGTGCCAGTATCTAGCCAGGTAAACCCACGCCCCATAATTTCTACATTTAGCAAGCCCTGCTTTAAATAAAGCATGTTAAGGTCGGTAATTTCCAGCTCTCCACGCTGTGAAGGCTTTATTTCTTTAGCTAAATCGACCACGTTTTCATCATAGAAGTACAGACCGGTAACTGCGTAGTTCGATTTAGGTTCTTTAGGTTTTTCTTCCAAGCTGATGACTTTGTTATTGTCATCAAACTCTGCCACTCCATATGCTTCGGGGTTATCGACTCTATAGCCGAACACAGTCGCCCCTGAATCACGCTGAGCAGCATGTTGCAGCAAATCAAAAAAACCATGACCGTAGTAAATGTTGTCGCCCAGAACCAGTGTAGAGGGGTGACCATCCAGAAATTTTTCACCCAGAATAAATGCCTGAGCCAAACCATCCGGGTTAGGCTGCACGACATATTCCAGGTTTACACCCCAGCTGCTGCCATCATCCAGCAATCGTTGAAAGCTTTCTAAATCTTGCGGGGTGGTAATAACCAGAATATCGCGTATACCACTGAGCATTAGAGTGGTTAACGGGTAGTAGATCATTGGCTTATCGTAAATAGGCGTGAGCTGCTTGCTGATACCCTTGGTAATAGGGTACAGGCGGCTACCAGAGCCACCTGCTAATATTATGCCTTTGCGTTTCTTTGCCATACCCATACCCAATTGTTCATTATTAATAACGCTGTAGGTCACTACTGCTCTAAAGCGAATCCATAAAATCCTGATACTTTTTAGCGACTCTCCGGGTATTGCCAGAGGCCGCTACTGTACCCTGCTCAATCCAAATCGCTCTCTTACAAAGCTTTTTGACTTGCCCAGCACTGTGACTTACGAACACCACAGTTTGCTCGCCATTTATGCGCTGCAGTAGTACGTCTTCTGCCTTCTTTTTAAAGTGCTGATCACCCACACTGAGTACTTCATCTATTAATAGAAGATCTGTTTCACCTTTAACGCCTACCGAAAAGCCTAAACGCGAGCGCATGCCGGAGCTGTATGTTCTAACTGGCTGATCAAAAAAATCCCCCAGTTCAGAAAACTCCTGTATTTCAGGTATAAGCTTTTTTGCTTCCTTCTTTTTAATGCCTTGTAGCATAAGGCTTACCAAGGCGTTATCTCTGCCGGAAAGCTCACCATCAAAACCCAACCCAAGAGCTAATAAGGATCTGTTATTAATACCGGCAAACTGTAACTTGCCTTTATCGTGCTTGTATATTCCAGCCAAAATCCGCAATAGAGTCGACTTGCCACAGCCATTACGCCCCATCACACCAAAGGTTTCACCCTTATTAATTGAAAAGCTGATGTCCTTTAGTGCTGAGTGCCTGAACCTGCCCAGCAGACTCGTGCGCGTTGCATATGTTACGCTTAAATTTTCAGCAAACACTGCAACACTGGCATTTAGATTATCTTGCGCGGCTGAGGATATTGGACTATTCATGACAAAACCTTACGCGCTATAAATTTGCTTTGAACGGAATACAAGAAATGCATAAAAAACAACGCAACTAATGAACCCAGTAAAATCCACCCCAAATGGGCTATATCCGGAACGGCAGAGAACATTAATACCTGCCGGTAGGCATCTAACAAGAACGCCATTGGGTTATAGGTGAGCAGTAAATGCTGAGCCCCTGCTTCTAATGAGCGCACATCCCAGAACAAGCCACTTGAAAACATCAAAAAAGTTGTAGCCAAACTAATGACCATACGTAAATCACGTACATAAACAACAACCAGTGCTGCAAGCATAGCTAATGGCAACATAAGCAGGAAATTTACCGCAACAATCAATAGAAAATACAGCCAGTGAAAGGATGGCTCATACCCCTTAGCAATGAGCGCTATAACCATAAACAAAAACACGACCATTTGTTTCTGGGTGTTTTCCTCTACAACTACATAAGGGAAAATATGTTTTGGAAAGTCTCGCTGCCCCATAATACCTTTGCCACTGATTAGAGCATTGGCACTAGAGTTGATAGTCTTTATAAACCACAAAAATGGAATTTTGCCGACCATTAAGAAAACAATGAAATCGCCCCTACCTGAACCCAGAAGCACCTCGAACACGAAGTAAAACATGGCTACAAACAACATGGGTTCAATTACCCACCATAGATAACTCAGCACTAACCTGGATGCCTCGCTCTTCAACTTCATACTGGCCAGTGTTTGTGCAAGGGTTAAGCTTTGAAAATAATTCATACTTTAGAAGACATTACCAAAATTACACTTTTAAGAAGCAGCTCGGTAGTTAAGAGAGCATATGCTTCAGGAAAAATTGAACTACCATAGCAGCACTTTCGTGCATTTTTTGGACTAGCCAATCACAAACTCATGTAAAACCACAAATGGCGAATACTACATTGTTTCTGCACAGTTAGTGAATACATTTGACTACCATTTTAGTCATATCGTTACCGTTAAGCACCACCCAAACCAAAAAATCTATAGATTGCTTATTTGTTAAACAACCGAAACTATTACCAAAATTCCAACACCATTAAGCCATCGATATATGGTAATTTGGCACCACAATCATGTTAAAAGGATTTAACACTTGGAACCTATCAATATTCTTCATCATGGCGCTGTGAGTGGCGTTACCGGCAGCTGCCACCAGTATGTATCGGAATCTACCAACCTGCTCATCGATTGTGGCCTGTTTCAAGGGAGCGAAGCAGCACAGATTGATTTAGCCAACTTTCCGTTTGATGTTAGCCGCCTGAACGCCGTTGTGTTAACACACGGCCATATAGACCATATTGGCCGCATTCCCTGGCTGATCGCTGCTGGCTTTCGTGGGCCTATTATTTGTACAAAGCCTACTGCAAAGCTGCTGCCCATCATTCTGCGCGATGCGCTGTCTTTTCATATTCCCGGAAACGACACACTCATGAATTCCGTTATGGCGCGGTTAGAGCGTCAAATTATTGGCTATGATTACAACACTTGGTTTAAGCCTGATAATACTTCTACAGGTTGCACCCGTTTAAGGCTGCGGCCTGCCGGCCATATATTGGGCTCTGCTTACATTGAAATTGAAGAAAACGGCCACCGCACTGTGTTCAGTGGCGATTTAGGTTCGCCCGGTGCCGTATTTGTAGAACCGCCCGCCTCACCTGAACGTGCTGACACACTCATCATTGAAACCACCTATGGCGATAGGCTTCACACCCAGCGCAAAGAGCGCGAACAGCTGCTGGCTAAACTGATTAACCGGGCGCTTTCAGATAATGGAACATTGCTTATACCGGCGTTTTCACTGGGCCGAACGCAGGAATTACTCAGCATCATAGAAAACCTGCTGCACAACGGCAAAATTAGCTGGCACAGCACAACAGCCCTGCCTGTTATTTTAGATTCACCCTTGGCAGGCGAGCTAACTTCCGCATACCGATCACTGGCCAACTATTGGCCAGAAGAGCTGATAACCCGCAGGAACAGCGGGCGAATGCCATTGGCTTTCGATAATCTAATCACCGTAGAAGGCCACTCAGAACATAAAAAACTGGTTAAGCGTTTGGCGCAAACCGAGCAACCGGCCATTGTTATTGCCGCCAGCGGTATGTGCCAGGGCGGGCGCATTATGAACTACCTGGAAGCACTACTGCCCCTGAAAACAACTGAAGTTTTGTTTGTGGGTTATCAAGCCAAGGGGACGCTGGGTAGCGAACTACAAAATAGCAAACCGGGTGATACGGTGCGGGTTAATGACCAGCAAATAGAAGTAAATGCGCAAACCTGGTCGATCAGTGGGTTTTCGGCCCATGCGGATCAGGCTGATTTGTTAGCATTTATTGAAGGCATTAAACCAGAACCTGCTGAAATACGGCTGGTTCATGGCGATGAACAGGCTAAACGTACTTTTGCTGGTTTGATTAAAAAGGCGTTGCCGCGAGTGAAGGTTGTTGTGCCGGGGTGATGTTGTGGGTTGGGGTTGATGTCGGGCTACCGCGCAGGCGGGGATCCATCGTTCCATGCCACCTTAATAATGGATTTCCGCCTTCGCGGAAATGACGACTGTGGTATTTCTATTACTTTGAGTAAATACGTTTGCTGAGTCATACCAGTGCATTTTCCCATTGAAACCAGACGCTGCAATCCTTTCAAAGAATCCCGTTTATTTATTCCGGACAGTAGTGCGCCTTCGCGGTGGTCCGACATTTCGGGATGACGCGCTATTAAGCGCGCAAATCAGACCACGGTCGCCTTTCCGAAATGTCGAAGCACCGCGAAGGCGGGAATCTACTAGAAGTAGCCTTCCTGCTTTTTCTTTTCCATTGAACCGGCGGAATCGTGGTCGATTACGCGGCCCTGGCGCTCACTGGTCGTCGTCAGCAGCATTTCCTGAATCACTTCTGGCAATGTTGTGGCTTCGCTTTCTACAGCACCGGTTAGTGGGTAACAGCCCAAGGTACGGAAGCGTACCATTTTCATTTCTGGCACTTCACCTTCTTTTAATGGCAGGCGATCGTCATCGACCATAATCAGGCTACCATCGCGCTCGACTACCGGGCGCAGTGCTGACAGATACAGCGGCACCATTGGGATGTTTTCCAGGTGGATGTACTGCCAAATATCCAGCTCTGTCCAGTTGCTGAGCGGGAACACACGAATACTTTCGTTTTGGTTCACCTTGCCGTTGTAGTTATCCCACAGTTCCGGGCGCTGGTTTTTTGGGTCCCAGCGGTGGTTTTCATCACGGAAGCTGTAAATACGCTCTTTTGCCCGGCTTTTTTCTTCATCGCGGCGTGCACCACCAAAGGCAGCATCAAAACGGTATTTATCCAGTGCCATTTTCAGGCTCTGGGTTTTCATAATATCGGTATATTTGGCGCTGCCGTGATCAAACGGGTTGATGTTGTTTTCTACACCTTCCTGATTGATATGAACAATCAATTCCATACCCACTTCTTTGGCCATGCGGTTACGGAATTCAATCATTTCTTTAAATTTGAAAGTTGTATCAACATGCATCAGCGGGAACGGCGGCTTGCCCGGCAAGAACGCTTTTTTGGCCAGATGCAGCATTACCGAGCTGTCTTTACCAATGGAATAAAGCATCACCGGGTTTTCAAACTCGGCCGCAACCTCACGAATAATATGGATGCTTTCAGCTTCAAGTTGCTTAAGGTGTGTTAAACGTTCTTCAGATAATTGAGTCATTTTCACTTCCTAATCGGGTGCATACAAAATGCACTCTTTGTATTCAGGTTACACAACGGCAGGCTAGCCATGCCGCTTTTAAAATTCAAAGGCTGTTAGCTTGCCCAGGTACTGTCCGGTTTTGCACAACAAATAAAAAACGGGTTCAAGATATTTTCTTTCTGGTTATAGGTTAACGGCAATAGCGATTCATGCTGCAAACACTGGCCCCCTGCACCGCGCAGAACGGCATCTGCTGCGCCGGTATCCCACTCGCTTGTTAAACCCAAACGCGGGTACAAATGAGCTGCGCCTTCAGCAACCAAACAGAGTTTTAAAGAGCTACCCATGGAAACAATGTCGCAATTGGGCATGTTAGCAACAAACGTTTTGAACTCGTCACTCTGGTGCGAACGACTGCCTACCACCTTCCATGTAGCGCCCTGCTCCGGTATTTTCGCCACAGCAATTTTCTCGGCACCTTCTGCCGTCACTTTTTCAGCCTTGCCGGTTAAGGTGCCGCCGTGGTAAAGCCAGTTTAGTACAGGTGCATAAACAACACCCCAAACAGGTTCGCCATTTTTAATAAGTGCGATATTCACTGTAAACTCACCGTTCTTTTTGATGAATTCTTTGGTGCCATCCAGCGGGTCTATCAACCAGTATTCAGCCCATTGGCTACGCTCTTGCCAGCTTATATCAGCTGCCTCTTCGCTCAAAACAGGCAGCTCTGGTGTTAGTTCCTGAAGGCCGGCTACAATCGTTTTGTGCGATGCAAGGTCGGCTTCAGTCAGCGGGCTGGCATCCTCCTTGGTATAGGTTTCAAAATCTCGCTGGTAGATTTCCATAATCGCATTACCGGCACTGCGTGCCAGCTCGATTACTTTTTCAAATGGAACCATAAGTACTCCTAAACTCTAAAACCTGCCTAATAAAAAGACGATTGAAACAGTTACCGCTGCTGTTAAGCACAACAAAGGCAAGCCGCTTTTAAAATAATCACTGGGCGTATAATTACCCGGTGCCATAACCATTAGATTTGTCTGATACCCAAATGGCGATATAAAGCTGCTCGATGCCGCAATCATCACTGTTAAAGCTACCTGATCTACACTTAAGCCAGAAACATCACCTATTGCCAACGCGAACGGCAACATTATGGCGGCTGCAGCGTTATTGGTTAGTAGCTCTGTTAGCAGCCAGGTTGCAATATAAATGGAAACCAGAGACGTAATTGGCCCATTAATGAGCGGTCGCAATACCTCTACAGCAGACATAGCCAAGCCACTATCTACACTCGCTTTTGCTATCGCTAATGATGCAATAATTACCAGCAATAAATCATAAGGCAATTGCTGCACTGCATTTTTTGGTGTCGTAATGTTTAGTAACAACAACATAATTAAGTAAATTGATGTTGCCTTTAACAAACCCACCGAAGTAAAAGCGCCAATAAAAATAGCAGCCAACAGACCTATAATTGAACAAGCTTGAACTAAGGCGGCTTTTGTTTGCTTAACCTGGGATTGGCTCAGCAACTGGAAATCGCGTGCCGCATTAGAGTTTGACCAATGTGGCCCCGCACACAACACCATCATATCGCCAGGCTGTATGTTCCACTCACCAATCCGCCCTAAAATGCTTTTATCCTGATGCGCAACACTGACGATTGAAGCGTTATAAGACTCTCGAAAATCAATTTCTTTTGGTGTTTTGCCCGCCAAACCACTACTGGAAGGAACAATCACCTCATAGAAATTCAGCTCTGCCTGATTCGGTAATTCATTGATACTCATATTGAGCTGAGCCAGTTCATTACCTAAATGTGGCGAACCACTGAAGTGAAGTTCATCACCTTTTAAAATGAGAGTCTGCGATGCAGCGTCAATGACATCACCATTTTTTCGCTGAATCTGATACAGGTAGCCGTTTTCCAACTGACGCAAACCGGCATCTATAAGAGATTTACCAACAAAATCTGAATTAGTCAGAGTTGCGCGGAACAAATAGTTGCCATGTTGCGGTAGCGGTTCACTGCCACTTTTGAGCTTTAACTGCCTAATTAAGAATACGAAGTAAGCAATAGTCACAACCAGTATGGGAAAGCCAACGATTGCAGGGGAAAACAACGACAAACCATGCTCTACCTGATGCGATTGCAGCAACCCCAGCACAACAAGGTTTGTTGATGTTCCCACTAACGTTAAAGTTCCACCCACAATAGCGGCATAGCTTAACGGCAGTAAAAACTGATGCGCTTCCAGGTTGTTTTTTCTGGCCCATTGGCGAATTGGCTGAATGAGTAACGCAACAACCGGCGTGTTGTTGAGTACGCCGCTGATCAACGCAACCGGCATAAGAACCCGTAAAGAAAACCCAACCGCGCCCTGCCACTTAGAGGGCAAAAGCGCTTTTACCAGGCCATCAATTAGCCCGGCCTCAAAAAGGCTTTTTGAAATAACCAACATAACAATGAGTGTTAAAACACCTTCGTTGAGAATACCCTGAAAGGAATCCTCAACGCTGTTCACGCCAGTTAAATACAGCAACACAGCACCAACAATAAAATAGCGCCAGGCACGATTGTGATCTTTATAGGCAAATGCCAGTACTGAGATCAGCACCAGCAATGTCATCCATGCTTGCCAAACCATACTATTAGCCTAGATCTCTTTACAGCACCATTCCGGGAAGTGCTCGCGAATATAGTGGTTTAGCGCACGCTCCGCTTCGCTGTAGTCACGACCACCATGACGCATTTCGGCCGCAGATTTACCGCGCAACATACCTGCACCAACTGTAATATTTGTAAGGCGGTCAATCACAATGAAGTTGCCGGTGGAGCGCAGTTTATCGTATGCATCAAAGATCAATGCATCGTTCGTGTTCAGCACGCAGCGGCCAATTTCGTTGAGCCCCAACACATTTACACGGTTATGCTCCAGAGTGTTTACATCTACCTGGAACTCAATATTTTCAATACGACCCGGTGTTGTTAAGGAACCACACTTAATCAGATATTCTTTACCTGGCGTTAAGCGGTTTTCACTCATCCAGATTAAATCGACATCTACCCGTTTTGCGAGTACCGGTGATGTTCCGTTTGCCAGCATATCGCCGCGTGAACAGTCAATTTCATCTTCCAGCGCAACCACAACTGGCTGGCCAGTCACTGCTCGGTCTGCAGGCTCACCGGCTACATGAATAGACTTCACCTTAGAGGACTTGCCACTCGGGTAAGAAATCAGCGAGTCACCAATTTTTAATGGGCCATTGCGCAATGGGCCGGCAAAACCACGGAAGTTAAGATCTGGGCGGATAACCGTTTGAACCGGTATACGGGCACCTTCAAACTCTGCCGCATCGATAATTTCAACAGAATTTAACCATTCCATTACCGTTGGGCCGGTATACCAAGCCAGGTTTTCAGTCTTGTTTACGACGTTATCGCCCTTCAATGCTGAAAGCGGAATAAATTTAATTTCCGGGATATTCAGTTGCTTGGAAAACTCCAGATAGTCTTCTTTAATCTTCTCGAACACTTCCTGTTTGTAATCAACGGCATCCATTTTGTTTACGGCAATAATGACGTTTTTAATGCCTAGCAAAGAGCAAATAAAGCTATGACGGCGGGTTTGGGTAAGCACACCTTTTCGTGCATCAATCAGAATGACAGCCAACTGGGCCGTAGATGCGCCCGTTGCCATGTTTCGGGTGTACTGCTCATGCCCCGGAGTATCGGCAATAATAAACTTACGCTGCTCAGTACTGAAAAAGCGGTAAGCAACGTCAATGGTAATGCCCTGCTCACGTTCTGAGGCGAGGCCATCTACCAGCAAGGCTAAATCTAATTCACCTTCACCCGCTTTACCGATGCTTTGGCTTTCTTTGGTAATAGCAGCAAGTTGATCTTCAAAGATCATTTTAGAATCGTGCAGCAAGCGACCAATCAGGGTAGATTTACCGTCATCCACACTGCCGCAGGTAATAAAACGAAGTAAATCTTTATGCTCATGCTGATGCAAATATTCTTCAATGTTTTCTGCAATTAGGTCGGAATGGTGAGCCATTTTTGGTTCCTTTAGTTCAGAGCTTTTAATATAGCTTTTACACTGTCTTCGATATTAGAGCTGGAAGTATTGATTACAACTTCCGCAGTTTCAGGGGCTTCGTACGGGTCGCTGATACCGGTGAAATTTTTAATAACGCCTTGACGTGCCTTTTTATACAAGCCTTTAGGGTCGCGAGATTCACAGACATTCAATGGAGTATCCAGAAAAACCTCAACAAACTGGCCATGCTTAAACATTGAACGGACAATTTGCCTGTCCCGCTGATAGGGTGAAATAAATGCACAGATGACAATTAAGCCAGCATCTACCATCAGCCTAGCTACTTCACCAATGCGGCGAATATTTTCTGCACGATCTTTCTCGCTCATGCCCAGGTCTTTATTTAGGCCGTGACGAATGTTATCGCCATCAAGAAGAAAGGTAGCCGCATTGTTTTCAAACAAGACGGCATCTAGCGCATTCGCAATCGTAGACTTACCTGAGCCAGAAAGGCCAGTCAGCCATATGCACTTGGGGCACTGATTCAAACGATCTGCACGCATTTCATTGGTTATGGTTGAATGGTGCCATACGGCATCGGATGCCAGGTCGGTACACTTAACCTCATAAGGGGATTTTTTATTCATCCATCATGCCCTTTTCCATTTCTAATCTTTACAAATTTGATTAATCGTTACCGAACAGATCACGGGTATAGACTTTGTCTATAACGTCTTCTAGCACCTCTGATGGGCGGTTAGCCACGATAACATCAGAGATGCGCTTAAACTCCTCCAGGTCCTTAATTACTTTAGACCTGAAGAATTCAGATTCGGTTAGAACTGGCTCGTAGACTACTACCTCAATACCCTTGGCTTTTATTCTCTTCATAACACCCTGAATAGCAGATGCACGAAAATTATCAGAACCAGCCTTCATTACTAAACGAAATATACCTACAACTCTTGGGTTTCGCTTGATAATAGAGTCAGCAATAAAATCTTTACGGGTAGTATTGGCGTCGACAATAGCGCGCACCATGTTATTTGGTACATTCTGAAAGTTCGCGAGCAATTGCTTGGTATCTTTTGGCAAACAATAGCCGCCGTAGCCAAAACTAGGGTTATTGTAATGATTGCCGATTCGGGGGTCTAACCCAACGCCTTCAATAATCTGTCGTGCCTGCAAGCCGTGAGATTCAGCGTAGGAATCCAACTCGTTAAAATAGGCAACACGCATGGCCAGGTAGGTATTGGAAAACAGTTTAACCGCTTCAGCTTCAGTAGAATCAACAAATAGTGTTGGAATTTCCTTTTTAATTGCCCCCTCAGTCAGCAACTGAGCAAAACGTTCAGCCCGTTCGCTTATTTCACCCACGATAATACGGGATGGATAAAGATTATCGTACAGCGCTTTACCTTCACGTAGGAACTCCGGTGAGAACATCAGGTTCGGCACGTCTAAGCGTTCACGGGCTTCCTTGGTGTAGCCTACCGGCACTGTAGATTTAATAACCATTACTGCATTTGGGTTAATTGCTACTACCTGATTAATTACGGCCTCTACACTGCCGGTATTAAAGTAGTTAGTTTGTGGGTCGTAATCCGTTGGCGTAGCGATAATGACGAATTCTGCGTCTTTGTATGCGCTTTCGGCATCCAGTGTCGCCCTGAAGTTCAAGGCTTTGTTAGCTAAGAATTCTGAGATTTCAGCATCTTCAATTGGCGATTGCTGCTTGTTCAACAGGTCAACTTTCTCTTTAATGATATCAACCGCTACCACCTCGTTGTTTTGAGCGAGCAACATCGCATTAGAAAGACCTACATAGCCGGTACCTGCAACTGCTATCTTTGTCATAAATATTCCTTGGTCGCTAGTCGACCTATGCTTATGTGTGGAAATTGAATGGAGTATACAGGCTGAAAAGCCTTGTTAGAATAGGAATTCAGGGGGGATAAACTCAACGAATAATTATATGCTTATGCCCGCAATGGGTAATATTACTGCAATATTGATCAACTATAAGACACTTAACAGGCCCCATCAAAACACTTATTGGCAACCCTTCATCATTGTGTCAACTGCTCTTCAGCCCCCTATACTTCTAGCAAAGCCCTTCCATTAAAGCGCATTAATACTGAAAATCCTTTATAAACGAAGCCCGCTTCCACTTACCCCAGTGAGCACCTTCAATTTCATGCATATCCGGCCGACCATGAAACATTACCACACGTGCATTTTCAGGAAGCTTCGCTTGACCCCATCGGGCGGTGGTTATGCCCTTTTTCGCTAAACCATCACCAAATGGCGCTATGCCTTTGGAGTAACAATCATATTTATAAGAAACAATTTTATCGCCATCAAAAAACTTAGGCTGCCCTTTCGGGTAATAGCGATCTATCCAGCATTGATCACTTTCTTTACCTATCTCCTTCCGAATCTGATCGTGATCCCCGGCTACGATGCTGTTCCATATCTCAGGACGGTGATTAATCTTCACGCGATAAACCGATGTTTGAACCAAGCCCAGCCTGCTTTTGTGCTTGTCTCTTGCAAAAACTAAAGGCTCTTCCGGTAAATCTTCTATGAGAAAATCCAAGCTTCCGGTTATTAGAATATCCAAATCCAGAACAATTGCGGTATCGCCATTAGGCAACCCCAGAAACCCCTCACTAAATGTTCTCAACTTATTCCAGTTACCCTTGAATGGCTTGCCATAGGGTAATTCATGAACCGTGATCTCCGGCCTAAGCTCAATATCCTCTGCAGTAACGCAATGAAACTCAAAAGGGTAAGAGAACTGCGCCTTAACCGAGCGATACAGCCTTTCTACGTTTTCTGGTGAATACAACTCACCCCAGTGATAACAGACAAAATGATTCATACTTAAACTGAAAACCTTTATGAATAGTTAAAAACCTGTAATACCCAAACGACTTAACTCGGGAAACCGATCACATAGGGCCAGCCACTGAGTTCTGTTACGATCTTCACGAATATTTTCATACCTTAGTGAAACTTCTTGAGTACCCGGAAGGCTTTTCATATACCCCCCCTTACTCTGAACGACTTGTATACCGGTTCCATTAAGGAAGCCCATAGCTTTAAACCACAAGTCGTCTGCCTTCGGGCATAATTTCATATACAACTCAGTGTCAACAACTTGCTTGTTTAAGCAACCTGCTGGATACAACACTCCCGCATAACCCAAAGGTATAGAGTGCTGCAAATCGGTATCCTGTTCGATTTTGCTTCGCCACCGCTTATAATTCACAACTTTCCCGGAATCGTCCTTAGTTACAATACGAATACGGTATGCGGCGATCACGTCAGGGCTTTTTAAATAGGCTTGCCACAAATCATTTAACCAGAAGGATGAATACATTTCATCGTCATCACAAGTAACAATTATTTGATCGGGAAAACGAAGGAGCGAGGGAACTAGCTTACAGTGAGAACTATCCATTTCAGTAAAAGCAATTTCGAACCTTGGCCCCTCTAACGCTAAAAGAGATTGCGGCAAAGCTTCCTTTAGAGACTCATGCAGCCAAAGAAAGATTTTTTTCGGTGGCTTTGCTTGAGACAACAAACTCAGCACCGTATAACTTACCCGATTTAACCGAGAGGGTATTGTCGTCAAACTTACGATAACATCTAATTCTTCAGCATTAACAGAATGCAGCCCCTGAATAGGCAGTTTTTTCAGTCTGATCATCTCTGCATACGCAGATATGTTTCTTTTAATTTTTCTGAAAGACATACAAATCTCGCATACATGAATCAAAATGCACTTAGCTTAGATATTGCATTATCTAGCAAAGAAGAATACTTTTACAGCAGAGCCATAAATTAAACAGCTGAGAAACTAATTTTTTATATCAACAACACACCCAATCACGGGAAAGCAAGATCACATAGCAAAGCTCTGAGTTTTAATTTCTATTGCACTATTCGCACTAGTTCCAGACTCCAAACCTACCAAATCATCAATTAAAATAACCTTCTTGCGTGTTTTTGGAGACATCCTAACCTCACTAAAAACCAAGTTTTCACGTAAAAAAGGAATATCAGCACCCAGCTCATTAAGGCAACTTATCAATCGATTAGAGTTTTGACTAATTTGCTCATAATTAACAACCACAACCTCATTGCTGGAACGCGCCAAACCTTCCCAAAACTCATAATAATGCCTGTAATCATTAAGAAGCATCTGATAATTAAGCAAGGCTTGATTTTTATTCGCAAACCAGTTTTTTCTCAGCCCATAGTTCATCAAAGAACATACGGCGTGATTGACATCTTTTTTGATCACAATATGCTTTGTGTTTTTAGGAAACTTAGCCAAAGAATTCAGCTCTGATAAGCTTGATGAACAAACAGAGTTGCCAAATTCTACTTTCACATAGGGTGGCATAGCTTCTTTATTCTGGTACCACCGAAAATGCTTGTGTGATGGGTGATTTCTTGCCGGGTCAAATCTATTAATAACATTTACATTTAATGAATCTAGACAGGCGAGAAGATAATTCGTACCACTCCGCTGGATACCATGATGAGCCAAAACAAACTCACCTCGTCGTGCCTTCCCACTTAGCGAGTACAAGTGCTTATATCGAACTTGAGCCTTAGACAATTTTTTATAGAACTTTATCAACAGGGCGCCTCCAATCTTAATCTTGACCAAACTCTAAACCACAAGACGAAGAGCCAAAACCTCGATCAAAATCATTCCATTAGATACGCCCCAGAACTACACAAACCTTACCTATTGTTAACATAAAGAATTAAGAAATCGTAATATCCGGGATCTCTGAATCTTCTTTAGCCAACGCCTGCATCACGTTTTCTGCAAGGGACTTATAACAACCGCCAATATCATCATGTGCTAACAGGCTTTCCGGCTCACCGGCATCCATAGATGTACGCACCTGCAAGCTAAGCGGTAGCTGACCAAGCAGTTTTACGCCGTACTCTTCAGCTAACCGCACACCACCCGAGTCACCGAAAATATGCTCTTTGTGGCCGCAGTTAGAGCAGATATGCACGGACATATTCTCTACAACACCCAGCACAGGTATATTCACCTTCTGGAACATTTCAATGCCCTTCTGAGCATCTAACAAAGCGATATCCTGCGGAGTCGTTACAACAACAGCGCCGTCTACACTCACATTCTGAGCCAATGTCAGCTGAATATCACCGGTACCCGGTGGCATATCGACCACCAGATAATCTAAATCTTGCCAAACGGTCTGGGTTAGCAATTGTTGCAGAGCCCCTGCCGCCATTGGACCACGCCAAACCATCGGCGTTTTATCGGTGACCAGATAAGCGATACTCATGGTTTGCAGGCCATGTGCAACGATGGGTGCCATGCTATTGCCACCGACGACTTCCGGCTTTGTGCCATCAGCCACGCCCAGCATCATCGCGATGCTCGGGCCATAGATATCGGCATCCAACAAACCAACCGTATGTCCCTGCTCTTTCAATGCTAACGCCAGGTTAACTGCAGTTGTCGATTTACCAACGCCACCCTTTCCGGAAGCAACGGCAATAATTTTTTTAACATTTTCCATAGTTCACCTTAACTTGATAAATCGACAACCCATTCTTAACTAACCTTCACCGGCTATCAGCTGCGACCGTATCGGTCGGTTAGGCGAATAATATCGTCTTCACCCAAATACGCTCCGGTTTGAACTTCAATCAGCTCCAGAGGGATTTTGCCCGGATTTTCCAGTGCGTGAACCTCACCCAGCGGAATATAGATCGACTGATTTTCAGTCACCATTTGAACGGTATCGCCTACGGTTACATTGGCGGTGCCTTTTACGACAATCCAGTGCTCGGCACGGTGGTGGTGCTTCTGTACAGACAGCTTTTCACCCGGTTTCACCATAATATTCTTAACATGGTATCGGGTACCTTCGTTAATGGTTTCGTATGAGCCCCACGGGCGATACACCTTAGTATGAACCTCGTGCTCTGTGCGGCCCGCTGCCTTCAATTGATTCACCACGTGTTTGATATCCTGTGCGCGGCTGCGAGGCATTACGGCGACAGCATCTTTCGTTGAAACAATCGCCAGGTCTTCAACACCCACCGCCGCAATCAACTGGTTTTCACTGCGGATAAAGTTGCCTTTCGCTTCATGAATCAGCACATCCCCGAACAACACATTGCCTGATTCATCTTTTTCATTCAGGTCGTAGAGTGCGGCCCAGGCACCGATATCATTCCAGTCACCATCATATGGCACCACTACGGCACGGGTGGTTTTTTCCATAATGGCGTAGTCGATGGAATCGGATGGAGATGCCTCGAACGCTTCAGAATCGATACGGATAAAGTCGAGATCCACCTTATGGCCGTCGAACGCCTTTTTCACGGAGGTATAGATTTCCGGCTGGAATGCATTCAGCTCATCCAGGTAGGCCTGAGCAGAAAACACAAACATACCGGAGTTCCAGTAATAGCTGCCCGCGGCTACATATTGCTCTGCGGTTTCAGCATCCGGCTTTTCTTTAAAAGCTTTAACGGGGCTAACAACGCCCTTCTCTTCTGCCTGAATATAGCCATAACCCGTCTCAGCATAGGTTGGCTTCACACCAAAGGTGACCAACTTACCATTTTTGGCTTGCTCGACGGCTAAATCTAAGGCTGCAGCGAATTTATCGTGATCGCGAATGACATGATCTGCCGGCAACACGACCAAAATAGCATTGGCATCGCGCTCCAGCGCCTGAAATGCCGCCAGAGCGATGGCTGGCGCTGTGTTACGGCCCGCAGGCTCCAGTACAATATCAGCTTTAATGCCAGACTCAGTCATCTGCTGAGCAATCAAAAAACGGTGTTCATCGTTACAAACAACAATAGGATTGGACGACATACCTGTCGATACCGAACGCTCGGCGGTTTGCTGAATCAGGCTTTTTTCAGCATCAAACAGATTAATACATTGCTTTGGGTACAGTTCACGCGATAACGGCCACAAACGACTACCCACACCACCGGCTAACAAAACTGGAATGATCACAGTTAATTCCCTTTCAGTAAGTAAAATTCTGGGCAATTGTTACCGCTATTTGCGCTGAACGCAACTCGTCAGCAGGGATGACGGCATAAGATGCTTAAGTTAGAATGGCCTGCTTGTTTTCGGGCTGCCAGGCTCGTTTAACTTTTGTACACCACCCATTCACAAGGAATAATTTCTCGCATGACAGCTCAACGCAAGATACTCGTCACCAGCGCCCTCCCATATGCCAACGGTCAACTGCACCTCGGGCATATGATGGAACAGATCCAAACCGATATTTGGGTTCGCTTCCAGAAAAGCATGGGCCATCAGTGTATGTATGTTTGCGCCGACGACACCCACGGCACCGCTGTTATGCTGCGCGCAGAAAAAGAAGGCTTCACCGCTGAAGAGTGGATTGGCAAAATGAATGCCGACCACAAAGCCGCGTCTGAAGGCTTTCTGATTGCTCACGATAACTACTACAGCACGCATTCTGATGAAAACCGCGAGCTTTCCGAGCTAATTTACAACCGGCTGAAGGCCAATGGCCACATTAAGGTTAAAACGATTCGTCAGCTGTACGACCCGGAAAAAGAGATCTTTCTGGCCGACCGCTTTGTTAAAGGCACCTGCCCTAAGTGTAAGGCAGAAGATCAGTACGGTGACGCTTGCGAAGTCTGTTCGGCAACTTACGAAGCTAACGAGCTGATCAACCCTAAATCGGCCTACACCGGAGCAACACCCGTTGAGAAAGAGTCTGAACACTACTTCTTTGATTTACCCCAGTTCCAGACCATGCTGCAGGAGTGGACCCGATCCGGCACCCTGCAAACCAGCGTTGCCAACAAACTGGCAGAATGGCTCGATTCCGGCCTGCAAGCCTGGGATATCTCGCGCGATGCCCCTTACTTCGGCTTTGAAATCCCCGGTGCGCCAGGTAAATACTTTTACGTTTGGCTGGATGCCCCCATCGGCTATATGGCCAGCTTCCAAAACCTGTGTGCCCGCACTGAAGGCCTGGAATTCGATGACTACTGGGCAAAAGATGCCGATGCCGAGCTGTACCACTTTATTGGTAAAGACATCATCAACTTCCATGCCCTGTTCTGGCCGGCCATGCTGACCAGTGCCGAGTTCAAAACACCGGACGGTGTCTTTGCCCACGGCTACATCACCGTGAATGGCGAAAAAATGTCGAAGTCGCGTGGCACCTTCATTATGGCCAGCACTTACCTGAAGCACTTAAGCCCGGAATCACTGCGCTATTACTACGCTGCCAAACTGGGCCCGGGTGTGGAAGATATCGACCTGAACCTGGAAGACTTCGTACAGCGTGTGAACACTGATCTGGTCAATAAATTCGTTAATATAGCCAGCCGCTGCGCCGGCTTTGTTAAGAAGGCTGGCGGTCAGCTTTCCGACAACATTGCTGAACCAGAGCTTCTGAATCAGGTTTTGGCTGCGAAAGACACAATCACCGGCTTTTATGAGCAGCGCGAATACAGCAAAGCCGTGCGTGAAATCATGGCGTTGGTCGATAAAGCCAACGAGTACATTCAGGCTAAAGCCCCGTGGTCGCTGGCAAAAGAGGAAGGCAAAGAACAGGAAGTACTGGATATCTGTTCAATGGGCATCCATCTGTTCCGGGCCCTGACCATTTACCTTGGCCCTATTCTTCCAGCGCTGAGCGATAAAGCCCGCGCATTCCTCAATGTTGAAAGCCTGAACTTCACCGATGTCGACAACACCCTGACCGGGCACAGCATCAACAAGTTTAAACCGTTGATGACCCGCATCGAAATGAAGCAAATAGAAGCTCTACTGGAAGAAAGCAAAGAAGACGCAGCTCGCGAAAGCGGCAAAAAAGCGCCAGAGAAGACCGTTTCGAAAGAAAACAAAAAGTCTGCTCAGGCCAACCAAAGTGCCGAGCACATTGAGTTCAATGATTTCACCAAGGTCGATCTGCGTATCGCGAAAGTGATTTCAGCCGACCACGTTGAAGGTGCCGATAAACTGCTGCAACTGCAATTGGATGTGGGCAATGGCGAAACCCGTCAGGTGTTCTCTGGTATTAAAAGCCACTACCAACCGGAAGATTTGATGGGTAAAAACCTGGTTCTGGTTTATAACCTGGCACCGCGCAAGATGCGCTTTGGCATGTCGGAAGGCATGGTGCTGGCCGCCGGTGAAGGCAAAGACCTTTGGATTATGGAAGGCAATGGCGACATTCCGCCGGGAACTAAAATCAGCTAAACCACTCTATCTGATATGAAAACTGAGCGGTTCCTAAGGAGCCGCTTTTTTCATTGCGGTCTATAAAAGTAGATTTTTGGTCAGTTCGAGTTAAAAATTACATCGACATTCCAAATAGTTATAAAAATACCCAGCAAACCTTCTTGTGAGGCATATCCAAACTCCCGATAATAGCGTCACAATTTTGGAGTACTGTTTCTTTCGATGAGTGAATACATTCTTCTATTAATAGGCACGGTGTTAGTTAACAACTTTGTGCTGGTTCAGTTTTTAGGGCTATGCCCCTTTATGGGCGTTTCCAATAAGCTTGAAACGGCGATTGGTATGTCTGCTGCAACCACCTTTGTGTTAACGCTGTCTTCTGTTGCCAGTTATGTGGTTTATACATTCCTGCTCCTGCCGTTAGGACTAACCTATTTAAAAACCATCAGCTTTATTCTGGTGATCGCCTTTATGGTGCAGTTCACCGAAATGATGGTACGCAAAACCAGCCCGCTGCTTTATCGCGTACTGGGTATTTTCCTGCCGCTCATTACCACCAACTGTGCTGTATTGGGCGTTGCACTACTCAACATCAGCCGCCAGAACACGCTGATGGAAAGCTTCCTGTATGGTTTTGGCGCTGCTGCCGGCTTCTCGCTGGTGCTGATTCTGTTTGCCGCCATGCGTGAACGCATCAATCTTGCCGACGTTCCCAAACCGTTTCAGGGTGCGGCTATCGGCTTGATCTCTGCCGGCATTATGTCGCTGGCCTTCATGGGCTTTTCCGGTCTGGTTGCGGGGTAACACATGCTTCTGTCTGTTATTACGCTGCTGGTATTGGCAGCTATTTTTGGTGCTCTACTGGGCTTTGCCTCTATCCGCTTTAAGCCGGAAGGCAACCCCATTGTCGAAGAGATTGATAACCTGTTGCCGCAATCGCAATGCGGTCAATGTGGCCACCCCGGTTGCCGCCCTTATGCCGAAGCGGTCGCCAATGGTGAAGAAATTAATAAATGTGCGCCGGGTGGTGAAGCCACCATGCTGGCCATTGCTGATCTGCTTGATGCAGAACCACAGCCACTCGATGCCGAACACGAAGCCGACCCGGTTAAACAGGTAGCGGTGATCAGAGAAGCCGAGTGCATCGGCTGTACTAAATGCATTCAGGCCTGCCCTGTTGATGCCATTCTGGGTGCCGCCAAGCAAATGCATACCGTGATTGAATCTGAATGCACCGGCTGTGATCTCTGCGTAGAGCCTTGCCCGGTTGACTGTATTGATATGGTTCCGGTGCAGACAGACATTAAAACCTGGCACAAAGATAAGCCGAACAGCTACCTGAACCTGATCGCCACCGACAAGAGTGGTTTGTTGATTCCGAACAGCGAGACAGTTGCATGAACCAGCAGGCAAACCTGATTACAACCGGCAAAGTTTGGTCGATTCCCGGCGGCATTCACCCTGCCGAGAACAAATCGCAATCCAACGCTACGCCGATCGAAACCCTGCCGGTGCCTTCAGAGCTGTGGTTGCCACTGACCATGCATATTGGTGCAGAGGCGTTACCAATCGTTAAGGTTGGCGATACCGTCTGTAAAGGTGAACTGATTGCACAGGCGCAAACAGGCATTTCTGCCAGCGTTCATGCGCCCACTTCCGGCCGTATTACCGCCATTAAGCCACACCCCTTTGCGCACGAATCCGGCTTAGATGCGATGGCTATCTGCATTGAAAGCGATGGTTTGGACGCCTGGCGCAAGCAAACTCCATGGAAAGACTGGCAACAGCATTCCGCCGAAGAAATTCTGGAACGCATTCACAATGGTGGCATTACCGGGCTGGGGGGCGCAGGCTTCCCGACCGACATTAAATACCGCAACAAACACGCCGCCGTGCATACACTGCTGGTCAATGCAGCCGAGTGCGAACCCTATATTACGGCCGACGATGTACTGATCCGCTATTACGCCAAAGAGATCCTCATGGGCGCGCAAATCAGCCAAATGCTGTGCAGCGCGGAAACCATCATCATAGGCATAGAAGACAACAAGCCAGAGGCGGCCCAGGCCTTCCGCGAAGCGGCGAAAGAACTGAACTTACCCGTTACCTTAACGGTTGTGCCGACCAAGTACCCTTCCGGTGGCGAGAAACAACTGATTCAACTGACCACAGGTTTGGAAGTACCGGCTAAACGCTTACCAAGCGATGTGGGTGTACTGTGCCAAAACGTGGGCACCCTGCGCCAAATCTACCGCACTGTTGTTCACGATGAGCCGCTGATCAGCCGTATAACCACGGTAACCGGCAAGGCAGTCAATAAACCCGGTAACTATGAAGTACTGATCGGCACCAGCATTGAAACGCTGCTTAATCAGGCTGAAGCACACCTGAAGAAGGCCGAGCGCGTTATTATGGGCGGCCCTATGATGGGCTTCGCCATCCCGGATATTGCGGCACCGATTGTTAAAGCAACCAACTGCATTCTGGCGCCAACAAAGAAAGAGCTGCCTGTTCCTATGTTCGACAACCCCTGCATCCGCTGTGGCATGTGCGAACAGGTGTGTCCGGTTAACCTGCTGCCGCAGCAAATGCTTTGGGCGTCGCGCAACCGCCAGCTGGATAACGCGGCATTGCACAGCCTGCCGGATTGCATTGAGTGTGGTGCCTGCTCGTTCGTTTGCCCAAGCAACATTCCTCTGGTGCAATATTTCCGTTATGCCAAGGGCGAAATTCGCCAGGAAGAACAGGATAACCGAAAAGCAGAGCAAGCCCGCATTCGTTTTGAAAACCGTCAGGCACGGCAGGAACGCGAAAAGATCGAGAAAGAAGAGCGCCGAAAAGCCCGCGCGGAAGCCGCAGCAAAAGCGCTGGCAGCCAAGAAAGAGGCTCAACCGGAAGGTGCGGCCCCGGCAACCGATGCTGAAGACCCAATAAAAGCAGCCCTGGCCCGCGCAGCCGCTAAAAAGCAGGAAAAACAAGCCAGTGCAGCCAGCAAGAGCATTGACGAACTGAAAGCGGATGTCGAAAAAGCCAAAACCAAGCAAGCCAAGGCGCTGGAGCGACTGGCCGAGGCTGAAAAGGAAGGCTCAGAAATGGTTAATGCCCTGCGCAAAGCGGCAGGCAAACTGGAAGAAAAAACAAAGAGCGCTGAGCTCGCGCTACAGCAGGCACAGGAACAATCAAACTAATGCTGTCTAAAACATCTCCGCACATTACAGGTAGTAACTCAGTCGGCAAGGTCATGGTGACACTCTTGTTGACGATGATTCCGGGTTTCGCATGCCTGGTTTATTTCTTCAGCTGGGGCTATCTGGTCAACCTGATACTGGCGTCGGCCACTGCCCTTGCGGTAGAAGCCGCCATCCTGAAAACCCGCAAGCGGCCGGTTCTGTTCTTCCTGAAAGACAGCTCCGCGCTGGTGACCGCAGCCCTGCTGGCCTGCGCACTGCCACCACTGGCCCCCTGGTGGCTGACGGTAACCGGCGCTGCAATCGCCGTAATCTTTGGCAAGCAACTGTTTGGTGGCCTTGGCCAGAACCCCTTCAACCCGGCGATGGTGGCTTACGCCTTACTGCTGGTCTCGCTGCCGGTATTTATGACCACTCGCTGGGCCAATGTTGATCAACCCAGTAGCCTGCTGGAAAGCCTGCAGATCATCTTCAACCTGAGTGCTTCCGGTATTGATGGTATAACCGGGGCCACGCCACTCGATAGCTACAAACAGAATATTGCCCGGCTGACGTCTGCCGATTTACTGGTTGCCCCCCTGTTCAACGGCCAATGGCCAATCGGGTGGGCTCAGGTGAATATTGCGTTTCTGATTGGCGGCCTGGTCATGCTTTGGCGCCGCATTATTACCTGGCATATTCCGGTTTCACTGTTGGCTACGCTGGCCGTTATGGCTCTGCTGTTCAGCCATGATGCCGATGCCAAGGTGCCCGTCTTAATACACCTGCTTTCCGGCTCTACCATGCTGGCGGCGTTCTTTATTGCCACCGATCCGGTATCTGCCGCCACCAGTAACAAGGGTAAACTCTATTATGGCGCGGGCATTGGCCTGCTGATCTACCTGATCCGAACCTGGGGCAACTACCCGGATGCCACCGCCTTTGCCGTACTGCTAATGAACTTCGCTGCACCACTGATTGATCATTACACCCGGCCACGGGTTTATGGCCACACCAATGCAGTAAAGGGGTATAAGAGCGATGACTGATACTGCGCAAATCACACTGGGCGAAGCGATTAGAAAATCGGCGATCGGTTTGGCGATCTTTGCCTTCTTCACGGCCGGCATTATTGCGATTACCCAATCCCTAACCGCCCTGCAAATATCGGAAAACGAAAAGAACTTTGAAGCCCGGCAGTTGCTCTCGTTACTACCCGAAGGTTTTGAAGCAGAACAACTGCTGGAAGGCGCGCGACCGCTGAGTTCGGTTGAAGTGCAACAATTGGAGCTACTGGCCGTAGATGCCAGCGAACCGTTCTTTATCGCCGAAAACCCGGCAGGTGAGGTGGAAGCAATTATTCTGCCGGTCAACGCACCAGAGGGCTATACCGAGAGCATTCGCTTAATCGTTGGTATCAATACCAACGGAGAGGTCATTGGCGCCCGGGTAACCAAGCATAAAGAAACACCCGGGTTGGGTGACCAGGTAGAAATTACAAAATCGAACTGGATTCTGGGCTTTAACGGGAAATCACTCGCTAACCCTGAAGCCGGCCAATGGCAGGTTAAAAAAGACGGCGGCGATTTTGATCAGATGACCGGCGCGACCATTACCCCAAGAGCCATCGTCAAAGCGGTAAAACAGGCATTGGAATTTTACCAGCTGAACCAAACCATTCTGCTCAATGCAGCGCAAAATCAGGGAGCTAACTCATGAGTACTCAGGCTTCAACACTCATCAAAAACGGCTTGTGGAGTAACAACGCCGCACTGGTGCAGATACTGGGCTTATGCCCAATGCTGGCGGTTACCGGTACGGTGGTCAACGCGTTGGGCCTTGGCCTGGCAACCATGGTCGTTCTGGTGGGCTCTAACGTTGCGGTTTCGCTGATCCGGAATTATGTTTCCGAGGCTATCCGCCTGCCCGCCTTCGTAATGATTATTGCCTCTTTCACCACCTGCGCTGAACTGCTGATGCAGGCCTATACCTACGAGCTCTATCAGGTTTTGGGCATCTTTATTCCGCTGATCGTTACCAACTGTACTATTTTGGGCCGCGCGGATGCCTTTGCCCGTAAAAACCCGCTGATACCTTCGATTATCGATGGCCTGGCCATGTCTGCCGGCTTCCTGGTTGTTCTGGTATTGCTGGGCGCTATTCGGGAAGTGATTGGTCAGGGCACCCTCTTTACCAACATGCACCTGATCTTCGGTGATATGGCGCGTAGCTGGGAAATCGAAGTATTTAAAAACTACCCTAACTTCCTGTTTGCCGTGCTGCCGCCGGGCGCATTTGTCGGCCTGGGCTTCCTGATTGCTGCGAAAAACTTTATTGATGATCGCAACGCTAAAAAGAAAGCGGCCATGAAAACCGACGAGCCGGCTGTCTCCAGAAGGGTACGTGTGACCGGCAACGTGGGTTGAGCTGCTGCCCTTACCGTTGAGAAAACTCCATGAATAAAGAGATCCGCACCGAAATTTTCACCCGTTTCCGAAATGAAAACCCGAAACCGGAAACAGAGCTGAATTACAGCAACCCTTTTGAGCTGCTGGTTGCGGTTGTGCTCTCTGCCCAGGCAACGGATAAAGGCGTCAATAAAGCCACCGATAAGCTATTCCCCGTTGCCAATACTCCGGAAGCCATCTATGCACTTGGTGTTGATGGCCTGAAGGAATACATCAAAACCATCGGCTTATTCAATGCCAAAGCCGAAAACGTACATAAACTCTGCAAACAGCTGATTGAGCAGCATAATTCGGAGGTGCCTCAAACACGCGAAGCACTCGAAGCCCTGCCCGGCGTTGGCCGGAAAACCGCGAATGTAGTACTGAACACCGCCTTTGGCCAGCCGACAATGGCGGTAGACACCCACATATTCCGCGTCAGTAACCGCACCAGGATTGCCCCGGGAAAAAACGTTGTAGAGGTGGAAAAGCGCCTGGTACGTCTGGTGCCCAAAGAGTTTTTACTGGATGCCCACCACTGGCTGATTCTGCATGGGCGCTATACCTGCGTTGCCCGCAAACCCAAATGCGGCAGTTGCATCATTGAAGATTTGTGCGAATATCGGGATAAAACGACCGATTAGCGGTTATTTTCTGCCATTTAAAGCGCCAGCCCCCTTAAATTAACAAAAGGTTACAGCTAAACTCCGATTACCTAGTTAAAAGGCCCGCACATGAAAGTAGGCATATTAGTTGATGCAACCTGTGACATCCCGACCTCAATTCTGAGCCGTCACAACGTCACCATATTGCCGACCATGCTGAATCTGAAGACTGAAGCCTTTCCTGATGCTCGCCTGGTAAACGATACGCTCAGCTTTTACAACGAGCGGCCCAACACTGAAATCAATGAAGCCTCGTTCAACTCAGCCGGTTTTGAAGAATTAAAGACTCTGCTGGAAGACAAACTGCTGTATACCTGCGATCACCTGATTTTTATTGCGCCTCACATGAAGCTTTCCAGCACGCTAAAAAACATCCGTGAAGCGTTGTTCGATCTACAACCAAGGTTACAGAGCCTGCGCAGCCAGGCATTGGTAAACACCCCGTTTAAGGTACGGATCATTGAAAGTGAACAGGCCTATGCAGGCTATGGACTGGTGTTATACGAAGCACTCCGGCTACTCAATGAAAAGGCCCGCTCAGCGGACCAGATTAAGGCTCCGCTGGATGACTTTAAACGCACGGTCGAAACTTATATCTTCCCCGGACAGATTAACGACGCCCAACATCACCTTTCAGTGCCACCCTTCAACCAGAGCTGGCTGAACCTGAAGAAACAGCAACTGATGCATTCTCAACCCATCTTTAAGATCGATCAAAACGGCTTCCGCTATATGACCAATATTCGCGGAACCAATCTGGAGAACAGTTTTCTGGAGTTTGTCTACGACTACCTGACCCGCACCAGCCTTGGCAACCATCTGGTTAACATCAGCTACGCGGGCAAGCTTTCTCAGCTGCGGGTGACACCTGCGTTCAAGCAATTACACGAGCATGTAAAAGCCAAGCGCGGGCGTTTGGTCTATTCAAATATGAGCCCCAGCAGCGCGACGCAACTGGGGTTAAGGGCGCTTTCCGTTTCGTTTTCCGGTGACAAGATTTAACAGAGTTCCGGGTGCCAAGGCCGGAAGTTACATGGCCAAAACCAGCTGCTCACCTTTCGGCGTTAGTTGCCAGCGGCCTTCTTTATCAAACTGAATCAAATTCAATTTTTTGAGTTTAAGCTTTATTCGGTCGAACGAAGCTGGATCAATGCGGATATCTGAAACCGCATGACAGCCGGGCCAGGCGAATTTTGCTTTGGTCAGCACAGCCGCCATCAACGGCGAGGTGATCGCCACTTTGACCTTCGATTCCGCCGAAGGTGACAGCAAAGAAACCCCGATATATTCGAACAGCTGCTTAAATTCTATCTGAATAGAATCATCCAGCTGGCGCAACCGCCCTTCACGGAAGGCATTACATTGATACTTCAGCATCAGGGCTTCGCAGTCTTTGAATACCTCGGCAGCATCAATCTGAGCCGGGCTGCTTTTTTGTGACGCCAGCTTGCGGGATAACAGATTGATTTGCTCTTTGAGCTTATCAATCACGCTGGTATCGCTTTGAGCGACCTCACTGCCCGCTTTAACCCAACCACCAGAAGGGTGAGTTTCAAAAACCTCTTCCAGGGCGCGCTCGGCGGCATCTCGGAGGCTCACTTCATCGTTCCAGTAATACACCTGCTTTGATTTAAGCAGATCGATAAAACCCGTTAAACGCTTCTGATCGAACAGATCAAACGATGGTTTTTCATCGCCACGGTAAACCAGGCTGACGATAGGCTTACGCTTAGCCTGCGCAGCTGCATAAACAGCGTGCAGGTAACTGACACCACGTTCACTCAGGGCGCCATATTCACTGCCCACCAGCAGAAACACGTAGTTGGCATCATCAAGGCACTGAAGGTTCAGTTTATGGATATAGTTTTCCGGAACGGACGGGTAAGCCAAGCCATTAGGAATACCACCCTGCCCGAGGATGGCTTCAGAAACGATCTTTCTTTCTTCAAAAAGGTTACGCTCTAATGATGCTAACAACACCAGCATTCGGTTATTTGATAAGGTAACGATAAGACAACCCTTCCCTGTAATGGCCATACTTTTCGGCAGAAAATACTATCACATCGCTATTTTTGCGCCTATAGCCATCATGACCTGTTAGCACTAAAGCAGTTTTGAAAAATCCGGCACTGGCCATTGCGTTCCTTCCACCAGGTTTATCAATTCAAGCAATACCATCGCGGTTAACCCCCAAATGTGCTTATCCTGATAGTAAAAGTGTGGAATGTAGAGCTCCATCGACCCGCGGGTAACCTTTTTAAGCTCTGGAGCCTCTTGCGCAAAGAACTGCCAGGGCACCGTGAATATTTCGGCAATCTCATCATCATTTGCGGTTGTGTTTACCGGCTCATCAGCAACACCCACAATAGGAAACACCTGAAAGCCAGCACGGGAGACAACCGTTGAAAGCTGGCCGACCGATTTAAAAAGGTGCGGTGCAATACCCACCTCTTCATGGGTTTCGCGCAGAGCTGTATGCAGCCGGCTTGCATCCACCTGCTCGCTCATACCCCCAGGAAAGGATACCTCCCCGGGGTGGCTTTTTAAATGGGCAGCGCGCACGGTCAGCAGAACCTCGGGCTCGTCACCCAACAGCATAGGTACCAGAACGGCAGCGTAGCTAGAGGCTTGCGGAACAATTCGTGGCCGGTGCTGATCTAGCGAAGTTATCAGCTTTTGGCGAAATTCAATTGCGTTTGTCATGCGCTAATCATGGCACATTTAGACTGAACTGATGAGATTAAATCGATCACTTTTATCGAATCAGGAATGTTGATACTCTGAACGTCTAATTCTAATGTAAGCCAGAGATGAACTACTGCAGTGTATGTGGCCACAAGGTCACCATTAAAATACCAGAAGATGATCACCGCCCTCGCCACGTTTGCGAGAACTGTAACACCATCCATTATCAGAACCCGAGGCCCATCACCTGTACACTGCCCATCGCACCCGATGGCCGTATTGTATTGTGCCGTCGAAATATCGAGCCACAGAAAGACCTCTGGACACTGCCCGGCGGCTTCATGGAGAACGGTGAAACAACCCTTCAGGGTGCGCTGCGGGAAACCTGGGAAGAAGCAGAAATTCATGCCGAAACCGGCGAGCTGTTAGCCGTGATCAGCCTGCCTGCCTGGGATCAGGTGCATATCTTCTATACCGTGAAAATGGCCGATTACAGCTATTCAACCACGCCTGAAACCAATGAGATCGAACTGTTTGATGAACAGCAAATTCCGTGGGATGAACTGGCCTTCAAAACCGTTGAAAGCGCCCTTAAACACTATTTTCACACCTGCAAAACCGAGCATTTCGTGTTGAGCTCGAGCGTCGCCCCCTAATTCGCCGGGCGGCGATGCCTGCCACCTACCCTTTCTACCAGTGCACGATATTTTCAAACCTCAGACAACCATTTCATTTTGACCTGCTAACCTGTATTTTAAGTGCAACGCATACAGGACCTTCTAAAAATGGACAGCGTTTTTACGAGCGATACCGAGCAAGCCGCCTGCCCGATGGCCAGCGTTGATCACGCCTGGCTAAGAATGGATACACCGGTCAACCCAATGGTCATTAACGCGGTGATCAGTTTTAAACAACCGCTCAACACTGAAGACTGCATCCAACAAATCACCAGCCAGCTACTTTCTAATAAAATCTTTCGCTCCAAGCCGGGTTCTTCGATATACGGAGCGCAATGGCAACAAACGAAGGTCGACGAAAGTTACCATTTTTCGATTTGTCATCAACGCCTGAAGGATGACCAGGCACTGCAGGCACAGGCGACCGATTTCATCAATCAACCTCTGGATCACAACCGCCCATTATGGCGCGTATTGCTCGTCCCCCACTGTAAATCGGGTGGCGCGCTTGTGGTTCGTATCCATCATGCCTATGCCGACGGCATGGCACTGATGAAGGTATTGCTGAAGCTGATGGATGAGCGTGAATTAATTGAATACTATGAAAAACAACAGACAAGCAAACAAAAGAAGCCTCGTAAAAACAGAACCGTAGCGCTGTTTTCCAAACTGCAAAACTACATGCCCGGCAATGGCAAATGGCTGGAAGCTCTCGGCCTTGTCGATGAACTCACGACCGAGCTGCTGAAACTGGGGCTCAGCCCGGGCGAAGAAAACGCCTTCAAAAAACCGGGCTTGTGCGGCAAAAAACAACTGGTGTGGACCAAGCCGTTAAACCTCGACGAAGTTAAAACCATTGCAAAATTTCAGCATGCCAAAGTCAATGATGTTCTGCTCAATTCAGTTTCCGGCGCATTCCGACGCTATCTGAAATCGATTGATCAACTCTCCGCCTGGTCCGAGATGAAGGCGGTAATCCCAGTGGATTTGCGTCAGCATGTAAATGCCAGGGAACTGGGGAATTACTTCGGCCTTGTATTCTTATCGCTGCCTTTGGGAACCGAAGACCCGATTGAACGCTCCAGGCTGTTGCATAAGCGGATGAACGCCCTGAAAGACAGTAAACAGGCCTGGCTAACCTTCCAGCTACTGCAGCTTGCAGGCTATCTGCCTGAAATCATTGAAAAGGAACTGATTCAGCTTTTCAGTAGTAAAGGCTCCATGGTAATGACCAATGTTCCGGGGCCGCAATTCCCGCTGCACCTTTCAGGCAACGAGATTGATCAGATCATGTTTTGGGTGCCGCAATCTGGCAGTATCGGCATTGGCGTAAGCATTCTTACCTACAACAACCATGTTCAGTTTGGTTTGATGACAGATAAACAAATCATCCCCAACCCGGAAAAGCTGATCGACTTTTTCACCGAAGAATTTGAATCTCTGTTGCTGGAAACGCTAATGACAGTGCAATGGCCGAGCGCCTAGTGGGCTGTGCGTAAAGTTCGGTAACTGTTCGCACGGCCCACTAGCTTCATAGCTACAGATCACCGGCTTTTATTTGATTGCACAACAGCTCATGCGCGGTAGTGTTCAGGGTTGCACTCATGTGCCCACGCGCATTGATTGCCAGGCCTGGGCGGTCTATCAATGATAACGACGGCGGTATGACGATGGTATCGTGCGTAGAGTGCAGATAGAAAGTTACGGTTTTGCTGCCATCGTCTCGTGCGTTCAGGTCTTTTAACCATTGGCTGCCGGGTGACATTTGTGCTGCATTTTCAGAATGCGTCATAAGGTGATAAAGCCTGGCAAGCTGTGTACCCTGATAAGGCGTATTCACTGAATAATGCCGAATCGCCTCTTCGCCGCTATCCGCCAGATAGGCTCTCGCCGCAAGGCCGCCCATACTGAAAGAGACCAAAACCAATTCCACCTCTTTATTAAGCGCCCTTACTCGCGCCACTTCGTCAGCAATCTGTGCTGCATAATCGTCGATCGAACCAAAAGGATGTTCAAACTCAACGTAACTGAAGGAAATGCCGTTTGCGGCCAACTGCTTTTCAAAGAAGTGCCAGAAGCCGTTATTGCACATAAAGCCATGCAGCAGAATGACATGCTGCCCTGCAACCTTATGACGATCTGAATTCCCCGGGTGCGCCTTCAGCTGATACCAGGCATACAGCAGTGTAAAACTATAGAACTCGGTCCAGCAGTAAACGACTAATGCCCGCAGCGTCATCCGGTAGTCTTTTTGCGTAAAGGCAACATAAAGGCAAACGCTGGTAATAACCACAAAGCGAATGGCCAGCATACCCCCCAATGCCAAAAACACCCCCGAGACAAAACCCGCCACGGTTAAAAGACTGACAAGATACAGCAGGGAAAACTCTGCCAGATGCCAGATTCTGATCAGGGAGCGAACGGTCATCATTGCTTACCAGTGAACACCTTTCATTAGCGATGCAAACATGAGCTGAGCCGGTGAAGGTTGCGGCGCTTTGGCTTTTTCGCCGGAACCATCCTGCTTTTTACCTTTATCTGCCTCTTTAAACAGGCGGAAAGCGGTATTCATAATCTGCCGCTGAGTTTTAGGTGACAGCGCATGCACAACCTCTGCAAACTTACCAAGCCGGGTCGAAACCCGCTCACTGCGCTTCAGCACCGCCTCGACCACCAGTTCTGCGGCCTCTTCCGGCGTCAGGGCGGGCACATTGTTATACAGCGCGGTGGGTGCAATCATCGGCGTACGCACCAGCGGCATATTTATATTGGTGAAGTGGACCTTATGATCGGCCAGTTCTGCAGCGGCACAACGGGAAAACGCCTCAAGCGCAGCTTTCGAGCCAACATAGGCAGAAAACCTAGGTGCATTACTGAGCACACCGATCGAAGAGATATTTATGACGTGTCCGCCACCCCGCTCTTCCATAAGCGGAATGCTTTTCAACACCATAGAGACCGCGGCAAGATAATTCAGCTGAATAGTCCGTTCGAAATCATGCAGACGCTCCAAAGACTCGGTAACCGGTCTTCTGATCGAGTGACCGGCATTATTAATCAAGTAATCAACGCCTCCCAATTGCGCCTTGATGGAAGAGAACAGGTTATCGACATCCTGTTGCTGGGTAATATCGGCCACGTAGCTGTATACCCGGCCACCGGCTTTTTCAATTTCTGCATGAGCGGCCTGCAGTTTTTCCGGATCCCGCGCGCAGATAATCACCACGGCACCGACCTGTGAAAGCCGCTTTGCCGTGGCTTTACCAATTCCGGATGAACCACCAGTGATAAGAACAACCTTGTGGTTCAGTCGGTCTTCCAGCGTTTTTTCGGTAAACAGTGCTGCATCCAGATTACGTTCCCAATAATCCCATAAGGCGGGCGCGTAGGTTTCCAGATCCGGAACGAAGATGCCGGCCTTTTCCAGCAGTTGCTCAGCCTTGCGGTTATCGTACTGGGTTGGCCAGTTGATGAACCGGAACAGGTCTTTGGGAATGCCCATACTTTCAAGCAGGTCATCCACAATCTCCTTAACCCCTGGAATCGCGGTTAAGTTCTTCCGCAGCATAATGGGGACCAGCTCGACCAGGCGGGCGTTGATCCTTACATCAAACTCCGGGGAATGAGCAGAACGCGCAAACAGATTTAACAGCTGACCAAAGCGCCAGTGCTTTTTATCGGTCAGGTGGAAGGCTTGGCCGTCCTGATCCGGCTCAAAGGCCAGCTGGCTTATTGCATTCACAACGAAATCGACGGGTACCAGGTTAAAATAGCCGCCCTCAAGCCCCAGCAAAGGAAACCAGGGAGGAAGCGCCTGACGAATACTTTTCAGCATATTGAACAGGTAGTACGGGCCATCGACCTTATCCATCTCGCCGGTTTTAGAATCACCCACAACAAAGCTTGGGCGGTAAATCCGATAGGCAAAATCTGTTTGATCACGAACAATACGCTCGGATTCATGCTTGGTTGAAAAATATGGATGGTCCAAACCGGTTGCTTCGGTAAACATATCTTCGCGGAACACACCCGGGTAAAAACCTGCCGCTGCAATCGAGCTCATCAAATGAAAGGTTTTCACCCCAATCTCACGTGCAAATTCAACCGCGTATTGGCTTCCCTGTACGTTCACTGCGTACTGCGAATCTCGGTCCGCTTTTAAATCGTATATCGCTCCAAGGTGAAAAAAGTGATCAACACTACCGGCCATTTGTGCTTTTGCTTCTTCACTGACACCCAGTGCCGGTTCACTTAAATCACCCTGGATAAACTTAACCTTGTCGCGCAGGTGTTCATTGGTTACCGTTTTTTGCAGAACCTTATCGGCTTTTTGCAGCGAAGCTGGCCGAACCAGGATATAGAGGGTGTGAATTTCAGGGCGAGACTCTAATAAACGTGCAACAAGGCGGCGGCCGATAAAGCCGGTACCGCCAGTAATAAACACCTGCATATAACTATCCTTATTTAATCAGTTTTATTTATATTGATTAAAAGCTAGTACCAGACAAAATAAGAGTCAATTTGACAATGACAATATGGCATCAATTACATTGCTTTGAGCACAATCTACATGAGAAAAACGAGTAAACAGTTCGAAAAGGCGATCCACAATCACCTTTCCGATATTCAGAACATCAGGATCACGCCAACGTTCAGGCAACTGCAACGCTGGCAGTCTGAGCGCCTGTTTGACACCCATCGTGAGCTCTATCAGCAACCTAAATTTCAGCCGGCGATGCGCTTTTTTTCTGAGGAGCTGTACGGTACCGAGCACTTCATGCAACGCAATAATGAGTTGATAAAAGCACTGCCACTCATGTGCCGGACGATGCCCGCGCAAATTTTACGGATTGTCGAAAACGCCGCTCTGTTGCAGCGGGTCAGCCTGCAGCTGGATGCGCAACTGCTCACCCACCTGCCCGCCGGTATTTCAATAGAACATTTAACGCTGCAGCAATGGGTACAGGCTTATGCCCAATGCGACAACAGGCCGCAAAGGCAGCAGCAGCTGGATTTAATTGAAAGTATCGGTAATGACCTGGCCGCCATCATTCACATCCCCATGATTACCGCATTGCTAAATTGGGCTGAAAAACCGGCAAAACTGGCGGGTTACGGGGAGATACACCACTTCGTCATTACCGGTTTCAGGGCATTTAAACGGCTGAAAAACCCACAGGATTTTCTGCAGCCGGTTATCAGCAAAGAACGGCAACTCTCCGGCCAGTGGTTTGCTCAGGCTTCATCCAGCTCTTTGCGCGCCAGGTAATAATCCATCGCTTCGAGTGCATCTATCGGCGTGTTTTCGGTGGCCCGCTGATACAGGTTGACCGCATCCTTTAAGCGTTTTTTGCCAAACATTTTTAGCAGGCCGTCAGCAAATTCAGTTATGGCGCTCACCGAATAAGGTGCCAGCTCGATGGCTTTCTGGTAATGCCCGAGCGCGTCATCGGCAGAGGACGAATAGGTCAATTTTGCGGCCATTTTTCCAAGCTTACCGATGATCTCTGCCTGATAGGTACCCAGCGAGGTATGGGCATCGGCATGATCGGGCTCCAGCTGCAGGCACTCTTTAATCGCATGCTGAACCTTACCGGCTAACCCTTCTGCCAATGCCTTGGTAATTGAAATAAATTGTCCGTATCGCCCTAATGCATAGGCCAGCTGGTAATACAGGTTAGCCCTGCTCTCCTGCTCCTCGCGCAGCGCTGTTTCTGCCTGTTGTGCACAGGCTTTCAGGCTTTCTGTCTTCTTTTCCGCATCCGCTTCCAGGTAATAGGCATAGGTTGCGCTGGCTTTCAGGTAAAGGCTGGCGCCACCAGGCAGAACTTTGGCTTTTTCTGCACTCTGCAGATATTCACCATTGTGAAACAGCAGCCAGGCCGCCAGCAGATCTTCATCTTTTGGCCGCGCTTCACAGTCTCCGGCGTGCAGACGGCCCCATTGCTCTTTCATGGATTCCATCGTCAGTGGGGTGAATAGAGGCTTGATATCTTCAAAATTGATCTGAGTCATCCTGATTTCCCTAATAAAGCCGGATTAGTGTGTTTACTCTAATAATCAGGAATAGATTAAAGATGTAGCCCGGTCAAGCGGCTCTCATACAGGAGACAACATCATGTCAAAACTATCTAAAAACAAACTTACCGTTGCAACACAGACAACGAAAGATACCGCTCGTCAGATGTGGATGGCAGGTTTAGGTGCCTTTGTAAAAACCGGTCAGGAAGGCGGTCGACTGTTCTCCAGCCTGGTGGAAGAAGGCGAACAGTTTCAGGAAAAAGTATCCAACAAAGCCACTGATCAGGTGAATGGCACTGTCGATTCGGTAATGACTCAGGCCTCTGGCCAATGGGATAAGCTGGAAGCAATTCTGGAAGATCGCGTCATTAAAGTACTGGATAAACTCGGTGTACCAACAAAAGACGATGTATCTGAACTGATCGAGAAAATCGACAAGCTTCAGGCTGCGGTCGATGGTACTGCAAAGAAAGCACCGGCCACCCGTGCTAAAAAACCAGCAGCGCCTAAAGCAGTAGCCGAAGAAAAAGCAGCGGAAGCAAAAGCTGAATAAAAACTGCCACCACCTAGTGGCGCATGTGCAAAATAAGGTCACTGTTGGCTTCGCAGTTCGATGGGTCTCAGCGTTGGTAAAGCTTGAAAGAGCACCACTATTCCAACGCTTTACCGCCTTAAACTCCATTGAACTGCAGCGCTCCTTAGAGACCGAATTTCCCGCATGAGGCACTAGTGAAGGAGGTGTGTGATGGTTAATCATAAAAAAACGATCGCCCTAGCGTTAGCCGGTGGTGGTCCGCTCGGAGGGCTCTATGAACTTGGAGCCCTTATGGCAATTCAACAGGCCTTACCAACATTAAAACTGCATCAGTTACCGATGTATGTTGGCGTCAGTGCGGGTTCTGTCATTGCATCAGCACTGGCCAACAACTTTGCCATCAATGACATTGCAAAAAATTTGTTGCGGCCACAGGTTGCTGACCACCCTATTCATCCCTCCCTGTTTTATAAACCGGCATGGAAGGAGTATATGGCGCGCCTTTCTCGTTTACCGGCGCTAAGCCTGGAAGCCGTCAGCGACTATTTTGTTCAGCCGGATGATGAAACCCTACTGGAAAGCTTTACCCGACTGAAAAGGCTGCTGCCTTCCGGTTTTTTCAACAATCAGCCCATTGAGCAATACTTACGAAACCTGTTTGAGCAACAGGGTGTGAGCAATGATTTCCGGCAACTGAATTCCCGGTTAATGGTAGTTGCGGCCGATCTGGATAAGGGCAACTCGGTTGTTTTTGGCCAGCATGGCTGGGATGACGTCCCGATTTCAGTCGCGGTACAGGCCTCAACCGCCGTGCCTGGGCTTTATCTACCGGTTAAAATTCACGACCGTTATTTTGTTGATGGCGTCCTCTACAAAACCGTACACGCCTCAGCCGCCATAGATGCCGGTGCCGATTTGGTTATCTGCATTAACCCGGTAGTGCCCTATGAGAACAACAACTTCGACGACACTCGGGCAGAGCAAACGTCGATTAAAAACGAAGGCAGTATCGGCATTATCAGCCAGGCATTACGAGCACTGGTTCATTCGAGATCTACCACCGGTTTCCGGCAGTACGATTCAGATTACCCGGATAAGGACATTCTGCTGTTTGAACCCAGCCCTACCGATGCCGAATGGTTCTTCACCAACGAGTTCAGCTTTAAAAACCGCAGCAGTCTGGTGGAAAAAGCCTACAAGGCGACGCTTCAGGATTTAGCGGGTCGCAGAGAAGCCCTGAATGAAGTACTAGCGGGTTATCGATTAGAAATAACCGAAGAGAGCCTGGTTCCGAACAACCGGGAGATTCTCGAATGCAGAAAACGACGCAGGAAGCTGAGCCCACATATGCTTCAACTGCGAAAATCTCTCAACAAGCTGGAGCAACAGCTCGAAGAGCCTTAAGCCCTTCTGTTATGCCAGCTTCATCAGTTGTTCAACCTGCAGCTGATCACTGGCGCGCAGGTATGGCAGTATTAACCCCAATATTTGCGTCAGGGCGGCCTGTTCTGCGTTTGATTTCAACCTTCCGGCTGGCAACAGCCGGCTGAAATCCTGCCAGAAAAAGGCTATGAAGGTTACCTGCCGAGCCAGGCGCTCGGTATCACCCCGTGTCGCCACCATCACCCCCTGCATTTTCAGGCGGCTGAACACCCCTTTCTGATGCTCTTCCACACTGGCAGTGACCTGCTGCATCAGAAACCGGACGTGCTCAATGTGCTCAACCAGATAATTCTGATTCAAAAAAATAAAGCGATAGCTTTCTGCCAATGCAAACCACCGCAGCCACCAGCTGACCCAATCGTCCAACGTTATTTGCTCAGGCATCGTTAACAGCGGGTCGAGCCGTTGCTGAAACCTTTTTAACAGCTGAACAATCATTTCATCTTTATTTTTATAGTGGTAGTAAAGGTTGCCAACGCTTATATCAGCACCATCAGCAATGCCATTGGTCGTAACCTTGGCAGGACCAAGTTCATTCAGCTGGTTCAGCGCTTCAACCAGAATGCGTTCAGAAGTTTTCACTTACGGCCTGCGAGTCGGTGGGTTGTATTTCTATTAAAGCATGTCAAATTGACATTATTAAAATGCAACCTAACTTTATTAGAGGCTTGGTTAACAATCACATCAGTAAAAACAGGATTAAGTATGAAAAAAGACTCCTTTGCACAGCAGATTTGGTATGCAGGACTGGGTGTTATCGCTCGCGCCGAATCGGAAAACACTGAGTGGCTGCAAGACTTCATCAAAGAGGGAGAAAAGTACGAAGAGGCCCGTATAGACGAGCTAAAAGCCAAATTGAGCCAGTTTGAAGATAAAACCGTTGGCAGCACCAAACGCAAATTTGACGATATTGAAAAAAGCTTTGAATCTAAAGTATCGCAATCACTTTCCAAGGTGGGCTTAATGTCCAAGTCTGAATTTGAGACGCTGAAAGAAAAGCTCGAGCAACTGGAACAGCAAATTAACGACCTGAAAAGCTAGTGGCGCATGCGCGATGCGAGTGGGCCATGCGTAAAGTTCGGTCACTAGAGCCTGATAACGCCCTGATTTGGGAATAATGCTTCATTTAGTTAACAATGCGCCGCTAAACTATAAGCAACTGACTTCCGGTTTTCTTAAATAAACCAATCATACGGCGGATTTAACTGACAGATGGGTTCTACTAACACGCTCTTAACGGTGATTGGCCTGGCAATTCTGGCGTTCATTATTCTGGGGATGCTGATTTCCCAGAGTAACCACCGCGCCAGAAAAGCCAGAAACGAGCAGATCAATCAACTGCAGCTGCAGCAACGCCGCCTGAACAACCTGTTACGCTCATTACCGGCCAGCTACCTCTCGGTTGAATTGCGCGACTTTATCTATCAGGCTTTGCAGCAAAACCTTAAGTCGCAAATTACCCTTGCCAGAAGCAGTAAAGAACACCTCATATCCGATTTGGAGCAGGTGAGCGCCGAACGGCTTCGTGTGCGTGACAACCCTCCTGCAGCAGAAACCCTGAAGCTCACCGCAGATCAGGCAAGCCTATACCGGGGCCTGCTTAAGTCACTTTATCAGTTCATCCGAAGAAACTACGAAACCGGCCGTCTGAATAAAGACCACGCGGAAAAAATTATTAATCAGGTCGAGTTAAAGCTGATTGAGACCGCTGTTGACTACTTCACGCTGATTGGCGGTGAATTTCATGCCGAACAGAAGTACCGGCAGGCCAGAAACGCCTACCAGAAAGCCCTGGATGCCATTGAAGGTTCAATTTACTCATCTCGGTTCAAGCAGCAGACGGTTAAGCTCCGCAATGAACTCAATAAGCTGGTCGATGAATGGCGTGAAAACCGGGATGTGGTCAGTAAGGCTGCGTCTGAAAAACTGGCCGGAGGGTTTGAATCGTTTGTGGAAGAACAGGACAGCTGGAAGAAAAAACAGGACTACGAATAACCACCAGCTGAATGACTTACACTTTGCTCGTTTTCAGCAAAACCCGTTAATTTCGCTCATTCCTTGCCTGAACAGAGAACTCAATTGGCTCACTCAGGGTCATAGATACGGTGGTATTACCGGCAACCTGGTACTGACTGCAGGCACTGTTTGAACATTGACCAAAACTTACAACTGTACCCACAGGAATAGCTTCAAGCACCTCTTGCTGCGGGCCCACGCAGATCATCTTACCGGGGACCAGCGTCACGTTGCCGCTCTCCAGCTGCACATCGACAGACCACAAACACTGGCTGAGCACATCGGTATCGCCACTGGCTTCGGAACTGGCATGCGGCTTGACGGTGACCTTCGATGTACCGTTTAACTGTTGATCGAATAATGTTTTACCCTCCAGAACGGGGGCTTCAACCCGGTACAAGCCATCTGCAGAGGCGAAACCGGCTAAACCGGAAAAGAAACAACCAACAAGAGCAACCCTTAAACCGATGCGCATGACGCCCTCCTTTACTGTAAATCGTGTATTAGAAAAATATGATAACAAAGGCTAACCTACTTTTTATACTCGTGAAATAGGACTAATTGCCAACGTATGATTGATTCGATTCCGCTAAAAATAGACCCTTCCTCTGCCTTTCCATATGATAGGCCTATCGCTATTCTATTACTGATCAGATGAGGCTCCGTTACCAATGAACAAGCGCTTTCTAATTTTCATCATCATCGTGGTTCTGATCGTGGCTGTTCTCGTTTACATTGAGCTTGGGCGCGAAAACCCTTGGAACTCCGATGTCTTCTTCGGTTTATACAACACGGTGCCCACTGAGCAGACCGGCATCAGTTGAGTCAGATATAACAGATCTGGCTAACGGAAAAGCCAATAAAAACAATAAGAATGCCTATAGTTAAAGAAGTGATTCATTTACTTCCTCTGCAATGGCAAATTAAGGATCTGCAATGTCCGGAATTCTATCGATGATTCTTGCAGGAGGAGAAGGCACCCGCCTTGCTCCTTTAACATCTGTTCGGGCTAAACCTGCCGTGCCGTTTGGCGGCAACTACCGGATTATCGACTTCGTTCTGAACAACTTTGTAAACTCCGACCTGCTGCAGATCTTTGTACTTACTCAGTTCAAATCCCATTCTCTGAACAAGCATATGAGCCGTCGCTGGCAGATCTCCGGTCTGACCAACCGCTTCATCGATACCATTCCGGCACAGATGCAAATGGGTAAACACTGGTATCAGGGGACTGCCGATGCCATTTACCAAAACATTCTACTGGTTGAGCGTATGGACCCAGAAGTAGTCTGTGTATTTGGCGGCGATCACATCTACAAGATGGATGTGCGGCAAATGGTCAACTTTCACCGCAGTTATGCCAACGCAAAGCTGACCGTAGCGGCAATTCCCGTACCGGTTGAGCAGGCACATCAGTTCGGCATCATTGAAGTGGATGCCAACAACCGCATGACTGGCTTTGTTGAAAAGCCCAAAGGGCCGGTGCAGGAAATCCCTAAAATGCCGGGCTACGCTCTGGCCTCAATGGGCAACTACACCTTCGACGCCCAAACTCTGGTAGAGGTGGTAAAAGAAGATGCCGCCGATAACGAATCGAAGCATGATTTCGGCCACAGCATCATTCCCAAGCTCTACAAGGGCGGCAATGTTTATGTCTACGACTTCTCAAGAAACAAAATCCGTGGCGAACCTGAGGGCACCAGCAGCTACTGGAAGGACGTAGGCACCATAGATTCACTGTACAATGCCAATATGGATTTACTTGAAGTGGTGCCCCCCATAGACCTGTACAACCGCCATTGGCCCATGCGCAGCTACCACCCTGCTGTACCGCCGGCGAAATTTGTGCACGACAAAGCCGACCGTATGGGCCTGGCGATCAGTTCTATTGTCTCTGCCGGCTCCATTGTTTCCGGTAGCCTCGTGCAGCACTCCATACTTGGTTACAACTCCCATATTCACAGTCACGCTCAGGTAAAAGACAGCGTACTGTTTGGCAATGTCGATGTCGGTCGCAATTGCCGTATACGCAACGCAATTATTGATAAAAACGTTACGATCGCTCCGGGTACCGTTATTGGCGAAGACCCGGAACATGATCGCGAACACTTCCACGTATCCCCGAACGGCATCGTAGTCATTCCCCAAGATGCTCGAGTCGGCTTTAACGAAGGGTAAAAATGAAAATACTGTTTATAACTTCAGAAGTTGATGGCCTGGTAAAAACCGGTGGTCTGGCAGATGTTGCCTATGCACTGCCCAAAGCACTTATAGCTATGGGGCATGAGGTACAGATCGTCATGCCGGCCTATCGCAAAACCATTGAAAGCTGGCAGGACTGGCCAGCCAAAGAATTCAACACTCCGATCAGCCACTTCGTCACGGAAACTGTTCAGGCGTTCAGCGGCGAGTTCAAAGGTATTCCTGTGGTGGCCATGCATCACCGCGCCAGCTTCAGTCGAGAAGGCCTGTACGATGACGGTAACAATGCCTATTACGATAACTGCTTCCGTTTTTCAGTCATGACCAAGGCGGCATTGGAGTGGTGTAAGCTTGAAGACTGGCAGCCAGATATTGTGCAGGCAAACGATTGGCAATCGGCCATGGCGAGCTTTTACCTGGCCGAACACTACAAGGCGGACCCTTTCTTCAAGGACACCCGATCTGCTATCGCCATTCACAATGGCGCTTACCAGATGCATGCCGACCCACACTGGATGCACCAGCTGGGCATTGATCCACGCTTCTTCAACCCGGAAGATTTTGAAGACAATGCCCACCTTAACGTACTGAAAGGCTCTATTGGCTTTGCCGATGCAGTAACAACGGTTAGCCCGGGGTACGCTGAAGAGCTGACCACCGACCTTGGCGGCCATGGCCTGGATTACAAATTCAAAAGCTTGACCCAGCCTTTCCGCGGTATTCTGAATGGCTGCGACTATGATCAATGGAACCCGGAAACGGACATCTGGCTGAAATCACAATTTAAGACGCCTGATGACGGTGGCAAAGCCATCTGCAAACAGGATCTGCAGCAAGAGCTGGGGCTCAATCAAGGCGACCAAATACCGTTCCTCGGTGTTATCTGCCGCTTGGTGGATCAGAAAGGCATTCATTTGCTAATCCCGGTGTTCTGGAACCTGATGGCACATCACGATTGCCAGGTGGTCGTGTTGGGCTCCGGCGATGCAAAAATGGCGGCTGAGCTGGATGAGATTCAAAACCGCTACCCGGATAGATTCCGCTTTATCAACGGCTACAACATTGGGCTTTCTCACCGTATCGAGGCGAGTATCGATGCCTTCCTGATGCCTTCTATCTTCGAGCCTTGTGGCCTGAATCAGATATACAGCCTGCGCTATGGCACTGTGCCACTGGTCCGGGAAGTGGGCGGCCTGCGCGATACCGTCTGTAAACTGGAGTACTCTCGTGCCAATGCCGATGAAGCCACCGGCTTTATGTTCCAGCATTTGGATGAGGAGACGCTGCTGCAGGAAACTCTGCGTTTACTGGACGTGTACAAGCACGATAAAGAACTGTGGATGAAGCTACAGAACAACGGAATGGCAAAGCGCTTCACCTGGGAAAAATCCGCCAAGGAATACGAAAAACTCTACAAAGAGATTCTGGCGCTTCCCAAGATGAAACACCCGCTAGTTTAAAGGTGCCGAATAGGCCTGACCTTTTGGGTCAGGCTTTTTTCTCTTCGTGCAGGTTATCGTCTTTAACAAAGAACCAGGTCACCAACAGTGCCAGGAACGCCCAGAATGTTGCGACAAAATAAACCTTGCCTGTTCCATCCCACAACGCCCCCGCCATCAGGTTGCCGGCAAACAAACCGATACCTGCACCAATAGCAACATATAAACCCTGCCCGAAGCTGGCGCGAGACGCCGGAAACAGCGTGCCAATGCGGTGGACCACCACGGAATGCATAACGCCAAAGGTGATGGCGTGACACACCTGCGTAGCCAAGACAACAACGAAGCTATTCGGGAAGCTCGCCAGCATGAACCAGCGGCCAATGGTCACCAGTAGCGTAAAGATTAACAGCGAGCGCTCTGAATACTTTGAGAACAACCGGGCGATATAAATAAAGGTGGCAATCTCACAGATTGAACCGAAGCTGATCAAGAAGCCGCTCATGGCAGCAGAGGCACCATGCTCGCGCATGTAGAGATCGAAAAACGTATTGTAAGGCGCCATGCTGAATTGCCAGAGCAATATAACCACCAGTAGTGCCACCACCTGGCCCCAGTTCACGGGCGTTTCTTCTGCAACAGGCACACTGATTTGTTCATCGCCCTCAGCGGCAACCGGCTTTCGCTTTCGTTCCGGTATCAGGAAGGTAGAAATAAACATGAACAGCGAGACAATAGAGCCCAGCAATGGGATAACAATAACCGAGAACATATCGATCAAATAACCCAGCAACCATACGGTTGTGACGAAGCCGATAGAGCCCCACAGGCGAACCTGACCATAGCGGCTGCGTTGGTCGCCCAGAACAGAAATTGCGACAGACTCCATCTGCGGCAACACAGCCGATAAGAAAATACCAAACAAGCCAAATACGGTTAAATAAAACCAGAAGCCGGAACCAAACATCGACAGGAAGTAAAATACGCCAATCGCCAGATAGCCGACCCGAATGTAGACCATTCTGCGTCCGCTTTTATCAGCCAGGAAGCTGATTAGGAAAGGCGCAAACACGTTCACACCGTTCACAATCGCAACAATAATCCCCGCCTGCGCTGCACTCAGCCCGTTTACAGTCAGAAAGCGCGCAACATAAGGAATGAAGGTTCCAAAAAGCGCAAAATAAAACAGATAGATGGGGGATAACCGCCAAATCTTTTGATTGAGCGTCAGGTTAGACAAAGGCAATGTTTAATCTTCCTTATGAGGTTTAGCGGCTTGACGCAGTTGTTTTTTTCTTTCGCGTCGCTGCTGAAAAAAGGCGGTCATTTTAGCCGAACATTCATCCGCTAATACACCCGATTCAATAACAAATTTATGGTTCAGGTGTTCTAGCTTCTGTACATCCATAGCGGAACATATTGCACCGGCCTTGGTTTCAGCAGCGCCAAAGACCAGCCGCCCTATTCGGCTGTGTACCAGCAGGCCGGTGCACATGGTACAGGGCTCTACCGTTACATACAGCGTACAGTCTACCAGGCGGTAATTCCCGATGTTCTTCGCCGCTTCGCGGATGGCAACCATCTCGGCGTGGGCGCTCGGGTCGAGCGAGGTAATCGGCTGGTTGTAGCCTTCACCAATAACTTCACCTTCATAAACGACCACCGCACCCACCGGCACTTCGCCGTGCTGGGCTGCGGTATCGGCAAGCGCCAGAGCGCGACGCATGAAGGCTTGGTCAGACTGACGTGAACACATGTGTTTTTCTAACTCCCGAAAAAAAACCGACTTAACGTCGGGTTTCTATTTTCCGATTTATTCCCACTCGATCGTCGCCGGCGGCTTACCCGAAACATCGTAGACAACCCGCGATACGCCGTTGATCTCATTGATGATCCGGTTACTGACCTTACCCAACAACTCATAGGGTAAATGCGCCCAACGGGCCGTCATGAAGTCGATGGTTTCCACAGCACGCAGGGCAATAACCCACTCATAGCGGCGGCCATCACCCACCACACCAACCGATTTCACCGGCAGGAATACTGCAAAAGCCTGTGAGGTTTTATGATACCAGTCTGCCGCGTGCAGCTCTTCCATAAAGATGGCATCGGCTTCACGCAGTATATCGGCATATTCCTTCTTCACTTCGCCGAGAATACGCACACCCAGGCCCGGGCCCGGGAACGGATGGCGATACACCATATTATAGGGTAGGCCCAGTTCCAGACCGATACGGCGAACTTCATCTTTAAACAGTTCACGCAGTGGTTCGACCAGCTCCATCTTCATGTCGTCCGGCAGGCCGCCAACATTGTGGTGCGATTTAATCACATGCGCTTTACCGGTTTTTGAAGCGGCAGATTCAATAACGTCCGGGTAGATCGTACCCTGGGCAAGGAAGTCGACATCGGTAATTTTGTGCGCTTCTTCATCAAATACATTGATGAATTCATGGCCAATAATCTTGCGCTTGGCTTCCGGGTCGGCCTCACCTTTTAATGCGTTCAGGAAACGATCCTGGGCGTCAGCACGAATCACCTTAACACCCATGTTCTCAGCGAAGGTTTTCATCACCTGATCGCCTTCGTTTTTACGCAATAAGCCATTATCAACGAATACACAGGTCAGCTGATCACCAATGGCCTTGTGCAACAGCGCAGCCACTACGGATGAATCAACACCACCGGAAAGCCCCAACAGCACTCGGCGGTTACCCACCTGATCACGCACGGCAGCAATCTGATCTTCAATAATATTGGCTGGCGTCCATAAAGCATCGCAGTTTGACAGGGTGCGAACAAAGCGCTCCAGCAAATCCAGACCTTTCAGGGTATGGGTCACTTCCGGGTGGAACTGAACACCGTAGAAATGCTTATCTTCGTTAGCCATAGCGGCAATCGGACAACTTGGCGTTGAAGCCATCAGCTCAAAGCCTTCCGGCAGCTTGGTAACCTTATCACCATGGCTCATCCAAACATCCAGGTAGCTACCATCGCTTGAATCGCGATCGGACAGGCCCTTCAGCAGGCTGCCCTCACCTTCAACCTTAACTTCAGCATAACCGAATTCCTGCTCGTTCGAAGTTGAAACAACCCCACCAAACTGGTGCGCCATGGTCTGCATGCCGTAACAGATACCCAGAACCGGAACCCCAAGGTTAAACACGATTTCAGGAGCTGCCGGGCTGTCTTCTCTACCAACAGACTCCGGGCCACCTGAAAGAATGATACCTTTGGCTTTGAATGCCTTGATGTCGTCTTCTGGCATGTCGTAAGCGTAGATTTCGCAATAGACACCCAGCTCTCGAATTCGACGGGCAATTAACTGCGTATACTGCGAGCCAAAATCCAGAATCAGGACTTTGTCGGAATGGATATTTACATGGGTCATTTGGTCGGCCTTGGAACGGTTAATAAAAAGCGGGTTCACCCCGCAATTTTAAAAATCTGCGTGGCGGGCACTATAGCTGCCCGCCGTTTACTGCATGAAGTTTAGCCCATGCGGTAGTTTGGAGCTTCTTTAGTAATCTGCACGTCGTGAACATGAGATTCTTTCATGCCCGCGCCGGTAATCTGCACAAACTCAGGTATCGTGCGCATCTCTTCGATGCTCTTGCAACCGGTGTAACCCATTGCGGCCCGCAGGCCACCAATCTGCTGGTGAACAACGGCGCCCATTGGGCCTTTAACGGCGATACGGCCTTCAATACCTTCCGGTACCAGCTTTTCAACGCCGCTCTCAACTGCCTGGAAGTAACGGTCACTGGAGCCCTGCTTTTGAGACATCGCACCCATAGAGCCCATGCCACGGTAACTCTTATAAGAGCGGCCCTGGAACAGTTCAACCTCACCCGGAGATTCATCAGTACCGGCAAACATACCACCTGCCATTACCGCATAAGCACCGGCAACAATAGCTTTGGCAATATCGCCCGAGAAACGGATACCGCCGTCTGCAATCAGTGGAATACCATAGGGTTCCAGTGCTTCAGCTACATTGGCAACAGCACTGATTTGCGGCACACCAACACCAGCTACAATACGGGTCGTACAAATGGAGCCCGGACCAATACCGACTTTCACACCATCGGCACCGGCTTCTGCCAGGTCTTTGGCCGCAGCTGCTGTAGCAATATTACCGCCGATCACATCAACCTGCGGGAAGGTTTCTTTAACCCAGCGAACACGGTCGATAACGCCTTTACTGTGACCGTGAGCGGTATCTACAACGATAACATCAACACCGGCATTCACCAGCGCTTCGACGCGGTCTGGAGTATCCGCGCCGGTACCCACCGCTGCACCTACCCGCAGGCTGCCGTTTACATCTTTACAGGCATTCGGGTAGGTTTTTGCTTTATTGATATCTTTAACAGTCATCATGCCGGTTAGCTTGAAGTTGTCATCGACTACCAGCACTTTTTCAATACGGTGTTCGTGCAGCAGATCACGCACGACATCGGCACTATCGCCTTCCTTAACGGTGACCAGCTTTTCTTTCGTGGTCATAATGGCAGAAACCTTGGCATCCAGGTTCTTTTCAAAGCGGACATCACGGCTGGTCACAATACCGACCAGGTCACCGTTCTCGAGCACTGGCACGCCAGAAATATTGTGCAGGCTGGTCAGGTTTATCAGCTCACGAATGGTTGCGTCAGAAGCGATGGTGATCGGGTCGCGAACCACACCGGCTTCATATTTTTTAACCAGTCGAACCTGATGAGCCTGCTGCTCAATAGTCATATTTTTATGGATAATACCGATACCGCCTTCCTGCGCCATCGCAATAGCCAAACGGGATTCTGTCACGGTATCCATAGCCGCAGAGACCAATGGAATATTCAGGGTAATGTTTCGGCTGACTTTAGTTTTCAGTGAAACATCTTTTGGCAGGACTTCTGAGTGCCCTGGTACTAATAGAACGTCGTCGAATGTGTAGGCAGTTTGAGCGATGCGTAGCATGACTTATCCCTTTGCTTAAAGTGGAAAGGAAATAGATGTAGCACCCATAAGTGGGATACCAACCTTTAATTGGCGCGGCATTATAACCATATTTGATTAATTGCAAAGTTTTATGGCATTATCGCCCGCTTTTATAAACTGCCTCTTTGCGGGTCGGACAAAACCTCCCACTTCTAACAAATCAAAGCGACGAGTATTTCGGTCATGTGGAGCCAACCTTCTGCCCCTCTCAGTGTTTCACAACTGAATCGCCAGGTTAAGCAACTACTGGAAAGCCAGTACCCAGCCATACCGGTTCGCGGTGAAATTTCCACCTTAAGCCGCCCCGCTTCCGGGCATATCTACTTCACCCTGAAAGACAGCAATGCCCAAATTCGCTGCGCCATGTTTAAAGGCCAGCTGGCTCGCAGCAGGTACATCCCAAAACAGGGTGACGAAGTCATTGTGCAGGGCCGGATTAGCCTCTATGAGGGCCGTGGTGACTACCAGATGATAGCCGCAAGCGTAGCGCCTGTCGGTGAAGGTGAGCTACAGGCCGCTTTCTTTCAGTTGAAGGAACGCCTTGCCGCCGAAGGCCTGTTTAATACCGAACACAAGAAGCATCTACCGGCTTCGATACAGCGCGTTGGCCTGGTTACCTCCAGCACTGGCGCGGCAGTTCACGATATTCTCACCGTGTTAAAGCGTCGCTACCCGGCAATAGAGGTAACACTTTACCCCAGCCAGGTACAGGGCAATGAAGCCGCCCAGACCATTGTCAGTGCCATCGCAACCGCCAACCGCAGAAAAGAGGTCGACCTGCTGATCGTCGGCCGGGGTGGTGGCTCACTGGAAGACTTATGGTGCTTCAATACAGAGCCGGTCGCTCGGGCAATTTTTAATTCTGATTTACCGGTGGTTTCTGCTGTTGGCCATGAGGTTGATGTATCGATTGCAGATTTTGTTGCCGATATCCGTGCAGCAACCCCCTCCCAGGCCGCAGAGCTGATCAGTCCGGATCAATTCGAGCGGATGCAGCAGCTCGACGCGATCAACCAAAAGCTTGCCAGCCTGATCAAGGCAAAAATTCAGCACCAAAAAGTGCAACTGCAGCACGCCAGTCAGCGCCTGAAAAGCCCGGCACAAATTGTCAGCGACTGGGCTAAGCAACTCAGTGCTCTGCAATCCCGGTTAAACTACTCAATGCAACAACCATTGTCGCTTTTCAGGCAAAAGAGCGAGGCATTGCAGAACCGTCTGTGGCTTTCCTCGCCAGACAAAGAGATAGCCAAACGCCAGCAGCTGGTACAAACGCTGACCGACCGCATGGCAAGAAGCACACAGAACAACCTGAAACAGAAAAAGAATGGCTTCGATATAGCCATCTCTAAACTCAACATCTTATCCCCCCTGGCGACTCTGGATCGCGGCTACAGCATCAGCCGCAATGACCAGGGCAATATTGTAAAAACCACAGACAACCTGAGTCTGGGCGATAAGATCAGCACGCGACTGTCGAACGGATCGTTTGTTTCTGAAGTAATTTCAGTCGCCCCTTCCAAACCTCAGGACTGATCCTTTCACTTAATTTTTGCTCAGATTCGGCATTCAGGATCTGTTTTTGCAATAGACGCATTTATTTTGAACGAAACATGACAATAAAATTGTGGAGACTTTAATGACCATCAACAACTTCGTCGACTTCGGACCACTACAGCTTTTAATCGGCGAATGGACCGGCAGCAAAGGTGATGACCGATCACCGGAGCCGGACGGCATCGAAGAAAACGCCTACCGCGAAACCATCCGTTTCGAGCCCATCCGGGAGGTGACCAATGCAGAAGAGCAGCGCCTGGCGGTATTGCAGTATCGGCAGATTGTTCACCGAATCCGCGACAACAAACAAATTCATGATCAGAGTGGTTATTGGATGTGGGATGCAGTTAATAACCAGATCATCCACACCTTCTGTATTGGTCGCGGCATTGCAGTGGTAGCGGGCGGCAGCTTCACTGAAACCGAAGACCGGGAATTCACCCTGACGGTTGCTGCCGAGGCTGGCGGTTCAGAATGGACAATTCAGCAAGCACCCTTTTTGACTGAAAAAGCCAAAACTACAGGCTTTACGATGTCTCTCACCGTTAAGGGCGATACGCTCAGCTACGATCAAACGACGATCGTAGACATCTACAACTACAAGCAGTTTGAGCATACCGATAAAAGTACGCTGACCCGTAAGCTGTAATCGAGGCATAAAAAAAGGTCGCACGAGCGACCTTCTGGTCTTTGTAGGTTGGCCTTCAGGCCAACAAGGATTGTCGGGCTGAAGCCCGACCTACACTAGTGTGGCTTGCTGTAGGTTGGTCTTTAGGCCAACTGAGTTTCTGTCGGGCTGAAGCCCGACCTACAAATAAGCCCCAGTTGTAGGTTGGCCTTTAGGCCAACATGGGATGTTACTAAACCCAGGTTAACTGTCGGGCTGAAGCCCGACCTACAAATAAGCCCCGGTTGTAGGTTGGTCTTTAGGCCAACATGGGATGTTACTAAACCCAGGTTAACTGTCGGGCTGAAGCCCGACCTACAGCCAGCAGCTACTTACGAGCCCCGCGCCTACCCTTCGGCTTGGTAGAACGACGACCTTTGGCCGCATCATCATAAGGGTTTTCACCCACTTTAAATTCGAAGCGGATCGGCGTACCGCGTACCTTCAACGCCTTGCGGAAGGCATTCTCCAAATAACGCTTATAGCTGCCCGGCAACTTATTCAACTGGTTACCGTGAATAACAACAATCGGCGGGTTAGTTCCGCCCTGGTGCGCATAACGCAGCTTAATACGGCGACCACCCACCATCGGCGGCTGATGCATCTCTACAACGCCCTGCATCAGGTTGGTCAGCTGATTGGTACTCCAGTGGCCACGGGCACTTTCGTAGGCAGTATCGACCGACTCGTAAAGGTGGCCAACATTGGTTCCGTGCTTGGCCGAAATGAAGTGGAGATCTGCCCAATCCATAAAGGGTAAACGGCGGTCAATAGCTGTTTTAACGGTGTCTTTCTGGTCTTCCGGCAGGCCATCCCACTTATTTACCGCCAGCACCAGCGCGCGACCGGACTCCAGCGCGAAGCCAAGCATGTGCATATCCTGATCGACCAGGCCAACCTGCGCATCAATCACCAGCACAACGACGTTGGCATCCTGAATAGCCTGCAACGTCTTAACGATAGAAAACTTCTCAACAGCCTCAGAGATATTCTTTCGGCGACGCACACCGGCCGTATCAATCAGGGTATAGTTCTTACCATGACGCTCAAACGGGATGTAGATGCTGTCCATGGTGGTACCCGGGTGATCGTATACCACGACGCGCTCTTCACCGAGCATGCGGTTTACCAGCGTAGATTTACCCACATTCGGCCGACCGATAATCGCCATACGAATGGTGTCGTCATCCATTGGGTCGGTGCGGTCTTCCGGTACCGGGAAGTTAGCCAATACATCTTCCAGCAGCGAAGACACGCCCCTGTTTTGTGAAGCGGCAATAGGAATAGGCTGCCCCAAACCCACTTCAAAGAAATCTGCCATGGCGACATCCGGATCGCGACCATCGGTTTTATTCACCACCAGGTACACCGGCTTATCGACCTTACGCAAATGGTCTGCCAAAAACTGATCGGCACCGGTCAGGCCGGTTTGAGCATCAACTAGGAACAGAACCAGATCGGCCTCTTCAATGGCCGCGAAACTCTGCTTAGCCATTTGAGCATCGAGACCTTCCTCGAAACCACTGACACCGCCGGTATCAATGACAATAAAGGGGTGCTCGCCAAGCTTGCCTTCCCCGTATTTACGGTCACGGGTTAGCCCGGACCAATCCGCAACTAATGCGTCCCGAGAACGGGTGAAGCGGTTGAAAAGAGTTGATTTGCCAACGTTCGGTCGGCCAACAAGTGCTATTACGGGGATCATTTTAATGTTCGTCTTAAGTTTTGCGTCTATTGTAGCCTGAATCGTCACCCGACTCAGTCTAAATTCTTGTTCAGCCACTTTTCAGCGGCCATAAAAAACGGCTCTTTCGCAGTAAACGCACCAGGCTGGTGGTTTCAGCTAAAAGAACCGCTTCAGTGTTTGTATTAGTTAGGCTCTACAACCAGATATTTAATACGGCTGCTACGCCCCTGGAACAAAACACCGTCCTGAAACTCAATCGGATCGCTGTTAGAGCCTTTCCAGTCAATCTGACGGGAAGTTAACCATTCGCCGGTTTCAGCATCAATAACGTGCACATAGCCCTTGATATCTGCAACAAACAGGTAGCCATCCTTAAGAAGGATTTCACTCAGCTGACGGTACTGGAAGCTTTGCAGGCTCCACAGCTCATTCATCGTCGCCGGGTCAAAGGCCTTCAGGTGCGATTGGGCATTCACGCCGTACCAACGCTCTCCATCCGATTGGATCGACCGGAATGAAGAAAACGGCAGCGCCTGTAATACCCGCCCGGTACCGGCATCAATAACCACCATATCGCCCTGATAACCACTGACAATCAGGCGGTCATCCAGCACGGTAACGGCTGCATCGACATCAACCAGGCGGCTGATGTCGGTCGTGCCGCTGGCTCTGGCGATGCGGTATTCCCAGAGCACCGAACCATCCGCGACACTCAATGCCACCACCTTGCCATTGGACAAGCCAGTCACCACGGCTTCGCCCTGATCGGTTTCAATCAGAACAGGCCGACTGGTGCCGGTAATGGTTAGATCGGGTTCAGAATCCTGATAGGCCCATAAAAGCCGCCCGGTTACCCTTTCCAGCGCATTCACCCGACCATCAATGGTCTGAACGAATATGCGGTACTCCGTTACCAGCGGCTGCTCTACAGAAATAGCCCCCAAACGGCTGGACCAGATTTCGTTGTAACTCAGGTTGTAAAGATGCGCTTCGCCGTTATTGTTCAGCACCAGCATTTCTTCATCCGCGAACACAACCGGTGCGGTAATACCACTGCTCAGGTGCTGTTTGTGCAGCACTTTGCCGTTCTCGCTCAGCTTGTATACATCGCCGCTGGCCAGTGGCACATATATGGAATCGCCATAAACCGTCGGATTTAAGTGAGCAAAGGCATTGAGGTCGGTGTCATTATCCAGAATACGCCACCAGTCCACCTTCAAATCAACGACAGAAGGCAATGGATCTATGAGCTCAATAGGCTCTTCTCGCAAACCGCCATTAGAGCAACCTAGCAGAGCCGCAGAAGCGGCTGCTATCAGAAACAGGCGGCCAAAGGTGTTTTTATTCGGCAACGGCTAGATCATCCAACTTAATTTTCAGATAAGGGTTGTTGATGCTTTGGCTTTCGGCCAAATCACTGGCAGTCTGATAGGCAGCCCGGGCATCTTCGACTTTACCCTGTTCCAGTAGGATATCGCCTTTTAACTCATAGCTAACCGCTTGATGACCTTCGCCTTCAATGGCGTTCAGGGCAGTTAAGGCATCATCCAGCTCATCCAATGCATACAGCACCTGAGCTTTTCGGTACAAAATAACGGGAGTCAGAGTCTTATCGGCGTTATCAAGCGCCCAATCCAGCTCAGTCAATGCGCTGTCCAGATCGCCCTCTTCAACAGAAATTTTTGCTTCCAGCAACGCGGCCATAATTCCGTAACCCAGATCGGCGTAGTCATCTTTAAGCTCATCAATCAGCTGCTGGTGCTTCTCGTCGGCCTGTGCGCCACTGGCCAGGCTCTCGCTCAGCTCTTCATAAATAGCTGAAGCTTCCAGGCGGTGATTCTCAGTAGAGTTCTGATAGAGCTGAACGCCAACATAGGCCGCAATAAAGATAATGAAACCGCCGACTACCCAGTTTCCGTTTTTAGACCACCACTTCTGTAAGGCTTCAATCTGTTCCTGATCGGTGTCGTACACGCTGTTACTCCAAAATATACACAAAATTGCCGGTTCAATACCGGCAGTTTCAAATTCGGCTGAATGGCTTCAGCCGGTTAAATTCGCAAGGCCGGAGATTATAGCCCGAGTTCACGTAAAACTTCAGCTACCTGATTCCAGGAAGTTGACTGCTGTTCGTTGTGACCTTGTAAATCTTTCACCTGCACAATCTCTTGCTCCGCTTCCTGATCACCGAGAATCAATGCAAAGCGGGCACCGGATTTATCGGCCTTCTTCATCTGGCTCTTAAAGCTGCCACCGCCGCAGTTCATCTGCAGGCGAACGGCCGGTAATGCATCGCGAAGCTTTTCAGACAGCGCAATAGCCGCAATCTCTGCATTATCACCGGCGGCCACCATAAATACATCGACGGTGTTATAAATCGATTCCGGTACGGCTTTCAGCTCTTGCAGCAACAGCAGAATACGCTCAATACCCATCGCGAAACCGGAGGCCGGTGTCGGCTTACCACCGAGCATTGGCACCAGGCCATCATAACGACCACCTGCACAGACTGTACCCTGCGCACCCAGTGCGTCAGTGATCCATTCAAAGACGGATTTAGTGTAATAGTCCAGGCCACGAACAAGGCGCGGATTAATAACGTAGGGGACGCCAGCGGCTTTCAGCAGTGCACACAGGCGATCGAAATGCGCCTTGGATTCTTCATCGATGTAATCATCGAAGCTTGGCGCACCGTCGAGCAGTTTCTGTGTGGATGCCGACTTGCTGTCAAGGATGCGCAGCGGGTTAACATACAGGCGGCGCTGACTGTCTTCGTCTAACTGATCTTTCACGCCTTCCAGGTAATCAACCAGCGCTTTACGGTAGCGGCCACGCGCCTCACTGCTGCCCAGCGTATTAATATTGAGCGTAACAGAATCTGCAACGCCCAGTTTCTTAAACAGACGATAAGAAAGAACGATAAGTTCAACATCAATATCTGCCCCGGCCATGCCGAAGGTTTCCACACCGATCTGATAGAACTGGCGGTAACGACCTTTTTGCGGCCGTTCATAGCGGAACATAGGGCCCTGATACCACAGACGCTGAATCTGATTATGCAGCAAGCCGTGCTGCAGGGCGGCACGGACACAGCCCGCGGTACCTTCCGGGCGCAGAGTCAGGCTGTCGCCGTTACGGTCGTCAAAGGTATACATTTCTTTTTCAACGATATCGGTGTGTTCACCAACACCACGGGCAAACAATTCTGTTGGTTCAACGACCGGCATCCGGATTTCCCGGTAACCGTATTGAGCGAGAACAGATTTCATCTGATCTTCGAGGTACTGCCAGAGAGGGCTATCAGTTGGCAGAATATCATTCATTCCGCGGATAGATTGCAGATTAGCCAAGCGGAAATCTCCTTAACTTTCTTTTGCGATTATTGCTTGTTCAAGCGCTTGCTTAGTTTTAATTTTTTCACGAATCAGCTTTTCAAAATGGTCGACCAGATCGGCGTTATCGACCTTATGGTCCGGCTTACCGCCAACATAAATCAGGTTATTTGGCGAGCCGCCGGTAACACCCAGATCGGCCTCTTTGGCCTCACCCGGACCGTTGACGACACAGCCAATTACGGCAACATCCATAGGCGTAAGAACATCTTCCAGACGCTCTTCAAGCTGATTCATGGTACTGATGACATCGAAATTCTGACGTGAGCAACTTGGGCAGGCGATAAAGTTGATCCCTTTGTTACGCAGGCGAAGGCTACGCAGAATATCAAAGCCAACCTTTATTTCTTCAACCGGGTCCGCGGCCAGCGAAACACGAATGGTGTCTCCTATGCCATCCATCAGCAACATGCCCAGGCCAACGGCCGATTTTACCGTACCACTGCGTAAGCCGCCGGCTTCAGTAATGCCCAGGTGCAGAGGCTGTTCAATCTGGCTGGCAATAGCGCGGTAGGCTGCGACTGTCATAAACACATCGGATGCTTTCAGGCTGAGTTTGAACTCCTGAAAGTTCAGGCGATCGAGAATATCGATATGACGCATGGCCGATTCAACCAGAGCCTGCGGTGTCGGCTCACCGTATTTCTTTTGCAGGTCCTTTTCCAGAGAGCCGGCATTCACACCAATGCGGATCGGTATATTGTTGTCACGCGCGCACTCAACAACGGCACGGACCCGATCTTCACGACCAATATTACCCGGATTGATACGCAGGCAATCTACGCCCAGCTCGGCAACACGCAACGCGATTTTATAGTCGAAGTGAATATCTGAAATTAACGGGACAGACACCTGCTTTTTAATCTCACCAAACGCTTCGGCTGCCTCCATGCTGGGCACGGAAACACGCACCATGTCGGCCCCTGCTTTCTCCAGTGCTTTAATTTGAGCAACGGTGGCTGCCACATCGGTGGTTTGGGTATTGGTCATTGACTGAACACTGATAGGCGCATCACCGCCCACAGGGACATCACCTACCCATATCTTCCGGCTTTGACGGCGGGTAATCGGACTTTGTTCCTGTTTATTCATAAAGATTTCTGCCAATCGATGAACTGTGCATATTCTTTTGTTTTGGAATACTGGTTTTTAAGCTGTAGGGCATAAGAGGCATACGCATCGGAATCGTCCTGCTCGTGCGCCAGCTGAATACCGAGCCAGAGCGTTGACGCATTCTGGCGTGCCAGCTTAGCCCGTACCAGTCTTACGAAACCGTTATAAGTTCGATAAGCCCGCGCGTAGTCTTCCTGCTCTTTATAGATGGCAGCCAAGTTCAGGTAGCTACTGCTCATTGAAGGGTTCAGCACAATGGCCTTTTGATAGGCCAGAATAGCCTCTTCCTTCATTCCCAGGCGATTGGCGACCAGACCTTTGAAATCGAATGCCTGAGCCCTGCGCGCATAGAGGGTATCTTTTAGTACCATATCGAACTCATCGATCGAGGCTTCCAAGTTACCACGGTTATAGAGGTATACCGCATATTGAAAATGTGCCTCGGTACCGCCGTTATACTTTATTGCTTTCCTGAAGTGATCATCAGAAAGTTCAAACTCCAGCTCTCGCTCGTATACTCTTGCCAGCCCCATGTGAGCACCGGCACTCTGACTGTTGATATCCAATGCATTCATCAGATTTTCTTTCGATTTGAGTAAGTCGCCCTTCTGGAAATAGCCATAGCCGATTTGAATGTAGGTTTTTTCGGCTTTATCCAGGTCTTTCTTATCTTCATATGGGCCGGTTTTGGTAGTAACGCAACCGGCTGCAACAAGTGCAATTACAGCTAAAAATACATACTTCACAATCAGTTTCATTTGGCAGAACTCCGATCTGAACGTTGGTTAGCAACCGTGGCGGCTGTGTGACCCAACTCAACGGCTTCAATAAACTTTTCAGAGCGGCGGGTTTTATCTGCAACCTGGCCAATGAGCTGGCCACAGGCTGCGTCGATATCGTCGCCGCGCGTTTTACGAATGGTTACATTGTATCCGCCCTTTTGAAGAATGTCCCTAAAGCGGTGAATTCGATTGTTGCTCGGACGCTGATAACCGGAATTCGGGAACGGATTAAACGGTATCAGGTTAATCTTACAGGGCGTGCTCTTTAACAGCTGCACCAGCTCTTCCGCGTGTGCCGGTTCATCATTCACCTTGTCGATCAGGGTGTATTCGATGGTACACACCCGCTTATCCGGCAGGCGGTCAAAATAGGTGTTTACTGCATCAAGCGTTGCTTTCAAGCCATAGCGCTTGTTTATTGGCACCAGTTGGTTACGCAGCGCATCGTTGGGCGCATGAAGAGAAAGAGCCATAGACACATCTGTGACCTTGGCCAGATCAAGTATTCTTGGTACCACACCAGAAGTACTGACGGTGACACGACGCTTGGAAAGGCCGTAAGCGTTGTCTTCCATCATCAGGTTCATCGATTCAACAACATTATCGTAATTCAGCAAGGGCTCACCCATGCCCATCATCACGACGTTGGTAACGTGACGTTCACGCTTTTTGCCCGGCTCATCCCAGGAGCGAGCGGCAACCCAGAGCTGACCAATAATTTCAGCGGAACTCAAATCACGGTTAAAACCCTGCTTACCCGTAGAGCAGAAGGAGCAATCGAGCGCACAGCCGATCTGCGAGGAAACACAAAGTGTGCCGCGATCGTCTTCAGGGATGAACACCGTTTCAACGGCACTGCCACCGGGCATTTTCATCACCCATTTGCGGGTACCGTCTTTGGAATATTTTTTATAGGTGATCTCAGGGCCGACGATTTCACAGCGCTGCTTCAGCTTTTCACGCATAGACTTGCTGACATCCGTCATTTGGTCGAAATCATCGACTCCACGCTGATGTATCCATTTCATAATCTGAATGGCACGAAACTTCTTCTCACCGAGTTCCTCAGTGAAAAACTGAACCATGTTATCCAGGCCCATGCCCAGTAAATTAACTTTTTGCGATGACTCTGACATACCAACCTTTCCGGAGACCTTAAACCACTAAGCTACTCATAATGATAAAGACAGAAAAAGGGAGGCCACTGATGACCTCCCTTTTATTATTCTGGCTAGTGTAGCTAGCCGGCGTATGTTACTAGAAAACGTGATGAATTATCTTGTAAATATCTTAGATTCACCGAAAAAACAGGCTATTTCACGTTCTGCCGAAGCCGGTGAGTCAGATCCGTGCGCCGAGTTCTTACTCATGCTGATCGCGAAGTCGTGACGAATGGTCCCCGCTGCGGCATTTTCCGGGTTGGTTGCACCCAGAATCTCGCGGTACTTGGCGATAGCGTTCTCTGCCTGCAGCACCTGAACCACAACTGGGCCGGAGGTCATATATTCGACGAGCGAATCAAAGAAGGGCTTGCCATCATGCTCGGCGTAAAAATTCTGCGCCTGCTCGACTGTCATTTGGATTAAACGCATGCCGACGATAACAAAGCCGGCCGCTTCCAAACGCGCATTGATAGCGCCGATCAGGTTACGTTCTACTGCGTCTGGTTTAATAATGGAAAATGTTTGTTCGATTGCCATGGTACTTCTCTCTATATTTATCTTTTAGTTATTTATTTTTAACGCGCGGATTATAGGTAGCTGCAGCACGACTGCCTATCTGACTAAGGTTGGAGTCAAAAGCGGCGCGGATATGTTAGAGCTTGTCCCAGATATCCTCGTTCATTTCCAGAATGACCGGCTTTGACAGGAACTGCACCTCTGCTTCCTTCGCAGAAAGCGGCCGGCTGAAGTAGAAACCCTGAATAGAGTCGGCCTTCATATCTCTTAGCAGACTGATCTGATGCGCCGTTTCAACGCCCTCTACGACCACCTCCATCTGCAACCCGTGAGCAATTGAAATGATCGCCTGCACCATTTTCAGATCTTTCGAATTGGTCGTTAAGCCATCGACAAAAGACTTATCAACCTTAAGTACATTAAATGGTAGCCGGTTCAGGTACGACAGCGACGAGAAGCCTGTGCCAAAATCATCCAACGCCAGCAACACACCGGATTGCTTAAGGTAATCAATGCCATCCAGAATCCGGTCAGACGCGGATAAAAACAGACCCTCGGTGACCTCCAGCTGAATTGAGCCGGGCAACACTCCGGTTTGCTTAATAACACTCTTCAGTGCCGGCAAAATGGTTTCATCCTGGAACTGTCTGGGTGATACGTTAATCGACATTATCAGCGGGCGATTGTACTTCAGCTGCCAAGCCTTCAACTGCTCGGTTGCCTCACGCAGCACCCAGGTACCTATTTCTGAGATTAAGCCAACCTGCTCTGCCACTTCGATAAACTTAACCGGTGAAATACTGCCCAGCTCCGGGTTGTTCCAGCGAATAAGCGCCTCGAAGCCCTTCAGCTTGCCACCCTGACTGTAGACAATAGGCTGATAAACCAGTGAAAACTCGCCTCGCTCCAGCGCACCGCGCAACTGTTGATCGATCAGCAGTCGCTCGGCTGCCACCTGGTTCAGGCTGCGGCTGTAGAACGAATAACCTTTACGGCCATTGGATTTACACAGCTTCAGTGCGCTTTCAGCGTGGCGGATCAGTGATTCACTGTCTGCACCGTCACTGGGAGCGACGGATATCCCGATACTGCAGGAAACCGTCAGTTTATGCCCTTCCAGCATGAACTGATTGGTCATGCTGTTAATCACCCTACGGGCAACCAGCTCTGCGGCCATACCATCGTTAATGTTGGGAAGAATGATAAAGAACTCATCGCCGCCGTTGTAACCCAGCAAGTCACCCTTTTTCACGATACTGGCCAGGCGTTTAGCCACCTTAACCAGCAGCTGATTGCCGAGGGTATGACCCAGTGCCTCGTTAAATTCTTTGAAGAAATCGAGATCCAGATAGAGTACTGCACAGAACTGGTTACGTTTAATGGCCACATTGACCATTTCATCGAGCCGCTCCTGAATGTACAGGCGGCTGTTTAAACCAGTGAGCGGGTCTTTGTTGGCACTGAGACGTACATTGGCAAGCTCTTTTAAAACGGAATGGGCATAGAGCTGCGACTCATCCAGCTCTTTGGCCAGCTGTCGCTCCAACAAGCGAGCCAAAACGAAAAGAAGAATCACAGGAACTGCGAGAATACTGATGACAAAGGCATTAACGCCCTGAAACCATAAATAAGCGGCAACGGCAGTTTGCGCAATGGTTGCAATAAGCGTGATTTTTAATGCACTAATCTTCACAGATGGCCTTATCAGTTAACTAAACAGCCAGATGAAGTACGACCCTACGCCTGAGCTGCATCCTTAATTCGACTAACCATAGCGCGAAGTCCGTTTCCACGTGTCGGGCTAAGGTGACGTATCAGATCAATGCTTTCAAAATAAGCATCTACGTCGAAGTCTAGGATGGCTTTGGCCGTCTTGCCATTAAATGCAGACAATATTATGGCCAAAAGGCCGCGAACTATGTGGGCATCGGAGTCAACCTGAAAGAAATATTGATCTCCCTCAACGGTTGGAACCAGCCAAACCTGGCTTTGGCAGCCTCGTACGATGTTAGCATCGACCTTCAGCGACTCATCAATGGCGGGAAGTTCTTTGCCCAAATCAATAATGTATTTGTAGCGCTCTTCCCAGCTGTCAAAAAAAGACAGATTTTCGAGAATATCTTCTGAAGTTATGTCGACACCAAAAACTGAACTCATAGGAATTAATCACCCATTATGCAAAACCGCAAGGGTGTCAGAAGAACATACCGGTTTCAAGCTGCGCTTCTTCAGTCATCATGTCGCGATGCCATGGCGGATCAAAAACCAGCTCGACATTGACCGAAGCAACATTAGGCACCATAGCAACACGATACTTTACATCATCAACCAGAACCGGCCCCATTCCGCAGCCCGGCGCCGTCAGTGTCATCTTGATGTTTACCTCCTGGCCGGCGATATCAACACTGTAAACCAAGCCCAACGCTACAATGCTGACCGGAATTTCCGGATCAAATACAGTAGAGAGTGCATACCAGACCTGATCTTCGACAACCTCATCGCCCTCAACTGCAGAAAAATCGAGCTTTTCTGCTTCAAAACCCAGCGCATCGGCATCGGTGCCATCAATGCGAGCCATATTGCCCTGATGCACCACCGTATAGGTACCACCCAGCGCCTGTGTCAGGGTTACAAAGGTATCGGAAGGAATGACGATGGGTGTACCCACAGGTACCAGTCGCGCATTAACTTCCCTGGTTGTTACGACAACGCGTCTTTCCACTATGCTTCGCCCTCAGCTTCTACAACAAAACTTTCGCCACAACCACATTCACCGGTCACATTCGGGTTATTGAACATCACCAGCTCATTGAGCCCGTCTTTACGGAAATCTATTTCAGTTCCTTTCAGAATGGTGATCGCATCACCCTGAACATGCAATGGAAAATCATCACAAACGGCGATGCTTTCATCACCCGGTTCAGCCTGAGAAACCAACGCCACACGATACATGTAGCCGGAGCAGCCGCTTTCTTCGATGTACAGCCGAACGGCATTGCCTTCAGACCTGGCCAGCTGCTTTTTAAAGTGAGCTACAGCCGATTCAGTCATCGTAATATTGGGGTTGTGCTTGAGCTCTTTGGGGTCAATTGATTGAACTGTCAAAACCTATACCTCGCGATAGAGCAAACTAAAAAAGAAAATACTTAACTTTGTCGAGCGCGTTAAACAGGCCATCGACATCCTCACGACTGTTGTAGAGGGCAAAGCTCGCACGCACCGTTCCGGTCACGTTAAAGTGATCCATGATCGGCATTGCGCAATGGTTACCTGTACGCACAGCAACACCCTGCTGATCGAGCAATGTGCCCACATCCTGCGGGTGAGCCCCATCCAAAACAAAGCTCATGACACCGGCCCGGTTTTTGGCATTTCCGATCAGACGAAACCCTTCATAACCGGCTGCACGCTCCAGCGCATATTGCAGCACATCATGCTCATGCGCGGCGACGGCTTTACGATCCAGCGCGGTCACATAATCAATCGCCGCTCCCAAGCCAATAGCACCGGCAATATTGGGCGTTCCCGGCTCAAACTTGTACGGCAGTTTGTTGTAGGTGGTTTTTGCAAAGGTGACGGTTTCAATCATTTCACCGCCGCCCATAAATGGCGTCATTTCATCCAGTAAAGCCTGCTTACCATATAAAACGCCAATGCCTGTCGGGCCATAGAGTTTATGACCGGAAAATGCGTAAAAGTCACAATCCAGCTCTGCCACATCAATCGGCCAATGGGCAACAGCCTGTGCACCATCGATCAGCACTTTCGCACCCACCTGATGTGCCAGCTCAATCACCTCTTTGACTGGGTTTACCGTCCCCAGCGCATTGGAAACCTGCACCATAGACACAAATTTCACGCGCGAATCGAGCAGCGCTTTAAAGGCATCCATGTCCAGCTCGCCGTCTTCGGTCACCGGAATCGGAACCAGCTCTGCCCCGGTACGCTGACAAACCATCTGCCAGGGAACAATATTGGCGTGATGCTCCATTTGCGACACCAGCACGCGATCACCGGCTTTCAGGTTTTCTAACCCCCAGCTGAACGCCACCAAGTTCACGCCCTCTGTGGTACCCTTGGTCCAGATAATTTCATCTGTCGAGGCAGCATTAATGAACGCTTTAACGGTTTGCCGGGCCTGCTCAAAATAACCGGTGGCCCGGTCACTCAGTGTATGAGCACCACGATGCACATTACTGTTGTCATGACGGTAGTAATGACAGATGGCATCAATCACCGCATTCGGTTTTTGCGTGGTCGCACCGTTATCTAAGTAGATCAGCGGCTTATCGTTGATGGTTTGCGCCAGAATCGGAAAATCCTGACGAATGATGTTCACATCAAAGCTCATGGAATATGCCTCGTTAAATCTGCCTGCCCCTTAGCAAACAGCTCACTCAGCATGGGTTGCAACAACAAACGCACCGGCTCATCGGACAGTGCGTCGAGCAACTCATTGATAAAACCAAAACTCAGCATAACTTCGGCTTCTGCCCGGCTGATGCCGCGCGAAAGGAAGTAAAACAGCATGTTGTCGTCGAGCTGGGCAATTGTAGCGCCGTGAGCACAACGTACGTCGTCGGCATAGATTTCCAGTTCCGGCTTGGTATCGATCTCGGCTTTCGGGCTTAACAGCAGGTTGCGGTTATTCATATCTGCCAGCGACTTTTGTGCATGAGGGTGAATATGAATACGACCATTAAAGACCGCCTTACCCTGCTCACCGAGAATGCCGCGGAAGATCTGATTACTGACGCAGTTCGGCACGGCATGATCAATACTGGTGTGGTAATCGATCACTTCATTGCCGGTTGGCAGATAAACGCCATTCATGCTCAGCTCGGCACCTTCGCCTCGGTAAACAACCGCAATATCTTTGCGCTTTAATACACCACCAATAGCCATGTGGAAGGTTGTCAGCCTGGCGCTGCGCTCAAGTGCCGCACTGACTCGACCAATGTGGTGGCTCTCGCCTTGCTCCAGCAACAGGTGATAATGCGTTAAATGCGCATTTTCACCGACAACAATGGTGGTATTGGCATTGGTAAACCCTACACAGCCTGCAACCTGCGTGAAGGTTTCGGCAACGGTCGCATTGGCGCCCGGCTCAACCTCAATCAACAACTGGGTGTTAACCATGCTGTTGCTGCCGGCCTGTAAAAAATTGAAATGTAATGGCTGAGCCGCCTGAACATTTTTATCAATTTTCAACCAGTAGCCCTGATCCAGAGCGCCCTGATTCAGGCTGTCAAAAAAGAAACTGCCGCGCTGCGCTTCAATCTTTTCAATAAAAGACTGCGCCTGTGCTTCGCTGAAGTCATCTGAGCTGATCAACGTTACACCAGCCGGCAACTCACCATGAAAGTTAAGCTTACCGTTTTCAATCCGAATAGAAACTTCGTTCCAGTCCGCAAACTGTATACCTTCACCAAAATCGGTTTCCGCGTGCTTTTGCCACGGCACCGCGACAACTTCTTTCAGCGGCGTGTACTTCCAGGCTTCCGTTTTACGCGTTGGCAGGGTTGCAGCTGTAAAGGCACTCTGCCCTGCGGCCTGCCAGCTTTTCAGCCAAGCTGGTTGTGATGCTGCGTTCGCAGCACTGAATACGTCAGATGTATCGAAACTGTTACTCACTTATACAGTCTCCTTTTCGATCCACCCATAGCCGTGCGCTTCCAACTCTTTCGCAAGTTCGCTGCCACCGGACTTAACAATTTTGCCGCCGGCCAGAACATGAACGTAATCCGGCACAATGTAATCCAGCAGACGCTGATAGTGGGTCACAACAATGAAAGAGCGGTCTGGGCTGCGTTGTGAATTCACACCATCGGCAACCACCTGCAGGGCATCGATATCGAGGCCAGAATCGGTTTCATCAAGAATACACAGCGACGGCTCAAGCAGCATCATTTGCAGGAGCTCATTACGCTTCTTCTCACCACCGGAAAAACCTTCGTTAACCCCGCGCTTCAGGAAGTCTGCAGGCAGGTTAACGGCTTTGGATTTTTCACGAGCCAACTTAATAAATTCTACCGATGTGTAAGGGGCCAGGCCCTTCGACTCACGGACAGCATCCACAGATGCCTTAAGGAATTCCATATTTGAAACGCCCGGAATTTCAACCGGATACTGGAACGCCAGGAACAACCCCTTACGGGCACGCTCTTCGGCATCCAGCTCGAGCAGATCTTCACCGTGAAAATCAACACTTCCACCAATGACTTCATAGCCGTCACGCCCGGCCAATACATTGCCCAGGGTACTTTTACCTGCGCCGTTAGGGCCCATAATGGCGTGAACCTCGCCCGGGTTAATGGTTAAATCCAACCCTTTGAGGATTTGCTTTTCTTCAACGCTTGCTTGCAGATTTTTAATGCTTAACATGAATTTGAATAACCTATAAATAATTTCAGGGTGGATTAACCAACGGAGCCTTCGAGGCTCACTTCCAATAACTTTCCGGCTTCTACGGCAAACTCCATAGGCAGCTCTTTAAAGACTTCCTTACAGAAACCGTTAACGATCATCGACACGGCCTTTTCAGCATCAATGCCACGCTGCTGACACAGGAACATCTGGTCATCACTGACTTTAGAGGTCGTCGCTTCGTGCTCTACAACCGCCGACGGGTTCTTACTTTCAATATAAGGGAAGGTGTGTGCGCCGCACTGGTCGCCAATCAACAGTGAATCGCACTGTGTGAAGTTTCGCGCACCCTCAGCACCGGCCTGCATTCTCACCAGACCTCGATAGCTGTTCTGGCTTTTCATTGCACTGATACCCTTGGAGATAATGGTCGACTTGGTATGTTTACCAATGTGGATCATCTTGGTTCCGGTATCGGCCTGCTGCTTATTACGCGTCAGCGCAACGGAATAGAACTCACCAATGCTGTGATCACCCTTGAGAATGCACGACGGATACTTCCAGGTAATTGCAGAACCGGTTTCAACCTGCGTCCAGCTGACTTTGGCCCGGGTATGAGCAATCGCACGCTTGGTCACAAAGTTATAGATACCGCCCTTGCCATCTTCATCGCCCGGATACCAGTTCTGAACCGTTGAGTATTTGATATCGGCGTCATCCATCGCTACCAGCTCAACCACCGCAGCGTGTAACTGGTTTTCATCGCGCATGGGCGCGGTACAGCCTTCCAAATAACTGACCTGGCTGCCTTCATCGGCCACAATCAATGTCCGCTCAAACTGACCGGTGTGGGCTTCGTTGATCCGGAAGTAGGTAGAAAGCTCCATCGGGCAACGCACGCCCTTTGGAATGTACACAAAGGAGCCGTCAGAAAACACAGCAGAATTAAGTGCTGCATAAAAGTTATCGCGCTGCGGTACGACCGAACCCAGGTACTTTTTAACCAGTTCCGGGTATTCCTGAACAGCTTCAGAAATAGAACAAAAAATCACACCGACTTCAGCCAGTTTTTCACGGAAGGTTGTACCAACCGAGGTGGAATCAAAAACCACATCAACTGCGACACCCGCCAAACGCTCACGCTCGTGAATGGGCACCCCTAACTTTTCATAGGTGGCCAGCAGTTCAGGGTCGACATCATCAAGCGATTTAGGCCGGTTTTCTTCAATACTTTTTGGCGAAGAATAGTAAGAGAGCGCCTGAAAATCGGGTGTAGGATAGTTAACATTGGCCCAATCCGGCTCTTCCATTTCCTGCCAGGCAGCAAAGGCTTTTAAACGCCATTCCAGCAGCCACTCGGGCTCGTTCTTTTTCGCCGAGATAATGCGAATGACTTCTTCATCCAAGCCAGCGCGAATGGTTTCAGATTCAATATCTGTCACAAAGCCAGCTTCATAATCTGACTTTATATACTTCTCTACTTCTTCACTCATATTTAAACCTTTTAACTTTTCGCAACTGTTCGCAAAGATGTGACTGCTTCAGTAATGGCTGAGACAGCATTATCGATATCTTCTTCGGTGGTATAACGACCCACGCTGAAACGGATTGAGCTGTGGGCATCGTGATCGGATAGCCCCATTGCCTTTAATACATAAGATGGGGCCACCGTCGCCGACATACAAGCCGAACCGCTGGAAACGGCCAGCATACGCAGACCCATCAACAGTGATTCACCATCGACCCCGTGAAAACACACATTCAAGTGCGCAGGAGAACGCGGCGCCTGACTGCCATTAACAGACACATCCGCTAATGAAGATGAGATGCCCTGCCACAACTGGTCACGTAGCTTTTGTAGCTTTTCAATTTCAGTGCCAGCTTCATCGCTCAAAATTTGTGCCGCTTTTCCAATTCCAACCAGCTGATGCGTGGGTAAGGTGCCGGAGCGCATGCCACGCTCATGGCCGCCACCGTGCATTTGAGGCAACAGTTTCAGTGTGCTGCGCCGTCGCACATACAAAGCGCCGACTCCCTTCGGGCCATAAAATTTATGTCCGGACATCGACAACATTGTCACTGGCAGCGTTTCAACACTGAGCGAAACCTTACCAATAGCCTGAGCAGCATCGACATGAAAATAGACGCCAACCTGCTCACACAAGCCGGCGATCTCATCGATCGGGTTTATTACGCCCGTTTCATTATTCACAGCCATCACAGAAACCAGCCGGGTATTTGGCCGCAACTCTGCCTCGACAGCCGCCTTGCTGATCACGCCTGTAGAATCCGGCTGAATAATCGAAACTTCATAACCCTGCTGCTGTAAGTGCACAACCGGGTCTAATACGGCCTTATGCTCTGTCGCGCTAGTGATAATGTGGCAATCTGACGGCGCATAGTTTTCTGCGACGCCCTTAATGGCCAGATTGTTTGATTCTGTGGCGCCGCTGGTCCAGACGATCTCGCGGCTGTCCGCACCGATCAGGTCCGCAACCTGATTACGGGCTTCTTCAACCGCTTCCTCGGCCATCCAGCCGTAAAAATGAGAGCGGGATGCCGGGTTGCCGAAGTCGCCATTAACATCGAGGTACTTCACCATTTCTGTAACGACGCGTTCATCAACCGGAGTGGTCGCGGCGTAATCTAAATAAATTGAGCGCATTAGTTAATTTCTACTTTATCTATGTTTGTGCTTTCTAACAGCATCGACAGCCTCTGGTTTTGCCGATTATTCACGGCCTGAATCTCATTCCGGGACACCAAATCTGCCAGACTGATACTATCAAGAAAGGAATATATCTGGGCGCTGAGATCTTGCCACAAATGATGGGTTAAGCATATTTCACCCTGCTGACAGCCTACCGAGGCACCGCCGCATTTGGTGGCATCCATAGACTCGGAAACCGCGTCTACAACCTTGGCAACACTGATTTCATGCTTTTCTTTGCCCAACAGGTAGCCCCCGCCGGGGCCACGCACAGACACCACCAGCTGCTGCTTTCGCAATTTTGAAAACAGCTGTTCCAAGTATGAAAGGGAAATCCCCTGCCTTTGCGAAATATCCGCAAGACTTGTTGGGCCCTTGGCCTCGTTAAGAGCCAGATCGAGCATTGCCGTTACCGCATAACGGCCTTTGGTGGTCAGTTTCATAGCGAAGCATCAACTAAGGATTTCGCTAAAAATTATAAATACCTGACTAAAACAGTCAACTATTAAAAATCCGAAGGTTATATGCGTATTTTTTGCATATAAATTAAAAGCACCGCTGGAAGCTGCCTCGTTGAGATAAGTGACGCTCAAACTTAACGCTAATCGAATTTTCAGGGTGCCATTTAAAGAAAACCCCAGCTAGAACTGGGGCTTTCGTGTCACTCGTTTAAGAGCATGACTTCACCATCACGGGCCTTAACGCAACAGCAACAACGGCACCTTAGTATTCAGCAACATCTTCGCAGTAAAGCTACCAAACACCAGCTCACGCAACCGGTTATGGCTGAACGCACCCATAACGGTCAGGTCAATGTTATGGATCTCCTGATACTGGCAAAGTGCTTTAGCCGCATCACCTTCCAGTACACCGGCATAGACCTTGCGCCCTGCCGAAACGAGTTTCTGCTTGGCTTTTTCAATGATCTCTGCACCCTGCCCCTTTTCTTTAGCGACATAAACCAGATGCACTGGAATATCGTTAAACATAGGGCTACTGGCGACCATTTCCAGGGCTTTATCACTGCAGGCGCTGCCATCGTAAGCGATCATAGCGGCCTTTGGCTCGGCAAACTCTTTGTTTACGACCAGAATGGGGCGTTGAATGCTGCGCACCAGAGTTTCCAGATGCGCGCCTAAATGGTCCGTGGCTTCCTCATGCTGTTCGCCACGAATACCAACCACGACAACCCGGGTTTCATGTTCAAAATCAAGCAGCGTTTCGGTAATAGAGCCATGACGCTGAACGGTAACAGGATTTTCAATGCCGGCTTCAGTGGCCCGTAGCTTAACGGTCTCAAGCATCTGCCGGCCCTTCTGCATTTCCAACTTATTACGCTGCTGTTCCAGCTCCGTCAGCTCAGAAAGCAGCAACTCCTGCGCGCCCAGGCCAATGGCACCGGTCAAGTCGGCAGCAGCCGTCGTCGTCGCATGCTCAATAGCGTAAACCGCCTTAAACGGTGCAGCCAGAACACGGCTTAACCAAACGGCATAATCACAGACCGCAGAGTTGAATTGAGAACCATCAATACAGGCAATAGTCCAGGTACGTTCGTTATTTTTATTTTCTGCTGCCACTAGTGGCCTCCCAGTACTTTTTCGATTTCATCAGATTTATCGTGCTTACCAAAACGGTCAACAATCGTCATGCTGGCTTCGTTCATGCCGGTCACATTTACTTCAGTGCCTTCCCTACGGAATTTCAACACAACCTTATCCAATGCTTCAACCGCTGTTATATCCCAGAAGTGGGCGCGGGATAGATCAATATCAATCTTTTCAACAGCTTCTTTAAAATCGAACGCTGCGGTGAACTTTGGCGCAGAGCTAAAAAACACCTGACCATGCACTTTATAGGTTCGGGTATCCGTACCTTCATCAAAGGAAGAATCAATATACATAAAGTGGCCAATCTTATTGGCAAAGAACATCGCGGCCAGTAAAACACCGGCAAAGACACCGAATGCCAGGTTATGCGTCCAGACCACAACAATAACAGTCACCAGCATCACCAGGTTAGTAGAAAGCGGGTATTGCTTTAAATTTCTGATCGACGCCCAGTTAAAAGTCCCGATCGAAACCATAATCATCACGGCCACCAGCGCGGCCATTGGAATTTGAGCAACCCAGTCATTCAGGAAAACAACAAGAATCAACAACACCGTACCGGCAACAAAGGCTGATAAACGGCCACGACCACCGGATTTCACATTGATTACAGATTGCCCGATCATCGCGCACCCTGCCATGCCGCCCAGCAAGCCTGCACCAATATTGGCTATGCCCTGCCCTTTACATTCACGGTTTTTATCGCTCGTTGTATCCGTCAGGTCATCAACGATGGTTGCTGTCATTAAGGATTCCAGCAAGCCAACAACGGCCAAAGGCGCAGCATAAGGGAAGATAATCTTCAGCGTTTCCAGGTTCATAGGAACATCAGGCCAGAGGAAGATTGGCAGCGTATCCGGTAGCTCACCCATATCACCTACGGTACGAATATCCAGATCCAGAACAATTGCAACAACGGTCAACAGCAGAATACACACCAAAGGCGACGGTATGGTCTTGTTAAGCAGCGGGAACAGGTAAATAACCCCAAGGCCGGCCGCCGTCATCGCATACACCACCCAACTGACGTCCGTCAGCTCTGGCAGCTGGGCCATGAAGATCAGAATCGCAAGCGCATTAACAAAGCCGGTTACCACTGACCGCGACACAAAGCGCATCAGCTCGCCCAAGCGAAGATAGCCAGCAATAATCTGTAATACACCGGTCAAAACCGTCGCTGCCAGCAGGTATTGCAGACCATGCTCTTTCACCAAGGTCACCATAACCAGCGCCATGGCACCGGTTGCCGCCGAGATCATCCCCGGCCGGCCGCCGACCACAGAGATCAGCACAGCAATACAGAAAGAGGCATACAGGCCAACTTTAGGGTCTACACCTGCAATAATAGAGAATGCAATCGCTTCAGGGATGAGTGCCAGTGCAACCACCAGACCCGCCAGAACATCGCCGCGGATATTACCCAGCCAATCTGCCTTCTTTTGTGCCAATAACATTTATACGCCTCTTAGTCTTTCTGAAATCAATATTCAATGAGTGTGCCATCTGATTATTTCAAACAGCCGATCAAAAAGCGCGCAAGCGTACACAGTCGGTGTGCACAATTCAATGAATTAGAGTGTGAAGCCTGCACTCATACTTTATGAGTACTAGCTCAAAAAATAAGCTTACAAACATATGCAAACGGTCAAGAAACTGTCACATTTGGGCCATAAGGTGACTGGCTGCTACTCAGATCACCTGATTACGAACTAAAAAAAGAGCGATACCCGCCGTACGTCTAATCACTTTGAGAGCAACATGAAATGGTCGCCGGTTTCTTTGAAGCCCGACCTAAAAGATAAAGATAAAGTCACCTATTGGGAGAGTATCCATGAAACAGCCTCTTGCTATCTTAGTGAGTAGCATAGTCCTCGCCTCTGCGGCGCAGGCAGATGTCATTTTTTCTGAATATATTGAAGGCTCCAGTAATAATAAAGCCCTCGAACTATACAACTCTGGATCAGAAGCCGCTGACCTTTCTGAATACACCATTGAACTATACACCAACGGCAATAGTGACGGTGCAGGAAGCACTAAAACACTATCTGGAACCCTATCTGCAGGCGCCTACTTTGTTATCGCCAATAGCTCAGCAGACAGTACTCTTGCAGCTCTTGCAGACCTTACTTCATCTGTTACTAACTTTAACGGCAATGATGTTCTGCTGCTTAAGCAAAACGATACAGTTGTCGATCGAATCGGCCAACTGGGAAATAACGAATATTTCGCACAAGATGTGACCCTGGTACGCAACAGCGATATTACCAGCGGTGACAGCGATTATGAATCAGCTTTCGATACCTCTGAAGAATGGACAGAGTATGATCAAGACACCTTCGATTACCTGGGTAATGGCGATGGCGGCGATGGTGATGGTGATGGTGATGGCGATACTAATGACTCTACAGCAGAAATAGATACCCCGCCAGAATATGCTGCAGAACTCACTATCATGCAGGTTCAGGGCGATGGCGACAGTTCTCCATACATCACATCCGGCTATGAAACAGAAGACAACTACAAGGTTACCGGCATTGTCACCGGCATTCAAACCGACACCAGTGATACCATACTTTCCAAAGGCTTCTTTATTCAGGACGCCAGCGGAGATGACGATGAAACAACCTCCGATGGCGTCTACGTTTATTATTCTGACACCGATGAATTAGGCCTGAGCATCGGCGATGAAGTCAGTGTTTATGGCCCCATCAAAGAGTATTACACCCTGACGGAACTGGCGCCGGTGTATGTAGAACTCACCGGTAATACCGGCAACATTGAGCCCACAGCACTGCGTATTCTAGAGAGTGATGAAGACTTCGAAGATACCCTTGAGCGCCACGAAGGCATGTATGTATTGCTGGACGAAGAAGCGGATATGCACATTACCCGCACCTTCAGCTTTGACTATGTGACCCGAGAAAATAGTGGTTACACCGAGTACCGTGACAACATGGTCGTTGCACATGGCGACTGGAATATCAATCCTAATCAGAACTTTGGTCCTGGCTCAGAGGGTGCCATAGCCCAATCTGAAAATAACGCCTTGAACAGACTGTATGTTGAATCTATGACTGAAGGAGAAAGTGGCGCTATTCCATGGTATTCCACCTTCCAAGATGATACTGACTTAGATGGCTCAGCCGATGAATACCTGCGCGTAGGTGCGGTGGTTGATGGCATGACGGGTTTTATTGGCTACGACTACTCTGAATATCGCTTTTATGTTGAAAAAGAACTGGATTTAAATTCTGAAAACTTCATCTATGCCTATGGTTACGACCGTACCGAAGAACCCCAACTGCTCGATGGCGATTTGCGCGTTGCAACGTTCAATGTACTGAACTATTTCAACTCTGCAATTGGTGGAAACGCCAACCCAGCAAACGACAACCGAGGTGCTGATAATACAGATGACTTTAATACTCAAACAGCCAAAATCATCAGCGCCATCATAGCAATAGATGCAGATATCGTCGGCTTAATGGAAATAGAGAATAACGGTTTTGATGAATATTCAGCTATATCTGTACTGGTTGATGCCCTGAACCAAGAACTTGAAGAAGATGATCAATACTCTTTTGTTGCACCAGAGGGTTATGACTATATCGGCACCGATGCAATCACCAACGCCATTATCTACCGTGCGTCTACTGTTTCCTTGGATGACGTTATCGTTATTGAAATGCCGGAACAACATGCTCCTGCAGTTACTTCCAGTACAGGTACTGTAGAAGAAGATGGTGACAACTATCAGCGTGATGCACTCACACCAACATTCACCCATATCGACAGTGGCGAACAACTCACCATTTCCGTTAATCATTTGAAATCAAACGGCTCTACTTGTTATGACGACTTTGATAGTTCTGGTGAACTAACAGATGATGATCTGCAGGGTAACTGTGAAGCGCTACGAGTTTCCGGCGCCTATCATCTAGCAGAACAACTGAGCGATATGGACGGTTACAAGCTCATCATTGGTGATTTGAACTCCTATGGTAATGAAGATGCCATCATGTTACTGACCAATCAGGATAACGCAGCTGAAGGCTATGAAATCGACGCGGCTGCTTACACCTATATTAGCGGTGAAGACGGCGAAGTATTGCATGGCGAAGATGGCGCTGTTCTGACCGAAAGTTATGGTTATTTAAACCTAATCGAGCTATTTGATGCGGGCTATTACAGCTACTCCTATAACGATGAATTGGGCACGCTGGATTACATTCTGGGCAGTGCAGATATTGAAGATATAGTCATTGATGCCATGCACTGGAATATCAACGCTGGTGAAAGCGATCTATTTGAATACGACTACAGCTATGGCGATGTGCAGACTTATGAAGATGCCTACCGCTCTTCAGATCACGACCCCGCCATTGTGGTACTGGAGTTTAATTCTGACAGCAGCACCGGCGGTGAAACGACCGACGATGAGGATGAAGAAGACGACGAAGACACCTCTGCCGGCTCATTTGACCCGTTCACGCTGATGGGAATGCTCAGCTTACTTGCTATTGGTGCCGTTCGACGCCGTAAGCTTTAATTATCTATCTCGATTCCAAACAAGCCGGGTTCGCCCGGCTTTTTTGTCACAAACTGTTCACCAAGCCTTCACAGTCCGGTCATGCGAAATTTCTACTGTTTGCAAAACGTAGACGGGCAAAGCCAATGCAGAAGCGCAACGTAAGAACCCTATTCCTTTCCGACATTCATCTTGCAAACCCGAACAGCCAGGTTAAACGGCTCAGTGAATTCCTGAACATGGTGGATGCCGAGTACATTTTTCTGCTGGGCGATATTGTCGATTTGTGGAAGCTCTCCAGCCGCAAAGGCCGTTGGTATAAATCGCATGAAAAGGTACTGCACCAGATTATGGATTTAGCCAAAAACGGCACCAAGGTGATTTACGTGCCCGGCAACCATGACCCCTTCTTCCGCACCTTTGGCGGCCTGAATATTGGCCAGGTCGATGTGTACGAAGAGTATATTCACACCATGGCCAACGGCGATAAATTCCTGCTGATGCACGGCGACCGCTTTGATAAAGAACTCTATGTGGGCGATACCTGGCACTACATTGGTGAAGCGCTTTACGAAACCATCGTCACCTGCAACCGGCTTTTGAATCAGGTACGCAGCTGGATGGGCAAACCTTATTGGTCACTTTCGGTTGCACTGAAGATGAACAGTAAAAAAGCGCGCGATTATATTGAACGCTTTGAACAACTGGCGGTGGACTACGCGAAACAACAAAACGCACAAGGCGTTGTTTGCGGGCACATCCACCAGAGTAAGCTGATCAAAAAGGATGGCATTATTTACGGCAATGACGGTGACTGGGTTGAATCCTGCACGGCACTGGTTGAAAACACCGACGGTACCTTGGAGCTATTAACCTGCAAAGCCGTAACGGTTCAGAAAACCAAACCAACAGTGACTGCCAGACCCGCCGTGGAAGCCTAAGCCAGAGCCAGTTTTTAACTGGCTAACGGCTTCTGGGGTTTAGGTTGCTTACGGGTTACCTCTATGTGGTCCAGCCAGTGAGCAACCACATAAATAAGCAACAGTGCAACGACCAGCTCGAACGCCCGTAAAAAGATCGACTGCAAGCCATAGCTGTCTCCGTTAGTGGCCACATAGAGTTGATAGGGAATTAAAAATCCCATTAAAGCATCGGCATGAATCGCCCTGTCACCCGGTTCGGCATAGTGGCTCCAGTACAGCAGCAGATAAATCAATAAAAAAGAAACAACGAAATAAGCAAACAAATTCGTTTCTGTACCAGACCACAATACTGAAACCACAATGGCAAGGCTGCACCCACCTACTTGAGAAAGAATTTTCTCCCGCGAATGGTTCTTCATGGTGGAATGCGTAGGCTGCATGGCAGATGTTACCAAGGGTACCAGGCAAAAAACGGCACTGGTTATTTCGTTAATCATAATAAAAGCCAAACCAACGCCAACTAACACCAACATCTTTAAGCGATCTGCACCGGTCACAGGCTGCTCTATAATTTGTGGCATTGGCGGCTTTATTCGCACCGGCATCAGGTGATTCACGGCACTGGCAACGACAGCAGAGAGAAACGTGGCACTAATAACACCCCTGAGAATAACCGGAATCGAGGCGTGATAAGCGCTGCTGTTAAAGTAGATAGTAATAAAAATAATCATAAACAGCGGCAAGGTCGCCATTCGAATTCTTAAGTTGGTATTTGCACGCCGGCGTACAAAATCAAAATAAACAAGAACAACCGTCCAGATAATAAATGGATGTTCAGAAAATAAATTATTGATCAGCACCGCCACCAGCGTTGCAAAAACTGAAGGTGCCAGAACCTTCAGCAAATGAACGATATGACTGGAAAAACTCGCTGTCGCCAGAACAACCGAAAACAGCACCACATAGACGCTGGCAGTTAAGTGCATAACTTTACTGAGCAACAGACATATGCAAATTATCAGCGCCTTACGGGTTAATTCGTACATAAAATACCTACCTGGTTACCCGCAACTAATACAGATACCTGAACCAACTCAGAATGGTCATCCAGACATCGGAAATATGATAGTTGTCTTTCACCATCAGGCTGGCACGGCTACCGGCTACTATCCTTAGCGGCGAATCGTCTGCTGCGACCCGAACCCGAATTTTCTGCTGCGAGCGAATCCATTGAGTACTGCTGCTAACCTGCGCTAATTGACTGGAGCTGGTCACACCTGAGCTGATAGCCGGGTCCACAGAAAGAATATGGCCAGAGAAAACCTGGTTTGGGTAGGCATCGTAAACAATATTCACCTGCTGATTTTCAGTCAGTACTGATATGCCCTTTTCGGTAAAGTCTGCGGCAATCCACCAGTTCTGCTGATCAACCAAGTGCACCACAACACTGCCGGCGGATACATACATCCCTTCACGGTAAAACAGATTCGTAATCACTCCGGGCTGCTCGGCGACAACCAATGTTTTATCCACATCTCGCTGAGCTTTACTAACCTCGGCGATGGCTGCACGAAGGTTAGCCTCTGCCGTACGGGTCGCTGTTTCGGCCTCCAGAGCGGCTTCCTTACTGACCGAACCGGATAACCCCTGGAGTGACGACACCCTTTCAGCATAAGATTTTGCCCGCTGCAGTTGGCTTTCAGCACTCACCTGCTGAGCTTTGGCTTTTTCCAGAGCAATCTGATACAGGCTTTTATCAAGCTGAACTAACGGCGTACCTTTCTCAACCTTTTGACCTTCTGAAACCAGCATTGATTCGATAGTGCCCTGCACCTGCGGAACGACTTCAATCACATTGGTTTTAATTGTCGCTTGCGTCGTAAAAGGTATGCGATTGTCACTTATCACCAGAAACGCACTAAAACCAACAGCCACACTCAGAACACCTGTCGTTAAATAGGCATAGACATCTCGTTTCATATTACAAAAACCCCAAAATTAGAAAGCCCTGCCCGCTCGACTGAATATGCCGATGTTTGCCAATCCACAAACGCTGTGATTACGCAGATCTGCGAGGCCAAAGGCGGGCAATAGTAGGGAGGTTTGGCAACCAGCAGGTAACAATGCTATTTCATATAGGGTATAAATATACTTATATCCAAATGGCAGCATTGGAAACCCTATGTCTTTAACTCGCATGCGCACCTTTATTGAAGTATTCCGCCAGAACTCAATCAACAAAGCGGCGAAATCCCTTAACCTGACGCAGCCAGCTGTGTCGCAGCATATTGCAGCGCTGGAAGTCGTTGTCGGTTACCCACTCTTTGAGCGATCTTCCAGCGGCGTTGTTCCGACCGCTGCAGCTACCGAACTGGCACTGGAAATTGGCGATAAACTGGATGCTGCTGAAGCCGCACTGGCAGCGGCACGAGCACGCTCAATGGATATAACGGGGGTTTTACAGGTCGTTGGCCATGCAGACTTTCTGGCTGAAATTCTCAGTGAGCAGCTACTGCCGCTGCTTGAGTCCGGCATAAAAGTGCGCATGCACACCGGCAGTCGGGAGATCGTCACAAGTATGCTACTGGAGGGCCACTGCGATTTAGGCGTATCAGCCTACCCGGTCATCGATAACCGTTTGAAAAGCGAAAAGATTTATACAACCAGAGCCTTGCCCGTTGCCTCTCCAGCGGTTGCAGAACGCCTGAACAACGCAGCAGACTTCACTCAGGCAATAAGCGAAGAACCCCTGCTGACCTATAACCTGGAATTAACCCTAATAGACAGGTGGCTGACAAAGAACCGAATCAACATTGATCGGGTTACACCCAGTATGGTTAGCCTCGACCTTCGGGCATTGCGCAAGCTCGTTATATGCGGCTATGGCTGGACGATACTTCCTGAGTTTTTATGTACCGAACATCTGCACAGCGGCAAGCTGGCACAGCTTCCTTCGCCGATTGGCACGCATGAAATAGATTATTATTTGATCTGGTTGCCCAGCGCGCTGCGCACTGCAAGAGTGGCTCACGCGCGGCAATTGTTACTCAACCAGAAAACGTTATCCCAATAAGCCACTCAATAAACTGCATCGCAGATGACGGCCTAATTTATTGTAAATGAAGTCATGGTCAGGTTCTGGATGTAAAGACTTAAACATCAATCTGAGTGATTTTTCACTCTCGCCAGGCTGTAAGTGCATTAGAAAAGCAAGCTCATCTCTATTTCCATTTATATAATCAACACATTATGCACAACAACAACATATTTTCTGTCGATTTAATTTACATGCAGAAAGGCTGCTTAAGCGAATTGAGTTAGATACCTCATTTTTTCTTTATTAACAAGCAAACCAACATGTTATGTCCAGTAAATTCACGCTCCCTTCTCTAGGCAAGGAATCTCAATGCCTGTAATCGATTTAGACTCAGGCATCAACATCATCGATTTTTTTTCAAAAGCAAATTTTAGTCCACATTTCAGACAAATTTGCTTGTCGATTATATTTACAGTTATGCCCGAAAATATCAGAGGAATCTTATTAACTCACTATATATCAGATACTTAAGAGCCATGGCGCAACCTATGCATTATCTCCTCCATACAACATAGCAATGTTGTTTACGTAAATTACCATCGCATCTATTCCGTAGTAATTTAACCTAGGAAGGAAATAAAAAATGAAAACGACCAATAAATTACTTACAGCTGGATTTGCAGTACTTGCCGCTGCTTTTTCAGCGAATGTGAGTGCTGAAACGTTTGTTTCATGGACTTCACCAGCTAACGGTTCTAGTTATGACTCAGGCTCAACAGTAACGTTAACAGGTACCGCAAACACAACTGGCTCGATAAGCGATCAGCTTGACCTTGTAATTGTCATGGACTCTTCAGGTAGTATGGGTTCGTATAGAAATAGCACAGGAGGGTATTGCTATGATTATGGGTCCTCAAGCTGTAAAACCGTCCAGGATTGGCAAAAAGAAGCAGCCTTAACATTGGTCAATAATTTGCCTGCCGCTACAACATCGGTCTCTATCGTTGAGTTCGATTCTTATTCAAGCACTGTCCAAACTTTGGTTTCTCTTTCTACAAACCTCGCAGATATTACTAATGCAATTAACTCAGTAAATGCATCTGGGGGCACCAATATTGGTACAGGGATTGACCAAGCAACCTCTGAGCTTACTGGCATTAATGCGACAGCTGGCGCTTCTAGCCAAATGGTTGTTTTTTCAGATGGCTATAGTTCTGGCTCCCCTGCTGCTTCAGCAAGCGCCGCCATTGCAGCCGGAGTCGATGCGGTTCATTCTGTTGCGCTACCGGGAGCAAGTATTACTACAATGGAATCAATTGCAACGGCAGGTAATGGCACGTTTATTAATGCCACAACTGACATCTCCAGCTTAACGTCTATCTTCACCAGTGGCGGTACTCTAGCCGGCTTAGACTATGTAGATATTACTCTAAATGACGGAACATTAGTGTCAGACGTCGCTACTGATGCATTCGGCAACTTTTCCATCGACGTCGTAATTGCTGCAGGAACCAACAACTTCTTTGCAGATGCCTACGGAACTGATGGAACAAGTGCCACTGCACAATTAACGTTAAACGGCAGAACATCGGATGTGCCAGAGCCTGCCACACTAGGACTACTAGCCGCTGGTCTATTTGGCATGGGCGCCGCTCGCCGCAAGAAAAGTGCTAGTTAAGTCAAAGGGAGAATAGTCCAAATAATCTCCCTGCCCTGTACGACATCAAGCAATGGCGCTCACGTGTCATTGCCTGATGTCGAATTCGAGCTAATATGAGGAAACAGCTTAAAGCATAGGAAGCAATAATAATGCTGAAAAAAATTTGTACAGTCCTGTTTGTCACAATAGTATCTGCTAGTTACTCATCAGCAGTTCCGCTAGAACTTGAAAATGATTCTTTTAGCGATAACAGGGAAATAGAGCTCCCCAAAATAAACTTCGATCTGAATTCCAAACTTCCTCCTTACCACAGTTTATCGAATGACCAAAAATACGCATTAATGCTGACTTCAACTCAGAATGGGCAGTTCAACTATGCTATTGCAATTGCGAAGGAGTTAGAAAAGGTTCGTAGTGCAGATACATCCATAAAGGCACTATTGGCAGCAGATCTAGTTCAATCAGGTAATTATAGCAAAGCAGAAACAGCCCTTAGCAAGCTCGCACCTAATGACAAATATGAATCAGCCCTAATTAATTTGGTAACAGCAATCCTATACTATAAGAACAATGACTTAGAGGTCGCTGAAAAACTAATTGACGAAACATTAGAAGAAATACCAAGGCACCCCTACGCACATGCAATTAAAGGTATGATTGCCCAGTCTAAAGGTATTTACTTTGAAGCTAAGCAATCCTACTCAAACGCTATATCCTATTTTGATCGTATGGCGCTAGCCCACATAAACCTAGCTAATATACTTTTTGAGGAAGGTGATACTGAGAAAGCCTTGAGCCACTACAATCATGCGATCTCCATTGACCAGAAAAACTGTAATGCTGTCAATGGCAAAGCTCGAATCCTTTATTCGTATGAACAGCGTACAGAAGCAGAACAACTGCTAGAGGAATGCGTATCTGAAAAATCTTTAAATTCTGTATTACTTAAATCTGAAATCGACTTCGCACAAAAAGAATACGGAAAGGTTGTTAAGTTACTCACCCCTCTATCGAAGGCCGATTTGCTCAACAGCTGGCATAGAACCATATTCATTCAAAGTGCTCTTAAGTTAAACGACCTAGACAGCGCTTTAAATGCAAACAAACAGGCGACAGACCAGGAAAAATACTTGCTTGCAGTTACTCTAATGGCTCAAGAAGATGCCCAAGGTGCTAACAGGATTTTTTTAGAGTTGTGGGATAAGAACGAGAGTAATGTAAGTGCGCTTCTCGGGGCTGTCATAACCTCTATTTCTCTAGGAAACAACCCTGACAAAAACCATATAAATGTCATTTCTGATTCAAAGTACTCAGCTCTAATGAGTTTTATTGAATCAAAAAATTTATTTTCAACAAACACAAAATCAGCGATATATAGCTTCAATAAAGCCGCTTCTTTTGATGAAAACAATGATTTTTCCAGAGTAAATCCATCTATCATTGAATCTCAAATAAGGAGCACTGAACTAAAATACTTTCTACCTGGGGTTTATTTTTATCTGTTCGAGCTTTATGAACCTGCAACTAAGAATTTCAACTTGTCCGCAACAACTAAAGAGTTCTTCACTCAGTTCCTGATAGGAAAATCAGCCTTTATTACCGGAGACTACGAGCAGGCTGAGCTCTCGTTAAATACGGCTCTAAGTACTGCACCTCAGTACTGGTCTGCACAAATATTGTTAGCAGAGACATACTTAAAGTTAGGTGAAATAGAAAAGTCTAAATTTGCATTTAAAAAGAGCATTAATATACGCCCGACGTCAGACGCTTACTTTAAACTCGGAGCTTTGTATGAGAAAACGGGCGATATTAAAAGAGCTCTTGAATATTACGAACAATTAGTAAATGTTGAACCAGATAACTTTATCGCACTAAACCAACTGGCTTGGGTCTATGCCGAAAACAACACAAAAATTGACAGGGGAATTCAACTCGCCTTAAGAGCAAACCAACTGTACCCCAATTCACCTATTATTTATGACACTCTCGGCTGGCTGTATTATAAAGACAACAATTTAAATGAAGCATATAAATGGCTGGATAGTGCAAAAAACCTAAGCAACTCAAAGAGTGCTTCAGTACTATACCATCTAGCCAGCGCTCAAATTAAAGGTGGTCAAGAACAAAAAGCCAGAGAGAACATTAACCTTCTACTCGAAATGGATGGCCCTTACAAAGAGCGAGCAAAAAACCTACTGAATAAAATGTAAACTGTAACAGATTTATGAGTTTCGAACTCAGATTACAGTTTCTAAATACGCATGGATTATTGCTTTCAATATCTAGAACTCTGCACCGAATGAACATATCTCTATTAGCTAACCGATGTTTTGCTGATCAGACTCTTCAATTGGTGCAAAATCTTCATCTTTTAATGCAACCGCATCTTCAATTTTAAAGTTTTTATCCAGCTGCTTCAGCACACCGCACATACGTTCCATACGCTCATCCTGAGCATGCTGGTGATCCAATAGTGCCTTAATTGCATGCGCGGTCACATCGGGCATATCGGCCACACCGTAGGCATCGAAGCCCATTTTCTTGGCCAGTTCCTGCTGCTGATCGGAAAACGGCACCACCTTTTTGCCATTCTGTCGAACAACACGCCCCGGAATACCAACCACCGTCGCCGATTCCGGCACAGCCTTGGTAACCACAGCATTAGAGCCAATGCGCGCATTCTTTCCGACGGTAAAAGGCCCAAGTACTTTCGCGCCGGCGCCGACGATTACGCCGTCTTCCAGCGTTGGGTGGCGCTTGCCCTTTTCCCAGCTGGTGCCGCCCAGAGTGACGCCCTGATAAACCGTAACGTCGTCGCCAATAATGGCGGTTTCACCGATCACCACGCCCATGCCGTGGTCGATAAAGAAGCGCTTGCCGATGGTTGCGCCGGGATGAATTTCAATACCGGTAAACCAACGCGCTACCTGCGATGACCAGCGCGCCAGCGTTTTTAAGTTCCACTGCCACAGCTTGTGGTTAAAACGGTGAAAGATAATGGCGTGCACGCCGGGATAGTTCAGTAAAACTTCCACCCAGCTTCGTGCTGCCGGGTCTCTGTCAAAGACACTTTTAATATCGTCTTTCAGCTGAGAAAACATCAGTTTCTCCTCAATTTTTTATCAATATGGCTGAGCATTCCACGCAGAATATTGGCTTCTACTTCATCCGGAAGCGCACGCAGTACAAACCGTCGCAGTTTGGTCATCAGGTGCCTCGGGTTATTGGGGTCGAGAAACTCAATATCAACCAACACCTTCTCCCAGTGATCAAACAAACCTTCCAGCTGCTTGCCTTTTGCCAGCGGTTGATCCCATTCTACGCCCCATTCGGGCTTTTCCTGCTCTTGCGATGCAATGGCCGACATGCGCAATTCGTAACACAACACTTGCACAGCAGATGCCACATTCAGGGAACTATAGTCCGGATTCGCCGGTATATTCACATGCACATGGCAGCGCGCCAGCTCTTCGTTGGTTAAACCGCTGCGCTCACGGCCAACCACCAGAGCGACCTTTGCATCCTCTGGCAAGGCCAGAACCTTAGTGGCCATTTCCCGCGGATTCACCAGTGGCCAAGGCAGGTTGCGTGACCGGGCCGATGCGCCAATAACGAAATCGCAATCGGCTACCGCCTCTTCCAGAGTATCTGTGACAACCGCCCTCTCAAGAATATCCGTCGCCCCTGAAGAAAGCGCCGTCGCCTCTTCGGAAGGGAACTGTTTAGGCTCAACCAATACTAAATGATGAAGCCCCATGGTCTTCATAGCACGGGCAGCCGAGCCAATATTACCGGAATGAGAAGTATGAACCATTACAATGCGTGTACGGTTTAGAACATTGAGCGCGGAGTTTGTCATGGAGTTGTCTTGCTCTGACACGAACGGGTACCTGATTGAATAACTGAACGAGCGCAAAGGATAACAGCTTTTTCACCGCAACTGACCGATAACGAAATCAGCGTGAATTTGAGCTGGCTAATAAGCCCCCTTTTAACGTAGAATGCGCGCCCATTGAAGAACCGCAATCCAACCGGTTCACGGGTAAGTGCCGAAAGCCGCGCTGCCCTGCGCTTTTTAACATGTCCCTGCGGGCCCAAATTTCCTGAGCTTCTCCTCTTTGGGGAGGTTCCGTTTACGTGTGAGAAAATTATGCAACCTATTTTAGCCATAGCATTGCGCGCTGCTCAAAGCGCTGCCGATAAACTCAACTACACCGTTTTGAACATTCTGTCCTTAACAGCAGATGGTGATTCCCGCATGGATGTGTTCAACAAATCTATCGAGGACGCCGCCTGGCGTGCCCGTAAGACCATCCGTAATGCCCACACCCAACACCACATTGATTCCGTACAGCTTGGCCTGGAAGAAAGCCGCGACTGGGACCGACAATCACGCTGGGTAATTGATGTAGCTTGTGGCGAAGAAAACCTGCGTAACGGCCTGCCCGGTTTTGTTGTAAACGTCGCGCTTTACACCAAAGACAAGATCGACTGTGTCGCCATTGTTGACCCGATGACCGGCGATTACATGACGGCCTTTAAAGGCCGTGGCGTTCAGTTCTCGGACAAGCGTGTTCGCGTTGAAGCTGCGCCATTGAAAGAAGCTATCTGCGCCATCGAAACCAAAGACATTCATGTTCTGAGCAATTGGCATCAAAAAGTAAAAGCGCTGCGCGTATCTGGCTGTGCACTGCAAAACTTTGTTAACTTGGCCGCCGGTCGCATCAATATCGCCGTTGCCCAAAATATGTCACCGTCAGATATGGCCAGCGCCATGCTGATTGCACAGGAATCCGGTGCGCTGACCGGCGATGCTAATGGCCGCCCGGTTAAAATGGACAAAGGCGAACTGATGGCCGCAGCACCAAAGCTGTTTAAGCAGCTGATGGCGCGATAAACCCAACTCCGCCCAGACACAACTGAGTACAGCCCCAATGCAAGCAATCGATATTTATGCCGGTAGTGAAGCCTACCGGCACATTGAACAGCACGGCTTAAAACCGGAACACACCCGCATGATTATCGGTGCATCCGGTGGGCCCAAGTGGTTTGTACTCAGTCATCTCGACCGCTACCTGGTAGAGCACTGGCTTCCCAAAATTCCACACAAGATAGATTTAATCGGCAGCTCAATCGGCGCATTCCGCATGGCATGCTATGCCAGTAAAGACCCGCTGCAAGCGATTAAAAACCTGGAATCGAACTACGTTAATCAACGTTACTCAGCAAAACCGACGGCTCGCGAAGTCACTCAGTCCGTTGAAGAGATGCTGGATGTCATAGCCAGCGCTGAAGACCTGCAACATCACCAGCTGCGCAAGCTGCACATTGTTGCGGCGCGCACCAAGGGCTACTGCAGTTCAGAGAACAAGTTTGTTCAGTCACTGGGGCTGGCCGGCGTAGTTCTGGGAAATTATATGTCGCGCAATACCTTGCCGATGTGGTTCGACCGGGTCATCTTTCAGTCACCCGGTGGTGAATTACCGGTTGAAAACTGGGATAAATTTAAAACCAGCGCCATTACTCTGTGTGAAGAAAACTACCGCGATGCCCTCTTTGCCAGCGGTGCGATACCCATCGTTATAGAAGGGGTTGAAACACCCTATGGCGCACCTAAAGGCCTGTACCGTGATGGCGGCATGGTGGATTACCACTTTGACCTACCCTTCAAACCCAAAGATGGTCTGGTACTGTACCCGCACTTTTCACCGGTCATGAAACCCGGCTGGTTTGATAAATCCATTGCCCGACGCAAAATTTCGGCACACAACTATTCGCATACTGTCGTGATTTGCCCGAGCCGGGAATTTATTGATTCGTTACCGCATCAGAAGATTCCTGACCGGAAAGACTTTGAAAAAATGACCACCGAAGCCCGCATTGACTACTGGAAAACCGCCGTAGAACAAAGCAAGCAGATTGCCGAACAGTTCGACCAGTGGCTAAGTCAGGGCGCGCCTATCTCAGCGGTCCAGCCAATAGAAGCGATTGCAAACTAAAAACTGCGGCCTAATCAAGGCTATTGCACGGTTGCGGTAATCGACTCGAACATTTCACTGATCATCTGCTCCAGCGGCGCATCGTCGTTGGCTTTCGCATAAATACGCAGCCCGGCTATCTGCACCTGAACAAAGCGCGCCAAGTGTTCTGCGTTTTTTTCTGCAGAGATTTCACCCGCCTGTTGCGCTTCCTTAATCAATTCAGCAATTGCATCCTCAACGGATTTTAACTTTGCCTTGGCAAACTCGAGTAACTCCGCTTCATTATCCGTCAGTTCTGCCACAGTCTTAACCAGCATGCACATGGAGCTGGGGGCATCTGTTTTCGACTGAATAACCACCTGCCTAACGGTATTCTTCAGCGCCTGCAGGGGTGAGCTCGCAGCAGCACGCTGCGCGCGGAACCGGCCGATGCTCTGCTCGGCATAATGCTCCAGCGATTCTCTAAACACCCCATCTTTACTGCCAAAAGCGGCATAGATACTGCCGGGGCGCATATCTATAGCATCCTGCAGGTTGCGCATGGATGTTGCGTGATAACCCCGCTCCCAATAAAGATTGGTCGCTTTAGCTACAACCTGCTCACGATCAAACTTGGGACTTTTACTCATGAAATTACCTATTTGAAAAAATATTTGAGCGATTGTTCAAATATAGCTTGAACGATTGTTCAAATCCAGTTAAATTAGCCCTCAAATTGAACGATTGTTCAATCAACAGCACAATCCCTTAAGAATACGAGAGAGTACAAAACATGACAGATTTCACTTTTCACACTCTGGAAACAGCCCCTGAATCAGCCAAACCCGTATTGGAAGCCGCTCAGGCAAACATGGGCCGCATCCCTGGCCTGTTCGCAATCATGGCTGAATCACCAGAAATTCTGAAAGCCTACACACAACTGCAGCAGGCTTTTACCAGCACATCTTTCGATGCCGAAGAGCTGACAGTTGTCTGGCAAACCATTAACGTAGAGCACGAATGCCACTTCTGCGTTCCGGCTCACACTGCCATTGCACATTCAATGAATGTTGATCCGGCGTTGACCGAAGCACTGCGCAACAAAGAACCGATGCCTACGCCAAAACTTCAGGCATTGCAGGATTTAACCCTGACGCTGGTTCGCAGCCGTGGTAACGCAACCGATGCAGAACTGGAAGCCTTCTACGCAGCCGGCTACAGCCCTAAGCAGGTGCTGGAAATCATTCTCGGCCTGTCGCAAAAGGTGATCAGCAACTACGTTAACCACGTTGCTAAAACGCCGGTTGATGAAGCGTTTAAACAATTTGAATGGAGCAATAAATGAGCAAAGACTATGTACCTGCCGAAGTCTGGAGTCTCGACTCCGGCAACGGCGGTGAATGGGCGGGTGTAAACCGCCCTGTTTCCGGCGCGACCCATGAAAAGGCTCTGCCTGTGGGTCAGCACCCTTTCCAGTTGTACTCTATGGGCACGCCGAATGGTCAGAAGGTGACCATTATGTTTGAAGAGTTACTCGCCCTTGGTAAAAACGCTGAGTACGATGCCTACCTGATTAAAATCATGGAAGGCGACCAGTTCTCTTCAGGCTTTGTCGACATTAACCCGAACTCCAAAATCCCTGCCCTGGTCGATCATTCCGGTGCAGAGCCGATTGAGGTGTTCGAATCCGGCTCTATTCTGGTTTACCTGGCCGAAAAGTTTGGTGCTTTTTTACCGGAAGACACCGTTCAGAGAACCAAAACACTGAACTGGCTGTTCTGGCTGCACGGTTCAGCGCCCTTCCTAGGTGGCGGCTTCGGGCACTTCTACGCCTATGCACCGGAAAAGTTTGAATACCCAATCAACCGCTACACCATGGAAGTAAAGCGCCAGCTGGATGTACTCGATAAGCACCTGGCGAAAAACCGCTTCCTGGCCGGTGACGAATACACCATTGCCGACATCGCCACCTGGCCGTGGTATGGCAATCTGGTGATCTATAACGGCTACGATGCCGCTAAATTCCTGTCCGTACATGAATATACCCATGTTGTGCGCTGGGCTAATGAAATTGCCGAACGCGAACCCGTTCAGCGTGGCCGTATCGTCAACAAAATCCGTGGCGAAGAATGGGAACAGCTGGCGGAACGACACAAAGCGGAAGACATTACCGAAGTTCTTAATAAAAAAAGTTGAGGAAAATCTATGAGCTATCCAGTTGAAGGTTCCTGCCAGTGTGGTCAGGTAACATTTAAGATTCATGAAGCGCCTAAAATGGTCATCGCCTGCCACTGCAAAGAGTGCCAAAAGCTGGCGACTGCTCCCTACAGCGTCACTGCTGTTATCGACTACGACAAAATTGAATTCAGTGGCGAACTGAAAGAATGGAGTCGACCTGCCGATAGCGGTAACACCAGCACAGCAGCTTTTTGCCCGGATTGCGGTAACCGCCTCTACCACTACAACCCTGCGGATAAAGCAACGCTGAAACTGAAGTTAAAGCCAGTGGGCCTTAAAGATGACGCGTTTTACAAACCAACGGTTCATGTCTGGACTGATGAAAAGCAAAACTGGGTAGAAATTCCTGAAGGCGTAAAAACCTTCGCCAAGCAGCCCTGATAAGCACAACCCCCTTTGGCCGGAATGTTTCTTTTCCGGCCCGGCTTAACGCCATTCAGATTAAGTTCAGCCTCCGCATTGCATAGTTAATGCAAAAGGAGGTGAGCTTATGTTTTTGAACGACCAATCTTTTCAGCCTGTCAGCGTATTCCGGTTTGGAGCCGCCAGCTCCCTGCTACTCGCCGTTTTTGCACTGAGTGGCTGCTACGTGGAGGTTGGCCCGAACCCATCGGCTTACTATGACACGGAAGTTAATTACTCGACTGATATCACCGACTTCAGCACAAAGTATCTGGTTCTGACCGCTGTCACACCTTTGGCGTTAGCGATGGAAGCCCCCGAGATGATCGCGGACCCTGATGATTACACAGCACCCAGAAGCGTTCAGCGTGCCGTGGTCACAGAAACGACCTACACCTATCTGTATGACGATTGGTATTGCGATGCCGGCGGCTACACGGAGATTGAAGCCGAAGCCGATACAACCAGCTACTCAGATGGCTTTACTTATGTCGATATTCAGTTGAGCAGTGAATCCCACAACTGTACCGGTTGGTCGAAAGGCACGGCCTATATGGTCAATAGCGATCTGTTCTATGACGTTTATGGCTGGTATGACGACTGGCAAAACAAAATTGATTCCGTTAATGGCGCTCTCAGCGGCGAGCTGGTCACCAGCTTTAGCGGAAAAGCCATTGATTACAGCCACCTGGATGTCACCATCAATGATATTTCACCCAACGATTACGCGATTCAGGTAAGGGCTGATTTAGCACTGGACTACGACTGGGATTTTGAATACGCCAAGCTGACAACGAGCAGCACCTTACACTGGTACCGCTACGATTCTCACCCGCATCAGGGCAAGGTACGCATCAGCGACGGTCACACCTGGGTAACCCTTCGCTTTGACGCCGGCGGTGTATGGCGCGAAGACAGCAGTTACCACGACAGTTACTACAGCTGGTATGAGCTGGGCTATTAAAGGCAGATACTCATTAGGGATTAAGGTATTCACTAGGGATTTAAGGTATTCACTAGAGTTTTAAATAGTAAAAAGCCCGGAGCTATATGCCCGGGCTTTATTCCCTGCTTACGAACCAGGGGGTCTTTCTTAGCCTTATCGGTCGTATAGGGCTGAAAGCCCTAAACCTGAATCAGTTACCCACATCATAGTACATTTAATGGAATTTTCAGGTAGCGGGTGCCGTTATCTTCAGCCGGGGGCATTTCACCGGCCCGCATGTTGATTTGCACCGATGGCAGAATCAACACTGGCATGGCCAGGGTTGCATCCCGTTCGGTACGCATCTTCACGAACTCCTGCAGGCTGATATTTTGGTTCACATGAATATTGGCCTCACGCTGTTCCTTAACGGTTGTCAGATACTTGTACTCCCGCCCGTTAGGCGCGTAGTCATGACACATATACAGCTTGGTATCGTCCGGTAATTGCAGAATACGATGAATAGAATTGAACAGGGTGTTGGCATCGCCACCGGGGAAGTCACAGCGGGCGGTGCCCTGGTCTGGCATGAAGAGGGTATCGCCCACAAAGGCAAGCTCGTTTTCAACAACGTACGTAGAACAGGCTGGCGTATGGCCAGGCGTATGCATGACATAAGCCTGCAGGTTACCAATGCTGAAGGTATCACCTTCAGACAGTTTGACATCAAACTGTGAACCATCGGTGCTGAATGACTCTTCGGCATTGAAGATCGACTTAAAGGTTTCCTGAACAATGGTAATGTGATCACCAATGGCCACCTTGCCACCGAGCTTCTGTTTGATGTACGGCGCGGCAGAAAGGTGATCGGCATGCACATGGGTTTCCAGCTGCCACTGCAGCGTTAAGCCGGCATCCTGAACATAGGCGATAACCTCATCGGCAGATTGGGTATCGGTTCGGCCGGATTTAGGATCGTAATTCAGCACCGAATCAAAAATGGCCGCCTGCATTGTTTCCGGATCATGCAACACGTGGGTATAGGTAAAGGTCGCCTGATCGAAAAAGGTTTTAACGACTGCTTTGGATGACATAATCTCTCTCCTTCTAATCTTTATATTAGAATTTTCTAATTTAGATATAGCATAATCTGTGTTTTTATTTATGCAAGCCTTATTAATTATTTATTTTAAATACTAGTATAAAGATGAAACAAGCTGATTAATTAGGTTGAATCTGGCGTCAATAAGCGCCATAACAGTTTAGCTGGTGTTTAAGCAAACCCTGACTGAATACCAAACCGAACGGTAACCTGAAATAACGAAAACTAACCTGAACCACGATGGAGAGACCTATGAGCTGGACACAAATCGCCGACAAATTTTTTGTTAATGGCCAGATCGATGCTGCAGATGTTGCCGCAGCAAAAGAAGCGGGTATTGAATTAATTGTCTGTAATCGCCCGGATGGCGAAGAAGCCAATCAACCGCCACATGCACAGCTGAAAGCGCTGGCAGAAGAAGCCGGTATTGAATTCACCTACCTGCCAATGCGCGATCTGAACGTACTGCCCGAGGCTGTTGAAGGCTTAAAGGCTGTGCTGGCGCAGGATAAAAAAGTGCTGGCTTACTGCCGCAGCGGCCGCCGCAGCTCCGTGCTGTTCGAAGCAGCGGTAGTGTGAGGCGCGTTGGACGTTAGATGTTAGATGTTAGATGTTAGATGTTAGATGTTAGATGTTGAATATGGGTGGTCCGGCATCCCGGCGTCAAACCCTACATGTAATGTAGTAGCTCAGACTCGATCTGACAGGTTTTAAAGCAAGCAGAGACTTGATCTGACAACCCATATTACTCATTTCTGGCCCTTTTCGAGTTTGAAAGTGGCAATTGGAAATGATTCTGTCGGCCTAAAGGCGCGACCTACAGAGTGACCGAAATGTGCAGGCTGAGTAGGGTTTTGTAGGTCGGGGCTTTAGCCCGACAAATATAGAAAAGTCAGATAAAACACGAAACTATCCAGTAATGAGTTAACGCTCGAAAGCTAGACTTGCCAAGCCTAGTACAGCCTCTTGGCCAAAACTGTCAGATTAAGTCTAAGCTACTATGCATATAACTTCTAACGCCGGGATGCCGGATAACGTCTTACATCTAAAGCCACGCGCTACCATCCGGTACTTCCCCTAAAAAACCATTTCCCCCTTGCATTTCTCCGCTTTATCGCCACAATATTAGTCATCACTAATATTTATTACGAGAGTTAAGATGGAGATCATCAATTTTACACCCCTTTCCGCCACCATTGGTGGTGCTTTAATTGGCCTTTCAGCTGCTCTGCTGCTGTTGGCCAAGGGCCGAATCGCGGGTATTTCCGGTATAGCCGGCGGTATCATCTTCCCTGAGAAGGGTGATGTTGTCTGGCGGGTTATTTTTATTGTTGGCCTGATACTGGGTGGGTTTCTATACCAGCTACTGAGCAGTGACAGTTCCGAAGGCCTGTTCAAGGGTGTTGAACACATTCAGCCTGTGGTAGGTACTCCGCTGTTGATCCTCGGTGGTCTGTTTGTAGGCATTGGCACCACGATAGGGACCGGTTGTACTTCCGGCCATGGTATTTGTGGTCTGGCACGTCGCAGTCCTCGCTCGCTGGTCGCAACGCTAACCTTTATGGCGACGGGCTTTATAACCGTTTTCATTGTTAAACAGCTGCTGGGAGCCTGATGATGACTGTCGTATCCAAAGCTCTGTTCCGATTGTTTTTTGCCCTGATTGCCGGTGTGCTGTTTGGCCTGGGTCTATCTGTTTCGCAAATGATCGACCCTGCCAAGGTTATTAATTTTCTGAATATCTTCGGCGCATGGGATCCGTCACTGGCGTTCGTAATGGGTGGCGGTCTGCTGGTGAATGCGATTGCCACACCTTTGATTCTGAAGCGCAGACAACCCATCTTTACCCATATGTTCCGGGTACCGGCGAAGAGCCAGATTGATTCACGGCTGGTTATTGGCGGCGCACTCTTTGGTATCGGCTGGGGTCTGGCCGGCTATTGCCCGGGCCCGATGATTACATCATTGAGCTTTGCCAGCACGGAAATTTTAACGGTCGTACTGGCCTATGTAGTTGGCACTTACGCCACTAAGTGGGTGCTGTTTAAAATTGAACAGGTCAATCAGATTGAACATCAGAAAGACGAAGCCTGCGTGGGTTAATCCGAAGGCGCTCTAAACCTAAGCGCTCCATCTGGGAGCGTTTTTAGCTTTCTATCAAATCCTGAGCTGAAACGAAGCTCAACCACTGTTTACTGATCCAATGGTGCCCCAGGTACGTCGGGTGAACGCCGTCACTCATATAATCGAACAGCTTGCCGCGCGCTGTCGACATCAGCGCATCCTGCAGCGGCAGAAAGCTGGCGCCATGCTGTGCAGCCAGTGCACGCTGCCCTTTTGCCAGCTCATCCATATAAGACCACCATTGCTGGGTTACTTCACCGCAAGGCAAGGCAACGGGCTCACAGATCACCACCTGTTTAGCGCGTTCCGATAAGCGGCGGACCAGTTCGTCAAAGCTTTGCAGCGATCGATCGATGTTGTGTGATAATCCTCGCCAGAACGGCATCCAAACGTCATTCACACCTATCATCACACTGACGATATCGGCAGTTTCCAGCTGTTCCGGCCACCAATCGAGCTGACTCATCAATTCATGGGTCTGGCAGCCGGCATAGCCACGGTTAAACAGCTGATATTCCTGCGGGCGAGCCTGCAGAACACTGCCGACCTTCGAGACCCAGCCATCGCCAAGGCTTTCGGGTAAGCCCTGGTATCGGGCTGCACGTTTGCGTGAACAGTCGGTTACTGAGTCACCCAGAAATAAAATACTGCTCATATCATGCTCCTTCATACAGCAGACTGAACCACTGGCATCGGGCTATTGCGCGACAACCTTTTGCCATTGCTTTTCCAGTCGCTTTTTAGACACAGGGAACCGCGTCTTTAAACTCTGCGCAAACAGAGAGACACGATACTCTTCTATCATCCAGCGGAACTCGGTTAAATCTTCCGATATACGCTGGCTACTGCTCAGCTGTTCGTTGTGCTTCAGATAACGTTGCCACAATTCCTTCAATTCATCGACCACCATGGTCTCTGACGATGGAATGCCCGAGGTTCGGTTTAGGCGCTTATCAATGGCCGATAAGTAACGCGGCAACTCACTGCGCCAGTATGCAGGCGTTTTTGCGATAAACCCCGGGTAAATCAGGTTATCGAGCTGTGCCGCAATATCAGCAAAAATAAAGGCCGTGGCAAACGATACCTTGCCTTTTATCTGCTTGCGCACCTTGTGGTGCAGCAACAGAACATCGTGAACCTCTTTAGCTAATTGCTCTGCAACACTGACAAAATCAGCCCTGCCCTTTTCCAGCCAGCGGAGAAAATCCTGCTCCGTTCTGGGCATATCAGCATTCAATGGTAAGGCCGCCTGAACGGAGGCAAACAGCATATCCTGCCGAAGGTTATCGGCTTTACCATAGGGCGCAAACAGCAGTGCCGATTCTTTAAATTGCGGCAGGCGCTTAGACAGGTACTGGATGTTTTCATGCCAGTAGAAACTGGCGAGGCGCCACAAGGCTTGGCGGTGCTGTTCATCAGACCAGTCCTGACTGGTGAAACTTTCACGCGAAACGGCATTGATTTTATCGACCAGCGCCGGGTACATCACCACCTTAATACCCGCCTGAATCCGGTGTTCTACCGGCGGCAAATCGGAAAATTGCCAGCGCGTCGCCGTGGGGATTTCTTTCTTCTTCGCTGTGATCTCGGTTGCCTGCTTTTGCGCAGTTTCATTGGCCGGTTGCAGAATCTTTTCCAGATCGCGCCCTGCGGTAACGACCTTACCCCGCTCATCCACAACCTCGTAGCGCATACGCAGGTGGTCGGCAACGGTATCGACCGGCCATTCATCCTCCGGCACGCGTACACCGGTCATACGGAACAGTTTTTCAGCCATGCCTAAGTGCAGCGGCGTTTCATCCGGCACCAGTGCAGCCATCAACGCATCCACATAGTTCGGCACCGGCACAAAATTTTTACGGTAGGCTTTCGGCAGGCCTTTCAGCATGGCGGTCACTTTTTCACGCAGCAGGCCCGGTACCAACCATTGCATTCGGCCCGCCGGAATTTGGCTAACAGCGCCCGCCGGTACCTTCATGGTAACGCCATCGGCTTTATGCCCGGGCTCAAAGTGATAGCTGAGCGGCAGTACCATGCCGTTAATCTCGAAGGTATCGGGAAAATCATTTTCCGAAACGGCTGTAGCGTTGCTGGCAATCAACAGCTCCGGCTTATAATTCAAAAAGTCTTTCGGCTGCTTCTTCAGCCAGGCATGAAAGCCCCGGCTGTTAACAATGTTCTCCGGCAGCTTGCTGTCGTAAAACTGAAACAGAGTTTCTTCATCCACCAGAATATCTTTGCGGCGGGCTTTGTCTTCCAGCTCTAAAACATCTTCAGTGAGCTTTTTATTATGTTTAAAGAACTCCGCCTTGGTGACCAGTTCACCTTCCACCAGCGCGGTTCTGATAAATATTTCACGCGAAAGTTTTTCATCGATGCGGCCGTAATTTACCGTCCGATTGACAACAATCGGCAGGCCATAGAGCAACAAGGTTTCACTGGCAGTCACCTGCCCGCGCTTCTTCTCGTAATGAGGCTCAGAATAGTTACGCTTGACCAAATGCATGGCCAACGGTTCCAGCCAGGCCGGTTCTATCTTGGCCACACAACGGGCAAACACCTCGGTGGTTTCTACCATTTCCCCACAGACAAACCATTTCGGGCCGCGCCGGCGGTGTACCGATGATGGGTGAATGACACAGCTCTTACCGCGTGCGGCACTGTAAACTCTGTCTTCCTTGTGGGTAGCAACATGGCTCAGCAGGCCCGACATCAGCGATTTGTGGATAGCCACATAATCGGCTTCCTGACTGTTTTGCTTGTAATTAAGCTGCTGGCACATCAATGTGAGCTGGCGGTGAATATCGCGCCATTCACGCATGCGCAGGTAATTTAAAAACTGGGTTTTACAGTACTTGCGTAATTGATTCTGCGATAGCACCTGCCGCTGCTCTTCATAACGCTGCCAAAGATTGTAGAACGCCAGAAAATCAGATTCTTTGTCTTTATCCTGGGCATGCTTTTCTGTCGCGGCCTGTTGTTTATCTTGCGGACGCTCACGCGGGTCCGGCACGGAAAGCGCACTGGCAATAATCAGCACTTCGCGCAATGCACCCTGCTTGTTGGCAGCGATGACCATGCGCCCAATACGCGGGTCGACCGGCAGGCGCGCCAGCTCTTTACCCTCGGTGGTCAGATTGCCCTTGTCATTGACAGCACCCAGTTCATTGAGCAGCGTATAACCATCACGAATCATGCGGTGATCCGGCGGCTCTACAAACGGGAAATCGGCCAGCTGGCCCAATCGCATGTGCAGCATCTGCAAAATAACGGAAGCCAGATTGGTACGCAGAATTTCCGGGTCGGTAAATTCAGGCCGGCTGATGAACTCTTCTTCATCGTACAACCGAATAGCAAGGCCCGGCGCAATACGCCCGCAGCGCCCCGAGCGCTGGTTCGCTGAAGCCTGAGAGATGGGCTCAATCGGCAAGCGCTGAATCTTAGAGCGGTAGCTGTAACGGCTGATACGCACCAAGCCGCTGTCAATAACATAGTGTATGCCCGGAACCGTCAGCGAGGTTTCAGCAACATTGGTCGAAAGAATAATTCGCCGACCGCTATGGCCGGAAAAAATTCGCTGCTGCTCACTGGCGCTTAAGCGCGCATAGAGCGGTAATATTTCAGTCGCGCGTAGCTCCGAACGACGCAGAAAAGTATAGGCTTCTCGAATCTCACGCTCGCCGGGCAGGAAGACCAGAATGTCTCCGCCACGGCCATGGGTATGGCCACTGCGCTCCAGCTGCTCAATCTCTTCCACTGCGTTGAGAATTGCACCGGGCAGATCCGCCGCGTAGTCGTCTTCATCGGTACTCATCGGCCGGTACAACACATCCACCGGGTAAGAACGGCCACTGACTTCAATGACCGGGGCATTATCGAAGTGCTGTGAAAAGCGCTCTACATCGATGGTTGCGGAGGTAATAATCAGCTTTAAATCCGGACGCTTGGGCAGCAGTTGCTTCAGGTAGCCGAGCAGGAAATCGATGTTCAGGCTGCGCTCATGCGCTTCGTCGATAATCAGCGTGTCGTAATTATTCAGGTACGGGTCGCTCTGAATCTCGGCCAGCAGAATACCGTCGGTCATCAGCTTGATCGCAGTTTCGGTACTGGACTGATCGGTAAAGCGCACCTGATACCCCACCAGCTCACCCAGGTTGGTATTCAGTTCTTCGGCAATACGGCCGGCCACCGAACGCGCAGCCAGGCGCCGGGGCTGGGTATGCCCAATCATACCTGCCGAACCCAACCCCAACTGCAGGCAGATTTTCGGTAACTGAGTGGTTTTACCGGAACCGGTTTCACCGGCAACGATGACCACCTGATTGCCGGAAATAGCCTCGCGGATTTTATCGGCATGCTCACTGACCGGTAAATCAGCCGCCAGCTTCACCTCCGGCATGCGGGCCTTTCGGTTGGCGTAAGCCTCAACGGACTTCTTAAACGCATGATCAACCACGCCTTCCAGCTGCCCGCTCGGCTTATTCGCCTTTTTGAGCGAGGCAATGCGACGACATCGCGTTGCCAGAAAGTGACGGTCTTTAATTAAACATTTATCCAGTGAGGAAAGAATTTCCTGAGGGCTTACCAGTGAAGACATGTGTAACCAGCGCGAAAATGAAAGCGGGATTATAGGCGCAGTACCGAAGGGAGGAAACCCGCCAGTCGTTCTGGCGGGCACAGACGCTACTGGGCCGGATCGCGCAGTTCGCGGCGCAGAACCTTACCAACGTTAGTTTTGGGCAGTTCATCTTTGCGCTCGTACAGACGCGGCACCTTGTAGGCCGTCATCTCTTTACGGCAGAACTTAATCAAATCGTCATCCGCAATATCAGACTTACTGACGTAGTAAACCTTAACCGCTTCGCCGGTCTTCGCATCTGGCACGCCCACCGCTGCACACTCGATGATATCCGGATGGCCAGCCAGCACCTCTTCAATTTCATTCGGGTACACATTAAAGCCGGAGACCACGATCATATCTTTCTTGCGATCGACAATTTTCAGATAGCCATCGGGTTGCAGAACGGCAACATCACCGGTTTTCAGCCAGCCTTCTGCAGTGATGGTTTTCTTGGTATCACCGGGGCGGTTCCAGTACCCCTTCATCACCTGAGGGCCGCGCACCCAAAGCTCACCTGCCTCGCCCATGGGCAGCGGTTTTTCGTCATCATCGACAATCATCACATCGGTCCCGGGAGCCGGAATACCAATGGAGTCCACCTGACTGGCACCGGGCGGGTTAAAGGAGATCACCGGCGAGGACTCGGTCATACCGTAGCCTTCGTTGATGCTGCAGCCGGTTACCTGCTGCCATTGATCAGCCGCCGCCTTTGTCAGCGCCATACCGCCGGAGATGGTCAGCTTCAGGCTGGAGAAATCGAGCTTTTTAAAATCTTCATTACTGCAAAGCGCAACGAACAGCGTATTCAGACCGACAAAGCCGGTAAAGCGGGTTTGCTGCAGGGCTTTCACGAAACCCGGAATATCACGCGGATTGGGGATCAACAGGCTGTGGTTACCGGTGTACATCAACACCATGCAGTGAACAGTAAAAGCATAAATATGGTAAAGCGGCAGCGGTGTGACCAGTGTTTCTTCACCTTCGTTCAGAGACAGCTTAAAGAATTCATAACACTGCATCATATTGCCGATCAGGTTGCGGTTAGTGAGCATTGCGCCCTTAGCCACGCCGGTGGTACCGCCGGTGTATTGCAGGACAATCGGATCGTCGTGGCCGGTGTGTACCGGCTTGAACTTGTGATACGAACCGGCACTGAGCACCTGACGGAAGCTTTCTGTCGCTGTCGCATCGTAGGCCGGAACCATCTTTTTAATATGCTTAACCACATTGTTGATCAGAATTCGCTTTAACGGCGAATGCATGTCGGCGATCTCGGTGACGATGATCCGTTCGACCGGTGTTTTCGGCTGCACCTTCAACGCCGTTGCCGCCATACCGGCGTAGACCACCATCGCCTTTGCACCGGAATCATTAAGCTGATGTTCCAGCTCGCGCTCGGTGTAGAGCGGATTGGTATTCACGATGATCAGGCCCGCGCGTAACGCGCCCCAGGCGGCTATCGGGTACTGCAGGATATTGGGTATCTGTAAAGCAATGCGGTCTCCGGGCACCAAATCAGTTTCAAACTGCAGATACGCCGCAAACTGGGAAGACAAGCGATCCAACTCACTGTAGGTGATCGTTGTTCCCATACAACTGAAAGCAGGCAGGTTACCAAAGCGAGTAACCTTTGCTTCAAACAGATCGGTGACGGTAACGAAACTCTCGGGGTTAATAATGGCTTTCATGCCCTGAGGATAATTCTGATGACGGTAGAACTGCGCCTCTGTCATGTCTCTCTCCAACATTTATTCTTGTTATAAGGCAGAATAGCCAACCTTCCGACGGTTAAACTGCCGGATCGGAATGGCTATTCTAAATTTGACATGAATCAATTGTTATCGCCTGAGAGCCATTCATCAACCAGTACTTGTGAGAATTTCTCTCATAACAAGACTAATTGATGACTAAAAGGACAGACTAAGCACTCTTGCAGCACTCATCACGCTTCTTGTGAATCACCTCCGGGCCATAGTCACGCCAGACGCAGAGACCATCGCGGAACATCCTGCCCTCACCGGACTTCATGGTTTCCCACTTTTCGTTATCGGTCAGCGGCTCGGTCGCGATGACCGTGGCGATATCGGTTTCGTTCGTTACCGCAGCGAAATCGAGTGACACATCGCAGTCGCGCAGGTGCGCTTCACCAAACGGAGCCTTACGGGTAATCCAGCTGAGCTTGGTAGAGCAGAAGGTAAAAATATCTTCACCGTCTGAAAGAATAATATTACTGACGCCTAACGAATTCAGGTGATTACACAGGGTCAGCAGAAAGGCAGAAACCTTGGCAATGGCAGTACCGCAACGGTATTCATTGCGTAACTCGCTGAGTATCCAGCAGAAGATTTTTTCGCTGTCTGTGGTGCCGACCGGCTGATAATGGGTTGGCTCCGGTACCGATTCGATAGGCATTTGGCCGTTATGCGCAAAGGTCCAGGTCTTGCCGCATAGCTCCCGGTGGAAAGGATGGGTGTTCTGCAGGTTCACGTCACCCACATTCGCCTGACGGATATGACAGACAATATTCTTACTGCGAATAGGGTAATCCTGCAGGAATTTCGCAATCGGGGATTGGCAGCTGGGCAGGTAATCTTTGAATTCCCGCATGCCACCGTGTTCATAAAAACAGATGCCGAAACCGTCGCGATGCGGACCGGTCTTTCCGCCTCTTGGGCTAAAACCAGTAAAGCTGAAACAGATATCGGTTGGTACATTGGCGCTCATCGCCAGCAGTTCACACATGATTGCCTCCTTAGTGCAAACATTCTACCGTAACCGCGAGCCCTTTTAATGCTCCAACTCAGGTAATTCATTACAGTAGTACCGAGAATCTTGTGGTTTTTCAGCTAGTTAGGCAATGGCTTTTTAAACTTTATTTTTTTGTGTCATCAATATCAGCAAACGGGTCATCGCCATCCAGGGCTAAATCCAGGTCTGCCAGATCATCATCGATACTGCTGATATCAAACAGCTCTTCTTCCTCTGTTTCCGGCTCTGGCGCGGGCTCTTCAGCGTCCAGTAGCGCCTCCGGCAGGGTGTCATCGAGCATGTCTTCCATCGCTGGGTTCGGTGCCTGTGTATTTTTTGGCGGTGGCGGCGGACGGTTGTCAGACATGATGGCATCAATTTCAGCATCGCTGAGAGACTGCGGCTCTGCTTCTGTGTCGGCTTCAGGCTCAGGCGCAGCCTCGGGCTCAGGCTGCAAAACGGAGAGATCCAAATCATCCGGGCTTTCTTCATCCGGCATATCCAGATCAAGATCCGGGTCCGGGCCTGGCACAGTGCCCACATCGGCCAGCGAATCTTCGCCGACCAGAAAATCCGGCTCAGCACTCTTCAGCTCGCGACGGCTCTCAAACCATCGATAACCCAAATAGCCAACACCCAGCACAAGGGCACCGGCCACACTGAGCAGCAGGTAGGTAAGCCAGGAGACCGGCTCAGAAACCGGAATAGTCTGCGTTTGACCTTGCGGTGCCGTCGGGGAGGCCTGTTCATCGCCGGGCTCGGTGACCGTCAGCTCCGGCTGCAACTCTTCAAACTCCGGCATGGGCTCTTTAATAAATTCAGTGCCAGTCATGGCTGTTTCCGCCATCAGTGGTAGCCGGTTCATAGCGGCAGCCTGAGTTTGAATCATACCGGGCACAGCCATGGGTGGCAGCGTAAACAGCTGCTCTTCCGGCTCAAGTTGCGTGCGCAGGCCAGCCGCCTGTATCAGCTGACCACTGAGCTTCACCTGATATTGACCATCGGGCTTATCAAACGGCAGCCGCCAGTACCAGTAGCCGCCATCGTGCTGAACGAAGACTTCAGACATCATTTGACCGCTCTGCTCATAAAGAGCCAAGGCTTTCAGACTTTCAACATCGAGGAAGCGGTTGGTGTAAAGGCGCCATTCATAGGCGTTTTCGAGCATCAGTACTTCGGTCATGTACGGCTCAATGGCGTGTAATTGCCGGGTAAGGCTGCGGCTGAAGGTGCCACCATCGACGTTCAACTTCACCTCACGGATGTTCATGGAGTGCTCTGCCGGCAGCGATGCATGAATGACCTGATCGGTCTGGTGAACCGGCACACTGGCACCCTCTACCATCATCATCACGTTGATGTGCTCCGGCATGGCCATCAGGATCGAACGCCCGCGATTGTCTTTCAGGCTCGCTTCCAGGGTTACGCTCGCACCCTCAGCCACACTGCTCTGATCCGGCCTTACCCAATTGAGCTCAATATCTGCATACTGCTGAATCTCGCTGGCTTCAACGCCCTTCACCTGCCATTCGCCCGCTTCAGGTTGGCTGACCGTCACCTGGCTCATGCCCGCATAAACCTGCCAGCGCTGTTTGGCCGGGGCCACAGCTGAGGTTTCCTGCCCGGAAGGCGCTACCAGTATCGCCGCGCCGGAAGAGTGCTTCACCGTCACGGTCAGCTCTTCTATATCGGCATCAACTCTGAACCGGTTGGCAGCACTGACAGCCGGATTAGAGCCTGATGTTGCGGCTCTGCTATTCGAAGCACTGACCGATGACACGTTAAACAAGGCGTCCACAAACGCTTCCGGGTTTTCAACGCGGTAATATTTGCCTCCGGTTTCTGTCGAAAGCTGTTTCAGCAGGTCGTGATCGGCATCATCGGAAAGCGCGACTGTGTGAATCTTCGCATTTGCGCCCCGGTACAAGGGTATCAACTGGTTGATCACCCGGGTGCGCTCTACCCGGTTCACTTCCGCATTTGGTGCGATATCCACTTCGCCGTCGGTGATCAGAATCACCTCAACATCGTTTTCAAAGCCAGGAAACCGGAAATCGTAGGCGGCCTTCTCCAGCACTCCGCCAATATTGGTGCGGGTCGCGGGCGCACCCAAGTTCTGGATTTCTGCCCGCGCCGTTCTGCGCCAGCTATTGTTGACGGTTTCGTGTGGCACCAGCAGGTTGATGTACTGGCCAAAGGTCCAAATAGCGGCGCGGTCACCTGCAGGGATTGTGTCGACCAGCTGGTAAAGCGCTTCGCGGCGATGATTTTCGGGGTCGTGCTGCGCCATGCTCTGGGAAACATCCAACAGAATGCGGATATCGGCAGCCTGCGCTGCAGTCGCTCCCAGGCACAATACCCAGCCGAACAGCAGCATCGCCATCGGCCTGAAAAGCGCGCCGCTGTTATAATTTGAATGTTTACTCATCATTACCCCTGAATTGAATCGCTACCGCTCACTCTGATAAATCGGCACCTATTGCTTCAACTGTAGTCTTTTTTTCTGAAATACAGATACAAAAACGCCCCGTTTTAACGAGGCGTTTAAGCAGATCAGGGGTTATTGCCGTACCTTTCAGCCGGCACCGTTAGCTTCCGGGTCGCTATCGGCATCGGGTTCATCATTCCGCTTCAGCTGGCGGATCTTCAGAATAATGGCCAGGAAAACAATCACCACACTGCCAGCGACTATGGCGGCGATCATCGGCCGCAGAATCTCCAGCGCATCGGCCATTCCAAGATCCAGAAAATCAAACGCCGCGACAATAATAGCCGGCGCGTAATAGACCTCCGGTTCTGTCCCCTGCCAGGGCGTCAGCACAACGCAGAAGTAGATCCAGGTAATCCACCAGCGCAATGGCCGCCACGGAAGATAGGAGGTGATCTTCCAGATACAAAGCCAGAACCCGAGAAAGCCGGCAAAGTAAAACAGCGCCGCTTTCATGTATAAATCCTGATAAACCATGAGTTTCCCCAGTGTGGCTTTAAGCCATTAAGTTAAGTAATTCAGCAACTATTGATTATCGATAACGTAATCTTGCCAGTCTTCTTCCGGCACTTCGTTGTCTTTGACTAAATCCATATGCTGCACCGAAATATTTACCGCATGAATGATATCCGGGTCGCCACACACCAGCGGGTGCCAGGCCGGTAAATCGCGGCCTTCGGCCAAAATACGGTAAGCACAGGTTGAAGGCAGCCAGAAGAAATTCTCGACATCGGAAGGCTTCAGCCAGACGCAGTTCGGCACCAGTTCATGGCGGTTCTGATACTCCGAGCATTTGCAGTCGTCGGTCATGTAGCGACAGATCACCGAGGTGTAATACACCATACCGTCTTCTTCGTCTTCCAGCTTCTGCAAACAGCACTTGCCGCAACCATCGCACAGAGATTCCCATTCTGTCTGAGACATCTCCTGCAATGTTTTATGCTTCCAGAACACCCGATCAGCCATGATCCGAATAACCCTTTTCCCGGTACAAATCCAACAAGTAGTCTTCTTTTGGCGGTGGCAGCTGCAGGTAGAAGCCCTTCTCTTCGATACTTTCCAGCACTTTCGCTGCATCGGCCCGGGCCAGTTTTTTATCTTCGGTCAACAGCATATCCATCGCGGTAATGCCGCGGCCAAACAGTTCTTTCAGAGCATCCGGCAGGCCATCAAAGGCATCCTTCTTGCGCATATAAAGATATGTTTCCGGCGATTTGGACGAACGGTATACCCTAACAACTTCTCGTTTCAATGCAGTTCCTACCCGGGTTATGTGCCCCACTGGGCACTTAAAAGCTCATTAACAGGTGCCAGCAGAATTTGTCCCCGCCAGCCGTTGAACACATCCGGCGCACGGTACTGACCATCCCGGCAACCACTGCGCAACCAACTTTCCAGCTGCTTACGCTTGGCCAAAACTTCTGCCGGTATATTATGCTGATCCGCCAACTGACTGATGCGTTCACGAACCTTCTTCAACAGCTCGGATTGATCGGCCGGCAAGGGGCCATCGATTCGCTCTGGCCACTGCTGGCGGTTTATTGTTTCTGCTGTTTTCAGAATCTGCATAATCGCATCGCCATACAGGCGAATCTTACGCGGATTCAATTTTAACCGGTGTTGCAGGTCGCCTTTGGTCGACGGCATGCGCTCCACAATCTGGATCAGTTCTTTATCCTGCAGAATGCGGCCGCGGTTGCAGTTTTCCTGACGGGCCTTGCGTTCGCGCCAGGCTGCGAGTTCTTTCAGTGCAAACAGCGATACACCCTTGAGTTTCCAGCCACCGCGCAATTTTAAGTAATACTGATCAGGCTCGGCAGGCAGATTGTTCAGAATCTGCCGCTCGCTGTCTTCAGCAACCCAATCGTAGCGCTCAATATTCTTCAGTTGCTCAGCCAGCTCACCATAAATGCGGTACAGCCAGAATACGTCGGCCGCCGCATATTCACACTGCTTATTGGTGAGCGGTCTGGCCAGCCAGTCACTGCGGGTGGCGTCTTTATCAATTTGCTCGCCAAACAGGCCTTCAACCAGCTTGGCATAGCTGACCTGAAGCGGGTAACCCAACAGCGCCGCAGCGATTTGGGTATCAAACACATTGCACAGCAGCACGCCGACACTGTGTTTTATCACCTCTGAATCTTCTGAAAGAGAGTGAAACACCTTGGTAATGTCAGGGTTTGTCAGCACCTGCTGTAACGGCCGCCAATCCTGAATATCCAATGGATCGACCAGCCAGACGGTATCTTCAATACAAACCTGAATCAGGCCAAGGTTGGCGTGAAAGGTTTCTGTACGTACAAATTCGGTATCAATCGCAATTACTGAAGACTGCTGCCACTGCTGGCACACCAGAGCGAGTTGCTGATCCCCCTGCACCCAGATGAAAGGATCACTTCTGCTCAATGTTTATCTCCCTTTTGTGTTCAATGGCGCTGACCAGATGACGGCTTTCGGCCTGATCGAGACTGCCATTTTTAAGATGAGCAACCATTGCCCGGCTGCATTTCACGTTTAATCCCTTAAGCTGTTCGGTGATGTAATAGATGGTCGCTTCCGACTCCATCTGGTCATCCAGAACGAACATAATCTCTTCAATGGATTCGGCTTTAACCTTATCGACCAGATCGAACACGCCCAGCTGCTCAGGGCCGACAGCATCCATCGGCGAAAGCACGCCATGCAGCACGAAGTAGCGACCAGTAAAACGGTTGGACATTTCAATGGCCGAGCGGTCAGCGTCGTTGGCAACCACACACACCAGTTTGGTATTGCGGTCGGTACTTTCACAAACCGGGCACACCGGAAGTTCTGTCAGTGTTCGGCATGAAGGGCAGCGATGCACTTTTTCCAGCGCATCTGCCAGCGAGTGGCTCAATTGCCGGGCCGAGTCGGTATCGCGCTCCAACAGGTACAACGCCATGCGCGTTGCCGAGCGGGTTCCGATGCCGGGCAGCAATTGCAAAGCACGGATCAGTTCTTCAGTTGCGGGTGTGTATGCCATGATTCAGTCGTTTGAGTTCAGTATTCAGAATGGCAGTTTCATGCCCGGTGGCAAACCCATACCGGCAGTCACTGAAGCCATCTTTTCCTGGCTCTGGGTTTCAATTTTGCGCACGGCATCATTTACCGCAGCGGCGAGTAAATCTTCCAGCAGGTCTTTTTCTTCACTCATCAGCGAGTCATCAATCGATACCTTGCGGACATCGTGACGGCCAGTCATAACCACTGAGATCAGGCCTGCGCCAGCTTCACCGGTCACTTCCATGTTGGCTACTTCTTCCTGCATCTGCTGCATTTTTTCCTGCATTTTCTGGGCTTGTTTCATCATGTTGCCCATGCCGCCTTTCATCATTACTTATTCTCCTGAAGGAATCGGATTGTGGTTGGTCACCGCTGTTTCGCGCTGCAACTCCGCATTGTATGTTGCGATGAGCTGAGAAACGAACGGATCTTCCTGTAAATATTCATAGGCCTGATCTTTGGCTTTCTGCACCAGCTGATCAACCCAGAGCTGTGGCGTCTGCTCTACCGCGGTAAATTCATAGGAAAGCTTTTTACAGCCTTCCAGCCACTGCCCTATTACCTGCATCAGTTTTTCCTGATGGCTGGGATTCATAATTTTCCGGTAGTTCTGGGAAATTTTCAGCGACAGCGTTTCACCATCGAAGCCCACCCATTCGCTGTTGGCGAACAGGGTTTTGGTCATCCCCTGAAGGCCCAAACGGTGCAGGGTTACCTGCCACCAGAACATTGGGTCGGTATCCAGATTAGTTGCCGGCCATTCAGCGATATGCGGGCGCTCTGCATCTACTTCAACTGACGCTGTTTCAACGGGTGCTGGCGCAGACATGACCGGCGCTTGCGGAACAGGCGCAGGCACCGGTTCCGCAAGCGGTTCTGGCTCTGGTTCTGGAGCGGGTTCTGCCTGAACAGCAGCAACGGCGGCTATTGCTGGCTCCGGCTGCAGTGCAGCGACATCCGCCACCGGCTCTTCCCAGGGTGGCGGCATTGATTGCGGTTGCGCGGTTGCTACAACAGGTTCAACGGGCTGAGGCTGTGGTTCGGGTGCCACGATGGGCGCCTCCTGCGGCACAGCCGGCTGTGGCTGTGGCTGTGGCTGTGGCTCGGGCTCCGGCTCGGGCTCGGGCTCGGGCTCGGGCTCGGAATGAGCCTGTACCGGCTCCGGTTGAGCCTCAACATACGCTTCAGACTTTTTTGTCTCAATACCTGCACTGGCCGGTGCAGCTTCAATTGCCGCGGGCTCTGCAGAAAGCTCGGGTAACTGCCCGACGTTGGCGGCTGGCGTCTGGCTAAACGCCAGCATGCGCAGCAAGGCCATCTCAAACCCAGCACGCTCACTCGGCGCCAGGCTCATCTCCGGCTTGGCTTTCGCGGCAATCTGGTAATAAAGGTGTACATCTTCCGGCTGCACGGCACCCGCCAGCTGAACAACGGCGTTGCGATCACCCTTGCTGTTATCAATCGCGTTCGGTGCGGCCTGAGCAATGGCCGTTCGGTGCAGCACGGACATCAATTCGGTCATCAGCGCCAGGTAATCCGGCGAGTGAGCGTCTATCTCTGCCACCAGCGCCATCAATGCATCAATATTGCGTTCGAACAGGGCCACGGCAAGGCGCAGTACGCGCTTTAAATCAACCGTACCAAGCATGGAGGCCACTTCCTGATCTTTCAGCTCGCCTTCACCGAAGGCAATGGCCTGATCTGTCAGGCTCAGGGCGTCGCGCATACTGCCGGCCGCCGCTTCGGCGATGGACCACAACGAAGGTTCATCGTGAGGAATACTTTCTTGCTGAAGGATATGAGCCAGATGATTCACGATATTCTCGCGGGTCATATTCTTCAGGTTGAACTGCAGACAGCGGGAAAGCACCGTCACTGGCAGCTTTTGCGGGTCTGTCGTAGCGAGCAGGAATTTCACATGCTCTGGCGGTTCTTCCAGCGTTTTCAGCAGCGCGTTAAAGCTGCTGGTTGAAAGCATGTGCACTTCGTCAATCAGGTAGACTTTATAGCGACCCCGGGTAGGCGCGTACTGGACGTTATCGAGCAGCTCGCGGGTATCTTCAACCTTGGTTCGGCTGGCGGCATCCACTTCAATCAGATCAACAAAACGGCCTTCGGCAATCTCCACACAGCTGGAGCAGACTCCACAGGGCTTAGAGCTGACACCCTGCTCACAGTTCAGGCTTTTGGCCAGCAGACGTGCGATTGAGGTTTTACCCACTCCGCGGGTACCGGTGAACAGATAGGCGTGATGCAAGCGCTGCTGATCGAGCGCATTCACCAGAGCACGTAAAACATGTGCCTGCCCCACCATTTCTGAAAAAGTAGATGGGCGCCATTTTCTTGCCAAAACCTGATAGGACATAGGAATTCAGTTCTAAATTTGCTAAGCGCGTATCCTAACTATGATTACCGGCCTCTACCAGTCCTGAAATGAACCAAGCCCGCAAAAAGCCAAAGAAAACAAAAAGTTAGATTGCTGAAGCAAAAACGGATCAATGACTGCAATGCCTTTGCCGATCACTTAGCCACCCGCAGTTAAAGCCTGCTGCACCAGCGGCAGTACGTTCTGTAGAATGATGGGCTGAGCTTCCGCGGTGGGGTGAAGACCATCGCTTTGCATCAGGGAAGGCTCCAGAGCGACACCTTCAAGCAAAAAAGGCAGGTAAGCACTGCCGGATGCCAGCGCAACATTTTCAAAGGCTTTAAAGAACGGCTCGGTATAACGCTTACCAAAGTTGGGTGGCAAATGGGTGCCCACCACGATTACGCTGGCCCCCATGTTCTGGCTCATGGTAACCATAGCCTCCAGGTTCTGCTGCATCATGGTCACCGGAAAACCTCGCAGGCCGTCATTTGCGCCCAGTTCCAGAATAAGGATATCCGGCTTCACACTGCTGAGCAGAACCGGTAAGCGCTCCAGGCCGCCACGGGTGGTTTCACCGCTGATGCTGGTATTGAGCACCTCATGTTCCGGCTGAAGCGCCTGCGTCAACAGCGCCACCCAGCTCTCTTGCGGGTTAATACCGTAACCGGCTGAAAGGCTGTCGCCGTGAACCAAAATGGTTTGCGCCTGACTAAGCTGAGTAAAGTGGCACAGAAACACCGCCAGAAACAAACCGTACATCGGCTTCAGCCGTAATTTAGAAATTTGGAATCGCATAGTTATGAACAGCCCAGTCATCATTCAGACCGTCGATCTTAAACAGGTTGTCTCTAATCGAGAAGAGCCCATTGTCATTCTCGATGGCATCAATTTGTCGATACAGAAAGGCGAAACCGTTGCCATTGTTGGGGTTTCCGGCTCCGGCAAGTCCACCCTGCTGGGTATGCTGGCGGGTTTGGATTACCCCAGCTCCGGCCAGGTACTGATGGCAGGCGAAGACATTACCGGCCTGGATGAAGAGGCCCGCTCAGAGCTTCGCGGAGAAAAGGTTGGCTTTGTCTTCCAGAATTTTCAGTTGCTACCTGGCCTGACCGCACTGGAGAATGTCATGCTGCCGATGGAAGTACGCGGTGACCGGGCAGCCAAAGAAAAGGCCAGCCAATGGCTTGAAAAGGTCGGCCTGGCCAAGCGCGCCAGCCACCTGCCTCAGCAGCTGAGCGGCGGCGAGCAGCAGCGTGTTGCCGTGGCCAGAGCCTTTGCCGGCGAGGCTGACATTTTGTTTGCCGATGAACCCACCGGCAACCTGGATACCAAAACCGGCGAACACATTGCCAACCTGCTGTTCGAGCTGAATGAACAACAGGGCACCACGCTGATTCTGGTGACACACGACAACAAACTCGCCAGCCTCTGTCAGCGACAATTGCGTATGGAATCCGGCCGATTGAGCGAGGTTAGCGCATGAGCAGAAAGGCAAGCTCACACCTGACCCGCCTTGGCTTAAAGCTGCTGTGGCGCGACTGGCGCAGCGGTGAATTGAATGTCCTGGTATTCGCACTGGTGGTTGGTGTTGCCACAGTCACCGGGATCGGCCTGTTCGTAGACCGTATTCAGCGCTCCATTCTCGATGAAGCCAGTACCCTGCTGGCAGCGGATGCACAGATTGGCGGCTCGCAACCCATTCCAACCGAATGGGTAGATCAGGCTGAACAGCAAGGGCTGGACACTGCCTTTTCCACCTCGTTCAGAGCCATGGCCTTTGGTGGCGAAGGCCGTATGCAGCTCGCCTCCATCAAGGCAGTTTCCGATGAGTACCCGCTCAAAGGCGAGCTGGAAATCAGCCAACAGATATTCAGCGAAGGTCAAAAGACCCGAAGCGGCCCGCAACCGGGCGAGGCCTGGGTCAATTCGCGTTTACTGGCGGCACTGAACCTCAGCATCGGAGATTCTATCGGCGTGGGTGATGCCGACTTCACCATCGCCCAGGTGCTGTTGAGTGAGCCGGACAATTCAGGCGTATTCGCCTCGGTTAACCCCCGGGTAATGATCAGCCAGCAGGATTTAGCCGCAACGGCCGCCGTTCAACCCGGCAGCCGGGTGCGCTATGAATTACACCTGCTGGGCGATGTTGAGCCCTTCTACGCCCAGTGGCAGCAGCAGGACCACAACCATCACCGCTGGCAAAGCGTTGAAGATGCCAGCGAGCAGGTTGCCGATACCCTGAGCCGGGCGGAGTCTTTTCTGCTGTTGGCCGGGTCGTTATCAGTCATCCTTTCCGGTGTTGCACTGGCCCTGTCATCCAACCACTACGCCCGGCATCAGGCCAGCCACGTTGCCTTACTGAAAACGCTGGGCCTGACCCCGAAAGCAATCACCCGCCTGTACGCCGGCAACCTTACCCTACTGGCCGTCATGATCGTCATCTGCGCCATCGCGCTGGGCTGGTTGATCCACTGGTTATTTCTGCAGCTGTTTGCGGGACTGCTGCCGCGTGAACTGGTTGAAGCATCGGCCAAGCCCTACCTACTGGGTCTGGCGACCGGCATGATCTGCTTTCTCGGCTTCTCACTGCCGCCGATATGGCTACTGAGAAACACGCCGCCCGCCAAAGCCCTGCGCAGCCAGGAAGCCGGCGGTCAACTGACGCAATTGAAGGCGACCCTGCTCGGCATCGTTGCCGTTATCGGGCTGATCTACCTCTATTCGCAGAGCCTGCTGATTACCACCGTACTGTTTGGCGCGGGTGTCATTGCCATCTTTGGTGTCGCCGTTTTAGCGCGCGCTCTTATTGTGCTTGCCCGCCGATCGGCTTCACGCTTAGGGCCTATCTGGCGAATTGGTCTTGCCAGTGTGCAGCGAAACCAGGCGCAGAACTCTTACCAGATCATGATATTTTCGGTCGCCTTTCTGCTACTGTTTGTTCTGATTCTTGTGCGAACCAGCCTGGTTTCAGAGTGGCAGCAGCAACTGCCGGAAGGTACACCCAACCACTTTGCCTTCAATATTTTTCAATCGGAACGCGACTCTATTGAACAGATACTGACGGATAACGGCGTCGACACTCAGGCGTTCTACCCTATGTCACGCGGCCGGTTAGTGCAGGTAGACGGTGAGGAAATCAGCGAACGCATTGAGCGCCTGCAGCCCCGCGGCGACGATTATCAGCGCGAACTGAACATCACCTGGACAACAACACTTGCCGACGACAACGAAGTCATAGAGGGCGACTGGTTTACCGAAGCCGATACCTCACAAAACCTGATATCCGTTGAGCAGGATTTCGCCGAAGGTTTGGGTATTGAGTTGGGCAGCGAACTGCAGTTTTCCTTTGGCGGCCAGTCTGTCAGCGCCACGGTAAAAAGCATCCGCACCGTTCAATGGGACAGCATGGCACCCAACTTCTATGTCATCTTTTCCTCACCGGTACTTGCAGGCAGCGGCGCCGCTTATCTGACCAGCTTCTATCTGGACGCTGAACAAAAACCGGCGCTGGTGGATATTCTTCAGGCGCACCCCACCGTTTCAGTGATCGAGGTCGACATCATCATTGCCCGTATTCAGGCCATTGTTGGCCAGGTAACCCGAGCCATTGAGTTCATCCTGAGCCTGACCCTGGTGAGCGGATTAGTGGTACTGATCGCCAGCATTCAGGCCACCATTGATGAACGCATGCGCGAAAGCGCCATGCTGCGGGCATTGGGTGCCAAACAGAAAATGGTGCTGGGCGCACTGGCCATCGAATTTCTGTTTATCGGCGCCATTGCAGGGTTCTTAGGTGCGCTCGGTGCCCAAGTAGCACTCTACTTCCTGCAGACAGAATTGTTCGGCATGGACTTCAACCCGAACGGGCTGGTGTTTGCACTTGGCCCGGTTGTAGGGGCGGTGATTATTGGTTTGGTAGGATTGGTTTCGACCAGGAAAGTGGTCAGGGTGGCACCGCTGACAATTTTGCGCGGGACTTAGCGTTTATCGGGAAGGCAGCTCAAATGAAATCTATGATCAGGCTGGAAAATTCCTGCTTTAATGGCCGCGATTCAATGTTTTAATTTTTTGGCTGGCCAAACCTAACTGATGATTTCAGCCAGCCTTGTTTACATGAGTGGTACCTTATTTAGAAACCCATTGATTATCTACATTGATGATTTCGCAAGCAATTCTATCGCTTACTTCATCGTACTTTTTCAGCAGTTGCTGATTACAATTTTCTAAAGCCAGCTCTATAGCAAAATCAGCAGTTGTTTTGTTTGTAACATAGCTAGAAGCTCTAGTTCCTTTTGATTGAGCCCAAGCTTTGTGATCTGGCTTATTGTAGTACTTCTCATACATTCCAAGAGCATTATTGGTCTTCAAAGTCACTTTAGCTTGTTCATACGACTCTTCATATGCAGCCGGGTCTTTAGTCGAAAGTGTCGTAGCACAACCTGTGAGTGCAAAAGCAGTTAGAAATATGCAAATCTGATTTTTCATGTAACTTCCCTTGTTTTTATTAGGTTCTAAAAGTTAATTCGACTGGCACTACTTAGTGAGAAATATTTCAGCCAGATCGCCAATACTGAGCACGAGTGCTTAGGATTATTGTTGTTCTCAAGCCGAAATATGAACGCCATTTGACAGCGTGTCAATTTGTCACACAAATAGGCTATGACCTATATCAATTGCGAGCGTTACTGAACGAGCCCCTCCTTGGCAACTCAGTCGCGGCGGCAATTTCAAAACCATCTCACAGCACGCTCAGACACATCCATGTAAGGACTACCACGCCCACCGGAAGCCCTTAATTAGAGCCTACCAGCCCTCTCCAGCACCACAGAGCTACTCATAAAGGCACAACGCCGATCACTAGTCTGCAATGAGCGTTTGATATGAGTACAGGAGAGCGAATCAACAAGTGCAACAGGCACGCGCTGACGAAAGTAATAAACACCGTGACGGGAAGTCTGCAAATATGCTGAGTTTCTGGAAATGTGTCCCACTTTGTGTCCCACCTAGTGGTCAACAAAGCGAATTTCAGAGAAAACCTATATAAAACAATAGGTTAAAAAGATTGGGTGGCAACCCACCAGCCACACCCCGGCACACGATGCAGTCGCTACCGTTGCTCCCTTCCGGGCCTGGCGGGGTTTACGACCTTTCGTTGCGAGGGGACCGGCAGGTCGCCATAACGAGAGGCGGCATTATCCACAGCCTGAAAAAAAACTCAACTCAAATTCGCCCTATTATTCAATAATGAACTGAAAAACACCGCAATCTGTTCCAGCCGACCAACAGTTCAGGCCATGTTTAACAGCAGCTGCTAAGCTGTTGTGATCATTGAGAATTAACTCTCATCCGGAAAGCAGCTTTTTGGTAAAACTGTCACACACTGCTTTACTTGTTGATAATCCTTAACAAAGAATCCCGCTTCTAGATGCTCAGAGACAAAAGCGCTATTCCACAGTTCAGTAAAAGATTGTCTGTTCGGGCAATCGTTGCGGGCATTCTAATCACGCTGGTTACCAGCGGGCTTGTGACTGTTTTCCAGGTGATTTCTTCCATCAACAGCAACAGCAAATTACTGTCGTCAGAGATACTGGCTCGTGTGGAAACGTATCGCAGTGATGTCACTTATGCCCTAATAGAGGGTGATGCCGCGGCGGGCATTGAAGTGCTTAAGAATATCAGCGCTCCGCCTTTTGTCATCCGTGCAGGCTTGTACCATAACGATGATCAGACTCTTGCGGAAACCGCCAAACCGGCCAGTTTCAGGAACCGAAACTTCACAGGCATTGCCGACCTGGTGAACAACCCCATTCGCGAGCTAACCCTGGCTGTTACGGAGCAAGACCAGGTTTTGGGCTATCTGAAGCTGGAACTGGACGTGCGCTTTCGCCTGGAGCGTATCTCCAGCAGCATTGTGCACGGAATGTATCTGCTGTTGGGCCAGGGTGTGCTTATCTCCTGCGTTCTGGCTTACTTCTATCTACGCTACCTGATAAAGCCAATCAATGAAGTTGCCCGGCAAATTAAAGAAAGCCCTATAACCGGCAATACCCAAACTTTGATCGGAGAAAAGCACCTGTCACGCGATGACGAAATTGGCATTCTGGTCCGGGAGGCGAATCGATTTATTCGCCTGATCAACGAAACCTCCAGCGAAAAAGAAAGCGCCTTAGCTGCGGCCGACCAATCCTATAAAAGCATCGCGGATCTGCTGGAAAGCCTGCCGCACTTTATCAATGTGAAAGACACCTCAGGAAGGTTAATGCTGGCCAACAAGTCCTTTTTAAAGGCATTAAAGCTCAACCCCGAAACCTATATTGGTGCTGATGAAGACGACTTCATGACTCTAATCCCCGAAGCTACCCGCAAGATGGTCAAAGAGGCCGATGAAGATGCACTGGCACTGGAAATACCGGTGGTTCTGCCTGAGGTGGAATGGAAGCACGCGGACGGCAGCTATATGGCGCTGGAAGTCCGTAAAATAGCCATTAGCTATCGCGGCCAAAAGGCGATTCTTTCTGTCGCCATGGACGTTACCGAACGCAAGGAACATCAGGCACGGGTGCAGTATCTGGCCTATCACGACTCGCTGACCGGCCTGCCAAACCGCCATCTGTTTCTGGATCGTCTCGATCAGGCGCTGCTGCGCGCCGAGCGCTCCGGCCTGTATGGCGCGCTGATCTTTTTCGACTTGGATAATTTTAAAAACTATAACGACACCCGCGGCCACCTGTTTGGCGATGAAATTCTGGCAAATATCGCCAGCCGGCTGAAAGAGACGGTTCGCAGTCAGGATACCGTCGCCCGGTTGGGTGGCGACGAATTCGTAGTCTGCATGACCGAACTCTCCGAAGATGAGCAAACCGCAAAAACACTGGGCGGTGAGCTGGCGGAGCGCATTGTCAGCAATCTGAGAAAACCGCTGATGATCGAAAACTTCGAAGTAAACATCAGTGCGAGCCTTGGTATTGCCTACTTTAACAGCTACGGCCTGAATGCTTCAGAACTGCTTCAGCACGCCGACATGGCCATGTACAAGGCTAAGGATTCCGGCCGCAACAAGGTTATTGTCTTTGAAGATAAGATGGCCGACGCCGCAAACCGATTGCGCCAACTGAAGGCAGACTGTAAGCAAGCACTGGCCGAAGAACAGTTCTTTCTGGTATTTCAACCCCAGATCAACTCAGAAACCAAACAGATTATCGGCGCAGAAGCTCTGATCCGCTGGCGTCACCCTGAACGTGGGGTAATATCGCCGGGCGAGTTTATTCCCCTACTCGAAGAAGCCGGGCTGATGACCAAAGTGGGACAGTGGGTTCTGAAAAAATCCATTGAGACCACTGCAGACTGGCACAACCAGAACCTGGTTCACGATGGCTTTAAAATCAGCATTAATGTCAGCCCGCAGCAGTTCAGGCAGTCTGGCTTTGCAGACGAAGTACAAAGCATCATTCATGACTATTCGCTTGAAGCGCAGCTGATTAATCTGGAAATCACCGAAAGCATGATCATCGATGACATCGCCCATACCGCCAGCTCAATGAACGATCTGCGCAATATCGGCATTAACTTCTCGATTGATGATTTTGGAACCGGCTATTCAAACCTGAACTACCTGAAGCAGCTGCCGCTGGATGTTATCAAGGTCGATCAATCCTTTATCCGAGACCTGCTTAACGACCAGAACAGCATCGCCATTGTGCACACCATTCTAACGATGGCTAAACAGCTGAAGCTGACGACCATTGCCGAAGGCGTGGAAACCAACGAGCAATTGCTGGAGCTGAAAAAAATGGGATGCCATGTTTACCAAGGCTATCTATACTCCCCGCCGGTCGAAGCCGAACGGTTTCAGCAACTCCTTACAGATTAAAGCCTTATTCCAGTTATGACTTACAGCGTAAAAGAAATGTTTTACAGCCTTCAGGGGGAAGGCCACCACAGCGGTCGCCCGTCTGTTTTCTGCCGGTTTGCCGGCTGCAACCTGTGGAACGGCAAAGAAGCCAGCCGCGCGACATCCGTATGCACCTTCTGCGATACAGATTTTATCGGCACCGATGGCCAGAACGGCGGCAAGTTCAAAACAGAAGCGGCACTGGCAGAGGCCATCGAATCATTGTGGCCAGAAAACGCCGGCAACCGGTTCGTGGTTTTTACCGGTGGCGAACCGGCTCTGCAGTTAACCCCGGCATTGATCCGCGAACTACAGCAAAGAGGGTTTGAATGCGCAGTGGAATCAAACGGTACCCTGCCACTGCCCACCGAGCTGGACTGGGTCTGCATCAGCCCCAAGGGTTCATCCGAGGTCGTCATTACAGAATGCGATGAGTTAAAGCTGGTTTACCCCCAGCAGAACGCTCTGCCGGAACGCTTTGCGGCTGTGAAGGCCCGCTACCGCTATCTGAGCCCGTTAAACGACTGGACACAAAGCTCATTGCTGGCCAGCAGCCACGGCAACACGCAGCAGTGCATCGAATACTGCCTGCAAAACCCGCAATGGCGGCTGACACTGCAGAGCCACAAAATTCTCAACATTGACTAATAAACATACAGAGAATTAATTCCGGCGGTAACAAACATTCACCGCATGAATGCCGCCTATTAGTCTTGTTTGACCGGTATTCACTTAACTTTCAAGCCTTTATTCACTAAACTTTTCCCGCAATACAGCCTGATCGGGTGCCAGCAACGCTTCATACAGCGCAGCACCTGAACTCTTTGAACAGTGCATTATCCTAAAGAGCTGGCTCGGACTACCCGCTTTGGGTTTACAACTATTTCCGTAATGGATAGACGCTGCAGAGAAAATAACCGGCGCAAACCATTCACCCCAAAGCTCACACTTACGAGAATGGAGATCAAATCGTGCTTGAAGCTTATCGTAAACATGAACAAGAGCGCGCCGCACTAGGCATCCCAGCTAAACCTCTGAGCGCTGAACAAGTAACCAGTTTGGTCGATCTGCTGAAGAACCCTCCTGCCGGCGAAGAAGCATTCATCAAAGACCTTCTGGTCAACCGCGTACCGCCAGGCGTAGACGAAGCCGCCTACGTTAAAGCTGGCTTTTTATCCGCGGTTGCCAAGGGCGAAGACAGCTCTCCTCTAATCACCAAAGCTGAAGCCGTTGAACTGCTGGGCACCATGCAGGGCGGCTACAACATTGAAACTCTGGTCGCCCTTCTGGACGATGCTGAACTGGCCGAACTGGCCGGCGAGCAACTGAAGCACACCCTGCTGGTTTTCGATGCCTTCCACGATGTTAAAGAAAAGGCCGATTCCGGTAACGCCTCGGCTAAAGCGGTCATGCAAAGCTGGGCCGATGCCGAGTGGTATCTGAACAAGCCTGAAGTCCCTGAAAAAATCACCCTGACCGTATTCAAGGTGACCGGTGAAACCAACACCGATGACCTGTCTCCGGCGCAAGATGCCTGGTCGCGTCCGGATATTCCGCTGCACGCTCTGGCCATGTACAAAATGGAGCGCGATGGTCTGACCCCGGATAAAGACGGTGAAATTGGCCCGATCGCACAAATCGAGAAACTGAAAGAACAAGGCTACCCGCTGGCACTGGTGGGCGATGTCGTTGGTACCGGCTCGTCGCGTAAATCTGCGACCAACTCGGTATTGTGGTACACCGGCCAGGATATTCCGAACGTACCGAACAAGCGCTTCGGTGGCTTCTGTCTGGGCGGAAAAATTGCCCCAATCTTCTTCAACACCATGGAAGATGCCGGTGCCCTGCCGATTGAACTGCCGGTAGAAAAAATGAACATGGGCGATGTTATCGACCTGTTCCCATACGCTGGTAAAGTCGAAAAGAACGGCGAAGTTGTCTCTGAATTCCAGCTGAAAACCAACGTGCTGCTTGATGAAGTGCGCGCTGGCGGCCGAATTCCACTGATCATTGGCCGTGGCCTGACAGACCGTGCCCGCGAAGCCATGGGCCTGGAACCTTCAACTGTCTTTAACCGTCCGGGTGATGTTGAAGATACCGGCAAAGGTTACACACTGGCGCAGAAGATGGTTGGTAAAGCCTGCGGTGTTGACGGCGTTCGTCCAAACCAATACTGCGAACCTAAGATGACCACCGTCGGCTCTCAGGACACCACTGGCCCAATGACCCGTGACGAACTGAAAGACCTGGCCTGCCTCGGCTTCTCTGCCGACCTGGTGATGCAATCATTCTGTCACACTGCGGCCTACCCGAAACCAGTGGATATCGACACCCAGCACACCCTGCCCGACTTCATCATGAACCGTGGCGGTGTTTCCCTGCGTCCGGGTGACGGCATTATTCACAGCTGGTTAAACCGTATGTTGCTGCCTGATACCGTCGGTACAGGTGGTGACTCTCACACCCGCTTCCCAATGGGTATTTCCTTCCCGGCCGGTTCCGGCCTGGTCGCCTTTGCGGCCGCCACCGGTGTTATGCCGCTGGATATGCCAGAGTCGATTCTGGTGCGCTTTAAAGGCGAAATGCAGCCGGGTATCACCCTGCGTGATCTGGTTCATGCCATTCCTTATTACGGCATCAAAGAAGGTTTATTGACCGTTGAAAAAGCCGGTAAGAAGAATGAGTTCTCTGGCCGCGTCCTGGAAATTGAAGGTCTCGACCACCTCACGGTAGAGCAGGCATTTGAACTGTCTGATGCTTCTGCAGAGCGCTCTGCAGCTGGCTGTACCATTGCGCTGTCGGAAGAGTCTGTTGCCGAATACCTGCGTTCCAACATTGTGATGCTGCGCTGGATGATCGCCAACGGCTACGGCGACGAACGCACTCTGGAGCGTCGCGCCAAAGCCATGGAAGAGTGGCTGGCCAACCCAAGCCTGATGAAAGCCGACGCCGATGCTGAATACAAGCACATCCTCGAAATCGATCTGGCCGACATTAAAGAGCCTATCCTGTGTGCACCGAACGATCCGGACGATGCCCGCCTGCTGTCTGAAGTGGCTGGCGACAAGATTGACGAAGTCTTTGTTGGCTCCTGTATGACCAACATCGGTCACTTCCGTGCCGCCGGTAAACTGCTGGAAAACCACAAGGGCTCTATCTCAACCCGCATGTGGATTGCACCGCCAACCAAGATGGATGCCCACCAGCTGATGGAAGAAGGCTACTACAACATCTACGGTCGTGCCGGTGCACGTACCGAGATGCCGGGCTGTTCACTGTGTATGGGTAACCAGGCACGGGTGGCGGATAAATCGACCGTGGTTTCTACCTCGACCCGTAACTTCCCGAACCGTCTGGGTGCCGGTGCCAACGTCTACCTGGCCTCTGCAGAGCTGGCCTCGGTTGCTGCGGTTATGGGCAAACTGCCAACGCCGGAAGAATACCTGGAATATGCCAACAGCCTGAACAGCATGTCCGCTGAAATCTACCGCTACATGAACTTTGATCAGATGGAAGAGTTCACCGACGCGGCAAGCTCGATCATTGCTTCGGTCAAGTAAATAAGACTGACAACACAAGCCCGGTTCGCCGGGCTTTTTAGCATCCTCAGGATGCACGTCAAATTACCGCCTGTTTAAAAAACTCATACAAATCACCAGTCTTTTGGCCAAATATTTGGCCAAACTCAACGGTCCTTATCGTACTTTCTGACCATTCAAACGAATTTTATTGCTTGTTGAAAATTCGCCCTTATAGTGCGCCACCCCCTATTCAATTCACCGGTTTTCAGACTTTATTGTCGTCAGAGGTTTAAGGATGAAAGCATTAGCATCACTTTCCATTAAGTCGCGACTGATCATTTCCATGGTCCTTGCGGTTATCTTATCCACCAGCATTGTTACCGCCGTTGGTTTGCATAAAACCAAAGCGCTGCTGGTCACCCGTGTGGAATCATCAGATTTACCCAATCTGGTTTTACGCATCCGCAACGCTGTTAACAGCGAGATTTTAGAAATGAAATCCTATACCCGTGCGATAGCAACCAACCCGTTCATTATTGAATGGTCAAAGGCTGGGGCAGACAGCGCCGGTGAAGCCCGGCTGACGGAGTACCTGGGCAGCATCAAGCGGCTTGGGCACCTGAGCAATGCCTCGTTCGTGGACCGTGAAACCAACAATTACTGGAATCAGGATGGTTTTCTGCGTCAGCTGAAAAACGACAACCTGGACAGCTGGTTCTTTGCCTTCAAAAACAGTGGCAACGCAGAGTCTGCCAGTACCTACACCTACCCCAACGGCGATGTCGATATCTTTGTGAATTACCAGCAATTGAACGGTCGTGGTGCCTCCGGCGTATCGAAATCGTTCAATGAAATGGTCAGGTACCTGAACGGCTTCGAGGTAGAAGAAACCGGTACCGTTTATCTGGTCGATGCCAACGGCCTGGTTAAGGTACACAAAAACAAAAGCATTACCGATTCAAAGCGTCTGCACGACCTCTATTCCGATATAAACTACGCCAGCCTGCTGAACAGAAAAGACTTCAGCTTTGAGCATACCGATGATCTGGTGATTGCCTCCAGTTACGTATCCGGGCTGGATTGGTACGTCATCGCCGAGGTGCCCAAGGCCGAGCTGTACGCCGGTTTAGACAATACCCGCAACTATATGCTGCTGATGCTGGCCGGCTGTGTACTGCTGTTTACGCTGGTCAGCTACGTCATTGCGAAAAGCGTTGTCCGACCGATCGATAAAATGGCCCAGGCCTTTGAACAGCTTGGTGCCGGCAGCGGTAATCTGAACAGCAGCATCAGCGAACAGGAAGCAGAGGAAATCTCCCGCCTGGCTGCCGGCTTCAACAGTTTCGTCAGCAAGATACGCTCGGTGGTTGTCGATGTTTCTGAAACGTCGGCGCAGGTTAAAAAAGCCTCGGAGATGACCTTTTCCGACGCCCAAAAACTGAAGGCTATTGTTGAACAGCAGCGTGACGAGAGCCATCAGGTGTCTGTCGCCATGAATGAAATGGGCAGTACCATTGCCGAGATCGCCCAGAGCGCTAACGTCGCCGCACAGGCTTCGAGCGACGCCAATGAAGTGGCCCACAGAGCGCGTGATACCGTTACTCAATCGAGCGGTACCATCGAGCAAATGGCCGGCAATATGGATAAGGTTTCTGACAGCATTGAAAGCCTGGCCGGTAAAAGCGACTCAATCAGTGCGGTACTGGAGGTTATTCGCGGTATTTCTGAGCAGACCAATCTGCTGGCACTGAACGCCGCCATTGAAGCAGCGCGCGCCGGTGAACAGGGTCGCGGGTTTGCCGTGGTAGCCGACGAGGTGCGTAACCTGGCCAAGCGCACCGGCGAATCCACCGAAGAGATTCACGAGATGATCTCTGAATTGCAACAGGGTGCGAAAGCAGCGGTAGAGGCCGTACACGACAGCCGCACTCATGTGCAGATGAGTGTTGAAGCATCCGATAAAACCAGCCAGGCGCTGGAGGATATCGTTGCCAATGTTCAAAACATTTCTGATCTGAACATGCAGATTGCAACAGCAACCGAAGAGCAAGCCGCTGTGGTGAACGAAATCAATTCACATATTGTCAGGATCAGCGATACCACCGAAGAGAGTGCAGATGCCTCGGCCAGCATTGAAACATCCAGCGATGACCTGAACTGCATGTCGGAAAGCCTGGAAAAACTGGTTGGCCGCTTCGAGCTTTCCTGACCGGGAAAACAGCCAATCTTAAGCCCGTAAGTTACGGGCTTTTTTGTGCAATCAATAAAACGTAGCGGCCAATATCGCAGTAAGGCCGCTGCTCGCACAGCTGCAGCTCTGCATTGAACAGCTCTTGTTCTTCATACCAGTCGATGACGGTTTTTTCCGCCAGGTCTGAAAAGGTGCGAATACCGGCCTGACACAACAGCCTGAAACCTGCCTTTTCCAATTGGGCAATTACCTCCAGGGGGTCGAGCGGCGAAATCGGCGTTAAACCCTTGCGATCACCGGCGATGTTCCCGCTCATGGCGCGCTGCAGAGTACCCCGCATCAGGTGGCGCAGCATCAGCATATTGCGGTTGTAAACCATCAAGCCAAGATAGCCGCCAGGCTTCACCGCGCTGCACAGGCTTTGCAGTGCGCTATAAGGCTGCTCCAGCCATTCAAGCACGGCATGGGCATTGACGATGTCATACTCACCTAGGGCATCCAGATCGGTAATGGATAGGCACAGGGTTGTTAATGCCCCGGCTTCTATCGCAGCTGAAAAGTTCTGCCGAACGCTTTCAACCATTTCAGTGGATACATCAAAATAATCGACCGCACTGCCTTCGGATAGAAACCAGTGACTCATTTGCCCCAACCCGCCTGCGGCGTCGAGCACCCTGAGCCCGGAAAGCCCGCTAACCGGTAAATATTTTTTATAGAGCGCATCGATCAGCTGCATGCGCAACCGGCCTTTTCGGCTCTGATAGATCTGTTGTGAGAACCGGTCGAACAGACCGTCGAAATTTACACCAGCCAATGTTGTTACCTGCCAATTAAACCGGCGCTATTGTATGCAAAAACTGCAAGAAAAGATTTAAGGGCACCTCTAATAACTCTGATATGTCTCTGCGGAGTCTAAAAAGCTCAGCGGCAAGGCGACGATGAAAAATCATAGTTATTAGAGGTGCCCTTAAGGCAGGCTCAGTGGCCTGCCTGGTGCGGGTAGCGGTTTATTCCGGGTACAGCTTCACAACCGCAATCTCACTGCGTTCCAGCGGCAAATCGGTAAAGCCGGTGCTGAATCGGGTACGCACAATCACCCGCGCAGAATTAACCGAAATCATTTCACCGGTGAAGGTATAACCGTCTTTGCGCTGAATCTGTACCGTGCGGTACTGGTGATTTGCCAAAGACGAAAGCGGCACCTCAATGAGCATGCGGGTTGGCGCACTTCGGGCAGCCGCTGCCGCCTGCTCTGCTTCCTCTTCGGCATTAGCGATACGGAACTCACGACGTATGTTGCTTAAATCGAGCTCCGCTAATTTGTCGTTATCCCATTCGAATTTGCCGATAGCCAGTGGCTCATCATTGATCGAGATTTTAAGGTCTACCAGGTCGATCAGCTCGCTGGCGCCATAAAACTGCAGGTCGCTCATGCTGAAACCAGACAATGGACGCAGATCTACCTCTATGTAGGATCGATCCGCCAACAGTTGACGGTATGCCCCCAGCAGATCGAAATCGGTAGACAAGTCAATATCACCAATCACAGCGTTGATCATCTTAAGGTGGTGCTCTAACCACTCAGACTTTTCCATTCCGGATTCAACGGAACAAAAAGACTGATACTTGCTGTTATAGCCAAGGTCGGTATAGGCCATGGAGATGTTCGTGGTGGAAATGGTGGAAGGATCGAGGCCAAACAGCGCGTTACGGTAGTTTTCCATCACCGGGTACAGGCCGATAATCGTCTGATCCATCTCCATGCGGCCCATGCCATCCATATACAGATCGACCGAGCTGATCAGCTCATCGCTGCTATCGTTGTAATCGTAGCCTACCGATAAATCCATGGTCAGATTGTTGATGCCCATATCGTAGTAATTCACCGGGCTTAAGGCGATATGACGGCCACAACCCAGTGTACTTAGTTCAGCCAGCAGGTTTTGTGATGACCCCTGCTGTGAAAACGCGGCCAGTGCCTCGCGTTGCAAATCGATACTGAAGGTATCGATATCGACCTGCATGGATTTAGGCAAGCGGCCTTCCTGCAACGATTTTTCTATACTCAGGGTTTCCCAGAAGTTACTGGTGGCAAAGGAAATACTGTTGACATCAATGGTCACGCCGGCCAGAGGTATTTCGACAATGATGTCGTGAACCGTCATTCTGCCGTTAAAGTCGAAACTGAAATCATCGTAAGTGCCTTCAACTAAAGGCATATTCTGAAAAAAATCATCCAGCGTTTTTCTTACCTTCCATTGCATGCCGATATAGCTGGCAGCGGTCGCAATGACCAATCCAATTAAAATAATGACCAGAAGTTTTTTCATAGTGCCCTCTTGAATATGCCGGTTTCCATCCGCCAGCCCGGCAGGAAATTAGATAAGCGTTAATTAACCATAAGGTAATGATACAACAAATCTCAACGATGACATGCCCCCTGGGCCTGTTCGATACGGCCGCAGCTGTCATGAAGCCGAATGCATTGAGTAAGCATTGAATAAGACCAGTGAACGAAAAAGCAGCCATTGACCCATATCAAGCCAATTTTACCAATAGCGACTACAACTAATATTCATATTATGCGTTAAAGGTGGCCGGTATGAATATTCCGAACCCAATCACCGTAGACGGCAATGAGGCTGTCGCACGCATCGCGCACCAGACCAGCGATATATTGGCAATCTACCCGATTACTCCTGCCTCCCCGATGGGTGAAATTGCTGACCTATACTCCTCTTTGCAACAAAAAAACCTGTGGGGCGTTATACCGTCGATCGTAGAAATGCAAAGTGAAGCCGGAGCCGCGGGTGTTCTGCACGGTGCTTTACAGGGCGGCGCTATCAGCTCAACCTTCACGTCATCGCAGGGCCTGCTGCTGATGATCCCCAACCTGTATAAGATTGCCGGCGAACTGACACCCTGCGTGATCCATGTCGCCACACGCTCTGTTGCGACGCATGCACTGTCTATTTTCTGTGATCACAGCGATGTCATGGCGGCCCGCGCGACTGGCTGGGGAATCTGGTTTTCCAATTCTGTCCAGCAAGCTCAGGACGGCGCTCTGCTCTGCCAGATGTTCAGTCTGAAAAGCCGCATTCCATTCATACATGCCTTTGATGGCTTCCGTACGTCACACGAAATTTCGAAGATCGACGGCATTACCCGCGAACAGGCTGCAGAGCTGTTCCCCTGGGCGGAAGCCGCGGCGCACAGAGCCCGCGCCATGCAGCCGGAGCAACCGGAGGTACGCGGCACCTCGCAGAATCCGGATGTTTTCTTCCAGTCCCGCGAGCGCATCAACCCAATTTATCAGAACAGCCCGGCAATCTTTACCGAATGCCTGGCGCAGTTTGAGCGGGTGACCGGTCGCAGCTACCAGCCATTCGAGTACTTCGGAGCCGCCGATGCGCAAAGAGTCGTTATCGCTATGGGCAGCAGTATTGGTGCAATACGTGAAACCGTACAGCAGCTGAACAATGCCGGTGAAAAGGTCGGCATGATTGCTGTACACCTGTACCTCCCGTTCCTGAGTGAGCCGTTTATCGAGGCTCTGCCGGACACAACCCGCAGTATTGCCGTTCTCGACCGAACCAAAGAACCCGGCGCTCAGGCCGAGCCGCTGATGCTGGATATTTCTCTGGCGCTGGTGAAAGCCGGCAAAGCAAACATCGAGATATCTCATGGCCGCTACGGACTGTCTTCAAAAGAGCTAACACCGGCAATGGTGACGGCATTATTCCGCGAAATGAGTCATTCGGTTCTGAATGGTTTCACACTGGGCATAAACGACGATCTGACTAACCTGTCGGTGGATTATGACAGCGCTATCCATTGTCAACGCCCGCCCGGCACGCACCAGTCGGTATTCTATGGTTTAGGCGCAGACGGCACCGTCTCAGCAAACAAAAACACGATAAAGATCATCGGCGAACTGACCGACCAGTTTGTTCAGGGCTATTTTGAGTACGACTCTAAGAAATCCGGCGCGGTGACGGTATCCCATTTACGCTTCTCACCAGAGCCGATTCACTCCAGCTATTTAATTGAACCGGACAGCGCAGACTTTGTTTCTTGCCACCAGTTTAATCTGCTCGATAAATACGACGTTCTGAACAAGGCAAAGCACGGTGCAACACTGCTGATCAATGCACCCTTTGAAGCAGAGAATGTCTGGCTGAGCCTGCCTTACCGTACCCGCAACCAGATAGCCAGCAAGGGTTGCCGGCTGTATGCAATCGATGCCTACAAACTGGCCAGAGAGCTGGGCCTGGGCAGGCGCATCAATACTATTATGCAGGCCTGTTACTTCAGGCTAAGCGGTGTTCTGCCAGAGCAGACTGCGCTCGATAAAATGAAGGAATACACGACCAAAACCTATCAGCGCGCTGGCACCGAAATACTGAAAGCCAACCATGACGCCATCGACAGGGCTCTGGAGCGCCTGCATCAGATACCAGTGAACTGCGAAGAGGCAGAACCAGAGCAGCGGCCAGACCTGCAAACCGGCAATACCATCATTGACCAGGTGGTGTTGAGGGCCATGCGTGGTCAGGGCAATTTGATTCCGGTTTCTCAATTACCGCTGGACGGCAGCTACCCAACCGGTACCGCCAGATTTGAAAAGCGCAACCTGACCGATCGTATTCCGGTGTGGGAGCCAGATCTTTGTACGCAGTGCGGGAAGTGCGTTTATGTTTGCCCGCATGCGGTAATCCGCAGCAAGCTTATTGCTGAAGACAGCGCCAGCAATGCCCCCGCCAGCTTTAAGCAGCAACCGGCAAAATCGAAGGCTTACGGGGCGGGTTGGCTGATGAGCTATCAGGTATCTCCGGAGGACTGCACCGGCTGTGAACTCTGTGTGGATGCCTGTCCGATTACAGACAAACAGAACCCAGACCGCAAAGCCATCAACATGGCAGACAAGCAACCACTGCTGGCGCAGGAAATCGACAACTGGGAATACTTCCTGCAAATACCTGCTGTAGAGGCTCATCAGGTAAAAACCTCGACCATTTCTGGCAGTTCACTGGTCGACCCGCTGTTTGAGTTTTCAGGTGCCTGTTCCGGTTGCGGCGAAACACCCTATATCAGCTTAATCACCCGGCTGTTCGGCAATCGAATGCTGATCGCCAATGCAACCGGCTGCTCTTCTATTTATGGCGGCAACCTGCCAACCACTCCGTATACCAAGAACACCCGTGGCGAAGGCCCGGCCTGGAACAACTCGCTGTTTGAAGACAACGCGGAATTCGCTCTGGGGCTGCGATTATCTGCCGACCAGAATAACATCAGAGCCAGAAGCCTGCTGTCAGAGCTGGCAGCACAGTTGCCGGATCAGCTGGTCGACAGCCTGCTCAACAACCCGCAACAAACCGACCAACAATTAGAGCAGCAGCGACTGTCTATCATTGAGTTAAAACAGTTGTTGAGCACAATAGAACAGCCTGAAGCCACTGACCTCGGTTCCGTTGCTCAGTACCTGCAAAAGAAAAGCATCTGGGGAATTGGCGGCGATGGCTGGGCCTACGATATTGGCTTTGGTGGCCTGGACCATGTTCTGGCATCCGGCAAAAATGTGAACCTGCTGGTTCTGGATACCGAAGTTTATTCCAACACCGGTGGCCAAATGTCGAAGGCAACCCCGACCGGCGCCATTGCCAAATTTGCCGCCGGCGGCCGATCACGGCTGAAGAAAGACCTCTTTGCCCATGCCATGGCCTATGAAGATGTCTATGTCGCTCAGGTCGCCTTTGGCGCGAAAGACACGCAAACCCTTAACGCCATTATCGAAGCAGAGAACTACCCGGGCACCAGCCTGATCATTGCCTATTCGCCCTGCATCGCACATGGCATAGACCTGAAGAACAACCTGCACCAGCAGCAGCTTGCCGTTTCATCCGGGCACTGGCCGCTGCTGCGCTACAACCCGGCTGCCACAGCAAACGGCAGCAATCCATTAAAAGTGGATTATAAAAAGCCGATCATTTCAATTAGGGACTATATGGAAACAGAAGCGCGCTTCAGCTTATTAAAACGCACCCATCCGGAAGCGGCGGAACAGCTCGCCACTCTGGCACAGGAATACGCCTGGCACCGCTTCAACCACTACAGCGCGCTAGCCAATCTGCCTGCTGAAAACAACAGCAGTGAGGAGGCCTGACATGACAAACTTAACGACCACTTATCTGGGGCTGACGCTGAAAAACCCTTTGGTTCCGTCGTCATCTCCCTTCACCAAAAAATTAGACACGGCCAAACAACTTGAAGATGCCGGTGCCGGGGCGATTATCATGCACAGCCTGTTTGAAGAAGAAGTCACCGCGCACCAAAAGGTATTTGCCAGCCACCTCGCTGACAACAGTTTTGGCTTTGCTGAAATGGATAATTTCCTGCCGGAACCAACCGACTATGAAGATGTCACCAGTCAATATCTGAAAACCCTGACGGAATTGAAATCCGCGCTGGATATTCCCGTCATTGCCAGTATTAACGGCATCGGCAGTGGCGAGTGGCTGTCGGTTGCCAAGGATATTCAGCAGGCCGGCGCGAATGCACTCGAGGTTAACCTGTATTCGGTGCCGTCTGATACGGATAAAACAAGCAGCGAAATTGAAAAAAAATATCTGCAGATTGTGAATGCCCTGAAAGCTGAAACAACACTGCCACTGACCTTTAAGCTCAGCGATCAGTTTTCTTCGCCGGGGAATTTCGTTAAACAGTTGGAAGCAGCAGGTGCCAATGGCGTCAGCCTGTTCAACCGGTTCTATCAACCGGATGTCGACCTGGATACCGGCCAGGTTTACCCAAGCCTGAACCTTTCAAATAAGTATGAATACCTGCGGGCACTGCACTGGATCGCCCTGCTCTACAACCAGACCGGGCTGTCACTCGGCGCAACCGGTGGTGTTCACAACTCAGCAACCGTACTCAAGCTGATCGGTTCTGGCGCAAATGTTGTGCATACCACCAGCGCACTGCTTTCCACAGGGCCAAGCACCCTGACGCAATGGCAGACTGAAATTGAGCAATGGCTGGAAGAACAGGAACTGGAGCTGGAGGACTTCAGAGGCAGGTATTCAATGCAACAACTGAGGGACCCGGCAGTGTTTGAGCGCGTCAACTACTACCAGAACCTTCAGTTGTACCGTCGTTAATCACTGGGAGATCGCTAACCTGGCTTATTCCACCTGAACAGCTTCAATACCGAGCAGGTTGTTCAGGTCGGCTTTATTTTCGACCAGGTCGGCCAGAGTATAGCGATCCATCACCGCTATAAACTCACCCAGCGCCTTCTTAAAGATCGATTGCAACTGACAAACCGGCGAAATGACACAGCCTTCGCCCTCTTCTGCCATGCATTCAACAAAGGCGGTATCCGTTTGTGCAATACGGAAAATTTCCCCTAATCCAATTTCGCTCGCAGGCTTACTGATTCTGAGCCCGCCGGAGCGACCTCGTTCTGTTGAGACGTAGCCATTTTCAACCAACCTCGCCGAAACCTTCTTTAGGTGATTCAACGAGATATCGTAGGCACTGGCGATCTCAGTTAGAGAGATCGTCTTGTCCGGGTTGGCACCCAACATAATCAGGATTCGGTACGCATAGTTGGTAAAGCTATTAATTTTCATGTGTGGCAGTCCTTCTTATAAGGGCTTGGCGACTTTGTGACTCAGGCATCATATAGCCAATTCAGGCATATTAACTATCATTTTAGATCATCAGAGATCGTAGCGTTATAACCAGATAGTCTTATAGCGGTCTTTTTATCGTAATAATGGGTACTGAAACTGAAGACCACGAGGCTACAATGAAGCGTAATGGAAGTCATTCTCATAAATGTGGTAATTTTATTACATTGTTTAGAAGCCAATTCACGATTTTGTACATTGGCGCAGGCTGTTTCAAATTCTGGGTTTGCCGAACAAAAAACAACCAAAGCCCTGTGCATGGGGGCTGAAGCGGACTTTCCCGACACAAAACGATGATCTAAGTCATATAAATCAGGGCTCAAATTGCCTTTTGTATGACAAATAAACCTACGTACATAATGAAATATTCATTAAAAATTGCTAGTATTCGCCACCTATAAAGTTTTACTTAAGTTTTAAACCGAAACTGACAATCCTGAACAAAAGGGCTTCAAAAATGACGCGTAAGACCAAGATCGTATGTACGATCGGACCGGCTTCCGAATCTAAAGAAATGCTGACCAAACTGACTATGGCTGGCATGAACGTAATGCGACTGAACTTTTCTCACGGCGATTACGATGAGCACGGCGCTCGAGTAAGCGCTCTGCGTGAAGTTGTTAAGGAAACTGGTAAGAAAGTAGCGATTCTACTGGACACCAAAGGCCCAGAAATTCGCACCATGAACCTGGCAAACGGCGACGTTGTACTGAAGGCCGGTCAGACATTTACTCTGACAACTGACCAGACTGTAGTCGGCGACGAAACCCGCGTTGCTGTGACTTATGAAGATTTTGCAAAAGACCTGTCTGTTGGCAACACTGTACTGCTGGACGATGGTCTTCTGAACCTGACTGTAACTGAAATCAACGGCAACGACGTTGTTTGTCGTGTTGAAAACACTGGCGAACTGGGCAACAAGAAAGGTGTTAACCTGCCTGGCGTTAGCGTTAAGCTGCCTGCCCTGTCTGAAAAAGACAAGTCCGACATCATCTGGGGTGCAAGCCAGGATGTTGACTTCGTTGCAGCTTCTTTCATTCGTAAAGCATCTGACGTTCATGAGATCCGTGCTGTTCTTGAAGCCAACGGTGGCAAGCGCGTTAAGATCATCTCTAAAATTGAAAACCAGGAAGGCGTTGATAACTTCGACGAAATTCTGGAAGCATCTGACGGCATCATGGTTGCCCGTGGTGACCTGGGTGTAGAGATTCCGGTTGAAGACGTAATCTTCGCTCAGAAGATGATGATCAAAGCATGTGTACTGGCACGTAAGCCGGTTATCACTGCAACTCAAATGCTGGATTCCATGATCAAGAACCCACGTCCTACCCGCGCTGAAGCCGGTGACGTTGCTAACGCAATTCTTGACGGTACCGATGCAGTAATGCTTTCCGGTGAATCCGCCAAAGGTAAGTACCCAGCAGAAACAGTCGCTATCATGGCTCAGATCTGTGAGCGTACCGATATGGCTATGAAGCAGATTGAAATTAAACTGCCGGAAGAAAAAGGCGCGCTGCGTGTTACTGAAGCGGTTTCTAAAGCTGCAGTACAAACTGCGAAAGAACTGGATATCAACACAATCGTTGTATCTACTGTTGAAGGTAAGTCTGTTAAGGCTGTACGTAAGTACTTCCCTAAAGCCCGCATTCTGGCTATCACAACTGACCCGAAAACTTCTCAGCACCTGTGTCTGTCTAAAGGCGTTACTACTTCTGTTGTTGAGCCGTTTGCTGACACTGACTCTATCTACGAGAAAGCGAAAGCGAAAGCAGTTGAATACGGTCACGCTAAATCTGGCGATGCCATCCTGGTTGTTGCCGGTGCTCAGCACCAGTCTACCAACACCATATCGGTCCACTACATCGACTAATAGGGTAGCGGTTAGCTAATACCTAAAAAGGAGCCTCAATGGCTCCTTTTTTTATGGTTCAGTAAACCAGCCTGATAACTGCGGCTACTGAGTCAACAGACCCGTCTGGCTCCGGCATTAATCCTGAACCACCTTTTCAAAGGTGTGCGCATAAAGTTTATACCCCAGCTTCTGATAAAATTTTATGGCTGCCTTATTGGTGGCCAGAACCTCCAGCCGTAATATTTGTGCCGGCCCGGCATGAGCTTCAACATAGTCGAGCAGCTTTTTTGCCAACCCCCGTTTACGATAATTACGCAGGGTGAACAGTTGGCGAATATAAAGGCTTTCGGCCTCTGTGCGACACAAACAATAGGCCACCGGCAGGCTGCGGTGCATGATGGCGTAGCACTGGTACTGGCCGCTATCCAGCCAATCAATCATGCGCTCTTCAAGCTGTTGCAGGGTCATGCTGTTGCTGTGCCCCTCATCCTGAATTAACTCTGCGTTAAGCAACGCAAGGGGCTTTGAACTCTGCGATGTCAACCTTGCGACCGGGTATCCAACGGACTGCTGCAGTATCGTCATCAACCGCTCCTTCTCTTTTACTCTGTTTGTTAAAAGATTAGTCGTTTTTGGCGGCTGCTACAGCACAAAGATTAATCTAAATGATATGAATCGACCTCGACCGAACTCACCTTATAGCCCAATAAAACAATGCGGCCGGTATACCGGTATTCGCCGGTCGAGGAGAACTCAAACCGGTAGTTTCTGCGCAAGGCCAAACTGCCCTGCTCACCCCTGACCGGCCAGAAGCGGCGCAGCACCAGAGTTTCATCGAGCAACTGCAGATTATGCTGCTCACAGTATTTGCGCACCTTCTTCAGAGCGAATGACTTCACGCCCTGACCATGCCACCAAAGTGCCCCGGCGATACACAGAGCGCCAAACCAAACCACATCAGACAACATCAAATTCATAAATAACCCTAAGCTGTAATCAGTCCCGGTTCAGTCTGCAATGCTCTGGCATCGTTTAACAGCCCGGCATAGACGCCCTCGGCCCGCACCAGCTCATCATGATTGCCACGCTCGACAATAACCCCATTCTCGAGCACCAGTATCATATCGGAATGACGCACAGTGCTCAGCCTGTGGGCTATTGCAATGACGGTTTTTTCAGCAAATAAACGCTGCATTGCCTTCTGAATGAGATCTTCTGTGATTGAGTCCACCGAGCTGGTGGCTTCATCCAGCATCATGACCTGCCCGCCCTGAGCGACTGCCCGCGCAAAGGAGATCAGCTGCGTCTGACCAATAGACAGATTTGAGCCGTTTTTATCCAGCTTAAAGTCATACTTCTCCGGCAGCTTCTCGATAAACTGATCGGCATATACGTACTTTGCGGCCTGCCGGACTGCATCGTGAGTTATCTCCGGTTTACCCAAGGCAATATTGAAGTGAACGGTGCTTTCAAACAGGAAGGTATCCTGCATCATCAGCGAGAACAGGTGATTGCTGTCATCCACAGAAAGTTCAGAGAGCTCAATTCCGTTCAGCTGAATACTGCCCTCGTAATCCTGATAGGTTTTGGAGATCAACCTTAAGATGGTCGATTTGCCGGAACCGGTAGCACCCACCAACGCAACCTGATGACCGGCCTCCAGCACAAAGGAGACATTCTTCAACACATAAGGAGAATCTTCGTTGTAACGGAAGCTGACATTCTTAAACTCAAGCCGTTTAAATTCTGTTAACTGCCCGGCCACCTGCTGTGAAGGCAGCAACGCGCGGCCTTCGTCTTCAGTCGCCTCAGTGAACAGCTCTTCAATGTGATCGAACGCTGCAAATGAACTCTGGATAGAGGCAATCTGCGATGTGAAATCGCGTATCGGCACAAATACCTTTTCAAGGGTATTAATAAACGCAATCAACACACCCAGCGTAAGGCTGTTCTGCAACACCTGGCCGGAGCCGTACCAGATCATCAGCGCTATGGTGATGGAGGTGACGCCGGAAATAAATGCAAACAACACGGCATCGTATTTATTCACCTTTAACTGCGCCTTCAAAAACTCTTCTGTATAGCCTTTATATTTTCCCTCCACCTCATCTTCAGCCCGGTAAAGCTGAACGGTTTTCACGCCGTGCAATAATTCCTGCAAATAACCGATACCGCGTGCCAGCGCCGAACGGGTGACCTTAAAGGTTGCCCGCAATTTATTACGGATATAAACCGTCAGGTACATCACCGGTGGCATTACCAGGACAACCACCAGCGTTAACTTCCAATCGATGAAGAACATCATCACCAACAGAGCGATGGTGTTGATTGAATCTTTAACCAGGCCGACAATGGCCTGCACAAAGGATTCTCCGATGGTTTCAAGGTCGCTGGTCAGGCGTGAAAGTGTCACGCCGTTTGGCGTGTTATCAAAATAACTGCGCGGCAATTTCATGACCCGCGCAAACAGCGCGGCCCGCATATCGGTAATGGTGTATTGGCCGGTTTTTCGTAAGCTGTATGAGTAGGTGGACTCAACGATATAGTTCGCTACCAGCACCAGTACCAGGTAAAAGATGTATCGCCATAGGCTGTCCATATTGCCCTGAGCCAAATGCTGATCGATGACCTGAATGATCAGCCACGGAAACAGCAGGCTGGTGGCCACCGAAAACGGCAACATGCTGATCCCTAAAAACGCCGAAGCTTTATATTTCTTGGCAAACTTAAAGAAGTGCTTCATGTAATGTAAATCAACAGCCTTCAGCATGCGGCAGCCTCCTCTTCGTATTGCTGCAACTGCCAGGTTTCCCGGTAGTAAGCACTGGTTTTTAACAGCTCGTCGTGACTGCCGCTGGCGATGACCTGACCGTCCTTCAGCACAAGGATTTCATCCATATACTCAAGCGCACTGACCCGATGTGACACCACCAGAACCGATTGGGTATCGAGCCGGGCAAACAGCCCCTGCAGGATCTTACGTTCAGTTTCGTAGTCGACGGCTGAAAGCACGTTATCCATGATGATCAAATCAGCAGGCATCAACAGAGCACGGGCGATACTTAAGCGCTGCTTTTGGCCTCCGGAAAGCATGATGCCCTTTTCGCCAACCAGGGTCTGGTCACCCTTTTCAAAACGGGAAACATCGCCAGCCAGCTGGCTCAATGCAAGGACCTCTTCAACCTGCGATTTACTGACCTCACCATCGCCACTGCCGAAGCGAATGTTTTCTTCTACTGTAGCGGAAAACAGGTAAGGGTCCTGAGTAACGGTTTTAACGTAGCGCCGAAGGTCACTGCGGGACATTTCGGTAATATCCGTTTCGTTGAGAAAGATACTGCCCGCGGGAACATCCAAATGATGGTTCAGGCAATTCACCAGGGTAGTTTTACCTGAGCCAATGCTGCCCAACACGCCAATCTTCTTACCGGGTGGAATATCGAAGCTTATGTCTTTCAGTACCGGGCGGCTGTCATTGGGGTACTGATAACTTAGATTACGAACCGACAGTGTCGCTCTGCGCAATTTCTGCCGGTCGGCATCGGCATGCTGCTGAAGATCCTGCTCGGGAATTTCAGCGTTTAAAATGGTCTGCACACTGTCGATACCCACCATACCGCGCTGATAGATAGTTGCGACCCGCCCCAGCTGCATCAGCGGAAGCGCCAGCAACACCGAATAGGAAAGGAAGGCGGTTATTTCACCCAGCGTAAGGTTTTGATTCAGTAACATATAGCCGCCCAGCCCCAGCACCAGAACCTTCATCAGGTTATTTGCGTAATCCAGAACCGGCATCACAAAGGTTTGAATGCGGGTAATCTTCATACGGCAACGCAGTAACAGTTGATTCATCTTTTCAACCTCAGCGCTGACCCAGGGAGACATCTTCTGGCTTTTGATCAGATCGATCCCGGACAGGAAGTTCATGAGCTGCGCGGAGAGATCCTGCAGCCGGCGCTGATGCTCCACATGCAGCTTCTTCATGCGTTTAAAGCCCATACGGAAGACAACAAAGCCAAACACAATCGGAATAACCGAGTAAAGTGTCAGCTCTGGCGATATACGCCACATCCAGAGCGGGGTGAGCGAAAGAGCGAACACTACATTGGAAAGCTGTAAAAAGCCGGCACCGAAAAACAGCCGGACACCATTCAGATCGTTGTTAATGATTGAAATCAGCTTTCCGGATGCGAATTTTTCGTGATAGCTGTTGGGCAACCGGTTGAGCTTATGCAGCAGATCGCCCTTGAGCGCCGCTTCGGTAATCCGCCCCGGGTTAAGCGCATAAACCCGGGAGAGTATGCGTATGCCAATCATGGATACTGCCATGATGACCACGACCCATACATAGAATTTCAGCTGCTCATGCCCGGCCGATGTCGGATCATCAATCAGGTCAATCGCCTTCTGAATAAAGTGGGGGATCTCCACCTGCAGCCAGTTCACGGTAAAGATAAATACAAGCGCCAACAGGTAGGACGAAAGGTTTAACCGAAAGAAGTGACTGATAAACTGCCTTTTATTCATGACGATCCTTATTAGCCGGGCGTTGAATTCCGTACTGTTCCATACAGGCTTTGACAATGCTCTTGCGAGGATCGCCGACTTCTTCAAGCGCATCCAGCAGCCACTCAGGCAACCGGACCGGTCTGGTTTTCACACCCGGCTTGCGCCCGCAGCCTGGCCGCTTGCCGCCCCGCCCGCAACAGCTTTGGCTGTTTTCAGAATGCTCCGTCATACAGGTATCCAGATTAAAGATCGAATTGAATAGTGTACACTTTTCAATCTCAAAGACTATTGGCTTTGTGTAAAAGGTGGAGGCTTCAGGCAGGCCAACCCGAATTACAGGCATAAAAAAAGCGCCAGTTGGCGCTTTAGTGAAAAATACCCGTGCTGCTTACAGCGCACCCAGTACCTTTTCTTTAATTTCTTCTACGCTGCCAACACCTTCAATATAGACGTACTTTGGTGCTTCAGCAGGGGTCGCTTCTGCCCAACCGGAATAATACTCTACCAGCGGCTTGGTTTGCTCATGGTAAATATCCAGACGCTTACGCACGGTCGCTTCCTGATCGTCTTCACGCTGTACCAGAGGCTCTCCGGTTTCATCGTCCAGACCTTCCTGCTTAGGTGGGTTGTGCGCGATGTGATAAACACGACCGGAAGCCGGATGCACACGACGGCCACTCAAGCGTGCAATAATTTCTGCATCGGCCACATCGAAATTGATAACTGCATCAATATCAATGCCTTCAGATTTCAACGCATCTGCCTGTGGAATGGTGCGAGGGAATCCATCAAACAGACAACCATTTTTGCAGTCGTCTTCCTGAATACGCTCTTTAACCAGGCCGATAATAATATCGTCAGAAACCAGACCGCCCTGATCAATGATTTCTTTAGCCTGAACACCCAGCGGAGTACCCGCTTTTACTGCGGCACGAAGCATATCGCCAGTTGAAATTTGTGGAATATCATATTTTTCACACAGGAACTTGGCCTGTGTACCCTTACCAGCACCAGGTGCCCCTAGCAAAATAATACGCATTGAAAACGTACTCCTATTTTAATCGTACTTGCAGTTGCCTTTTACTTTTCAGCGTAGTCCCGGCAACCTAAGTTTTATAAGGGGCGCTACTTTACCTGCGCTCCTTTTTAGATACAACCAGCGGTCAGGTTTAACCGCTGTTCAGTCGTTGTCAAATTAACCTGTATTGCGCATACCGGCTGATATTCCCGCCATTGTCACTTTCAGCGCCTGCTCCAGCTCCGGCGCTATCTGACCGGCTTTACGCTCACGCTTCAACAGCTCGGCCTGAATATAGTTCAGCGGATCCGTATAGGGTGCGCGAACCTGAAGCGATTGCAGCAGCAAAGGATCGGAAGCCAGTAATTGATCCTGATTGCGCAGTTCGTTGAGCAAATTCTGGCAGCGCTGCAGATCATCACGCAGCTGAACACCCAGGCCCTTGTACTGCTCTGCGACCAGCTGCTCTTCATAATAGGATGCAATGGAGCATTCTGCCTTACCGACAACCATTTCCAGCAGATCAATGTAGGCAGCAAAGAACGGCCACTCTTCCATCATTTCCTTGAGCGTATCCAGTTCGTTTTCTGCGGCATATTCCAGAGCCTGCGTGGCACCCAGCCAGGCCGGCAGATTCAGGCGAACCTGCATCCAGGCAAACACCCATGGAATCGCCCGCAAGCTTTCAACACCACCACTGGCTTTGCGTTTGGCCGGGCGACTGCCCAGTGCCAGCTTGCCCAGCTCTTGTTCTGGCGTCAGCGAACGGAAATAAGGCACAAAGCGCTCGTCTTCACGAACGATGCGACGGTAAACCGCCAGGCTCTCATCAGACATCTTGCCGATTAAATCGCGCCACTCCTGCTTCGGCGCCGGGTTAGGCTTCAGTGTTGCCCGCAACGTTGCCGCCATATACACAGCGAGGCTTCGAATCGCAACACGGGGCGCACCGAACTTGTAGCGGATCATCTCACCCTGTTCAGTTACCCGAATCTGACCCGGAACAGAGCCCGGAGGCTGAGACGCCATAGATTTTTCAACCGGGCCGCCCCCGCGACCAATGGTGCCACCACGGCCATGGAACAGCATCAAGGATATTTCCTGCTGCTGAGACAGTTCCACCAGTGCCTCCTGAGCGCGGTACTGAGCCCAGGTTGCGGTGATTTTACCGGCATCTTTGGCTGAATCGGAGTAGCCGATCATGACGGTTTGCGAACCGGCGGCGTAATTGCGGTACCAGTCATTCGACCACAGCTGCGACATCACCTTAGGTGCGCGGTCGAGGTCGTCGAGCGTTTCAAACAACGGAACGATTGGCATATTCCAGGTAACGCCGCTTTCTTTGAGCAACAGCGCAACAGACAGCACATCCGAAGGTTGCTGAGCCATCGAAATAATATAGTGCGACAGCGCCTCTGGCGGCTCCGCTGCAATCACAACACAGGTTTCAAGAACCTCTTTGGTATCGTCAGATGGATTCCAGCTGCGCGGAATTAATGGACGCTTGCTTTGCAGTTGCTCATAAAGGAACGACTGACGCTTGGCTTCATCCCAACTTTCGTACTCACCCAGTTCCAGATAGCGGGTAATTTCATCAATAGCCTTAACGTGACGTTCACTGTCCTGTCGGATATCCAGCGGCGCGAGATTCAGGCCAAAGCAATGAACACGACGGATGGTATCCAGCAATGCACCATTGGCAACGCGGGTTAAACCCAGCGCCATCAACTCGTCATAACAAGCCACCAGCGGTGCCAGCAAATCACTCTTCGTCAGCAGCGGCTGCTCGGACTGCACCGGCAAAGGCAAGCCTTTCAGCTGGGCTTCCATCCTGCTGCGGGTTGCTTCCAGGCGGTCACGAATGCCATGCATACAGGCGCGGTATGGCGTTTTCTCACCGTTACCATACCTTTCACGGAAGTCGTCTGTTGAGGCTTGCATACTCAGGCTGGCGGTCAAATCTTTAATATCACGCAGATACAAATCTGCCGCCATCCAACGGCCCAGCAAAATAACCTCTTTGGTCACCTTATGGGTCACGTTCGGGTTGCCGTCGCGGTCGCCCCCCATCCATGAGTAGAAGTTAAACGGGCTGGCATCCAGCGCTAAACCCTGGCCAATCTTGCGGCGGGCAATGGCATCGAACTCACGCATGAAGTCCGGCAACGCATGCCACAGAGAGTTTTCGATCACCGCAAAGCCCCATTTGGCCTCGTCAACCGCAGAAGGACGCTCTTCACGCACTTCATCGGTATGCCAAATCTCGTCAACGGTTGAACGCAACTGACCACGCACCTTGTCGATTTCATAAGGGAATAAATCAGTTCTTCCCAGGTTGGTCAGTGCATTGGAAATTTTTTCATACTTGCGAATCAGGGTTCGGCGGGAAACCTCAGTCGGGTGAGCGGTCAGAACCAGCTCAATATTCAACTGAGACAAGGCCTCGCCTACCTTTTCTTTGCCCAGCTCTTCGGTCAGCTCATCAATCGCCTCTTCCAGAACATCACGCTGCGACGCCTCCGCACTGGAGAAATAATTCTGTTCAGCAATGTTAGCGAGGTTGAGGAACTGGTTGAATGAACGCGCAATAGGAAGAATATCTTTGTCTTCCAGGCTGGCCAGTACGGCTTGCAGCGGCTTTACATCGCTGTCGCGATCATCGTATGCCTCCTTGCCCAGTTTTCGAATTTCTTCCACCTTCCGGAACAACTCGGGCCCATGGCTCTCGAGCAGGGTATCTCCGAGCAGCTCGCCAAGGAGGCGCACGTGAGATCGTAAAGTATCCGGTATAACTGTCATTTGATAACTCCAATAGCTATTGCTGATAAACATCAGACATTGCTAATTAGCCTATTTCAGGCTGAGCAATGTGCCTATTAGACCTTTCGGCAGGCTAGCCAAAAGAAGCACACAATACTCAACCGCTGGATTAATAATGATAATGCATAAAAGAAAGGTTTCTTAGATGTTAGAGGTGAGACTATTCGCGTACTGTATTTCAATTGAAGCAATATTGTCATACAAAAAGAACCCCAAACGATTGTTTGGGGCGGCATAGTAATGCAAGAGAGTCAAAATCAGTGGCTATTCTAATGTGAATACACCAATCGTAAAACAATGATTCCAGTTTATACGATATTTCAAAACAACGAATTTCGTAAACTTAAACATACACTCTATTGCAATGGTACCGGTGTGCCATTCAGGAAGGTGCCATCATAAAGACTATCGATTCCTGGCTGATCAAGGCGGTATTCGTCACTCTCAAAACTCTCCAGGCGTAGCTCCCAAATGCCGTTCAGGCGTTTCTTTCGGTATTCCGACATATCATCGGTAACAATACTCGGGCGCATAATAACCAACAGATTGCTCTTTGAAGTTTCAGACGAGGTAGATTTAAACAGGTTACCCAGAATAGGAATACTGCTTAGCAAAGGCACACGGGTTTCAATCTCCTGTACTTCATCAGAAATAAGACCGCCGAGAATAACCACCTGCCCGCTCTTCACCAGAATTTCGGTTTTAATCTCTTTCTTACTGGTCACGATATCTACAGCACCATCGACAACATCATTGGTAACAGACTCAACTGACTGATCTACTTCCAACCGAATAGTGCCATCTTTCTGCACATGCGGAACGACTGTCAACGTTGTACCCACATCTTCACGGTCAATGGTGTAAGGATCATCATCGGTACCACTGCCACCCGTAATAAAGGGCACTTCATTACCTACAGTAATAAAGGCTTCGGTGTTATCCAGCGTTAGCACGCTAGGTGTCGATAACAGATTGGAATTGGTTTGCGACTCCAGTGCCTCAATGATGGCCATGATAGATAAGGTTGGGTCCGAAATAGCGAAAGTCGTACCGGTTGAAACCCCGGTCACCGCGCCCCAGGCACTGTCAGCATCGTCAATCGCCGAAGCAATCGTGCTGATGGAGTTGCCAGCAACATCACTGGAAGATGAGAAAAATGGCAGGCCATCCTCATAGGTACTTTCCGGGTTGGTCAGCCATTGCACACCAAATGACTCATCACCACTGGAGCTAATTTCAACGATAGCTGCTTCGATCAGCACCTGATTGCGAGCAATATCGAGTTGAGAAATAAGGTTTTCTATCTGGCTCAGCTCAGAGGGTGACGCCTTGATAACCAAAGCATTCTGGTTTTCATCCGCCAGAATGGTCACACCCTGGCTATCTTGCGGGCTGCCGTTTTCCGATTTGCTACTTGTAGAGGCAGGAGTCGAAATACCCTTCAGAATCTCGGACATTTGAGTCGCATCGGCGTAATTCAGAAAGATAACCTTATAGGATGAATCCTGCTCTTTATTGACCGGTGTATCGAGCTTGGTAATCAGGTCAATAATCTGCTGCCGCTCCGCCTTCTCACCCTTCACAATAATGCGGTTGCTGCGCTCATCACCCACCAGGTGAACGCCCTGAGCAGAAGATGAAGACTCTTTTCCGGTAGAAAGATTACCCGGCGCTATGCTTTCCAGAAGCGTAATCATGCTACTGACATAGCTGTGCTGCAGGCTGACCACTTCAATTTCCTGAGTATCTGCCCGGTCGAGCAATCGGATAATGTCCGCCAATCGCTCCATGTTGGTCGCGCGGTCGGCAACCACCAGCACGTTGGCTGAAGCCACACCTGCCAGGTGCCCGTACTTCGCTACCAGTGGACGCAGAATAGGCACCAGCTCTGTAGCCGTCACGTTTTCAATCGTGAATACACGGGTAACAATCTCTTCACCAACGCGTTCACCGTCCAGGTCGACCGAGATGCCGGACGATTTGATATCCGACTGAGAGATAATCTTAGTAACATCTCCCGCTTCTACCGCAGAAAAACCATATACCTCCAGAGTTGCCAGGAAGGTTTCGTATATCTGCGGCTCGGTCATCTCTTTATCTGAAACGACAGTCACATTGCCGCGTACACGAGGATCCACAATGAAGGTTTTGCCAGTTACTTTCGCGACTAAGTCGATGACCTCTTTAATATCAGCATTCTGCATGTTCAGGGTGTACTTCTCACCATCTGCAGCAAATATCATGGCCGACGCAAACACTACCGATGCAGCAAAAACCAGCTTAAGTTTATGAATAACTACCATTGTGAATCCTTTTTAATTAGTCGGTATTGTCTGGTAAATGGTTAGAGAGCGGGAGCCACGGGTAATCTGAATCTTCAGTTCACCCCCGGTGTCCATAATTTGGTTAAGCAATGCCTGATCGGTTGATACATCCCCCACCGGCACATCATTAACCGAATTGATAACATCTCCCGGACGCAAGCCAACCATCTGCAGTTGCCTTGCTTTTCGCGACACCTGATAGCCCTGATCGGTTACTTCAAGGCCCAGCTCTGCGATAAATGCCTCAGGGTCTGCATTGGCACGCTCAGCAACGTAGCCCATCACACCCTGTACCTCGGCGGCCATATCACCCCCTTCTGCAACGGCTCTGTTGGCGCGACTCATGACTTCACTGAGTGAAGAGGCCCCTTCAATGCTGTCGGAATCGTCTTCACCCGTTACGGCTTTTAACAACTCGGTAGACTTCAGCTTCTCGTAACGCAGCGTTTCCAGCTTACCGTTGCGATCAATAATCACCCTGTCACCATAAACGGCCTGCAGCTCGGCCTTACCGTATACATCATCCCCTACTCTGAACACCTTTCCGGTCGATTTCGCCTCACCAATAATGGCGTAGCCGGTGCCATCTGCCCCAGCCAATATAGCCAATAAACTGAGATTCAGACTGGTTTCAGGCGCTTCAATTGAGGTGGCTTTTTCTTCCTGAGCGACGGTCACTTCCTCACCAAAAAAGGCCCGCCTGGAAACCACAGAGCTGATCTGAACCCAATCTTCACCATTCTGAGCAGAAGATGAAGCCTTTGCAGGTTTAATGGCAGGCACACTGACCGCCGGTGCCGGCGCAATGATCAGCCAGGTGGCTTTAGCCAGCGTGACTCCGCAAAAGATGACCGCCAATACGATCAGCGGTGCCTGCGCTTTCGGCCACAATTTAAATAAGGCGTCTTTATTCATGGCTTAAAATACCTGCTGCGTGACATCGAGTAGCGAAGCGCCGGAACCGGGAACGGGCAAGGACATATCGTCTGCCAGCTGTCTCTTGACCGATAGCGTTGCCAGGCCATCCTGAGCCAGCTGAGCTTCCATATAAGTTTGCTTCTCAGCCCCCTGAACCGCTGCCAACCAGCCACTCTCGTCACTGGAAATAACCGCGATCATCATAGGTACTTCAAAGGTTTTACGCGAATTACCGACCGGAACTACCAGGTCACCACCAGACCAGGTCACACGCCCGGCAGCAGGCCCAAGTGATTTATTCCAGCCTATTTTTGCCGCAAAACTTTGAATACTTAACCGGCCTTTCAGCTCGGATTTATAGGATTTTGCGATCGAGGCGAATGCAGAGTCATCAGCGTAACCGGAGAGCTCACGCACGCTGATGCCCAGTGGCGAAACACTCAGCTCACCCTGAACATTCATATCCACATTGTAGGCATGGAAAGAAACCGGAACCTGCAGGAGCAGCAGCTTAAATGCATTAATCTTCCAGTTAACGTGGAACTGCCCCAGGCGATCAACCCTAGCGTTGGTTTCCCCCTGCCAGATCGTGCCAGCGGAATCCTGCAACACGATGCCGTTGGACTTCAACTGAGGCTCCAGATGCGGCAGCCACCAGTTTAGCGGCGCGGTTACTACCAGAGTAAGAAGGTAACTTACGAGCAGTAATGCCAATATTTTGAAATTAACTAACTTCATGAATTTAAAGCAATTCTGTGTATTTAGAGTCGAGCCAGTTTATATAAGGCACATGGGAACAACAATCTGTTTACATAGCGAATACTCCTAATCTAAACCTAGGTCGCACTGTTGAGGCATATTTAACGGTAAATCCTGCAATTTCTGCTTTTTTTGGACAAAAAAAAGCCCGCGAGTGCGGGCTTTTCTAATTAGGAGGGCGATTACATCATGCCGCCCATGCCACCCATGCCGCCCATATCAGGCATCGCAGGAGCACCACCTTCCTGAGGCTTATCAGCGATCATCGCTTCAGTTGTGATCATCAGACCTGCAACAGAAGAAGCCGCCTGCAATGCAGTACGGGTTACTTTAGCAGGGTCGATGATACCGGCTTCGATCATATCCAGGTATTCACCGGTCGCTGCGTTGAAGCCGAAGCTGCCTTGGCCTTTCTTAACTTCGTTCAGAACAACAGAAGCTTCGCCGCCAGCGTTTTTAACGATCTGACGCAGAGGTGCTTCCATAGCACGCAGTGCCAGAGCAATACCCACGTTCTGATCTTCATTGTCACCTTTCAGGTCGCCAATGTTGTTCATAGCGCGCACCAGAGCAACACCACCACCAGCGACAACGCCTTCTTCAACAGCAGCGCGGGTTGCGTGCAGTGCGTCATCTACGCGAGCTTTCTTCTCTTTCATTTCAACTTCGGTAGCAGCACCAACCTTAATGACGGCAACACCGCCAGCCAGCTTGGCTACACGTTCCTGAAGTTTTTCTTTATCGTAGTCAGAAGTTGACTGTTCGATTTCAGCGCGGATCTGTTCAACACGTGCTTTGATGTCAGCTTCATCACCGGCACCATCTACAACAACCGTGTTTTCTTTGGTAGAGGTTACGCGCTTGGCAGAACCTAAGTGTTCCAGAGTCGTGGACTCCAGGCTCAGACCGATTTCTTCAGAAATAACAGTACCGCCGGTCAGAATCGCCAGATCCTGCAGCATAGCCTTACGGCGATCGCCGAAACCAGGTGCTTTAGCCGCAGCAACCTTAACAGTACCGCGCATGTTGTTCACAACCAGAGTCGCCAGCGCTTCGCCTTCAATATCTTCAGCGATGATCATCAGAGGACGACCCGCTTTTGCAACAGCTTCCAGTACCGGAATCAGATCGCGGATATTGGAGATTTTTTTGTCGACCAGCAGGATGTATGGGTTTTCCTGCTCTGCAGACATCGTTTCCTGATTGGTTACGAAGTATGGAGACAGGTAACCACGGTCAAACTGCATACCTTCAACAACGTCCAGCTCGTCTACAAAGCCGCTGCCTTCTTCAACAGTCATCACGCCTTCTTTACCAACCTTCTCCATTGCATCAGCAATCAGCTGACCAATGTTGGCATCAGAGTTAGCAGAGATAGTACCCACCTGAGCGATAGATTTGGAATCAACACATGGAATGGAAAGCTTAGCCAGCTCTTCAACGACTGCAGCAGCCGCTTTATCGATGCCACGCTTCAGATCCATTGGGTTCATGCCTGCAGCAACAGCTTTCAGGCCTTCGTTTACAAACGCCTGAGCAAGTACTGTGGCAGTAGTGGTACCGTCACCCGCTTCATCATTCGCTTTAGACGCAACTTCTTTAACCATCTGCGCGCCCATGTTCTCGAACTTGTCTTCCAGCTCGATCTCTTTAGCAACAGAAACACCGTCTTTTGTTACGGTTGGTGCACCAAAAGACTTTTCTAATACAACGTTACGTCCTTTAGGGCCCAGAGTAACCTTCACGGCATCTGCCAGCAGGTTGACACCGATTTGCATTTTGTCTCGTGCAGAAAGACCAAATAAAACTTCTTTAGCAGCCATATTCTTAACCTTGTTAACTCACGTAATTGTTAAAATTATTCAATAACACCAAAGATGTCGCCTTCGCTCATGATTAGCAGCTCTTCGCCGTCAACCTTCACTGTATTACCAGCATACTGGCCGAATACAACGGTATCGCCAACTTTCAGGTCTACCGGACGGACTTCACCGTTCTCCAGAACACGGCCATTACCAACGGCGAGAACTTCACCTTGAGATGGCTTTTCTTTGGCAGAACCTGGCAGCAGGATGCCTCCTGCAGTGGTTTCTTGCTCTTCTTTGCGGCGTACTACAACGCGATCCTGCAAAGGGCGAATATTCATGGATAGATCTCCTAAAAATAGATGATGGGAGTATTTTATAAATTGCTGTGGTTAACACCTGTTTTAAAGCCCACAGCCTCATCGCAGCGGTTATGTGGGGGCGGTTAAAACCATTTCAACAGTATTTTCTCAAAATTCTTGCACTGCTTTACCTAAAGTTATGAATTCCTCAGCAGATTAACTTACCCAGTCGTGATCAAATCCTATTAACGCTTGCATCATTTTTTACACAGATTGGTGTACTATGCTGAGCAGAATTGATTGTCCTTTTCATAAAACAAGGCAGGCATTCTATTTTGAGTAATAAAGTCGTGATGCCGACTCAGTCGGCAAGGCAGTAAGGCAAAGGAAATGCAACCAACAACCTGTTCAATCATGATCGTCGACGACACCAAATTCAGCAGCGCTGTCGTCAATAAAATGCTGAGAAATGAAGGCTTTTCGGACATTCGCATTGCAGAAACCGCAATAGACGCCCTGACAATGCTGAAAGAAAGAAACGCTGACATTCTGCTGGCAGACTGGCTGATGCCCGGAATGGATGGCCTGGCACTGACCCAACTGGTGCGCGAACTCAACCGCCGTCAGAATAAGTTCACCTATGTTGTACTGCTGACAGCAAAAGAAGGTAATGAAGACCTGAAAGAGGCATTCGCCAAGGGCGTGGATGACTTCGTCGGTAAAACAACGCTCAAATCCCACCTGCTGCCGCGTGTTCATGCGGCCCAGCGTATTTCAAGGTTCCAGAACTCCCTGCTGAGGCGCGAACTGAAGCTGAAAGAACAGTTCAGGACGCTATCGCTGATAAACCGGGTCGACCCGCCTACAAACGTGGGTAACCTGCAGTTTCTGGAACAGCAACTGGGGCGATACCTTGAGCAACACAAGGGGCGCAATGGCCACATTGGCCTGCTGCTGTGCCGGATAGACAACCTGCAATCGTACAGAGAGCAGCATGGTGACCGGTTCAGAAATCAAATATTGAAACAGGCATGCGAACGGCTCAAAGCAACTGCCCGGCCACTCGATGATGTCGCCCGGGTGAATGAGAACACGCTGGCGCTGGTACTTTACGGCCAGGAGGCTTCGTTTATTACCCACACGCTGATCCGGCGCGTACAGGATTCTCTGTTTACACGAGCCTACTCAACCAGCGTCGGCTTTACCTCACTGACCGGTACACTGCAGTACGACATCATCGATGCCAACGGCAAAACACCTCAAACCGCAGTCGAAGTGATTACCGGCGCGCTCGATCGGCTCAACACACTGGAAAAGGGTCAATCGATACACTTCTGGGAACAGCCCAGCGAGGATCCGGCAGAATCAGACGATCCTGACGATTTACCGGAAATGGGCCAGCAATAGCTGATACCCTACCTGAACCGATCATGCCGTAAACCGACCCATGCCAAATTCTAATTCCATTATTATAGGGCCCGGCGCCATTGGCGCCCTGGCCTGTGCACACAGCCAATCCAATGCTAATTGCCTGGTTCTTGCTCACCGGAAAAACCAGAAGCTCAGCAAAACACTGCAAACGAACAGCGGCACCATTGCCCTCAACTGGCATTTAACTGAGCCGACCGAAGAGGTCGCACTCATCTGGGTGTGCAGCAAAGCCTCTGCCGCGTATCTGGCAACCAAACCGCTGCTTGAACAATACCCCTCTGCATACGCTATTATGCTGCATAACGGTATGGGCCCGCAGCAGACGCTGAGTGAGGAATTTCCCGGCAGAGTCATCTGGGGTGCCACAACCTGCGGCGCGATGCGCAAAGACACCAACACCATCATTCATACCGCAGCGGGCCGAACACTACTCGGCTTACCGCAAGGCGCGCAGATACCGGTGGCTGTTCAACAATTGATTTCGCCGGCCAGCAACAGCGCCCGTGACGTTCTGGGTATTGAATTCAGCGACACCATTGAACAAACGCTATGGCATAAGGTGTTAATCAATGCAGCGATCAATCCGCTCACCGCAGTGCACCAGATCGCCAATGGGGAACTGTTGCAACAGCAATATCTAACAGATATCAGTAACATCTGCCGGGAAACCTGCGCCATCATGCAACAGGCAGGCATAACACCACCGCCCGAGCCAGTTGAATTTATTCTGCAGGTTGCCCGTGCGACCGCAAAAAACCGCTCATCAATGGCTGAAGATATCCGGCTGAACAGAGCGACAGAAATCGACTACATCAACGGTTTCCTGATCGCTCAGGCAAGGCTGCACGGGCTGGATGCCCTCTACCTGCAAAAGTGGTACGACGCCGTTGCAGAATAAAGTGATAAACGACAACCTGTGCTAGTGTAAACATACTTAGGCAGGCATCAATACAGATGAAACTCTATGATTAAGTTCACCTCTCTTAGCCAGAAGTTTTTATTTGGCTATATTCTGGCAATCGCCAGCCTGATTCTTCACTTCATTATTATCGGGCAAGCCAAAAACCTGACCATGCTGGCCACAACCATTGGCTCCATTGTGGTGATCAGCACCATCTTCTTTATTCTGCACCTTTACCTGTACCGGAATTTTATCAAGCCGATCCATCATCTTATTCAGGTAACCAAAGACCATACCGCCAACACCCATTCCAAGCTGCGTGCCCGAAAGATCAGCGATGATGAACTGGGCGATCTGGTGGATACCTTTAACGAGATGATCAATCAGATTCAGCTGCGCGAGGAAATCATCATCTCTGAACGCGATCGCGTAGCCATCGCCCTGGAACAGGCAGACAACTACGCCGAAGTCACACAAAGTACCAATAAAAAGCTGGAGCTTGAAGTTCAGGTCCGTAAAGGCATTGAGGCGGAATTGACGGAAGTTCAACAGTTTCTGAATTCGGTGATCAACTCCAACCCCTCTGCCCTGATCGCCATTGATGAAAACCTGACGATTAAGCTGTGGAACTTTGCCGCCAGCCAGCTGGGCGGAATTGAAGCCAAGCAGGCCTCCGGTAAGAATCTAAATGAAGCCCTGCCCATACTTAATGACCATATCGACTGGATCCGCAAAGTATGGGATGCCAACGCAACACGGCTGATCAGAAAGGCAGAAGTGCATCTGAATGACCGAACCCGCTCACTGGAGCTGATTGTGTACCCGCTGCGTAACACCCGGCAGCTGGCCGCCGTTATTCGCATTGATGACGTCACCGAAAAGATAAAGATGGAAGAAGCCATCGTTCAGTCTGAAAAAATCATGTCACTCGGCGGTATGGCCGCAGGCATGGCGCATGAGATTAACAACCCGATCAGCGCCATCGTGCAGAACGTGCAGAACATTCAGCGGCGCATCAGAACCGACCTTGAAGCCAACCAGGAGCTGGCCCGGGAGATCGGCATTCACCTGGATCAGCTCAACGCCTATCTGGATCAACGCAAGATTACCGGCTTTTTAAAGAACATTTCCGACAGCGGCCTGCGTGCCTCGCAGCTCGTGGCCAATATGTTGCAGTTTAGCCGAGCCAATGATTTGAGCCTGCAGCCGTGCAGGGTGGTCGAGGTCTTGGAAAAAGCCATTAGTATTGCCTCGACCAACGATCTGATGCACGACTTCAAAGACACCATCTCGTTAAATTTCGACCAGAATTTCAAAGACCCCGATGCCTATGTACGCGGCGTTTTTACCGAGCTGGAGCAGGTGATACTGAACCTGATCAAGAACTCAACCCATGCCATTCACCAGCGCAAACTGACACTGAACGACATTGATGAGGGCGTGATCCGGATCCACCAGTTCACCCGTGATGACCGATGTTTTATTCAGGTTACCGATAACGGCATTGGTATGTCTGCAGAGACCCGCCGGCATGTTTTTGAACCCTTCTTCACAACCAAGGATGTGGGTGCCGGGACCGGCCTGGGCATGTCAGTCAGCTACTTCATCGTTACATCACACCACAAAGGTACGATGCACGTGGATTCGGAATTAGGGCATGGTGCAACCTTTGAGATCGCATTACCACTTTTGAAAGATTAAGGGATACAACATGGGGATCCGCCTGACCAAAATTTACACACGCTCCGGAGATAAAGGCAAAACCGGCCTGGGCATTAAAGACAGAATCGCAAAGGACAGCCTTCGAATCACCGCCATTGGCGATATAGATGAGCTGAACAGCACTGTCGGCGTGCTGATAGAAACGCTCGATAAAAGCTCTGAACTGATAAAGCCATTACGGCAGCGACAACATGACCTGTTCGATCTGGGTGGCGAGCTGGCCATGCCCGGCTACGAGCTGTTAGGCAGTGAGCTGATAACGGATCTGGAAACCGAAATTGATCAGCTCAATGAAGCATTACCGCCGCTGGAGAACTTTATCCTGCCGGGTGGAAACCTGGCGGCAGCGCAGACCCATATGGCGCGCTCCATTTGTCGTCGCGCAGAAAGAACCGTGGTCAGCTTTAACCGCGAGGAAGAAAAACCCCACCTTCTGGCTCAGCAATACCTGAACCGGCTTTCAGACTACTTTTTTGTTCTGGCCAGGCACTTGGCGCGGCAGAGCGACGGTGAAGAAATCCTCTGGCAATCCCGGCATAAGCGCTAATTGAGCTCTTTATACAGGGCAACCTGTATTTGCTCACAAAACCGACCGAAATGATTAAACCTGCCGGAGTCGCGGCCGATAAACCTAGATGTAACCACTGGCGTTTAAGAGACCATGACTCATGGCAGCAATCATTCTTGGTAAAAACCTGCTTAGCAAAGAAGAGCTTATCGAATTCGCTTTCAGCGAACTCAACCACCGTGGCCTGAATCTGGCGCAATTGACGGATTTGACCACCGATGCCGCCGTGCAATCATCGTTATCGCTGATTCGCATGATGAAGGCGGAACGGATTTATGTCAGCACCAAACCTGCCATCACAAACACGCCTGCACCGAACCGATAAGCTTTGATTTATCGGTTCCACCCCGGCAACGGAGCAGGCCGTGTCTTTGCCGATTTATCCATCGTTAGCCAGCTGAAACCGCCATCCTGTTCACGAATGGTTCCGCCCCGGTGCCGGAACCCATCTGAGCTGTGCAAATAACAGTCATACCGGCAATTAAACAGGCCCGGCGCTGCATAGCTGAATTGACCAGTGGCTCATTTTCACCGACACTTATTACCCTGATGCAGAGGCAACAGCAAAACTGATGCATTGGCGCCATCATCCGGTTGCTATGCCTGACACGCTTTCGCCTTTTAGCCAACTATCTATAATTTTGTCTGAGAAGACAAAAAAGCAAATTAACCAGTTAAAAACCCGACTTAAGGAAACTTTCATGAGCAATATTCCAGCCGACCTGAAATACGCCGACTCTCACGAATGGGTAAGAGAAGAAGCAAACGAGGTTGTTGTTATAGGTATCAGTGATTACGCACAAGAAAAGCTGGGTGACGTGGTTTTTGTTGAGTTACCGGAAGTCGGTGAAGAATTTAACGCAGGCGATGCGGTAGCGGTGGTTGAATCTGTAAAAGCCGCTTCTGATATTTACACCCCGGTTACCGGCACCATTACCGAAGTCAATGCCAGCCTGGAAGACAGCCCGGAACAGGTCAATGAAGATGCCTACGAAGATGGCTGGCTGTTCAAAGTTAAGATGTCCGACCCGGAAGAAGTAAACGACCTGATGGATGCGGATTCTTACGCTGATCAGTGCACTGAAGAAGACTGATAAAAACTACAAATATAAAAAGCTGCCAGCAGGCTCACAGACTGGCAGCCAAGCTTTTCGACAGGCAATCACACATTAAAAATAATACTGAAAACAGTGCACAAGCCTCTGTTAAAAGTCGCCCTGAACATTTGCCGAGACATTCATGACCTCATCACTCACAGAATACGAAAATCGAGATGCCTTCATTGGCCGCCACATAGGCCCCAACCGATCAGAGCAGAAAGAACTGCTCTCTGCCATACATGCCAGTTCGCTGGATGAACTGAGTCAGAATATCGTTCCCGCCGACATTCAGTTAAACACCCCGCTGACGCTGGAAAACGCGACTCCAGAAACTGAAGCACTGGCCTACCTGAATGCCATTGCAGAGCAGAACATCGTTGGCAAAAGCTACATCGGCATGGGCTATTACGACACCGAAGTACCGGGTGTTATTCAACGCAATGTTCTGGAAAACCCGGGCTGGTATACCGCCTATACGCCCTATCAACCTGAAATTGCTCAGGGCCGTCTGGAAGCGCTGATGAACTTCCAGCAAATGGTTCTGGATTTAACCGCCATGGAAATTGCCAATGCGTCGCTGCTGGATGAAGCCACCGCCGCAGCCGAGGCCATGGCCATGGCTAAACGCTGTGTGCGCAAGAACAAATCGAATCTGTTTTTTGTGGATGACAACACCCATCCGCAAACCATCGATGTACTGCGTACCCGCGCCGAGTATTTTGACATCGAGCTGGTTGTCGGTGAGCTGACCGAGCTGAGCAAGCACGATGTTTTCGCGGCACTGATCCAATACCCCGGCTCCAATGGCCGCATTCTTAATCCGGAGCCGTTCATTGATGCGCTGCACGAGCACAACGCTCTGGCCATCGTTGCAACCGACCTGATGGCGCTTTGCATGCTGAAGCCGCCCGGTGAAATGAAGGCCGATATTGTCTTCGGCAGCAGTCAGCGCTTTGGCATCCCGATGGGCTTTGGCGGCCCGCATGCCGCATTTTTTGCCACCCGTGAATCTTATAAGCGCGCCATACCCGGCCGGATCATCGGCGTTTCCAAAGACAGTGCCGGCAAGCCGGCGTACCGCATGGCACTGCAAACCCGCGAACAGCACATTCGCCGCGAGAAGGCGACTTCCAATATCTGTACCTCGCAGGTACTGCTGGCCAACATGGCAGGTTTTTACGCGGTGTATCACGGGCCGAAGGGGCTGACCAAGATCGCCAAGCGCATTCACCGCCTGGCAGGCATTCTGGCAGAAGGCCTGGAAGCCAAGGGTGTCTACGTGGTCAATAGCCACTTCTTCGACACCATCACGATTAACTCGCTGCACAATGCCGAAGTTATTCAGGAACGGGCGCGGGCGCAAAATGTTAACTTCCGTATTAATGGCAGCCATATCGGCATCTCTATTAACGAGACCACGACCCGCTTCGACATTGAAGAGCTGTTCGACATTCTGCTCGGCGAGCACGACCTGAATACCGAAAGCATCGATGAATACGTTACGGAGCAAAGCACCACCTTTATTCCTGAAAATCTGGAGCGCAGTACCGCCTTTATGACACACCCGGTGTTTAATTCGCATCACAGCGAAACCGGCATGCTGCGCTATCTGAAAAAACTCGAAAACCGCGATTTGGCGCTGAATCACAGCATGATTGCGCTGGGTTCCTGCACCATGAAGCTAAATGCGACGGCGCAGATGCTGCCGGTCACCTGGGAAAAGTTCAGCCGCATCCACCCGTTTTCGCCCAAGTCGCAAACCCGCGGCTACCGCAACCTGATCGATGAACTGCAAACCATGCTGAAAACCATTACCGGTTTTGAAGCCATCAGCCTGCAGCCAAACTCCGGTGCTCAGGGCGAATATGCCGGCCTGCTGGCAATCCGAAAATACCAGCAAGCCATGGGTGATACTCAGCGCGATATCTGCCTGATCCCACAATCGGCACACGGCACCAACCCGGCTTCGGCGCAGATGATGGGGCTGCAGGTCGTGGTGGTAAAAACCAATGCTCAGGGCAATATTGATATTGAAGATCTGGCAACCAAGGCCGAAGCTGCCGGTGAACGCCTGAGCTGCATGATGATCACCTACCCTTCCACCTACGGTGTGTATGAACGGGGAATTAAAGAGGTCTGTGCACTCATTCATGAACATGGCGGCCAGGTTTACATGGATGGCGCCAACCTGAATGCGCAGGTTGGCCTGACCCGACCGGCAGACATTGGTGCCGATGTCGCCCATATGAATCTGCACAAAACCTTTGCCATTCCACATGGCGGCGGCGGTCCGGGCATGGGCCCAATCGGCTGTGCGGCACACCTGCAAGCCTACCTGCCCGGCCACAGCATTACAGAAATAAAAGGCGGCAACCGTGCAATGGGTGCCGTTTCAGCGGCGGCATTCGGCAGCGCCTCGATCCTGGCGATTTCCTGGATGTACATTCGCCTGCTCGGTGCCAACGGCCTAAAAGAGGCCAGCCAGGTGGCAATACTCAATGCCAACTATGTGGCCCAGAAGCTGGCGCCCTGCTTCCCGATTCTGTACACCGATGAAAATGGCCGTGTTGCACATGAATGTATTATCGATTTGCGACCACTCAAGGCGGCTACCGGTATTACCGAGGTCGATATTGCCAAGCGTTTGATGGACTATGGTTTCCATGCACCGACCATGTCATTCCCGGTGCCGGGCACCTTCATGATTGAGCCGACCGAATCAGAATCAAAAGAAGAACTGGATCGCTTTGTAGAGGCGATGACCTCGATCTACCATGAAGTCAAAAACGTCCAGAACGGCATCTGGAGCCTGGAAGATAACCCGTTGGTGAACGCACCGCACTCTCAGGCAGATTTAATTAAAGACTGGCCGCACAGCTATAACCGTGAACAGGCGGTTTACCCGCTGCCTTGGGTTGCTGAAAACAAGTTCTGGCCATTTGTGAACCGCATTGATGATGCCTGGGGTGACAGAAACCTGTTCTGCTCCTGCCCGGAAACGTCGAGTTACGAGGAATAATTAATGGAAGTCATCTTAACAGTACTGGCCAACGATAAACCCGGCATTGCCGAATCACTGGCTCAGAAAATTGAGCAGTATCAGGGCAACTGGCTGGAAAGCCGTATGGCAACAATGGCCGGTAAATTTGCCGGCATTATCCGCATCGAAATTGATGAACACAAAGCGCCAGAGCTGCAGAAGGGTTTGCAGACGCTGCGCGATATAGGCTTGTCTATCCAGTTTGAACTGGGTGAAACACCGGAAGAACCGGTTGATGTGCACTCCGTTGAGGTTGTCGGCAACGACCGGCCCGGCATCATTCGCGAGGTAACCGAAGCACTGACACCTATTGGCGTTAATGTCATCGACTTACAAACGGAGATCGAACCGGCCTCCATGAGCGGCGGCAACCTGTTCAAAGCAAAGATTAAGTACACAATTAAAGAAGGCCAGCCTATTCAGCTGGTGACCGAGGCTCTGGAAGAGTTATCACCAGATTTAATGGTCGATCACTGATCCGCAACGCCAGGCTGGCCCGTTTAAATCTCCACAGTACTGAGCGCTGCAGCAGAAAACAGCCGTAACAAACGATACCGGTTAATCGCTGCAGCCAAATCGTGTTCAGTACTGTGGGTACTGAACAGCCTCACGCCTGCCTCGCCTGCGTTGCTTGGTTCGCCTTCAGCAAACCTGCGCTTAACCTCCTGCGCGATGGCATAGCTGGTATCAACAACCGAAACAGACGGGCTGCACAACTGAGCAATTTCATCCTTCACGAGTGGATAGTGGGTACAGCCGAGCACAATCTGATCAATGCCATTATCGATCAGCGGTGAGCAGTACTCGTGCAGCAGCGCCGGCAGCTCATCACTGCAGCGTTCAATAGCCGCGGCAAGCCCGGTACAGCCCTGACTGATGACCTCTACCCGCGGTAAAAACTGCTCCAGCAATGCCTGATAACGCCGCGAGGCCAGGGTGTTATCTGTCGCCAGAATAGCGATCTTTTGCGATAGCGATCTCAGTGCCGCCGGCTTTACTCCCGGCTCAACACCAACAATGGGCACAGCAAACTCACCGCGTAACTGGCGAATGGCTATCGCGGTAGCGGTATTACAGGCAACGACAATCAGCGTGCAGCCCTGCTGTATAAGCCACTGAGTAATACGCACAGAGCGCTCTGATACAAAGAGTTCAGGCTGGTTTCCATAGGGTGCAAACTTCTGGTCAGCGACATAACAGAGGGGGGCTTCCGGAAGTGCTTGGTGTATTTCAGCGAGAACTGTCAGGCCACCAATACCTGAATCGAAGACTCCGATCATCGGCTCAGCATCAAAAGAAAACAGATGCCGCATGCTAATGCTTTCCGGCCGCTAAAAACAGGAAGGCCGGAGTAAATACCCAGGCCCCAGACTGCTTACAAAGTCACCGCAGACCTCAAGGCGATGAAAAGGTAGCTCCTAAATAGACGTCGAAAACATGGATGTTTTCGTCGAGCGTATCAGGACGATACTTGCAGCGGTCTATTTAGGGGCTACCTTTTCGTCGACGGGGTTTATCGACAACCTGAGGCCGGAGTAAATACCCCGGCCCTGTCCATACAATGCTAATCCTATTGGCGCATGCGCTACTAAATTAACTTCAGAGCTTCTCCGGCATCCAGATACTCAAGCTGCTGATCCTCAGCCACGTTGCGATAAGTCACCTTACCCCGGCACACATTCAGACCATTGAGCAGGTGCGTATCATCAAGCATGGCCTGTTTGGCACCCTTGTTGGCCAGCGCCAGCACGAACGGCATGGTGGCGTTGTTCAGGGCGATGGTTGAAGTACGCGCCACGGCGCCCGGCATATTGGCGACACAGTAGTGAACCACATCATCAACAATGTAGGTTGGCTCTGCATGGGTGGTTGCTTTCGAGGTTTCAAAGCAGCCGCCCTGATCAATCGCCACATCACACAGCACGGCACCTTTTTTCATTTTACTGACCATCTCACGAGTGACCAGTTTAGGGGCAGCGGCACCCGGTATCAGCACAGCACCCACAACCAGATCGGCTTCCAGCACATGGGTATTGAGGCTTTCTTTGCTGGAGTAAACCGTCGTAATACGGTTGCCGTATTGCTTATCCAGCTGGCGCAGGGTGTCTACACTCTTATCCAGCACCACCACATTGGCACCCAAACCGACAGCCATAGCAATCGCATTCTGACCAACAACACCGGCACCAATAACCACTACTTTTGCCGGCTCAACGCCCGGCACACCGCCCAACAGCAGGCCACGACCGCCCTGCGCTTTTTCCAGACAGTGCGCACCGGCCTGTATCGACATACGGCCAGCCACTTCAGACATCGGTGCCAGCAAAGGCAAGTGACCGTTGGCATCGGTGACAGTTTCATAGGCAATACATACGGCACCGGATTTAATTAAATCCTGAGTTTGTGCGGCATCCGGCGCTAAATGCAGATAGGTAAACAGGGTGTGCTGAGGCGTCAGCATGGCACGTTCAACTGCCTGCGGCTCTTTTACCTTCACGATCATTTCGGCCCAGTCGAATACGGCAGGAGCATCCGCTAAAATTTCGGCACCGGCGGCAATGTAGTGCTCATCGGTAAAACCAATCGCTTCCCCGGCCATAGTTTCAACGGCCACTTCATGACCACGATGGGTCAGCTCCAACACCACCATGGGGGTCAGACCAACACGATACTCATGATTTTTAATCTCTTTAGGTACACCAATCTTCATGGGGAACGACTCCTAATAAGGTTGTTTTTTCATTTTTAACATCACGAATTGACGGCAACCAGTATAGGAAATGAGAATATTTTTAGAATTCTTTAATTCGCCTATTTTTAAGAAGATAAAACTATATAAACAGCATTAATTAAGCAATAAAAACCAATAAATTACACAAGCACAGAAAATACCACTAAAAAATAACAACCCACAAACAGCCAGAACCTAGCCAATAAAAGTCTAACAAGCAACGGCAAAGATTCTTTACAGAAAATCAGATCCAATTGGCCACAGGCACCCGCATTAGAGTGCCAGAGTAAACCAATTGAACAGCTGAGAAAGGGTCTAGTGGGCCACGCGCAAAGTTAGGTCACTAGGCTGAACGCTGAACAACGGACTGGCGTTCAATCAAACGGGGGGTAAAACGCAGCGGATGCTCGTTTTTCGGGTAAGAAGGGTCAATCTCATGCAGCAGGCGCTGGGCCGCCAATGCGCCCATTTCGCCTATCGGATAACGCACCGTGGTTAAATGCGGCTTAAGTACTCGGGCAAGAATCACATCATCGAAACCTACCAGAGACACCTGCTCGGGCACCTCGTAGCCGGTATCCTGAAGCATCATTGTTGCACCGGCTGCCATGGCATCGTTGTAGCAAAAAACGCCGGTAATACCGAGGTCGCGCGCCATCAGTTCTGCCATAGCGTAGTTACCGCCTTCCTCATCCGGGAACGACTTCACCAGCTTCTGCTCATCAAACTCGATGCCAGCGGCCGCAAGGGCCTTTTTATAGCCTGCGATACGGCTTTCGCCATCTTCAATGCCGATATTCGTACAAATACACCCAATATTGCGGTGCCCTTTTTGAATCAGGTGACGCGTTGCCAAGTAAGCACCGTATTCATTATCGAGGAACACACAGCGGTCTTCCCAGCCTTTCACCAGACGGTTGACCAGCATGGTTGGAATACCGCTTTCAAACAGCGCAATAATCTCTTCATCCGGCAGAGCCTTGGAGTGGATAATCAAACCATCGCAGCGGCGCTCGCGCAGAAACGCAATGGAAGAGCGCTCCAGATCTGCCTTGTGATAACCCGCCGTGGCGATGACATGCTTGCCCGCATTCATCACCTCTTTATGTACAGACCCCATCAGCCGGCTAAAGAACGGTGATTCTATTTCGCCGACCAACAACCCTATGCAGTCGGAACGGTTGTTCACCAGCGCGCGGGCCAGGGTATTAGGCTGATATTTAAGTGCTTCCATCGCCGATATAACAGCCTGACGTTTTTCCGGCACCACCGATGCGGAATTATTGATCACACGGGAAACTGTTGAAACAGAAACCCCTGCCGCCTTTGCTACATCTTTGATATTTGCCATTGAACCAGCCTACCCCCTGAAACAGGTTTCAAATACTGACCGTTTTTTTCTTATATAACAATAGCTGAAGGATTGAAAACGTTTTCAAATACACTAAAATAACACCAAACAATAATTACAGGATTCCAGCATGACAGCCGCAAAATTCGACCCGACCGATCATCCGCACAAGCGCCTGAATGTTCTGACCGGTGAATGGGTTCTTGTTTCCCCACACCGCGCCAAGCGCCCGTGGCAGGGCCAAAACGAGTCAAAAGACGATACGCCACTGCCCTCTTACGACCCCGACTGTTTTCTCTGCGCCGGTAATAAACGTATTTCCGGTGACATCAACCCGAACTACAAAGGCACCTTCGTTTTTGAAAACGACTTTGCCGCCCTGCAAAAAGACATCCCGGATTCTCCCGAGCCTGTCGACCCTCTGTTCCAGCTGAAGTCCGAGAAAGGTGAAGCACACGTTATCTGCTTCAGCCCGGATCACAGCAAAACCTTACCAGAGCTGGACATCCCCGCTCTGGAAGCCGTTGTGCAAACCTGGGCAGACCAATATCGCCGGCTAAGCAGCAAGTACGAATGGGTTCAGCTGTTTGAAAACAAGGGCGCGATCATGGGTTGCTCACAGCCACACCCGCATGGCCAGGTGTGGGCGAACTCCAGCGTCCCGACTCTGCCCGCCAAAGAGCATGACCAGCAAAGCCAATACTACCGGGAGCATGGCAAGGCTCTGCTGCTCGACTATGCACTGAAAGAGAGTAAAGACGGCACCCGAACCATTGTTGAAAACGAGCACTGGATTGCCGTTGTCCCCTATTGGGCATCGTGGCCATTTGAAACCCTTCTGCTGCCAAAATTCGCCTGCCGTCACTTCCATGAGCTTAACGCTGACCGCAAAACCAGCCTGGCAAAAGCCATTAAGGAACTGACCATCCGCTACGACAACCTGTTTGAAACTTCCTTCCCTTATTCAATGGGCTGGCATGGCGCACCCACCTCTGAAATCAAAAACGCTGCCTGGCAGTTGCATGCGCACTTCTTTCCGCCACTGCTGCGCAGCGCCACGGTGAAAAAGTTCATGGTTGGTTACGAAATGATGGCGGAATCCCAGCGGGACCTCACACCCGAGCAGGCGGCTGAAAAACTGCAGCAGGTGAGCAACAAACATTACAAGGAAGGCAAACAATGAGCGGGCAAGAAAAAACCTTACAACAACAAGCCACCGAGTCATTTACCAGCCACTTCGGTTACCCACCCAGCCACAGCTTTCACGCGCCGGGTCGCGTTAACCTGATTGGCGAACACACCGACTACAACGATGGCTTTGTACTGCCGGCGGCCATTGATTTCGGGACGACGGTTGTGGCCAGCCAGCGCAGTGATTCAAAAATACGCGCCTGTGCCGTGAATTTCGATCAACAGATAGCGCAGTTCGATTTGAACGAAGAAATAACACACAGCGATGACGGCTGGTCCAATTACCTGCGCGGTGTAGCCGATCAACTGCTTAAAGCCGGTTTCAAACTCGCCGGCGCAGATCTGGCTATCGTCGGTGACGTGCCTTACGGTGCCGGCTTAAGCTCCTCTGCAGCGCTGGAGGTGGTGCTGATTCGTGCACTGCTGGAGTTGTGCGACAGCAGCATCGACCCAACCCAGGCAGCGCTCCTGGGCCAAAAGACCGAAAACGAATTCATTGGCGCGCAAACCGGCATTATGGATCAACTGATCATTGCCCACGGAAAAAAAGACCACGCCGTGCTCATTGATTGCCGCAGCCTGACCACACAACCGGTGCCGCTCGATGCCGACTTTAAAATCGTCATCTTCCACTCCAATGTGAAGCGCGGGCTGGTCGACAGTGAATACAATACCCGGCGCTTAAGCTGCCAGGCCGCGGCAGATAAGCTGGCAATCAGCCACTTGCGCGATGCCACTATGGACATGCTCGATAACATCAAAGGCGAAATCGACGAGGTTATTTACCGCCGCGCCCGGCACGTCATTACCGAGAATGAACGCACACTGGAAGCCGCCGATGCACTGAAAGCGAGAGACTGGCAAACCCTGGGCAGACTGATGGCAGAGTCTCACACCTCCATGAAGGATGACTTTGAAATTACTGTTCCGCCTATTGATGGGCTGGTCAGCCTGATTCAGGAAAAAATCGGCCGCCATGGCGGTGGCGCACGCATGACTGGTGGCGGCTTTGGCGGATGCGTCGTTTCGCTGGTGCACAACAGCCAGGTGGATGAGGTGATTGCACACGTAAAGGCGAACTACCAAGCGAAGTTTGGTATAAAAGAAACCGTCTATATTTGTCAGGCGGTCGATGGAGCCTTTGCCTGACGCCTATAAGAAAAATAAAAGGAAACAACATGACTGCAGGCATCTCAGAAGTAGAGATCGGAAGCCTTCCAAATGGCCAGACTGTTAAAAAATACTGCTTACGAAACGACAACGGCGCACAGGCAAGTTTTTTAAACCTGGGCGCTTCCTGGATAGAATTCAAACTCGCAAAAGATGAGCCCAGCCTTGTTCTGGGCTGCACAACGCTTGAAGCCTTTATCGACCAGCAAGCCTATCTCGGTGCAACCGTCGGCCGCTATGCCAACCGCATCAAGAACGGCCAGTTCCGGTTGAACGGTGAGAAGATTCAATTGGATAAAAACCAGGCGTCTCATCATTTACACGGTGGCAGTGAGGGCATTTCCAACAAAATCTGGGACAGCCACATCAAGTTAAAAGACGATAAAACGCCCATCCTCACCTTTCATTGCCTGAGCAAAGACGGCGAATCCGGCTTTCCCGGCAATGTTGATATCACGCTAACCATTACCCTGACCGAAGCGAATGATGTGCGGTTCCATTACAGCGCCACCACGGATAAGCCCACCATTCTTAATTTAACCAATCACGCTTACTTTAATCTGGATGGCAACCGTTTTGGCAATATCAACAATCACGAGTTTAAGCTGAACTCAACAACCTATCTGGATACCGATGCCTCCGGCATCCCGACCGGGCTGCTGATAGACGCGTGCGATTCCGCACTGAATTTTACCGACTGGAAAAACATAGAGCGTGAACTGACTGACCTGACCGAGCCACACCTTGCCCTATGTGAAGGCTACGACCACTGCTTCTGCTTCCAAAACGACAGCAAACTTCGAACCCTGGCCAGCGCTCAATCGCAACATTCCGGCCGAAAGCTCACCTGTCGCTCCAACCTGCCCGGCATGCAGTTTTATACGGCGAATTTTTTGCAGGGCACACCCACGGGCGACGGCGATTCTTACCGCCGGCACGGAGCCTTTTGTTTTGAACCGGGGTATTGGACAGATTCGCCAAACCACGCACATTTCCCGGATTGTACGATTGACCCGGACAACAGCTACTCCGCTATAATCGAGTACTCTTTTAGTTAGTCGGAATACACCATGAAAAAAATAATGATTGCTGCTGCTATTGCCTTGTGTTCATCGCCACTGACGTTTGCCGGCGGTAAAGGCGGCACAGAGTTAGGCTTGGCCTCTTACAGCGGAGTCGGAATCATAGCCTCAAAGGGGATTCCTCTGGATGTTGAGTTTTTAAGCTCTAAAGGGCTCTACTCTTTTGGCGAACTGGAGTTTGGCGTAGGGTTCGGAGATGACTTTGCTGCCGGTGTTGAACTGAGCGCTGGCTTATTATTCCCGATTGATAATGGCATCAGTATTTACGGTAGCCTGGGCCCTGCACTTGGGTTTGGTGACGATACTGAATTTGGTCTGGGCGCTGAAATCGGCCTGAACATTGATGTAAATGAAAGCTTAGTCTTCATTGAAGCTGGTACTCATCCGGCTTCTAACTACTTCGCGGTTGGCATGCGCTTCTGATAATACCTTGTCGGGCTGAAGCCCGACCTACCAATGAGCCGCGGTTGTAGGTTGGTCTTTAGGCCAACATAGGATGTTGCTGAATTCGGGGCTAGCTGTCGGGCTGAAGCCCGACCTACCAATGAGCCGCGGCTGTAGGTTGGTCTTTAGGCCAACATAGGATGCTACTGAATTCGGGGTTGAGTGTCGGGCTGAAGCCCGACCTACAAATAAGCCCCAATTGTAGGTTGGCCTTTAGGCCAACATAGTATGTTACTGAATTCGAGGCTGACTGTCGGGCTGAAGCCCGACCTACAAATGAGCCGCGGTTGTAGGTTGGTCTTTAGACCAACATAGGATGCTACTGAACTCAGGCTGACTGTCGGGCTGAAGCCCGACCTACCAATGAGCTGCGGTTGTAGGTTGGCCTTTAGGCCAACATGGGATGGTACTGAACTCAGGGCTGACTGTCGGGCTGAAGCCCGACCTACCAATGAGCCTCGGTTGTAGGTTGGCCTTTAGGCCAACATGGGCTGCTGCTGAATTCGAGGCTAACTGTCGGGCTGAAGCCCGACCTACAAATAAGCTGCGGGTGTAGATTGATCTTTAGGCCAACTTAGGATGCTACAGAATTCGGGGCTGGCTGTCGGGCTGAAGCCCGACCTACCAATGAGCCGCGGCTGTAGGTTGGCCTTTAGGCCAACATAGAATGCTACTGAATTCGAGGCTGTCTGTCGGGCTGAAGCCCGACCTACCAATAAGCTGCGGTTGTAGGTTGGTCTTTAGGCCAACATGGGATGGCGCTGAATTCGGGACTGGCTGTCGGGCTGAAGCCCGACCTACCAATGAGCTGCGGTTCTATGCTAAGCGCCTAGCGCTGCAGGTTTTTCATCAACAGGCCATACTGCTCTGCCGATGCTGCCAGATCTTCCGGCACTGAGATCTTCACTTCAAAGTCACCGCCCGGCACTTCCTGCATATCTTCCTGCTTTTTCAAGTTACGGATGTGCTCGACGTTAAAGGTCGCATTACCGGCCGGCGTCATCAGTTCAACTGAATCCCCAACGGCAAATTTGTTTTTAGAGCGCAGGTGCAGCGCTTCGCCATCGCGGCCAATCACCTCGGCCACAAACTGCTGATGAACACCCACAGAGCGACCGATTTCATAGTTCTGATATTCATCATGAACGTGGCGACGGTAGAAGCCTTCGGTGTACCCACGGTGCGCCAGGTTTTCCAGCGTATTCATCAGCCCCTTGTCGAAGCTCTTACCGGCAACGGCATCATCAATGGCTTTGCGGTAGGCCTGAGCAGTTCGCGCAACGTAATAGTGGCTTTTGGTGCGGCCTTCAATCTTCAGGCTGTGTACGCCCATTTGAGTCAACCGCTCAACGTGCTGAATAGCGCGCAGGTCTTTTGAGTTCATAATGTAGGTGCCGTGCTCATCTTCATAAGCCGGCATATAGGTACCCGGACGGCCTTCCTCTTCTAACAGGAATATCTCATCCGTTGGGCCACCTGCGCCCAGCGTTGGCGCATCGCTGGCGATCTTTTCTTCCGGTGGCGTCCAAATTTTCGGGTCTTTAGGTACAAAATCGCCACTGGCATCTTCTTTGGCTTCGTGAGCGTTGTACTTCCAGCGGCAGGTGTTGGTGCAGGTACCCTGGTTAGGGTCACGCTTGTTAATGTAGCCACTCAACAGGCAACGGCCGGAATAGGCAATACAGAGTGCGCCGTGAACAAAAGTCTCAATTTCCAGGCCCGGGCAGTTAATGCGGATTTCTTCAATCTCTTCCAGTGATAGCTCACGGGAAAGAATAATCCGGCGAATACCCTGCTTATACCAGAACAGAGCCGAGGCGTAGTTCACTACGTTCGCCTGAACAGACAGGTGAATCTCCTGGTCCGGGTATTTTTCACGCACCAGCATAATCAAACCGGGGTCAGACATGATCAGCGCATCGGGCTTCATTTCAATAACCGGCGCAATATCGCGCAGGTAGGTTTTAATCTTCGAGTTGTGCGGCGCAATGTTACTGGCCACGTACAACTGCTTACCCTGCGCACGGGCTTCATTAATGCCTGTTTCCAGATTGGCCAGCGTAAAGTCGTTGTTGCGTACCCGCAGTGAATAGCGTGGCTGACCGGCATAAACGGCATCTGCACCGTAAGCAAAGGCGTAACGCATGTTTCTGAGGGTGCCCGCTGGCGAGAGAAGTTCCGGTTTAAAAGTCATTTAATTACCTTAAAGAAGCGCCTGTTGCTTTCTGGCAATCATTACCAGTCAGTACAGCCATGCTGAAAATTCGAGGCGCGGATTCTATCAAATCCGCAAATGATCTCAATCGTATGGAAAATAAACAGGTTAAGGTTTCAGGAGTTCTCATCCGAATTGCGGATAAAACCGAGCACTTCACGCACCAGGCGTTCGTTGCTTTGCGGTCGGAAGATATCGCCGGCAATAACGTGGTTGGTAGAACCAGGCTCTGCCGGCTCTTTCAGGCGCTCAACAATAGCCGCGCCCCATCGTGACATCACCTTGCCGGTGAAAGAGGAATACACCGTTTTATCTTCATCGGCATAGATAAACAGCGTCGGGGTTTTAACCGAGCCAACGTTAGAGCGGTAAACCGCCTCTGCAAGGCCCACCACGCCAAACAGTACTTTCACCGGGTATGGCGCTGTCCAGTACCTGGCTTCTTCCTCTCTGGTTGACGCTACACCGTAATCCGGGCCGGTAATCAGGGGTATCCAACACCTTGCCCAAGGCCACAAGAACAAGCGGATGGCCTTATGGTTAGGCCGGTAGTTGGGTGCGAACAAGACTAAGCTGGCCAGCTTTGCCTGAACCTCGGGCTGCTGCGCCATCCATGTGGCCAGCGTGGCACCGGTCGAGGTTGCAACAATAATGACCTTATCACCCAGTTGGGTTGCCACGTTCCAGGCCTCGATCACATCACGGATCCAGTCATCAGGTCTGGCTTCACCCAACTGCTGTGCGCTGGTGCCATGGCCAGTTAAACGGGTTGCATGAAAGTTTGCCTTCAGGCTGCTGGCGACCATTTCCGGCACCGGTGAAATCTCCTGCCTGCAGGCAGAGAAACCATGAATGTATAAAACCGAACAGGCTGTTTTAGCGGGCAATGCCGGGTTAGCAAAGCTAATCAGCTTTTCTGCACCGGGAATGATATTGGGTATTTCACTCTCGCTCTGCTGCAGCTGGGCTGCCAGTTCGCTTAAATTTATTGCAGGCGAAAGCCCCGACCGGGCCGTTGCCGGGCCGTCGTGAGCCGGGTTGCCTTGCCACCAGAGCCGTGTTTTTTCCCTCGGACCCAGTAAAAAAAGCGTAATAACCAAAATGACAACGACAAGAAAACTCAAAACAACACTCATGAAAAAGGTTAACAAGTGGCGGAACGTATAAATATTAGCAGCCTGCAGCTCTCTACGACGTGCAAAAGTTGCATATATTGCAACTCATTGACCTTCCGGCCGATGTTAGGCTGGGTACTGGTCAATAAAGAAACCAAAAAATCGGCTTTGAGAGCAAAACCTTCTAATCTTTGCCTATAATTCGTGAATAAAAGAATAACCTGTAAACCAGATACCGTAATTACAAAACTAAGGACCTTTGACCAGGAGTCACCATGCCTATTAAGAAAAAATTTCTGAAATCCAAGCCTGTCTGCAAGTGTACGTTCTCCGTACCGAAAGAAGCTGCGCCAGAAGCTGAAAGAATTGCGCTGGTTGGCGAGTTTAACGACTGGGCAGAAGACGAGCTGATCCTGAAGAAGCTGAAATCAGGCATCTTTAAGATTGATGTCGACCTTCCTGTTGGCAACAAATACCAGTATCGCTATTTAGTTGATGGCGAAACCTGGATTAACGACTGGGAAGCCGACGAATACGTGACGGCACCCGGCATGTCTGAAGAAAATTCAGTCGTTGCTCTGTAGGTATACGCACAAATAAGGGGCGGAAGCGCTACGCTCCGCACCCTTAAAACGCACTAAATCGCACAACCGCCCAATCCTTAAACACAAGCCTTCCCTCACAAACCTCGACGCACCACATCTTTCCACCACATCACCGAAATCGCCCCAAATAGGCACGATTTTCGCAGTAGCTGACGCGCTCTTTACCTTAACTACCAATATAAGCACTACGAAAGTGCAACATACTCACAGTGGAGGCAACATTGGAAACTCTTAATAGTGCAGTCGCGACGCTTGTCGACGGCACGAATACCCTGTTTATACTTCTTGGCGCCATCATGGTGCTCTTCATGCACGCGGGCTTTGCGTTTCTGGAGGTTGGTACCGTACGGCATAAAAACCAGGTAAACGCGCTGGTTAAAATTATCACCGACTTCGGCGTTTCAACCATTGCTTACTTCTTTATTGGTTACTGGGTTGCCTACGGCTCTACCTTTTTCGCCGGTGCAACAGAACTGACCGCGAACAGCGGTTACGACCTGGTTAAGTTCTTCTTCCTGCTGACTTTTGCGGCGGCCATTCCGGCGATTGTTTCCGGTGGTATTGCCGAGCGGGCCAAGTTTAACCCGTTCCTGATGGCGTCTTTCTTTATTGTTGCGCTGGTGTACCCATTCTTTGAAGGCATGATCTGGAATGGTAACTATGGTTTTCAGGGCTGGCTGGAAAGCACCTTCGGAGCTCCGTTCCATGATTTCGCCGGTTCTATCGTGGTTCACGCCGTTGGCGGCTGGGTAGCATTCGCGGCCATCATTCTGCTTGGCTCGCGCAATGGCCGCTACCGCAATGGCAAGGTGGTTGCCTTTGCTCCCTCGAATATTCCGTTTCTGGCACTCGGCGCATGGATACTGACCGTCGGCTGGTTTGGCTTTAACGTCATGTCTGCACAGACCATTGATGCGATCTCTGGCCTGGTTGCGGTTAACAGCCTAATGGCCATGGTTGGTGGCACGCTGGTGGCTTTGGTTGCCGGTAAAAACGACCCCGGCTTTATTCACAATGGGCCTTTGGCCGGGCTGGTGGCTGTTTGCGCCGGTTCAGACCTGATGCACCCTATCGGCGCGCTGATTACCGGCGGTGTCGCCGGCGGACTGTTCGTTTTTGTATTTACGGCAGCGCAGAACAAACTGCCTAAATTCGACGATGTTCTGGGGGTGTGGCCACTGCATGGTCTTTGCGGACTATGGGGTGGCATTGCTGCCGGTATTTTTGGCCTGCAAAGCTTCGGCGGCCTGGGTGGCGTAACCTTTATGGCGCAGTTGGCCGGTTCTGTGGCGGGCGTGGTCATCGCCACCGTTGGCAGCTTCATTGTTTACGGCGCTATTAAGTCGATCTGCGGCCTGCGTTTGGATGAAGAAGATGAATTCAAAGGTGCCGACCTTGCCATTCACAAAATTGGCGCCACCGCGATTGATGACTAACTGAGCTTCCGTATCGCAAAAAAAATGCCCGCAACCGCGGGCATATTTGAACAGCTACTTCTAATTAACGATCACTCGAATAATTAATCATCACTCGAATTCAATGATTCAAACAATGAGGTGATGTAGTCACCCCAGGTTTCAAGCTCGGCAATAACTGAATCGTAGTAGATAAACTGACTCACCAGTACATCTTCATAGGCTTCCATTTCGTCATCCAGCTCGTCCATTTCGTCGTAAACTTCATCCAGCTCTTCATCGAGCGCTTCCTGGCGTTCAGTCACCAGACCATCGCTGCCAAGAATGCTGTCGATATAGTTATCAAGGTTCGCGAAGATACCCTCAACATAGGTAACGGTGCCATAGTCACCGACGGTACTGCCGGTAATTTTCAGCATCATACCCGCTGCAGGGTCGAGCTCACCGGAGGATTCCGTACCGGCAACACCCGAGGTAGACTCTGAAATCCCCAGAATGCTCACCAGATCATCATCGATGTCGGTCATTTCGACGGAAGAATCTTCACCCGTCGATGTCGAGAAGATACCAAAGATATGGTTGGTGTCGTCGTACTGAATTTCCACTGAAATATCGTCGAGATACAGGTTGGAATCTGTGTTTATCTGGCTTTCAAGCTCTGCAATAAAATCATCGGCACTGGCATAAGCACCGGCGGTGATGGTGATCTCGTTAGACTCCACACCGTCTACGGTGATGGTGAAGGTATTGTTAGAGCTGTCGATCACCAATGCTTCGGTGAAATCCCACGCGGTGCCACCCAGAATATAACCTTCTGTCGCGGCGCTGTTACCATCGGATGCCGTCAAGTACTGACCGGAACCACTCGCTTCAACGCCATTGATAAGACCGGCAACATCTTGCCCTGTTTGGTTTTCAGAGCCGCTGTAGTTGGTGGTGGAAAAACCAAGCTGAGTGGTGGCATTGGTCGAGAGGTTACTCAGCGAAATATCGGTGTCGTTATCGAATGAAATGGTGAAGCCACCCTCGCCTTCATCGTTTTCGGAATAGGTCACGCTCGCCAGCGAATCAAAGCCATAATAGGTGCCGATATCCATGCCAAAGGCATCGTAGCCGTTTACATTAGCACTGGCCTCTGCCGCCAGCCCAAGGGAATTATCCGTTGCGTCGACATCGACAATTTGGATAACCGCATCCGCCCCAAAGGTCGATTCCGAAGGCTCTCCATTTTTGCTGACCGTTTCAAAATAAAGCTGATTGTTGGCATCGAGCTTGGCAACAACATCACCGGCGGTAAATTCACCGCCACCACCGGCCAGGGCCAGCGCCGTATCGAGCGCGCTCTGTATGGCGTAGATGTTGGATTCAGCATCGGTATCACCCAGGCTCGAGTTGCTATCGACTGTTACATCAATCTCGTATCCGCCCACTTCCAGGGTGAACTCGGAAGGCGTGGTGGTGAAATCGATCGCTGTGCTTAAATCTGCACTGGCAACTTGGACCTGCGTTGTTGCGCCCAGGCCGTCTGCCAATATAGAAATTCTCTGCGAAGAACCCGTGGCATCGGTCGTGAGCACCAGGCCGTTACTTTCCAGGCTGGCTGTTACGGTATCGGTAATGCCAGCGGCGGTCAGCGCACTGTCGATTGCTGTTTGAATGCTATCCAGGTTATCGGTGCCGTTGGCATCAACGTTGACCGTGACTTCCTGACCATTCACCGCCATGACAAACTGGGATGGGTCTGATGCGAAATCGACCGTGCTATACAGGCTGCGCGAACCGTTTTCGGTACTGGCACCAAACGAACCGGCCGCGATGTTGGCATCGGCATTAATGGCCGTTTCAATTGCCGCCGCCAGTTCATCGGCGGTTTCATAGGTACCGTTCGGCACAGCTATTGAGGCCGCAGAGCTGACCGACGACAGCCGATTAGAATAAGAAAGATCGAAGCTGACATCCGAAACGCTATAGCCACTGCTGTTACTACTGTTGGTAATACCCAGGTAATCGGTACCGGTGACACTGCTGTTAGCAATCGTAATGGTCTGGGTGCCAGCCGCAGGCTCGGTATAAAACACCAAGCGGTCGCTTTCGTTAAATTCGGCAGTCACAATCCCTGCCAGGCCGGCATCGTTCAGCTCACTCTGAATATAAGTCAGCACGTCATCACGGTTACGGTCATTGGTGACGTTGCCGTCACTGTCTATGTCATCGCCCCAGTCTTCATCCAGCGCAATGCTGTAAGTACCGTCTGCCGTGGTGCCGCTGATGGTCAGATCAAAACTGACCGGGTTCAGGTTAAAGTCGATGCTGTCTTCTTCATCAACGATCTGTACGCCGGCATCTGTGGTGGCTGCGAACGCGGTTTCACTTAACGAACTGAACGATGCGCCTTCATACTCGCCCGAACCCGTCGCGGTAATGCCCAGCGTACTGGCAAACAGAGTATCTACCGAATTAATCACGACTTCAGAATCACTGCCGTAATCGGTGGAGGTAATGGAAAACATCAGGTTTTCTTCATCAAATTCCACATCGACAGTACCGCTGCTGAAGGCCGTATTGATGGAGGTTTGAATCATCTGCGCCAGCTCATCACCGCTGCTGTAGCTGCCCTGTACCAATGAAATGGATTCTGTATCGCCATTCAGCGTTATGGAGAAATCATCGTTTAAATCAGAGATAACAATATCTGAAGCAAAATTCAGTGCATCGGTCGCGAGGCCCTGATAAAAGCCCTGGGTTGCCGGTTGAGTCACTTCAACGCTGTAGGTGCCCGGCTGAGTATCGGTACCCGTCAGCAGAATGCTTACCTGATTATTGGTGGTGGTTTCGGCCGTTGAAAGCAAACCGAGCACGCTGTCGGCATCTTCTTCCATGGCTTCCAGGAAGGCTGAGCTATCGAAGGTAAGGGAATAATCATCGTACTGGTCGGTTTCAAAGCCAATGGCAACCAGCGAGGTATACACACTGCTGTCCAGCCCGGAAATAATCTGGCTCATCATGCTGGTAATGGCGTCATCGATATTTCGCAGGGTATTGTCGCCAATGAGAATACCGTTTTCTGAAATGGTTTCCTCATCGCCGTCATCTTCGTTGTATTCAGTCAGCAGATCGTACAAGTCAGAGTAGTTATTATAGGCCTCTACAAACGACTCAAGGTTTTCCACCAGCTCGTCGGTATCCTGCGCAATGGTTAGGGTAACGGAGGATTCTTTGGTATCGAGCAAATCAATGGTCACGCCATTGATCACCTCGGTAATTTCGTTGCTGGCGCTGGTAATGCTCAGGCCATTGACGGTAAAGGCGGCATCCACACCGGCCTGAGTCTCCATCATGTTAACCGATTCATCATTCTGCGAGCTGTTGTAAGCCAGCGCCTGCAAGCCCGCATCACCGGAAACCGTAATCTCCATAGAGGTCTCTTCGCCGGTATCGTCACTCGTCAACAACAGGCGGTAGCCTTCACCATCGTATACCACCGAGGCGGTTATACCGATTTCAGCATTATTGATGGTGTCGCGAATGTCACCGACAGTGTTGTTGCTAGAGCCAATCGACAGAGTGGTTGATGAGGTATCCGCGTCCTGATCGAACGCTAAGTAGCTGCCGTCTTCATCGTAGGTGGTGGTGCCAAAGCTGATGGTTATTGTGCCGGTACCAATCACATCATCCACACCCTCGTAGGCTTTGGTGGCCAGCGAATGCGCCGTGGCAACCTCGCTGACGGTAATTCGGTACGTACCCGGCTCTGCGGCACTGCTGGTGGTCGCGGTTAAAATATCTTCATCCGATGAACTGGCCGTGGTGCTATCAATGGTACTGGAGTTCGACAACGCCGAAGCCGCAGACTGCAAGTCTTCCAGGTAGCTCTGCATTTCCGACCAGGCGGAAATTTCCGCTTCCGCTTCCGCTTCTGCACTTGCCAGGCGGAGATCTGCATCCGCTCTTGTTGCCGATACAAGGGAATTCACTAAATCTGTTGTTAGCGTTCCAGAGCCTATGCCAAGCGAAGATACACTAGCCATGCTGCCACCCTATAAGAATTAAACGTTGCTGCTTTAAAAATTAACAAGTTATTAAAGCAAAGCTTGCGCCAAGCTGCTGTGAATACAACTTCGGCTAGTTTCTATAGCGGCCGGTTGGTGAAAAACTTTAGGGGTTTGGAAGGTGAGACGTTGGACGTGAGATGTGAGACGTAAGAGGCTAGATGCTCGTATCTCGCACCGGGATGCCGGACCACTCGCATCTCGCAGCTTGAAGTATCAGCACTACCAATCGGGACTTTCTGCGCAGGTGCCGAGGGGTGTTTGAGGCCGCAGGCCGAGTTCCCGAACACCTAAGCAGGAAGTACCGGTTGGTGGGGCGTGGCGTTGAACGTGAGACGTTAGATGCTAGATGCTAGATGCTAGATGCTAGATGCTAGATGCTAGATGCTAGATGCTAGATGCTAGATGCCAGGCATCATATAGAGTCGTTGATACAACAAGCAACTGTGCTAACATTTGTACTCACCTAAAACTGAGGCATAAGTTATGGAAAGCAGAATTCAATTTAGAGTAGATGCTGAAACCAAGCGCCTGGCGCAAATGATGGCTGAAAGCCAGGGCCGAACACTGAGCGATGCTTACCGTGAGCTTACCCATCAACTAGCGGATGAACAGCGCAAAAAAGAGACTCACGAGCAGTGGCTCACCGAGCAAGTAAACCAGGCTTTCGAAAAACTGGAATCTGGGCAAAGCCATTTTGTTGATCATGACCAGGCGAAAAACCAAATGGAATTACGTAAAGCCCGGTTAAGAAATGGAAGAAATAAATGATTTACTGGGAAGATGAGTCTTTAAACGACAGGGAAAAGATCTTCGAATATTTATACCACTTTAATCCCATTGCCGCAGAAAAAACCGACCAACTCATAGAAACCAAAGTAGAACACTTAAACGAGCAACCACAGATGGGTACAGAGCGAAAAGGTATACCTGGGCGCTTGCTGTTCATTCCTGAAATATCGATGGTGGTTTCATACGGGTTGGATGGCGCAGATATAAAAATAATGCGGGTATTGCACATGAAGCAGCAATTCCCGCAGAAAGACGAATAACGGAAAACGAGACCTTAAAACTCAATGCGAAGCAATTTGATAGTAAACCTGAGGATCTTCTTCAATAGTCGATAAAACCTTGGCAGCCAAGCCTGCTGGGTTTCGCCTCTTTGTTTCCCAGCTTTTTACTGTATCGACACTGGTGCCTAGCGCTTCAGCAAACTCCTGCTGCGATACCTGCAGTTGCGCTCGTATCGCTTTTACATCTGCGATTTCATAGCGGGTGCTGTTGGATGGCGACTTCTTACCCTGTTTAATTTCAACTGCTTCTTGCAGTGAGCTTTTCAATTCGTCAAACAACGCCATATCAAACCTCTGTTAGGCCTTTATCTGTTTTGTGAATACAGATGTTTCAATAAACTCAATAGCACTACTCAAAATTAACGCCTTAATGCAATCCATTGCGGTGTACATAGTACACCGATGATAATTCAAAGCAACAAAAAACCCCGGCCTCTTTCGAGTACCGGGGTTTATCGCTGGCAAAGCTTTGGTTATTGCTTAAACATTCGCACTGAACAGCATAAGAGGCTCTTCCTGATTCAGCCGCTGGGCAAGTTCCAGGGCCTCTTCATTGGGCATTTGACGGATCAGTTCATCGGAACCTGCATCAAACACCTTCACAACTGTTTTACCGGAATCTTCATCCATGGAAAACTCAAGCTTACGTTCGCTGTTTTGAACATAGTCGTTCAGCTGTGCAACGGCTTGTTCTAACTGCTTATCCTGCTCGGCTTTTTCCTGTTCCTGAACATTGCTGTTTAAACTAACACCTTCTTCTACTGCGCTGGCCTTGCGAGTATCCGCTGTGCTTACTGGTGGAGGTGATTTACCTCCATTCACTCCATCAGTTTGCGTGTTCGGTGCGGATGCTTGCGCAGAAGCTTTAGCTGCCTGCTGCACATTCATTTCATTCATATCCACCTCCGTTCACTAATAGGCAACCTCGTAACGAGGCTAAGCGGTGGTCAGGCAGCTTTTGCTAAAAGCTCAGGCTGCCCGACCGAGGCCACTATTAACCGAGAAGTGACAGTACGTTCTGAGACTGAGAGTTCGCCTGAGACAGAACCGAAATACCCGCCTGCTGCAGTACCGAAGTACGGGTCATTTCTGCTGTTTCTTCTGCGAAGTCCGCATCCTGAATGGCAGACTGTGCAGCCGTCAGGTTTTCCTGAGTAACTTCCAGGTTCATTACGGTAGATTCGAAACGGTTTTGAATCGCACCCAAGTCTGCCTGTTGTGCAGTTACAACATCCAGGGCGTTATCGATGGCAGTAATTGCAGCCTGCGCGCCCTCAAACGTTGAGATATCAATGTCAGACAGGTAAGTACCGTCTTCGCCACCGCCATATGTGCCGGCGGTGAAGCCTGAGTCATCCAATCCATCTGAGCCATTTGTTCCATAGCTGATCTCAAAAGAACTGGCCGAGGTTAGAGTTACGGTAGAGTAGGTCGTGTTACCTGTTGTCGCTGCATTTGCGGCTGCGCCAGCATCAACACCATCTAATCCAAAGTTCTCCACTACCGCCAAGCCAGTTTCATCACCATAAGTACTTATATTACGGCCATCTTCAGCTGTCAGCGTCAATGTTTCACCATTGTCCTCTGCAACAACCCCTGTCTGACCGGAAACAGCATTGATAGCATCAACAGCGGCTTGTTTGTTACTCTCGTAATCGCCAGTCTCTGTCAGTGTAATATCAACACCATTCAGCGTTAACACCAAAGTTTGACCAGCTGTGCCTCCAGCACCCGCGACTGCCGTATCTCCAACAAACTCTGTTGCGTTTACCGTTGCAGAAACACCCGTTGAATCGCTAACTTCATTAATTGCAGCAGCAATAGCAATACCTGAAGCAGCAGCGTCAGATGAGTTTGCAGACGTCTCTGAAGCAGTGTCATCAAGCGAACTGGAAGCCCCAATTGTCACTCCATTTATCACTAAATCACCGTCCTGAAGGGCCGCACTAGTTGCTGCCGTACCATCCGCCTGAGCCGCTAAAGCAGTATTTGTGGTCGTAACAACAGCTGTCTGGCTATCGTATGTACCCGCTGCCAAACCTGAATTTGATATATCGCCATTACCAGTACCATTGCCACCAGTGATCTCAATATCAACAGAAGAGTTTTTAGCGGTCATCGTAAAGCCAGCATAAGACGTATCCGTGTCAGCAGCCGCAACATCTGAATCAAACAGACCATACTGGGACAAATCTACTTCTGCACTTTCGATCGTAATATTACGGCCGTCTTCAGCAGTTAAGATTACACCACCATCATCACCGCCATCTTCTGCGGTTACACCAGTTTGGCCTGAAACAGCATTAATAGCCGCAATAACGGAATCTCGTGTTGCTGCGCGGTCAGTAGCATCGGTATTATCTGTGCCTTGAAGGGAAATAGTTACACCGTTCAGTGTAATATCATCACCTCCAGAAGCATCAGCAGTAACTGCCGACATATCAGAGCCAAGCATTACGTTTGCATCAACCGTAGCTGTTACACCAGTCTCATCACTAGAATCGTTTATCGCAGCTGCTTTCGCGATACCGCTCATTTCATTATCTGCATATGAAAGCGTGTCGTCGCTTGCCACTGAAGCTCGAATATCTTCCCCATTAATGGAGAGGTCTCCATTTTCAAGCGCGGAACCCACACCAATAGCAGAAACACCCGCCTGGGCAGAAGTCCCCAGAGCCCCCGCATTCATCTCAGTAATACTGAAAGAAACCGTCTGACCTGCATCCGCACCTACCTGGAACACACCTTCAAACGTACCATCCAACAGGTTTTGACCGTTGAAGTTCGTATCTTCCGCTGTACGGGTGATTTCTGCCAGCAGCTGCTCAACTTCCGCCTGCAGTGCTACACGGTCGTCATCGGAGTTAGTAGAGTTAGACGCCTGAACCGCCAACTCACGAATACGCTGCAGGTTGTCGGTCATGCTGTCCAATGCACCTTCAGCGGTCTGCGCCAGAGACACACCATCGTTAGCGTTACGAACCGCCTGGTCTAAACCAGTGATTTGCGATTCAAAACGTGTAGAAATTGCAAGGCCGGCTGCGTCATCTTTTGCGCTGTTAATACGCAGACCAGAAGACAAACGCTCCAGAGAGGTGTTGTAGTCGCTTTGTGAGCTGGTCAGGTTACGCTGGGCCGTCAAAGACGCCATGTTGGTATTAATTACTAAAGCCATAATCTTTATCTCCTTCGCTTCGCAGTACCGCCCTAATGCGTTCTGAACCAGCGATGTAGTTGATTCACGTTTTATATAACGGCCGGAGTTGGGGAATCTTTTATAGTTTTTTGGAATAAGAGAGTGGGATGTTAGACGTTAGACGTTAGATGTAAGACGTGTCAGCACTGCCAGCCGGGGCTTTCTGCACAGGTGCCGAGGGGTGTTTGAGGCCGCAGGCCGAGTTCCCGAACACCTAAGCGGGAAGTACCGGTTGGTGGGGCGTGGGACGTAGGACGTGAGATGTGAGTAGTTCACCATTCAGGCGTGAGATAGCAGCAGCTAATTTAATAGTCATCAAATATCAAAGGCATCTTGCAAGCTTAACTCGCCTACTTGGTTGAAACTGTGTTCTGAAAGGCTGATCAGTTTTAGCAAAGCAATCGCTTCCTGCTGTTCAAAGCCAATTGCAGTACCCTGCCCCACATTAACTAACGAACTGTTTTGGCTTTCCGGCAGTGGCGTATCTAAAAAAATGAACAGACATTGGCTTTGAGATAAGAAGCAATTTTGGAGTTCATAATAACTACCGTGTGGTCTGTTTGTCGGCTCACTTTAGTCCAATGCTATGAAATAGGCTAACTGTTAATGACGCATAAAAACCAGCCTGCTAACCTTAGCTGCAAACCAATTGAAATGGCTCAGCTATGACCAACCTAGAACTGGAAACCCTGCACACAGAGTTCAAAAACATTTGGATGCGTAACAAAGGCATACCCCAGGCCATGGCCAAGTGGCAAACAAAGCTGGAAGCGTTTGTGAATACTCTGGAGCCAAACAAGCAAAACATGGATTTGCTGGCCAGCTATATGGCGCGCTGGCAAGACATTATGCAAAAGAACAAAGCACTGCTGGAATCTCAAAAGGCCACACTGCAGGAAAAACTGAAAAAAGGTGACCCCACCTTTAATCAGACTAAAAATGCTGAAAAATTCAAAACCATTCAGTAAGCCAATTGAAACCCAATGAATAAAGCAGCGTTAAACAAGGCGATTAGTGCAAAGCTGGCTGCGGCGCAGCATAAGCTGGGCGTTATCAGTTTATCGAAAAGCGATATAACAAAGGCAAAAGCCTGTTTTGAGGCCGCTATCCGCGTAATGCCCGATCACTTCAGCGCGCACCTGGAGCTTTCGCGGCTGAAGCAATACACCCAAACCGACCCGCACCTTTCTGTTCTTGAAGGCTTTACAGATGCCATAGCAGACTACCCGGAAAGCCAGCAGATTGAATTCTGGTTTGCTTTGGGTAAGGCCCGGGAAGACTGCGGCGAGTTTGACAGCGCCTTCAGTGCCTACCGGCACGGCAACGAGCTGAAGCGAAGCAGTTTTGAATTTGATATTCAGGCCCGGCAGCAAACGGTTGAAGCCATCACTCAGCAATTCAGTAAAGCCTTTGCCGAACAGGGTCTGGGTTACAACGAAAGCCCTGCTCCTGTTTTTATTGTGGGCATGCCCCGCTCCGGCTCTACCCTAATAGAGCAGATTCTGGCCAGCCATTCGCAAGTTGCAGCCATTGGCGAATCCACCGAACTGCAGGAAATTATCAGCCGCCATAGTGAACAGGCCAACAATAACTACATTCATTGGCTGGCAACCGCACCGGAACAACAGATTAAAAACTGCGCTGCTGAATACCTTGAGTTTTTAAATACTAAAGCCCCAAACGCGTTAAGAGTGGTGAACAAATTACCCGGGAATTTCTATTACGTTGGCCTTATTTATAAGCTGTTCCCGAATGCCAAGGTTATTTATTCCACGCGCGAGCCATTGGATATTTGTATTTCCAACTACGCCCAACTGTTTGCTGGCAACACACACTTTGCTTACGATTTAAAAGAGCTGGCCCAGTATTGCCGGTTGTGTGAAACGCTCATGAGTCACTGGCAACGCATTTTGCCTGAAGGCTTTATTTTAAATTTAAAATACGAAAACTTAGTCAGCGATTTTGAAACCCACGCCAAACAACTGATCGATTTTTGCGGGCTCAACTGGCAACCAGAATGCCTGAACTTTCACCAGAACAAGCGGGTGATTAATACCGCCAGCCAAGCGCAGGTGAACCGCCCGGTTTATACCAGCTCGGTGAATCGGTGGAGGCGGTTTGAAAGGGTTATGGGAGATGTGAGAGGAGAGATGCTAGTTACTAGTTAGTGCCCATCCATAAAGGCGGTAATTTCAATATTTTACCGCCTTGCCAATAACTGCTGTTAACAAATATTTCTCATCCGCAGATTGCCGCTATC
>NZ_SLZR01000005.1 GCF_004341165.1 Reinekea marinisedimentorum
TCTACAAAGCAGTGTCAAAGCACTAAGGTCGGTCTCAGATTCACCTGGCTCTCGGAAAGTTATCAGCTAAACAACTTCCCTGGAGAGATACAAGGCCGGGCTTCAGCCCGACAAAGTCAGCCTAAGATGTAAAAGCAACCCTGTTGGCCTAAAGACCAACCTACAAACACACCTCACCCTGTAGGTCGGGCTTCAGCCCGACACCCGCCCGCGTTCCTTAAGCCCTCCCAAAAAAATGAATTTTTCCGGGATTAAGCTGTCCAACTTCCCACATCAGCAACTAACCCTCCCACTATGAAAAAACTCACCACAATCCTCGCCACCCTGCTCACCAGCACCCTGATACACGCCCAGGAATTCCAAAGCGAAGCCACCGCCAGCGTGGTGATAGAAATGTTCACCTCTGAAGGTTGCAGCAGCTGTGTACCGGCCGATAAGTGGATGGGAACCCTCACGGAACACCCGGCGCTGTTTTCCAGCATTGTGCCAATGGCTTTCCACGTCGATTACTGGGATTACATTGGCTGGATAGATCCGTTGGCTAAACGCGAGTACAGCCAACGTCAGCGCGCCTACCAAACGACCGGGGCAATTCACTCGGTTTACACACCAGGGTTTGTAGCCAACGGGAAGGAGTGGCGGGATTGGTTTTTTGACCGCAGCGCTATTCCCGAACAACCCCAGGCAACCCCCGGTGTTTTGCGCGGCACGCTCGCAGATGAAACCCTAACGGTCACCTTTGATACCACCGAGCCATTGCAGCTGAACATGGCGTATCTGGGCATGGGCCTGAGCAACGATATCACCGCCGGTGAGAACAGAAACCTGACGCTGCACCATGATTTTGTGGTGCTTAAACACTGGCGCAGCCGGCAGTCTGATTTAACAGACAACACCCGAACCTGGGTAGCCTCTTTGCCCGAAATACCGCAGGCTTCTCAGCAACGAACGGCATTGGTTATATGGCTTGCAGAGCGCGGCTCTGATGCCCCGATTCAGGCAACGGGCACCTACATCGATTAAACAAACAGGCTTGTGTGGCACTGCGTTTGCCACCTCCTACAAAGGTCGCAATATCTGCCAAAACACCCATATATGGTTTGACTAAAGCCAAACACCACCATATCTTGTGCGCATTCTCATCGACGGTTCTTCAGCCACCGGCATTTGTGGCTGAAAGTAAACCCGCGCTAAGTTCTAAGTATGCGCATGTTTATTCGGGAATTCGGTGCAAATCCGAAGCTGCCCCCGCAACTGTAAGGGTTGAGCAAGGCTTAAGTATTTAACCACTGAGGACGCCCTCGGGAAGGTTTAAGCCACGCGTCGACGCCCAAGCCAGGAGACCTGCCGCGATGACCATGCGATTAGTGTTAATCGTTGTGTTTAACATCGGGCGGGGTGATCCGATACAAGTGAACGCGTCTACGTTTTCTCTTGTCATGTGACATTGTCACATGCCCTGCCTTGTTCTGGAGAAACAAGGTGAACCTGCAAATTCAAAAAAGAGACGGCCGTCTCGAACCCCTGCAATTAGAAAAAATCCACAAGGTGCTCGATTGGGCACAATCAGGCCTGAGCAAGGTGTCTGTTTCGGAAGTGGAACTGAAAGCAAAAATCCAGTTCTACGATGGCATGACCACCACCGAAATTCATGAAATGCTGATCCGCTCGGCAGCCGATTTAATCAGCGAGCAGCAACCGGACTACCAGTATTTTGCAGCCCGCCTGGCCATTTTCCATATGCGCAAACAGGCCTTTGGCCAGTTTGAGCCACCGCACGTGTTTGATTTGGTCGCCAAGTTGGTGGCCGAAAAACGCTACGACCCCATTCTGCTGAAAACTTATAACGAAGAAGACTGGAATGAACTGAACGACGTGCTCGATCACAGCCGCGATCTAAACTTTGCCTACGCCGGTGTTAAACAGCTTCAGGGTAAATATCTGGTGCAGGATCGCGTGACCGGGCAGATTTTCGAATCGCCGCAGTTTGTTTACCTGCTGATTGGTGCCTGCCTGTTTTCCGGTTACCCACAAGCTGAGCGTCTGCACTATGTGAAGCGTTTCTATGAGGCGGCGTCCACTCATAAGTTCTCGCTGCCGACGCCGATTATGGCCGGCGTGCGCACACCGACACGCCAGTTCTCTTCGTGCGTACTCATTGAATGCGACGACACCCTGGATTCCATCAACGCCACGACGTCCAGTATCGTCAATTACGTCAGCCAGCGCGCGGGCATTGGCATTAACGCCGGGCGCATTCGCGGTTTAGGCTCACCCATTCGCGGTGGCGAGGCGTTCCACACTGGCTGCATTCCGTTTTACAAACTGTTCCAGTCGGCCGTGAAGAGTTGTTCACAGGGTGGTATTCGCGGTGGTGCGGCCACCATGTTTTACCCGCTGTGGCACATAGAAGTGGAAGACCTGCTGGTACTGAAAAACAACCGCGGCGTTGAAGAAAACCGCGCCCGCCATCTGGATTACGGCGTGCAGCTGAGCAAGCTGATGTATCAGCGATTGATTCAGGATGGTCATATCTCGCTGTTCAGCCCGAGCGAAGTCCCCGGCCTGTACGATGCGTTTTTTGCCGATCAGAAAACGTTTGAAGCGCTGTACGTTCAGTATGAAAACGACCCGGCCATCCGCAAGCGCAAGGTCAAAGCCAAAGAACTGTTTTCACTGCTGATGCAAGAGCGCGCCTCCACCGGCCGTATTTATATTCAGAACGTAGATCACTGCAACGAGCATGGCCCGTTCGACCCGGCCAAAGCGCCGGTACGCCAGTCTAACCTGTGTATGGAAATCGCCTTGCCGACAAAACCATTGCAGGATTTAAACGATGAACAGGGTGAAATTGCCTTGTGCACGCTGGCAGCAATCAATTTAGGCGCGTTAACGTCGCTGGATGACATCGACGATTCTGCTGATATTCTGGTGCGCGCACTCGATGCCCTGCTCGACTACCAGAACTACCCGGTAAAGGCGGCAGAAATCTCCACCATGAAGCGCCGCCCACTGGGCATTGGTGTCATCAACTACGCCTACTATCTGGCGAAACACGGTGCCAGATACGGCGACGAAAAGGCCCGCGATTTAACCCACCAAACCTTTGAGCGCCTGCAATATGCGCTGCTGCAAGCCTCGAATAAACTGGCCATCGAACAGGGTGCCTGCGAAGGCTTTAGCGATACCAAACTGGCCAGCGGCAGCCTGCCGGTTGATCACTACAAAGCCGAAGTGGATGGCCACTGCAACACCGCCCTGCTGTGCGATTGGGATGCCCTGCGCAAAAGCATTGTTACCCATGGTGTACGCAATTCAACGCTCTCGGCACTGATGCCATCAGAAACCTCAGCGCAGATTGCCAACGCCACCAACGGCATTGAACCGCCACGGGCACTGGTGAGCATTAAGGCCTCCAAAGACGGCGTACTGAAACAGGTAGTGCCGGAAATCGAAACCCTGGCCGCCAGCTACGACACTCTGTGGCAACAAAACGGCAACACCGGCTACCTGACTTTGGTGGCGATTATGCAGAAGTTTGTTGATCAGGCGATTTCCGCCAACACCAGCTATCAGCCCGATCTGTACGCAGACCGAAAGGTGCCAATGCAGCTGTTGCTGGGTGATTTACTCACTGCCTACAAGCTGGGTGTAAAAACGCTGTACTACCACAACACCCGTGATGGCTCGCAAGCCAACCACCTGCAGGAACAGGCCGCTTCCAGCTGTGAATCCGGCGCGTGCGCTATTTAATTTTTTAAGCAAATAACGAATTTAATTTGGAGAGCACCATGGCTTACCAATCTTTTAACCAGAAGCGTTTCGATGCCTTCACACAGCCCATGTTCTGTGGCGAGCAGGTGAACGTTGCCCGATACGACCAACAACGCTACCCGGTTTTTGAGCAGCTGATTGAAAAACAGCTATCGTTTTTCTGGCGACCGGAAGAAGTCGATTTGCAGCGTGACCGCAAAGACTTTATCGCCCTGCCGGAAAACGAAAAGCACATTTTCCTCAGTAACCTGAAGTACCAGACGCTGCTCGATTCTGTACAGGGGCGTTCACCGAACATGGCGTTTTTACCCATCGTCAGCCTGCCGGAACTGGAAACCTGGATAGAAACCTGGGCATTCAGCGAAACAGTCCATTCACGTTCGTACACCCACATTATCCGCAACATTGTCACCGAGCCGAACCTGATTTTTGAAGACATTATTGAAACGCCGGAGATTATCGAACGCGCGGAAACCATTTCGGATTATTACGATCAGCTGATCAATGCCATTCAGCGTTACCAGTCTGCCGATGACGGCACGCAAACCAAAGAGCAGCTGCGCAACATTAAACGCCTGTTGTTGCTGACTATGGTTTCGGTCAACGTGCTGGAAGCCATCCGCTTTTACGTCAGCTTTGCCTGCAGCTTTGCCTTTGCCGAAGGCGCAAAAATGGAAGGCAACGCCAAGCTGATTAAACTGATCGCGCGCGATGAAGCCTTGCATTTAAGCGGCACGGAATTCATCCTTCGCCAATGGCGCAGCGGCATGGACGACCCGGACATGCGTGATCTGTTTGAGCAGGAAAAAGACACCATCACCAGCCTGTTCCGCGATGCAGCCGAGCAGGAGAAGGCCTGGGCCAACTACCTGTTTAAAGATGGCTCGATGATTGGCCTGAACGCCAATATACTGCACCAGTACATTGAGTATCTGACCGATGAACGTCTGAAAGCCGTCGGTTTAGCGCCTATGTATCAGCGGGCCGATAACCCGCTGCCGTGGATGAACAACTGGCTGAGCAACGACCATGTCCAGGTTGCACCGCAGGAAGTTGAAATTTCCAGCTACCTTGTCGGGGCTATTAAGAGTGATATCGATATGGATGCGTTGTCATCGTTTGAGTTATAAACGACCGCAGTGACACCTATCGAACAGAAGCGAGCATTGGCTCGCTTTTTCATTTATCAGAATCAAGGAAATCATGGCAAACATTACCCTGATCACCGGCGGTGTAAAATCCGGCAAAAGCCGCCTGGCCATGCGCCTGCTCGAAGAGGCCACCGACAGCCCCTGTCTTGTCGCCACCGCCCGCCGTACCGATGCCGAAATGAACAGACGCATCGAGCACCATATAGCCTCGCGCGGCGAGCACTGGCAATGCATTGAAACACCGCTAGAATTACCTGAAACTCTAACCGAATTTCAGGGTGCCGTTGTTGTCGATTGCCTGGGTACCTGGGTGACCAACCTGCTGATTGAAACGCCCGGCCAACTTGAACAGCGCATCCAGGATTTCACCGCAGCCCTGCAGCAGCGAACGCAGCCTACCCTGCTGGTCAGTAACGAATGCGGCCTGGGTGTGATCGGTGCCGATGCACTGACGCGCCGCTTTGTGGATGAGCTTGGTCTGCTGAATCAGCAGGTTGCCGGCTTGGCCGACCGGGTGTGCTTCTGTGTTTCCGGGTTGGAGCACTGGATCAAAACTTAACCGACAGAATTTTTTTTGCCTGCTAAAACCGCAACCTCATTTAGGGACAACGATGACTAAGAACGACCTGAAAATAGAAATTCTTCATAAAATCAACAACAAGACCAAGCCACCGGGCTCGCTGGGCCAAATAGAAGAGATTGCCCTGCAGGTAGGCATGGCGCAGAAGACCGAAGTACCTAAGGTAGATAAACCTCAGGCATTGGTTTTTGGGGCCGATCACGGCGTATGCGCCGAAGGTGTCAACCCCTTCCCGCAGAAGGTCACCGAACTGATGATGGCTAACTTCTCCGCCGGCGGTGCCGCGATGAACGTATTCTGCCGCAGCAATGATATTCCATTGCAGATTGTGAACCTTGGCATCGTAAACCCTGAAGCCAAATGGCCCAACGTACTTGATAAAACCATTGCCGCCGGCACTAAAAACCTGCGCCGTGAGCCTGCCATGAGCATGATAGAGTGCGAACGCGCGATGGCGGTGGGTGAACAGCTGGCACGCGATGCCGTTGCAACCGGCTGCAACCTGCTGATTATCGGCGAAATGGGGATTGGCAACACAACGAGCGCCTCGGCACTGCTTTCTGCACTGACGGCACAAAGTGCCGAATTTACCGTTGGACCGGGCACCGGTGCCAGCCCGGAGCAGATAGAAACCAAAATCACCGTGATCAATGAGGCGCTGAAACGCTGCCAAAGCACCGATCCGCTGACCATCCTTGCCGAAGTGGGCGGTTTTGAAATTGCGGCTATGGTGGGTGTGTTGCTTACCGCTGAAGATCTGGGCTGCGTTGTCATGGTTGATGGCTTCATCTCCACCGCGGCCGCTCTGGTTGCCTTTAAGCATCAGCCGAGTGCCCGCGACTACTGGCTGTTCAGTCACGCCTCTGCCGAACCGGCGCACCAGCTGATGATCATTGAGCTGGATGCAAAACCGATTCTGAACCTGTCGTTACACCTCGGCGAAGGCACCGGTGCAGCACTCGCCTACCCCTTGGTTAAGTGTGCAGTGGCCATGCTCAATGAAATGGCGACCTTTCAGTCGGCCGGCATCATCACTGAATGATTCGCGACTTCCTGCTGGCGCTGGGCTTCTTTACCCGTATTCCGGTGCCGGCACACCCCAATTACAGCGATGACGCCATGCGCCGCAGCGCGCTCTACTACCCGTTGGTTGGCTTGTTCGTGGGTGCCCTGCTTGCTGCCATCTACGGGTTTGCTCAGCTGTTCTGGTCTGTAGAGGTTTCCGTACTGCTTACCCTGAGCGCAGGCTTTCTGCTCACCGGCGGCTTTCATGAAGACGGCTGGGCCGATACCTTCGATGGCTTCGGCGGCGCGTTCAATAAAGAGCGTAAGCTCGACATTATGACCGACTCGCGCCTGGGCACCTATGGCAGCCTGGCACTGTGGGCCATGCTCAGCCTGAAGGCCTTCACTCTGTTTGAACTGCTGCCCCAGGCTGGCGTGATCTGCCTTATCGTCGCCCATTGCCTGAGCCGATGGTCATCGATGACAGCAATGGTGTTTGCCGATTATGTGCGGGTAAACCCAAGCAAGGCCAAACCGGTGGTTTCGCAAATGAGTTTCGGTCGCTGGCTGGCGGCCCTGCTGTTCAGCCTGCCGGCGCTGGTCTTTGTTCCACTGCACATAGCACTGGTGCTCACAGTAACTGCACTGATTGTGGCAGCGCTGTGGATCTGGCAGACGCGGCGACAGATTGGTGGTTACACCGGCGATACCATGGGTGCCGGCCAACAGCTGGCAGAGCTTGCGCTCTACCTGGTGTGGCTGTGTTTCTGATCCGTCACGACGCCGTTGCCGTCCGCGGCATCTGCTACGGCCAAACCGACATCGATGCCGCCATCGCCTACACCGAGAGCGCGCAAAAGGTGAAGGCTCACTTACCGGCAACGCCCGCAGTGGTTTACAGCAGCCCGCTTAAACGCTGCGCCAAACTGGCCGAAGCCTGCTTTCCTGCTCAACACATCGCGTTCAGCCCCGAGCTGATGGAAGTAAACTTTGGTGACTGGGAAATGAAACCCTGGAGTGAAATAAGCCGCGCCAGCATCGACCGCTGGGCACAATCGCCTACCAGCTTTCAGTTCCCGAACGGTGAGCACTTACTCGCCTTTCAGCACCGGGTTGAAGCGATCTATACCGAACTAACCGGCCTGCCGCAGGATACCTGTGTGTTTACTCACGGCGGGGTCATTCGGCTGATGCAGGCGCTGCGCGCCAATGAGCCCTGGCAGAACTGGCTGCAAACACCGGCACCCTTCGCCGGGGTGGTTGAATTAACTGGCTAGAACGGAAAAGAGATGTCAGCCAATTGCCTGTACAACCCAATGACTGGTTCGAATGAACGGTCAACTTTTAAAGTTTAGCGCTTAGCCAACAATTGAATTTCTGTTAGACTGCCGCGCCCGCCTATAATGGCTAAAACAGCAACCGGAGCATGCCAGAACCATGAATCGTCTTTTCGTAGACAACCTGACCGTTCTCGATTTCAGCTACTTTCATCCCAAGCGCGGCGTGGTGGGCGAAAGCTGGATTGTTGATGTTGAACTGATGGGCGAACTGAACGAAGAAGGCATGGTGTTCGATTTCGGCCATGTGAAGAAGCTGCTCAAGCAGGCGCTTGATGGCGGGCTTGACCACACCCTGGCCATTCCGACCGAATTAGCCGGTGTCAGCATAGAGATGCTGGAACTGAACGATGAGATCAAGGTGGAATACCGAGACAGCAAAGGTGAACTGGCCTTTGCCTACCAGAGCCCGCGCGATGCCGTGTATCTGGTGGATGCTGAACGTATCACCATTGATAGCGCCCTGCCGCTGCTGGAAAACCACCTCAACAGCCTGGTCCCCAGTAATGTAAAGCAGGTAAAACTGAACCTGCGTACAGAAGACATCAACGGCGCGTTTTACCACTATTCTCATGGTCTGAAAAAGCACCTGGGCGATTGCCAGCGTATTTGCCATGGCCACCGCTCTAAAATCGAAATATTCAAAAACGGCGTACGCGATACCGATACCGAACAGGAATGGGCACAGCGCTTTGCCGATATCTACCTGATTACCGATGAAGACCTGCTCGAAAGCGAGCACAAGGGCCTGAACCATGCCGGGTACGACTCTGAACAAGGCCGCTTTGATGTGTGGTTGAACCCGAAGCAGTGCTACATGATGCCGACCGACACCACGGTAGAGCTGATTGCTACGCATATCTGCAGCTCTTTAGCGGCTGAGCAGCCAGACTACAGCTGGCGTGTTAAGGCGTTTGAAGGTGTGCAGAAAGGCGCGATTGCGGGTAGTTAAGCACCGGAAATCCTGAAAAACCGAGGTTAATCCGGGCGACTTTTAATAGTCCATCTGCCCAGATTCTCAACTCCAATGGTATACTCGCGCGAAATTCGATTAACTGATTGCTGGAATTTCAATGTCGCTGGTATTGCACAATAGCCTGACAGGCAAAAAAGAACCGTTTGAACCTTTAGACCCCAATCGCGTCACTATGTATGTCTGTGGCCCAACGGTTTACAACTATATTCATCTGGGCAACGGCCGCTCCGCGACAGTGTTCGACCTGCTCTACCGGGTACTGAAAGAGCTGTACCCAACCGTTGAGTTTGCGCGCAACTTCACCGATGTTGACGATAAAATCAACGCCGCCGCTGCCGAGCTGAATGCCGAGATCTCCGTCATTACCGATAAGTACATCGCCGCCTACGATGAAGACATGGCCGCGCTCGGTAACCTGGAGCCCACCCTAAAGCCAAAAGCCACCGAGCACATTGGCGACATTATTAGCACCATTGAAGCGCTGATTGAACGTGGCCACGCCTATGCCTCGGAAGGTCATGTGCTGTTCGCGGTCGATTCCATGGCCGATTACGGCAAGCTTTCCAAGCGCAATATCGACGATATGATCGCCGGTGCCCGCGTAGAAGTGGCCAGCTACAAAAAGAACCCGATGGATTTCGTACTGTGGAAGCCTTCCACCGATGACCTGCCCGGCTGGGACAGCCCCTGGGGCCGTGGCCGCCCGGGCTGGCACATTGAATGTACGGCAATGATCCAGAAGCATTTGGGTGAAACCATCGACATTCATGGCGGCGGTTCTGACCTTTTATTCCCGCACCATGAGAATGAACTGGCTCAGGGCACCTGCTGCTCGGATCATTCCGGTGGCTACGCCAAATACTGGGTACACAACGCCATGCTCGATATCGAAGGCGAGAAGATGTCGAAATCACTCGGCAACTTTATTGTGCTGCGCGATATGTTGGCCGAACAACCGCATGAGCTGGTGCGCGTAGCGCTGCTTTCAGCACACTACCGCTCCAACATGAACTGGTCGGAACAGCTAATTCACCAGAGCCGCTCGCTGCTCGACCGCATTTACACCATCAAGCGGGACAGCGCAGATATAGCCGCGACCCCGGTTGAAAACTTTATTGAGCTGCCATTTGCACAAATGCTGCTCGATGACCTGAACACACCGAAAGCCTTTGCCGTACTGCATGAACTGACCAACCAGTTCTTTAAAGCCGAAAATGCAGAGCAGCAGGCCAAGCTGAAGGGTGAAATTGAGGCGATCTGCAACTTCCTGAACATTGCGCAACTTGAGCCGAATGCCTGGTTCCAGGGCCAGGTCAGCGAAGGCGATATTAGCGCCGAAGAAGTCGAGGCCCTGATCGAAGAGCGTAAGCAGGCGAAGAAAAATAAAGACTTCGCCCGTGCAGACGCCATTCGTGAAGAACTGGCTGCGCGCGGTGTGCAAATTAAAGACACCCGCGAAGGCACGCTTTGGTCACGTGAAGGCTAAGCCATGAAGTGGCTGCTCATTAAGCTGGTGCAATTCTATCGATTTGTCATCAGCCCAATGCTGGGGCCACCGCGCTGCCGCTACTACCCAAGCTGCTCTGAATACGCGATTATCGCGCTGAAACATTATGGTGCCTGGCAGGGAAGCAAGCTCACCATAAAACGCATACTGCGCTGTCACCCGGGCTGCGAAGGCGGAATTGACCCGGTACCCGGCGTACCACTGGAATCGAATGAATCTGAGGAAAGAAAAAACGATGCTAATTGATAAACAGCTGCTGACGTTTCTGGTCTGCCCTGCCACCAAAGCGCCCTTACAGGTCGATAAAGAAAAACAGGAACTGATCTCCACAGCCGCCAAACTTGCGTACCCGGTACGCGATGGTATTCCTGTCATGCTGGAAGAAGAGGCGCGTGCCCTTACCCAAGATGAATTTGAGTTCTGGCACGCGAAAAAGAGCAGCTAAACGCTCAACCCTGCATGGTTCACCGGTTTAACAGTTACTTCATACCAGCCGGTTCCGGCTCTTCGTTCAGCAGGTGTAATGTCTGCGTTGGGAAAGCAAACTCAGCGCCATTACGCTGAACGATATCAATAACCTTCAGCATCACATCCTGTTTAATTTCGTGAAACCTTATCCATTCCGTGGTTTTGGTAAAGGTGTAGATAAAGAAATCAATCGATGACGAGGCAAAGGCGTTTACGTTCACAATCAGCGTCTGTTCGGTATCGATCTCCGGGTGATCGAGCAGCATCTGTTTTACATCGGCCACAATAGCCGCCACCTTATCGGCATCGTCATAGCGCACCCCAACGGTTTCTTTAATACGGCGGTTACTCATGCGCGACGGGTTTTCCACCGAAATACTGGCAAAGGTGGCATTCGGCACATACAGCGGTCGTTTATCGAAGGTACGAATACAGGTTAAGCGCCAGCCGATATCTTCAACGGTGCCTTCAATGTCTTTATCCGGCGAGCGTACCCAGTCACCCACCCGGAAGGGCTGATCCATGTAGATCATCAGGCCGCCAAAGAAGTTAGACAGCAGGTCTTTAGCAGCAAAGCCAATCGCAATACCACCGATACCGCCGAAGGCGAGAATGCCCGAAATACTGAAACCCAGCGTTTGCAGGATGACCAGTGCGGTGGTGATGATGACCGACAACCGGAACAGTTTACCCAGCGCCGATGCTGTGGTGGCGTCCATCTCTTTCTTCAGCACGCCCGGCTGCTGAACCAGGTCTTCCGCCTGGCGGATAAGCCGCACCGCAAACCAGGCGAAAATAGTAATGAAGGAAACTTCACGGATTGGGTCGATCAGTGAAAACACCGCCTCATCGGATACCCGGCGTACGACATCGGCCGCCAGAAGAATACCTTCAAACCAGATAAAAACACCGACCGGTTTGCGCGCGGTATCTATCAGCAGGTCATCAAAAGCGGTGTTGCTGTTTTTAGCCTTTAACGCCAAGCGGTCGAACAGCTTTTTCATCAGGTAGGCGGCCAGCAGCGTCGCCAGTACAATCAGAAACACCTGCCCCACCCAGGGAAACTTTGAACCAGACTCTAAAATAGCCTGGAAGCTTGCCATGGCGTTCGTTAACACTTCCATTCAATATCTCCCTAAGGAACGTTAGTTGGATCCAGAAAAGCGCACCATGTTAAGGGTGGCGTTGCGCAGAAATCAACAGAAGGGTTATCAAAGCGACAGAAGCAGGCATCACTCTCTTTAGTGATGCGTACTCATCAGGGGTTTTCTTTATTCGCGGGAACGGGGATCAGCGCTTTAGCAGGCCACAACAATGCCGTTGAGTAGATCCACATGCAGCCGGCAAGCGTCGCAAACAACACCAGCAAGTTAGAGCGGAACCCAACATCATCAAGAATCAGGTAAAAGCCGATCTGAATAACATAGCCGGAAAGCAGCACAACCCAGCGGCACAGAAAAGAGGACCTGTGCGTGTTCAGCCAGCAAATAAGAGGGATTAGCAACAAGGCCGCGCCGACCTGGGCTAGTTCAAGGTTTGAGAGTACAGCGTATACATCAATCATGGGGCGATTCTAACGATCAAAACAGGAAACAAACAAGTGAATAAAAAGAAATAATCATGACTTTCTTCACATTTACGGCGTCTTTCAGCTCATATGCCCGTATGCTAGCGCAAATTACTTTGCAATTACTTCAATCGGATACCGATTTACCTTTAGCAGAGTATTATTCAATCTTCCTCTAAGATTACTTTACAAAACCGGGAATGACCTTGCAGAACCTGAACTACGCACACCGGCTGGCCCTGACTATGACTGCCCTGATCCTGCTGGCTGCGGTAACCATCGGCTACCCGCTGATCTACAGCCAGTTCTCGATCATGGAAGAGCAGTTCAACTACAATGGCGAAACGCTGGCCAGCCAGGTTGCTGCCAACTCGGTGAGCATGGTGTTCTCTGAAGATCAGCAGTCACTGAACAACCTGGTGCAGTCGGTGGCGACTCAGAAGAACGTCATCTCAGTCATTATCATTGACCGGGACTACGACCTGACCGCCGCCAGCGGCCCGCAGCCGGATATGGCGATTCTGCACAACGAGGCAAACTTCTACAGCGCGACCAGCTTTACCGGCAGTGATAATCAGGTGTGGTTTTCTGCGCCGATCCTCTTCAAAGAGGTTTCCGGAGGCGTTGCCTGGATTGGTCTTGATAAGTCACCGCTGATAAAAAACCAGACCATTGTGGTCAGCTCTGCACTGACCCTGGTGGCACTGCTGGTTTGCGCCATCATCTGGCTGGGCATCCGCTTAAGCCAGCGACTCAGCAAGCCCATCAACGACCTGATCACCGCCGCCAAGGCCATCGGCTCCGGCAATTACAGCTATCGGATTGACGATAACAACGCCGGTGAATTTGCCGACCTGGAAGAGGCCTTCAACAAGATGGCACAGGGGCTGGAGCAAAAACTGACGGTCGAAAAGAACTTCTCGCGCTTTGTTTCCGGCCCCGTTGCCAGCCACTATATGACACGCGACGACTCCGAGATCACCCTCAAGGGCGAGCGGGTGGAAGCCAGCATTCTGTTTGTCGACCTGGTCAACTACACGGCGTTCAGCAACAAGCACACTTCCGAGGTGGTTGCCGATGTGCTGAATTTCTACTTTTCAGAGTTTTCTGACGCCTGCCACCGCTTTCAGGGCAATGTCGATAAGTACATAGGCGATTGCGCCATGCTGGTATTCGGTTGCCCGGCTGCAGATGCCAAGCACCGGCAGCATGCACTGCAATGTGCCATCTTCATTCGCGACCGCATTCAGCTGCTGAACGAAGGCCGCAAGGCTGCCGGCCTGCCATGGATGGACATCCGCATCGGTCTGGCTGGCGGCACAGTTCTCGCAGGCCTGCTGGGCTCAGCGGAGCGACTCAACTATTCTGTGGTTGGTGAGGCTGCGAACCTCGCCGCCCGGCTCTGCGCCAAGGCGCCACAGGGCGGCATCTTAACCGACCGGGCATTTCTCAACCTGTTAGGTGATAAAACCCGCATCAGTACGCACGAAACCCAGCGCATTCAGGTGAAGGGGTTTAGCGAAGAAATAGAAACACTGGTAATTGACGAACTGATTACCACGTAAGGATTAAACCAGATGACAGCTCTTTCCCGACTTTACCCGCTTCTGCTACTCAGCCTGCTAACCGGCTGCACCACCTTTTACGCCAACAGCGACAGTGCCAGCAGCCAGATTGACAGCTGGGTAAGCGAACATAAATACGACAAAGCGCTGGAAACCATTGCCGCCGTTCCTGAAGACCACCCGGACTACAAATCGCTGAACAACGCCATTGCCGGCATTGAAAAAAACCGTCAGCGCTACATTCAAAACATCGTTAAAAGTGCTCAGGCGTTTGAACCCGCCAATGACTGGGTAAGCGCCGAATCACTGATTGATGAAGGCCTGAAGAACCTGCCGGACGCACCCGAGCTGATGACTCAGAAGTCGTTTTATCAACACAAGCGGGCCGAGCGAATCTACAAGGATGAAACCGCCGTGTTGCTGGCGAAAGCCCACTACCTGATTACCTCCCGGCCTTATCAGGAGTCGGCACTCTACAACGCCCGCGGAAAGTATTCTGCCGAGCAGACCTTTAACCGCTACCTGCAGGAATCCAAGCAGGTCTCGCGAGAACTGTACGCGGTTGGTTATAACTACTGGCAGGAACAGAAATACACTCAGGCAAAGCAGGCCCTGACGCTGTCTATTGAAACCTCTGCCAACGACCTGAGCTCTGAATTGCTCAGCGAAATCCTGGCCATTGAGAGCACACAGCGGGCAAATGCACGAACAGCGCAATCAAAAAAGGCGCTGGAGCAGCTGCCTGAACTGGAACGGAGCTTTAAGGACCGGCTGTTTGCCAATGATTTAGCCGGTGCACAGAAGGTGCTGAACGAAATCCGCGCCATGCAGATCACCGATGTTGCCGACTATGAGGAACAACTGAAGAGCCACCGCCAGCTGCGAATTGACAGCCTGATCAAAAGCGGCGATACGCTATACACCGCTGGCTATATCGGCGAAGCCGTCATCCGCTGGCAGCAGGCGCTGAACCTCGACCCGGGTAATCAGGTGATACAGCAGCGTATAGAGCGTGCCGACACCTTCCTGAAAAACCTTGAACGCTGGAAAGACCAACCCTGATTTAACTATTGAGCGCTGGTTTTAATCTTGCCACAGCGAGTGCAACGGTACCGATTGACCAGCTTGCCCTGCTTGCTATCGAACACGGTCTCTTTATCGATTTGCCATTTGTGACGGCCACTTCTGCATAGCGTATGACCGGCCGCCTGCTTTTTTTGTTGCGCTTTTTTGAATGCATTTAACGATCGGACTTCTGCCATACCGGGGCCTGCGGGTTAATAATTGAATTTCTGAGACGGAAGTATAAAGCGATACTGACCGCAAATCTGCCGCTAAACATTTCTCGTCACGGCAGGATGCGTATAATGTGCCGCTCTTGTAAAATTGATCTGGTACCCGCAATGCTCGATGCAAAGTCTCTCGCTGTCTTACAGACACTGAAAACCGAAATCAAAGCCAGTAAAGAAATCTTTAATGGCATAGTAAAAGGCACGGGCAAATCCTTTGGTTTTGTCGTCAGTGATCAGGGCGAGGAACACTTTCTGCCACCGGATCAGATGAGTAAAGTCTTTCCCGGCGACAGAGTCACCTACACCGTTACAGAACAGAACGATGGAAAAACCCGCGCTGAACTGGAATCTCTGGTGTCGTCTGACTTCAAAGAATTCACCGGCGTTTATGTCGTACGCGGCAAAGCCCAGGGTGTAGAACCGTTCAGCGATAAATTCTCCGGCTGGCTGTTTGTACCACCCAAGCAGACCGGCGGTGCAGCCAGTAACAGCCTGGTCACCGCCCGTGTTACCCGCCACCCGTGGGCCAGTGGCAAGGCGCAGGCCGAAGTGGTCACTGTTCTCGGTGATGTAAAGAACAACCGCTCCTGGTACAGCGTTGCGCTGAATGAATACGGCATACCCGAAACCTTCACAGAGCAGGAGCTGCAAGCTGCCGAGCAAACCGCCGCCGAAAATCCTTACGATTACAGCAGCTATAACGACCTGACAGAACTGCCGTTTTTAACCATCGATGCCACCACGACCCGCGATATCGACGACGCCCTGTACGCCGAAGCCACCGAAAACGGCTGGCACCTGTGGATCGCTATTGCGGATGCGGCAAGCTTTATCAGCAGCGGTTCCATTCTCGACAAAGCCGCGCTGCAACGCCTGAACACCACGTACCTGCCCGGCCTGGTTTTGCCCATGGTGCCGCAAAAGCTCTCCAACGAAGCGATGTCGCTGGTAGAGAACGAGGTGCGCCCGGCTGTCGTGTTTAAAATGGCACTGACTAAAGATGGCAGCATCACCCGTTTTGAGCCTTCGCTGGCGAAGGTTAAAAATCACGCCAAACTGAACTATGCCGAGGTCAGCGAATGGCTGGATACCGGTGCAGAGCTGCCTGAAAACGCCAGAGCGCTGAGTACAGTATTCGATGCAACCCGTGCATTGGCGCAGTGGCGCAGGGCCAACTCCAACCCGCCGCTGGACCGTGCAGACTTCCGCATCCGCGTTGATGAGCAGTTCAACGTGAGTGAAATCGAAAAAGAACTGCGCAACAGCGCGCGTGATTTAGTCGAAGAAGCCATGGTCGCCACCAACTATCAGGTTGCGTTGTGGCTGAAGGATTCGGCAGCGCCGTTTATGACCCATGCCGGCTTTAAGGCCGACCGCGAAACCGAACTGAAGGGATTACTGCGCGAGTTCGCTCCTGCGGTTTCCGAGCTCGATGGCGCTAATCTGGAACAATTCATTCAGATTATGAAGGTCGCCAATGAAACAACCGGCTTCCCTTTGGCCAGCGTACTGCAAAAGCGCTTCGACCGCGGTCAATGGCAAACACAGGCGGCACCGCACTTCGGCCTTGGCCTGCCCTGCTACACCAATGCTACCTCTCCAATCCGCAAATACAGCGACTTGGTCATTCACCGGATCATCAAAGCCAAGCTGCAAAATGAAGAGTTCAACGCTGACAATGATCTGGTCGAACAACTGAATGAAAGAGGCAGTGCCTCGCGCTTTGTCAGCCAAAACATTGAAAACCGCCTGCGCTATCAGTGGCTTGCCAAGAACAAGGCTGCGGAATTCGATGGCACCATTGCGCACATCAATGCCAGTGGGCTGAGCATTGAGCTAAATGACAACGGTGCCCGTGGCTTTATTGATCTGCGCAAGAAGAAGGATCAGTTCAGTTATGACCCACTGCGTATGCTGCTGAAGTTTGAAGATCATCAATTCCAGCTGGGCATGCAGCTAAAGGTTAAAATCAGCCAGATCGGTGATGATTTTATGAACCTGGTAATTGTAGAGCCCAGCGAAAGCTGAGGGCTCTGTTTAGCAGCGGATTGGGACGGCACTAGTCTTGCGACAGTGCCTGCACCAACGTTGTGACGTTATGACGCATCATATCGAGATAGGTTGGTGCGGGGCCGTTTTCATCCGAAAGCGCTCCGGAATAAAGCGTGCCGCCAATGGTGGCACCGGTTTCCTGAGCAATCTGCTTCATTAACCGGTCATCCGAAATATTCTCCAGAAATACTGCCGCGATATTCTGCTCGCGGATTTGCCGGATCAGCATAGCGACATCACGGGCAGACGCCTCCGACTCGGTGCTGACATTCTGCGGTGAAATAAACTCCAGGCCGTACGCCTCACCCAAATAAGAAAACGCATCATGCGATGTAATCACGCGCCGATTGTTTTCCGGCAAGCTTGATATCATCTGCTTTAACTCCACATCCAACTGCTCTGCCTGCTCAGTAAAACTCGCTAAGCGCTGCTGGAAATAGGCCTGGTGTTCAGGAACTGCTTTCTTCAAGCCATCGGCAATCGCCGTTGCGTAGGCGATGCCGTTATCAAGGCTGTGCCAGGCATGAGGATCGTCGTCATGGTTATGCCCGCCCAACTCAAAGTGATCGCCCTCTTCTGACTCGTCTTCATCGTGATGGATCACTGTCAGGCCATCGGTTACCACGATCTTCTGCCCCTGAAAACCGGAGGACTGCACCAGTCGTTCCAGCCAGCCTTCAAAGCCCAGGCCATTCATCACCAGGATATCGGCATGCACTACCTTTCTGGCATCCGCCGGACGCGCCCGGTAAACGTGAGTATCGCTGTTGATACCGACGATTGAGGACACCTCAACATACTCGCCACCAATCTCTTCGGCGATGTCTGCCAACACCGTAAAGCTGGCGACCAGCTCGATCTTTTTTTCTGTATTATCTGCATTGGCTGCGCCTGCTGTCAGGGCAAAAACCAGCAAAAATACCCGGGATATAATCTCTAACACTCGATTACTCATAAGCTAATAACATTGATCAATGAAAAAGGCCGGAAATGATATACCATATCATTATCGGTGAGAAATCATCATGAAGTTGTAGCAGGCACACAGGAGATTCATCATGCTATTGCAGTCAGCACTTTCCCGCGCAGAACAAGCCTCTGAACGTGCCGAAATATCATTAACCTCTAAACGCAAAAACGTACTGGCACTGCTAATGGCGGCCGAGCGCCCGGTTTCTGCCTATGAGCTGGCGGATCTCTACCGCGAGGGGTTTGAACAATCCGTGCCCCCAATGTCAATCTACCGCATGCTCGATTTTCTGACCGAAAACAACCTGGCCCACAAACTGAACTCAGAAAACAAGTTCATCAGCTGCGCACATGCCACCTGTGAGCATTCGCACGGTGCGCCGCAGTTTCTAATCTGTGAGCAGTGCCATAAGGTCAAGGAAGCCGCGATCGACAAAAGTATTTTTATTGAGCTGGAAAAGGCCGTGGAAAAAGCGGGTTTCGTTTTAACCAACCCGCAATTGGAACTGAAGTGCCTGTGCAACGAATGCGCACAGGCAGGAAAGCAGACCGATTAATATCAGGCCGGGTCGTACCCATTCGGGTTTTGGCTCTGCCAACGCCAGGAATCTGCCATCATTTCTTCCAGGCCACGCTCAGCCTTCCAATTCAACTCTGCCTCGGCAAAAGTCGGGTCTGCATAACAGCAGGCAATATCACCCGGGCGGCGAGTCGTAATCTTATATGGAATAGGTCGGTCGGCGGCCTTTTCAAATGCCTTCACCATATCCAGAACACTGTAACCCTGACCGGTTCCCAGGTTGTAAGCTACGCAACCCTCCTGAACGCGGGTTTTCTCCAGCGCTTTCAGGTGGCCAATGGCCAGGTCGACAACGTGCAGGTAATCGCGAACACCGGTGCCATCAGGGGTATCGTAGTCATCACCAAATACCGAAAGGAATTCGCGCTGACCAATCGCCACCTGGGAAATATAAGGCACCAGATTGTTCGGTATACCATTGGGTTGCTCGCCGATGCGGCCGCTGGAATGCGCGCCTGCCGGGTTAAAGTATCGCAGCAGTGCGATCTTCCAGCGAGAATCGGACGCCGCCAGATCACGGCAGATATCCTCTACCATCAACTTGGTACGGCCATAGGGGTTGGTGACGCTGAGCGGGAAGGTTTCGACAATGGGGACAGTGTGCGGATCGCCGTAAACCGTTGCCGAAGAACTGAATACAAAATTAAAAACACCCGCATCTTTCATCGCCTGCAGCAAAGTAACGGTACCGGAGACGTTGTTTTCGAAGTAGTCGAGCGGAATTTGAGTGCTCTCACCCACGGCTTTTAAACCGGCAAAATGCACCACCGATTCAATATCATTTTTGCTGAAAATTTGATCAAGCAGGGCGCGATCGCGAATATCACCCTCGATAACCCTGAGTGTGCGACCGGTAATATCCATAACCCTGTTGAGAGACTCTTTAGAGCTATTCACATAGTTATCTAAAACCAGTACATCCTGCTCATCCTGAAGTAACTCCAAACAGGTATGGCTGCCTATGTAGCCTGCTCCACCAGTAACCAGAACTGTCATACATTGCTCCCTTTTATTCAGAGCTAACATGATAGGGTTGAAAACGTTTTCAACGCAAATGAATTTTTAAAGCCAACTGGCAGAGTCACGTTAAAATAAACCGACAGCCCAAAAAAAACCCGCCGAAGCGGGTTTTTATAAAGCTTGAAAAGCGCCAGGTATTAAGCCAGAGCAGCTTTTGCTTGCTCAGCGATAGCTGCAAATACAGCTTTATCGTGAACAGCGATATCAGCCAGAACCTTACGGTCAATTTCAACTTCGGCTTTTTTCAGGCCGTTGATGAACTTGCTGTAAGAAAGACCATTAACGCGAGCTTCAGCATTGATACGAGCGATCCACAGAGCGCGGAACTGACGTTTACGCTGACGACGGTCACGGTAAGCGTATTGACCCGCTTTGATGACTGCCTGTTTAGCTACGCGGAATACTCGTGAACGAGCTCCGTAGTAACCTTTAGCTTGCTTTAATACTTTCTTGTGACGACGACGAGCGATTACACCGCGTTTTACACGTGCCATTATTTAGTCTCCTTAAGATTCAGCGATTAGATGTAAGGCAGCATGCGCTTAATAAGCGGCTTATCTGCATCAGCAATTTGCAAGGTGCTTCGTAGTTGACGAATACGCTTGCTGCTTTTCTTAGTGAGAATGTGGCTACGGAAAGACTGCTTGTGTTTGAAGCCGTTCGCCGTACGCTTGAAACGCTTTTTAGCGCCAGAGTTACTTTTCATTTTTGGCATTTTCAATCTCCTGATTTACTTCAATTACCGCGTTGCGTTCGTACTGCAGGGGTTCGTTCTTAGAACCAACCTCGAAGCTGACGGTTGCCTTAAAATTAAAAAACGACCATTCAATGAATAGCCGCTTGTGAAACCGAAAGTTTCCCTTCGGGTTTAGCCAGAAGGAGCTCTTCTGACTAAATTACTTCTTCTTGACCGGCGCAAGCACCATAGTGAGCTGCCGACCTTCCATCTTAGGGCGCTGTTCAACAGTGCCGTAATCTTCCAGGTCGGTCTCTACGCGCTTCAGCAGTTCCATACCCAATTCCTGGTGCGCCATTTCACGTCCGCGGAATCGAAGCGTGACTTTCGCTTTGTTGCCTTCTTCAAGAAAACGAGTCAGGTTACGCAACTTAACGTTGTAGTCACCAATGTCAGTGTTCGGGCGGAATTTAATTTCCTTAACCTGAACCTGTGCCTGTTTCTTACGGGCTGCAACTTTCTGCTTTTTCTCTTCGTAGAGTTTTTTACCCAAGTCCATTATTTTGGCAACGATCGGGTCAGCATTCGAGATCTGAACCAGATCTAACCCAGATTCCTGAGCTTTAGCAATTGCTTCTGAAAGAGGAACAATCCCTAACTGCTCACCGTCTGCCGCAATTAAACGGACTTCGTTGGCATCAATCTGCTCATTGATAACATGGCGGCTGTCATTTTTAGCCTGTCTAGCGTTGCGTTTTATAATCTGATCTCCGTATTAGTTTGTGCGACCTTTGCGTGCAATATCGGCACTCAATAGTTCGCTGAATTCAGCCAACGGCATAACACCTAAGTCTTTACCATCGCGGGTTCTTACCGCCACAGTGCCGTTTTCGACCTCTTTATCGCCAATAACCAGCAAATAAGGGATGCGCTGAATCGTGTGCTCGCGGATTTTAAAGCCGATCTTCTCATTTCTCAAGTCGGCTTTGGCCCTAAAGCCCTGATTTTCCAGATTTTCGGTGATTTTTTGCACTGTTTCTGACTGAGCATCGGTAATGTTACAAATCATTACCTGAGTCGGCGCTAACCAGGCAGGCATTGCACCGGCGTACTGCTCAATCAGAATACCGATAAAGCGCTCAAAACTGCCAACAATGGCACGGTGCAACATCACCGGCACCTTACGCTCACCCTGCTCATCAACAAACTGAGCATCCAATCGGCCAGGCATCGAGAAATCGACCTGAATGGTACCGCACTGCCACAGACGGCCAATGCTGTCTTTCAGAGTAAACTCAATTTTAGGGCCGTAGAAGGCACCTTCACCCGGAAGAATATCCCATGGCTTGCCAGTGGCGTTCAGGGCGTCTTCCAGCGCCTTTTCTGAACGATCCCAGTCGTCGTCAGAACCAACACGCTTCTCAGGGCGTGTAGACAGCTTAAGGATGAAGTCGTCATAGCCGAAGTCGTAATAAACTTCTTCCAGCATCTTAATGAAGCTGGCGACTTCATCCTGAATTTGCTCTTCCGTACAGAAGATGTGCGCATCGTCCTGAACAAAGCCACGCACGCGCATAATACCGTGCAGTGCACCGGAAGCTTCATTACGGTGACAGGAACCAAACTCAGCTAAACGCAGCGGTAAGTCACGGTAGCTTTTAAGACCCTGGTTAAATACCTGAATATGACACGGACAGTTCATCGGCTTAACGGCGTTATCGCGCGATTCACTGTGTGTTGTGAACATGTCGTCGGCAAATTTATCCCAGTGACCGGATCTCTCCCACAGTGAGCGGTCGACAATCATAGGGGTTTTGATTTCCTGGTAGCCATGCTTACGTTGCTTCTCGCGCATGTACTGCTCAACAATCTGGTAAATGGTCCAGCCATTCGCATGCCAGAACACCATACCCGGTGCTTCTTCCTGCAAGTGGAACAGATCCAGCTTCTTGGCGATCTTGCGGTGATCGCGCTTGGCGGCTTCTTCCAGGAAGTTCAGGTGCGCTTTCAGTTGCTTTTTATCGGCCCAGGCGGTGCCGTAAATACGCTGCAGCTGAGTGTTGCTGCTGTCACCACGCCAGTATGCGCCGGATACACGCATCAGCTTAAAGTGCTGGCAGAACTTCATATTCGGCACATGCGGACCACGGCACATGTCGACATACTCTTCGTGGATGTACAGTGCCGGCGTTTCGTCTTTCGCGATGTTCTCGTTCAGAATTTCCAGCTTATAGGATTCGCCACGCGCTTCGAACGCATCGAAAGCGTCTTGCCAGCTACCTACCTTTTTAACCACATCGTAATTGGTTTTTGCCAATTCCATCATGCGCTTTTCCAGCGCAACCAGGTCTTCTTCGGTCAGGCGATGTTCCATTTCAACATCGTAATAGAAGCCGTTCTCGATGGTCGGACCAATGGCCATTTTCGCATCCGGATACAGCTGCTTCAGTGCATGGCCGATCAGGTGGGCGCACGAGTGACGGATGATTTCCAGACCGTCTTCGTCTTTTGGCGTGATAATTTCGATGTTGGCGTCTTCGGTCACCCTATCGCAGGCATCGGCACGCTCACCATTAATGCGACCGGCAAGCGTATTGCGCGCTAAACCCGGGCCGATATCTTCAGCAATTTGCATAATGGAAACAGGTTGGTCGAATTCGCGTTTGGAACCATCAGGTAAAGTAATAACTGGCATGTTGCTCTCCTTCAGTGGTGACCTCTACCAAAGGCCACATGGGGATACATTTATAGATGTAAGAAAATATTTGGACGATGGCTGCGCCGTCTACCTTTACCAAAGGACCGCACGGACACAGCGCCAGCGCTGCAACAGCGCTGGGCGGGGGATAATAACAACATGTCAGCTACAGAACAACGTGAGCCGGGCACGGCAGACCGTTGAGCTACGAGCTCAGTTTTTGATGGATTCCTCTTCAGACACCTCTTCCCAGCCAGTAATCATAGAGCGGGTGTGCTGACCAACGGTCTTACCGGTAGTGATGAGATACAGGTGAGCGACCAGAAAGATTAATACCAGAAATGCCGCCACTGTATGGATTAAGGCAATCTCTGAAAGCCCCAGCCCCAGGCTCTGCAGCCAGGAGTCGGCAAGCTCGTTATAGAACAAGTAACCTAAGCCGCTAATCCAGACCAACGGCAGAAGAAAGGCAGACACACCAAGATAAGCAAGGCGCTGTAACGGATTGTGCTTAGCCTGCTCAGTGGCATGAAACGGCTTTTCAGCGCCGGAAAAAATACCCACAAGGTAATATTGCACCTGAGGAATTACGCCTTTCATCGAGGGTAAATAGTGTCGAAACTCCCCGGTCGTAAAGTGCCAGAATATAGATAGCACCCACAGTACCATCAAAATCCAGGCACTGGTTGAATGGATATCGACCGCTTTTGCAAATCCAAACAACGAATACAAACCATGAATCTCAAAGCCGGTAAGCATCATTAAAATAATAAGTACCGCCTGAGACCAGTGCCAAATGCGCTCAAAACGCTTAAACAGATAAATTCGCTTCGCTTCACTCACGCTACTTCCTCCTGTACGAGAAGATGATGCGCAAAAATCCATGCAGCAATACACCTATAAGGGTTATCAACGCTATGCCTAAACCAACCTTGGTCAGCCAGCCCGGTTGATTGGTGCCCGGAGTGTAAAGACCTGCTATGCCTGCCATAGCACTTGGCGCGGTGTGGCAGTCGTTACAATTCAGTGCCATTTCTGCCGGTGCAACGGTGTGATTAATGACCCGGCTCATAACCGTTGAGGTAAAGCCATATTCACCGGAAAACTCCATGCCCACAGCATCTGCTCCAGCCTGCAGCGAATCTACCCACTGATAGCCATTCCAGAAGGCTGTTCTGTCGCTGCCAGCTAAATGAATAGGCAACAGCTGATTGGTGGCGGTATCGTAAGGCAGCTGCGATTCAAACTGATGGAACGGATAAATCTTAGACTTTCCATCTTCCGCACTGCCCTGCGGAGAATTAATTTCATTCAATTGGGCAGGGTCGACACTCATACCAACCCCCTGATAATTCATTTCACCATTAAACCAACGGTATACCGGAGTCAGATCTTCGCCATAGCTCATATCGCCTTTCTGGCTGCTGTAAGTCACCCTTCCTTCATCATCGTAATGGATAAGCGGCTTCTGTTTACGAGCCAGCTTACCGGCGGTAGACCAATCCCAGCTGGTTTTGGTAGCAATGCCGTTTCGCGCATAAGTTGGGATGTGGCAGGTTTCGCAGGCAATGGTATCGGTATGCTCGTTCAGCCGCTCATCTTTCATAGGAGCCAGGCCATGACAGGAAACACAGGTCGCCTGCGGGCCTTTTAAGGCGCTCACATGGCCGTCGTCTGTTGGGCCGGCAAAAGAATAAAGACTTCCTGCCATCTTGTGATCGACTGTCTGGTGACAATCTGAACAACTCAGATTTGCACCCTCTGCGCTCATATGAACGTCCATCTCGAAGGTTGCGTTAATGAGCGCGCTATCAAGATCTCCATGCTTTGCGCCGTCGGCACCACCATCGAAAAAGTGACAGCTGCCGCAGCTGGCCACACTGGTTTCACCGACCATTTGCGCCATTTCAGCAAGAGAGAAGTTTTTAAAGCGGTAGCCTTCTTCGTCTACCTGATTCTTCAATGCTTTAGCGCCATCATCGTGACACATGGTGCACTCAGCGCCATCCTGATGGAAACGGCTGAAAAAGTATTCACCGCTGGTATCGTGACAGGCCAAACAATCAACCGCCGCAGGCTCTATCCCCCCGGTCAGGTTTTTCGGAAGGCCGTAACCTATATGGCAACTGCCGCAAGCGTTGGAGTTAGAAGCGACATTCGGATGATAGTTGTTGATAACGTCCAACTTGCCATCCCACTGCCAGTGGATAGTATCGTGCAGCTCGCTTTCGCTTAAGTTATGGCAGCCAACACAGGCTGTGTTTATATCTTCAATTGAATCGAACGGGCCTTGCAGCTCTTCATACAATGAGTGGTCTGAAGACATAGAGGCAGAGTTGGCAAACCCTGCCGTCAATAATGCAAGGCAAACCCCGGCAAACCCTTTCAGCACAGATATTTGCATTCCGAATAAATTCATATATTTACTCCGGCCGTGCAGTGGAAGGTACCGAAACCTGCTCACCCAAGTCCTGGATACTGTCGTTTAACAACTGAATAACATACTGCGGGTTATGCACAAACGCGCCGTGATCTTTAGTGGCAACCTGATAGTTGTACGCCGCTTTCAACAACCGCGGAGTCCAGCTGGAGTAGCCATTAGAGCGCGCCATTTCATCGCCATCTGCTGTGCCATTTCCATTCTTATCGTTAAAGAAGTATGGATACCCATTCCCGTAGGCAATTGAAGAGCCGGCTACATCGGTCGCGTAGGTTGTTATTGCTGAGAACAGCGATTCACGCAGACCTTCAATCTCGTACTTAATGCCTTCCTGCTCATCACCATCACCATCAAAGTCACCTTCCGTGCTTCTTATAGCGGCAATATCTTCAAACTCAGTAACACCCTGGTGGCAATCGGTACACAGCTGAACCCTCACTTCTGTAGAGTGCGGGCTATGACAATCGTTGCACTGCGTTGCGTAATCATCATGGTAGAAAAATTCCATGTACGATTTGCCATCGTATTCAAAGCCGCCGCCGGCTTCGGCACCGAAACGGCTAACTGCTGCGGTCGCATAATGAACATTCAGGAAGTGCAGATCAGAACTGACTTGATCGTCTGGTACACCAGCCTCTTCAATGGCCGCTCTGACACTATTGCCAGACTCGCGGCCACTGTGACAATTCATGCAACGGGCATCGGCCTCTTCGCGTACAACTGTCTTGCCGGAAGGGAAAGTCACCTCGGTTAAATGCATAGCGACCTGGTTGTGACAAGCCACACACTGCACGCCTTCTTCAATAGGAGTAGATGATTCAACCACCCAGGCTTCAGAGCCATCGGCACCTAAAAAGTCTAAACGCCCCGTTGTCGAGTGACAGGCAGCGCAGCTTTTAGGAACCTCACCATCTTCATTCCAGTGAGCAAACGGCTCACCGGTAAAATCCCCATGAGGCGAATTTACCCAGACGTGATAAAAAGGAATGTCTACGTCTTTATCCTGAGCAAAAGCAGAAGCCAGTACGAAGGTTGTTAAAAAACAAAGTAAGAACGTTTTGCCGCTGAACTTCATCATCTGCACTCCTGATTTTGGTCGATAAACCGATAGAGATAATTACGTAAGTTTAACGTTTTATGGCAAAAACTTTGAAAACCTTAACTGATACAGATCATCCTCCCAAAAAGTATATAACCAAATTAAATAGGTAATTTTATTACCTGTAATTATTTTAATCACAACTGAGAGGTTTCACTGCATTAATAAGATCGACACTCAAATGCAAACATTTACCATTCAGACAAATACCGCGCTTGGGTGATACCTCAACAACCACAGTCACCATGAGGCATGGTAGTTCTTTTTTGACTGGCGGGGCTTTGGAGCAAAACTGAAAGAAAGAGCTCTTGTACGGTGGGAAGTCTTTCAAAACAGAGCCTCAGGACGTTAACCTGTTTGACTCTATGTACGAAGAGCCAACCGCCGACTCATATGACCTATTGGTGGAGCATTAAAGAGAAATAGCTACAGTAATTAAAGGCCTGTTGATGCCGTACTTTGAAAGCACATAAGCACTGAAACACCCTGTAAATTTCACTGATGAGATAACCCCAGACATTGCTTAACCCAACCCCGGAGAACGCTGAAATGGATAGAAATGCCGTATGCTGGTTTGAAATCTATGTAGACGATATGCCACGCGCTAAAGCCTTTTATGAGTCTGTCTTTAACCTGAAACTGACTCGCCTGGACACCCCCGAACAATCAAAAGATTTTCCGCAACCTGAAATGTGGGCCTTTCCCATGGGTGACCGACCCGGCTCCAGCGGCGCAATCTGCAAGATGGCGGGCGTTAGCGCAGGTGGCAACAGCACTTTGGTGTACTTTGATTGCGATGACTGTTCGGTTGAGGAATCGAGAGTGGGGAGTGCTGGTGGCAAAGTCGTCGTTTCTAAAATGGCCATTGGAGAGAGTGGATTCATTTCCATAGCGCAGGATACAGAAGGCAATTCTATTGGCTTTCATTCTATGAAGTAGATATTCACTGAGAGCTGTAAATTTCGGCATCGGGTCGGTATAACTGCAGATGACAGTCGTCAGACTCAGGTTTTCTGGCACAAATTTAGAGATACGTATTAAAGGGAACAATTGAAGATGGTAATCAAGGTAAGAAGGGCCGAACCTGCCGATGCTCAGGCAATTAAAGAAATTTACGAACACCCCAACGCCTACAGCGGTACTTTGCAGCTTCCCCACCCTTCCGTTGAGCTGTGGGAAAAACGCATATCGAATGTTCCGGACAATGTATATTCCTACGTAGCTATGCTAGATGACCAGATAGTGGGTAATTTAGGCATGGAGGTATGCGTAAACCCCAGACGGCGTCATGTCGCGTCATTCGGCATGGGCGTAAGGGACGATGCGGCGGGCAAAGGCGTAGGCAGTGCCCTGCTGAAAACAGCAATTGATCTGGCCGATAACTGGCTGAATTTAAAGCGCTTAGAGATCACAGCCTATACCGATAATGAGCGGGCGATTTGCCTGTACAAAAAATTCGGATTTATCGTAGAGGGCGAGTCTGAAGCCTTTGCCTTTCGAAATGGTAAGTACGTGTCGGCTTACCATATGGCTCGCATAGTAAAAGATGCTTAGCGGCGCATGAGTAAATCGAATAGATAAAAACTACAGACGAAAAAAACAGCTCATTCAGCTGGTTCTTTTATTTGGTAGCCGGTTGGTGCGGCATCCCGACCGGATTTTAATCCGGCCCTTAAACAGAAAAACCCGAAGCAACTTTCGCAACTTCGGGTCTTATTTGGTAGTGGGGTGCTGCGGCATCCCGATCGGATTTCAATCCGGCCCTTAAACGAAAAAAACCGAAGCAACTTTCGCAACTTCGGGTCTTATTTGGTAGCGGGGTGGTGCGGCATCCCGACCGGATTTTAATCCGGCCCCTAAACGAAAAAACCCGAAGCTGCTTTCGCAACTTCGGGTTCTATTTGGTAGCGGGGGCCGGATTTGAACCGACGACCTTCGGGTTATGAGCCCGACGAGCTACCAGGCTGCTCCACCCCGCATCAACTCGTTCTGATCAGGCCCTGTGCTTGTTGTTGCTCAGTGCCTGTCAACGGATGCGTATATTAATAATATTTCGGGCCATGTCAACTAACTTTTTGATTTATTTGGATTTTTACGCCAGCCGAATCTGCCGGGCCCGTTTCATCCGTGCTTCCAGCAGCTCATATTCGGCCTGTGCAACAGCGCCAATGGCCAGCCAGGCTGCCACCTGCTGATGAAAATCTGCAAGCTCGTTGGTAGCGCCAACACCATTGGAAAGCAGACTCACCTGCATGGCCATACGCTGGGCCGAATCTTCTTCCGGGCTGTCAGCTTCTGCCAGAATTTCCAGCTCGATGGTCTTGTCGTGCAGAAGCGCAAGGTTTTCCTCACTTGCCGGCAACTGCCAGGCATCAACCCGCTCGTTCAGGCCCTTTGCCTGCGCCGGTAGTTTAATTTCAGCCCAGGCTGCTGCATCGGCGCTGCCAAAGCGTGCCTGTTTTACCCAATCGATCACGGCCAGCCACTGAGCATCCTTTTCCATGCGGGCTTCCTTGGCACAGAGTTGCTCAAAGGTTTCGCAGGCTTTGTTGAACTGCGCATTAACCTTTTGCTGACGCGTGCGCGGTAAGGTACCCATCTGGCGGAACTGATCTGTCAATTCATTAAACTGGCTTTTGCCGGCTTTGTAGGGCGGCTGTTCAGCCAGCGCTTCAATTGCCGCGATAATCTTTTCTGCACTGACCAGGTTGGCATCTTCATCGGCCCTGACCCGCGAAGTTTCTTCATCCCGGCGGCCAAACAGCTCATCACAGACCGTGCGGAACTCTTTCCATAGCGCCTGCTCATCTTTACGGGCAATCATGCCGGCTTGCTTCCACTGCTGCTGCAGCGCTTTAGCCTGCTCAGTCGCTTCGCGCACATCTTCCTGGCTCAACAACTGCCGCGATTGCTCAATAATGCTTTGTTTGGCAGCCTTATGAACATCCTGCTGGGTACGCATGGCGTCAAACATCTTCTTATGCAGCGCATCGAACTCTGCCTGCACCTTCTTATTAGCCATGCGGTCGACCGGGGAATACTTGCGCCAGTCGTTGCGGGCAACCTGCAGTACCTGATCCAGCTCTTTTACATCCGGCTGCTGCCAGTTCACCAGGCCGCTGTAGGTTTTCAGCTGCTCGACCACTTCCCGGCGTTTTTCCAGATTCACTTCTCGCAGGTGACGCTGCTCTTTGAAGTACTCCCGGCATGGCTCATAGGCTTTATCGGCCAGTTCATGGAAGGTTTGCCACAGCTCCTGGTGCTTATCCTGCAGGCCACGGCTGAGCAGCTTCCACTCATCCTGCATTTCTCTGATGGAGTTGGAGCGCAGTTCCGGGTCTATGTGCTGGTCTACCAGCGCTTCCATACGTTTAATCAGGGCTTCCTTTTTAGGCAGCACGGCATAGGCTTGCCAGTCGCGCAGCTTTTCCAGAGCCTCACGGGTTTCTTCATACTGCTTTTTCACCCCGGCGTGGGCTTCCAGCTCGAATTTTTTGAGCATGTCTTCGGCACCATGAAACAAACCGGACGCGCGACGTAAATGCCCATCCGTTACCGCGGCAGTACAGCGACGCAGCTGACCTCGAATAGCGCGAACATGCTCTGCCTCTTGCGCCTGCAGTTCGGCCCGTTTTTCCTTCACGACTGCCAGTGCCTGTTGAATCTGTTCAAATATCGATACCGACTGCGTTTTCACCAGCCATGACAGCTCTTTGATAATCCCCTCAAGCTCGGCTGCCAAACTGAAAGCCTCGGTTGAATCAGTGGTTAACCGGGCAATTAACTGTTCTGTTGATTCGCTGGCTTCGACAAGTTTCAGAAACTTCGGCAGGGTTACCTCAATAGCCGTAGAAACCTGATGTAGCCGTTGATTATCAGCATCGCTGGCTTTCAGTTCAGCTTCAGACTCGCGCCATGCGTGCTGTGCCTGAAGCAATTGCTGCTGCAGTGCCGTGACCTGCTCTGCGGCCAATGGCTCCTGCTGCAGTGTCTGCAACAGGCTCTGGTTTAATTCATTCAGTAGCGCGGCGCGTGCTTCGCTGGCGGCGCTGTGGTCCGGTTCCGGCTCGGCTTCCGCATCAGCAACCGGTTCCTGAACAGCCTCTTCGGCCACTGCCTGCTCGGCATTCACCTGCTCGGCCTCTGCTTCTGCGGCGGCCTTCTGTTTTTCCGCATCAATCTTCTCGCGGACTTCCGCAACCAGCTGATCAAAACGTGCTGTTTTCTCTGCAGCCACATCGGCCTGCGCGTGCCACTGGTCAACCAAGCCTTTCAATTTAGCTTCGTACATGGGTTCCAGACTGGCTTTGGCGAGTTTTTCCAGGCCATCAAGAATAGCGACCTGCTTATCCAGTGCGGCCTGTTGCTGTTTCTTCAGTTCGGTAATGGCATCCAACTTGGCCTGAAGAATGCGGTACACGGCTTTATCTTTGCCGCGCGTCTGCTTGGCAAGGCTTTGCAACAGAGCTTCAGATTCAATATTTTCGGCTGCGGTTTTCTTTACTTTGGCGCTAAAGCCCTCTGTGACCAGTGCCTGCCACTGCGCTTCTGAAATGCTCGGAAGAGAAAGATCGAATTCAATGGCCACCATCAAACGGGCATCACCCTGCAACAGCCCGCTGGCTTCTTCGGCGGACCATTCTTTGTTGTCGATTTTTTCGGCCAGCTTGCGCAGCCGTTGTGCCTGTTCGCGTGGCTGGGCGGTGTTAATTGCCTCGACAGCCTGAGCCAGCGTGCCGGCGGGTTGCTGAACGATCGGTTGAGCAACCGGCTTGCGTTTAACGTCTGGGGTAGTCGCTTTGCGCTTAAAGAAATTCCTGAACATATCTCTTCTCCATATATACCTGACCGGTCTGCCGGGAGTCAGCAACCGGTGGAAACTGTAAAGTGGACCTTCAAAGAGTTAGCATACCCCGATAACTACCCGTGCGGAACAAAAGAACAGGGAGGTATTTCAGCAAAATGTCTGTTAACCCAACGCTACTGTGGTACGACTATGAAACCTGGGGTGCAAACCCCATGCGCGATCGCCTGGCGCAGTTTGCCGCTGTGCGGACAGACATGGATTTAAACCCCGTTGGCGAGCCTGTCGATCTTCTCTGCAAGCCTGCCGTTGATACACTGATCGACCCGGAAGCCGTCACCATTACCGGCCTTTCACCGTTACAGCTGAGTGAAGCCGGGCTGACAGAATGGCAGTTCGCTGAGCAGATTCATGAACAGATGTCAGAAAGCGGCACCTGCACCGTGGGCTACAACTCCATTCGCTTTGATGATGAATGCACCCGCTACCTGTTTTACCGCAACCTCTACGACCCGTACGCGCGCGAATGGAAAAACGGCAACAGCCGTTGGGACATCATGGATATGGTGCGCATGACCAAAGCGCTGCGCCCCGAAGGCATTGAGTGGCCGGTTAAAGAAGACGGCTCGCCATCGTTCAAGCTGGAGCACCTGACCGCTGCCAACGGCATTGCTCATGAACAGGCGCACGATGCCGTCAGCGATGTAAAGGCCACTATTGCCATGGCTAAGCTGATCAAAGACAAACAGCCCAAGCTATACGACTATGCCTTCTCGCTGCGCCAGAAGCGCGAGGTACTCAAGCATCTGGACACCATGCACCACACGCCGCACCTGCACTTCACCGGCAAGGTACCTGCGCTGGAGCATTGCATGGGCATTGAAATGCCGTTGATGATCCACCCGGACCGCAACAACGAAGTGATCGTGATCGACATTCGCAAAGACCCGAGATGGCTGCTGGAGCACAATGCTGATCAGCTGCGCGAATGGCTGTTTACCGCAACGGATCAATTGCCCGAAGGCATTGAGCGACCGCCGTTCAAAACCATTCATATCAACCGCAGCCCAATGGTGGCGCCCATGTCCCTGCTCGACGAGCCTGTGGCTGAGCGGCTGGGCATTAACCTGAATGATATTGCCACACACCGGCAGTGGGTTGACCAGCACCCGGACATCCTCAAACTGGCGCTCGATATATTCACCGCATCGCGCGAATTAACTGAACCCACTGACCCGGAGCATGCACTCTACAGCGGCTTTATTGATGATCATGACCGTGCCCTGCTGAACAAAATGCAGAAGCAAAAAATCGCAAAAGAGCACTGGCTGAATGAAACCCACAACCTGCACGACAGCCGCCTGCCGGAGCTGGTCGAAAGCATTCTGGCCCGGCACTTTCCGGACGCCCTGAGCGACGAAGACCTGAATGAATGGCAAAAACGCCGGCTACATTATTTAACCGAGCCCGATAATGCACAGGCGCTTACACCTGAAGCTGCGCTGAAAAAAGCCGAAGAACTGCTCAAAGCCGACCCCGAAAACACGGCGCTGGCAGAAACTCAGCAATATCTGCAGAATTTTTACGACTATTGGTTTGTCACAGTAAGAGCAAAATTCGACACTAATCCTGCTGAACCGAAACCAAACAGTGACAATATTCACACTGAAACTGAAGAGGATTCTGGCATTCTTAGCGACCAGCTCGATCTTTTTTAGGTACCGTTTAAATGACCGTTAAAAGCGCTGCATTTGCATTCTTTACTGTGCTCTGGTGCACATGCAGCTTTGCTAACCAACAGCAAACCATAGAGGCCATTGCCATACAGCGCGATGGCTTGTCCAATCTGCTGTCTTACATGGATCACCATTCCGAAATCTTTGCCCGCCCCAATGCCAGCAGCGAGCTGCTAAACCGTGCGCAGAAAGCACAGGTAAACGATGTTTGGCTGCTGTATCTCGATTACATGAGCAGCCTGAGCATGATTGCCGAACAAACCAGAGACTACCTGAAACTCGGCGGTAACGAACGCAAACAGCGCAAGGCGCTTCACGCACTGGCCTATAACGCTCACTACCGCTTTGGCATGGAGTTTATTAAACGCATCAAGGCCGACCCGGAGCTTATCAAGTGGCTGAACAGCGATGTCAACGAAACCGGCTTGCCAAAGAATTTCTTCAACCGTTTCACCCTGTCTTTTGTATCGGACTGGGCGACGGATAATTACGATCACTTCAACAATTCATTGCGGCTGACCGAGAGCCAGGACATCGCCGCCTTTATTGAGGCAGATATTGCGGCGGTTAAACAACTCAACCGCCGGTCAATGCTGGCGCAGGCCGATTTAAGCACAATGAACCAGACGCTCTACAACATCTATTACCCCATGCAGAAGTATGTTGCCCGCGGCATGGGTAAGGTCAAGCTCTGGCGCATCAACAAAACCCTGATCACCCAGGAGCAGGCGCTCGAATTCAGCCAGCAGATGGAGCCGGGCGACTTTTACTTCACCCGCAAGGAATGGCGGCTCACCAACGCCGGTATTCCCGGTTACTGGACCCATTCCGCGCTTTATATCGGCACGCCTTTCGAGCGTGAAACCTACTTCGATACCCCGGAAGTGAACGCCTGGCTGGCCGAAAAGGGCTTCTCCGATTTTGAATCGTTGCTGCTGGATGTCAGCCCAGTGTATGCCAGCGCCTCCGGCTACGATGAAAACGGTGTCTACCGTGCACTGGAAGTACTCGATGCCGGTGCACTTTTTAATTCCATTGAAACCTCACTCGACGCCGATGGCGCGGCTGTGTTCCGGCCACGGCTGAGCAAGCTGGAAAAGGCCAAAGCCATTTACAACGCCTTCTATTACGCCGGCCGGCCCTATGATTTTCACTTCGATTTCGACAGCGACAGCGCGCTGCTGTGCAGCGAATTAATCTACAAAGCCTACCAGCCAGCGGAAGACCAGCAAGGTATTGAGTTTCCACTCTATCAGGCGGTGGGCAAAAAAATGCTGACCCCTTCCGAAATGGCGCGCTGGTACGATGAAACCGAGGGTACCGACGCACAACAAATGGATTTAGTCATGTTCATCGATTCCAACGAAAAGGCAGGTGTGGCTTTTGTTTCCAGCGCAGAGGCTTTCACCGGCAGTTGGGAACGGCCAGACTGGTACATCTTCCAGCAGCCGTCCTATCAACCGGAAGACGAAGACCAACTGGCCTCCAATCAGGCCAGCAAGTAATACCGGTTGCGCATGGCCCACTATCCTCTGGCAAAAAAGCGCTGAAGGGCCTGCTGGCACTCCTTACTCTGCAACCGCTTGCGGAATAAATCCCCTTCTTCCTCGATAGTTTGCAGGGTTTTCGCCATGTAGGGCTGCTTGAGCAGGCGTTTGGTAATCTGCAGGGACTCGCGCGGCTGCTTTGCCAGCGTGTGCGCTTTCTGCCGTGCGGCGCTGAAGTATTGTTCATCCTTCAGCACCTCATTGATCAACCCGGCGGCTTTGGCCTCGAAGGCATCAAACACCTTTCCGGTCATCAGCCATTCAGCCGCCTTGCTATGCCCCACCCGCAGCGGCAGCAGGTAAGATGATGCGAACTCCGGTACCAGACCCAGGTTCACAAAGGGCATCTGAAAGCTGGCGCTTTCACCGCAAATCACAATATCGCAGTGCAGCAGCAGCGTAGTGCCAATGCCCACCGCATGGCCCTTCACGGCGGCAACCACCGGCTTGGGGAAGTCCGCCATGGTCTGCAGGAATCGGAATACCGAGCTTTCATCATCCAGCGGCGGGTTCTGCATAAAATCGACCAGATCGTTTCCGGCGGTAAAGCTGGCGCCCTTACCGGTAATCAATACAACGGCAACATCGGGGTTTTTGCGGGCATCGACCAGTATCTCTGCCATACGTTCATACATGGCAGCGTTAATTGCGTTCTTTTTTTCCGGGCGGTTGAACAGCATTTCCAGCACGCCATCATCCACCCGGGTAAGAATCTCATTCATATTGGGTTCCTTGTACAAGGCATTACATCAATTTAAACGATCGTTTGATTTTTGCAAACCAGCTTGGCATTTTTACCTGCACAACTCGATAAGCAAAAGGTCGATAATGAGCATTAAATGAAGCCACTCGTTCGACTATCGGCTGAGCAGCACGCAGATACGCGAGGGCGTAAACTGTTGTACACTTTTCGACAACTAAAAATTACAAACAGGACAACCGGGAGAGATAGATGACGTTGATTAAAACTGAAGACTTCGTACAGAGCGTAGCGGATGCTCTGCAGTACATTTCCTATTATCACCCGAAAGATTTCATCGATGCGGTTTATCAGGCTTACCAGCGCGAAGAATCACCGGCCGCTAAAGATGCCATGGCGCAAATTCTGATCAACAGCCGCATGTGTGCCGAAGGCCATCGCCCTATCTGTCAGGACACCGGCATTGTCACCGCCATTGTTGAAGTGGGTATGGATGTGCGCTTTGAAGATACCAGCCGCAGCCTGGAAGATATGGTCAACGAAGGTGTGCGCCGCGCCTACACCCATCCGGATAACATTCTGCGCGCCTCGGTACTGGCCGACCCGGACGGCGCCCGTACCAATACCAAAGACAACACCCCTGCCGTGGTGCATACCAAGCTGGTGCCGGGCAACAAAGTATCGGTTCAGGTGGCAGCCAAAGGCGGCGGCAGTGAGGCAAAATCGAAGTTCGCCATGCTCAATCCTTCTGATTCCATCGTCGATTGGGTGCTGAAAATGGTACCCACCATGGGTGCCGGCTGGTGTCCGCCGGGCATGCTCGGCATTGGCATTGGCGGCACCGCCGAAAAGGCCATGCTGCTGGCAAAAGAAAGCCTGATGGAGCCAATCAACATTCAGGAGTTGCAGGCCCGCGGTGCAAAAAACCGTGCCGAAGAGCTGCGCCTGGAGCTGTTCGACAAGGTCAACAAACTGGGTATTGGTGCTCAGGGTTTGGGCGGGTTGACCACGGTACTGGATGTAAAAGTACTGGATGCGCCCACCCATGCGGCTAACAAGCCGGTGGCGATCATCCCGAACTGCGCCGCCACACGCCATGTGCATTTCGATTTAGACGGCAGCGGCATTGCCGAACTGCCACAACCGAAGCTTGAAGACTGGCCGGAAATTGTCTGGGAAGCCGGCCCCAGTTCGAAGAAGGTGAATCTGGATACGCTGACCAAAGAAGAGATGGCGAGCTGGAAGCCGGGCGATACCCTGTTGCTTTCCGGCAAGATGTACACCGGCCGCGATGCTGCACATAAACGCATGGTGGATATGATCGACAAGGGCGAGCCATTGCCGGTCGATTTAAAAGGCAAGGTGATTTACTACGTTGGCCCGGTCGACCCGGTTCGTGAAGAAGTGGTTGGCCCGGCAGGCCCAACAACAGCCACGCGTATGGATAAGTTCACCGATAAGGTTCTGGAGCACACTGGCCTGTATGCCATGGTGGGTAAATCTGAGCGTGGCCCGGCCGGCATCGATGCGATTAAGAAGCACAAAGCCACCTACCTGATGGCCGTTGGCGGTGCCGCTTATCTGGTTTCTAAGGCCATTCGTGCTTCCAGGGTTGTGGCCTTTGAAGACCTGGGTATGGAAGCCATTTACGAGTTTGAACTGGATGAAATGCCGGTCACGGTGGCCGTCGACTGCAATGGCGAATCGGTGCACCAAACCGGGCCGAAAGAATGGGCCATTAAAATTGCAGCCAAGGAAATTTGAGCCACGTACTTCAGGAAAAGCCTGCCGGTTCAGGCAGGCTTAGCACTCCCCATAGCACTCATATGCGGCTTTTTGAGTCATCACCATCGTTACAGGTTATGGTCAAAACCAGCAGAATAAGCATACAAAATATCCATTTAAAAGCTGAGAACCACTCTTCAGATTTCACCTAAAAAGCCGGCCTCGTGCGTATTTTGTGAATCTCATCAAAACCCGTTTACGGACTCCACTACTAATCCATGCTGGAATACAACAACTTACCCATCAGTATGCGGTAAGCAATTGCCAATTGAAGTAACGAGTAGTGGCGCCCCATAAAAGCAAACCCGGCTCAGCAACCGAGGTTTATGGAAAGAGAGAGATTCACATGAAACTACTGAGATTATTAGGCCTGTACTTTATTCCAGTCAGCCTGTCCTTTGGCCACGGACTCATGGTTGAGCCTGCGTCGCGAAACGCGGTTTGCGGCCTCAACGAAAAACCGGATTCGGCAACATCAGAAGCCTGCATCGATGCCTTTGAAAATGATGCCAACGGTGGCTACCAGTTTATGAGCGTACTCACACACGCGGAAGGCCGGGAAGACGCAACCATTCTTCCTGAAAACGTCTGCGGCTTCGACAGCGAAACCTGGAACGGTGGTGCCACACCATGGGATGTCGCCACCGATTGGCCAACAACCAGCGCCACCGCCGGTGAGCTGGAAATCGTCTGGGATATCCAATGGGGCTCACACTTTTCCGATACCGAAGAGTTTCACTACTGGATAACCAAAGACGACTTTGTCTTTGATTCAAGCCAGCCACTTACCTGGGATGATTTTGAGGAAGAGCCCTTCTGTGCCGAATACTACGATGATGAAAATCCAACAGCCAACCCAAACATTGTTGCGGATAAATCGGCTGTGACCTTCACCACCACCTGTACCTTGCCGGCGCGTAACGGTCACCACGTTGTCTATGGCGAATGGGGCCGCAACGAGTGGACCTATGAACGCTTCCACGGCTGCATCGATTTAGGCTTTGGCGAAGATAACCTGGTTCCACCAACGGCTGAGTCTGTTGAAGTCACACTCGATCAGGACAGCTCCGCAGAAATCACTCTGCTCGGCACCGACAGTGACGGCACCATTACGCTCTATTCCATTGAAACCGAGCCAACTCAGGGCACACTCGCGGGCAGTGGCAACACTTATGTGTATACACCTCAGAGCGGGTTCTACGGCATCGACAGTTTCACTTACAGTGTGACAGACAACGACAACCAAACTTCCGCGACGGCGACGGTTTATATCACCATCAACAATACCGGCAACTCCGCCCCGGTCGCCGACCTTATCTACAGTAAATCTGGCCTGACGATCAGCGTTGATGGTTCTGGCTCTTCCGATGCCGAAGGCGATGCACTTTCCTACTCATGGGATTTCGGCGACGGCAGCTACGCCATCGGAGAAACGTCTACGCACACCTACAGCACTGCCGGCAGCTACGATGTTACCTTAACGGTTAACGATGGCGCACTCAGCGGCACTGAAGTCGTCAGCGTTTCTGTAACCGATACTCTGGCGAGCTCTTCTGAATGTGAATATGTGGTCACCAACTCATGGGGCACAGGCTTCACCGCCGAGGTCAGCATTATTAACAACGGTTCGGAAAACATTGATGACTGGGAAGTGAGCTGGAGCTACAGCGGTGATACCGTCATCACCAATTACTGGAATGCGGATATATCCGGTACCGGCCCGTACACGGCCTCGCCTGCAAGCTGGAACGCGACCATTTATGCCGGCCAGGAGCGAACCTTCGGTATACAGGGCAGCTATTCCGGTGATCTGGAAATCCCAGCCCTTGAGGGTGATCTATGCCCCTGAGCGATGGTTAACCTGGCTGACTGACTGATCATCCTGGTCTGTCAGTCAATCGCCCTGAAAAGCAGGCAGGCTTATAGCAAACGCCTTGCTTTTCAGGGCTTCAGGGGCCAGAGCTGAGCTTGTCATTTTGTAACTGAACTTTTTATTTCCCCGCCCCGTACTACCTTTATAACCCCAGCAAAGAAACGGAGGTGGTTATGAAACGGGTCGTGCTGCTGTTCGCAATTCTGTTGCCCTTCTGCGCCATTGCAGAGGAAGCCCCGCTTTCCGACATCAGCGAACTGCGCTGGCAAAACCGCATTATTCTGATGCTGGCAAACCAGTTGGATGAAGACGCTGGCCAAACCTTGCAGCATCATTCTCCCGACATTATTGACCGAGATATCATCTGGTTTATCTTTGATGACCACTCAACACAAACCAACTACCCCGGCTTGTTGGCTGATGACTTCCGCAGCAACACACTGGCGCGCTTCTTAAACCTGGAACGCGGCGTTTTACTGCTTGGTAAGGACGGCGGCCTGAAGGCGGTTTTACCGAGTTTAAATCTGCACACGCTGTTTAACACCATCGATGCCATGCCGATGCGCCAGTACGAACTGCAAAACAGAGTTTGAGCCACGTCAGCCCTGAACCTCCGCTACACTCAGGTTATAACAACCTGATTCAGAGGTTCTGCCTATGCGCACATCCGCCTTTATTGCCACCAGTCTGGATGGCTTCATCGCCCGTGCCGATAACTCAATCGACTGGCTGGAGAATGCCGATTCCGACGCCACCGAAGATTACGGATACGAAGCGTTTATCCAGTCCGTCACCACCGTCGTGATGGGCCGTAAAACCTTTGCCCGTATTCTGCAGTTCCCGGAATGGCCGTTTCCCGATCAGCGCGTGGTGGTGCTTTCCACCACACTGAAAAGCGTGCCCGAGGGCCTGAAGGATATGGTTCAGCTGTTTGGCGGCAAGGTTTCAGAACTGATGATTCTGCTGGAGTCCGACAGGGAAACCCACGTTTACGTGGATGGTTCGCGTGCCATCCAAACCTTTATCAAGGCCGGGCTGCTGGACGACATCACCATCACCACCATCCCTATCCTGATTGGCGAAGGCATTTCACTGTTCGGTGGACCATTGGCCAAAGACGTTCGGCTGGATCACATATCTACCCGCGCCTATAACAATGGCTTTGTACAATCGACCTACCAATTTAAAGTGAGCAGGTTATAACGCCCGGCTGCACAGGGCGTTCAGCCTTCTGCCCACGGCTCATTCGGTTTCAGGCAGGTGGCGCGCCAGCCAGACCCCAGCCAGCGCAATGAAGGCAAACAGCAGTACCAGTGCCGACATCGAAATAACCTGCGTCAGCAAGCCGAATACACTCATGGCCAACAGCATCAGCCCGATGACGGTATTACTGACCGCCACATAGCTGGTGCGCCTGTCGCCCTCTGCGATATCCACCAGATAGGTTTTCCGGCCAACGCGAATACCGTCGTGTGCGATGCATACCAGAAAATAAAGTACGCCCAGCAACGGTGAATACAGCGGTGATTGGGCAAAGTACAGATCCGCAATAAACAGCACCACACCAATCCCGGCACTGAGCGTGGCACCGATGATCATCACGCTTCTGCTGGAACGATCCGATAATTTGCCCCATACCGGGCCGGAAACAAAAGAAGCCAGGCCGCTGGCGAACATGAACAGAGCCAGAACCCACAGCGAGCTTTCGGTATTCTGCTGGGCCAGTATCAGGTAATAGGGCGCACTCAACGCCGTTGAAAGGAAAAGTGTACGGGTTAACACAAAGCGGCGAAAAACAGCGTCTGTTCTAAGCAACGATAACTGCTGCAGGGCTTCAAACAGGCCGTTGCGACCACCGCCGACTTCGCCCGCGTATTCCTGAATGCGACTGTAAACGAACGCCGATAACAGCCAAACCACCGCGGCTGAAAACAAGCTGACGGCATAAAACATCTCATTCGCCTGCCAGCCCCATGCACCGGAAACCGCCAAAAGCGCCGCAATGGTGACAGTGACCAGCCCGGCGGCACTGGTGGACCAGCCATTGGCACGGCCACGCTGATTCTTCGGCACGGTTTTGCCCAACACATCCTTAGATGCCACCGAATTCAGCCCGCGCGACAGGCTGAACAGCGTCAGCACAGCAATCACCGCCCAACCGGCTTTGGAACCGCTCATATTCAGCGTAATCAATGCCATCGCGAAGATACACAGCGCCTGCAACACACTGCCGGTTACCCATACCCACTTGCGAACCGGAAAGCGCCGAATGAAATGCGCAATGCTTAGCTGTGGCACCAGCGACCCGGCTTCACGGATTGGTACCAGCCAGCCGATCAAAAATAACGGTGCGCCGATACTCTGCATAATCCATGGCAGGGTCACCTTTGGGTTGATCAGAGCATCACCGAGCTTGGTTAAAAACTGGGCGTAGATAATGCGCATGAAATTGCCCGGCACTTCCTGACAGGCAGACTCCGGTATGGCCTTACAGGCACGGGCGTCTTCATCGTTAACCAGTTTTTCGTAGAGTGAATCGTGGAAATCAGATTTCATTTCAGTAGCGCGTCCCTGTCTCGCCGGCTCAAGATGAACGTTGATTGAACTAAATAAACGCGGTGAACAGAAGTTCAGATTCACTCAAGATTGATTTAATACGGGCATCACGATGAAAATAACGCTCATTAATCACTGACTGGCAGCTCATTAAACCAAGCCGGAAGCTTACAACGCCCGCCGTGCCCTTATACCGCCATAGACATTGATCAACGCACCGGAAATAATCAGCGCTCCGCCCAACCAGGTTGTCAGTACCGGCACCTCGCTGAACATCAGCCAGCCCAGCGCAACGGAAAACACCACCTGAATATAGGAATAGGCCGAGGCAACGCCGGCGTTCAGCGTTTTCATGGCCTTGGTCAGGCCAATCTGACCGGTTTGCGTACACACCCCTATCGCCACCAGCAAGAACAACTCGTAGAGGCTGGGCATCACAAAGTCATTACCCAGCAGCACCAGTGAAAGCGGGAACGCCATAAACGGGAAATAGAAAATAATCACTGAGCTGTCTTCACTGTTGCTGATGTGCCGCACGATCACATAGGCAATCGCACTGCCGGAAGCACCGACCAGGGCAATAAAGACACTGAAAATTGGCAGGTGCGACGTGCCACGCAGCAAAGCCTCGGGGCCAACAATCAACAACAGCCCCGCAATACAGCACAGAATGCAGATCAGGGTGGTACGACGAATCGTTTCGCCCAGAAACAAGAACGCCAGCAATGCAGTAAACACCGGGTGGGTGTACTGTAAAATGGTTGCCTCGGCCAGCGGCAGCGTGGTGATCGCGTAATAAACGCACATCAGCGCAACGGTACCCACCATACCCCGGGCAATCAGCAGCTTTTTATTGTTACCCCAAATGGAAATGCCTTTGCGCTTCACATCCAAAAAGCTGAGCACCAGAGACACCAGCGAGCGCGCCGCAACAATTTCAAAAACCGGAATGCCGTGCGTGCTGGCTAACTTCACCAGACTGGACATCACCGAAAAGCCCAAAGCCGACATCAACACATAACGAATGCCTGGCGGTACTTTTTGCAAAAAGGTCATTTAATTTCCTGACTAAAACGGAGCGGATGTGAACAACGAAGGCGGTAAGGATATCGGAAACCCATAAATTAAAAAGTTTTTACCCCCTTTTATCTTCCGAAACGTTAAAGGCCTGTAGAGACAACAACGGAGAATAACGATGAACACTCAGGCCATGATATTCACCACGGCACTGGCAATGCTGGTGAGCTGCGGTACATACGAAAGCAAACAGACAGCAAAAGCTTCGGCAGGTCAGCCGGAACCGACAACCGTAAAACAACCGGTTATTACCGAAACGGAACAGCTCAATGAAATCGCCGCAGATATAGCATCTGAGCGCGTGCTTTTATCACAGCCGATGCCCGTCAGCCAGGCATTGCCGGCCAGCAAGATGGCCTTTGTACAGGAGGCCACCCTGCCGCCGGAAAACCGCGAAAACTACGCCGAACAGCAGATTTCACCGGTCAAGATCACTCTCGATGAGCCCGTCAGCACCTTTTCCATAGATGTTGATACGGCCAGCTACACCAATGCACGGCGGTTTCTAACACAGGGGCAACTGCCCCCCGCCGAAGCGATTCGCGTTGAAGAGTTCATTAATTATTTCGACTATGAACTGAAAGCCCCGGGCAGCGCTGCCGAACCGATTCGGATCGAAACCGAACAGATGGCAACACCGTGGAATAAGAACACTCAGCTGCTGCGGGTATCGCTGCAGGCGTACCGAACCCGCATTGACGATCTGCCACCGATGAATCTGGTGTTTCTGCTGGATGTATCCGGCTCGATGAACTCACCCGATAAGCTGCCACTATTACAGCGCAGCTTTAACACCCTGGTCAACCAGCTGCGCCCGCAAGACCATGTCGCCATTGCCGTTTACGCAGGCAGTTCCGGAGTTGTGCTGGAGCCGACCCGTGGCGATAAAAAGACCGCCATCAACCGCGCCATCAATGAACTGCGCGCTGGCGGCAGTACGCATGGCAGCGCCGGCATTCATCTGGCGTATGACCTAGCGCAGGAGAACTTTGTTGAGGGCGGCATTAACCGAATCATTCTGGCGACGGACGGAGACTTTAACGTTGGCACCACCAGCATTGATGATCTGCAAAAGCTGATTGAAAAGAAACGCGAGCGCGGTGTGTTTCTCAGTGTTATTGGCTTCGGGCAGGGCAATTACAACGACCACCTGATGGAAGAGCTTTCCAACCATGGCAACGGCACCGCCTACTACATCGACAGCTTTCAGGAAGCTCGGAAAATCTTCGCGCATCAGCTGACATCGACACTGCAGACCGTCGCGAAAGACGTCAAGATTCAGGTCGAATTCAATCCGGCACAGGTTGCTGAGTACCGGTTAATTGGTTACGACAACCGAACCCTGAACCGGGAAGATTTCAATAACGACAAAATTGATGCCGGTGAAATGGGTGCGGGCCATTCGGTCACCGCACTCTACGAGATTGTCACCACCGACAGCAGCTTCCGTTTCAACCAGCCACTGCGCTACAAGGCAAGCACGCAGCACAGCGATAGCACCGGCAACGAACTGGCCTTTGTTCAGGTGCGTTACAAAAAACCGGAAGAAAGCCAGAGTGAACTGATGTCTGCGCCAGTGAACGACCGCAGCAATGACGAACCCTCCTCCAGCATGCAGTTGGCAGCTGCAGTGGCCTGGTTTGGTGAACAGCTGCGCGGCAGTTTATACCTGCAGAGCTACAGCAGCGGCGAGCTGGCCAATTTAATCAGCCCATCACTCAGCCGGGACGAATGGGGTTACCGCCGCGAACTACAGCAGCTGGTACACAACTACCAGACCATTGCCCAGCAGCCCTAGTAGTACAGGTTAAGCGCGGTAAACTGCTACACTAGCCAGCTATAACTCTTTATTCAGTACGGAAATGACCCTACTTTCAAGCGCGCAAAACTGGTGGCGAAAGAAGCAATCCAAGGCAAGCGCGGAGCAGCTGTCAGACGAACAACTGCTGCTCAGCTTTATTGCCGAAACAAACGCCAGCTTCATAGAAATACTGATGCAGCGCCACAATAAGGCGCTGTTTCACTTTCTGCTTTCGCTTTCCGATGCGCAAACAGCAGAAGACATCGCCCAGCAAACCTGGCTGAAGCTGCTGGAGAACCCTGAGCGCTACAACAAACAGCAAGCGGCCTTTCGTACCTGGCTGTTTACCGTCGGTAGAAACCAGCTTTTTGATGTATTGCGCCAATCTGCACGCTGGCAGTGGCAGCCCATTGAAGAAACAGCCAATGACGATCTGCCCGCCTATAACGATGAACTGCACTTTACCGAGCAGGAAAACCTGCAACAAAGATTTAACCAGGCTCTGGAAGCCCTGCCCTTCGCCCAGCGCGAAGCCATCACCCTGCAACTGGAAGGCTTCTCACTGGAAGAAATCGCAGCAATCATCGGTGAAAAACCAGAAACCATAAAAAGCCGGTTACGATTCGCCAGAAAGAACCTTAAGCAACAACTGGAGCCGACAGCATGAGTAAACACAACCCACCAAAAACTGTCTCGCTCTCCAAACTTTATGAGAACCGCAAAGCCAGCACAGACGCGCCAACCAGCATTGAAAAAAAGGTGCTGGCACAGATAAAAACCGGGGATGAAAAAACCAACCGGCGCTACCGCTTTCTTGCTGAGGCCATCGTCGGCATCATTATATTTATCATCGTGCTGCCACATGGCCTACAGGTGAATAACGAACCCGCCGTTGAACCCATGTCGATGACTGAACTGCTGGCCACGGTTCAGGAGGCCAAACCTAAAGTCAGCGAACAACTGGTCACCGCACCGGCAGCGAAAGAAGCCCAGCCAGCGGCTGAGCGAAGCTTTTCTGCAACGATGCAGGCCGATACCGAAATGGCCGAGAATGAGCTGACCATAACCACAGAACCCGCCCTGGTGGCAGCCGATGAAGTGGCGCCACCCGCAGTAAACACGGCAAAGGCGTTGAGCGCTGCAGCTGAAACTACAGAACCATTAGTGCTGCTGGTCGTCGATGGCAGTGCAGGCACCTTTACCGACTGCAACAATCAGACGATTACTTTGCCCGTTCAAACCAAGCTCACCGGCTGGGTGAAAGCTACGCTAGGCGACGAACAGAACTGGAGCTTAGAAGCGACTGAAAAACCGGACAATTGCCAGATAGAAATGGAATAGCAGGTCAGCTTTTACTAACCACGGCAACTTATAATTTTATAACTCCCGCACACTTTAGACTGGATAAATCCTATATTCTGCAGCGCCTGTAAATTTACTTTCAGACGCCCATGAATAATAAGGATAAAAACCAAATGTCCCTTCTTGCATTAGAAAAACACAAGTACATTGAAAGACCCTTAGTCGCCGCCATTCTGGCGATCAGCCTGTTAGGGCTTTCGGCCTGTGGCGATGAATCGGAAAGCACAGATACACAGCTCAACACAGAATCGGGCTCTGGTGAGCAAACTGACAGTACGGATACTGAAAACACAGATTCAGACATCAATGACTCAACCGACGCGATTACCGAAGACAGCGGCGATGGCAACTTTAGCCGTGGCAGTCTGGGCGACAACGATGACGTACCGGACTACAGCTGCGACACCATCGTAAGCTCAATATCTGCGTTGGAATCTGCCGTCAGTGAAACCATGAGCGCCGGAACAACGCTATGCCTGGCCGACGGAAATTACACGAACCTGGCGCTCAGCTTTGGCGGCACCGGCACCGCCAGTGACCCGATCGTCGTGGCTGCGGAAAACCCCGGCAATGTCGTTATTGGCGGTGAGGTAGGGGTTCGCATGGGTGGTGAATATGTATATCTGCAGGGTTTTATCTTTAAAGACGGCAACAGCGACAGCGACTTACTGCAAACCCGTCTGGGCAGCAACCCCAGCGAGTATTGCTACCATTGCCGCATCAGCGAAATAGCCGTTATCAACTTCGATGAAGACGCCGATGACAGCACCAAGTGGATTCACATTTATGGCAACAACAACCGGGTTGATCACAGTTATTTTTCCGGCAAAAGCAATGCTGGGGCACTGCTTGTTGTAAACAGAGAGCTGGGCGATTACGTGACTACTGCCGATGAGGCCTACGGAAACTACATCACCATTGACCATAACTATTTTGGCGACCGGCCACCGGCTGACGGTAAGGCCTACGCCGATAGCAGCGATAATGAATACGAGGCCGTGCGCATTGGCACCAGCGATGCGCATACTTCCAATTCAAATTCCGTTGTTGAATACAACTTCTTTGAAAAAATTCAGGGTGAAGCTGAGGTCATTTCCAATAAATCCGGCAACAACACCATTCGCTACAACACCATTCGCGACAGCTATGGCTCGCTTACGACCCGTCACGGATCTTCGGCCACAATCGCCGGCAACGTCATCATCGGCGACGACCACCCCTATGCAGGCGGTTTGCGCATCGTGGACGATGGTCACAGCGTCTACAACAACTACATTGAAGGTGCACGCTACCTCGATACCACACACCATGGCGGCATCGTTTTAATGGGTTCTGATGGCTCCACCACCAACGGCTACCAACAACTGGAAAATGTGATGGTGGCGAATAACACCATTATCGACAGCGTTAACAGCCTGAATGTAGACGGCGGCAACAAGAGCAGTAACCCTGAAAGTGTCTACCTGGTGAATAACCTGATTCAGGATGCTATTGGCGCTGTGATTACGCAATCTGATGACGGCATGCCGGTTAACTCAACCATAGAAGGCAATATTTTTTACGGTCAATCCTATGCCGACAGTGACAGTGTTATTTTGGTGCAAGGAATTAGCTGGCTTGATGCAGAGCTGGAAACCGACAGTTTAGGCATCGACCGCCCGACCGAGGCCACCAGCGCCGACCTGCAGGTAGACGCTTACCAGAACGATGATTTTGACAGCATCACAACCGACATGGATGGCCAGGTAAGAGGCACCACCACAACGCTGGCCGGTGCAGATGAGCTGATCGAATCCACCACGACACTGGGCCTGCTTAACCGTTACGATGTCGGCCCGATAAATTACACGCCGGCCGCAACGGATGCGCACGTTCAACAGGTTTCTATCAGTAATCACGATTTCGACGATGGCAGCGAAAGCTGGACACTGGACAGCGGCGCATCGATCTCCACCGACAGCGAGCACGTGTTTTCGCGCGGCAGCAGCGCCTATATTGAAACCGCCGGCAGCAAAGTCAGCCAGCAGGTTACACTGGCCGCCGATACCAACTACACCTTAACCGCATTCGCCACCGGCATCGCCACACTGGGCGCAGAGCTGGAGGGTGTCAGCTATGAAACCAGCATCAATGAATCGGACTACGATTTAGTCAGTGTCAGCTTTAACTCGGCAAGCGCCACCAGCGCCACGGTTTACGGCATGATGAGCACCAGCGTCGAAACCACCGCCGCGCTTGTCGATGGCGACTTCAGTGACTTTTACAGCGACGCCGGCACCAGTGAGGACTGGGTAATAATCGAAAGCGACAGCCAAGACGCCACCATCGGAACGGTGAATGCTTCCAGCAACAGTGCCTCGGGCGACGACGGCAGCCTTCGGTTTAAATATTCCAGCACAAGCGAAGTTGGTGAGCCAGAGGTCAAACAGCTGATCAGCGATTTACCCGCCAATACCGACTTTACGCTCGCCATCTATGTACTGGAGAAGAACGACAGCGCACTTTCGCTCACTTGGGGAGCTTATGCCGGCGATTCTGATCAGGTTCTGTATAGCGAGGAAATCGACATTCAGACATTAAAAAACTCAGACGCCGAAGAAGGTGACGATAGCTTCCTGAAAACAGAGCTCAGCTTTAACAATGGCAGCAATACAGAGCTGACCGTCTTCGTGCGTTACAACGCTCATACGCTCCTGGCTGATGGCACTCTAACAGACGTCACAAATACCGAGGTACGTATCGACGATGTCAGCCTCACCTACCAGGGCGAACCCTCCGGTGGCGACGTTGCAATTTTTGACAGCTTCCGCTTGGTATCGCACGAAAGCCTTGAATAACATTTAGCATGAAGTTTTTACCCCCGCGATTGCGGGGGCTTTTTTAAAAGGACGATAACGCAAGCGCCAACTGAATTAAAACTCGCGCAGCGCAACAGAGACGCGGTTGTTTACCAATGCAACCCGATTCCACTCTTTCGCGGTCATATCCGAGCTTATTGACGGGTATTCTTGCCGCGGCGATGACAACCCTTCCATGCTGACAAAAAGTTCTATCTGGCCACTGGTGATGGGTGATGCACTCTGTTCAAAATTCGCATAAGCAACACTGAGATAATCGGCGCTATCAAACACATCTTCAATATCTTCCAGGAAGGTGCAGCTTTGAATTAAAACATCATCGTCGGCGAGCGACCAATTTCCGCTGCTATCCTCCGTTAAACAAAAATTACCCTGATGAACAATCAGTTGAACCTCGCCCCAAAAACCGGCGTTTGCCAGCCGATAAACCAGACTGCTGATTTGTGTTACCTGATCCTCAGCCAGCGGTTCATCGTCAAAACCAAACTGTAAATCAGCATCGACTGCCCAGCCCAGAGCATCAATTAAAGCGCCCCGGTCAACCTGCTCTGACTGAACATCAGGCACGGAAACTTTGCTGGTCAGGGTTTGAATTAACGATTGCTCTTGCTGAACAATCTGAATCAAACTCTGATAGTCGGCCGACAGTCGCGTAAGTGACGACCGCGCCTGATAGTTTTGAAAAACAACAACGCCCAGTACAACCAAAATGCCCCACAGAGCCTTACTACTTAAACTGCTCGTTTTCGGTTCCACAAGCGATTCTTCTACACTTGCCTGAGACGCCTTTTCACGCTCGTTTTCTTGCTGATTTTTTTGCTCAAACTTGCGGTCAATTTCTGCCGAAAGGCGTCGCACTAACGAGTATGACTGCTCATGCAATTGCTGACGCAAACCAGAGATATGAAACTCCAGAAGACCAGAAATTTGATCGCGTATTTCCTGTGGCTGTCGTTTTGAATTTAAACCTGAAGATGAACTATTGATCTCAGGACTGTCAATCTTATCGGTACTTTTCCGGGTCTTTTTGTCCACCAGTGCAGGGGATTTTTCAGGGGTATCTTTAGGAAAGATATTCAGCATCTCAAGCATGCGCTCAAGGTTTGAAAACTGCATTGTATCCTTAGAAAGAATATCCAGCGCACCCAAAGCCCTGGCCTGACTAACATACACATCACCCTGCTGCGAGGTATACATAATAACGGGGATAACGGCCGTTTTAGGGTTCGCTTTAATAATGGATAGCGCTTCAAGACCATCCATCCCTTCCATGTGGTGATCCAGAAAGATAATCACCGGAGACTCAGTCTTCAGGTAATAGAGCGCCTCTTCTGCAGAATAAGCGGTATCTACAGCAAGGTTATAACAACCCAGCATCTTTTTAAGACGAACCTGAGCCGTTTTAGAGTCATCAACAATCAGAACACGTTGCATCCCTCGGCGCCTCCTTCAGTTAACATGAACTTAGTCAAATACAAGTTGTATCAGGCTGATTTAAACAAGGCAGCAATGAATTCACCAGCTTCTGAAGGGGAATGTGTGAACGCTTCACGTTTTTTTAAAATTAACATAGATCAGCGCACAAAATCACACCTGAGAAAATCCAGAAAAGACCGACTCAAAAAGGAAAGCCTGCTCAACTGAACGCTCAGCTTTTAGTGAACATGAGATATTTTAGCTTGATCACCGCACCCTGCTTTATTCGACTATACTTCCCTCATCCTGTTCTGGAGTCCCCAGTCAATCAATGGCAAAAGTTGTAATCGCCCGCCAGTTACTGGCAATCACCCTGCTGTTTTCTATAGAACGGCTCGCTATTGCCGATGACAGCCTAACCGTATCGATCATCGACTACCCTCCCATTAGCTACTACGACTACGCAGCAAACACCGGCAGAGGTGTGGTGGCAGACATCGTAGCTGAGGCGCTCACGGCTGGCGGCTTAACACCCACCTTTACCCCGATGCCAATGGCCAGAAGCGTCTGGTCGCTTAACGAAGGCCAGTACCGCGCCACAATCGGTCTGGATAAATGGTTTCAACATGCAGGTAGAGGCCACCTTATTGATCGTGTTGACATCCTCAATCTCAACTTTGTTTTCTTCTACAAGAGGCAGCGCTTCCCGCAAGGCATTCAATACCAACAGCTTGAAGAGCTGAACAACTACTCTATCGGTAATGTCAGGGGCAGCGTGACCACCGAGCTGGTAACCGATGCCGACCTAAAGGTTCACTACCTAACTGAAATTGAGCAAAACTTTCTTATGCTGGAATCCGGCAGAATTGATCTGGCGATCGCAGTAGAGTTTACCGGCTGGCACATCATTCAGGAGAACTTTCCCGGCCGGCAAGATGAATTTGCAGCGACAGAACAATCGATGTTCAGCTACCCTGTTTCGTTTATTTTCAGTAAGACAGATACCGTGCTGAAGGAAGCCTTTAAAAAAGGCATGAATCATATCTACACCAATGGCCGCTACACAGAAATACTGAAAAACTACCTGCCTGAGCATTAGGCGATTAACAGACACCTTAGGTGAGAAGAAGCAGTTATTTGAGTCATCTGGTTGGAATCAGGGACATCAGTAAAAATCTGTGTTCGACTTTTTATACACATTTAAACCATTCATTTAAGGCCAGCCTTTAGCCATATTTCGTATGATTATTGAAGCCGAACTTGAAACTTTCATTAATGCCTCGATACTGTTGAGGTACTCAAAACAAACTCACGATAGGAAGGCAGAAAAATGGCTACAGTTACATTGCAAGGCAACCCTGTTAGCGTTGCAGGTGAATTACCACCGGTTGGTTCTACCGCACCGTCATTTTCTTTGGTTGGTACGGATCTCTCGCCGGTTTCACTTGCAGACTTTTCAGGTAAGAAACTGATTCTGAATATTTTCCCAAGTGTAGACACCGGCACCTGTGCGGCGTCCACCCGCCAGTTCAATGCCTCTATGAATGAGCGTGATGACGTTGTCGTGCTGTGCGTTTCTCAGGATTTGCCATTCGCATTTGCCCGCTTCTGTGGCGCTGAAGGCCTGGAAAACGTTAAAACAGCCTCAGCCTTCCGCTCCGAAAGCTTCATGGCAGATTACGGCGTTGGTATTGCAGATGGTCCACTACTGGGCTTATGTGCACGCGCTGTGGTGGTCATTGATGAAGCCGGTAAAGTCGTTCATACCGAACTGGTGGCTGAAATTGCCGATGAACCCAACTATGATGCTGCGCTGCAAGCCGTTGCCTGATCTAAACTGAATATTTGACCACTAAAAAAGCGGGCATACCGCTCGCTTTACTAATTCTGCTATCAGATTTTCTTCAAAAGACCCTCTAAAAAGCACGGGTATTATCCCTGCCCGCAGCACGCCCTTCTACGATAGATTTTTTCGATAAAAACCATCGATTAAAAGCCATATCCGCCATCTTCCGTGCGTCTTATTCTAAGCCGCGAAACTCGCTCCCTTTGCATACCCACGGATGCAACTCCTGAAAACACAGCACACAATGAGGCTACGAATGCAGCTATCACAGCCGATTGCGACTCAAACCACGCCAAACAGCTTATCCGCATCAGATACTTCAATTTCCAGATTGGGCGGCTTCACGCTTCTGCTGGTTGCCACTCTCACGATTATGGTCGGTGCGGTACTAGCGCCAGGCCTCAGTTCTATCTCTCAGGCGATGGGGATGAGCGAATATGCCGCACTGCTGATTACACTGCCGGCACTGGGCGTGGTTCTGCTTGCACCGGTGTTCGGCCTGTTGATTGATAAGTGGGGCGCCCGGCGTACACTGATGCTCAGTCTGAGCGGCTATTTTATTTTTGGCAGCGGCGGTGCTTTTTTAACGCAAAGCTGGCTGATCATGCTGGACCGGTTAATTCTCGGCGGCTTTGCGGCCGGCGCCATGGCCAGCGGTACCGCACTCATCAGTCAATGGTACAGCGGCAAGGCGCGACTCGGCATGATCGCCAAACAGGGCATGGCGATAGAACTGGGTGGCGTTATCTTTCTTTTCGTCAGCGGCTTACTCACTGAATGGAACTGGCGTGCGCCCTTTCTGATTTATGGTTTTGCTGCAGTCATCCTGTTATTGGCGCTGGCAACCATTCCCAAACAGCAGCAAAACGCAGACAAACAGCAAAAGGTTATCAGCCATTCATCGGGCAGACCGGTTAAATCGGTGCTGCTGTATGCAATGCTGTCCATGGCAACCTTCTACAGTATGTTCGTCTCCTTACCCGGACACCTGGGTACGGTGGGCTTCAGCGAAGCTCAGGTGGGTTACTTCCTGGCATTCATCTCGTTTATGGCGGTGATTGCTGCCATGTTGATGCCCAGAATGATCACACAAACTAATGAAAGTACGACACTGGCGACAGCCTTCATTTGCTTCGCGATTGCGCATGCGCTGTTTGGTTTAAGTACAGCAGTGCCGGTCATTATTCTGGCCGCTGTGATTACCGGCATAGGGTTTGGGTTTTCCATTCCACTGCTGAACCACTCGATGGTTGAGCGCAGCACAGAAAGGAACCGCGGCCGCAACCTTTCTTACTTTGCCATGGCGGTTTTTATTGGCCAATTTTTAACATCGGCTTTATCTTTTATACCGCTGTCATCGCAAGGCATCTTTTTCGTTTGCGCGGCAATCGCCCTTATATGCGCAATTAAAGTTAGCTATTCCAAAGCACTTCAGCCGTAGTCGCTGAACGTAAGCTCACTGCAAATTGACCATGGCCATTTTAAAATGGCCGTGTATATTGCAGTGATATTTTGATGCGTGGAAAGACCAATGCTTGAAGAAGTTTATTTTGCCGGAGGCTGCCTGTGGGGCGTTCAGGAGTATGTAAAAAACCTACCGGGCGTTGTATCGACAGAAGCCGGGCGCGCTAACGGTAAAACAAATAAATTAGAGGGCGAATATGATGGCTACACCGAGTGTGTAAAAACCCTGTTCGATTCCAGCATCGTCTCGTTAGACAAACTGATCGCCTACCTGTTTGAGGTGATCGACCCTTACAGCCTTAACAAACAGGGCGAAGACGTCGGCGAGAAGTACCGCACCGGCATCTACAGCAAAAACCCTGAGCACCTGAAAATTGCCATCGAGTTTATCAGCAACCGGGCAGACGCCGATAAAATTGCTGTCGAAGTGTTGCCGCTCACCCGGTTTGTAAAGAGCGCGGATGAGCATCAGGACAGATTAACCCGCTGCCCGGATGACTACTGCCATATTCCAAAAGAATTGCTTTATAAATACAAGTAATAGCGTCAGGTCAGCGTGAATAGTGTTCATAGTGACGGGGTAAGGTGTAAACCAAATGCGGCTCAAAAATTTAACTGCGCCGTATTCAATTTAAACTTGCTATAAAACCCATCACTTACTTTCGATTTACATACCGAGTCACACTGCAGGGTTTGCTCAGCGTGTTACTATTCAGCGCAATCGCACTTTAAATCCCCCTTCATAAGCTGAGGTTTCGATGAAAAACTATCTTACTATTTGTCTGGTATCGCTCCTGGTTCTGAGCTGTGCAGCGGCACCCAGCGGGCAGACCGGCAGCATCGAAAACGAAGTATTAATCCAGCAAATTCCTCAGGACTGGCATGAGGTCACCTTCGTCCAGCAGGACAACATGTCAATTAAAGAAGTCATTCCAAAGGATCAGGACATCAACAGCTGGGAAGAAATTCTTTCAACAGAAATCATCGCTGGCGGCATTGATGTCAGCGTGGAAGCGTTCATACAAAACTTAAATAAGTCCTGGGCACTGGCCTGCCCTCAGGTAAGTACAAAGCCCGCGATTGAAACGGTCGAGAATGGCTACACCAGCTATTTTTGGCTGCAAACCTGCCACACCAGTCATCCCAGCACACCCAAAATGACGCTGTTTAAAGCAATACAGGGTGAGGAAAACTTTTATCTTATCCAGAAATCCTGGCGCGGAAACCTGACACCGGAATCCGTTAAGTTCTGGTCGCTGCAAATGAAAGCGATGCAATTGTGTAACTCAAGCCTGACTGGAGAGTCTTGTCTGTCAGACATCTAAACAGTCATCCGTTGTTTAAATTCAATACTTAAAGATTTTTACAAAGAGATGGCTCGGAAAGGACCTCGATCATCGAGGGTTGGTCAGGCAGCAAAGCCACTGCCTTTCACTACTTAATTAGTCAAAAACCTGCACCGGCGGTTCCATACCATAGCTGATAAAGTACTGATCAACCCTGCCGCTCTTGCGGTACTCAAGCAGCACCTCTGCAATTTCATCCTGATATACCGACTTAGGCGAGGCCTTTGCAAAGCTGATATAAAGTGGGTTGGTAAATTGTTCGCTATAGGAGGCCTTCCTGAACTCACTGCGGTACAGATCTGCAGCGTGGCGCTTTGACGTAATGACGGCATCAACCCGACTGGCTCTCAGCATTTTTATCAACTGCGGGGTTTCCGTCACCCAGGTGATGCTGTCGGGGTCTAACGCATGAAACTGAGTGGAATAATAATAGTATCGCAGCGCACCGATATTAACGGTTTTTAAATCTTCCGGGCTGGTGATATCAGATTCAAAATTGGGTGCCAGGAAATACTCGATAACTCGCTCGAAATCGCCATACACATGGCCGTCCAAAAAACCGCGGCGCTGATCAGTCATGGAATGCCGGATCAGAATATCAACATTGGCCAACTTAGCCTCAGCCAGGCTTCTGGGAAATGGAATTTCCAGCCACTTAACGTCGTGATTAAGCTCCGCAAGAATATCGACCAGCATTTCAGGGACGATGCCTGAGCAGTCACCGTCAACCACGATCATTTCCGGTGGCGAATGCCGGCAATGGGCAATGAAGGTTTCTGCAAACGCAGTTTTAACAAGCAAGACCAAAACGAGAGAAACAATGACTTGTCCCCAGCTCTTCATAACACCACCTATAGAGAATCGCCTGTGATCAGTGCCTGCGGCAGGATTCAACCGTTCACTTGAATGACTGTAAAATCAGTATAGTTGGCAATTTGGCGAGCGTTAGGGCACTGCGAAAATCAATGCAGCTGTTCATCCATGTTTTCAGCCTGCTCAATTTCCGATACAAACAGTACATCCATATCTTCCAGCTGAGCATAGATGGTATCCATCTCAGCCAGCAATTTTGGCAGCCAGTCTTTAAACAGCTCTTCGGTTAGGTGTTCTGAAGGCAGTGCGTGGGTTAACAGCAGGCGTGGTACGTCGAAGTCGGTCATGGAGAGCATGACTTTGATCAGACTGAAGTCGAAGTTCATAAAGTGAATAGCGCCCTGAAGCGGCAGAACCGCAGAGGAGCGAATACCAATCTCCACCAGCATGGCACAGCGGTCCGATTCTACAAAGCAGCGCGCTTCCAGAACCGCTTTCTTTTCTTCCCAGACCGACAGGTGCACACCCTCGCAGTTAGGACAGATATAACTGTCGTAACCTAACTCTTCGATCCACGTTTGAATGGAGTCTCTGTCTGGCGCTGTCATCGTTAACCTCGGTGTACAAACTGAAAGGCGGCGCATTGTAGTGTGTAAAGGCAACCTTTGCACCCGATGCCCGGCTATTTCACTGATCAGTCTCGAAATTTACGCAACTTTAGTTGTATGCTTGCGCCTCCCCGAAACATCGTATTAGGAGCCTTCATGTTCGAAACCATTCCAGCCAAAAAGGGCGATTCCATTGTTGCGCTGATGACTGAATTCGCAAACGACCCACGTACAGAAAAAATGGACCTTGGGATTGGTATTTACCGCAATAACCTTGGTGAAACACCGATTATGAAAGCGGTAATGGAAGCTCAGAAAATTCTGCTGGAAACCGAACCAACCAAGGCTTATCAGGGCCTGGTAGGCGATGTGGAATACACCGAACTGATGCAACATTTTTTACTTGGCGGAACCAAAGCCGCTGACCGTGCAGCCACACTGCACACCCCCGGTGCCAGCGGTGCCCTGCGCGCCGTGGCCGATCTGATCGCCGCAACCCAACCGGACGCTACCGTCTGGATCAGCAACCCAAGCTATGTAAACCACCAGCCAATCATGGAAAGGGCCGGCCTGAAAGTGCGCTCTTACCCTTACCTGAACCCGGAGACCAAACTGGTCGACGAAACGGCCATGCTTGCCAAGATTGCGGAGCTGGGCAAAGGTGATGTTCTGTTGCTGCATGGCTGCTGCCATAACCCAAGCGGTGCCGATATCACTCTGGACGCCTGGCAGAGCATTGCCGACCTTGCCAACAAGAACGGTTTCCTGCCCTTTGTAGACATTGCCTATCAGGGCCTGGGCGATGGCCTGGATGAAGATGCCCAAGGCTTACACCTGTTGGCCAATCAGGTACCGGAACTGCTGATCTCCACCTCCTGCTCGAAGAATTTCGGTCTCTACCGAGAGCGCACCGGTGCAGCCATGGTGGTTACCAGCAGCCGACAACAGGCATTAAACACCCGCGCCCTAATGTGCGAGCTGGCCCGTGGTTCTTACTCTATGCCGCCGGCACATGGTGCGGGTGTGGTTAAGCTGATTCTGCAGGATGACGCGCTGACCACGCTGTGGAAGCAAGAGCTGAAAGAGATGACAGCCCGCGTAACCGGCTTACGCTCTGCACTGGTTGAAGAGTTCCAGCAGAAAACACAGAGCAATCAGTTCGATTACTTCGCAAAGCACAAGGGCATGTTCACCCTGACCGGCTTTGATGATGAAATGCTGGAAAAACTGAAGGCAGACTTCGGCATCTACATCGTTAAAGGCGGCCGAATCAATGTTGCCGGCCTGAAAGAGCATGAAGTACCGAAGCTGGTCGATGCGGTTATCAGGTGTCAGAGTTAAGCAAAGCTAACAGGTTCAGAGGTAAAACCTTTTACCTCTGCCTGCTTCTGGCACTGCTGGCCAGCCTGTTCTTTGTTGGCGGGCCGGCTGCCTATAGTCTGCCGAGCCTCCGCTATGCCTGGAATCTGGGCCATATCCTGTTTTTCGCCTTGCTGGCCATTGCACTGCACAGCCTGAATGCAAACCTCACCCGGCAACACGCGCTGAAAATAATATTCTCGGTCTTGCTTGCCAGCATAGGTATTGAACTACTGCAAAGCCTCATAGGCCGCAGCCTCAGCGGAAAAGACATCTTCAGAAACCTGACCGGCTTCGGTTTAGCACTGGCCCTTCTGTACCGAACACCACGCTTATGGGTTTTGGCCATTCCACTGACCGCCTTCCTGGTGTTTGACCTCAGCGGCTTCGCTAAAGCACTGCACAGCGATTACCTGCTGCAACGACAGGCACCGGTCATTGAAGACTTTCAACAGGCGGTCACGCTGCGCCAATGGCTGGGTGAAATTGAGCGGGTTGCAGATACCGAAGACCGTCAGAATCAGGTCGCCAAAATCACCTTTCCGGCGAAAAAGTATTCCGGTGTTTATTTTGATTCCATGCTGCAGGACTGGAGCCATTACAAGCTGTTCAGCATGCGCCTGTACAACCCCTACCCGGCGCAACAGGAGCTGATACTGCGGCTGAACGATGTCACGCATGAACACAGCACGCAGGAATACAACGATCGCTTTAATACTGTGATCACGCTCGAACCGGGTTGGAACAGAATCAGCATTCCACTGGCAGTGATTAAAGCCGCACCAGCCGAGCGGGAAATGGACCTGTCGCACATGTACCGACTGATGCTGTTTTATGGCTCGCTGGAAGCACCGCGCGAGCTGCTGCTGGATGACATCCGCCTGAAGTAACTCAGGCCAATGATCACTGAACAGTTACAGGCCGGAATCGACGTCGTTGAGTACCGTTGCGCCGTTGCCGTCCACCTCAAAAAAGAAGCAATTACGGCGGTTGGTGTGGCAGGCCGGGCCCTGCTGATCAACCAACAGTAGCAGCGTATCGCCATCGCAATCGGCTCGCATCGAAACCAGTTTCTGGCGATGGCCCGAGCTTTCACCCTTGCGCCAATAGGTTTGACGCGAACGTGACCAATAACACACCTGACCTTCACGTAAGGTTTCCCGGATCGACTTATCGTTCATGTAGGCCATCATCAGAACTTCGCCGGTATCGTGTTGCTGGGCAATTGCCGGAATTAAGCCGTCGGCATTGTATTTCAGTGTGGCGATGAACTCATCGAGCTCAAAAGCGGTACCTGCGGGGGATTTCTCCCACTCTTTAAACATAAAAACCTCTTTTCAATGGGGTCAAATTCTGTCGTCTATGCATAGCCAGAACCTATCACGACAGGGTTGATAAATACTGCGCCATTCGTTCAACCGCCTGCTGCAGGCGCTCAACACCTACGGTATAAGCCAGGCGAATGCTGGTCTCCGGGCACGGGCCACCAAAATCGATGCCGGGCGTTACCGCTACGCCGGTTTCAAGCAGCAACTGCTCGCAGAACTGCAGCGCATTATCGGAATACTTTGATACATCGATATACAGATAAAAAGCGCCATCCGGGTTGGCCATAATGTCCAGACCCAGCGGCGGCAGCGCCTGCATCAGGTAATCGCGACGCGCTTTTAGTTCATGCACACGGTCGAAGCACAGCTGTTCCACTTCCGGTTCGAAGCCAGCCAATGCACATTGTTGGGATAACGCCGGCGAGGAAAGAAACAAATTCTGAGCAATGCGCTCACAGGCATCCACCGCGTAAGCCGGTGCCACCAGCCAGCCCAGACGCCAGCCGGTCATACCGTAAAACTTGGAAAACGACTGCGTGATCCAGGCGTTCTGATTCACCTCCAGCGCCGTCGGTGCCAGCCCTTCAAAGGTAATACCGTGATAGATCTCATCGGCAAACAGTTGCAGGCCGTGGCTGTCGCAAAAATCACTGATCTCGCGCCACTGCTCAACGCTCATCACCGAACCTAATGGATTCGATGGCGAGGCAATCAGAATGGCTTTGGTTTTCCCGGTAATGGCGGCTTCCAGCGCAGCCAGTGACAGCGCCATTCCCTGTTCCGGCTGCAGATTCACCGGCACACCCTTAGCGTTCACCATGTGCAACAGGTTGGTATTGCAGGGATAACCGGGCTCAGGCAGCAGCACTTCATCACCGGGGTTCAGTGTGGCCAGAAACGCCATCTGCAGCGCCGTGGAGCCACCGGGGGTCACGATCACCCGCGCCGGGTCAAGCTCGATACCATGCCAGCGCTGATAGCGCTCAGCAATTTTCTGCTTTAACTCGGCCATTCCGGTACTCGCCAGGTAGCCCTGAGACTGATTCTTCAACGCCTCCAATGCGGCCTCTTCTATCGCCCGGGGCGTGTCGAAATCCGGCTCGCCAACAAATAACCGGATAACGTCTTTTCCGGCGCGCTCAAGCTGCTCGACCTGAGAGAGAATCTGCACAACATAAAAAGGAGAAATGTGTTCGGTACGGTAAGCAAGAGCCATAGATGTTCCTTTAAATTCAAGCGGCATTTGCACTTGGCTGAATGATATTCTTAAAATCCGCCTATCTTAACCGACATGAATGTTTATACCAGTGACTCCTTACCGAGGGCGCTTTGCGCCAACACCCAGTGGCCCGTTGCATTTTGGCTCCCTGTTTGCCGCCGTTATCAGTTATCTGGATGCCCGTGCCCATGGGGGCCAGTGGCTGGTTCGTATAGAAGACATCGACCCGCCACGCGAGCAGCCCGGTGCGGCTGCGGCCATTCTGAAAACACTGGAAGCGCACGGGCTCGGCTGGGACGAAACCGAAAGCTATCAATCCAATAATACCGAGCGCTATTTGCATAACCTCAATGTACTGCAGCAGCGACAGCGGCTGTTCTGGTGCCGTTGCAGCCGAAAAGACCTTGCCGGTCTGGCCGTATACCCGGGAACCTGCAGAGATAACCTTAGCCCCATGCCGGACAGCGCCATTCGCCTGGCCGTTACCAGCGAACAGGACTGCTTTGACGATCTATTCCAGGGCACACAGCACGCCAATATAAAGCAGCAATATGGCGATGTTGTCGTTCGCCGTCGGGATAAACTCTTTGCCTATCAGCTGGCTGTTGTCTGTGACGATATCGCTGATAACATCAGTCATATCATCCGCGGCATCGACCTGATGGACTCAACCTACTGGCAGCGTGAGCTGTATCGTGGCTTCGAGCAAAGTTACCCTGAATACGGGCATTTCGCAGTCATTCACTCAGCCGGTAGCGACCAAAAATTAAGCAAACAAAACCTTGCAGCGGCGGTTAACGATGACCGCGCACAACAAAACCTGATGCAGGTTTTTCAGCTGTTGGAAATAGAAGCAGAGCCCGCACCACCGCTTGAAATGCTCAGCCAGGCAACCGGGCAATGGCAGCGCTCGAAACTTTTTAAAAAGTGCACACTGCATTTACCAACGGTTACGCTAGAATGATTTAATATTCAAAAATGCCCAGAGCCTCTATGTTCGGAATGAACCAACACTTAGCCCGCCGGCTAATGGTTTACATTGCCAGCAGCGTTCTTGCCGCGCTGATGCTGTCTGTTGCAATCCAGTACATGGCTTTGCAGAAGGTATTCGAACGCACACGGGTCAGTAATATTGAAGCCGCGATCGAAAACCTGGTGGATATCGTTTCGCAATCGCTCTGGGTTTTTAACGAAGAAGCCGCCACCGAAGCCGCCGATGCCATTCTGCGCGACCCCTATATTTCCGGCGTGGCGCTGAATGATCACTCGGCACTGTTTTCCTACCGTAACGGTGATTTGACCAACACCGACATCATCAACCCGAAAATTCGCGATATCGTTCAGATAGAAGAGCAGGACTCGCTTATTTATATCATTCCGCTGATCGTTGAATCGCAAAATAGCTCTCAGGAGCTGTTCAACATTGGCACCCTGCAGATCGTCAGCGATAACCAGCTGGTTAAGCAGCCGGTTGAACAGCTGACAAAGCTGACTCTGAGCGCCACCTTTCTGATCATTGTCATGCTGCAGATGCTGTTTTACCTGATGATCCGTAACACCATCGCTAAACCGCTGGAAATGTTCACCGAGCATGTGCACAAACTTGCCACCAGCCTGAGCTCGGAGGTTCAGGCGGAAAACCGGTTGTTGGCCAATCGCGAAGACGAAATCGGCCGGCTCTATAATGTCTTCAATCAACAGAGGCTTGAGTTGGTCGAACGCGACCGCAACCTCACCGAATACCGCTTTGAACTGGAGCAGACGGTACTGGAAAGAACCTCTGAACTGCGTACCTCCAACGCTAATCTGCAGGACTCACTGGATCAGCTGAGAAAGGCGCAGCAGGAGTTGATACAGAATGAGAAGATGGCCTCACTGGGTACGCTGGTCAGTGGTATTGCCCATGAGGTGAACACGCCGCTGGGTATTGCCATTACGGCGGCCAGCCACCTGAAAGAAGAATTGCGCATCACCAGCAAGGCGCTGGACGACAATACCCTAACCAAATCCGGCTTCGAAAACTTCGTAAAAGGCAGCCTGGAAACAGAGTCACTGCTTACCAACAACCTGCATCGTGCCGCTTCACTGATTAAATCCTTTAAACTGGTCGCCGTTGACCAATCCAGCGAAGAGCAGCGAAACATCAACCTACGCGCCTACATTAATGAAGTGCTGTTATCGTTGCGGCCAAGAATCAAGAGCACGCAGATTAGGGTACACAACGATATTCCGGATGACATTCAGATGAACGTTGCGCCCGGCAGCCTGGCCCAAATCTACACCAACCTGATCATGAACTCGATCACACATGGCTACGATGGTGGCCACAAGCCAGGCGACATTCACCTGCAGGCTGAAATCCGCAACAACCGGTTAATTCTGCTTTACAGTGACGATGGCGCCGGCATGGATGAAATTACCCTAAGAAAAATCTACGACCCGTTCTATACTACCCGCCGCTCCGATGGTGGCAGCGGGCTGGGAATGAATATTGTGTATAACCTGGTTACGTCTAAACTAAATGGAAACATAGAGACAAAGAGTCAGCCTGGACAAGGAATTCAGGTAAGAATGTCGCTGAAGATCTCTGAAAACGTGTCTAATACGCAGGAACAGCTCGATGACTGATGAATTAATTTTCGCCGAAGAACCGAAGCCACAGACCGAGACAGTTAAGGTTCGTCCGTGGAAGGTGTTGATCGTAGATGATGACGAAGAAGTTCACAGCATTACCAAGCTGGCGCTAAGAAACTTTACCTTTGATGACCGGCCACTGTTATTTCTTCATGCCTACACCGGTAAAGAAGGTCAGGAAGTACTGATGGAAAACCCGGATGTTGCCGTGTGTCTGCTGGATGTCGTCATGGAAACCGAGCACGCCGGGCTGGATACCGCCAGCGCCATTCGTTCCGAGCTTAAGAATATGTTCGTGCGCATTGTGCTGCGCACCGGCCAACCCGGTCAGGCACCGGAAGAAACCATCATTGCCGAATACGACATTAACGATTACAAAGAAAAAACCGAGCTTACCCGCGGCAAGCTGCATACGCTGATGTACTCCTGCCTGCGCAGCTATCGCGATATTGTCGCGCTGGATCGCTCCCGCATGGGTCTGGAGCGTATCCTGGAAAGCTCCACCCAGCTGCAGCAACGAACCTATCTGAAGGATTTCGCCAAGGGTATTCTCGAGCAAATCTCTGCTGTGTTATCCCCGGAAGAAGATGCCTTCTACGCGAAAAACAATGGCGTAGCCGCCTTCCGCCACGCCGGCGAACTGAAAGTAATTGCCGGCACCGGAGAGTACGCAAACCAGGAAACCACCGATGCACTGTCTGTCATTCCGAATGACTGCAAAGAACTATTAAAAGACCCGGGCGTTGGCTTCAGCAGCCGCATGAGCAAGAGCGGCTTTATCTGCATCTACCGCTCGGCCAATAACCATACCGGCGTGCTGTTCCTGCGCGATCTGAAAACACGCAACGAGTTGGAAAGCCACCTGCTGCATATGTTCTGCCGCAACGCCCTGACGTCTTTTGAGAACATCTCCCTGCGCACCCTGCTGGAAGAAAGCCAGCGCGAAATTGTCTACATGCTGGGCGACGCCGTAGAGCATCGCTCCAAAGAGACCGGCTACCATTTGCGCCGGGTGGCTGAAATCAGCAGCATTCTGGCTGAGAAATCCGGCCTGCCCAGTGAAGAGGCATTAGCCATCAAAGAGGCGGCGCCCCTGCACGACCTGGGCAAGATCGCCATCCCGGATTCAATTCTTAATAAGGCTGACAAGCTCGATTCCGACGAGTGGGCGATCATGAAGTCCCACGCCGAAGTTGGCCACGACATGCTCGAATCTTCCGATAAACCACTACTGAAGCTGGGTGCAGAAATTGCCCTGAACCATCATGAACGCTGGGATGGCACCGGTTACCCATATGGTAAAAAGGGCGAAGAGATCAGCATAGCCGGGCGGATTACTGCCATAGCCGATGTCTTTGATGCTCTGTGCAGTGCGCGTGTATACAAAGAGGCCTGGCCGATCAAGGAGGTAGAAGAATACTTCCAGCTGCAGCGCGGCCTGCATTTTGACCCGAATCTGGTCGACATCCTGTTTGATAACATTGAAGAGATCATCCAAATTCAGAAAACTTTCGCAGACCCAACCTGACACCGATCAGTTAAGGGTGCATTGGCCGGCCCGTTCCGGCCTGAATCATTCTTCTTATTCTCCAGCCAGCACGGTAAACTGCTGGCTTTGTTATTTCGGCCCCCTGCCCGCTCATGTTTATTAAGCTGATTATTTTACCGCTCTACATCGTATTGCCGTTTTCCCTGACATGGTTCGACTCGAGAACCTACTGGTACATACCCTTTGTACTCTGGCTCATCGGAATAGTCGTGAATGCTCTGGTTGAGCGCTCCAGAGGCGAGTACTGATGACATTCGATTGGGGTTACCTGGTACTTGCAACCGTTCTGTACATTGGCGCGCTATTTTTAACGGCCTACTTTGCTGAAAAGGGTAAGATTCCGGATCAGGCGCTGAAGCATCCGCTGGTCTACATTCTGGCCTTTGGGGTGTGCTGCAGCTCGTGGACATTCTATGGCGCTGTGGGCATGGCCTATGAAATCCAGCACGGTTATCTGGCCTTTTATCTGGGGCTTTCCATACTGCTGCTGTTCTCGGCGATCATCATACGGCCGCTGTTTAATCTGGCGAAGAATTACCAGCTTTCCTCGCTGGCCGACCTCTTCGCCTTCCGCTACCGTTCGCGCTGGGTTGGCCTGATCACCGCAACCGGCGTCTTCTTCGCAGTTTTGCCACTGCTGGCCATGCAGATTCAGGCGATTACAGACGTTATTACCATACTCGACCCGGAAGCCCATACCCGCTCTATTGCCCTCATCATCAGTGGTATTCTGCTGTACGTTACCATCCTGTTTGGCACCCGCAGCATCAAGCCCAGCGAAAAGCACCGCGGGCTGATCTTTGCTCTGGCCATTGAAGCCCTGATTAAGCTGGTCATTCTTCTGGTGATCGGCGCTGTGGCGGTGGGTGAAATTGGCGGCGGTATCGGCCCGATGCAGCAATGGGCGCAGGCAGCCCCCAAAAATCTGCTGCAGGATAATTTCCTCAACCCGATGCAGTGGTTCTCGCTGTTGCTGCTGTTTGTAACGGCCCCTCTGGTGCTGCCGCACCTGTTCCAGATTCTGTTCCGCGAAAGCTCCCAGCCACGAAGAATGCAGTACATTACCTGGGCTGCCCCGCTCTACCTGTTTTTGATGGCGCTACCGGTGTTGCCGATCATGTGGGCCGGCATTCATTCCGGCTCTAGCCTGAGCCCGGAATACTTCACGCTGGCCGTCGGCCTTTCCCTGGAAAGCCCGGCCCTGGTCTGGCTGACGTTCTTCGGCGGGTTGTCTGCCGCCTCCGGTGTTACCGTGATTGCCTCGCTGTCTATGTCCAGCATGCTGCTCAACCATGTGGTACTGCCATTTAACAAGCCCACCATGGATACCGACATCTACCGCTGGCTGATCTGGGTGCGGCGCATGCTCATCGCCACCGTTTTTGTCTGCATTTTTGGCTTTTATGTATTCCTCAATCAGGTCCATAACCAGTCGACTCTGCTGATTACCTCTTACACCGGCCTGTTGCAGATGACGCCCGGCCTGGTCGGACTGCTGTTCTGGAGCCGGGCAAACCACAAGGCCTTTATTGTCGGCGTTTCCGTTGGCCTGGCATCCTGGTTTATCCTGCAGCTGTGGCCGGTTCTGAGCGACAGCCTGTCACTGGTCACGCGCTTACCACTGCAGTTTGCTCTGGACGGCAACAGCTGGACACAGGTGGTGCTCTATTCCATCAGCCTTAACTCAATCGCCTTTGTTGTGACTGCCCTGCTGACCAAGTCTTCCTTAGAGGAACAGAGTGCCGCGGAAATCTGTGTGATCAGCCGCGTTGACCGCCGTCAGCGCCTGCCGCTGAAGGCCAAGAACGCGCGCGAATTTGTCGAATCACTCACCAAGCCGCTGGGTCAGGTCATGGCTGAACGTGAAGTCAACCGGGCTCTTGCCAAACTGCGGTTGGACCTCAGCGAATACCGCCCCTACGCCCTGCGCCGGCTGCGCGACACCATTGAAGCGAACCTTTCCGGCATGATGGGGCCATCGGTAGCGCAGGCCACTGTTTCACGCTACCTGCCTTACGAGAAGGTTGAGGCCATCCGCAGTGAAGACATCCACTTTCTGGAACAGAATCTAGACAACTATCATTTCCAGCTTTCTGGTATGGCAGCAGAGCTCGACCGGCTGCGCCGTCACCACCGCGAAACACTGTATCGACTGCCAATTGGTGTGTGCTCACTCACCTCAGACGGTGAAATCCTGCTGTGGAACCAGGTGATGACCGACCTGACCGGCATTCGCGAAGAACAGGCCATTGGTGCCAGAGTCGAATCCCTTCCCGGGCAATGGTACGACCTGCTGGACAGCTTCATTGGCGGTTCGGAAGAGAAAATCACTATTGAACAGGAAGACCCGGAAGATCCACGCAATAAAAAGTGGTTCAGCCTGCATAAAACCCGCTTCGGTAAAACCAGTACCGAGCTCAATGAAGGTATTATTCTGCTGCTGGAGGATGAAACCGAATATAAGCGGCTGGAATCCGAGCTGGTGCATTCAGAGCGTCTGGCCTCTATCGGCCAGCTGGCTGCGGGCATTGCGCATGAGATTGGCAACCCCATTACCGGCATCGATTGCCTGGCACAGGATTTAAAATATACCGAGAGCCCGGAAGAGGTTGTCGAAATTGGCGAGCAAATTCGCCTGCAGGCCGACCGTGTAACAAAAATTGTACAGTCACTGGTGAATTTTTCTCACTCCGGGCAAAACAACAAGACCGAGCACCACCCGCATTCGCTTGCGCGCATTGTTCAGGATGCCATCGACCTGCTCTCTCTTTCCCGCGATGAAAAACAGATTATCTTCGTCAACGAAGTGCCGGAGCAGTTTGAAGTCATCTGCGAGCCTCAGCGCCTGGCCCAGGTCTTTATCAACCTGCTCGGAAACGCCCGTGATGCCAGCCCTCCGTATGAAAAAGTGATTGTTGATGCGGTTATCGAACCTAAGCGTGAAACCCTGAGCATTACCGTAACCGACCGCGGAGCCGGCATTAAAGAAGACGTTATGGACCACATTTTTGACCCGTTCTTCACCACCAAGGAAGTGGGTAAAGGTACCGGTTTGGGGCTGTTTTTGTCTTACACCATCGTTGAAGAGCACTATGGCCACATCAGTGCCCGCTCACCGGTTTATTTACTCGAAGGTATTGGCACACAATTTACGATTCGGTTACCCTTACACACATCTGTTACCTCGGGTAACACCTAAACTATCACGGGTGACAACGGGTAATAGATATCAGCTTAATAAATGGCTTTGGGGGTACAGATGGGTGACATTTTAATCGTTGAAGACGAAAGCATTATTCGGTCTGCATTAAAACGATTACTCGAGCGTAATAAATACCGGGTAACTGAAGCCGAATCTGTTACCGAAGCCAGCCAAAACGATCTGGACAGCTTCGACCTGATCATCTCAGACCTGCGCCTGCCGGGCGCACCGGGCACCGACCTAATCACTGCCGCAGCCAACACCCCCGTATTGATCATGACCAGCTACGCCAGCATGCGCTCCGCTGTAGACGCCATGAAAATGGGGGCCGTCGATTACATCGCCAAGCCGTTCGACCATGAAGATATGATCCGCACCGTTCGGCGAATTATTGAAGAAGCCCGCAACCGGGCAAATGCCCCGGATGAAGAAATAACCGAAGAAGAGGCCGACAACAGCGAAAAGGAAGTCTTCCTTGAAGAGGACGGCAAGCGCGCAGCCCTTGGCGATATGGTCGGCAGTTGCGAGCCAATGCAAAACCTTTACCGAAGGATTCTTCGGGTAGCACCGGCAGACATCACGGTACTTATTCAGGGCGAGTCAGGCACTGGTAAAGAACTGGCTGCCCGCGCAATACACCAACACAGCTTGCGCAAAGATCACCCGCTCATCTGTGTAAACTGTGCCGCTATCCCTGAAAGCCTGATTGAATCCGAGCTTTTCGGCCATGAGAAAGGCTCCTTCACCGGCGCCAGCACAGCAAGGCAAGGCCTGGTTGAAGCCGCTGAAGGCGGCACTCTGTTTCTCGATGAGATTGGCGAACTGCCGATGGAAGCTCAGGCGCGCCTGCTTCGTGTTCTGCAGGAAAACGAAGTACGCCGGGTTGGTTCTGTGCATGCCCGCAAGGTTGATGTTCGCTTGGTTGCAGCAACCCACCGAAACCTAAAGAAGCTGGTCAAAGAAGGCCTGTTCCGTGAAGACCTTTATTATCGCCTTCAGGTCATTGAGATTGCCCTGCCGCCGCTGCGCGATCGCATGGAAGACGTTATCGATATTGCCGAGCACCTGGTTTCCAAGCACTGCCGCCGCATGAAACTCGATAAAATTCTTCGCCTGACCTCCAATTCCCGTAAGTTAATGATGAGATACGATTGGCCGGGTAACATTCGTGAGCTGGAGAACGCCGTTCAGCGCGCCATCATTCTTTCAGATGACGGCCGGGTACACAGCGGTGACCTGGGTATTTCTCAGGATGACTGGGAGATTCCGGCAACACTGACCACGCCGCACTCTGCGGCGGTTACCCCGATCGATGCCAAAGATGCGGAGCCGCAGCCCTCCTCTGAGGCCGATGACCTGTCGCTGGAAAGTTATTTCCATCACTTTGTGATTGAACATCAGGATGCCATGTCAGAAACCGAACTGGCTCAAAAACTGGGAATCAGCCGCAAGTGCCTGTGGGAAAGAAGGCAACGCCTCGGCATTCCCCGCCCTAAAAAAGCAGCCAGCCGCTAACACCCGCCCTTCAGGCTGTGCACACAGCCGCATCAGTAACGTTTCATAGATGCAATAACACCCGGCAGTAACAACTGCCGGTAACACCGCCCTATTGCGCCAATTTTCCGGCTCTTACATTTACTATTCCCACATCTAATCCTTACATTCGTAACAATCGTGTTGCCCAGTAACGTTACTGAGATGTTCGGTAACAGCAGCAGGTAACACAACTGTTCACTTTTTAACCAAATAGTCTTAAGCTATTGATATATAAGGACTTTTATCAGTTGGCACAGCACATGCTATTACTAATATGCAAACGCAGGTCAGCCCACCAACAAAAACAAAAACCGGGCAACCTAGTAGAATGGCAGCCCCGCCTAAAAACAAAAATAAGGGGCAGCTTATATTGAGCAATATGAAAAATAAAAATAAGAAACAAGAATAATAAGCTCTACGTCCCCTGCAGAAAGTGCTGTTACGGCCGGTGAATTCACCGGCTGGCTCCTCTCTTGCACATTCAGCACTCCCTGATAGACCAATCATTTCTGACAAAAGTAGCACCCTAGAGCGAAGTTCTATAAACTGCGCGCTTCTTTTATTCTCCCTTTCAGATTCTCAGGTTCATGGTCGTTAAATGGATTAAACGCTGGCTGAATCAGCCAGAGCAACATAGCAAACTCATTGAAGTCGAGCGCGATGACCATCAGGTCTCACGCAAGAAGGTCAGCCACAACGCCTTAAAGGTACTGTATCGACTTCAGAACTCCGGCTACGAGGCCTACCTCGTCGGCGGCTGCGTCCGTGATATTCAGCTTGGATTCACGCCAAAAGATTTCGATGTTGCGACCAATGCAACACCTGAAAACATACGCAAGTTATTCAGTAACTCGCGCATTATTGGCCGCCGCTTCCGCATCGTTCACGTCACCTTTGGCCGCGAAATTATTGAAGTCACCACCTTCCGTGGCGAAGCCAACGAGGACCATTCCGACCAGAAGCAATCCTCTGAGGGCCTGCTGCTGCGAGATAACGTCTACGGCACGCTGGAAGATGACGCCAAGCGTCGCGACTTCACCATAAACGCCATGTACTACACGCCGAAGAATTTTTCGATTCGTGCTTACCCGCAGGGTATGAAAGACTTGGCTGAGAAGAAGATCCGCATTATTGGTGACCCGGAAACCCGTTACCGTGAAGACCCGGTTCGCATGCTGCGGGCGGTTCGCTTTGCAGCGAAACTCGATTTCACCATTGAGCCAAAAACTGAAAAGCCCATTCGTGAACAGGCTCCACTGTTGACGCACATTGCTCCGGCACGCCTGTTTGATGAAGTAATCAAGCTGCTGATGAGTGGCAAGGGTCTGGAAACCTGGCGATTAATGCAGAAATACGAGCTGGTTGAGCCTTTACTTCCGCTGACTCACCAAGTGCTGCAAACGCAGAGCGACCAGCACTTCGATACCTTTATCGAAAAAGCACTGATCAATACCGACAAGCGCATCAATGCCGGCAAACCAGTCACACCGGCCTTCCTGTATGCCGCGCTGCTTTGGCCAGCTGTTCGCCAGCAAGCCGAGCACAACATGGATATGGGCTCACCGGAAATGCCCGGCTGGCACAAAGCCATGGGCCAGGTTCTGGAACGTCAGGTTAAGACTATTGCTATTCCCAAGCGCTTCTCACTACCGATGAAAGAAATTTGGGAGCTGCAGCTACGACTGCCGAAGCGCAGTGTAAAACGAGCTGAACAGCTGGTGGGGCATCCACGCTTCCGTGCGGCCTATGATTTCGTTCTGCTGCGGGAAGAATCCGGTGAAAACCTCAACGGATTGGGGCAATGGTGGACCAACTATCAGGAAGCCCACCCAGATCAGCGCGCTAAACTGGTTAATAATCTGCGCAGTGACCAAATGCAGAAGCGTAAACGCCGACGCCCGCGCAATAAAAAGCCTACTGAACAATCATGAACAAGGTCTATGTTGCTCTGGGCAGCAACCTGGGCGTACCTTCAGACTATATCCAGCAAGCCATCACCCGGCTTGCCGGCCTACCGGCAACAGAACTGCAACAGGTATCGCCCTGGTATAAAACAGCCCCTGTTGGCGGCCCTAAAGACCAGCCAGACTATATAAACGCAGCCTGTCTGCTATTGACAGAGCTAACCCCTGAAGCGCTACTGACCCATTTACAGGCTATCGAAACAGATAATGGCCGGGTTCGGGAAGTTCGCTGGGGTGCCCGCACTCTTGATCTCGACATCATCTGGTATGAAGGCTTCAGCAGCAATGAAGAAAAGCTCAGCGTTCCGCACCCGCGGGCACATCTGCGCGCCTTCGTTCTGCAGCCACTGATTGATTTAAACGCCGATTTTAAATTACAGGGCTCAAGCCTGAGCGCCTTGTTGACCGGAATTGATGATCAGGCCATTGAGCCTTTCACCAACGGGTAACGAATTCTTACCGTGTGTTCAGGTTGAATGACCCAGCTCCCTTGACTTATTTAGAGCAAATGGCAACCATTCGCCCAAATCAATAAGAGCACGATGATTATGCCAAAAGCTATCACAGTTCCAGCCATTAAAGCGATGGCCGCAAACGGCGAGAAATTTACAATGTTGACCGCCTACGATGCTACCTTCTCCAGCCTGCTGTCCGGTCTCGGTGTTGAAACCCTCCTTATTGGGGACTCACTGGGCATGGTCGTACAGGGCCAGGAATCTACCCTGCCTGTCAGTGTTGACGAAATGGTTTACCACGTTCAGGCCGTAGCCCGCGGCAACAAAGGCGCCCTGCTCGTTGCCGATATGCCATTTAACTCTTATGGCACCGTTGAACAGTGCCTCGATACCGCCGGAAAACTGATGCAGGCCGGTGCTCACATGGTAAAACTGGAAGGTGGTGCCTGGTTGTGTGAATCCGTTACTGCCATGAGCCGCATGGGCATTCCCAGCTGTGTACACATGGGCCTAACGCCACAGTCGGTCAATAAGTTCGGCGGCTACAAGGTTCAGGGCCGCGAAGACGACGCAGCAAAAGCCATGATTAATGAAGCCGTGGCGGTTGCTGAAGCCGGAGCAGACTTTATTCTGCTGGAGTGCGTCCCTTCTGATCTTGGCAAAGCAATCACCGAGGCCGTTCCGGTACCCGTTATTGGCATTGGTGCGGGTAATGATACCGATGGCCAGGTACTGGTCTGCTACGACATGCTGGGCCTAACACAGCATCGCCTGCCGAAGTTCGTGAAGAACTACATGCAGGTGCATGGCAATTACGAAGCCGCCGTCACTGCCTATATTCAGGAAGTTAAAGCGAAAACCTTCCCTTCAAAAGAGCACGGCTTCGAATAAACGCCTCTGGCTTACAGTTTATTAATTTTAAGGCATTCAGGTAATCAATATGCAGGTTGTTTCTAATCTGGTCGATTTACGATCAGCTCTTGCGGAAGTAAAAGCGCAGGGCAAAACGGTTGCTTTCGTCCCCACCATGGGAAACTTACATCACGGCCACTTAAGCCTGATTAAAAAAGCCCGAGAGCACGCAGATTTTGTGGTGGCTTCAATCTTTGTAAACCCCACTCAGTTTGGTGAAAACGAAGACATCGACAACTACCCCAAAACGCTGGAAGCAGATAAAAAACATCTCATTGAAGATGGCTGCAACCTGCTCTACCTGCCAAACGCCACAATAATGTACCCAGAGCCAGACCTCACAAGGGTTCAGGTAAACCGCATTACCAAGCTGCACTGTGGTGCCAGCCGCCCGGGGCATTTTACCGGCGTAGCAACTATTGTTCTTAAGCTGTTTAACCAGGTGCAGCCGGATGTCGCAATATTTGGACTGAAAGACTTCCAGCAGTTCCGCGTGATCGAGATGATGGTCGAGAACCTGTTCCTGCCCATCAAAATTGTGGGGGTAAACACCGGTCGCGCTGAAGATGGCCTGGCACATAGCTCACGCAATAACTACCTGACAGCCAATGAGCGGGAAATTGCACCCACGCTGTACGCCACCCTGCAAAAGGCCGCTGAAGATATCCGCGCGGGCAAAGACAGCTTTGATCAGATTATCCGGCATGCCAAAGAGGCACTGCACAATGCCGGTATGACGCCAGATTACTTCAATATCAGCCGACAGATAGACCTGGAACCGGCTGAAGAGAACGACAAGCACCTGGTGATATTGGCAGCAGCCTTTTTAGGAAAAGCAAGGCTTATCGACAACATTACCGTTGAGCTGTAAAAGCATTAAAAATCTGAAACTTAATGGCCGTTTTTGATTTCAATTTAATGACAGATACGTAAAATGCTCGCCTAAGTTACGCCTTGGCACCCAGCCGGGGCGTTTTATTTTCGTACGAAAAGACTCAGAAATTAGTTTGTGTGCCTATCTACATCGCAACCGACCTAATGCTTTAAGGGGACTGCTATGAATTTGATTATGTTAAAGGCGAAGCTCCATCAGGCTCGCGTGACTCACGCCGTACCTGACTACGAAGGCTCCTGCGCAATTAGCGGTGACTTACTCGACCTGGCCGGTATCAATGAATACGAACAGATTCAGATCTACAACGTAACCAACGGCAAGCGCTTTATCACCTATGCCATACGCGGCGAAGACAACGAAGGCATTATCTCCGTGAACGGTGCCGCAGCCCTGAAAGCCAACGTTGGCGACTGCATCATCATTTGCGCATACGCCCACTTCAAAAAATCTGAACTCGAAAACTTCAAACCAAGCATGGTGTACATGAACCCGGATAACACTGTTAGCCACACCGCTAACGCCATCCCTGTTCAACTGGCTTAACGCCACAATTCTGGGGCTGTTAACGCTGACAGCCCTCGCCTTCTGCACTACACAACCCCTGCCAACCCCAGCTCATTAATGATTTTCGATCAGGTTTTGAAGAATCCGTAAACTTTTCTATGCTGATAACCAATGCCAGTGAAGTGCCGCACGTTATAGCATTCCGGCAGAAAGCTGACCACCTGCGTCACCTTTGTCAAAATATCGACAGCTTATGAATAGCCAACTTGAAATAAGCATTTAGCATAATGGCTATCAACGCCACAAATGACGCGGATGAATTAAACTATTGCCAAAAGCGTGATACCTGTCACACTTTTTGCTAACTCAAAGCAGGTAACTAAATTTTTATGAGCAGGCAGCAGATGACAGGTTCAACACTGCGCGGCTTTACTGCCATAGAGTTAATGGTCGTTGTGGTCATTATCTCAGTGTTATTGGTTGTTGCCATTCCAAGGCTGCTGAAGGTAGAGCAGCAAGCGGAAGTTGCCGTGCTCAGTAATACGCTGGGTAGCCTGAAATCCACTGCCAGGATTGCAGAATCCAAAGCGGTGGCACAGGGTGTATCGCGCGATGGCAATGTGCAGATACTGGGGAAAACCGTTTACTTCCATAACGGCTTCCCGGTTGCACGAGCGAACATTATCGGCGAGGGCGCCCCCGGGAGCTTTTCCGGCATTGTGGACATTATGGAGCTAGATGGCGATATAAACGTCCACTACAGCGACCAAACAGAAATATTAAGCCGTGCCTTTGTTCAGGGTGTCTACCTAATTCTGGAACTGAACGGCAAATGCGTAAGCTACCGCCCACCACAAACGGACGGCAAACTACCTGAATACAGCGAAGGTATTTTCACCTTCAATGAAGAGAATTTAACGTGCACGCCTTAGTGCATGTGAAGGATCAAAGCTAAAGCAATTTGTTAATAATTGTTTTGTCTTTGTTTATTAACTCACTACACTCAAAGTGTTATTTGAACTTGAACTAACAGGGTCACCTATTATGAAAAAACAAGCTGGTTTTACTCTTATTGAATTGATCATGGTTATCGTGATCCTTGGTATTTTGTCTGCGTTTGCTCTGCCGCGGTTTGCGGATTTGGGTTCTGAAGCACGCGAGGCCACATTAGAAGGCGGGATTGCAGCAGTTCGCTCTTCGGCAGCAATTGCTCACGCCACCGCCTTAGCTCAAGACATAGATTATTCTACCGGTACTGCTACTGTCGACCTCGACGGAGCTACAGGATTAGGCCTTTCAACCGGCGGTTATCCCGATGCAGACTCATCACTTACATCAGGCATAGGCTTAGCCGCACAGCTAAGCGACGATTTCACGATTGGCACTCCAGCATCTGGTGTTGTAGTAATTCAACTTCAAACTAACTGTAGCTTTGAATACGACGAGTCAGATGGTTCCGCTAGTAGTGAAGTGGTAAGTGGCTGCTAAAACGAGCAATATTGGCAGTGGTATATTCATTGCCACAGCTTAGCTGACACTATATGAACAAAAACCGAGGCTTCACCGTCATAGAACTCGTTACCGTGATCATTCTACTCGGTATCCTTTCGGCGGTGACATTGCCCCGGTTTTTTTCTGCCTCCAGCTTTACCGATTCGTACGCAAAATCTGAATTCGAGAACGCCCTCAGCTGGGCACGCAACAGGGCGGTCACCTCGAATTGCACCTATGAAATGCGCTTAACCGATTCCGGCTGGGCGGTTTACCGCGATAACGAATGCTCCACCACCGATACAGAATCCGGCTGTTCTACTGTATTAAAGATGTCTGAACCGGCCAGCGATGGCGCCGGTATTCCTCTAACCGGGGAATCACCCTACCTGCAAAATAGCAGTAGCAGCCCGCAACGCTTAGTGTTTTTTGCCACCGGCGAGCTGGAAATAAAAAGTTCACTGGCCAGCGGCAGCTGTACCGCCAAAACCGGTACACCGGCAACTTCCGGCACAATAGCCCTGCAACCGAATAACCGCACGCTTTCTTACGATGGAACCACGGCCTATGTTGAAGTTCAGTAAGGCGCAGCAGCGGGGCGTTACCCTGGTTGAGATGATCATTGCCATTGTCATCATCTCCATTGCCGCGGTTGCGCTGCTGCAGGGCCTGGGCCAACAAACGCGTAATAATGTAGACCCCATGATTCAAAGCCAGGCCCAAATGCTGGCACGACAATACCTGGCGGAGGTATCGACCAAATCGTTTTTTGACCCGAGCGGTGACCCTCGCCTGGACCCGAACCTTTCCGAAGCGGAAGTCAACAATGCCATTTCCGACCAGAGCGAATCATCCAATGCGAATCGTGCCTTATGGAATAATCTGTACGAATACGATGGCTATTCAAGCGCCATTTACGAACTGAATGGCACCACGCCAGTGAGCGGCCTTTCCGGCTACAGCGTTGCTATTGATATCGACATCAGCAATGGCCTTGCGCTGGGCACACTCAGTAACAGCGCCACCTGCCCGCCGGTGATTGCACTGATTGAGGTTGTGGTTACCGACCCGCGCAACCAGCAGACCAAACTCAGCGGCTACCGAACCGCTTACTGGGACCCAACCGATTACTTCAGCGGTGGTTGCTGATATGAAAAAACCAAACCCTAAACAAACCGGCTTTACGCTCACTGAACTGATCATTGTTATTGTGATCATGGGTATTCTCGGTGCGGTGATTACACCGCTGATTGGCAATAAGTTTTCTGCCGCCTATGACTCCACACAACGAGCTGGCTGGGTACAACAGGCCGAGTTTGCCCTGGTCCATATGCGCCGCGACCTGGCCAACAGCGTACCGAACTCGGTTTATATTGATGATGGCAACGACACTAACGTTGAGTTCTTAACCGCACCGGCAAGCATTGCCGTATATGCCGCCCGCTACCGCGATAAAAACTATGTTCCCTACGATAACCTGAAGCTGAATAACGATGATGGCTTCGATATTTTTGGCAGTTATTCCGAAGTGCCAGGCTATGTCAGCGTTGGGCTTAGCAGTGCCAGTGACATTTGGGAGGCAAGCTTAGGCGATCTGGGCAGCCTACCGAGTAACATTCCGATTACTGAAGTTGCCAGCAGCAGCACTGGCAGCGGTGAAAACAGCAGCCCCATTGCCACCATTGTTCTAGGCAGTAGCCATACGTTTCCCGATCACTCCAGCTACTACCGCGCCTATTTTTTTGACGGCATCGTCGGTTACCAATGCGACGCCTCCAGCGGCTACCTGTACCGCTACAGCGGTTACGATTCATTAGATTCAGCAGCAACCTTCTCTACCCGCACCTCAGGCGGCCAGCAAGACAGGGTCATTTCCAACGTGCAGTCGTGCTCATTTGAGCTGATCGGCGGCTCCGTTTATAACCCGCCGGCGCTGAGAGTCGAAATTGAAATTGGCAACAGCGAAGAAAGCATTCAGCTGGTCGATACCATTCTGTTGAGTAATGCCTCATGAATAACCACCCAACCCATCCGCAACGGCAGCAAGGCATTGCGCTGATCGCCGCCATTTTCCTGGTGGTGATCATCGGTGCTGCGGTGGTGTTACTCGGCACACTCAGCTTACGTAACACCGAACAAACCACGCAATCGCTGTTACAGATGCGCGCACAACAAGCCGTTGCTGCCGCTCAGGAATATGCAGTGCAAAGCCTGATAGCAACAGACGGTAGCAGCTGTTCAACTACACTGAATGGATCAACGGTCAACATCAGTGAATTCAGTAGCTACAGCATCGAGCTCAGTTGCACAGCGAACGATTACAACCGCCCTTCGCAGCAGATCACGCTCTATTCGCTGGTAGCCACCGCCGAATACGGCAGCATCGGTGATGCAGATTATGTTTGGGCAGAACTTGAAACATCCGTTGAGTTTTAAGGGCATTATTCAGCTTACGAGTAGCGATTATGAAAAGAGTTCTCTCACAATCATCTAAAGTATTGGCCACTCTGGCGATAATGTCTCAAGGCACCGTTTGGGCGGCCTGCTCTGCATACATTGGTGATGCGACGATTAATGAAACTCATCGGGTGAACAATGCTAATCAGTCATCCACTTCGGAAGACTTTGTTGAAGTTAAAGTACTAAACAGCTCATTGGCCAGCTCGGTTATTAGTTCATGGAAACTAAAGCTCTGTTACGATCAGCAAACAGGTAACGGCAACAATGCCAGCATTACCACTTACTGCCGAGAAGAAAGCATTTCATCTGCTACCGTTACTGGTAGCTATTGGGTGCTTAAAGGCGCGGATTTTCCATCCGACTACATAGACTATGAAGACGGCTTTTCAATTGAATTAAGAGATGCCAATGGCGATCTCATCGACTATTTAAATCACAATAATTACTACACAATCGCATCGGGTGAATCGTGCTCATTTACTTACGATACAACCTCTACGTCTACCGGAAACGGACAACGCCAATTGAGACGATGGCCAGATGGTACTGGCGACTGGGATGCTCTTTCAGGAAACAGCACCGACCCCACTGAGGGGTACAGTAATGACGGCACTGATACAACAACAAATCAAATCGCCTTTTTTGAACTGAACGACACCAGTGGCAACGTTACAGACTCGTTAAACAATGTCAGCAACGGCTCGCTGATAGGAAATGCCACCATAACAAATGCAGACGATGCATCGGCTTGTTTGGCTGGATACATCACTGAAAACACTACCACTGCAGCAATTGACGCTATCGATACCGGAATAGATGTAGACGACGATATCGGAAACGCCGGAACTATCATGTTCTGGTATAAAAGCAGTGCTGAAAATACTTCCCGGCAGTTATTCGATGCATCAAGGGGTAGTAAATATTTCTATTTTGCTCTAACTGATGCGAATCAACTCTCTTTTGGTCTGGAAGATTCATCTGATAAAGACAAGACAATACTCACAGATGCTATTACCTCTCCAACTGAATGGACCCACATGGCCGTCACCTGGGATCTATCCGTTAGCAGCGAAGAGTTTTATGTATACGTTAACGGCAGTAGTGTTAACTATGCCTTTAATCACAATCAAAATTTAAGCTCCACCATTGCAGAACTCGATACTCTGTATTTTGGCGACAACAGAACCGATTATTTCGTTTACAAGTCGACCAATAATTCAGCCAATGGCTACTTTGATGACATCAGAATTTTCAGTGGCGCACTCACCAGCTCCGAAGTACTTACCTATGCGCAATCAGTGAGAATTTGCGATGCCGAACCTGCCGTATGCTTCACAGACGACTTTAACCGCTCTGAAGGCCTGGGCGCAGACTGGGCAACCACAAATAGATCAGATGCATCTGCAGCCTTCGGCGACCCAACAATCATTGCCACGAATGGAGATGGTCGTCTTCGACTTACAGATGCAGAGAATAGAATATCTACCGCGGCAACGCTCATGCGGTTGTTTCCAAGCGCAGGCAACAAACTCGTTATTGAATTTACTCTCTACTCATGGGGTTCTACAGCCAACAACGGCAACGAAGGTGATGGGATAACGATTGCACTTTCGGATGAAGCCTACACACCTCAGCCCGGTGGCTATGCAGGGTCTTTAGGGTATGCCCAAAGAACTTATGGTGGGGGTGCAACAGAAGACGGTTTTGCAGGAGGCTGGGTCGGCATTGGCATTGATGAGTGGGGCAACTATCTGCGTCAATTAGGCGGCAGAACCAGTGGTTTCAGCACATCGGACACTGGCCGCATACCCGATACAGTCGCGATTCGCGGCTCGGGTAGCGGCCAGGTTGGCTATGATTACGTAATTGCCAATGGTTTAACGACCGTCGGTGACACAACCAGTGTTATACCAACGGGCCTCGACCCAGAGGTTCCCACAAGCTCAGGGCATATTTACCGGATCACTATTGACCACGAAGATGCCAGTGCCGGCGTTCTCATTACTGTTGAACGAGATACGACGTTAGACGATGAAGATAACTTCACTGAAGTAATCAGCACGTTCAACCTGATGGAGTCCAGCGGCCAAGCAGAGATTCCGGATAAGCTTTGGCTAACAATCACCTCTGCGACAGGTGGAAGCAGAAACAACATCCACGAAGTTGATGACCTCTCAGTCTGCGCCCATGAAATGGAAGATGTTTCGACCGAATATATCGACCATTACGAACTCGACCGTGATCAGCTGACCGGGCTGACTTGTGAACCAATCAATGTAACCGTCAGAGCGTGCCTGGATGGTAACGGTACGACGTGCTCACAGTACACGGACACAATCGATGACAGTGACGATTTGACAGCAACATTCACCCCTTCTTCGGGCTGGGAATCATCGTCTACGCATACTTTTGACAGCGGAGATACCATTGAGTTTCAACAGACTACAGCAGGCACCTATACCTTAGGTGTTGCCAGCTCTACGCCGAGTTTGAAGCCACTTTCAATTACAAGCTGTTATGTTGTGGGCAGTCTTCAGGATGATTGCAGTGTTGAGTTCGTTGATGCAGCTTACCGATTCTTTGAAAGCGCCAGTGGAACCAACAGTATTTCAACCGTCGACCTGGTAGCGGCACAAACCTCTGGCTCGCTTTATATGCGCGCCATTAAAACCGATGAGGCAACCGGGCAATGTGTAAACTACGATGCAACCAACATTAATGTCTCGTCTGAAATAGGAACAACCTGCACCAGTACCGCCTCTTGCCTGGCCGGTGAACAGGTCATCTGGACTCAGAACTCTAACAGCACAAGCCTGGCTAACCCAACTGATCAGGACGGCGGCAGCGATACCACAACCCTCGATGTATCCTTTGGCAGCAACGATACGGCTGATTTTTCAGTCATCGCGCCGGATGTGGGCATTCAACCCTTAACGGTGTCGTCTGAAATATTAGATGTCGATGGCAACCCGAGTGGCGAATACATCACCGGCGCACTCAACCTCAGGGTTCGGCCAGCCTCTATAGAGCTAAATACTGATGTCAGCGGCACCCACGTTGCTGGTGATAATTTTACCTCAACCATCAGTGCCAGAGATGCAAACGGCGACTTAGTACCCAGCTTTGGCCGCATTACCGGCCTTTACAATGTTGACTGGTCGGCCTCGACAGTAGCCGGGCCATCAGGAGGAACTCTCGGCAGTATCACAACCGATACAGCAGGTTGGTCAGGGACCAATTACGACAATGACGCCAACAACATTAATGAGTCTGTTCAGGCCAGCATAAGTTACAGTGAAGTTGGTGAAGTAAACCTTGTAGCGACGATTGACAGCTTTTTAGGATCAACATACGACCTGTCCACCAGCACATACACGGCCGGTCGCTTCATACCGGCCTATATCACCGCCACACAAAATAGCCCTGGCAGCGCAGAATGGGGCACGGATGACTCAAATATTTACCAGGGCCAAATGGCTGCACTTACAGATTTAAGCTATACCGTCCAAGCCTTCAACAGTGATGGTGGCTTGATCACGAACTATGTCGGCAGTTACGTAAATTTCGGCAGCACCATGAATGCTCTGGAGAAACCCGATAACACTGTTGATACCAGTTACAGCGACATTGGTGGAAACCTGACCAACACACTGAGCTGGACAGTTTCTGACGATGGCAACTTCGATGGCTCTATCACCCTGACTGCCGCCGTCTCCGATTTGCTCTGGGACAGAAACAGCTCCGGCGCTACAACTAATGACATTGCCACCACCATTTCAGAGCTGAACCTTATCGCAGACGCATTGAAAGACAACGATAATGTCTGCGTTAAGAGCTCCAGCTCTGAAATAAGCTGCCAACAGGTTGCTGTCGATATTGAAGACCGAACCCTATACCTGGTGAGAGCCAACATGCCCGACAGCGTCGACGGCGGCTTTAACCGGGCAGAAGTAGATGTAACGCTGGAAGCATTAGTGCTCGACGCCAACGGAGACATAGACTGGGATACCCTCACCACCGATAACGATCTGGACAGTACGGTATTCAGTGGTCTTTCCGTTGTGACAAACAATTGCACGACGGCAACAGAGTGCGCCAACGCCATCACCAACGCTGCTTTCTCAGGTCCGGATGGAACAGGAACAACCCTAAGCGGCGGGCTTGGCTTACTCACGGCTACATCAACCAGTGACCTTTCCGGCGCGATTGAAGCACAGCTGATTGCACCCAGCTGGCTGAGCTGGGATTGGAACAGAGATGGCACCTACACGCTGGATACAGCCACCATCCTGTTTGGCGACTACCAGGGGCAGGCGCCGGTGCTGTTTATGCGGCCGGGGTATAGGTAAGGGCGAAAGGTGTTAGATGTTAGATGTTAGATGTTAGATGTTAGATGCTAGATGTTAGGTGCTAGCTTGTTGCGGGCGAGACGCCCGCGTTCCGGTGCGGGCTCGTGGCTCACTAACCACTGAGGTTGTAGTGGACCGCGGGCGTCTCGCCCGCATTTCTTTCATGCCTTTACTTATGCAACTCTATCCTGCAACAGCGGCCAAAGCTGCAACCGCGTCTGTTGTTCTGTATCGAAGCGCAGCAGGCCATCGTAATTAAAACCACGCCAGTTGGATAAGTAACGGCGCAGCAGGCCAATGCTGGTCATCGTTTCCGGTATTAACGCAAAAGCGCCACTCTGATCTTCCAGGTACCAATAAACTTCGCCATTAATTACCCGCAGTTCCGCCAGCCGTAAATCATCTATCTCCAAGCGGGTTATGGCACCATTACTGCGGTAGTAGGTCAGCTCGCCAAATTCGATATGCAGGCGGCTTTGTGTTGTTTCGTTCTGAGTCTGTTTGCGCCATAAAGTCATCTTATTGTGCCTCGAAATCAGGTAAGCCAAGGAGTGGGTCGTTCGGGTCGTCGTTAATGCGGTCAAACTGCACCGTCACGCGGCGGTTTTTCGCCCGGCCTGCGGCAGTTTCGTTCGTGGCGATGGGGTAGCGTTCGCCGTGGTAGCGAGTAAGGATCATACCGGCGTCGATGCCGGAATTTACCAAATAATCGGTTACGCGGTAGGCCCGCTTTTCAGAAAGGCGGCGGTTGTCGTAACGGTTACCCTGCGCATCGCTGTGGCCATCCACATAGATGGCGGTAATCAGATCATCTTCTTTCAGGTAGGTCACAATGTCATCCAGCTGCGACCGAACCTGCGCGCTCAGCGTATCGCCACCGGATGCAAAGCTCAGTGAGGTGCGTTCAATCTGACCGTAATTCACCGGCAGCAAGCCTGTCTGGCAGGCCAGGTAGTCGTTGTAATACTGTTTGAAATTGACCGGTGAGATACTCACGCTGATGCGGTCATCGCCAAATTTGGCTTTACGGGTCAGCGTGGGTGACATGCCATTGCCCAGCTCATCCATCATGCGGCCCGCACGTGCCGTTTCGATTCGTATGGGGATTTTACGGTCTTTTACTGTGGTATAGCCCAGTTCATCGGTTAACGCACTGGAACGCCATTCCGGTGCCTGAATGGTAATGGCCGCCTGCCCTTCTGCCATTAAATTACGGGTCGACTGTAAATAGAACTCCAGCGTTTCCCCGGCCTGATGAAAGAACACGGCCAGTCCATACTGCGGAATGGGCTGATAAAAACTGCAGAAATACGGTGAGGCATCGATGCGCCACTCGGTATCTGTCAAGCCGGTTCCAAAGTTCACCGCCCTTGCCTGAATAGCGGCAAAGCTGAGTATAAATAGGGTGAGTAAGGAAAATATCTGCCTGATTCTGGCCATAGTCTTCCGCTTTTTCGTCTGAAATTTGATGGTATTGAAGGTATTGCAAAGGGGGGGCCATTTTTAGTGAGACGTTGGATGTAAGACGTGAGATGTTGGATGTAAGACGTGAGATGTTGGATGTAAGACGTGAGATGTTGGATGTAAGACGTGAGACGTAAGATGTGAGTGGCCCGGCGTGCGGGCGAGACGCCCGCGTTCCAGAAACATCTTACGTCTCACGTCTCACGTCTCACGTCTTACACCTTACATTTCTCCCCCAAATCATTACCATTGCGCTTCTTTTAGAATTTAGCATTTGGAGTGCCCGTGGCCGATATTGACCCGATGAATAAATTATCTGAACGTTTTCGCGGGTATTATCCTGTTGTTGTCGATGTTGAGACGGCCGGCTTTAACGCCAAAACAGATGCGCTGCTGGAAATAGCCGCGGTTACCTTAAAGATGGACGATAACGGCTGGTTAGCGCCGGATGACTGCATGTTCTTCAATGTTAAGCCCTTTGAAGGCGCTAACCTGGAGAAATCGGCGCTGGAATTTACCGGAATCGACCCGTACAACCCACTACGCGATGATGTTGACGAAGCCGAAGCACTGAAGGCTATCTTTAAAATGATTCGCTCCGGTATGAAGGCTGCAGGCTGCAAGCGTGCCATTCTGGTCGGCCACAACGCTACGTTCGACCACAGCTTTTTAATGGCGGCCACCGAGCGTGCCGGTAATAAGCGCAACCCTTTCCACCCCTTTTCGACCTTCGATACCTCAGCGCTTTCGGCGCTTGCCTTCGGGCAAACAGTGCTTAAAAAGGCTTGTGAGACGGCGGAAATCGAGTTTTCTGACCGCGAAGCCCACAACGCCGAATACGACACCCGCAAAACGGCCGACCTGTTCTGTAAAATTGTGAACCACTGGAAGTCGCTGGGTGGCTGGCCACTGCCGGCACCGGCAGAAACCGAAAGCACCGCTGCTGATGAGGAAACCGAATCATGAAATGCATGGCCGATTTATGCGTAATCCCGTTTAACGGGCAAATATCAGTCGCCGATGAAATCGCCGAATGTCACCGGGTCTTACAGCAGTTTGATATCGACATTCAACTGCACGGCTACGGCACCAACCTGTATGGCGAGTGGGATGAAGTTTTCGCCGCCATTAAAGCCTGCCATGAGAAGCTGCACGATAGCGGTGTGGTGCGTATCTCTTCCACCATCAAGGTGGGCACACGCACCGATAAAGACCAGAAGATTGAAGACAAGGTCGATGCCGTTAACGAGCGCCTGGCGGCGCATGAGCCACCAGCAAAGCCTTAAAGAGCATTCAGGCCGGGCAGATTATCTTTCGATAACAGGTAAGAGCGCAGATTAACGCCCTTGGCGTTAAGCCCAAGTTTTTTGCGAATGTTTTTACGGTGGTGCTCTACTGTGCCGGTGCTGGCGTTCAACAGGCCGGCAATCTCCTTGGTACTTTTGCCCACCTTCACCAGGTTGGCTACCTGTATCTCGCGCGGTGTAAAAACGGAATAGGCATCATTAAACATGCGGTGCATGTTGGGTGCGACCACCTCTTTCAGGTTGGATTCAATTACCTGAATCAACGCCTGCTGGCTTTCATTCAGCGAAGACTTTTTAAGCTGCGACAGGTACGGGTCGATCAGCCCCTTAACATTGGCAACGATGTTTTCTTCTATTTCGGATTTTTCTTCATCCAGTTTGCGCAGCATCACCCGCAAAGCGGTGTTCATTTCTTCAAGCGATACATTCTTGCGGCTCAGCTCTTGCTCAGCCTGCTGGCGTTTGTGAACCTCCTGTATCAGCGAGCGTGTTTTATCTGAAAGCGCCTGCGTGCGTTCCATCACTTTGTTTTCCAACTGCTCCAGCGCGGCATCCCGCTCGGCCTCGGCTTTCAGCTGATCGGTGATGTTCTGGCCAGTACTCAGAATACAATCCTGACCATTAATCGTGACCAGCCGGCTGACGAACAAAAACTCCAGAACGGAGCCGTCTTTCTTCTTTAACTGAGTGCGATACCTGGCCTGACCGGTTTGTAGAATCTCGGGCCTGGCCTCTGCCAGTTGGTTACTTTCAGGGTTCACCAGAATGTCTTCGGGTTGCACCTCATGAAACTCTTCACTCGAATAACCCAGTGTTTTGTGGAAATAGAAGTTACCATCCAAACGGCTCAATGAGTGGGCGTCGACCAGCGTCATGGCGACATCCATATTGTCCAGAATCAGATTATATTTTTCATCCAGTCTGGAGAGGGTTTCAAACAGCGCATCCTTCGGCAGATCAGGCGATACCTCTTCTTTTCCGGGCTTCTTGTACATCTTGGGGTTTTCCATCGTTTACTCCCCTCTAACTTACGGATTGTCGATGGCGATGGCAAAAAAAAGACCGGAGCGCTGAGCGATTTACCCAGGCATCCGGCCAAGTCTACGAACAGTGAGTGCTTAAATTCAGGCGTTCAGTTCGGCTCCCCGATATTCCAATTCGCCGGGATAGCGCTTTCGGTAACGCTTTTCATACGGCAGGGTTAAATCCGGCTTCCACTCGTCTGGTATGGCTCGCTTAGTGCATTTCATCTTGCCATCTTCCTGGCTGATGATGACCCAGGCGAGCCAGTCTTCATCATTGCGGGCCGGAATATCCTCACGGAAGTGGGCGCCACGGCTCTCTTCACGGAACAGCGAAGCGCGCAGTTTCATCTCGGCATTCAGCACCATATTGGCGGTTTCATGCACCAGCCGCAGCTCATGGGAGTCTTTTGCTTTCATTTTCGGGACCACGTTTTTCTGCAGATACTCGATGTTCATCAAAGCCGCCTGCAGCGTTTCCGCGCGTTTCGCATACAGCACGAAATAAGGCGTCATCAGGTTCTGCAAATACTGCGTAACCCATGCAGGCGAGTAGCCGTGCTCGCGTTGCAGCGGCTTGAACACCAATTCAACCTTTTGCTGAATGTCGTCTTCGTTCACTTCCGGCAGCGAGTGCAGGCCACTGACATACTCAGCAGCCTCAATGCCTGCCCGTGCACCCTGAACAGACGATCCGCAGGAACTGACACCGAGACCATTAATAGCGGAATAGGTGGCATCACCCGCTGCATACAGACCAGTCACGCCGGTTTGATGACTACCCATCCGGGTAAAGATGCCATCAAAACGGTGCATCGCCATACCAGCGGTGGCGGAAAAGTGAAGTTCTTCATCTTCCGGCATGACATTCGGGCCCTTTTGACCCTTGCCACCCACCACAACCTGCGGCGTCACCGGCACATCGCCACGCAGGGCGGCGTAGGTCATCTCATCGCCTTCCACCATTGGGAACGGCGGCGGAGGCGGTGGTGGCGCATTTGGGTCCAGCGGCACATAATCCGGATCATCCGACGGGGCGCACCCATCAATAGGCGGCTTGCCATCCTTCATCGGCGGCGGTGGCAGCGTGTCGAACTTAGGCAATATCGGCCACTGGTACTCAGTCCCATAAGCGCCCCACGGGTGGCACAGGAAGCGCTTTTTAGTCTCGTGTGGATCAACGTTTTCCTTGCCGGAAATCTCCGCACCTAAGCGATAGGCCATTGCCTGACCGTCGTGTGTCAGTGAACCGATGGGGTAGCCCGGCACCTTAAAACTGCCCGAGCCGGTGCACAGAATGGTGGCCTTGGCTTTAATTACGACTGCGGTAGCGCGCTGGTTGAAAAAACCGATGGCACCGATGACCGTGCCATGCTGTTCAATCAGATCAACAATGGCGACCTTCTCCAGCAGCTTCACGCCGTTCTTGCGCAGCTGCTGACGGAACACATCACCCTGATTTTTCTCACCGTTCTTCTCAATCGCGCCCCACGCCACCAAATCGCGGTAACGCTGCAATGAATCTTCATGCCACATTTCAACGATATCGCGACGCACCAGGTAATCGCTGTCTCGGGCGGTGCTTTCAAGGGTGTGCTCTCGGGTTTGGCCGGATGCAGGGTCATAACATTGGAAAGCCGCCGCCCACGGTGTTTTACCGCCCAGGCCTGCCCGGCCTTTATCAACCACCAGAACATCCAGCCCCCGGGCTTTCGCCTTCATCGCCGCGAAGGTACCCGCATAGCCGCTGCCAATCACCAGAACATCGGCCTGGTATTCTTTGTAACGGATGTTATTTTTTGAACTGTTCATCTCTCGCTCCTTAGCCCCAGGCCGTGATTGGTGGGAAGGTACGCTCCGGTGTAATTTCGATGGCATCAACCGGGCAATAGTGGGCGCAGAGGTTGCAAATCTGGCAATCTGCCTGGTATTGAATCTCCGCCTGGCTTCCGCAGGTTAGGCAACGCTCGGCCTCGCTGGCTGCTTCATCCCAGTCGAACACCTTCAGTGTTTCTGCAAAGCTGGTTTTGCATTGTTCTATCGGTAGGCGTCGTCGCTCAACGCGCGGGAACTTAGAGATTTCGGCACAGGCTTGCTCCGTCAGTACGCTGACATCAAATGCCTGGGGCTCCGCACTCTGCCCTTCGGTCATGGCGTCACCCTTAAGAAAACGCACAACGCTGGTCGCCGCGCGCTTGCCCGCCGCAGCCGCAACAACTACGGTGGTCGGCCCGGTAACGGCATCGCCCACAGCGAATAAATGGCTGGCCGATTGCTTAGTCGATGGGTCACACAGAATTTGACCGCGTTCATTGGTTTGAAAGCCTGCCGGTACCAGCGTGGCATCGGTGGTCTGACCGATCGCCAGAATGATGAAATCGGCCTCTATCGCCTCATCTAATGGCTGTTCAGCCAGAACAGGATTGAAGCGGCCATCGGCATCGCGAACACTGGCGCATTCCACCAGGGTTAATGCGCTGGCCTGACCGTTTTCCTGCTCTATAGTATGCACACTGCGCGAGGTATGAATGACCACCCCTTCCGCTTTGGCATCTTCAATCTCTTCGCTCAGCGCCAGCATAGAATCTTTATGGCCCGGCTCAATGCGTTCCAGACAGACAACCTGGACGCTTTCAGCCCCTATGCGCACACCGGTGCGGGCGGCATCCAAAGCGACACTGCCACCGCCGATGACGGCGACCTTCTTACCCGTCAGATCCGCTGGCTGGCGGGCTTTAACGTCGTATAGAAACTCAATCGCGGTGGTAATGCCTTTGGCTTCTGCACCCGGTACAGTCAGCTTCAGAGGCTTGGAAGCACCGGTTGCAGCGATAACCGCATCAAAGCCTTTTGCCTCAAGCTCCGATGCATCGGTTATTTTTGCACCGGTCACAAAGCGAATACCCATCTTTTTATAGGCATCGATCTGCTTATCCAGAACCTCTGCCGGCAACCGGAAGGATGGAATCGAGGTGCGCAGCAAGCCGCCGATGTTGTCTTCACGCTCATAGACAGTGACGCTTACACCCTGCTGAGCCAGGTGATAGGCCGCTGCCAAACCGGCCGGGCCAGACCCGATAACCGCAACCTCATGACCAGACTCAGCCGGTGCCTTAACGGTAACGGCCTCCAGCAGATAGTCGCCCAGGTATTGCTCTAAGCCATTAATGTTTACCGCAGAATCGACGATGGCCCGTGAACAGGGCGTCTCACACGGATGCGGGCAAATACGACCGGTAATAGCCGGCATTGGGTGGTATTTAGCCAGCAATTCAGCGGCTTCGTCGAGCATATCCAGCTCTATCAGATTGTGGTATTCGCGTTGATTAACCCCCAGCGGACAGGCCGCGCTGCAGGGCGATTGCTGGTTCTTGGCCGCAGGCGATGTCAGCAGCCGCAGAACATCCATCGGACAGCGGGAAACACAGGTCCCGCAGCCAATGCATAATTCTGCATTAATAGATTGAATAGGCATTTGGTTCTCTTCCTGATGAAAATAGGCCGGTGTTTCAGGCTCATCGGCATTAACGACAAAGGCGAATTAATAGTTTTTTTAGCCTTTTCCGAATGTAATCAGAACATAGGAGAGAGAGGGTTAGTACGGATAATAAGCAGGGATATAATGGGGATGAAAAATACTCATAGTGTCTTTATGTTTGGCGGGCTGAAGCCCGATCTACAGGAGCTGCGATTTTGTAGGTTGGCCTTTAGGCCAACACAGGGTGGCTCTGTTCATCATTTGAGGCTTAGCTGTCGGGCTAAAGCCCGACCTACAGGAGCGGCGATTTTGTAGGTTGGCCTTCAGGCCAACACAGGGTGGCTCCGTTCTTCATTTGAGGCTTAGCTGTCGGGCTAAAGCCCGACCTACAGGAGCGGCGATTTTGTAGGTTGGCCTTTAGGCCAACACAGAGTGGCTCCGTTTATCATTTGAGGCTTACTTGTCGGGCTAAAGCCCGACCTACAGGAGCGGCGATTTTGTAGGTTGGCCTTTAGGCCAACACAGGGTGGCTCCGTTCATCATTTGAGGCTTACCTGCCGGGGTAAAGCCCGACATACAGATGAGCCGAGGTTGTAGGTTGGCCTTTAGGCCAACACAGAATGGCTCCGTTCATCATTTGAGGCTTACCTGTCGGGCTAAAGCCCGACCTACAGATGAGCCGAGGTTGTAGGTTGGCCTTTAGGCCAACACAGGGTGGCTCTGTTCATCATTTGAGGCTTAGCTGTCGGGCTAAAGCCCGACCTACAGGAGCGGCGATTTTGTAGGTTGGCCTTTAGGCCAACACAGAGTGGCTTCGTTCATCATTTGAGGCTTACCTGTCGGGCTAAAGCCCGACCTACAGGAGCGGCGACTTTGTTGGTCTTTAAGCTAACAACAAACAACACAGGAAACGTTACTTAAGAAAGTTCTCTTTATAAAAACGCAGCTCTTCAACAGACTCGATAATGTCATCCATCGCCCGATGTGAGCCTTTTTTGTGGATTCGACCGAGTAATTCTGGCTGCCAGCGGCGCGCCAGCTCTTTGAGCGTGCTTACGTCGATATTTCGGTAATGGCAGTAGCTATCGATTGTCGGCATGTATTTGATTAAGAAACGGCGATCTTGCCAAATCGTATTGCCACATAAAGGTGAAGCGCCCTCTTCTACCCATTCCTTCATGAACTGCAACGTTTGCGCTTCGGCATCAGCCACGCTGATATCACTGCTCTTTACCTTAGCGGTTAAGCCAGATTCACCATGATGGGTTGTACACCATTCGTCCATGGCGTCCAGCACTTCATCCGGCTGGTGCACCACCAGCGATGGGCCTTCGGCAAGGATATTGAGGTCTTTATCGGTAATCAGGGTGGCAATTTCCAATATGTGGCAGGTTTCCGGGTTGAGGCCGGACATTTCCAGATCAATCCAGATGAGGTTGGATTTTTTATCCATCAGGCTCGCCTTTATATGTTGAGATAGTAAACTTGCGCGCAAGTATAACTTATCCAATAAGCGACGCGCATGAGTAAACGAAAGCTGACCCGTCAGCAGCAATTCCGGATCAACAAAGTTCAGCAGGAACGCCTCGCGCGCGCCAAAAAGAAAGACGCAAAAATAGAAGAGCAGATCGATGCCGGCCAATTGGGTGAGCCGGAACAAGGCCTGATCATTGCCCACTACGGTGCCACCATTGATGTGCAGGCCGCTGACGGCCGCATTGTTCGTTGCAGTGTGCGCAGTAATCTGCCAGCGCTGGTCACCGGCGATCAGGTGGTGTGGCAGCCAGATGACAGCAATGGCGGCGTGATCAACGCCGTCAGCGACCGGCGCAGCATTCTGACCCGGCCGGATGTGCGCGGTAACCTGCGCCCGGTGGCTGCCAATGTCGACCGCATTATCATTGTGATTGCACCCAGCCCAAGAACACCCGTGAATCTGATCGACCGCTACCTGGTCGCTACCGCGCACGACGACATTCACCCGGTCATTTTGCTCAACAAGGCCGACCTGATCAGCAAAGCGCCGGAAATGGAGCAGGAACTGGAACAGTACCGCGAGCTGGGCTACGAGGTTCATATTGCTTCAGCTAAAGATGCGGAAGGCCTGAAGCACATTCAGGAGATGGTCGCCGACGGTAATTCAGTGTTTGTTGGCCAATCCGGCGTGGGTAAATCTTCCATCATTAACAAGCTGCTGCCCAATGAAGACATCCGCGTGGGTGAAATTTCTGAAGCCACCGGCAAGGGCAAGCACACCACCACCACGGCGAAGCTCTATAATATACCCAGTGGCGGGCGGTTAATTGATAGCCCGGGTATTCGCGAGTTCGGTTTGTGGCACACCACTGAAGAAGACTTGGCCAAGGGCTTTCCAGATGTTGACGAGCACGCTCACCACTGTAAATTCAGTGATTGCTCACACACCCACGAGCCCGGTTGCGCACTAAAAACAGCCGTGGACAATGGCGAGGTTCTGCAGCGCAGACTGGAGAGCTTCCTGGCCATTCGCGATTCGTTGGATGAAGTGACCATGAGAGGGGAATGAAGATGACTGAGGCATCTGATACCGGTGTTATCCGGCTAAACACCGCGGACGATTTTACCACCCACTCGGCAAGCATTATCGGCCAGGCAGTCCGCAAAATAGACGTTCTGGCCGGCACGCTGGAGCTTTCCTGGCTTGGCAATGCTGCCGTGGTTGATGCCCTGAAACAGGCAGTGCTCGGCAACCACCGCCTGCAGCTGCGTATTCTCATTGCGAATGTATTGCCAGTGATTGAAACGGATCACCCGCTGCTACCACTGATTCGCAGGCTTTCACGCATTGAGGCCCGTGTTATTGATGAGCAGACGCTGATCAAACAGCCATTGAAAGCTGAACTGATTCTGGTTGATCGGGGCGGTATCGTCATGCGCCAGTCAGCGGAGCAGTTCGTTGGTTTTGCACATCAGGATGACAAACAGACCGTTGCCGTGAAGCAGGGCGTTTTCGATCAATACTGGCGCTTCAGTAAAACCCATTCTGATTTGCGCCATGTTTATCTGTAGCGAACCGCTTTCTTTATAACGCCTATCGAGTCACCCGATTGGCGTAGCGTACTTCGTTTTTAAACTCATACGCCGCATCACCAAATTCGTATTCAAAGGCAAAGCGCACAAGTTTGGGGGCGGCACGGCAGAAATCCGGCTCGGTACGGCGCAGTTCAATTTCATCACCACGAACAATCAGATAGAAATGCTCAGCCTTGGTACAGCCATGCGACACCACTGAGACCTCAAGCGCGCCGGCATTGATCACTGGGTTGAATAAGACCGGTTCCTCGCCGGCCTGATCATCGGTCATAGTGGCGCAGCCGGCGTTGACTAAGGCCAGAAGCGGTAGTAATAGCGATATGATTATTTTCTTCGGCATTCTTTCTTCCTTTTCTGTCAGGCTGGTGCTGAATGATTATTGAGTGTAACCGTGACCAATGACCGTTACGCTATCCTGCACGCCTTCTTCGGCTAATTGTGTAAAGGTGTCGGTCGATGGCAGAGCGAGGCTAGAATTTTCCGGCATTACTGAAAGTTGGATCAAAGCGATGTCGTTTTGGTAATTATAATCGTCGTAGCTTTCATGTAACGTCACATCAATTCCGCGGGCAATATAGATGTTGTCGGTGCTACCGGTATAGACGATATAGCCTGTAGCGTTCATTGCATTAGCTTTACTGCTGGTGGTGCAATCGATGTCCTCATCTTCATAGCTGCAGACTTCATAGGCCATATCTTCAGAGCTGTTACCAAACACCATGTACAGTGGCTCAAACGCACCCAGATCATCAACACAATGAGCTGCTGTGATCACCAGGCCATCACCGAGATAGGTGCCACCACAGAACGGGTAGAAATAGTCCGTATAGGACGGATACCGTGTCATCAGAGCAACAAAATAGTCATGATCATCGGTAGCTGCATCGCTTCCGCCTATAATTCTGGCCGAGAAGCCTGAGCTTTCAGAGCTGCTGTCTGCAACAGCGTAGGGTGAAAGCAACGAACTATTGTCAATGATCCAATCAATGTAATTAAATACATTAGTGTACACACCATAAGGCAGGCTTGAATCAGCACAAGGAAACGGGCCCCAACTGACGATCCCCAGCAAAGTGCCATCGTCTTCATAGAACAGCGGGCCGCCGCTATCGCCACTGCAGGAGTCCTGATTATAATCGCCTGCGCAGATCATTGAGTCTTCATAAAAGGAATCACCATAGTAGCTACTGCAAACAGCATCTTGCCGGGGGGTTAGACGAACTTCCTGCAGGTCAGTAGTCAGGCTGTAGGATTCACCGCTCGAACATGAGTACATCAGCACCAGAGCAAAAAAAGGTATTAATCGAATATTCATAATAGCTTTGCTTATGTTTTAACTCAGAATAGTCGATTATCGCACCCGAACAGTATGTAAACACGCTTTCCATTCGAAGCCTGTCACAGCTTTAGTAACAATCTTCTACGGCTCAGTAATAGCAGCATCGTAAACAATATGAACCCATCCAAACTGCCAGTGCTAACCTCGGTTGAATCAACGTCAGACGAATCCGCGGTTTCCTCGCTTGCCGTTACTGAGGCAGTGCTGGCAGCAGCCACTGCATCTGACTCGCTGGCAGATTCAATAACCGACGCCACCCAATCCACATACTGATAAACATCGGTATAGGCACTGTAAGAGCCTGCATCACTGCCACACAACGTTGACCCCCAACTGACGATACCGAGCAGCGTTGCATCCGCTTCATACAGCAGAGGCCCGCCGCTGTCGCCGCTGCAGGAATCCTGGCTGACATCACCGGCACAGGCCATAGAATCACCATCGTAAACACTGTACCAAGGGCCGTTCCAATACTTCTCACAAACCGAATCTTCATAGGGTGTCAGGTACACTTCCATGAGTTGCGGGCTGGTATCGTAGGTGCTGGTATCTGAATCGGACAGCGTATCGCCATGGCCAATAACCAAAACACTGTCTTCTTCGCCAGCCTCGGCCAATGTGGTGAAAGTATCGGCACTGGGCAGAGCCAGTGTGGCATTAGTAGGTGTGCTATCAAGCTGAATAATGGCGATGTCATCGGAGTAATCATCGTTCGTGCCGGTGTAGTCTTCATGCACGGTGATGTTGGCACCGGTCACGGTATAGATAGCGGATTCATCCCCCGTGTATACGGTGTAACCGGTGTAATCTTCTGAGTCATTAGTGTCGCTGCTGTAGCAGCTGTAGCTCATGCCGGTACCGGAGCAGTTTTCATAGGCCATATCGTCTGAGTAGTTGCCGACCAGCAGGTACAGCTCATCGCTGTCACCATAGTCATTTACGCAGTGTGCTGCGGTGACAACAAAGCCATCGCCCAGGTAGGTACCGCCACACATCAGGTAATAATCATAGCCACCTGCCCAACTGTATTTGGCCATTAGCGCCACATAATAATCGTGCTCGCCATCATCGGCTGCTTCACCACCAACAATGCGGGTGGAAACCGAACTGGTGTCAGCAAAAGACAGGTTTACTGCCAGTAAGTAACTGATGATGATTGAAAAAAGCAGCCTCATGATACGAGTAATCCGTCTGTGAATTAGAGGCTAGAATGCTAATCCACGGCTGCTTTTCAGAAGCGAACTCACACCATATTTTTGTTTCTAGAAAGCATAAAAAAACGCCGCAGAAATTGCGGCGTTTTATGCATAGTTTCTTCAATATTCAGAGAACCGGCGTTAACCCAGCCAGGCCCGGGCATTGCGGAACATACGCAGCCAGGCCCCCTCTTCACCCCACTGCTCCGGCTTCCAGGAGTTAGTCACGGCACGGAACACACGCTCCGGGTGCGGCATCATAATGCTGATGCGGCCATCCGGTGTGGTAAAGCCGTTCATACCCAGCGGCGAGCCGTTCGGGTTCAGCGGGTACTGCTCGGTTGGTTTGCCATAGTTGTCGGTATAACGCAGCGCCAGCTGACCACTTTGTTTCGCCAGCTGCAGGTGTGCATCGTCTTTAAACTCGGCACGACCTTCGCCGTGGGCTACAGCCACCGGCATACGCGAACCCGCCATACCCGCCAGCAGGATAGACGGTGATTCAACCACCTCGACCATCGCGGTGCGGGCTTCAAACTGCTCAGAAAGGTTACGCACAAAGTGCGGCCAGGCTTCGGTGCCATCAATAATGGAACGCAGGTTGGAGATCATCTGACAGCCATTACAAACACCCAGCGCAAAGGTTTTCTCATCCGCAAAGAAGCTTTGGAACTGATCTTTCACGCTCTCGTTGAACAGGATCGATTTCGCCCAGCCTTCACCAGCACCCAGTACGTCTCCGTACGAGAAGCCACCACAGGCGACCAGCCCGTTGAAGTCACTCAGCTGAGCACGACCGGCGATCAGGTCACTCATGTGTACGTCAACGGAATCGAAACCTGCACGATCAAAGGCTGCGGCCATTTCGATCTGACCGTTCACACCCTGCTCACGCAGAATGGCCATTTTGGGTTTGGCTCCGCTGTTGATGAACGGCGCGGCAATATCTTCTTTAACATCGAAGGTTAAGTCGGCATGCAGGCCCGGATCGTTGGCATCCAGCCAGCGGTCGTATTCCTGCGCGGCACAGTCGGCGTTATCACGCAGCGACTGAATGCGGTAGCTGGTTTCGCTCCACATGCGCAGAACATCAGTACGCGGCTTAACGTAAACCTCATCATTTGCAGTCGTGACACGAATGTAGTCATCGTCGTTGAGGTTGCCGATAACCGCCACGCAATCTTCAAGCCCTGCCGCAGAGTATTGCTGCAGTACATTCTCGGTTTCTGACTGCGCTACCTGAATCACCGCACCCAGCTCTTCACTGAACAGCGCAGCAATGACGTCATCATCGCTCAGGCGATCGGCACAGATATCAATACCGGTGCGGCCGGCAAAGGCCATTTCCACCAGCGTGGTGAACAGGCCACCGTCGGAACGGTCGTGGTAGGCCAGTAATTTTTCATCCGCCAGCAAGCCCTGAGTGACGGCCCAGAAGGCTTTCAGGTCTTCAGCATCATCGACATCCGGCGCAACATCGCCCACTTTACGGTAAACCTGCGCCAGAGCACTGCCGCCCAATCGATTCTGACCACGGCCAAGGTCGATCAGAATCAGGTCGGTTGCCTCTTCCGTTACTTTCAGCTCTGGAGTCACTGTTTTACGAACATCCAGAACCGGCGAACCACCGGAAATAATTAAGCTCAGCGGAGCGGTAACCGCCTTAGTCTTTTTGCCGTCCTGCCAGGTGGTGCGCATCGACATGGAATCTTTACCCACTGGAATGGTAAGGCCCAGTTGCGGGCACAATTCCAGGCCAACGGCTTTGACGGTGTCGTACAGGGCTTCGTCTTCGCCCGGATGACCGGCAGCGGCCATCCAGTTGGCAGACAAACGCACCTTCTTCATGTCACCAATATAGGTAGAGGCCAGGTTGGTCAGGGTTTCGGCTACCGCCAAACGACCGGATGCCGCCGGGTTAATCAGCGCGACCGGGGTGCGCTCACCCATGGCCATAGTTTCGCCGGTATAGGAGTGGTAGCCAGAGGTGGTCACAGCGGCATCAGCCACCGGAATCTGCCATGGGCCAACCATCTGATCACGCGCAACCATGCCGGTAATGGAACGGTCGCCGATAGTAATCAGGAAGCTCTTACTGGCGACAGAAGGCAGGTGCATGACGCGATCAACCGCTTCGGTCATATCAATGCCTTTGGTGGTGAACGAATCCACCGGGCGCGGCGTGCGCTCAAATGAACGAGACATCTTAGGCGGCTTGCCGAGCAGGATATCCAGTGGCATGTCCACAGCGTTGTTATCAAAGTGACGGTCGGTCACTGTTAGCTGCCGGTCATCCGTTGCCGTACCGATAATGGCGTATGGGCAGCGCTCACGGGCACAGAATTCTTCAAACTGGGCCAGCTTCTCTTCGGTAACGGCAAGAACATAACGCTCCTGCGATTCATTACACCAGACCGCCAGCGGCGACATGCCCGGCTCATCGTTTGGAATATCGCGCAGCTCAAACTTACCGCCACGGCCACCGTCTGCGACCAATTCCGGGAAGGCATTAGAAAGACCACCGGCGCCGACATCGTGAATAAAGGCGATCGGGTTGTCGCTTCCCAGCTCCCAGCAACGGTCGATCACTTCCTGACAGCGGCGCTCCATTTCCGGGTTACCACGCTGCACGGATGCAAAATCCAGGTCTTCATTGCCTTCGGCGCTGTCCACTGAGGAAGCCGCACCGCCACCTAAGCCGATCTGCATCGCCGGGCCGCCCAGCACGATCAATTTAGCCCCAACCGGAATGGCATCCCAGGCTTTTTCAATGTGCTCAGCCTTAATGTTGCCATAACCACCGGCAATCATGATTGGCTTGTGATAACCACGCACTTCGTGACCGTCCTGGCTTGGCACGCTCTGTTCAAAGGTACGGAAGTAGCCAGTCAGGTTTGGCCGGCCGAATTCGTTGTTAAAGGCCGCGCCGCCCAGTGGGCCATCGATCATAATGTCCAATGCGCTGACAATACGGGCCGGTTTGCCGTAGCTGCTTTCCCAGGGCTGTTCAAAGCCTGGAATACGCAGGTCAGAAACCGTAAAGCCCGTTAAACCGGCCTTTGGCTTACCGCCGGCACCGGTCGCACCCTCGTCACGGATCTCACCACCGGAGCCCGTTGCTGCACCGGCAAATGGCGCAATCGCGGTCGGGTGGTTGTGGGTTTCCACCTTAAACAGGATGTGAATATCTTCTTCGCTGTAGCGATACTGGTGATCAGAACCGGTATAGAAGCGATCACCCTTAGAGCCTTCAAACACTGCGGCGTTATCTTTATAGGCCGAGAGCACCCCTTCACTGTTGTGGGTGTAGGTGTTTTTAATCATTTTGAACAGTGACCATTCGGATTGTTCACCGTCGATGGTCCAGTCTGCATTGAAGATTTTGTGACGACAGTGCTCTGAGTTTGCCTGTGCAAACATCATCAACTCGCTGTCAGTCGGGTTGCGCTGCAGGCCCTGATAAGCCGTCACCAGATAATCAATTTCGTCTTCGGCCAATGCCAGACCCAGGGTTTTGTTGGCGCTGACCAGTGCCTCACGGCCTTCACCGAGAATATCAACAGTGGTCAAAGCAGCCGGCTGGTGCTCATCAAACAGGTTTTGCGCTTGCGGCGCGGCAAAATAAACAGACTCTGTCATCCGGTCGTAGAGCGCGGCCGAGGCAAGCTTGAGCTCACTTTCGTTCAACGGCTGCTGGGCCACAATCCAATAGCGAATGCCACGCTCTATGCGGTGAATAAAATCCAGAGCACTGTTGTGTGCAATATCGGTCGCCTTGGTCGCCCAGGGAGAAATTGTCCCGGTACGCGGCGTGACCCAAACCGAGGCACATTCGTGCTGTTCTGTCTGTTCAGAAGGTCCATAGTGTAAAAGCGCATCCAGAATGGACTGCTCTTGCTCCGTCAATGCCCGGTCTGCATCAACAAAGTGAACGAATTCTGCGTATACATCGGTTATTGCCGGAAGTATTGCCTGAAGCGAAGCGGTTAGCCTTTGGCGGCGGAAGCGGGATAGTGCTGGGTTACCTCGAAGCGTGAGCATCTTTATGAACCTGTATGGCTAGTTTTTGGGAGCGAAAAAACGGCGCGTATAATACTGGATTTAACGTTAAAATGTCAGCCGCGAATACGGCTATGTGACAACTATGAGACTAATCTGGCTAAATCCTAAAAAGACCCTGCTGAAAATATTTTTACTGCTGCTTATCGTGGCAGGGCTGGGCTATTTTGTTGCAAAGGGCTTCAAGTGGCATAGCCACTGGGCTCAGATAGAACGCAGGGGCAGCCTGGTTGTTGCAGTGCGCGAAAGTGAAGGCGTTTACTGGCCAAGCGGTCAGAATTTTATTGGTCTGGAGCACGACCTGATTGAAGAGATTGAACGCCATTTGGAGATCCCCGTGCAGGTTTTTGCGGTGCGCGACCTCGACGATCTGTACCGATCGCTTGAAGTCGGTGCAGTGGATATGGCGCTGCCCGGCACCAGCATCCGGAATGTCAGTTGGCCGGTCAGCAAACCTTACGGCACTACGGTGATTGGCCTTGCCACAACCGGTAAAGATTTAACCGGTTCAGACAACATTCGCACCGGCATTCTTGATACAGTCGCCCATCAGGATGCCATCAACGTCATACTGAAAAAAACACCCTACAGCTCCGCCATCTATGAACACGGGCGCTTTAGTGCAGAGCTGTTCACCCTGCTTGAAATGGGCGATCTTGAACAGGTGCTGATCGACCGGCGCGATTTCACGCTGCAGCAAAGTATTTTCCCAAAGCTCGAGTTCACCAGCCTTAACCTGCCCGGCCGTACCTTTAACATTCAGTTCAGCCCCAACGAAGACGGTACATTAAAGGAACGGGTCGACGAAGTGCTCGATTTATTCGATCAGAGCGGTTTACTGGTGCAGATCAAAGACCGCTATCTGGGCTCGGCACTGGAATTCGATTATGTTGATAACCTGACCTTCGAAAAGCACATGGCTTCACGCCTGCCCAAGTATATCGATCTGTTTAAAACCCATGCCGCGCTCAATGACATGGATTGGCGCTTGCTTGCTGCCATTGCCTATCAGGAGAGCCACTGGCGGCCGAATGCCCGATCACCGACCGGTGTGCGCGGCATGATGATGGTAACTCAGGCCACCGCCAAAGAGATGGGCATTAGCAACCGACTCGACCCGGAACAGAGCATACTGGCCGGAGCCCGTTATTTTGCCAGCTTAAAAACGAGGGTGGTCGACCGCATTACAGACCCGGATCGCACCTGGTTCGCGCTGGCCGCCTATAACGTCGGCGCAGGCCACCTGGAAGATGCACGGAAAATAACAGATTTGCTGGAAGACGATCCGGACCGCTGGATCGATGTGCGCAAGCATCTGCCGAAACTGGCACTGAAAGACTACTACCCGTGGACCCGCTACGGCTACGCCCGCGGCGCAGAGCCGGTTGTTTACGTTGCCAATATCCGCAGATTTTATGAAAAGCTGAAGAAGGAATACCCGGAACTGGATGAAGCCGTACAACCGGAACGGCTGGATCAGTTGCCTGATGCCATCATTCCGGTATTTCCGGGCAGTTAATGCCAAGCCAGGAGGGTTAGAAAGAAACCTGTAATCCGGTTGCCCAAATCCACTGCTCTGTTTCTGTCCAGCGCTGCAGTTCAGAATAGGCAACCGAGTCGTCAGAGAGTTCGATCTCTCCACCGACAACCCAGCGCTTGTTATCGTCGATATCGTTCGCGTAACGCAGGGTTAACAGCATGGACGTCAAATCGGCCTGAATCGCATAATCCCAGGCGGCTAGCTCATCCTGATAGATCCAGGTGGCAGAAATAATAGAGGTGCCACCGTCATAACTGAACTGCAAACCCCAAACGGCATCTTCATCCGGCGCATCACGGAAGGTGACCGAGGCAGAGCCTTCATCGGTCGTCATCGAGTAGGCCAATCCGTACTCCATGTCTTCTTCGCTTTCATCCAGTACAAACTGGGCAGAAAGCGTGGCATTGCCATCGAGGGAAAAATCCAGCTGGGCGGCGTTGGTTTCATAAGCATCATAATAGCCGGCAGATGCCAGACCATTCTGTGCGACCGATCGCTGTGTCGGCGCGTTAGCGGTCAGGTAAACCTCTTCCAAACTAGGCAGGCGACCCGCCCAAATAGCGTAGGAACTCATCACCAAACTGACATAGGCCTGCTGAATCTCAATATCGGTCTCATCATCCGTTAAGTCATCGTCAGAGCCGACACGGAGATGCCCATAAATAGCACCGCTGTCGAGCTCTTCACCGGCGGTGACGCCAACATAGCTGTTAGGAACGGTCAGCGACCAGGACGATGCTTCTTCAGACTCACTGTCGTACTCTATCTGCGCCGTCAGCTGGCCGGTTGCGGTGGAGTCTGCCGCCATTGCCGCAAAGGGCGCGAATATAAAGAGCGGAGCCAATAATTTATTAGCGATTTTTCTCATTATTTAAATACCACTGTTTTATTGCCATGAACCAGTACCCGGTCTTCCAGGTGCCAGCGTAATCCCCGGGCCAGAACGGTTTTCTCGCAGTCTTTGCCCTGGCGCACCATATCTTCTACAACATCGGTATGTGAAATGCGCACGACATCCTGATCAATAATCGGCCCGGCATCCAGTTCCGCTGTCACATAGTGGCAAGTTGCCCCAATCAACTTTACACCGCGCTGATAGGCCTGGTGATAAGGACGCGCACCAATAAAGGATGGCAGAAAGCTGTGGTGAATATTGATCACCTGATTGGGCATTTTCTGACACAGAGAATCCGGCAGAATTTGCATATAACGGGCGAGTACAATGGAGTCGGCCTTGTGTTCATCAATAATCCGCTCAATTTCTGCAAAGTGTTCAGCCTTGTTATCCGGGTCTACCGGTACATGGAAGAACGGAATGCCGTGCCACTCCACCAGACCACGCAGGTCGTTATGGTTGGAGATAACGCAGGGAATATCACATGGCAGATCACCGCTGTGCCAGCGGTTTAGAATATCGGCCAGGCAATGACTGTCGCGAGAGCACATCAGGACGACTTTTTTCTTCACATAGGTATCGGTAACCGTAAACGACATGCCCAGCTCTTCTGCGATAGGGGCGAACTTTGCGGCCAACTCCCGCGCATTAAACGGGATTGAACTGGCTTTAATCTCATTACGCATAAAGAACCAACCCTGCTCTAAATCGGCATGATGATTCGCTTCTAAAATACTGCCGTTATAGTGAGCAAGAAAGCCGGAAACCCGGGCAACAATCCCAACACGATCCGGACAAGAAATGACCAATCGTAAAACGCGTTCCATATTTGTAACTCCAAAGTCTTGATTTTCCGAAGAAAGAACCGAAATATCTGTTTTAACAAAAGCGGCAATGATATATGATGCGCCGTCCTTTGACGACCGGATTGTTATCAACAATAACCTGCGTTAAATCAATACTTTAGCGTTGTTGGTACTGGTTTTAATTAACGGAAGTCGCAGCTGATAGTGCCATCAACTACACTATTTTTACTGCGAAACAATATAAGACGGGAAGATCGCTATGCTGACTGAAGAACAATTGTTGGCCGCTCCAGAAGACGACTATATGAACGATGCTCAGCTCGAGTTCTTTCGTAACTTACTGCTGACCCAGGCTGAAGAAGTCAAAGAGTCTCTTGCAAATGCACGTGCACAGCTAGCCAGTTTTGAAAACGAGCCAGACGAGTTGGATAAAGCAAGCATTGAAGAAGAGCGCCGCATGGCACTGCGTTTTCTGGATCGCCAAACGAAACTACTGCCGAAAATCATGGAATCCATTAAGCGTATAGATGAAGACGACTATGGCTTCTGCTCAGTAACCGGTGAGCCAATCGGCGTTAAGCGCTTATTGCTGCGACCGACAGCCACACTGTGTGCAGAAGAAAAACAGCGTCAGGAACTTAAAGAACGTAATTACCGAGACGCATAAGCAATACCTTCAAAGCCTCTGACCTCAGAGGCTTTTTAGTTTCAGGCCCCCATAAACCCGGCACAGCCCTTGCTGTATAAGCATTAAACTTCATGCCCGGTGCCGCTATGGAAATTGCCTCCAGCCCCATTCAATCCTATCAACACAACCAGAACATCGGCGATTCAGCCCGTAACGACGAGGCTCAGAGCCTGGTTGGCGCAAACCCGGAAGCAGAAGCAGAGAACCCGGACGATGGCGTATTCATCAGCGATCAGCGGAAGGTTTATCAATGGGTGGCCTCAGAATTTCCGCAGGTGACATCAAACCCGGCAACAGTTAGCCGCGCCAGCCAGATGCTTTACGAATACCAGCTGCTCGATTTTAACGACATCAACACCATTAACGCGGTAGTAGCGAATTCAGATTCCGCTGAAGAACCCATTACCAGTGTGCTGAATGAGGCGCTATTGGGGTCGGAATCGTACGCTGAGAAGAAATCACTGGCTCACCTGAAGCAGGTATTTTCCACCCTGGAAGCGGCTGTGACTTATTGAACAGTGAGCCACAACAACTGCGGCCCGAACTGACGGAATAGATTTATAGCCAGGAGTTAATTTCGGCCAGTAGCTCGGCCTCATCTACAGGCTTCACCATAAAGCCTTTCGCCCCCTGACGCTTACCCCAAACCCTGTCGGTTTCCTGGTCTTTGGTGGTAACCATAATCACCGGGATATCTTTTGTTTCCGGATCCTGAGTCAGTTTGCGTGTTGCCTGGAAGCCATTCAGCTCCGGCATCACAACATCCATAAGGATAACATCCGGCTTGGCGCTTTTTGCTAACGCTACGCCACTTGCACCATCTTCTGCAACCAAATGATCGAAGCCGTGAGCTTCAAGAATCTTCACAAAGTGGGCAACCTGACTTGGCGAGTCATCAACAATTAATATGGTGGCCATTTACCTGTTCCTTATCTTTTATAAGATCGCTTTGCACTGCATTCTAATCTGCTTTACCCAGTTTAGCTATTTTCACGATGCCGATTTCTTCCTTTACTGACAGATGTTTAGCGACGACTTGATCTTTCACAGGTTACGAGCGCTTACGCAAGGCCTGCTGCAGGTTACAAAAATAAACGCGGTAAATTAGCGCCGGCTAAATTCCACTGCTATTTTTTTAAAACGGTGTTTATTGTAAAGAAGTAACCAGCCATGATTAAAAAAGAAAATATATTAGAATCCGCACGCAAAGTACTCACGGAACAGGGCATCAACAAGCTATCACTGCGCAAAATTGCCGCTGAAACCGGCTGTGCAGCGCCTTCCATCTATTACTATTTCAAGAACAAGCAGGAAATAGTAGCCGGCTTATGGGAAGAGGTGGCCCCAAACCTGGAAAACCGGATGCAACAGGCTTCAGATAAAAAACAGGCCTACCGGGAGTTCTGGTTAACCCGGCCCGATGATTTCCGGCTGTTCATCACCAATGCAGAATACTTCCCGTTTGTAGCGGCAACGGAACGGTATAAGGCACTGAAAGGCCTGCTGGGGACCGAGCTGCACACTCTTAACGGGGAGTTGATGGAAAAAATCTACACCCAACAGGAAGCCCAACAGCCCGCGGCCTGAGGCCGGTACAACTCAACGCACTGGTCTGCAGTGCGTTTTTGCCTTCACCTTAAATTCTGTTGCTGTCTTCCTGCGGCCATAATGAAAGCTGCGCCTCCGGCACGCTGTTGTCAAAGCGCACACCGATGCCCAGCAAACGAATGCCCTCCTCCACGTTTTCTGCCCGAACCTGAAACAGGCGCTGAAAGCTCTCCAATGTTAAGCCCCAATTACGCTCTATGGTCTGGGTTTTAAAACTGGAGTAACGGACCTTCAGAAAGATGCCCTTCAGAGGCGCTGAGCCCTTTTTGTTCAGCCTTTCCCTGAGCTTTTCATAAAGCCTCAAAATCTCCTGCTCGCATTGCTGCGCATTGACCCTATCCTGGGAAAAGGTATGTTCAATACTCAACGATTTTCGTTCGCCGCTTCCGCCTACCGGCCGGTCATCCACACCACGCGCCCGCTGGTATAGCCAGGGGCCGGATTTTCCGAAAAACTCCACCAGTCGCGGTAAACTCCATTGCTGCAAATCGCCGCAGGTATTGATATTCATCGAGGCCAGCTTTTCAGAAAACTTCTGGCCAATACCGGAGATCTTACGGACCGGCAGCGTAACCAGAAAATCATCAACCTTTGCCGGGCTGACAATAAACAGGCCATTGGGCTTATTCCAGTCTGATGCAATCTTTGCCAAATACTTATTACCGGCCACACCGGCCGATACCGTTATACCCACCTCACTGAAGATTTCAGCGCGAATATGCTCTGCCAGCAGTGTGGCACTGCCGCCAAACCAGGTGGAATCGGTCACATCCAGATAGGCTTCATCCAGAGAAAGCGGCTCTACCAGCTCGGTATAGCGACTAAAAATAGAACGGATCTGCTCGGATACCGAGCGATACACCTCGAAGCGTGCCGGTTGCACAATTAAGGAAGGACAGCGGTTTTTTGCCATGCGACCGGGCATGGCTGAGCGCACGCCGAATTTTCGGGCTTCATAGTTGCAGGTTGCCAGTACAGAACGCGGGCCCTGGCCGCCTACAGCGACGGGCTTTCCGCGCAGGTGAGGAAAATCGCGCTCTTCCAGTGCGGCATAGTAGCAATCGCAATCGATGTGAATGATTTTCCGTTGCACAAACAACAAAGCCTGTATTTATATACAGGCTTTATTTTAGTGAAGCGAGCTTTCAGGTCAAGACAGATTAGCTAACAGCCTCACCCTTGGCCTGCATATCCGCATGGTAGCTGGAGCGAACCATAGGGCCAGAAGCAACATTGGTAAAGCCGAGTTCATAACCATAAGCCTCCAGCTCTTTAAACTCATCCGGATGAACAAAGCGCTCAACCGCCAGGTGATGCTTGGAAGGCTGCAGATACTGACCAATGGTGACCATATCTACATCGTGCGCGCGCAGGTCACGCATGACGCCCTTCACTTCTTCCAGCGTTTCACCACAGCCGACCATCAGGCCAGACTTGGTGCGTACATTCGGCATTCTGCGTTTAAATTCTTTCAGCAAGTCTAGCGAATGCTGGTAATCGGCACCCGGACGAACCTTTTTATAGAGGTTAGGCACCGTTTCGAGGTTGTGGTTGAACACATCCGGCGCACCCTGAACCATGATATCCACGGCAGTTTCCAGACGTCCGCGGAAATCCGGCACCAGCGTTTCAACGACGATGCCCGGGCTACCCTTACGAACTTCAGTTACGCAATCGGTAATGTGCTGAGCTCCGCCATCACGCAGGTCATCGCGGTCCACCGAGGTAATGACTACGTACTTCAACCCCATATCGGCAATGGCTGCAGCCAGCTCGGTCGGTTCGTTTTCGTCGAGCGGGTTTGGCCGCCCGTGAGCAACATCGCAGAACGGACAGCGACGGGTACAGATGTCACCCATAATCATGAAGGTTGCCGTACCGTGTTTAAAGCACTCACCCAAATTTGGGCAGCTGGCTTCTTCACAAACCGAATGCAGTTTGTGCTTACGCAGTTTTGCTTTAATGCCAGTCACTTCAGTCGAGGCCGGTATTTTTACCCGAATCCATTCTGGTTTTTTCGGCATCACCTCGGTTGGTATAACCTTAACCGGAATGCGGTCGGTTTTATCGGCACCACGCAGCTTAACACCACGCTCTTTTTTAACCCTGGCAGGAGTACTGTTTGTTTCAGTCATTTACGATTCCCATGACGGCTGCATGCCTAAGATGGAACAAAATGCGCCAACCCATTGCTGCATTACCCGCGGCATATCAGGCTGTGGCACAAAATCTTTTATCTGCGTCATTGCCAGACCGGCATACCCACAGGGGTTTATGCGCAGAAACGGCTCTAAATCCATATCGACATTCAGAGCCAATCCGTGAAAACTTTTCCCTTTTTTAATTCGAAGCCCCAGTGAGCAGATTTTATTGCCCTGCACATACACCCCGGGTGCGTCTTTTTTAGCCGCGGCTTCGATATCGTATTCAGCAAGGGTTTGAATAACGCTGTCTTCCAGTGCGCTGACCAGCTTGCGAACATCCGAGCCGATGCGCTTCATATCGAGTAGAACGTAGGCCACCAACTGGCCCGGGCCGTGGTAGGTTACCTGGCCGCCACGATCCACCGGTACAACAGGGATATCGCCGGTGTTCAGCAGGTGCTCTGCTTTGCCGGCCTGACCCTGAGTAAACACCGGCTCATGCTCAAGCAGCCAGATTTCATCCATCGCATCATCGCTGCGATTGAGGGTGAAATCCTGCATCTTTTGCCAGGTATCAAGATACGATACGCGGCCCAGATGACGGATTAAAACAGGGTGCTGACTCAAGATCAGAGCACCATTTTAACCGATGCTGAAACCTTCAGCTCTTCATGCAGCTGACGCAGGTCGTCCAACTTTTCAATGCGCATTCGAACGGTCAGGCTGACAAAGCGGCCATTTTTACTCGGGTTTTCTTTGTAGCAATCGATATGAACACGCTCGTCATACTGACTTAAAACATCCGTCACAAAAGGCTTTAGTTCAGGGTGATTATCGCCAACCACCTTGATGACGTAGCTTTCACATGGAAATTCAATTTTTGGCGCTTCAGGTGTTTTGTTCAACGTGCTCTAACCTTTACTACTCAATACTTAACGAACTTTTAACGATTCAATCTGTTTAGCGAACAGGCGGCGAAAAACTCTACCGGCACACGGTTCGCTACAACCATTATCGGGAGAACAGATCACTGAAAAACAGCAGGATCAGATCCCAGATGCGGGCAAAAAAGCCAGCCTTCTCAACCGATTCCAGAGCCACGATATCGCGACGGGCAACCTCTTCACCACTGATGGTAACAACCATCTCACCCAGTTTTTGACCAGCAACAACCGGCGCCTTGATAACTGAATCGATGTTCAGCTTGGTAGAAAGCTGATCTTCAGCACCACGGGCTATGGTCAGCTTCAGGTCATCGGTCAGGCCAAGTGCGAACTCCTTGCTTTCACCACCCCAGATGCGCGAGGAATACAGCTCTTCGCCACCCTTATGAACTTCAGCAGTACGGAAGAAACGGAAGCCATAAGTCAGCAGCTTCTGGGTTTCCTGAGCACGGGCATCTTCAGAGCGGGTGCCCATAACAACACTGATCAGGCGCATATCGTCGCGCTTGGCTGAAGCCACCAGGCAATAACCCGCTGCATCGGTGTGGCCGGTTTTCAGACCATCAACATCCGGGTTGGTACCCAGTAAACGGTTACGGTTTGGCTGTGCTGCCACCGGGCCGTATTTAAAGCTGCGCTCAGAGTAAATCGGGTAGAACTCAGCATTATCGTAAATAATGGCCTGAGCCAAGATGGCCAAATCATACGCAGTTGAGTAATGATCAGCACCGTTCTTTGGTGGTAAGCCAGAAGAGTTAGCAAAATAAGTATTGTTCATGCCCAGACGTTCAGCATGGGTATTCATCATTTGGGCAAATACATCTTCAGAGCCGGCGATATGTTCCGCCATCGCAACTGACGCATCATTACCGGAAGGGATAATAATGCCACGCAGCAAATCTTCGATGCTGACCATTTTCCCTTCCTGAATGAACATTCGGGAGCCGGGTGTCCGCCAGGCGTTTTCACTGACCAGGGTTTCGTCTGTCAGCGCGATACGGCCTTCAAGAATCTCCCGTTCGGCAATGTAGCTGGTCATCAGCTTGGTCAGGCTCGCCGGTGGCAGTTTTTCGTGTTCGTTTTCAGCCACAAGAATCTGGCCGGTTTCTGCATCCATCAGCAGATAGGCAGTAGCCGCCAGTTGAGGCGCAGCAGGAACGATTGGCTCTGCACTGAGTAAAGTGGCAACAAAAGAGACAGCGACCAGACCAATTTTTCTGAATTGTTTGTTTAGACTCACAATAGATTCCAATAACTTATTTAGATACCAGACTTACCGGCCTTTGCCGGCAAGCATGAAAAAGCGGCTATTGTAACAGCCGCCGGGAATTTTACACCCTGTCAGTTTTTAACAATGATCAGCGGCTTACCCAGCTCACCACCGGTGTACTGCTGCTGCAGTGCGACAGCACGGTCGTACTGAACCGGGCCAATGCGAACCCGATACAGTTCATCTTTATAGACATCGACTTTATCTTTGATTTCAGCAGCGAGCTTTTTCTCCAGATTAGAGGCCGATTCCTTTTTACTGAACGCCCCCACCTGCACAAAATAGGAGTGGGTATCGAGAGCGGCACCGTGCAGCGCCTCAACCCTTACCCGGGCGGTGCCCTTATCCTGATAACCGAGCTTTACCGCAGCGGCGTAAGAAAGATCAATGATGCGACCGCCATGAAACGGCCCCCGGTCATTCACCCGAACATCAATCGATTTACCGTTGTCGAGATTGGTTACCCGAACCCAACTGGGCAGTGGCAGGGTTTTATGCGCGGCACTGATTTTATTCATATCAAAAACTTCACCATTGGAAGTTGTATGACCGTGAAACTTCGCGCCATACCAGGAAGCAATGCCGTCTTCACGATAGTCTTCCGCACTGGCCAGCACCTGATAAGTTTTTCCGTTGACTTTATAAGGGCTTTTATTGCCGTGCCTGGAGAGCGGTTCTTTGCGCGGCGTGGTGGTTTCAATTTCATGAGCCGCCAGCGCGGTCTCCGGTGCTCTATCCTGCGCAATGCTGTAACGGCTGGCCTGCGGGTCATCGGCCAGTTGATCGCTGGATACAAACTTGCCGGAACAGGAAAACAGCAGCACGGATAAGCCAAAGACGGTATAACTCTTAAGTTGCTGAACTGCAGCTTGCATTAATCTGTACCTTCAGTCATTGCGATTTCCTCTGACAGATGAAACACCGCCATAGAATAGGCTGTTGATCGATTATAGCGGGAAATTACCCAGAAATTTTTGTAACCCAACCAGTAGTGCGGTTCATCATCACCATCCAGACGCACAGGAAATACCAGTGAAGAGCCGTCCCGGACTATTTCCGGCTGCCACCCCATGGCCTGAACCGCATCCAGAGTTCTGTCGCGCTCGAACGAGTTAATCTTCACCTGTTCATAATCGCCGCTTAGAGTCACTTCCGAGATGATCGGCTCACCCTTCTGCCAACCGTTTTCTTTCAGGTAGTTCGCCACCGAACCGATGGCATCGTACGGGTCGTCCCAAATATTTATATCGCCGTCTTCATCATGATCGACCGCATAGGCGACATAACTGGACGGCATAAACTGCGGGTAACCGGTGGCGCCGGCATAAGAGCCTTTCATCTCGGTAGGGTCGAACCCCTGCTCCACCGCAATCAAAATAAAGCGCAGCCATTCGCGCTGAAAATAATCTGCCCGGCGCCCTTCGGTTACGGCCAAAGTACCCAACGAACTGAATGTATTGTGCCGGCCTTTGGAAATTCCGTAGCGGCTTTCCACGCCAATTATGGCCGCAATGATTTCAGCAGGAACACCGTAAATTTGTTCGGCTTTTGCCAGCAGCTGCGCGTTGTGCTCAACGAAACGCTTGCCGTAACGGATGGTTTCGCGCGAGACGAACATCGGTTTGTATTCGGCGTAGGTTTTGGTTTTTTCTGCCGGTGCAGCCAGTTTTTGAACACTGGTTTCACGGAAGGTACCGGCGGCCATCCACGACTCGACCAGTTCTCTTTCAAGCCCATGTTCCTCGACCAGCTGATCAACCACCTGCTGAGCACGAGGGAATTCTGTGAAGTTTTGCGCCATTGCCGCGCAGGAGAGAAGTGCAATGAAAAATCCGACTAATCGCATAACCGCTGACCTGAAACCACCTTTAACCAAACGTATGAACAAACCGTTCTAATCTCGTTTATGCGTACTGATCGACATTAAGATACCGAAGCTTCCCAGCAGGGTAACAATCGATGTTCCACCGTAACTGACCAGTGGCAAGGGTACGCCAACCACTGGTAATAGCCCACTTACCATGCCGATATTTACAAAGACGTAAATAAAAAACGTCAGCGTTAATGAACCGGCAAGCAACCGACAAAAGCTGTCGCGCGCATTGATAGAAATAGCCATGCCACGCCAGACAATCAGCAGGTACAGCACCAGCAATACCACGGCTCCCACCAAACCCAACTCTTCACTCAAGACAGCAATAATGAAGTCGGTGTGGCTTTCCGGGAGAAAATCCAGCTGTGATTGAGTGCCGTGCAGATAGCCCTTGCCATACAGGCCGCCAGAACCGATCGCTGTTTTCGACTGAATAATATTCCAGCCAGAACCGAGTGGGTCTGACTCCGGGTTCAGAAAGGTAAGCACCCGTTGCTTCTGATACCCCTGAAGAACAAACAGCCACATTGCCGGCAGCGAACTGACAGCTATGACAGTGGCGGCGGCAATGAGTTTCCAGCTTAGGCCAGCTAAAAAGATAACAAAGATGCCTGAAGCCGCGATTAACAGCGATGTGCCCAGGTCCGGCTGCTTTAAGATCAGAATAGTCGGCACAAACAGCAACACAAGAGAGACCAGAACATGCCGGAATTTCGGTGGCAAACCTTTGCGGGATAAATACCAGGCCAGCATGATCGGCACCGATACCTTGATAATTTCCGAGGGCTGAAAGCGGAACAGGCCCGGAATCGTCAGCCAGCGCTGCGCGCCTTTGGCATCGTGCCCGGAAAGCAACACCGCCACCAGCAAACAGATACCGCCGATGTAGAGCACACCACTCCACTGCTGAAATATGCGCGGGTCCAGCTGGGCAATAATAAACATGGCAAAAAAGCCAATACCAAAGCGAACAGACTGCCGGTACACAGCCCCCATATCGGCACCGCTGGCGCTGTAAAGCACAATAAGCCCAGCACCGGCGACCAGCATCAGTGCCATTAACAGGTAGATATCAATGTGCACGCGCTGCAACAGGCTTCTGCTGCGCGAGAAGGTTTCGCTGGGCGCATGACGAATAAAATCACTGAGCATTGACGGATTCCCGCAATAGGTATTCATCCAGAAGTTCTCTGGCAATCGGCGCTGCGACTGTACTGCCGCCACCGCCATTTTCGACCAGTACAACCAGAGCGATTTTAGGGTCTTCAACCGGCGCATAGGCCATAAACCAGGCGTGGTCTTTCAGTCGATCCGGCACATCATCGAGGGCGTTGCCTTCTTCGTCGCGCTTGATCTCTGCCACCTGAGCTGTCCCGGTTTTACCGGCAATAGTGTACTGCGATTGGTAACCTGCGCGCCGGGCAGTGCCTTTGCGGCCATACATCACCTCGGTCATGGCATGATCCATTTTACTCCAGTTGGAATCATCGTTGAGCTTGATATCCGGCTGAGCTTTATCTTCAAATTCAAGCAGGCTTTCATCATTGCTGTGCATCAACAGGCGCGGCATGAACCACCGGCCATGGTTGGCCAGCACACCGGTAGCAATCGCCAGCTGCGTAGGCGTAACCAGCATATAGCCCTGACCGATGCCCAGGTTCACGGTATCGCCGGCATACCAGGAGAAACCATGACGGTCTTTCTTCCATTGTCGGCTGGGGTTATTGCCATTGGCACTGTTATAAACATCGAGCGTGGTGATTTTACCAAAGCCGAACTCGTCCAGCATGTCGTGGATTGGCTCCAGAGTCATGCGGTAGGCCAGCTCATAAAAGTAGGTATCGACGGATTCTTCGATGGCATCGGTCAGGTTGACGATGCCGTGACCGCCCCGCTTCCAGTCACGATAGATACGATCATCGTTCGGCAACTGAAACCAGCCATTGTCGTTAATGGTGTAAGACCAGGTGGTAAAGCCACCATCGACACCGGCCAGCCCGATAAAGGGCTTAATGGTCGAGGCCGCCGGGTACTGACCACGGGTAGCGCGGTTAAGAAACGGCTTATCCGGCGAATCACGCAATTCGTTGTAAAGCACGGTCGGGAAACCGGTAACGTAGAGGTTAGGGTCAAACGACGGTTGGCTGACCAACGCAAGAATGCCACCGGTTTCAGGCTCAATGGCCACAACCGAGCCACGCTTGCCATCGAGCAGCTCAAACGCCTTCTTCTGCAAGGCGCTATCAAGCTGCAGGTGAATATTGGCACCCGGTACCGGTGCCTGCTTTTCCAATACCTTTAATACCCGGCCGCGAGCGTTGGTCTCTACCCGCTGATACCCGGTCTTACCGAGCAACACGTCTTCATATTGTTTTTCAATGCCCTGCTTACCAATGAAACGGATACCGGCGTATGCGCCTTTGTCCAGGTTCTCGGCTTCCTGCTCGTTTATTCGGCCGACATAACCCAACACATGCGCGAACGCCTCGCCCTGCGGATACTGACGAATCAGCTCGGCCTCCACCTGAACGCCTTTCAAAAAGATTCGGTTGGCCGCCAGCGCAGCAATTTCATCTTCGGTGAGTTTAATTTTCAGCGGAACCGGGTCATACGGGCGGCGGTACTGCTTTAAGCGCCGCTTAAAACGGCTGACCTGATCATCCGAGACCTCGATAACGTCGCGGATATCATCAAGCAGCTGGTCGATATCGCCGGCGCGCTCAACCACAATGCTCAGCGTATGGCTGGGCAGGTTTTCTGCCAGCAGTTCGCCATTGCGGTCGTAGATGAGACCCCGGGTAGGCGGAATAGCGACCACTTCCAAGCGGTTGTTATCAGACAGGGCCTGATGCTTTTCGTGTTCCACCACCTGCAGAAAAACCAGCCGGGAAACCAGCACCATCAGCATGAGCACAACCACCACCGCGGAAACGATCATGCGTCGCTTAAAGATGCGGCGTTCCAGTTCTTTTGTATCCAGGGAGTGCTGTGTCATGGTGCGGAAATCTGCTTACTTATGATAAGGGTGGTTTTGCGTAATGCTCCAGGCCCGGTAGAGCTGCTCAGCGAGCAGCACGCGCACCAACGGGTGCGGCAGGGTCAGGTTCGACAGTGCCCACTTCTGATTGGCCCGGGCAAGACATCTTGAATCAAGCCCATCCGGCCCGCCAACCAGCAAGGCTAAATCTTTACCACCCATACGCCAGTTTTGCAGCTGATCAGACAGCTGCTCAGTGGACCATGGCTTACCGGAAAGATCTAATGCCACCACATGATCGCTGTCTTTTATGGCAGCCAGCATGGCATCGCCTTCCTGCTGCCTGGCTTTCTCAACCGAGGAGTTCTTATTGCGGTTCCCCAGCGCCAGCGGTACAAACTCCACCGGCATTTCGCGCGGCATACGCTTGGTGTAATCGCCAGTGCCCTGGTTGACCCAGTCGGGCATTTTTGGCCCGACAGCAATAATGCGGATTTTCATGGCTTACATATCGGGTTCAGATTCAGGGGTTAAGCCCGACCACAGGCTTTCCAGGTCGTAGAGTGCGCGAGCTTCCGGCAGCATGACATGCAGGACCAGATCGGTGAAATCCAGCAATACCCAATCGGAGCCAGCTTCGCCTTCCTGATGGTCTGACGCATAACCCTTCTCTTTCAGTTCTTCCGCTACGCTGCGCACCACTGCCGAAATATGGCGGGTAGAGGTACCGGATGCAATGATCATGGTATCCATTAAAGAGGTCTTGTCACGCACATCGATAATTTCGATGTCGGTGGCCTTAATGTTTTCCAGTGCTTCAACGACGGCTTGAGTCAGTTCTGCACCGTGGGCGTTCTTTTCCCGAGTTTTTTCAATCATATAAATTCTTCACTAGTTAGGTTGACTGCGCCTTCCGGTACAGCTGGTTTTCGTTAATGTAGCCGGCAATTTCATCAGGCAGGTTAAGTTCGTGTTGCAAATGCTTGCGCAAATCGGTCGAAGAGACCGGCAGATCCACCGATGCATCCAGCCAGTAGCCGCCGTTTCCACCGGTCAGCAGCTGATGCAGTGAATCACGCGGCTGCAGCCCGCTATGGGGAATTGCCGCGGCTTCGCCATTGCGATGAAACACCCAGAACGAGACCTTAGCGGCCAGTTCCTGATACTGATGCCAGCGCGGCAGGCTATTCCAGGCATCTGTTCCCAGTACAAACAACAGTTTAGCGCCTGGGTTCGCTTCTGCGATCTGGCGGACAGTATCCACCGAATAGCTGGCACCTTTGCGCGTTATCTCCTGATCGTCGATATAGATCCGCCCGGCACCGCTCTGGGCCGAACGCCACCTTTCCAGCATAGCAAGACGATGCTCAGCCGAAGCTGAAGCCTCCGCTTTCAATGCAGGAAGGTAGCAGGGAATAACGCGCAGCTGGGAAATTTCTGAATGCGACAGCACCGAACTGCAAATGGCGGCATGAGCCTTATGAAAAGGGTCAAAGGTGCCGCCATATATAGCCACGATGTTGCCGTTGTTGCTATGGGGTTTATGGCTCACGAACCTGGCCATCTCCCAATACGACATACTTTTGCGAGGTCAGGCCGATCAGGCCGACCGGGCCACGGGCATGAATTTTATCGGTAGAAATACCGATTTCCGCACCCAGGCCATATTCAAAGCCATCAGCAAACGCTGTGGAGGCATTGACCATCACCGAGGAGGAATCCACCTCCCGCAGGAACCGGCGCGCCTTGGTGTAGTTCTCAGTCACGATGGCATCGGTATGGTGACTGCCGTATTTATTGATATGTGCAATGGCCTCATCCATATCGGCCACTACCTTCACGGCCAGAATCGGCGCGACGTACTCTTCGTACCAATCCTGTTCTGTCGCCGCTTCACACTCAATGATTGCCCGGGTTTTATCACAACCACGCAGGGCGACGCCCTTTTCTGCATAGCGGCCAGCCAGAACCGGCAGCAGCTCAGAGGCACGCTGCTCATCAACCAGCAGTGTTTCCATCGCGTTACAAACGCCGTAACGGCGGGTTTTGGCATTAAAAGCAATGTTAACGGCCTTTTCAGCATCGGCTTCGGCATCGATAAAGACATGGCAGTTGCCATCCAGGTGCTTAATCACCGGCACGCGGGCATCGTTTGTGATGCGCTCAATCAGCCCTTTACCACCGCGCGGAACGATGACATCAACGTACTGAGGCATGGTAATAAGCTGATGCACGGCATCGCGATCTGTTGTTGCCACCACCTGCACGGCAGATTCCGGCAGACCACTGGCCTTCAGGCCAGACTGAATGCACTTCGCCAACGCAGTATTGGAATGAATGGCTTCACTGCCGCCACGCAGAATGACCGCATTGCCCGACTTCAAGCACAGGCTGGCCGCTTCAATGGTTACATTCGGGCGGGATTCGTAAATAATGCCGATCACGCCCAATGGCACACGCATCTTGCCGATTTGAATGCCGCTGGGGCGATAATCAAGATCGGTAATATTGCCGACCGGGTCGGGCAGCGCAGCAACCTGCTTCAGGCCCTCAATCATGCCGGCGATACGCGCCGGAGTAAGCTCCAGGCGGTCGAGCATGGCAGGGCTCAAGCCTTTATCGCGGCCGGCGGCCAAGTCTGCCTGGTTGGCAGTGATCAGCTCTTCGGTCATTTCTTCAATGGCGGAAGCGGTACCAAGCAGCGCCTGATTCTTCAGTGCGGTCTCGCTGGCGGCCATCTTTGCAGAGGCGCTGCGGGCTGCCTGGCCCAGTTCGGCCATGTATTCAGCTATATTCTTGATCGTCATATCTCAGCTACTATTGATGCTTTGCGGCGGCATTATACATTTGTTAATAAATGAGCTCTATGCTGATCTGCGTTCGCTTATAATTGCCTGGCCATTGTTTGCATGCTCATTAAGGACACCCTAATTCCATGCCGGAAACCCCCGCACTCATATTAGTCGCCATTGGCATTGCCTCTTTTCTGGAAAGCCTGGCTCTGGTCGGCCTGTTAGTGCCCGGCGTCGTGGTTCTGTTTTCACTCTCAGCACTGGCCAGCGCCGCCGGTATTCCAATTGCGCAGATGCTGATCGTTGCAGCCATTGGCGGCTTTATCGGCGATCTCATCAGTTTTTATCTCGGCCAGCGTTTTTTACCCAATGCCCTGCACAGCAAAAAACTGAGCAAATATCAGGGCTGGATCGATCAGGGACACTGGTTTATTAAGCGCTGGGGCTGGCTGAGCATCATCATCGGGCGCTTTTTAGGCCCGCTGCGCCCCATCATTCCATTGGTTGCCGGCGCGCTTGAAATGAAAGCCAGGCTGTTTGTCACACTCAGCTTCTTCACCTGCCTGGCCTGGGCACCGGCTTACCTGCTGCCCGGCTACTTTACCGGTGAACTTTCGGACCTGTGGAGGCTGCAGCCGCTGGATATTCGCTCGCTGATAAATTATGCGCTGACATCAATGGCGGTGTGCGCCTTTGCGCTGACCATTTACCACCACATGCACCCGGAAAAAATGCACCTGCGCGGCTGGATCACCAAACACCAGTCAGAACGCTGGCCCATTGCTCCAGTAGCCCTGCTGATCAGCTGTCTGATCTTAACCCTGGTCTTCAAGCAGGTTTACCCGCTGCAAATAGATTTGGAATTTACCGGTTGGGCGGCACACTGGCTCACCATTGAAAGCATGAGCCACTACATGGCAGCAATCAGCAACCTTTCAGACCACCGGCTGGTCTACATTGAGCTGGCCATGCTGATTATTTGGCTTGTGGTAATCCGGCGCGTCAGCATTGCGATTATTTCGGTGGTTGGCGCACTTATTTTGTATGGCTTGGTCAACCTGCTGAGCCACTCTCTGGTTTACAGCGATGCCGCTGAACTCTGGAACCTGGCAAGCTTCATTTTCACTGGCGGGCTTCTCGCCACGCTGACCAACAGCACCAGGGCCAGTCAACGCCGCTGGCCCATCTACTTTGCCTACTTTTCCATTAGCCTGATCATGATGCTGAGCCACCTGTGGCTGGGGCATATCGGCCCGTCGGCCGGGATTCTGGTATTTTTATCAACAACAGCCGCTCTGGCAGCGACCAGAGCGCTATGGAAATTATTCAATAAGGCGCCCAGAGCCTACGTTGCCGGCCCCATACTGCTGTTATTGCTCGTGCTGAACACAGTGCAGTTCCTGACCCATTTTTAAAGATGCCTGCGCCACTAGTGGGCCATGCGTAAAGTTCGGTCACTAAGGAGCACAGTAGTTCAGTGAAGATCAAGGCGAAAAAACGCAGTAATAGTGGCGCTATTTCAAGGTTTTTCAACGAAGATCATCGCTGAACTGCGAAGCGAACAGTTACCTAACTTTGCGCATGGCCCACTAAAGCTCGTCCAGCACCATAAAGGTTAGAAAGGTCATTAAAATAATTCCGCTAATCAGTGCGACCGGCTGCCCCAGGGCGGCCAGCGATATCACCAACGCCAGCCAGACGAGCCGTAAAATATGAAGCTTACGCTGATAGGCTGCAGTCAACGTACGCCGGGTGTGGGCAGATTCAGGCAATCGCCAGAAGTTCACCCAGCTCAGATACAGGTAACTTAACAAATACATAGAGTGCCCTCGCTTGCAAAATCCGATATGCAATCGACACTGGAAAAGTAGATCAAATGATCGTGGGCAAAATGGGAAATTTGTTAAATTAAGTAAGGTTTCTCTTAGCGGGAGGAAATTTTCAGCTGGCGATTGGGGATAACACCCTGCAGGGACATCCGATACACTTCATCGATGGAGCTCTTGATCCACTTAACCACCTTGGTATCGTTTAAGGCAAAGTCTTCCGGCAGCAGATACCACTGATCATAAACGCGACCATGAGCAACCCAGTGCCGGTCATCGCAAACGTCAGCGAGCTCAGCGGCCAGTGCCGGGTGCAATGCGCGTATGCCGACTTCACCGGCGGCATTGACCAGTAAACAAAGCTGGCCATTCACTCGGATCACATGCTCGCCAAAATACATTCCAATTTTTGGTTCAAACTCTTCCGGAACGTACTGCAGCAAAAAGTGAATGCGCCTTGATCGGTTAACTTTATCCATACTTATCTAATCCTTGAAATAATAAACCACCAACAACTCCGTTAGTGATGTCGGTCACATATCGTCCTAATGCTAGCAAAAGGTTGTCAAAATGCCAGCCATCCGCTCGCGCTTGAAACAAATGTCAGCCACTAATATTCAAAACATTGACATAGGCACCTGCAGCGTAATTTCGCTGTTTTCAGCCGGTAAACCAATGCAGATCACCAAAACTGCGGAAAACGACCATTGAGTTAGCCTGAGTGTGCAATTACTATTCTTTTCGCTAATCGCGAAACTGAGAGCACGATGGAAATAAACAGCGAAAGCCTAAGGTTTGTCCTGGGCCTGAAGATCAAACAATTCCGGCAAAATGAGGGCATGTCCCTTAAAGAGCTATCTGCCCTGACCAAACTTTCAATTTCTTATTTAAGCGAAATTGAAAAAGGCAAAAAATACCCTAAGCCGGAAAAGATTGCCGTACTGGCCCATGCACTGAACCGTACCTTTGATGAACTGGTCTCATTAAAACTTGATGACGAGCTTAATCCGCTGACAGCGTTGCTGAATTCCCCGGTTCTGAAAGAATTCCCCCTGCAGCAGTTTGGAATTGGTCTGGCTGATATTTTTGAGCTGGTGAATGACTCACCCAGCAAGGCCGGCGCCTTCATCCGCACGCTGCTGGAAATCAGCCGCGGCTACGATATGAACGTTGAGCACTTCCTGCTTGCCTCGCTTCGCTCCTACCAGAAGATGCACTTCAACTACTTTGCCGATCTGGAAGAGGCCGCCAACGAATTCCGCGAACAGAACAAGCTGACCGGCAACAAGGTGATCACTCAGAAATGGCTGGAGGCCGTTTTGCGTGACGAGTTCCAGTGCGAAATACACTACGATGACTTCAGCGATTACCCCGATTTACAGCCGCTGCGCTCTATTTGCCCGGCACCGAGAAAAATCTGGATCAACAGCAAGCTTTACCCCCAGCAGCAAAAATTTGTCCTGGCGCGGGAGATTGGCTACCGGTTCATGAAGCTGAAAGAGCGGGCTGAAACCTCGTCCTGGATTAAAGTTGAAACCTTCGATCAGGTATTCAACCAATTTAAGGTTTCTTACTTTGCCGGCGCAGTACTCATTCCGGAGCAAAGCATCATCGAAGACTTAACGGTTTGGCTGCAGAACAAGCATTTCGACGGTAAAGCACTGGTCGAACTGATGAAAAAGTACGATTCCACACCAGAAATGTTCCTCTACCGAATGTCGCAAATTATGCCGGCTCACTTCGGCATGCAGAAAATGCATTACATGCGCCTGAATCACAAACTGAAAACCAACTCCTTCCACATTACTAAAGAACTCAACCTCACCAATGTATTCGTACCGCGCAGCATTGGCCCCGGTGAACACCAGTGCCGGCGCTGGGCTGCAACGGCCGGCCTGAAGCAACTTGCCGAACACCCGGACCCACTAAACGATGTTCAGGTTTCAGCCCAGCTGAGTACCTTTACTGCACAAAAGCAGACCTTTTTTAACATTGCGATTGTCCGCTCGAAATCGTTGAGTGACCAAACCAACACCGGTATGACGCTTGGGTTTCTGATCGACGATAACTTTAAAGCCAAGGCCGCGTTCTGGGATGACAGCAAGGTGCCGAATTCTGAGGTCAACGAAACCTGCGAGCGCTGCCCGGTAAATGATTGCGAAAGCCGAGTAGCGCCGCCCTCTATTCACCGGGCGCAAAAGAAACAACGGTCGCGGGAGCGCTCACTCAGCGCCTTTATTGAACGGAATAAGTAAACCCATGGAAAGCAACGCCCTGAAACTCAGAAGCCGGTTATCTCCCAGCCATCAGATTCCGGTTTCTTCGGCCAACCCTGAAGAATTCGAACAGCAACTGATCTCCACCATTCAAAAAGCCCCTAGCCTCTTTCAATTTGCACCAACCATTCTGGATGTCAGCTCACTGGCGCCGATTCCGGAAGCAAGCGACATACAGGCCATTTTACAGATCTGCCGCAAAAACCGGCTGGTGCCCTATGCACTGACCAGTACCGACACCGGCCACCGCAATATCGCACACATTCTGGGGCTGGCCTGGGTGGAGTTCAAAGCCGGTAACGCACAAAAGGCGCCGGCTGCTCAACAGCCACTGATAACAGAAACTAAGGTCGTCACAACGCCGGTTCGCTCCGGCCAACAGATTTACGCCAAAGACGCCAACCTGCTGATTACCAGCCAGGTCAGCGCCGGGGCCGAGGTGATTGCCGATGGCAGCATTCATATTCTGGGTGCGCTGCGCGGCAAGGCTATTGCCGGTGCTCAGGGCGCAACGCACAGCGAGGTCATTTGTCAGCAGATGAGTGCCGAGCTGATTGCTATTTCCGGCACCTATCTGCTTCAGGAGGACTTCCCGGAAGGAAGTGGTTGTGCCCGCTGCCGGCTCGATGCTGATCACATCGTAATCGACTACCTGTAATTGCACATTGAATGGGGCCGAACCTTCATTTAGGCTAAGCCAATGTTATCTACTCGAAAATAAGGAAATACCTTTGGCTACAATCATTGTGGTTACTTCCGGTAAAGGCGGCGTTGGCAAAACCACCACCAGTGCCGCAGTCAGCATGGGGCTTGCTCAAGCCGGTCATAAAACTGTTGTTATCGATTTCGACATTGGCCTGCGCAACCTCGACATCATCATGAACTGTGAACGCCGCGTCGTGTTCGATTTTGTCAATGTTATTCAGGGTGATGCTTCACTGAACCAGGCGCTGATCAAAGACAAGCGCTGCGACAAACTCTTTATTCTGCCTGCCTCGCAAACCCGCGATAAAGACGCCTTAACCAAAGACGGCGTTCAGCAGGTACTCAACCAGCTCAAGCAGGATTTCGAATTCATTATCTGTGATTCACCTGCCGGTATTGAGCATGGCGCACAGATGGCACTGTACTTTGCCGATAAAGCCATTGTTGTCACCAACCCAGAGGTTTCGTCGGTGCGCGACAGCGACCGTATTCTCGGCATTCTGCAGAGCAAGAGCTACCGTGCCGAAAACAATATGCCACCGGTGGATGAACACCTGTTGATCACCCGCTTTGACCCGGCCCGTGTCATCAAAGGCGAAATGCTGAGCATTGCAGACATTGAAGATATTCTGGCGGTTAAACTGCTGGGGGTCATCCCGGAAAGCCAGGCGGTATTGAATGCCTCGAACAACGGCACTCCGGTCATTCTGGATGAAAAAAGCGATGCCGGCCAAGCCTATCAGGATACAGTCGCACGCCTGCTGGGGGATGATCGCCCGCACCGTTTCACTGAAGCCCAGAAGAAAGGCTTCCTGCAGAGAGTATTTGGGGGCTAAGTAGAATGTCGATATTTGAACTATTCAGCCGAAACAAAGAAGAACGCTCCGCCAATGTTGCCAAAGAACGGCTGCAGGTTATTGTGGCGCACGAACGCCGGGCCAGAAATGCACCCTCGTACCTGCCCGCGATGCAGAATGAAATTCTCGCGGTGATTCGCAAATACGTAGAGATTGATAACGACCAGCTGCAGGTTGACCTGAATGATGATGGCAACTGCTCGGTATTGGAAGTTAATGTTAACCTGCCGAAATAAGCAAAACGCAGGTGCATAAAAAAGGCCGCAATTGCGGCCTTTTTTAGTAAGGATCGGTGCTGTTATTTTACCAGCGCATCCAGGTACTTCTCAGCATCCAGCGCCGCCATACAGCCCGTACCGGCAGAGGTAATCGCCTGACGATAGTGGTGATCCATAACATCACCCGCCGCAAAAACACCTTCAACACTGGTTGCGGTGGCATTGCCTTCCAGGCCAGACTGAACCTTGATATAGCCGCCGCTCATCTCCAGCTGGCCATCGAAAATTGCCGTATTCGGCTTGTGACCAATGGCAATAAAGCAACCTTCTAACGCCAGGTCTTTGGTTGAATCATCTTTGGTGCTCTTCAGGCGAATACCGGTGACACCCATTTCATCACCCAGAACTTCATCCAGCGTGCTGTCGAGATGCAGCTCAATCTTGCCTTCTTCAACCTTGGCATAGAGACGGTCAGCGAGAATTTTCTCAGAGCGGAAGGTATCGCGGCGGTGCACAACATGAACCTTACTGGCGATATTGGCCAGGTACAGCGCCTCTTCAACAGCCGTATTACCGCCACCGACTACGGCCACCTCTTTGTTACGGTAAAAGAAACCATCACAGGTAGCACAGGCAGAAACGCCCTTACCTTTGAACGCCTCTTCGCTTTCCAACCCCAGGTACTGAGCGCTGGCACCGGTTGCAATAATCAGCGCATCGCAAGTATAGGTTGCCTGGTCACCGACCAGCTTGAACGGCTTTTCGGAAAGATCGGTCGTATGGATATGATCAAACACCACCTGAGTATCGAAACGCTCCGCGTGCTCCTTCATTTTTTCCATCAATTCCGGGCCCTGAAGCTCGGCATGACCACCCGGCCAGTTTTCAACCTCGGTCGTTGTCGTCAGCTGACCACCCATTTCCATACCGGTAATAACAACAGGGTTAAGGTTTGCACGCGCCGCATAGATGGCCGCCGTGTAGCCCGCCGGGCCAGAACCCAACACAATTAATGAATGATGAACTGTACTCATATCGACCTCTCAAAAATAACTCTGACTCCACGATGGCGGCGAATTTCATTTATTCAAGAACCACCAAAGAAGAATCAGCAAAGAAATAAGAATAATTATTATTTAGGCACAAACAATCAGAAGCTAAAAATCAGCCACAACGCCAAACCAACCAACCAGGCCAGCTGACTGCGCTTCAACAGCGTTAGGGTTTCATCCAGCAAGGTGTCTTCATGGGCATGGCCAATGGCAGACTTCATGCAGGTAATCAGGAAAACCCGGTCATCCCGGTCGAAGTCTTTCAACTGCTGCAGCCAGAGTGGGAAGCAATGGGAAAAACTACCCATCAGCGCCATAGTAATTGCCATAAGCCGCACTGGGAACCAATAGAGGGCATGGCGAACCAGATGCGCAAACGAATCGACCGACTCGTCTTTCATAAGTACCGAAACCAACCAGACCAGCAATATGCCGGGCGCGCCAAAGGCAATAAACCAGAATACTGGCACAAAGAACCGCTCCAGAAACAGATAACCCAGGCCGGCCTGAACACCTTCCTGAATGCCTTCTTCACCCGGTTCGTACATCTGCCCTTCCAGCCCAAGCTGCTCAACAGCAATCTGCCAGGCTGCAGCATCTTCGCCCTGCTCAACTTTGCGCTGATACTCAGCCAGCGATTCCGGCTGGTCACCCGATTTAAACGCCAGCAGCAGTAGCGCCAGAGACAAAACGAACTCCACAAAGCCACTGGACAGCAAATAGAGGATAAAGCCCAATAACAGAGTGGGCACTAATGCGTAGATAGCCACACCCAGTTTAGCGCTCATCGATGGGCGATAACTGAACTTCCGCCAACGCATTGCAACAGCCGAAACCGGCTCATCATAATGAGTGACGCTTACGGATACGACATAAGCAATGACGACGACCAGAAAATCCATAACACCTCCTTTTTATTTTGGAACCCGCAGGCACAAAACTAAGTATCAACGATATTGACGAAATTTAAAGCAACAGACCAATATATTTATCGTAGTCGCCAGCAAGCAAACGGATTAGCCTGTTGCAGCGAGCTAATCACCCAAGCGCTTTTAGCAAAAGCCGTAAAATTAGTGCCATCAGGCCTAGGCATGGCGGCTGCAGCCGCGTTAAACTAGCGCGAATCGAGTGCACGCATCTGCCTGCAGAATAAAGCCTTTAGTATCAAACACTTGCCGAGCGTACCCATTATGTTTATTGCCGATCTCCCTTATGCCAAAACTCTTCGCGACCACCTGGTACGCACCGTGCGATTCGCTATAGAAGAAGACCTGGGCAGTGGCGACATTACCGCGCAACTCATCCCGGAAGATGAACAGTCAACAGCCAGAGTCATCACCCGCGAAGAAGGCATACTGTGCGGCCGCGAATGGTTTGAAGAGGTTTTCCGTCAAATTGACCCGACACTGGAATTAAACTGGCTGAAACAGGATGGCGACAAAATCCTACCGAACGACGCACTGGTAGAAATCAAAGGCAACACCCGGGCAATTCTGACTGCAGAACGCACTGGCCTGAACTTCTTACAGACCCTCAGCGGCACCGCGACACTGGCCAACCGCTACGCCACCGCTGTAGACGGTAAGGACATCATCATTCTGGACACCCGCAAAACCATCCCCTGCCTGCGCCTGGCACAGAAATACGCCACCCACGTTGGCGGTTGCCAGAATCACCGCCTTGGCCTGTACGACATGTTCCTGATTAAAGAAAACCACATCGCCGGCTGCGGCGGCATCGAAAACGCCGTCAAACGCGCCAAAGAAATCGCGCCAGATAAACGCATTGAAGTAGAAGTTGAAACCATCGAACAACTGCAGGAAGCACTCAACCTGCCGGTTGATGTGATCATGCTGGATAACTTCGACGGGCAACGCACCACCGAAGCCGTTAAGCTGAATGCCAATAAGATTAAATTGGAATCATCCGGCAACATGGATTTGGATAAGATTGGCGAGGTGATCAGCGATCATCCGGATTTTGTGAGCGTGGGGAAATTGACTAAGCATGTGACGGCGTTGGATTTGAGTTTGCGGTTGGTGAACTGAGCCAGATACAAAGTAAAAAAAACACTCTATAGTTACAGGCTTGAATAAGCCCCATCCCCGGAGACAACTAAGTGAAGTTCAGTGTCATCATCCCAGCTAAAAATGAAGCCGCAGGCATAGGCAAACTAGTGGAAGAGCTATTTACCTTGCGTGAGCTCGGTGATAACCCGGAAGTCATCGTGATTGATGATGGCTCGACTGATGGCACTGGAGAAGCAGCCACAAAAGCAGGCGCAACAGTATTAAGGCACCCATATTCCAGGGGGAATGGCGCAGCCATTAAAACCGGCATCCGTAATGCCAAGGGTGACTACTTAATTATGATGGATGCCGATGGCCAGCACTTACCATCAGAAATACCCAAGCTTATTGAAGAGCTTGATGAAAACATCGATATGGTGATAGGCGCTCGTAAACGGGAAAGCCAGTCTACCGTTTGGCGCCATATGGCAAACCAGTTTTACAACAAGCTCGCAACTTTTCTGGTAGAAAAACAGATTGACGATTTGACTTCCGGCTTCCGCATTGTGGATCGCGAAAAAGCTCTTAGTCTTGTTAACCTTCTGCCAAACTATTTTTCATACCCAACGACGTTATGCATGAGCTTCTTTAAGCTGGGCTATGGTGTGAAGTTTAAGTTTGTAGATGTTAAAAAGAATGAAGGTAAGAGTCATATTAAGCCTATGAAGGACGGGCTTCGGTTTGTGACTATTATTTTTAAGATTATTGGGCTTTATTCACCTTTGCGGGTGTTTTTGCCTACTGCGCTGGTGTTTTTTGGGCTTGGGTTGGTTCGATATGTATTTACCTTTGCCACCAGCGGTACGTTTACTAATATGTCGGCAATGCTGTTTTCTACGTCCGTAATGGTATTTCTAATGGGTTTGATATCTGAACAAATCTCAACTTTGATTTTTGCGAAACTTTAAGATGCATAAACTAGAAATCGTTATTGGCACAAAAGCACAGCTGGTAAAAATGGCACCCATTATGAGGGAGCTAGAACAGCAAAGTATTCCTTACAAATTCACCTTAACCGGCCAGCACGAAAATACCATAAACGACCTAATCAGCTCCTTCCAGATATCCACAAAACCAGAATTATTCACGACCATTTCTGAACGAGACACCACAAACTCAGTTATGAAATGGTTTTTAAGCTCCATGTGGAAAATTGCCAAAGAGAAAAAGAGTCCAAATAAAATTGTAGTATCCCACGGAGACACTCTATCAACTTTACTTGCTGCAATCTACGCAAAAAAAATTGGGGCACAATTTGCTCACATTGAAGCAGGACTCCGATCCTTCAATATTTTCAACCCCTTTCCAGAAGAAATTGTGCGAGTATTGACATCCAAGCTTACAACCATGCATTTTGCTCCTGGGGAATGGGCAGCCAACAATATTAAAAGCAATTCCACATCAGTTATAAATACTAAGCTAAATACGATAATAGATTCTCTTCGGTACGCGCTTGCAGACAAACCTGAAAAAACCAGAAATACCAATAAAAGCGAATACGCCGTAGCCTCGTTACACAGATTTGAAAACCTGAAAAATGGCGACAGGCTATTGTTCATTATCGACCACATTGAAAAGGTTAGCGAATTAGTACCTGTAAAGTTTGTTCTACACCCAGTTACCGTAAAAGAACTTAAAAAAAGAACGTTATTTGAACGACTTGAGAAAAACCCTAGAGTTGAACTTACTGAAAGAATGAACTATGTAAAATTCACACATCTACTATACGACTCAAACTTTTTAATAACTGATGGCGGTAGCAATCAAGAAGAAGCTTTTTATATGGGCTTACCGTGCCTACTAATGAGGTCACACACTGAACGTACCGAAGGTATCAATTCAAACAACATGGAGCTATCCAATTATAATCCAGATACAATCATGCAATTCGCGCATAAATACTCAAAATACAATTGGTACATTAAAAATCTAGAAAACGTATACCCAAGTAAAGTAATCGTCGAAAACCTCAAGAAAGTGATCGATGCTTTTTAATACACCCCAAACAATAAGAGCCACCTAACCTTAGCTAAACCACTCATTCATGGAATAACCGCAAGAGAACATAAATATTAGAGCTATAAACGGCTATGATTTTTTAGTTTGAAACACTACTATTTCGAGTCATGCCACCAGCAAGTTTGCATATTACGCCCCAACAAACTCCCTAGTTTGATCACATCCTCCCTATAGAAATCTCTTAATGTAGAAATCTCATTATCCTTAAGCGAAGGAATACTAACTTTTTTACTCGCGTCTTTGCTTTCACCGGCATACTGACGTGTTCCACGCTGTTTACCAAAGTAATTACGAACTTCATCGGCCAAGAAAGAATTTCTACACCAATCGTATATGTGCGGACTGTACTCTTGAAGACTTGTAGCAATATGCCGTAGGAGCTCAATTTTCTTTGATGTAGTTCCCTTATTAATCTGTGCATTCTTTAGAGGAAAGCTATACCTGCCATCAATCTCGAGAAACTGACACAACCTCTGAAGCTCTTTAGCTGGGTCCTGGTGTAGATCCTCAAAGATTATAATATGCACATTTTGAACACCAAATATTGATTGATAGCGTTGCAGGGAGTCATGGTAAAGCCCTGAACTCAAGATCTTTGCGTCACCAACGTCTTTACCATATGAAAGTAGAGCTGGAAACGTATTGTATTTGCCCAGATTATGACGTTCATGCCAAAAATGAGAATAAGCACGAGTGACCGGGTCTCGTAACAAGGCAACAATCTTGATACTCCCAAATGCCTCATGAATCAATTTGCATGCCTCAGCATCCGCCAAATAATCCGCCGTTTTTTCACCTGCAATTTGATTTTCTTCAACAGAGCTATATAGCGATAAATACCAATCCAATCCCTTGGCATAATTGCCCCGCCCCTCTTTACGCCCAACATCGAAAAAATGCAAATCACCTGTCGAATGCCCTCCTTTTGGAGTAGGGATAAATACTTGAGGGTGTGTGAGCAAATTTTCCATCAAATAAGTACTACCGCTACGCGGAGCACCAACGATCATAAAATCCGGTTGCCTCATAATTAAACAGCCACCTCTTTGCTCATAGCTATACAATATACCGAAGATAGGTGTATCCAAGACACTCTAGTAATGGGGTAGGTAAATGACTAATTAACTGACCACCATGTTTGAACTTCCTATGCCCCGATCGTGGCTTCTGCTCCGACAACCAGGAAGAAGGAGAGCTAGAGTAACTGTAAATCGATCGCACCTGCCCCCCCCATTTCTTTTTAAATTGAACTAACCCATCATTATCGAGAGGAGTTCCCCCAAGACAAAGCCAACGGCAGCCCTGTTCCAGCCCCGTCAGAACTAACTGCCACAAACAAGCATCCATAGCACGCACCATAGAGCCTGCATCATTATAGGCAGGCAATGCATAATGTATATATCGATGATCGCTGAGGTACAAAATACCCGCGACGGTTTCCTCATGGTGACGGGCAATCAGCAGCCGGGCTAAACCAGAATCTAGTAACTTTGCAAGCCAGCGCTTAGGTGCAACGGGTAATTTTAATCGGCGACGTGTTATAACGTAGAGTGCGAAGAAATCATCCAGCCACTCCTTGCCACCCTGAAGAACCTCAACACACTCCTTTCGGCTCTTACGTACCGCACGACGGGCAGACGAATGCATTCGCTTCCACGCTAAGTCTTCATCATCCAGCTTAATGATATAGTCATGTTCTTCGTTCTCCATATACAAGTACGGTGTACTTTGCATGTAAGGAGGCGTGTCCAACAACAATGTTTTAAGTGTTTGACCATCGACACTAGCTGAAGCAATCTGTTCAAGCAAACTGTTCAGATCATCAATACTATCAGCTAGCAAATGTCCGTACATTGATGCCGGTGGTGAGCACAGTTTCTTACCTGTTAGGTTAGATATTGAAACCAAACTTCCCAGAGCTACAACTTTTCCGTCTTTTGTAACCGAGTGAACAGAAGGTTGGTAACCATAAAACTCCGCCAATAAACTCAGCCACTGATCACTATGATAAACTGTTAGCTGATCAATTATAGATTGACTTATTGAAGCCCCATTGGCAAAGGTTAATTCAGGAATAAAACCATCATTCATGAGACACTGCCTTTGTATCGGGCTTACCTGCCAAGGGAATAAACAAGACAAAACCCAGCCAATCCAACAATCGATTCAACGCGGCCAGTGCAGCACCAACGGCAGCACTATACCCTAACACACTGGTTAACCCTGAAGCTAATAGCTCAGCAACCCCGATACCAGAAGGGAAGATTCCACTAGCGACTGCTGTTGCCCCTGTTAGAGCCATAAGAGCAGCTACTGCAGCAGGTAAACTAACACCCAAGCACGCCGCTATTAGCACCGTTCGCATAACATTTAATATTGTTTGCAATAGTTGTAGAACAATAATTATAACCACAACACTAAATTGAGCATCGCAACGCAAACGAAACACCCATATAGCGATAAAACAGCAAAGGCAAAATACGCCTATACCCCAACTCAACCTAGGATCAAGAATTTGCCAGGCAAAACTAGCAGCAGCTAAACTGGCAGCAAAAAACCATATGCAAGCCGACATCAAATTAGCCTGGGTTGATCGCCTGAATCCAACCTTTTGACCAAGATACCCCAAGCGAATCATAAAACCGCCAGGCAAAGGCAGAATATTAGCAATTCCACCCCACACGACAACTCCAGCACCTAAACTATACGCCATTTTGTGACCCACACTTTGGCCCAAATAACGAAAACGCAGGATCGCCAGCTGCATGGTTATCGGCACAATTAAGAGACAAAGAAGCAGTGGAGGCCAGAAGATAGTTAAATTCTGTGCCGACAGCTCGTTTATACTATAGCCACAAATAACTACAAATAAGGTGCAACCTAATACCAGGCCAATTTTATGAAGATATCGTTGCATAACGGCTATTACTTAAGATCCTTCCAGATCAACCTATAGCTAGAGGAGAAAAATTATCTTTACCCAAGCAGACTATTATCGTAGCGTATTTAACGCCACGTCAATAACCTGCTTTATCAAGTCAAACTTTTAGTCGATTGCACTAATAAATATCAGCTGCAACTGACAGGGCTTTTTTAAATAGGACTTTTCACATACTTTATGCTGAAGAAACTTTCAGTTGGTCTAATGCCTGACTAAAAGAAAGAACACGATAGCCTAGATCCGAAAGAACCGAAAAAAGCTGTGGTGCCAGAGATCGTTTTAGGCCACCAATAAAACAAGGGTGATCATAAAAAACCACAAAATCTCCAGTACTTTTCAGGTCTTCAATAAATTTATTCATTATTTCTTCGTCACTAAGACTTTGTGCATAAAGGTGCTCGAAGTAACCCACACCATCAGGCTCACCGACCAAATGAGTCGGGAAGCGAATCAATCCCGCATCCTGCTCTAATGTGCAATATCTGCCGTGCTTGTCCGCCAACACCGTAAAACCAAATTGACTTAATGTTTCAGGCAATTTTTCACACCCTACCCATCCTGGCGAGCAAAACAATTTCGGGGTAGTTTGAGTAAGACTTTGGATACGCTGAACACCCCAGTTAATTTCATCCTCTAACTTATGAGCAGACCACTTATCAACATTCCGCATCCAAGCACCGTGATTCTTACCACCATGAAGACCTAACTCGTGATTACAATCTATAATGGAGCGAATTTGCTCAGGGTATGCGCTAGCTAATGCAGGATTTCCCAATAAAGTACGCAATAAATAATAATGCCCCAATTTTTTCTGAGCAGATACTTTAGGAGCTCCCAACATTACTGAGGATTTACCCAGTGGCAACAAGTCTCGATACCGCATGGACTGGCCAGCATTTAAAAAAAAAGTCAAAATAGCATCATACCGAGCCGCAGTTTCGATCAGATACGGAACCCCTTCTTCAATGCAGCGCAAAGTATCTATATCTAGCCTAAAACATGCTATTTTCTGCGAACTTATCATTGCGTGTGCCTATACAATTCTCTGTTAGTAATATTTTTTCAATATCTATCAATAATATGCGGAAGGTAGCAACATACAACTAACTAAAGGATGCTAATAAGAGCCGCGAACTAATAACCTAGCTTACATCAGCAATTAATTTAACTTGCATCTTAAGGCTCGACACTCTCAAAACTAAGTATTTATGCATTTAGTGTGCAATATGCTCTAGAAATAGCACCATACTTGAATCACACGGATACCTTATATAATGACACCGACTTGAAACTGAAAGAGATTTCTTTGCAGCGTCTATTGCCACCCCTGTTAAGCCTGCAGAATATGCCCAATAAGCCTTTTGGCTCAACAAATAATCTTTCGCTTCAACACCTATAGCCAAGTCCAAAGTAGTAAGCGCACCATTCAAGTCGTGATCGGCCGCATACAGCTGCGCTTTTTCAAATAAAATTATGACCTTGTAACGGTCACGCACCTGACTGGCCGCCAAAACTGGCGACAAATACTCATGCAACGCAGCACTATCAAACATACAAGCCGATTTCCTGTATGCCCCTACAATATCTCTAATAAAACTAATATATGCAGCATCAACAGATCCTTCGAATAACTCAGGAAGCAACGTGGCACCTTCTTCTGAATTACACATGAGAAGAAACTTAAGCCTTTCTCTAACAATTGGCGGGAGTCGTTCAACCTCATTTAAAGCTTGTTCGAATCTAGCGTGTTTAATCAACTGCCAAACAAAGTTACTCTGCGCCCTTTTTGATAAAGGGTTTTCTTCAGCATAAACTGCAGCCAGTTCAAGTGGGTCGTCATATTGCTGATTGGAAAATCCAATCATTACAATAAGAAATACAAAAATAGATATGAGAAGTGCTATTATTTTTGAGTGATCGAATAAGTAACGCTCAGCAGTCATAATTAACAAAACTACTAGACCAAGGGATGAAATGTAGTTCCGATGCTCAAAATATAACTCAAGCGGAACGAACAATGACTCCAATAAATGACCAGTAAAATACCAAAGCACACAGATCCTAACGCTATTTGACCCTTTCAATAAACAAAACGCACTTCCAATCCAAAACAATACCGACCAGGCAATATTTCCAATGGCATACCATTCATCTAAATTTGAATGCCCTACCATCATACCAGTACCCGATATTTTCAAAGTAAATACTTTTAAAGCATATTGAGGAATAATAATTATTAGTTCCACTAAAGCTCGATCAATGGCAGTAAAATCACGCAGCCACCAACCCGATGAGTCCGCTACCGCCCTCAAGTTAATAACAAGAACACCAAAAACAAAAACAAAAACAACTGCACGGATCAAGTATCTATACAACCTAGAAACCAAGATGAAACATCTAGACACCCAGAGTTCTATAAGCAATATATAACCAGGTAAAAGCAATGCACTTTCTTTAGACAGCACTGCCAATAGCCCCAATTGAAAAATAAACACGAAAACAAAAAGTGTCTTTCTAACGCTTGCATAAGGTGATATGCGCCACAAGGTAAAAACCAACATAGCTACATATGAGAACATCGCAGAAATGGATGTCATTCTTTGCACGACTGATAAAACCGGGCCAGAATTAACTGGTATAACAGCCCAATATAACGCTACAAATGATGCAAAAAGAAAGGCTCGGCTACTCGACATCCCCTTAAATATTAATAACCTACCCAAGATCAATGAAATCAAACAAAAGTTAATTAAATGAATCGCTAAGTTTAGCGCCCTATGAGTAACAGGGTCTGATGGCCAACTAAAGTCACTAACAAGAAAAGATAACATAGATATTGGCCTACCTAGCGGACCACTATCATTCGTCAAAATGAACTTCATCATACCAAGCAGGTCATCATAACTAGAGATCCCGCTCATAGAGTTCAAGTTTGAATAATCGTCTAAAATAAAAGGGGCATTTAGCAGGGGCCGCAGAACGATATACGCAATGACTATACACACAAAAAAGCCGTATATTTCTATACGGCTTTTTATTAATTCGCTTAATTTCACGCTTCTAATTCAGCTCTCAACTTAACGACAGTTCGCCGGCAAATACTTACTTTCAACTGTAGAACCCGTACAATCCCACTTCACACCAGTAGCGGAGCTACCAGTACCAGCCATAATCACCGTACCGCTAGCAGAAGCATTACCAATACCACCAGTATCAATTGTAAAACTAATTGACGCATTTGTAGCATCCGTACGACTAAAGGCTATCGCACTTACATAATCAGACTGACCCGCATTAGTATTCACACCAGCAGATGCGGCACCGGTTGGCATCGATCCCATCGACACAAAGTACTCAGACACAGAAGTCTTTGCCGCTGCAGACAAGCCCATAACTTCTGAAATCTTCGCACGAGTAATGTAATCCTGATAAGCAGGCAACGCTACCGCAGCCAAAATACCGATAATCGCAACAACGATCATCAATTCAATAAGAGTAAAGCCCTGTTGCTTTTTCATAATAGAACTCCAGATAAATTAATTTTTGATTCTTTGTTGAGCGTTTGCGCCCAGCAAACAACCTCATGCTAAGTGAAAGCATTTACCATGCCAATAGAAAACTCTCAGTAAAGCCCAAAAGAATCGGCTAGTTCACTTAATTCAGCCTTATTGCTACTACCACTGAAGAGCGAATAGTGACAAAAAACGTCACTTGCTGGCCAGCATGAGCAAAACGCCATCCTGTGAACTGGTGTATTCCCCCTACAAGCAGCACTAAGCTATACTCAATCGGTATTTGAAAGCTTAATTTAAAAGCAACAGGGTGGTTTATGACAACATCTTTAGGCGGCTTAGCAAGAAGGCTTGTTTCCGAAGGGATAATTACTGAAGAGCAGGCGCTAACATCAAGCAAGGAGGCAAGCAAAGATAAGAAAGGTCTTGTCCCCTACCTGGTTGAGAATGATTTCGCAGAATCCTTCAAAATTGCGTCTGTTGCCGCGGATGAATTCGGCACCCCGTTTTTTGATCTCGATACCTATGATTTCGAGCTATTCCCGAAAGACTTAGTCGCAACCAATATGATCATCACCCACCATGCTATACCCTTGGTTAAGCGTGGAACCCGGCTATTTATTGCTGTATCGGACCCAACCAACCTGGTAGCCATTGATGAAATAAAGTTCCATACCGGATTAAGTGTTGATGCAGTACTCGTTGAAGAAAATAAGCTCAAAGCCGCCATTGATCGTGTAGCTGATGATGTTGATGACTCATTCGGCGATTTTGATGAGGAATCAATAGGTGACTTAGATGTAGTCGATACCAGCAAACAAGAAGATGACGAAAATATTGGCGACGGTAGCGATGATGCCCCCGTGGTTAGGTTCATCAACCAAATGCTGTTAAGCGCCATTAAGAAAGGCGCATCAGACTTGCACTTTGAGCCCTATGAAAAAACCTATCGCGTCCGGTTCCGTATAGATGGCGTTCTGCAAACCATCGCAAAGCCGCCGATCGGCCTTGGCCCTAAAATGGCAGCTCGCTTGAAGGTAATGTCTAACCTGGATATATCTGAACGGCGCATTCCACAAGATGGTCGTATCAAGCTGAAAATATCCAAAACTAAAGCTATCGACTTCCGAGTAAATACCCTGCCGACCCTATTTGGGGAAAAAGTGGTCATGCGAATTCTGGACCCCTCTTCAGCGAAAATGGGCATCGATGCCCTGGGCTACGAAGAAGACCAGAAAGACATGTATATGACGGCGCTCGAAAAACCTCAGGGTATGATCTTGGTAACAGGCCCTACGGGCTCCGGTAAAACCGTATCGCTTTATACCGGCCTGAATATACTTAACCGGGAAGGCACCAATATTTCCACGGCTGAAGACCCGGTAGAAATCAACCTGGAAGGCATTAATCAGGTAAACGTAAATAACAAGGTAGGTTTAGACTTTGCCGTTGCGCTACGCTCGTTCCTGCGGCAAGACCCGGACATTATCATGGTGGGTGAGATTCGGGATTTAGAAACCGCCTCCATTGCCATTAAGGCCGCACAAACCGGGCACATGGTGATGTCGACCCTGCACACCAACAGCGCCGCAGAAACCTTGACGCGCATGATGAACATGGGCGTTCCATCTTTCAACCTCGCAACTACAATCAACCTAATCATTGCTCAACGCCTGGCCCGCCGCCTGTGCAGCAAGTGCAAAGCACCAGCAGAGATACCGGAAGATGTTCTGTTGAAAGAAGGCTTTACTGAAGAAATGGTGAAGACAGCAACCATTTTCAAACCTGTGGGCTGTGATGCCTGCAACAAAGGCTATAAAGGTCGGGTAGGTATATATGAAGTAGTTCGCATTACACCACCTATTTCCAAGATTATTATGGAAGAAGGCAACGCGTTAGAGTTAAATCAAGAGTTTGAAAAGCAAGGCTTTAATAGCCTGAGAATGTCAGGTTTAATAAAAGCCGCGAATGGATTGACAAGCCTGGAAGAAGTAAACCGAGTAACTACAGATTAAGGTGATGTAAATGGCAGCCAACAGCGCAAAGCTCTCCGTCTTTGTTTATGAGGGTTTAGACAGAAACGGCAAACCCCGTAAAGGAGAAATCTCTGGCCTTAATGCATCCTGGGCAAAAGCAGAACTCAGAAAACAGGGTCTAATTAAAGTTAAGAAATTACAAAAGAAAAGAGCCGAAATAACACTGTTTGGCGGCGGTGGAAAGGTAAAGTCAGACGATATATCAGTGTTTACTCGCCAAATGGCCACCATGATGAAAGCAGGCGTGCCATTAATGCGTGCTTTCGAGATCGTTTCTGAGAGTCTCGAAAACAAAAAAATGGCCGAACTCGTTACAGCCATGAAAAACAATGTGGCCAACGGCGGCACTTTTGGTGGAGCTTTGCGAGAACACCCTAAATACTTTGATGAACTGTACTGCTCTCTAATCGAATCCGGTGAACAAGCCGGTGCACTGGAAACCATGCTAGATAGGGTGGCAATCTATAAAGAAAAATCAGAAGCCGTCAAGAGAAAGGTAAAGAGCGCCATGAAGTACCCAATCACGGTACTTTCTGTTGCTGCTATCGTTACCGTTATTCTGCTGGTAAAGGTGGTTCCCACCTTTGCCGCAATGTTTGAGAGTTTTGGGGCAGATTTACCGCTGCCCACCCAAGTTGTTATGAACATGTCATCGGCATTGCAAGAGCGCGGCGTTCTTTGGGGCTTTGTTTTGCTTGCCGTAGGCATTGGCTTTCAACAAGCCTATCAAAGGTCAAAACCTTTCCGCCATGCCATTCAGCGCCTTACCGTTAAACTACCGATTTTCGGGCCTATCCTGTATCAATCTGCAATGGCACGGTACGCACGCACTCTTTCTACAACTTTTGCGGCAGGCGTTCCCTTGGTGCAGGCACTAGAATCAGCCGCCGGAGCTTCTGGCAATATCATCTATCAAAACGCCATTATGACGGTACGCAACGATGTTGAGGGCGGTTCAGAACTGGCTGGTTCAATGAAATCTACCGATGTATTCCCTGCCATGCTAATACAGATGGTTTCTATTGGTGAACAATCCGGTTCACTGGATGAAATGCTAGGTAAGGCTGCAGTCATCTACGAAGAAGAAGTCGATGCTCAGGTTGAGGGTTTAACCTCCATGATGGAACCCCTCATCATGGCAATTCTCGGCATAGTCGTGGGCGGTTTAGTTATCTCCATGTATCTTCCAATCTTCCAGATGGGTAATGTTGTTTAATGATCGAACTACTTTCTGAAAACACGGTCGCCTACACAGCGACCGTTTTTGTTTTAAGCCTCTTAGTCGGCAGCTTCCTGAACGTGGTTATATACCGCTTACCAGTGATGATGAAGAACGCCTGGCAATGTGAAATCGCCGAATTCCAGGAAGACGAAAAAGAGCTGGCCCGGCTGGAAAAAGAACCAGCATTCAACCTGATCAAGCCGGATTCAACCTGCCCGAAGTGCGGCCACAAAATTCGCGCCTGGGAGAACATCCCCGTGATCAGCTGGTTGGCACTGAGGGCAAAATGCTCACAGTGCAAGAACCCTATCTCTGCCCGCTACCCAGCAATTGAGTTTATTACAGCGCTGCTTTCGGCCTTTATCGCATTTCAGTATGGCTTTGGTACGGAATCATTCGCACTGGTCTTTTTCTGCTGGTGCCTGGTCGCTCTGACTTTTATTGATTTTGACACTCAACTGCTGCCAGACAGCATCACCTTGCCGCTGCTGTGGCTCGGCCTGCTGCTCAACCTGAATGGCACCTTCACTGCCATTAATAGTGCGGTAATTGGCGCAGTTGCCGGCTACCTGAGCCTGTGGAGCATCTATTGGCTGTTTAAGCTACTGACTGGTAAGGAAGGCATGGGCTTTGGTGATTTCAAGCTTTTCGCAGCCTTTGGTGCCTGGTTTGGCTGGCTTGCACTGCCGATGATTATTCTGCTGTCTTCTCTGGTGGGTGCCGTTGTTGGTATTTTAATGATCGTCATCCGCGGGCGCGACAGACAGTTGCCCATCCCGTTCGGCCCCTATCTGTGCGGCGCTGCACTGGTCTACATCTTCTGGGGTGATGCCATTATGAACTGGTATTTAGGATCCATGGTGTGATCGTTGGCCTGACCGGTGGCATCGGGTCTGGCAAGTCGACCGCATCACGCCTGTTCAAAACCAAAGGCATCGATGTTGTCGATGCTGATGTTGTTGCCCGCGAAGTTGTTGCGCCGGGCAAACCCGCTTTAGAAGCCATTGCAAAGCACTTCGGTGTTGATATTCTTGCGAACGGTGAGCTCAACCGCCCTTTATTGCGGGAAATCATTTTTAACGATCCCGAGCAAAAGAACTGGCTGGAAACGCTGCTACACCCTTTAATCCACAAAGAAATTCTGCAGCAACTCAATACGGCTAAATCGCTTTACAGCATTCTGGAAGCCCCTCTATTGTTTGAGAACCGCCTGCATGACCTGTGCGAGCAAACCATTCTGGTGGATATTCCCGTTGAGCTTCAGCTGAGCAGAGCCAGCCAGCGCGACAATACCAGCGAACAAGCCGTGCAGGCCATTATCAGTAGCCAAATGCCCCGAGCTGAAAAACTCAAACTTGCCGATATAGTTCTGGATAATTCTGCAGATGTAGCTACCCTTGCTCACCAAGTGAATGAAGCCCATTTAAAGCTGCTAACGGAAGCAAAAAGCCATCAACCATGACAAAAGTTAATTGCCCTACCTGCCAGAAAGAAATTGAATATTCAAAAGATAACCCATACCGACCTTTTTGCAGCAAACGCTGCCAGCTGATCGATTTAGGCGACTGGGCTTCAGAAAGCCACAAAATAGAAGGTAAAAGCGCTAAGGAAGAGATGCTGTCAGAAGAATTAGAGCAAATTATTAAGGACTCACTGCTCAAGTAAGCAGTGAGCATCCATATTCAGCCGATCAGGAGCGGTATTCGGCGTTAATCCTTACGTACTCATAAGAAAGATCCGAAGTCCAAACCGACTCGGTCACTTCACCGCGGGCCAGGCAGATACGAACATTAATTTCCTCACCGGAAACGGCCTTCGTACCCTGCTCTTCGGTATAGCCGGGTGCACGCTGACCTTCATCAACAATCTGTACATCACCCAGATATACATCTATCTGATCAACATCCAGATTTTCAACACCGCTCTTACCAACGGCCATTAAAATTCGGCCCCAGTTAGCGTCTGAAGCTGACATCGCCGTTTTAAACAATGGGCTATCGGCTACGGAATAGGCAACCTTTAAGGCTTCAGCACGATCAACAGCGCCCTCAACCTTCACCTCAATAAACTTATTGGCCCCTTCACCATCCCGGATAATCTGGTGCGCCAGAGAAAGCATGACATCCTTCACTGTGGAGAGCAGCTGTTGATACAGCGGATCTGCTTCATCGACTACCGCAGACGCGTTTGACTGACCGGTTGCCATCAAAACACAGGCATCGTTTGTGGAGGTATCGCTGTCCACGGTAATGCGGTTAAAAGACGACTCAGTCGCCTCGGTAGTGATCTTTTGCAGCAGCCCTGCAGGCACTTTGGCATCGGTGGCTACAAACGCCAGCATGGTCGCCATATTCGGGCGAATCATGCCAGAGCCTTTAGAGATGCCGGTAACGGTAATGGTTTCACCTTCAAACTCAAACTGCCGGGTCGCGCCCTTAGGGCGGGTATCGGTGGTCATAATACCCTGCGCAGCATCCATCCAGTTATCAACCGCCAACGCCTCAAGAGCGTTTGGCAAACCGTTTGAGATCGCCGTCATCGGCAGGTATTCACCAATAACACCGGTGGAAAACGGCAGAACCTGATTAACGTCTACTGAGCGCTTCGCAGCCAGACGGGTGCAGGTTTCCATTGCATCCTCCAGCCCTTGCTTACCGGTTCCGGCATTAGCATTGCCGGTATTAATAACCAGCAAGCGGATATCGTTGGTTTCCGCCAGGTGCTGCTTACAGACAGTGACTGGTGCTGCACAGAAGGCATTTTTAGTAAACACGGCACCAACAGTTGAGCCGGGAGTCAGCTCGATAACGGTCAAATCCCGCCGGCCAACCTTTTTGATTCCCGCACAGGTAACACCCAAAGAAATGCCACTAACAGGCAACAAAGGTTCCGTAATTCCTGCTCCAACAGCCATAACGCCTCCGCTTAGCTTAACTTACCGCAACACTGCTTGTATTTCTTACCTGAACCACACGGGCAAGGCTCGTTACGGCCAACCTTCTGGCTGGTGCGTACCGGTGCCTGCTTTTGTGCCTCATCACCTTCAGGGGCAGACTCCTGCTCTTCCTGCTGCAAGGCTGAGGCTTTCGCGTGTTCGTACTGCATTTTCGCCTTCGCCAACTCCTGACGGCGGCGAGCTTCCTCTTCAGCTTCTTCCTGTGAACGCACCTGAACCATAGCCAGGTACTTAACAGTCTGGAACTTCACTTCAGCAAGCATATTCTGGAACAGCTCAAAAGATTCCCGCTTGTATTCCTGTTTTGGGTTTTTCTGGGCGTAGCCACGCAGGTGAATGCCCTGACGCAGGTGGTCCATGTTGTACAGGTGCTCTTTCCAGAGCTGGTCTAACACCTGCAACATAACTTGTTTTTCAAACTGTCTGAATGAAACAGAACCGACAATCTGCTCTTTCTGCTCGTAACTGGCGGCCATTTCCTGAATGATGCGTTCCAGAATGCCTTCATCCGTCAGGTGGTCATCAGCATCAATCCAACCCTGAATACCCAGCTTGAGATTAAACTCACGCTCAAGCTCTTTTTCCAGACCTTCAACATCCCATTGTTCTGGCAGGCTTTGCGCAGGAATAAAATCGCGGCAGAGCTGAGAGATCACGTCTGCGCGAATCTTCTCAATAATGTCTTTAATGTCTTCGGCAACCATCAGCTCATCACGCTGATTATAGATGACCGTACGCTGATCATTCGCGACGTCATCGTATTCCAGCAATTGCTTACGAATATCAAAGTTGCGGTTTTCAACCTTTCGCTGAGCTTTTTCAATGGCATTTGAAACCATTTTCGCTTCAATGGGCTCGCCTTCGTCCATACCCAGCTTGCTGAACATATTCTTCATGCTTGGCGGCATAAAGATGCGCATAAGGTTATCGTCCAGAGACAGGAAGAAACGCGAAGAACCCGGGTCACCCTGACGACCGGCACGGCCACGAAGCTGATTGTCGATACGGCGGGATTCATGACGCTCAGTACCGATAATATGCAGGCCACCGGCATCCTTCACAGCCTGCTGACGCGCAGCCCAGGTTGCTTTAACGGCCTCTATTTCGGCTTCTGTCGGCTTATCCAGCTCTGCAATTTCTGCATCCAGATTACCACCCAATACGATATCGGTACCACGGCCTGCCATGTTGGTGGCAATGGTCACCGAGCCCGGCAAGCCAGCCTGAGCGATAATTTGCGCTTCACTGGCGTGCTGCTTGGCGTTTAAAACATTATGCTTAATTTTGGCAGCATCGAGTGCTTTGGAGATACGCTCCGACGCTTCAACCGAGGCCGTACCAACCAGAACAGGTCGCTTCTGCTCTACAACGTTCTGGATTTCTTTAATAACAGCAGAATATTTGTCTGCTTCATTCAGATAAACCAGGTCGTTCTCGTCTATACGGGCAACGGCTTTGTTGGTTGGAATAACGACTACATCGAGGCCATAAATTTCATTTAATTCGAAGGCTTCTGTATCTGCCGTACCGGTCATACCCGATAACTTATCGTACAGTCGGAAATAGTTCTGGAAGGTAGTCGATGCCAACGTCTGGTTTTCTTTCTGCACTTCCAGGTTTTCTTTCGCTTCAACAGCCTGATGCAAACCGTCACTCCAGCGACGACCCGGCATCGTTCGGCCTGTATGCTCATCAACAATCACGACCTGATTGTTCTGAACGATATAATCGACATTCTTCTGGAAGATATGATGGGCGCGAATACCCGCCATAACATGATGGAAAAGTATCAGGTTAGCCGGCGCATACAGGCTTTCACCTTCTTTCAATAAGCCAGCTTCCTGAAGCAGGTTTTCTACCCGTTCATGGCCTTCTTCGGTTAGCTCAACACTGCGCTGCTTTTCATCAATGGTAAAGTCACCCGGCTTGGCTTCTTCACCTTCATTGGCCGCATAACCACGCGTTAATTTAGGAATCAGTTTGTTGACTTCGATGTAACGGGCGCTGGAGTCTTCGGCAGCACCGGAAATAATCAGCGGTGTACGTGCCTCATCGATCAGAATAGAGTCAACCTCATCGACAATCGCAAAGTTATGGCCACGCTGGAATTTATCTTCCATGCGGAAGGCCATGTTGTCACGCAGGTAATCAAAGCCGAATTCGTTGTTCGTTCCGTAGGTAATGTCTGCCTGATAAGCAGCCTTTTTCTCTGCAGGGTCCTGCTGGTTTACAACCACACCAACCGACAGGCCAAGGGCATTGTAAAGCGGCTCCATCCAGGAGGAGTCCCGGCGGGCCAGATAGTCGTTCACGGTAATCACGTGAACGCCCTTACCGGAGATGGCATTCAGGTAGGCAGCAAGGGTAGCAACCAACGTTTTACCTTCACCGGTTTTCATTTCTGAAACCTTGCCCTGATGCAACACCATGCCACCGATCATCTGTACATCGAAGTGACGCAGCCCCATCACCCGCTTGCTGGCTTCGCGAACCAGTGCAAAAGCTTCGGGAATCAACGAATCAAGAGTCGCACCTTCGGCAAAACGACTACGGAATTCCGCTGTCTTAGCTTTAATGTCATCATCTGAAAGACCACTGTAGCCTTCTTCCAGCTGATTGATCTTCTGCAGGACTTTTCCTAAACGTTTAATTTCTCGATCGTTTTTACTACCGATCACTTTACGGGCAATTGTGGTGAACATAGCGGCTTTTCTATTGAATTATCAGGCAGTTAAGATGGGGGTAACTATACAGATCGCAAGGGGGCTTGTCTTTGATATTGTCGTTAATTAGACGCAGCTCTGATTTTACCGGGGAGGGAAAGAAATTGACTGAACTATCAATGACTTAAATCAAGCCAGGAGGTCAGAAGCGGGCAACCCGATTGATGTATTTGCTGGGGTCAACTGACTTGCCATACAGCTTCACTTCGAAATGAACGTGCGGCCCGGTTGAACGGCCGGTACTGCCCATCAGTGCGACGACATCCGACTTCTTCACAACATCACCGACCGATACCAGAATTTCACTGCAGTGCGCATAGCGCGTAACAAAACCATTTCCGTGGCTAATTTCCACCAGTTCACCATAGCCGTAGCGCGTACCGGCCCAGGTGACCACACCGGAGGCAACCGCAACGATATCGGCCCCCTCTTTACCGGCAAAGTCGACACCGTCATGCCACGCCTTATTGCCGCTGAACGGATCATTTCGGTATCCGTAACGTGAGCTCATCCAGCCACGCAATATAGGCCGACCGGCAACAAAGGTTTCACTTTGAATTTCACGATCGCCTAACAGAGAATTCAGCACGCTTAATTGCTGCTCACGGTTATCAATCGTCACGGCCAGATCATCAAGGATGCTGACGAAATCCGGCGCTTCGTAGCCGACGGTTTGGCCCTCGGGGCCACCAACGGCAACAGGCGCGGAAAAATCAAACTCGCCCTGATCAAGGCTGGCAACATCGACTAAACGCTCACCCAACGCATCCAACCGGGTCAACCGGCCCTGAAGCTCAGCAAGCTTAATACGCAGAGCATTGATCTGTTCTTCGGTGTACTGACGTGTCTTTTCGAGCTCTGAAGATTGCTCTGCAATGCGGTGTTGCCATTCCTCGGCAACCGCTCCGTCAATGACAACCACACCTTCTTTCGGAATTGAGCTGAACACAAACCAGCTGACTGCCACAGAAACCGTTACCATCACCATCAACGCAAACATCAGCGCCCAGGAAGATACCATCCTGGAGCGGCCATGTTTACGACTGACGATGATGATATTCATGGGGAGTATCAGCTCACTGCTAAGGTCGGTGAATAGGAAATCGGTGCATCAGTGCACGCCTCTTCACCAAAGGTAGCATATTCCCATGCATCCGGATTATTAAGCAGCTCGCGCAGCAGGATGTTATTCAGGCCATGACCCGACTTATAACCAACGAAGCGACCAATCAGCGCGTAACCCAGCTGATATAAATCACCAACGGCATCGAGCACCTTATGACGGACAAACTCGTCTTCGTAACGCAGGCCATCCTCATTCAAAACTTTGTAGTCATCGACCGCAATCGCGTTATTCACGCTGGCACCCAACGCCAGGTTGTTGGCACGCAGGTATTCGAAATCCCGCATAAAGCCAAAAGTACGCGCTCTGGAAACTTCTTTCACATAAGCAGAGGTGGAAAACTCAAACACCGTTTGCTGACTTCTGCTACGAAAGACCGGGTGGTCGAAATCGATCGTGAAATTAAGCTGATAACCATCATAGGGCTCAAAACGGGCGTACTTATCGCCATCCTGAACACTGATTGGCTTGATGATTCGAATGAATTTCTTCGCTTTCGGTTGATCCACAATACCTGCAGATTGCAACAGAAATACAAATGGCCCCGAGCTGCCATCCATAATGGGCACTTCCGGGGCACTTAATTCGACAATCGCGTTGTCGATACCTAAACCAGCGCAAGCTGATAACAAATGTTCAACGGTTCCTACCGTTGCCTCACCGTTAACCAGGTTCGTAGACAAGGTGGTATCGCCCACGTTCAGGGCGTGGGCTTTCACTTCCGGGCAGCCGTCGAGGTCCGTACGGACGAAGACGATCCCAGTATCTACCGGAGCAGGGCTTAACGTTAAATATACCTTCTTACCCGAGTGCAAACCGACACCCGTGGCCTTGATGGTATTTTTCAGGGTTCTCTGATTAACCATTCGGTGACTTATACCGCATTTTTAGACTGACAAGTTCTGCATTCTAGCAGAACCGTAAGCCTAAACAAAAGTTATCAACTCATCCTGAATTAATCTGCCTGCCGGCGCAAAAACGCTGGAATGTCCAGATAGTCCAGATCCCGTGCCGTTTTGATCGGTTTTTCAGGCTCAGTCTGCACTTTCTTTTCAACAGCTTCTGCTGCACGTTTTACAGCAGGGCGCTCCAATGCCTTGTAGTCGGTCTGGCGAACAGTGTTATCCACCGCTACTTTAGGCTTTGCAGGCGCTGCAGCGGCCTTTTGAGCTTCGCCAATACCGGTTGCGACAACAGTTACCCGAATTTCATCTTCCAATTCAGGGTCGATCACCGTACCAACAACAACGGTAGCGTCTTCTGAGGCAAACTCTTCGATGGTATCACCCACCTCGGTAAACTCATCCAGGCCAAGGTCGAGGCCGGCAGAGACGTTCACCAGAATACCGCGGGCACCGTGCAGGTCGACATCTTCCAGCAATGGGCTGCGAATCGCCATCTCAGCAGCTCGTTGTGCACGGTTTTCACCGGAAGCACGACCGCTGCCCATCATCGCCATACCCATTTCAGACATCACCGTACTTACGTCGGCAAAGTCGAGGTTAATCGTACCCGGGCGAACGATCAGATCGGCAACACCCTGAACTGCGTTCAGCAACACATCGTTGGCTTCAGCAAAGGCCTCAATCAACGAAACACCTTTACCTAAAACGCTCAATAACTTTTCATTTGGAATGGTAATAAGGGAGTCGACATGCTGACGCAGCTCTTCAATACCTTCCATTGCAATCTTCATTCGGCGCTTACCCTCAAACGGGAACGGCTTGGTAACAACAGCGACCGTCAGAATACCCAGTTCGCGGGCAATCTCTGCCACAACCGGAGCAGCACCGGTTCCGGTACCACCGCCCATGCCGGCCGTAATAAAGACCATGTCTGCACCTTTCAGGATTTCCGCAATTTGATCGCGGTCTTCCAATGCCGACTGACGGCCGATATCCGGGTTTGCACCGGCACCCAGGCCACGGGTAATACTGTTACCCAACTGCAGAACAGTCGATGCGGATATGCTTTGCAGAGCCTGAGCATCGGTATTGGCGCAGATGAACTCAACGCCTTCCACTCGGCTATCCAACATATGCTTCACGGCATTACCGCCGCCGCCGCCACATCCAAAAACTTTAATAACTGCATTTGGTTGCTCGTCTACTAACGTAAACATATCGCTTCCTTTCACATCTGAATCAAAATTTGCCATTTTCCTACTCCACTTTTTCTAGTGCCGCCTGACCGACACACCCTGAATTTAAAAATTCTCTGTAACCCACTGCCTGAAAGACTGCCAACCGGTAGCCTTCTTTCTGGGTTTTCCAGATTTAACTTTTACTTGTCCACTCTTTAACTGGCGCAGGCCGTACTGCAGTAGCCCAACACCTGTCGAATGAATGGGATTGTTCACTACGTCTGAAAGGCCGGACACCCCTTGCGGTGATGCCAAGCGAACCGGCACATGAAATACCTCTTCAGCCAGTTCAACAACGCCTTCCATTTTTGATGTACCGCCGGTTAATACAACGCCGGCGGGAATCATATCTTCATAGCCACAACGACGAAGTTCTGCCTTTACCAGCGACAGCAATTCTTCGTATCGAGGTTCCACAACTTCAGCCAATGCCTGACGGGTTAACTCACGTGCGCTGCGATCACCAACACTCGGAACCTTGATGGTTTCGTGTTCACCCGCCAATTGCGATAAAGCACAGGCATATTTAATTTTTATATCTTCGGCATGCTGGGTTGGGGTAGCAAAAGCCATCGCGATGTCATTGGTCACCTGATCACCGGCAATAGGGATCACCGCCGTATGCCGAATTGCACCTTCGGTATAGATGGCGATGTCAGTCGTGCCGCCACCGATATCGACTAAACAAACGCCCAGCTCTTTTTCATCATCCGTCAGAACCGCCTGAGCCGAAGCGATCTGTTCCAAAATAATCTGATCCACTTCCAGGCCACAGCGGCGTACACACTTATCAATATTCTGTACCGCGTTTTGCGCACCGGTTACCAGGTGCACCCGTGCCTCAAGACGAACACCACACATCCCCAGAGGTTCTTTAATCCCTTCCTGGCTATCAATGATGTATTCCTGCGGCAGCACATGCAGAATTTTCTGGTCGGCTGGGATGGCGACCGCCTTAGCCGCATCAATAACGCGTTCCAGATCCGCATCAACAACTTCTTTATCTTTAATTGCAACAATACCGTTGCTGTTCAGGCTGCTGATGTGGCTGCCGGCAATACCGACATACACAGAATGGATGTCACAACCCGACATCAGCTCAGCTTCTTCAATAGCGCGCTGGATGCTCTGAATGGTGGATTCAATATTGACCACCACACCCTTTTTCAACCCGCGCGAAGGGTGAGAGCCCAGCCCGATAATTTCTATACCACCTTCCGCTGTTACGGTTCCGACGATCGCAACGACCTTAGATGTGCCGATATCCAAACCGACCAACAACTGTCCTTTGTGTGGTGATGCCATATTTAACCTCTAAAGTATTTCAACCCGCTGTTTTAATAGAAATTCCATTGGAATAACGAGCATCTATATATTCAATTTCTGTTTCTTTGTAAGCCTCAAGGTTCAAAACACGAACCACTCTCCGGCTTCGTTCAACAACGTTTCTATCACCCAGCGAAATCAAAACGCCGTTGTCTAATTTCAATTCCCAGGAACCTCTGGGGAACAGCTTAACTTCCTGCAAACCGGCACCGGCATTTTCAAACACCTGCGCAAACTGCAGATACTGCTCCATGACAACCCCAGCACTGTTCTCCGGTCCCTTCAGGCTGGCAAGCCTGAGTTGTGAAGACGGATTCTGCAGTGGTTCGCCATCGCTGTTCAGAACTTCATTATCATTCCACAGCGCGACCGGCTCATGCTCTTCTACCTCAACGGCCAACACGCCCGGCCATTGCTTTTTAACGGATACCCGGTAGACCCATGGCAGCTTTTCCAGTTCACTTTTTACCTTGGCCACATCAACAAACATTAAACTGTGACCTACAAACACCTGGGCAACTTCGTTGAACTGACTCTCGCTCTGGTAGATCAGTTCCTGTTGCAGCCTGACCTCTGTCACCGGCGCCGGATGCCAATCCAGCTTATTCAAATAAACAGCTGCAGTACCGGTTAACACAATGCCGGCAACCAGCAAAACCACCTTCGCACTGCGTACCAGCCAACGCTTCCAGGGCAGAGGCTCTCTGCGCTTAGTCGCGCCTCTGGCTTTGGCTTTTCTGTTTACTTTCTTGGTTGCCAATTAGTTTCTCCTGATTGCTTACCGTAATTCTTTAAAACCCAGTTCGCACTCAGCAATTTTGAGGGACAAATTGCCCACATCACCGGCCCCCTGCGTTAACAACAGGTCGCCATCTTTTAAGACATCCGGCAGAACGGTAAAAATTCTTTCTTTGTCTTCAATAAAAATTGGATCTACCGCGCCACGCTGACGAATACTGCGACACAAACTGCGGCCATCCACACCGTTAATTGGAGCCTCGCCGGCCGAATAAATATCGAGCAGCAGCAGAACATCGACACGCGAAAGTACATCAACAAAATCTTCGTAGAGATCACGTGTACGGCTATAACGGTGCGGCTGAAAAACGGCAACCAGCCTTTTTTCCGGCCAACCGGCACGGATAGCATCGAAGGTAACTTCCAGCTCTCTTGGGTGGTGACCGTAATCATCCACCAGCATGACGTTACCCTTTGGCGTCTGAAATTCTCCATTCACCTGGAAGCGACGACCCACACCGGAAAACTCAGCCAGGCCAGAGACAATGTCGCAATCCTTAACGCCCTCGTCGGTAGCTACCGCTATGACCGCCAGCGCATTCAACACGTTGTGCTCACCCGGCATATTTAAGGTGATCTCTAAATCTTCATGGTCTTTTCGCTTGGCAGTAAATTTAGTTTTCAGACCCGCCTTAACGATATTTACGGCGCGAAAATCTGCCTCGTCATTCAAGCCATAGGTGATCGTTGGGCGATTCACATCCGGCATAATGGCGCGAACATGCTCATCGTCGGAACACAAAACGACCAGGCCGTAGAACGGCACGTTGTGCAGAAAATCGACATAGGTTTGCTTCAGCTTTTCAAAATCACCGCCGTAGGTGCTCATGTGATCGGCATCGATATTGGTCACGATCGCGGTCATCGGTTGCAGGTGCAGGAAGGAGGCGTCACTCTCATCTGCTTCAGCAACCAGATAGCGGCTGGTACCTAAGCGTGCATTACTGCCAGCGCTGTTCAGCTTGCCACCGATGATAAAGGTCGGGTCAAATTCTTCGCTGGTCATCACAGACGCCATCAGTGAAGTCGTTGTGGTTTTACCGTGCGTACCGGCAATGGCAATGCCATGGCGGTAGCGCATCAGTTCGGCAAGCATTTCAGCGCGGCGGACAACCGGCACCCGGTTATCCAGAGCCCATTTAATTTCTGCGTTCTCCGGGTTCACGGCCGTTGAAACAACCACAACATCGGAGCCTTCAACATTGCTCTGCTGATGACCATAAAACACCTTAACGCCAAGGCCGGAAAGACGCTTGGTGGTCGGCGATTCACGCAGATCTGAGCCACTCACCGAATAGCCCTGATTGAACAGCACCTCGGCAATACCGCACATACCCACGCCGCCAATGCCAACAAAGTGGATGCGCTTAATACGACGCATTTCCGGAATCGGGAAACCGTCTTTATAGTCTGCTTTCGCGTATGTCATGCCGCCACCTCGGGTAAAAATTCTTGTACAACCTTCAGGATTCTTCTTGCCGAATCCCGAACACCTAATTGCCAGCTTCGGGTTGAAGCCTGCTGCAATTCATTTCGGTTTTTATTCCAGTAATCAATCCGCCCGGCAAGCGCCTCGGCGGTTAAATCTTTTTGTTCATACCATTCTGCTGCGCCGGCCTGTTTCAGCCAGTCAGCATTATCAAACTGTTGCCGATCCTTATGCCACGGGTAAGGCAGCAGGATGGAATAAGCACCGACCGCCGCCAGTTCTGAGACCGTCGCTGCACCGCTGCGGGCAACGACCAGGTCGCACCATTCATAGGCGGCCTTCATGTCATCAATAAATTCCACCACCGTTGCTTCAACACCCGCGTCTTTATAAGCGGTCAGGCATTCGTCTGCCTTTCCCTTACCGGCCTGATGCCAGATCTCAACCGGTGCCGCCGCCTTACAGAGTGGCAGCGCCTGCGGCACTAATTCATTAATTGCCTGAGCGCCCTGAGAGCCGCCCAACACCAAAAGCTTCAGTGCGCGCCCGGACGCCAGTCCACGCAGTTCCGGCTTTTGAAATTCGCACAGGTTGGCCCGTACCGGATTACCCACGACTTCGTAATCCTCCGCAAAGGTATTGGGAAACGCCTGCAATACCACTGAAGCCTTTGCCGCCAACTTTTTATTGGTTAAGCCCGGCACACCATTCTGTTCATGCAGAATCAAAGGGATGCGCATGACCCAGGCAGCAACGCCACCGGGCGCCGAGGCATAACCGCCAAAGCCAATGACTGCACTCGGCTTTTCTTTCAGGAAAATCGCGCAGCAACCGAGAAATGCACGCAGCAGGTTTATCGGTGCCAACAGTTTGCGCAAGCGCCCACCATGCCAAGCGGTGACTGGTAATCCGCAAAACTCGTAACCCATCTGCGGTACCAGCTTTCCTTCCATACCATTCAATGAGCCCAGCCAACGAACCTGATAGCCGCTTTCAACCAGTTTTTCAGCAACCGCCGCCGCCGGGAAAATATGCCCGCCGGTGCCTCCGGCCATAATCATCACCTTGGTCATTTTTTACCCTCCATGCGAAGGGTTTCACCGTAGATGCGATTGACCAGCGCTATCAGACCCATGCTGACAATCAAACTGGTGCCGCCGGCGCTGACCAGTGGCAGTGTTAAACCTTTGGTCGGCAACAATCCGGTATTTACACCCACATTGATAAACGCCTGTGCCGAAAACAGAATACCGATGCCATAGCAGGCAAAGGCGCCGAACAGATTGGCTTTCATTTCCGCCAGCCGTCCAACCTTAAAGATGCGATGAATCATCACAACGTACAGCGCCAGCAAAATGAAGATTCCAACAAGGCCTAACTCTTCGGCAATGATGGCAACAATAAAATCGTTATGAGCTTCCGGCAGGTAGAAGAGCTTTTGCATGGAGTTGCCCAGGCCAACCCCGAACCATTCACCACGGCCAAAGGCGATGAGTGATTGGGTTAACTGATAGCCACTGCCGTATACGTTTTCATCTGCCCACGGATCACGGAAAGCCAGCAGGCGCTGAACACGGTATTTTTCCGAAAAGGCCATAACACCGACCGCCACCAGAGCAGCCGCCATCGCCAGGAAAAACTGACCGGGCTTCACCCCGCCCAGGAACAGCATGCCGAGAATGGTGCCGAGAATAACCACAACAGAGCCGAAATCCGGCTCCATCAACAGCAGCAGAACGGCGAAGGCCAGAATAAGCACCGGCTTTAAGAAGCCCGACCAGGTACTGGTCACCTCATCGCGGCGACGAACCAGATAAGCACTGACGTACAGGATCATCCCGATCTTGGCGAATTCTGATGGCTGGAAGCCAAACGGACCTAAATCGATCCAGCGACGTGAGCCTTTAATCTCCTGGCCAATACCCGGAATCAACACCAGCACCAGCAACACAAAAGCAGCGACCAGCAGCAGTGCACTGAGTTTCTGCCAGTAGACCACCGGCATAACGGTAATAAAGGAGGCAACCGCAAAGCCCAGCAGCATGTATATCGCCTGGCGCAGAGCAAAGTGATAAGGCACGCCAAACAGCTGCTCGCTGACATCAATGCCAGCTGACGCGATCATCACCAGGCCAAGCAACAGCAAGGCAACACTGCTGCAGACCAGCAGTAAATCCGGTTGCCAAATAGGCTGATAGTGACGGCCGAGCCTATCGGTCATTAGCGGCAATGCCTTAGCTGTTGTCATAGCACACCTCCGACCAACTCATTGAAGGCTTCACCGCGGGCAACATAGTTCGCAAACTGATCAAAGCTGGCACAGGCAGGCGAGAACAGAATGGCATCGCCTTCATCCGCCAGCTGTACCGCCGCAGCGAATGATTCTGCCAGGGTATTTTTAACTTCAGCAGCCGGAAACACTCGGTTCAGTTTGTCTTTATCTTCACCAAACAGGAACACAGCCTTACAGGCGCTGTCGACAATCTCTTTTAATGGCTGGAAATCCTGACCTTTGCCCTGACCGCCTGCCAGCAGAATGATGTTCTTTTTGCCAGTACCCGCCAGGCCATTCAGCGCCGCCAACACTGAGCCGACATTAGTGGCCTTGGAATCGTTGAAGAAACGCACGCCGTCTTTTTCACCCACCAGCTGGCAACGGTAAGGTAAACCGGCAAAGTCTTTCAGTGCACTCACGGTGGCAGCAACCGGATTAGCCAGCGCATCCGCCAAAGCAAAAACCGCCAGCGCATTCGAGGTATTGTGACGACCCGGCAGGGCTAAATCGGCCTCTGCCATCAGCGGCTGATCACCACGCACCAGGTACGGACGGCCTTCAATCTCCGCCAGGCCATAGCCGGAAGCTGCTGCGTCATTCACGCCAAACGCGGTCATTTCAGCGTCGACACCTGCAGCCGGGTAGGTTTGCGGATCATCCCGGTTAACAACGATATGCTTCGCACCGTTAAAGATTTTCAGCTTAGCGTTTCGGTAACTGACCAGGGAATCGTAGCGGTCCATATGGTCTTCGCTGATATTCAGAATAACCGCCGCATCGGCATTGAGCTCGGCCAGCAGTTCAAGCTGGAAGCTGGAAAGCTCAAGCACCGCAACATCAAACGCCTCATCTACGGCGGTTAAAACCGGCAGCCCGATGTTGCCCGCCACCAGTGTTTTATTGCCACCCGCTTTCAGCGTCTCACCCAGCCATTGGGTAACGGTGGATTTGGCATTAGAACCGGTAATCGCAACCAGCTTGCCGGTAAATTCGTTAAGGAACAGCTCAATATCGCTGCTGACTTCTGCACCGTTTTCAATGGCCTTGCGAATGGCCGGTGTGGCTAACGGTACACCCGGGCTCATCACCAGCACATCGGCACCGGCTAACACGGTTTCATCGAAGCTACCCAGGTGAACCTTCACATTCGGAAATTCAGCCTTAAGCGTTTCAATATTGGCCGGCTTTTCTCGACTGTCGATAACAGAAACCACACACCCACGGGCAACCAGATAACGCACACAGGAAAGTCCCGTGACGCCCAGGCCAACCACCAGATAATGTTTTGTTAAGTCGAGTTTTTTCATTAACGTATCTTCAGCGTTGCTAAACCAATAAGTACCAGTATTACAGTGATGATCCAGAAGCGAACAATCACCCGCGGCTCCGGCCAGCCTTTCAATTCATAGTGATGGTGCAGTGGCGCCATGCGGAATATGCGCTTGCCGGTCAGCTTGTAAGAACCCACCTGCAGAATGACTGAAACTGTCTCTGCGACAAAAACACCACCCATAATAAACAGCACCAACTCTTCACGGACGATCACTGCGATCACCCCCAGAGCAGCACCCAGCGCCAGCGAACCCACATCGCCCATAAAAACCTGCGCCGGATAGGTGTTGAACCATAAGAAGCCCAGGCCCGCGCCCACCAGTGCCGCACAGAAAACAATCAGCTCACCGGTGCCGGCGACATAAGGAATTTGCAGGTATTCGGAATACACCGAGTTACCGGTAACGTAGGCAAACACACCCAGCGCGCCACCCACCAGCACGGTTGGCAGAATGGCCAGACCATCCAGGCCATCGGTTAGGTTTACCGCATTGGACGTACCCACAATCACAAAATAAGTCATGGCGATAAACATGATGCCTAGCGGCAGCGCCACATCTTTAAAGAACGGAACAAACAACATGGTTTCATTGGGCGTTGAGGCGCAGACATAGAGCGTGATTGCCGCGGCAAGGCCAAGAACCGACTGCCAGAAGTACTTCGCCTTGGCTGGCAGCCCTTTAGAGTTTTTCAGCACCACCTTGCGGTAATCATCCACCCAGCCAATGCAGCCAAAGCCTGCGGTAACCAGAATGGTGACCCAGACATAAAGATTGGAAAGATCCGACCAGAGCAGTGCCGACACAATGATAGAGATAAGAATCAGAGCACCGCCCATGGTCGGCGTACCCGATTTACTGAGGTGGCTCTGTGGGCCATCCAGACGAACCGACTGGCCGATCTGGTATGTCTTCAGCAGGCTGATTAACTTAGGACCGAGCAGCAGCGAAACGCCGAGCGCGGTCAGCACACCAAAGATGGCACGCAAAGTCAGATACTGCAGTACACCAAAACCAGCATCAATCTGTACTAAATAGGGAGTTAACCAAACAAACATCAGTTGTTCCTTCTTAACGCTTCTACAACGCGTTCCATTCCGGCACTACGGGAGCCTTTCACCAGCACAACAGTTTCCGGTTCTAATTTCACTGGCAACACGGCCAGCAACTGCTCGACGGTGTCGAATTTGTGACCGTCGAATGCTTCAGCAATATGGGCAGACTGTTCACCAACACTCCAGATTGCCTTAATTTTTCCTCGTGCATACAGACCAACTTCGCGGTGCAGTGCGGCCGTTTCTTCACCCAGTTCGGCCATGTCTCCGGCGATTAACAGGGTGTCACCACCGATACCGGCCAAGACATCAATCGCCGCCTTGTAGGAATCCGGATTAGCATTGTAGGCATCGTGAATCAGCGGCCCGCCATGATTGGATTCAATCGACTCCAGGCGACCCGGTTCCGGCGTCATTTCGCTCAGCCCCTGGGCGATATCGAGCGTTGATACACCGGCCAGCCAGGCAGTCGCCGCAGCGGCTGCGGCATTCAGAGCCATGTGCTTACCAATGACCGGCCAGCTAATAGAGATATCGCCATCCGGCGTAGCCAGCGTAAAGTTGCTGCCAAAACCATCGGTTTCATAAGACAGCAAAGAGACATCAGCATTGCCGTGTTTACCAAACGTCACCACCGAGCGGGTACCGGCACGCTTAAGCCAGCTGGCAAAGGCCGGATCATCTTTATTCAGCACAACGCCACCCTGTTCAAGCGTGGCATCGATAATTTCGCCCTTGGCAGTACGCACACCCTCAATACCACCAAAACCCTCAGTGTGAGCCAGACCCGCATTCAGCAGCAGGCCGATGTGCGGCCGGGAAAACTCGCCCAGCCATTTAATTTCGCCGCCGGCACTGGCACCCATTTCCAGCAGTATGCGCTGGTGTTTGTCACTCAGACGGAACCAGGTTTTAGGGACACCGATGTCGTTGTTGAAATTACCTTTCGTGGCCAACAGGCCCGGCTGCTGCTTAAAGATGCATTCCAGCATGGCTCGGGTTGAGGTTTTACCGGCGCTGCCGGTGAGCGCAACCACCTGCCCTTCGAACCGGTCACGCAGGATGGCCGCCAAATAACCCAGCGCCTTGCGGCTGTCTTCAACGACCAGCTGAGAAATTTCCACGCCTTCAATTTCATGTTCAACCACCAGTGCCGAGGCACCGCCTTTAATGGCTGCCTCGACGTAATTGTGACCATCGAACAGACCGCCTTTAATGGCCAGATAAACATCGCCGGACTTTAGCGTCCGGCTGTCGGTAGAAACATCACCAATAACGTGATCAAAGCCAATCAGCTGGCCGCCACACTTTTCTGCCCATTCGATAAGCGTTGGTTCAGTCCACATCCTGTGCCTCCTGCCAGCTGTACACCGTTTCCTGATCAGAAAACGAGTGTTTCACGCCATTAATTTCCTGGTAATTTTCATGCCCTTTGCCGGCAATCAGAATCACATCGTCCGAGCTGGCGCTATCCAAAGTGGCAGCAATGGCTTCATCCCGCGCCGGTATCACCGTGTGACGCTCAGGGTGAGCGAAGCCCTTGCAGATATCGTCAATGATTTGCGCCGAAGACTCGGTGCGCGGGTTGTCGTCAGTGACCACCACAAAATCAGCATGCTGTTCAGCAATACGCGCCATTTCCGGGCGTTTGCCAGCATCGCGGTCGCCACCGCAACCGAAGATCACACCCAGGCGACCACTGACATGATCGCGACACGCCTGCAGCGCTTTTTCCAACGCATCCGGGGTATGGGCATGGTCAACCACAACGGCAGGACCATAAGGCAGACGGATCATTTCCATGCGTCCCTTTACCGGGCTGCAATTTGAGATAATTCTTGCCGCGGTATTCAGCGGTATTCCTTCAGCCATCAGCACGGCAAAAGCCGCCAGCGCATTACTCAGGTTAAAACGACCCAGCAAACGCAAATTCAGATCAACGGTGCCTTCAGCCGTTTTTACAGTGGCATCGATGCCCGCCTGATGGCTGCGCATCTTCACAACCTGGAAATCCGCTTCCTGTTCCAGGCTGAAGGTAAAAATATTTTCCGCTTTAATAGAACCAATATGATCCTGAACCCAGGCGTCATCGAGGTTCACCACGGCATTCTTCAGGCCCGGCCACTGCATCAACAGCCATTTGGCGTTGCCGTAGGCTTCCATGGTTTTGTGGTAATCGAGGTGATCACGACTCAGATTGGTAAACACTGCGGTAGAGAAGGCGATGCCATCAACACGCCCCTGATCGAGGCCGTGCGATGAAACTTCCATAGCGCAATACTCAGCGCCCTGCTGTTTCTGCCGGGCAATTTCAGAATGCAGGCGAATCACATCCGGCGTGGTATTCAGCGTTTCTGTCAGCTGCCCCCAAAGCCCCTGACCATTGGTGCCGATAATGCCGCAGCGCTTACCGAGGAAATCCAATGACTGAGCGATATACTGGCAGGTAGAGGTTTTACCGTTTGTACCGGTAATGCCGATCATGCGCAGCTCTTCCGTCAGCGAGCCATAAAAACGATGCGCCAGCGTACCGAGCTTTGCTTTAAGGTCTTCCACCACACAAACCGGCACGCGGTTATTGGCTACCTTCACCGGCCGCTCACACAAAATTGCCACGGCGCCGTTTTCAATGGCCGATTCAATAAAGTCGTGACCATCGCGGGCGTAGCTTTCAATCTTCAACGCAATAAAGATGGAGCCGCGGGTAACCTCACGGCTGTCGGTTGTCAGATTCAGCGCTTTAACGCCGGCCAGTTCCGGGCAGGATGGCAGCCAGTCAATCATGGCGATCATTTAGAACCCTCCCCGAGCAACGGTGCCTGATCCGGATTAATATTCATGAGTGGCAGAGCCTGAGTCATCACACCATTAAAAATAGACGCCGGTATCTCGCCGCCGTAATAGGCATCTTCTGGCGGCTCGTTGATCACCACCACGGTGACTACCTGCGGATTGTTCGCCGGCGCTATACCAACGAAAGAAGAGGTGTATTTGGCATCTTCATAGCCCTGCGCACCAATTTTATGGCTGGTGCCTGTTTTGCCGGCAACAGAATACCAATCCAAATGCGCTCGGCTGGCTGTACCACCGGGCTCGACCACGGTCTTCATCATCTCAATAACCTGGTTCGCCGTGCGCTCGGAAACCACCTGCAATTCATCGTCTACAGTGGTTAGGTTCTGGATTAGCCTGGCGTGCACCCGCTTACCGCCATTCGCTAACGTAGCATAGGCCTGCGCCATTAAAATGGGCGATACCGACAAGCCATAGCCATAGGCTAATGCGCCCTGACGAACATCATCCCAGCGCATTGGATTTGGCAATGCACCGGAAGCCTCGCCCGGAAAACCAATACCCGGGGTTGTACCCAAGCCATAGTTGTAGAGCGTCTGCCAGAACACGTCGCGATCCAAATCTTTGGCAATTTTTACGATGCCGACGTTGGACGACTTCTTGATCACTTCTGTCGCCGTCAGCTCGCCATAATCCCGAAAATCACGAATCGAGAATTTACCCAGACGCAAGCGACCCGGGCTGGTGTTAATTTTACTGTTGGGAGTGACCAGGCCTTGTTCCAACGCGATGGACATGGTGATCGGCTTCATGATCGAGCCCGGCTCAAAACCATCGGTCACGGCGCGGTTACGCAAGGCTTCTGCGGTAATGGTGGAGCGGTCGTTCGGGTTGTAGCCCGGCTGATTCACCAGCGCCAGCACTTCACCGGTTTTTACGTCCATCATAACGACAGAACCGGAGGCAGCTCCGGTTTTTGCGATGGCAGATTTCAGTTCGCGGTAGGCCAGATACTGCAGTCGCAGGTCGATGGTCAGGTTGAGATTATCGCCGGCCTCGGAAGCCGTCAGCTCACCAACATCGCGAACGGAGCGACCCATCAAATCCCGAATGACCTCCTTCTTGCCGGAGGTGGCAGAAAGTTGAGCATCAAACGCCAGCTCAATACCTTCCTGACCATGGTCATCCACATCTGTAAAACCAACCACCTGCGCAGCCACTTCACCGGCAGGATAGTAGCGCTTGTATTCTTTCTGGCCGTATACGCCCTTCAAGCCTAAATCCAGCACCACTTGAGCCTCTTCCGGGTTCATCTGGCGACGGATGTACATAAAGGCACGGTGATGATCAGCTCGGTAGGCCAGTGTTTTTTCACTGACGCCAGAGGCTTTTGCCAGCACCGGAATATCAGCTTTATTAATTTCACGCGGGTCAGCCCACAGCGAAATGACCGGTGTGCTTACCGCCATCGCCCGGCCATAGCGGTCGGTCAGCATACCGCGCGGTGCGTTCACCACCTCTATACGCTGCCAACGGGAAGTCCCTTCTGAAATCAGAAAGTCCTTCTGCAAAACCTGCAGATACACCACGCGCCAAACCGTTACTGACAATAAAGCCAGTAAGCCGATTTGAACTGTTGTGTAGCGCCAGCTTGCTCGATCCATTCAATTAACTCTATTTAAGCTTGTCTATTTCTTTAATATTTTCCGCACTTGGCAGCACCATGTGCAGCTGTTCTCTTGCTATTCGTTCCACGCGGGAAGGCGATGAAAAGGCACTTTCTTCTAAAAGCAGCTTGCCCCACTCTTCCTGCATCACTCTCAACTCTTCGCGCATCTGCTCCAGCTGTGAAAACTGCTGTCGCGTTTTGTAAGTCACCGACACGATCGAAAAGGTGGTTGCCAGTGCGACCGACGTTAAAACAACGACGACCGACCAGGTCAGCCAGGGTGACTTAACGATCACAGCCTTTCCGCCACACGCAAGGTTGCGCTGCGCGAGCGCACATTAACCTTCACCTCCTGCGCGGTCGCCTTAATGGCTTTACCGACAGCACGCATTTTACGGTCAATGCTCGATTCCATGACCGGCAAGCCCGGTGGCAACTCTGGCCCCTGAGCCTGCAGGCGAATAAACTGTTTCACCGCACGATCTTCCAGGCTATGGAAAGAAATAACCGCCAGGCGACCGCCCTGCTTGAGCACCTTCAGTGAGCCTTCCAACACAGCATCCAGCTCATCCAGCTCACCGTTAATAAAGATGCGGATCGCCTGAAACGACTTGGTTGCCGGGTGTTTCTTGTGATCCCATTTAGGGTGAGACTCTTTAATAATCTCAGCCAACTGCAACGTGGTGGTAATTGGCTGCCGCTCACGCGCCAGTACAATGCCCTTGGCAATGCGGCGGCTAAAGCGCTCATCGCCATACTTAAACAGCACATCGGCCAGCTCTTCTTCACGCACCGAAGCAATCCAGTCTGCCGCGCTGACGCCGGCTTCCGGGTTCATGCGCATGTCCAGCGGGCCATCGGCCTTAAAGCTAAAGCCCCGACTGGCATCATCAAGCTGTGGCGACGAAACCCCCAGGTCGAGCAGAATGCCATTAACCTTACCCAGCAGCCCTCGCGCTTCCATTTCCTGCTGCATCTGCGCGAAGCCAGCCTGAATAACCACAACGCGACCATCTTCTGCGGCCAGACGCTTGGCCTCGGCAATGGCCAGCGGGTCTTTATCAAAGACGATTAAGGTCGATTCCGGTGACAACTTAGATAGCAGCAGCCGGCTGTGGCCGCCGCGACCGAAGGTGCCGTCAATATAAATGCCGCTATAAGGCAGCAATGCCTCTACGGTTTCGTGCAGCAGAACCGTTTCGTGCAGAAACTGATCGTTCAGTGAACCCGTCATAGCGAAATTTGCTCCAGCTCTTCTGTCATTAATTCTTCATTACCTGCTTCGGCGATATAGGCATCACGCGTCTGTTGCCACAGGCTTTCAGACCACAATTCAAACTTATTGCCCTGCCCAAGCAGCACAACCTTTTTGTCCAGCTCGGCGTGTTCCCGAAGCGGGCCGGAGATCAACAGTCGGCCGGCGCTGTCGATATCCACATCGGTTGCGTATCCCAACAACAAACGCTGTAGGCGACGGGCAGCCTTATTAAAGCTGGACAAAGCAGAAATTTTTTCCTGAACAATTTCCCATTCAGGCAGAGGGTAAATAAGCAGACATTTGGATTCGGTATCGATCGTGATGACCATGTGATTCTCAGCAGCAGCGTCCAATACACTCCGGTATCGACTGGGCACAGCAATACGCCCCTTGGCATCTAAGGCCAAAGAGTGCACTCCTCGCAACATCACGCTATCGCTCAGCGCCATTATTTCCCCAGTTCTTATAGTGTCGGTGATTAGTTAGTGACTGCTAACAAAGAAGAAATACCACAAATATCCACTTTCCCCCACATTTCGACACTATAGTTGCAGCCAGCACCACAAGCAAGTATTCACTATCGCTAAGCGGTAGAAAAAATCCTTTAAAAACATAAGGTTAGGAAGTGGGTCACAAAGTGGGGTAGAAAGTTAGCAAGTACTAACAAACCAAAAACAAAAGGCGCCAGAAAGTTACGAGCGGAAGTTAAAGTAGAACCTTAAGTATTAGAATATTTTGGAATTAAAATTAATATTGCAAAAAGCTTAGCCAGCAACCCAGGAGATGAAAATCGCAATCAGCAGGTCGCTCAGCCAGCATTCAATAAAAGCGACAGAATCTGTTCAGCAACTCTTATAACGACGACCAAATTTATAAGCATTTCAGATGCTATTTAACCCCCCAATAGCTTATTATGCGCACTGAGCGCTGCACATAAAACACATACAAGCTGCGCCTTGCATGAGAAGTCAAACATTAAGGAATTCAAATGAACAACTCAATGACTGCTGAAAGACGCAGCCCCACCCAATTTATGGGCCTGATACGCTCATTAGGGCCAGGCATCATGATGGCTACTGCCGCAGTAGGCGGCTCACACCTAGTCTCATCAACCAAGGCAGGCGCTATCTATGGCTGGCAACTGGCCGCCATCATCCTGTTGGTCAACCTGTTTAAATATCCATTCTTCCGCGCTGGTGTTCAGTACACCATGGGCACCAGCAAGAGCCTGATCGAAGGCTACAGCGATATGGGCCGCGGCTATCTGTGGCTGTTTACCCTGCTCACCGGAGTGTCTGCCGTTGTCAATACTGCAGCCCTGCTGCTGTTCAGCGCCAGCCTGTTGAGCTATTTCTCGCCGGTTGAGCTGTCACTTACTGCCAACTCAGTCGTCATTGCCCTGATTTGCCTTGGCATTCTGCTGGCCGGTCACTACAAAGCATTGGATAGACTGTCAAAAACCATCATGATCGTTTTGGTGATTGCTACCGTCAGCGCGGTCTGCATTGCCTTTTCTAAAGGTGCAGTTGCACCGGCCAACTATGAAACGCCAACCATGTGGAGCATCGCCTCCATCGGCTTTATCGTTATCATGATGGGCTGGATGCCGGCACCGATTGAGATCTCCAGCATCACCTCCATGTGGCTGAAGAGCCAGTGCAAAGACCAGAAGGTTACCGCCCGCTCCGCCCTGTTTGACTTCAACGTCGGCTACATAGGCACCGCTATTCTGGCCATCTTCTTCCTGGCACTGGGCGCACTGGTATTGCATGGCAATGGACAGGAGCTGAGCACCTCAGGCATTGGCTTCTCTCATCAGCTGGTCAGCATGTACGCCACGACGATTGGCGAGTGGTCCCGCTACCTGATTGCCATCATCGCCTTCTTCTGTATTTTCGGCAGCACCATCACCGTTATCGACGGCTACTCGCGTGCCATGGCCGAATCACAGCGTCTGATGCAATCCAAACCGGCAAGCCAGAGCACTCTGCTCAATGGCTGGATGCTGCTGATCAGCGTGCTGGCTGTCGGCATTCTGTTCTTCATGATCACCGAACTCATTACCATGCTGAACTTCGCCATGATCCTGGCCTTTATGACCACACCGGTTTTCGCACTGCTGAACTACCGCCTGGTCGCCGGCACAAACCTGACCGGCGAACTGGCTCTGACACCCCGCATGAAAGCCCTGTGCTGGGTCGGCCTGGCCTACCTGTTCGGCTTTCTGGCTGTGTTTATCTGGTGGAAATGGCTGCTGTAAGGCATTCGACGATGATCAGCGACTAACTTATCGCTGAACCACCCAGAAGTGATCAGGCCCTGCCAATGTGCAGGGCCTTTTTTTAAAAGTGGGGGAGTCAGCCGGTAAGCCGGGTTCTGTCGTGGACAGTCATTCATCTAGCTGCACAATCACTCGTACAGTCAAGCAACCTACCCGATTCCAGCGCGGGTCACGCCGAACGGAATCCTATTTGGTCTTGCTCCAGGTGGGGTTTACCTCGCCAACAACTGTTACCAGTGTTGCGGTGCGCTCTTACCGCACCCTTTCACCCTTACCGAAGGCCGAAGCCTAAGGCGGTCTCCTCTCTGCTGCACTTGCCGTCGGCTTTCGCCGCCCAGACGTTATCTGGCACCCTACCCTATGGAGCCCGGACTTTCCTCCCCTCGCAAGCGAGCGGCGACTGTCTGGCTGACTCCCGCGCGGCAAAATACCGGATTTTCACAGGATGGCAAGCAGATAATTGAAATAATTCACAGCCTGGCCGGTTTACCCCTCTGATTTCTGTTCTACACTGAAGATGAGCATCAAAATGGCGATATACAGCACGCATTTGAAACAACAGTACATTAACTCTCGGCATCTGCCAGACTATTGTACGATAGCTGATCAGTGTAAAGATTCGTCAAACTTCCCCGCGACTATTTAACCCCATAAAAGGACTTCTTATGAACAAGTCAATTTCTATACCGCTGATTACCGGATTGATGTGCAGCGGATTCATCTCTTCACACGCACTTGCAGAGACCTATATTGGTGGTCAGGTTGGCTACGCCGACGTCAATGACGCCTGCACCTGGTATGAAGACTGTGAAGATGAATCGATTGCCGGTGGCCTCTTTCTCGGTTATCAGGCCAATGAGCAGCTAGGCATTGAACTGGGATTGGATTGGCTGGGTGAACACGAAATTACTTATGTCGATGGCACCGCACAAATCAGTAAAGAACATCTTGCCGCCGTCACGTTAATGCCAAAATTTTCTGCACCCTTAACTGAAAAACTGGATGCCTTCTTCAAGATCGGCGCAGCCTATATGCAGTTTGGTGATGAAGATGACATCGTCCCAACGATTGCGCTGGGTGCAGATTACCAGCTTTCAGATAAATGGGACCTGCGCCTAGCCTATCAGCGCTATCATGGCATGACCGATAACATCTTTGACGGTGTGGATACCAATGCCGTCTTTGCCGGTCTGCGCTTTAACTTTGGCAAAACTGAAGAAGAGCCAATGCCTGTTATGGCAGAGCCGGAGCCGATGCCAGAGCCAGTGGTCGCCGAACCCGAGCCAATGCCAGAACCGGTTGCTGAACCTGAGCCAATGCCAGAACCTGAACCAATGCCAGTAGCCAAGCCGGAACCAGCACCGGCGCCGGAATGGGTCACCAAACAGCAGGCGAAGATGTATGACGAAAGCCTGTTCAAAGTGGGCAGTGCTGAACTTTCAGCAGAAGGCAAAAAAGCCCTCGAGCCACTGCGTGACACCCTGTATCTGTACCCTGTATCCAAGGCCACTATTATTGGCCATACCGATTCCAGAGGTTCAGAAGCATTCAACCAGCGTCTTTCAGAGCAGCGTGCTCAAGCCGTAGCAGACTACTTAACAGAGGGTGGCATCGACGCCAGCCGGTTAACAGTTAAAGGCATGGGTGAAAGCCAGCCAATCGCTACTAACGAAACCGCCGAAGGTCGCTCAATGAACCGTCGGGTAGAAGTTGAGATCCCTGAGTTCAGCTACAAAGAGCCGAAATAAGACAGGTTGAGTTTACTCCTCCAAACCATAGGCAGCTCAAGAGCTGCCTATTTTTTTAAACCCGCCAGATATTCGTAGTACGTCTTTTTATTCCCGCCAAACACCTTGGCAACCACCGCAGCGGCCTTTTTCGGTGGCATTAGCGCTTTCAGCTCATCAGCCAGCAAAAACGCCCGGCTATCTTCATCACCCTGCTCAACAGGCTGCGCACCACCCACCATCACCACAAACTCGCCCTTCTGCTGATTGCTGTCGGCACGCACCCGCTCGAGCACCTCCTGGGCACTGCCACGCAACAGCGTTTCGAAGGTTTTGGTCAGTTCACGGGCAATGACCACCGGGCGCTCGGCACCAAAGGCGGTAACGGCATCCGCCATAGAGGCTTCGATTCGATGGCTGCTTTCATAAAAAATAAGTGTCTCTGTGGCACCTTTCAGCTGCTCCATCCGCTTCAGGCGAGCAGAGCCCTTATTTGGCAGAAAGCCCTCAAAGTACCAGCGGTCAGTCGGCAACCCCGCGACCGATAAGGCCGTAATTACTGCGCTGACGCCCGGCACCGGCACTACCGTCAGGCCTGCCTCGACAACTTTATTAACCAGCACATAACCCGGATCAGAAATCAGCGGTGTTCCGGCATCGCTGACCAGTGCGATTGACTCACCGGCGCGCAGCTTATCAACGATGTACTGGGATTTTTCACGCTCGTTGTGCTCATGCAGAGAAATAAGCTGTGTTCTGCAGCCGATGCTTTCCATTAACCGCGCACTGTGACGGGTATCTTCACAGCAAATAATATCGACCTGTTTGAGTATCTTCTCCGCCCGAACAGTTAAGTCTTCCAGATTTCCAATCGGTGTTGCCACCACATACAAGGTACTTTTTACGGCTGACACGGTTTCCATTTGCTTCCCCCTTACAACCTGGCTCGCTTTCAACAATGACTTTTATCGTTGTTACTGAGTAAAATGCAGTTTTATTCAAACAGTGCTGCTTGTTTTATGCTTAATAGACTCACACTTCAAACAACTCTTTCTTCACTGCTGTTACTGCTGTTGATCTCCGGTTGCGGCACAACTTCGGTGCAAACAACCAGCGCTGATGCGGATTCCACACAAACCAGTGCGGATGCAGACTTTGTTGATCAGCAACTGACTGCCGTTGAGGCATTGACCGAGCTGGAGCACATAGAAGAAGCCAGCATCATTTTAAATGGCCTGAATTTTGAGCAGATCAGCATTGCTCAAAAAACTCGTTACATACTGAATCAAGCGCGTATCGCACTCGCCGTAGGCGAAGGGCAAACAGCGCTGGACTGGATCAGCGGCGAGTATGCCTATTTACTCGATGGCTTACCACTTGAAGATCAAATTGAAATAAGCCTGATGCGTTCTACCGCTTTCGAGCTGGTTGGCCGCCCTCTCTCCGCGGCACGCGAGCGAATCTTTCTGGCTCCGGTCCTGAATGAAGAGCAGAGCGAACAGAATCAGGAACAAATCTGGTTCAACCTGCAGCTCGTCCCTACTGAACGCCTGAAGGAACTGGCAGAGTATGAATCCAGCCCGGATATGGACGGCTGGCTTAATCTGGCCATTCTGAGCCAGGAGCAAAGCAGTGATTTAAACCAGCTGCTGAAGTCGGTCGAGCTATGGCAGGAAAGTAACCCAATGCATCCGGCAGCCCAGAACCTGCCCGGCAGCCTGCAAATGCTCAGAGAGCTGTCGCTTTCCCAGCCATCTCAAATTGCCGTCATGCTGCCGCTTTCCGGGCCACTGGTAAACGCCGGTAAAGCAATTCGTAATGGCTTGCTCTCTGCTTGGTATTCAACCCAACAGAGCGGAAACGACACACCGGAGCTGCGTTTTTACGACACGGCTAACGTTGAAGATGCCGTTAAGCTTTACGATATCGCCCGAATCAATGGTGCGGAATTAGTCATCGGTCCGCTGTCAAAAAACAAGGTGCAGCAACTGATCGACTACAACCAGCTGGATGTTCCGGTACTGGCCCTGAACTATGCCGACACCCGTGCCAGCAAGGTCAGCAACCTGTATCAGTTCGGTCTGGCACCGGAAGACGAAGCCATTCAGATTGCCGACGACATCTGGCAGCAGGGCGTGCGCAATGTCATGGTAATCTCACCGGACAGCCAATGGGGCGACCGCGTTGCCGATGCCTTTATCAGCCAGTGGCAACTGCATGGCGGCTCGATCACCAGCAAGGCGCGCTTCAACCGGCCGGATCAGTACCTGAACAACATCAAGTACGCACTGAATATTTCTGATAGCGAGCGGCGCCACGCACTGCTGGCGCAGCGACTGGATTCTGATCTGGAATTCGAATTCCGCCGCCGTCAGGATGTCGACATGGTATTCATGGTGGCCTTCCCTGCTCAGGCACGCCAGCTGAAACCGATACTCAACTATCAGCGCGCCTCCGATATTCCGGTGGTCGCAACCTCCAACATCTACGCCGGCCAGCAGGCTCCGGATAAAGATCAGGATTTAAACAACATCCGCTTTGTGGAAATGCCGTGGCGACTCTATGACCAGCCCGAAAAACAGCAGGCCAGCGAAGCCTTCCAGAACAGCATTGCTAACTATGCGTCACTGGTGGCGCTGGGCATTGATGCCTACCGGCTGTATCCGCGTGCGCCACAGATGTCCGTCTTTGGCGATGTCCGCATTCAGGGTGTCACCGGTGCATTAACCATGAGCGATACCGGCCGTGTCATACGCGAGCTCGATTGGGCCGTGGTAAAAAATGGTATTGTAGAACCCGCACCTTTTCTGGATAAGGGCAACGAAGAGCTGTCAGCCGACCTATGAGCAAGCCTGAACATCTAACCAAGGGCAGTCAGGCCGAAAGCCTGGCTGCACGCACCGTGAGCGAGGCCGGTCTGAAGGTCATTCAGCAGAATTTTCATTCACGTTTCGGCGAGATCGATCTGATCTGCCGGGATGGCAATGAGCTGATATTTGTTGAAGTTCGCTATCGTTCCAGTGCAGGCTTTGGTGGTGCTGCCGCCAGCGTTACCACGGCGAAGCAGAAGAAGATTACCAAAGCAGCACAGTACTTTATTTTAACCAACCCGGCGTTAAGCTCACTTTTTATGCGCTTTGATGTCATAGCTATCGATGCCGGAAACAGCATTGAATGGATTAAAGGAGCCTTTCAGGCCGCGTTATGAATCCGGAAGATTTAATCGTTGAGCAAATTGGTCAGTCACTGGAAACCTTCCAGATGGCCGCTGAAACCCTATCCGACCTGCTGGTTCACGCCAGCGATGTGATCACCGAGTGCCTGCTCAGTGACGGCAAGGTTGCGGTTTGTGGCATGGGGACTTCCGGTGCAACGGCGGCCAGCTTCGCCGTACGTATGCTCAGTAAATTTGAGCGCGAACGCCCCGGATTGCCGGCTATCATTTTAAATGGCGACGGTGTGATGACCAGTGCAATAGCCAACCATTCAGGGCCGGGCGACATCTACTCACAACAGATTCGGGCGCTGTGTCATGAACAGGATATCCTGCTGATTGTCTCGGCAACCGGAACCGCCTCGGCGCTGGTTAAGGCCATTCAGGCCGCGCACGATCAGGGCACCACGGTCATCGCCCTGACCGGCGGAAACGGCGGTGATGTTGCCGCCCTGCTTGAAGATACCGATATTGAACTGCGTGTTGAAAACGACCGCATCGGGCCGGTCCAGCTGACTCACCATATGCTGCTGAACTGCCTGGTAGAACTGATTGAAAATGCTATTTTCGGAAGTGAACTATGATCCAGAAACTATTTGCTGCGTTAACCCTGCTTGTCGTCTTAAACGGCTGTACCACCCTCACCAGCGCTGTAACAGAAGACCCGATCACCACCGACCCGGAAGGTCGCACCATGGGTGAAGTGATCGACGATAAAAATACCCGCACCCGCTTGGCGGTCAACCTGGAAAAATACGACGAGCGTTACAAAGAAGCGAATGTCGATATTTACGTTAATGCCGGCGTCGTGCTTATCGTTGGCCAGGTACCCACAGCTGAAATGGTTCAGCGCGCTACCGAGCTGTTGAGCAGCGATACTCAGGTTCAGGCCATTCACAATCATCTGACCGCAGAGCCGAACATTAAAACCAGCCTCGCCTCCAGCGATAAATGGCTGGGCGTTAAGGTTCGCTCGCGCATGTTTTCGGCCGATAACTTCTCATCCTCAAACATCGATGTCATCGTTCAGAAAGGCGTAGTTTACATCATGGGCCGGGTCACCGAAGAAACGGCTGACCGTGCTGTGCAGATCGCATCAGAAGTAAACGGCGTTCAAAAGGTAGTTAAAGTATTCCAAATCATTCCCTGATGTTGATGTAGGTCAGCGCAAAACTGGCCACCCCTTCTAGTCTTAATACTGATACCCGGTCGATGACCGGGCCAGAATTACAGGCTTGGAGGACTCGCTATGTTCGAACACGGCCAAATCATTGTTTTACTCGATCCCGCTGAAGAAAGCGCTCCCGCTGTTGAAAAGGCAGCCCAGCTGGCGCAAATCTCTGAAGCATCTATCACCCTGTTTTCATCCGGCTACGACAGTGCACTGAGCAGTGCCCATCCACACTCTGAAAATGCCCGCGATGCCTATCTGTCGCGCATGATCGATGGCCTGGAGGCGTTAGCCGACGTCGCCCGCAACCGCAATGTCAAGGTAGCCACCGAGGCCGTTTGGGATAAACACGCCGGCACCGCGCTGCTGAACTACCTGCAGGACAACCCCGCTGACCTGGTCGTTAAGGCAACGCACCATCAAAACGTACTGCAGCGAACCTTCTTCAGCCAAACCGACTGGGAACTGATCCGCCACTGCCCGGTACCACTGCTGCTCACCAAGCGCACGGCCTGGCATGACAAAATTATGATTACCGCGGCGGTGGACCCTGTACGCACCAACGACAAGCCGGATTTCCTCGATGACCACATCATCGAGTATGGCCAGAAGCTGAAAAAGGCACTCAATGGCCAACTGCAACTGCTGCATGTTTATGACCCAACCCCACTGATGATTTATCTGGATCAGCCGGCCATTAACTCAGCTGATGTGGGTGAAGAGATCCGCCAGCAGCACAAGGATGCACTGGATGAGCTGGCCAGCCGCGCCGGCATTGAACCGGATAACGCCAAGCTGGAAATGGGTTCACCGGTGCAGGTGATTCCGGATTTCCTGTACGAATATGATGTCGATATCGTCATCATGGGGGCCGTTTCCCGATCCGGCATTGAGCGCTGGCTGCTCGGCCATACCGCAGAAAAGGTTCTCGACCGGATTACTGTCGACATCCTGATTGCCAAATAAGTAGCCACTTAACCAGGGCAGCGGCGCATTTACGGCCTGCTGCTCCGGCCTGAACCCGTCTCAAAAACGAATCCCTGTGCTGCAGCATTTACACCAATAGACGGGTGTAGCCCGCAGCAAACTGGCTTACAATGGCCGCAACACCTCCAATTCCAAACCGCATTCAGGATATTATGCAAACACTAGCTCTTCCTAAATTAAGCCGCGCTCAAGGCGACATCACCATTCCCGGCTCCAAGAGCCTGTCTAACCGAATTTTGCTACTGGCCGCTCTGTGCTCGGGCAAGACCACCGTTTCAAACCTGCTCGACAGCGATGACATCCGCCACATGCTGACCGCATTAAAGCAACTGGGCGTTAGCTACCAACTGAGCGAAGACCGCACTGAATGCATCGTTGACGGCCTGAACGGGCCACTGGCCAGCGGCCAGATCGAAACGCTGTTTCTGGGTAACGCCGGCACCGCCATGCGACCCTTGGCTGCAGCCCTGTGCATTGGTTCCGGCGAATTTGAACTGACTGGTGAAGACCGCATGTTTGAACGCCCTATCGGGGATCTGATCACCGCCATGCAGCCGCTGGGCATCGACGTTGAATACCTGAAAGACCCCGGCTTCCCACCGCTTAAAATCAAAGCGAAGCAACTGACGGCTAAGCCGATATCCATCGACGGCAGCATTTCCAGCCAGTTCCTGACCGCCGTACTCATGGCCGCCCCGCTGCTGAAACAGGAAATCACCATTGAGGTTGAAGGCGAGCTGGTATCCAAGCCATACATCGACATCACCCTGAACGTCATGAAGCAATTTGGTGTTGAAGTCGATAATCAGAACTATCAGCGCTTTGTATTAGACGGCAAGCAGCAGTACCGCTCACCGGGCAGCATCCTGGTGGAAGGCGATGCCAGCAGCGCCAGCTACTTCCTGGCTGCCGGCGCTATTGGTGGAGGCCCGGTCAAGGTGCACGGTACCGGCACCGCTTCGGTTCAGGGCGATACCCGCTTTGCTGAAGTGCTGGAAAAGATGGGGGCTACCGTCACCTGGTCTGAAAACTGGATTGAAGTGTCTGCCAAGGGCCCGCTGAAGGCCGTTGATCTCGACCTGAACCATATTCCGGATGCCGCCATGACCATTGCCGTTGCCGCGCTGTTCGCAGAAGGCACCACGACAATCCGCAACATCTACAACTGGCGCGTTAAAGAAACTGATCGCATTGAAGCCATGGCGACTGAACTTCGTAAGCTGGGCGCAACAGTCGATGATGGTCACGATTATATTTCCGTGACACCTCCGGCCAGCGTTAAGGGCGCGGCTATCGATACCTATAATGATCACCGGATTGCCATGTGCTTCTCACTGGCGGCCTTTGCCACCGATGGCGTTGTCATCAACGATCCGGGCTGTACCGCAAAGACCTTCCCGGACTACTTTGAGCGCTTCAGCCAGATCACCGAATAAGAAAAGGCTATCGGCCTCTTTCTTTAGTTGCAGTGTGCTCCTTGGGCACACTGTCTATAATTCGCCCGTTGATTCACAAAACCTATCAAAAGAGGCAAATCATGAGCTATAACCAAGTCCCCGCCGGTAAAGACGTACCAAACGACGTCTACGTTGTTATTGAAATTCCTGCCAATCACAGCCCGATCAAATATGAGATCGAAAAAGAATTCGATGCCCTGATGGTCGACCGCTTCATGGCAACGCCAATGTTCTACCCGGCGAACTACGGCTATATCCCTAACACCCTGGCCGACGATGGCGACGCTGTCGACGTACTGGTGGTCACGCCTTACCCGGTTGCACCGGGTTCCGTTATCCGCGCCCGCCCAATCGGCGTACTGGAAATGACCGACGAAGCCGGTTCCGACGCCAAGGTCGTTGCAGTACCACACGACAAGCTGACCACCATCTATAAAGATGTCCAGGAAGCAACCGACCTGCCGCCACTGCTGCTGGAGCAGATCAAACACTTCTTCGAAAACTACAAAGACCTGGAAGTGGGCAAGTGGGTGAAGGTAGAAGGCTGGGCAGACGCGGCCAAAGCGAAAGCCATCATCAGCGAGTCTTTTGAGGCGGCGAAGAAGTAGGGTTTAGAGGCTGGATGCTCGATGCTGGATGCGAGTGGTCGGGCAGTGGCGTTAGACGTGAGATGTAAGACGTTAGACGTGAGATGCAAGACGCATCAGAGCCACAAGCCGGGGCTTTCTGCGCAGGTGCAGAGGGGTGTCTGAGGCCGCAGGCCGAGTTCCCGAACACCTAAGCGGGAAGCACCGGTTGGTGGCGCGTAGCTATAGGTTGGACGTTAAACGTGAGACGTTAGATGCTAGGTTCTAGATACGAGATTCCAGAGACGCCCGCGGTCCAGAGGGCCGCGACACTGCAAAAAAGGCCACATCGCGTGGCCTTTTCTTATTGAGCGGTAAGCCTTGCTCAGCCCTTATCCAACAGCTCGCGCAGATCGATAATGGCGGCATTCGCACGGGAAATGTAGTTAGCCATCACCAGTGAATGGTTGGCGATCATACCGAAACCATTTCCGTTCAGAATGAACGGCGACCAAACCGTCTCCTGAGTCGATTCCAACTCGCGAATAATCTGCTGCAGGCTGACCAATGCAGTTTTGTTTTCCAAAACCGTCGCAAAATCGACCTCGACAGCACGCAGCACATGCAGCAATGCCCATGAATAACCCCGCGCCTCGTAGAAGATATCATCAACCTCAAAGCGTGGTGTTTTCACCTGACTTTGCGATTGCGCCGGCGTTGATTGTGCAGCATTCGCTTCACCGGCTAAATCCGTGTTGTAGCGCTGCTGACCCACACTGGCACTGAGCCGCTGAGACAGCGAACCCAGGCGCGTCTCAACATCCATCAGCCAACTCGATAGATTATCTGCACGGGCATAGAACTGAGCATCGGGCTGAGCAGGGTCTGCCAGGCGTTTCATATAACCTTCGATGTAGCGCACGGCGCTGCGGTACTCACCCTCGGTGGAAGGCAACATCCAGCTGTCGTTATTGAAGTGAAACAGCGGCTCAGCCTTAACCAAATCTACATCTTCAGTCGATTGCGATTGAGAACGGCTCATATCCTTCCGCAGTGAACGTGACAAATCCCGAAGCTGAATCACCACACCGTATTCCCAGTTCGGCATGTTATCCAGGAACACAGACGGCGGCATTACATCGTTGGAAAGGTAGCCACCCGGCTTACTGAGCAGCGTGTCTGCCAGATGTTTCAGAGTAAAGGCCGTCGTGTAGCCAACCACCATTTTCTGACCCTGGCTTTCTACCGACTCCTGAGCCAGCTGCACAACATTCTGATCGCCGGGCTCCATGCTCCAGTAAATTCCCAGAACAACCCAAATCACCAGCAGCAGGACGACCAAAGCTGACAGAATGCGCTTCCAGCTTTTCTTACCCGCCCCCTCTTCCTTTCCAGCAAAAGGCGCCTTTTGCTTCATTGCCGCCCACAGGCGCTTAGCTCTTGTTTTGATCATGCCCGAAACTCCATAAACTATTGTTATGAGGGTAGCGGGACTTACAGTATTCGCCAATAGCCTTTCTGCCTCTTTTTTTCATAATTCCGGCCCTGCCCGAAGTGGTTAGCCCACCTGCATCTACCAGTGGTCTGAATGAAAAATGAGCCTGCCCTTTTCACACCTTTAAGTAATTTATTCTTTTACACTTTCTCCAGCATTCCGCCTGAGGCGAGAATACGTGTGCTTTGCGTACATTTAGTGACTAAAATTCACAACTAATGTTCATCATTTTGGTTGCGCATGTAAGATAACCGCATTATCTTGCTGCGATGGTTGCAATTTCGATGCTTTTAGCGACAAATTAACTACCTTTATATTTAACCCAAGGTGCTTCATGGCTACTATCTTGTTACTCAATGGACCCAATCTGAACTTATTAGGTACCCGAGAACCAGAAATTTACGGTGCTGATACCCTGAACGACATCGTAAGCCAACTTTCGAATGAAGCTGAGACTATGGGTCACAGCCTCCGTCACCTTCAATCGAATCACGAAGGCGTTCTGATTGATCGCATTCATGAAACACTGACTGACGGGACTGATTTCATTCTGATCAACCCGGGCGCCTATACGCACACCAGTGTTGCTCTCCGAGATGCACTGGCCGGTGTAAGTAAGCCGTTTATCGAGCTACATTTATCCAATGTGCATGCACGGGAAGAATTCAGACACCATTCCTATCTGGCACCACTGGCTTGTGGTGTTATGGCTGGGTTTGGAACTAACAGCTATTCACTGGCTCTTAAAGCCGCAGATCAATTACTCAAATAACAGACGACATAATTAAATTGTTGAGGTCAACACATGGACATTCGCAAAGTCAAAAAACTTATTGAACTTCTTGAAGAATCAAACATTGACGAAATTGAGATTTCTGAGGGAGAAGAAGCAATCCGCATCAGCCGTAATTCCCATTCAGCGGCTGCACAGGCCCCTGTTCACTACGCTGCACCTGTCGCCAGCGCACCTGTTGCTGCACCGGCAGCCGCTTCTGAACCGGAAGCGGCTGCCCCTGCTGCAGAAATAGCGGGTCACGCAGTGAAATCGCCAATGGTCGGCACCTTCTACCGCTCGCCTTCACCCACCAGCCCTAAGTTTGTTGAAGTAGGACAGCAGGTTTCTGCCGGCGACACCATCTGCATCGTTGAAGCGATGAAAATGATGAACCAAATTGAAGCTGACAAGAGCGGCGTTGTTGAAGCCATTCTGGTTGAAGACGGTTCTCCTGTAGAGTTTGACCAGCCGCTGATCACGATCAGCTGATCGGAGGCAAACCCATGTTGAAAAAAGTACTGATCGCCAACCGTGGCGAAATTGCATTACGAATCCTGCGCGCCTGTAAAGAGCTGGGCATTAAAACCGTGGCGGTGCACTCCACTGCCGATCGCGATTTAAAGCATGTCAAACTGGCCGATGAAGCCGTATGTATCGGCCCGGCATCGTCGACCGACAGCTACCTGAACATTCCGGCCATTATTTCGGCTGCTGAAGTCACCCAAGCTGACGGCATCCACCCGGGCTACGGCTTCCTGGCTGAGCGGGCAGACTTTGCTGAGCAGATTGAAAACTCTGGCTTCACCTTTATCGGCCCAAGTGCAGACGTTATTCGCCTGATGGGCGACAAGGTTTCTGCTATTGAAGCGATGAAAAAAGCGGGTGTCCCAACGGTTCCGGGTTCTGATGGTCCGTTGCCTGAAGATGAAGACGAGTGCAAGGCTATTGGCCAGCGCATCGGCTACCCGGTGATCATTAAAGCCGCAGCCGGCGGCGGCGGGCGCGGTATGCGCGTGGTCAAAAAGGAAGAAGAGCTGATCAAGTCTATTCAGGTCACTCAATCTGAAGCCAAAGCAGCCTTCGGTGATGGCACCGTCTACATGGAAAAATTCCTGACCAATCCGCGTCACGTGGAAATTCAGGTTATTTCCGATGGCCAGGGCTCTGCTATTCACCTGGGTGACCGCGATTGCTCACTGCAGCGTCGTCACCAGAAGGTACTGGAAGAAGCACCGGCACCCAATATCGATGAACAGGCTCGCGCCAAAGTTCAGGCAGCGTGTGTCAAAGCCTGTATCGACATTAACTACCGCGGTGCCGGCACCTTCGAGTTCCTCTATGAAGACGGTCATTTCTACTTCATTGAAATGAATACCCGGGTTCAGGTTGAACACCCTGTCTCTGAAATGGTGACCGGTGTGGACATCATTAAAGAGCAGCTGAATGTTGCGTCCGGCAACCCTCTTTCGATCACTCAGGATCAGATCGAAATTTCCGGCCATGCCTTTGAATGCCGTATCAATGCCGAAGACTCCTCAACATTCCTGCCATCACCGGGCCGGATTACCCAATTCCACCCACCCGGTGGTTTAGGTGTTCGTTGGGATTCGCACATTTACGGCGGCTACACGGTTCCACCTTACTACGATTCAATGATCGGCAAGCTGATCACCTTTGCACCCAGCCGTGCTGAGGCTCTGGCGCGAATGAATTCCGCCCTGGATGAATTGGTCGTCGGTGGTATCAAGTCGAACGTTGAACTGCAGAAGAAACTGGTCAACGACGAAGGCTTCAAGAAAGGCGGAGTCAACATCCACTATCTTGAACACAAGCTTGCAGAAGAACAGTAAGCACGGCCTATACAAGCCGCTTTAAAGAGAAGGGTGACATTCACCCTTCTCTTTTTTAGCCTTCGCGCTAAACTCCCCCTCCCCAAACGTCTTGAGAGATCAACCGATGCCCTGGTTACAAATTCGCATTCCTACCCTTCCTGAACACACAGAAATGCTGGAGGATGCGCTGCTGATCGCCGGTTGTCAGGCCGTCACCCTGCTCGACAGCAAAGACCAGCCGGTCTTCGAACCGATTCGCGGAACTACACCACTGTGGCAGCAGACGACGGTTCAGGGGTTGTTTGAGGAAGATGTCGATACCCCGCAGCTGCTTGAGCAGATTTCCACGGTGATCAAAGAAAATCAGCTGCAAACCGGCACCATTACGACCGAGATCCTGGAAGATAAAGACTGGGAGCGCGAGTGGATGAGTAACTTCAAGCCCATTCAGTGCGGTGAAAAACTGTGGATTGTACCCTCCTGGACAGACGCGCCCGATACAAATGCCGTCAACCTGAAGCTCGACCCCGGTCTGGCGTTTGGCACCGGTACCCACCCAACCACCTTTTTGTGTCTTGAGTGGCTGGATAAAAACGTCAACGGCGGCGAATCCGTTCTCGATTATGGCTGCGGCTCCGGCATTCTTGGTCTGGCCGCCATTCTGCTTGGCTCCGCACGCATGGATGGCCTGGATATTGACCCTCAGGCGCTCATTGCCACAAAAAACAACGCACAAGCCAACGGCATCAATGACGATCAGTACCGGGTAACGACGGAACCGGGTGAGCTCGACGCGCAATATGACATCGTTGTCGCCAACATTCTGGCCGGCCCTTTGTGCGATCTAAGTGAGAGCATTTGCCGGCACCTTAAACCAAATGCTCCGATTGTGCTCTCCGGAATTCTCGCCCATCAGGCCGAAACGGTTATGCAGGCCTACCAACCCTGGATCAATTTTGACCCTGTTGCGGAAAAGGAAGGTTGGATTCGGTTAAGTGGTTCACGAAAATAAGCACCCTGTGCAACGCCAGCCTATTTGATTTAAAGTTAGACCTTCCTTAAACTTCGTTGGCTAAGCTATGGTTTTACCGATAAAAAAACCAATCTTGCAAATTAACCTATATGCGTTATAACCGGCATGGATGCAAAGGAACTCACTGGCCATGGCTGAATCATTTATTACTCAATGCCCCCACTGTGGAACATCTTTCAGGGTAAGAACTGAACAGCTTTCTGTTGCCAATGGATCTGTCCGCTGCGGCGCCTGCCTTCAGGTATTTAGCGCTCGCAACCATGTCGTTACCGGCTCCACACCGCCAGCAGCGCCGGTCGCCAAACCGGCACCCGCAGCGGCCGTCAAACCAGCAGCCGTTAAACCTGCGCCCGCTCCGGTAAAAACCAAACCCAAAACACCATTTGACGACAGCCTGGATCTGCCCCCGGCCAAACCAAAACCGGCAGCAGCTGTGCCAACACCTATTAAAGCCGAAGAGCCGGATTTCGAAGAGTTTTTTGCCGCCGAAGAAGATGACGATGCAGAATTCATTTTTGCCGATGGCGATGATGACGACGATCTGGAAGATGAGTTCATATTCAGCGATGGCCCGAATGATAAGCTGTTTGATGAAGACGAACAGGAAGAAGGCCTCGGCGAGCTTTCCGATAGCTTCCTGAACCTGCACTCCGGCCAGAAAACCGCCCCCAAGGCGGATCACTTCCAGCAGGAAATACACCAATCCGAAAACGACGACTTCGATGACGACGATGAAGTCGATGAGAGTTGGGCCGAATCCATCCTGCAGGAGATGGAACAGGAAGAGCAGCAAAAGAAAGCCGTATTTGATACCGAAAAGCCCCGGGAACCAGAAAAGGCGGCTATCGAGGTCGAAAGCGTTCCCATTGAGCCAGAGCCAATTCACTCGATCCTGGATTTCGACGATGACGATTTCTCGATCCCGCAGAGTGCATCACAGATAGTCTCCCAGGCGAGCGAAGAGATTGAACACGACTTTCCGTTTGAAGACCGTTTCCACAAGCTTCGCCCGCTTGGCTGGCTGCTGATTGTTCTGCTAACCGTCGGCCTGGTTGCGCAACTGGCGTGGATGGAACGCGAAACTTACGCGCGCATGGACCAATGGCGCGGCATTTACCAGGCCGTTTGCGACCGTATTGGCTGCACACTGCCGGATCAGGTCGACCTCAACAGCATCCGCACCTCCGTACTGGTACGCGAGCACAAAGATACCAGCCTCTCAGATATCTATGTCGTTGATGTCATTCTCACCAACAAGGCGCCATTTAAGCAGTCTTTCCCGGCTCTGGTTCTGCAATACACCGATGTTAACGGCAAGCTTATTGCCGATCAGATATTCCAACCGAAGCAGTATTTGAAAGGTGAAATGACCGGTGTAGAGCAGATGCCTATCAACACCCGAATCTACGTTGCACTGGCAATTAAGAAACCAAGTGCAAATGCAGTGAATTATCAGTTACTGCTGACTCCGGCCAGTAACTAATCATTATCAACAGATGCGCTATAAGTGACTGAAAACTATAGCGCTTTCCCCCATAAAGCGGGCCTGATACCTAGCACTACCGATTCCGATCATCAAGGCAAATATTTGACTTTATTTAGTCTAACCGACCTTTTAAAACCCCAGCAGACCAGCTATTATTTCGCGCCCTTGAGTTGAGCGTTTTTTGACCTGTTTCGTGTTTAATATTGGCCCCTACACCATCACACAGCCGACCGTGCTGGCGCCAATGGCCGGCGTAACAGACCAGCCGTTTCGTAAGCTGTGCCGTTCGCTGGGTGCCGGTTTAGCAGTCTCTGAAATGGTCACCAGCGAAACCAGGCTGTGGAAAACCAATAAATCCCGTTGGCGTATGAACCATGCTGGCGAGGAAGGCCCAATCAGCGTGCAGATTGCCGGCGGTGACCCACAGGCACTTGCTGTCGCAGCGGCCAATAACGTGAAACTGGGTGCACAGATCATCGATATCAACATGGGTTGCCCGGCCAAGAAGGTCTGTAACCGTGCTGCCGGTTCGGCACTGATGAAAGACGAAGCCCTGGTTTCCGATATTCTCGAAGCTGTTACCCGCGCGGTTTCAGTGCCGGTTACTCTGAAGATTCGCACCGGTTGGGATGAACACAGCAAGAATGCGGTCACTATTGCCAAAATGGCAGAACAGAACGGTATTGCCCTACTCTCTGTTCATGGCCGCACCCGGGCAGATGCCTACAATGGCGAAGCAGAATATGAAACCATCGCCGCAGTAAAGCAGGCCGTCAGCATTCCGGTATTAGCCAACGGCGACATCAACAGCCCGGAAAAAGCCGCCAGCGTATTAAATATCACTGGCGCCGACGGTGTCATGATCGGCCGGGGCGCTCAGGGGAATCCGTGGATTTTCCAGGCCATAAATCAGTACCTGGCGACTGGTCAGCTGATTGCAGAGCCCTCCAAACAGGAGGTGTTCAGCACACTGACCGGACACATAAACGCCCTGCACGAATTTTATGGCGACTATATGGGTGTGCGCATAGCCCGCAAGCACCTGGGCTGGTATCTCAAAGGTCAGGGGATTGCCAAGCACCACTACCAACAATTTAATTCGCTTGAACATTGTCATGAGCAAATTCAGGCGATAGAAAACATTTTTGAACAATTTGAAAGACTGAAGGAAAGCGCCGCATGAAAGCAGAAGCTCTTGTACCAAACACCGAATCATCAGAACCACTCAATATTCACGCTGCGGCTGAAGCACCCCAAACTCTGCGCGACAGCGTTGAGATTGCGATGAGAAACTACTTCTCTCATCTGGAGGGTCAGGACATCACCAACGTACATCAGATGGTGCTGAACGAAGTTGAAGCGCCAATGCTCGAGGCCGTTATGCGTTACTGCCGGGACAACCAGACCAAAGCCAGCAAGGTACTCGGTCTGAACCGAGGCACACTGCGCAAAAAGCTGAAGCAATACGGCTTACTGTAAAATTCAAAAGGCGACTTCGGTCGCCTTTGTTGTTTTTAACGCTTTCTTTTTTTGACCGTTTAATCAATTTTATACTTCCAATCCGAGGAATCCATGAGCCAGTCAGAATCGGTAGTTACCCCTAAAAAAGCACTCATCAGCGTTTCAGATAAATCCGGCATCGTTGAATTTGCCAAGGCCCTCAGTGAACGCAATGTCGACATTATCTCCACCGGCGGTACCTTTAAACTACTTAAAGACAGTGGCATCCCGGTCGAGGAAGTTTCCAGCGTAACCGACTTCCCGGAAATGATGGACGGCCGTGTTAAGACACTGCACCCGAAAATTCATGGAGGTATTCTCGGCCGCCGCGGCACCGACGATGAAGTGATGCAGCAGCACGGTATCGACCCGATCGATCTGGTGGTTGTTAACCTGTACCCGTTCGCCTCAACCATTGCCAAAGACGACTGCATTCTTGCCGATGCCATTGAAAACATCGACATCGGCGGGCCAACCATGGTGCGCTCTGCCGCCAAGAACCATAAAGATGTTGCCATTGTTGTCGACGCCAGCAAGTATGACGACCTGGTGAAAGAACTGGATGAGTTCGGTGGCATTAAGGCCAGCACCCGCTTTGAACTGGCCCGTTCTGCCTTTGAACACACCGCGCAGTACGACGGCATGATTGCCAACTACCTGGGTACTGTTCCGGCGGAAACCCCGGCAGCCGAGGTGCCTGCACGTACCGACTTCCCGAACACCTTCAACAGCCAGTTCGAGCTGAAAGAGGTCATGCGCTATGGTGAGAACCCGCATCAGAAGGCCGCCTTCTATGTTGAACCGGGCGAAAAAGAAGCCGGCATCTCCACCATTACCACGCTTCAGGGCAAGCCGCTGAGCTACAACAACATTGCCGATACCGATGCCGCACTGGAATGCGTCAAGTGTTTTGAAGAGCCGGCCTGCGTTATCGTCAAGCACGCCAACCCTTGTGGCGTTGCAACCGGTGCCAGCCTGAAGGAAGCCTATCAGCGTGCGCTGTCTGCCGACACCAAATCGGCCTTCGGCGGCATTATTGCCTTCAACCGCGAGCTGGATGCTGAAGCAGCCAGTGCCATCATCGGCACCCAGTTTGTGGAAGTCATCATTGCCCCGGCCGTTTCAGCGGCGGCAAAAGAAGTGGTTGCAGCCAAGCCAAACGTCCGCCTGCTGGCATGCGGCCAGTGGGGTGCGGCAAAGCCGGCGCTCGATTTCAAGCGCGTTACCGGTGGCCTGTTGGTACAGGATCGCGATCTGGGCAAGATCACCCCGGCGGATTTCAACGTCGTCACCAAGGTTGCGCCAACCGAACAGCAGATCAAAGACATGCTGTTTGCCTGGAACGTTGCCAAGTTTGTTAAATCCAACGCCATTGTTTACGCCAAAGACGGCCTCTCCACCGGCATCGGTGCAGGTCAGATGAGCCGCGTGTACAGTGCCATTATCGCCAAGATTAAAGCCGCGGATGAAAACATCGAGATCGCCGGTTCCGCGATGGCCTCTGAAGCCTTCCTGCCGTTCCGTGACAGTATTGATCAGGCCGCAGAGACCGGTATTACCGCAGTCATTCAACCGGGTGGCAGCATGCGCGACAACGAAGTAATTGAAGCCGCCGACGAGCATGGCATCGCCATGGTATTCACCGGCATGCGCCACTTCCGCCACTAACAGGAGAGCACACATGAATGTATTGATTATTGGTAACGGTGGCCGTGAGCATGCATTAGCCTGGAAAACCGCTCAGGATGCCAAGGTCGAAAAGGTATTCGTAGCACCCGGCAATGCCGGTACCGATGGTGAAAGCGGCATTACCAATGTTGCGATTGATGCGCTGGATTTCCCAGCCCTGGCAGAGTTTGCCAAAGCCAACCAGATAGAACTGACCATCGTTGGCCCGGAAGCGCCACTGGTCGAAGGCGTGGTGGATTACTTTGAAGCACAGGGTCTGGCGATCTTCGGGCCAACCAAGGCCGCCGCTCAGCTCGAAGGCTCAAAAGCCTTCACCAAAGACTTTCTCGCCCGCCACAACATTCCAACGGCTTTCTACGGTGTATTTACTGAAGAAGACAAAGCCATTGCCTATATCGAAGAAAAGGGTGCGCCCATTGTTGTTAAGGCCGATGGCCTAGCAGCAGGTAAGGGTGTGATTCTGGCGCAGACCAACGAAGAAGCCATCGCAGCGGTCAAAGACATGCTGTCCGGCAACAAATTCGGTGATGCCGGCGCGCGCGTGGTTGTCGAGCAGTTTTTAACCGGTGAAGAAGCCAGCTTTATTGTTATGGTTGATGGTGAAGATGTACTGCCACTGGCCACATCCCAGGATCACAAGGCCCGCGACAACGGCGATACCGGCCCCAACACTGGCGGCATGGGTGCTTACTCTCCGGCACCGGTGGTGACCGGAGAAATTTATGATCGCATCATGAATGAAGTGATCTACCCGACTGTTAAAGGCATGAACGCAGAAGGCAACCGCTACCGTGGCTTCCTTTATGCCGGCATCATGGTTGGCGAAGACAAGACGCCTTTCGTGCTGGAATACAACTGCCGCTTCGGTGATCCGGAAACCCAGCCTATTATGATGCGGCTGCAATCGGATCTCAGCGAACTTTGTCTGGCTGCCATCAACGGCAACCTGGCGACACAGCAAGCCAATTGGACAGAACAGGCCGCCATCGGGGTTGTGCTCGCTGCCGGCGGTTATCCGTTCGATTACCGCAAGGGCGATGTCATTGAAGGCATCGAAGCCGCTGAAGCCACTGGCGCTAAAGTCTTCCAGGCAGGAACGGCGAAGAACGAAGCCGGTCAAATCACCACCAACGGTGGGCGAGTACTGTGTGTCACCGCACTGGGCGACAGCGTTGCCGCGGCGCAGCAGGCTGCTTATCAGGCGGTCGATAAAATTAGCTGGAACGACGTTTACTACCGCACCGATATTGGCCATAAGGCCATCAACCGCTAGGTTTATTCCATTTATTGCGTACACCGGGCTCGACCGGTGTACGCAATAAATCCTCGTTTCACGCCCGCCTGAATAAAGAATCTCTAAAAGTTAAATTTCCCCCTGCGCCAAGCACCGCTATAATTCCTGTTTAGCTCTTAATTCGGGATAGCTGTACACCATGATAAGGATTCTGCTAGTACTGATACTCAGTACTTTTTCATCGGCATTCAGTTATGACACCATCCTGCTCAACAAGGATTTTCTGAGCGAAAACATTGCCCCTTTCAGCAGCTATCTGCACACCGGTAAGCAAAATTATTCCATTGCTCAGATTACCGGCCCAACACTGACACGGCAGTTTTCGCCGGTGCACAGCGATGTCTACAGCTTCAGCAACACACCTGGCTCAACCTGGTTCACCTTCAACATCAACAACCCTACAGGCCAATACCAGCGTCTGTACCTGAAGATTGAAACCCCCTTCATTGAGAGTGCTGAGCTGTATTTTCAGGGGCTGAACAACTCAGGCTACCAGTCTGAACTTACCGGCCAGCAGCTGAGTTTTTCAGAGCGGCCTCACCAGTTTGGTAATCTGGTTATTCCTTTTGATGCCCGCCTGGGCAGCCAGGATCTGTACCTGAAAATCACGCCACTGCATACCTCCAGCATGAAGGTACGCCTGGTTGATGAGCTGACGATTCTCAGCGAAAGCCGAATGCTGTTCCTGCTTTACATACCACTGAACTGTGCGCTGTTTTTTGCTGCGTTGTTTGCCGCCATCAATTACTACCGTTATCGTGATCTCACTTCGGTGTGGACAACAACCGTCATCACCGGCAGCCTGTTAAACCTTTCTGGCTGGAATGGCAGCATCGGCTGGCTGATTTCATTCATCCCCCATATTGAAACCATCGCAATCAACTGCGGCACCTTCTTGACTCTGTTCGGTCTGGCAAAAATATTAATAGCTCAACGTAAACGTCAGAGCAGCTGGACGGCGAATGCCATCAATCTGTTCGCCTGGGTACTGCTCGTGGCCGTGGTAGCGTCGTGCACGCCGCTGTCAAAATATCTGCTGCCACTGCAAATAATGCTGGTGCCGGCTTCCTGGGCGCTGTTTGCCCTGCACTGGTTTGAACGGCGCACCGAAAGCAGCGGTGACCGCCTGATGCTTGCCGGCTACATTCTTTTTGCCGGGCATTTCACCGGCCTGACGCTGACACTGATCGGGCTGATTTCTGCACTGGAAGCCAATCTCATCGTGATACAGGGCCTGTTAATTGCTGCCAATATTCTGGTCGCCTTCAGTAGCTGGCTGTATGCCCGCCAAAATATCACCCTGCCATCGGCCGATAAGCCCAACTTCAGCGGCGCGCTGTGGCCGATCCTGAGAAAGCTGAACCACGATATCCGCGGCCCAATCAACGGTGTACTGGGCATGACTGAACTGCTGCAGGACACCTCATTGTCGGCTCACCAGCAGGAATTCGTGAATACCCTGCAATCAGCCGGATTCTCATTGCTGCGCGAGGCCGACCAATTGCAGAATCTGATCCACCTTGGCCTGAACCGGCTGCCGGAAGGTGAAGAAGAGTTCGACCTCTACGACTTAGCCGAAGATATCGTGCAGCCCTACTCAAAGATTGCGCACAGCAAAAATATCGAGCTGGTGCTGGATATCGCGCCGGAGCTGCCGTCGCGTTACCGAGGTAACGTGAAGATTATTACTCAGATCCTGTCGATCCTGCTCGACAATGGCCTGAAATACACCGAATACGGCGAAGTGATCATTCAGGTAAAACCCTGGCATGGGCAGCGAGTCCGCTTTTCTATCTCTGATACCGGCCCGGGTATGGCTAAAGACACTCAGGAAAGGCTGTTCGATCTGCCCAGCGATAAGAACCCGATGGCCCAGACCCCCAAAGATGTCCACCTGGGCCTGCCCATCTGTAAGTACCTGGTCAACCTGCTCGGCGGACAACTCTCCATGAACAGCGAATTGCGCATGGGTACAACTTTCTGGGTTGATATGCCGCTGCAGTCGACACTGCCGAAAGGCTTCAGCCGCACCTCCACCGATGAAAACGCCCTCAATGGTATTCGGCTGATGGTGGTCGATGACAACATGACCTGCTGTAAGGTTATTGAGCATCTGGCGCAGAACTGGGGCATGAGCGTCATCACCATGAGTAATGCTCAGTCTGCACTGGCGAATCTGCACTACGAGTATCATAAGCATAAGCCGGTCGATGTGCTGGTGCTCGACCAAAACATGCCTTCGATGACAGGCTCAGAAATGGCGATCAGGGTCCGGCAAGACCCGGAACTGAACAGGGATATCGTGATTATTATGCTGACCGGCTCGGATGCCGTCTCTGCAGAGCTGGAAGACGATGACCTGGGCGTGAAGCATATTCTGCGAAAGCCGGTATCCGCACGGACGTTAAAAGAATCACTGCAGCTTTCGCTACCGGAGATACTGCAGAATCGGGAAACCCACCGGGCGAAACAGAATAACTCCTACTTCTTCTGATGCCCTGGTGGCTAGTGGCTAGTGGCTAGTGGGCTATGCGTAAAGTTCGGTCACTAAGGTGCACAGTAGTTCAGTGAAGATCAAGGCGAAAAAACGCAGGAATAGTGGCGCTATTTCAAGGTTTTTCAACGAAGATATTCGCTGAACTACGAAGCGAACCGTTACCTAACTTTGCGAATGGCCCACTAGCGAACATCCGGGGTAACACGAAGGACTTCATCGGGTGTGGTGAAGCCTGCCGCCACTTTACGGGCACCGGATAAACGCAAACTCAGCATGCCCTTCTTGATAGCTTCTCTTCGCAGCGTTTGTGGGTCGCAGCCTTCGTGAATCAGCTCCGCCAGGGAGTCATCCACAATAAAGCTTTCATAGACGCCCGAACGGCCAAGATAACCGGTATTGCGACACTCAAGACACCCTTCTGGCTGATAAACCGTCGCCGGTTTTTTCGCAGACCAGGGCCTCACCAGCTGCTGCCAGGTGGAATCGCTCACTTCACCGGCCTTCTTGCAATGTGGACACAGCACCCTGACCAGACGCTGCGCCATTACACCCAGCACAGTCGATTTAATCAGATAACCCGGCACGCCCAAATCAAGCATACGGGTGATCGCCGAAGGCGCATCATTGGTGTGAACCGTTGACAGCACCAGGTGCCCGGTCAGCGCGGCCTGAATAGCCATTTGCGCGGTCTCAAGGTCACGGATCTCACCGATCATGATGATATCCGGGTCCTGACGCATCAGTGCGCGCACGCCATCGGCAAAATTCAGATCGATATTGGCCTGAATCTGCATTTGGTTAAAGGCCGGCTCGACCATTTCAATCGGGTCTTCAATGGTGCAGACGTTAACCTCGGAGGTTGCCAGGCTCTTCAGCGTGGAATAAAGCGTGGTGGTTTTTCCCGAGCCGGTTGGCCCGGTGACCAGAATGATTCCGTTCGGCTGGCGGATCATCTCATGCCAGTTTTTCAGATCTTCATCGGCCAGACCCAGCTCATCGAATGACTTCAGCAGTACATCCGGGTCAAAAATACGCATGACCAGCTTTTCGCCAAAGGCCGTGGGCAGCGTCGACAGACGTAATTCAATTTCCTGACCTTCCGGCGTTTTGGTTTTTACCCGGCCATCGAGTGGTTTACGCTTTTCGGCGATATTCATCCGGCCAAGAATTTTAATGCGGCTGACCACCGCCTGACCGACCTGAATCGGCATCTGATAAACCGTATGCAGAATGCCATCAATGCGAAAACGGATATGGGCATAGTCGCGGCGCGGCTCTATATGAATATCACTGGCGCGCTGCTCAAAGGCATACTGGAATAGCCAGTCCACGATATTAACAATGTGTTCATCGTTGGCGTCCGGATTGCCCAGGCGGCCCAGTTCAATCAGCTGCTCAAAATTACCTGAGCTGCTGCTTCGACCCTTGCCACTGGCACCGGAAACAGAACGCGAAAGCGAGTAAAACTCCAGGCCAAAGCGTGCAATATCTTCCGGTGAGGAGATCACCTTTTCAATGGTGCGCCGGGTCACCTGCTCAATGGTATCTTCCCAGCCGGTCAGCATGGGTTCGCTCACCGCTATCTGAACGGTGGCATCGGTGACCTTTAACGGCAGCAAACCATAGCGCTTGGCATACTCAAACGACATAATGCTGGACAGCGATTCAACATCGACCTTAAGCGGGTCGATCTGCACATGCTTCATGTGCAGGCCATCGGCAATCCACTGGCAAATCACCGAAGCCGTCAGCTTCTTGCCCGGGTGCAACTGATCGTCGAGCTCAAAGGCCGCCACCTGTGAAATGGCATGGGTATGGCCGGTTCGGTTCAGGCTGCGGGCATGGGAAATTTGCTTTTCAGTAATACGACCGTCTTTTTCCAGTTGAATGAGAAGGTCGTCCGTTCTCAGTTTACCGGGCAGCAGTTTCAAACAAGTTCTCCAAGTAACGCACAGCGGCCCTGAATGAGTTTTTCGGCCAACTGCTTAATATCTCTTAACAAGACCGTTTGCGAACGGGTCCAGCTGTAAATACTGGCCTGCTGCTCCATTGGCAATTCATTGAGCCAGTCTTTCAAACGGGTAACAACCTCGATGGCCGACAGGCGGGAAAGGTTCTCTTCCAATGCCTGCAATGGCGCGCGCAGATCACCTAATTCTTTACCATAGAGGCGATCAAAGTACTGACACAGCATCAACAGCCGGTGCACGGCCGGAAACTGCGAAAGCGCATAGCTGGCATTGCCGGTAAAACGTTCTGTATTAAGCTCGTTAAGGGCCTTATCGAAGCAGTAATCAATACCCTCAGTAATAGAACGGGCACTCAGGCGACGGTGTTCATCGTCCTGGCCCTGTTGCCAGCCCTGAGTGTGCAGCCATGCTGTCAGGCTTAAGATTCTGAAACCCAGTTCGGGGTTATCCTGCAATGCATACAACGCACTCAATGCTTTCTTGGCTTTAGATTGCTGCAAACGGTAGGCAATATCCTGCGACTCTTTTTCAGCATCCCGGGAAAGCGCAAAACAAGCCGGCCACCAGGAGAGGATCGGCAACAACTGCTGCTCAATCCACTGAATATGAGAGGTCGCCATCTGGCTCTGGGCCTCCGGCATCATGCGCTTGAACCAGTCAATTTCGGTTGCCATATTACCCAGCGTGACCAGAAACGACTGCAGGTGACGCCACTGCTGTGTTTGCCAGAAGCTCTGCCAGTGCAAATTAAGCTGTTCCATTTCATAACCGAACAAGGCACAGAAAGCACTTTCAATGCTCTGCTGAGTGACGATCTTGGGAAGTTCGGGCGCCTTGGTGAACGGTCGTCCGCACAAGCGGAACCCTCGCTCGGCCTTGCTGACGTCGGATGGCATCACCGGAATGTGCTTGCTGATCTCCAGCGCCAGCGTGAATAAATCTTCAACATTACCCGCCTTTAGCTCCAGCTCGAGCTCCAGAATGGTATCTTGCTTGCCTTGTGCCTTAACCAGCCCGGAATCCAGAACCAGTTCAATTTCGGAGCTGCCCTGAGTAATGTTCCAGCAGGTGCGCTGAAAATCAGTTGTAAACGCCGGCTGTAATTTATCCTGGTTTATGGTGTCTGGCAGGGCCCCTTGCGGAAACAGGGCGGTATCCAGCTCTGAGCCGTGAATGGGCATTTCCCACTCTTCGCGCTGGTGCAGGCCGCTGACGTTCTGACCCCGGGTTTTCAGGGTCTGTACATAGCCATCATTAACCTTTCTTACGCGCAGCGCGCAACCGGCCTGAGATAATGCAAAGTCTTCGGTGTCGTAATAGGTATTTTCCAGTGAAAAGGTTTGGGCCTGGAAACCGGAAAGCAGGTGAAGTGATAAAAAGCTGTCTGCTGATGCTGCCGATACTGATAGTTTTAATTCAATTTCCTGAGACATGGTATACGCCGAACCTGTAGCCTTGTTTTTTATTTTTCTCGCCTGACGGATGTTTTCAATATCTCGCCTGGCGGAGAAGTTATTATAGCTGATGCCCGAAAACGCCTCTAACATGGGCATTTGCGAGCTACCAGCGTACCAGAGTCTACAGTTTCAAGCGAAAAAAGAAAGCAACCTCTGTCGCATCTAAAATGACGGGCAACTTTCTTTCATTTTCGCCCGTGGTTCATACGCCACCCGTGCTTATTCAGGCAGTGGCCTCAATAATTTCATGGCTATGGGTAATCTCCACGCCACCGCGCTCCAGCATCAACGAGGCGCTGCAGTATTTTTCTGCAGAAAGGCTCACCGCCCTGGCCACCTGTGATTCTTTCAGATTTTCGCCAGTGACAATGAAATGAATATGAATTTTAGTGAAAACAGACGGGACTGAATCGGCCCGTTCAGCCTTGAGCTCAGTCTTGCAGTCCAACACTTTCTGCCGGGATTTCTCCAGAATGCTGACCACATCATAGGAGGTACAGCCACCCAGGCCGACCAGCACCAGCTCCATCGGGCTTGGGCCTTTGGCATCGTCAGAGTCCTTAGCTGCACCATCTACAAAACCCTTAAAACCACTGTTAGATGTATAACTGAAGGCCTTGCCGGAATCCCAATTAATCGTTGCTTTCACCTGTTTACCTCAACTTATAAATATAAAAATAACTTTCAAAAACGCTGCTAGCCCATTATTTTATCAATGATCGAAACGTAAAAAATCTCTGAAAAAACCAGTCTAAAATGAATAACTTAGCGGTTCTAACGCATCATTAAAACGGGACTCACGTCAAACTACAAAACATTCCCCGTAGCCTCAACCGGTTATATACCGCATAATGAAACGATAAAGCTGGCAATTAGTCGTAAAAATCTTATTTACGCGCACTATAAGACACGGAATTTATAAATTATGGTCAACCATACATTAGAACATAAACACTTAGACTATTTTTTATCGCAATGTCATCGGCGACGTTACCCTTCAAAAACCACACTGATTTATGCCGGCGATAAGAGCGACTCACTTTATTACATTATGAAAGGCACCGTCTCGGTCATCATTGAAGAAGACGATGGTCGCGAAATGATCATGGCGTATCTCAATGCCGGTGATTTCTTTGGTGAAATGGGCTTGTTCGACTCACTGAACTCCCGCTCTGCGTGGATCAAAACCAAAACAGAGTGTGAAGTTGCTGAGATTTCTTACTCCAAGTTCCGTGAAATCACCCAAAACGATGCCCGCATCCTCTACTTTATTGGCGAACAGATGGCGACCCGTCTGCGTAACACCACCCGTAAAGTTGGCGACCTCGCCTTCCTGGATGTGACCGGACGTGTAGCACGCACCCTGCTCGACCTGTGCAAACAGCCAGACGCCATGACCCACCCGGACGGCATGCAGATTAAAATTACCCGCCAGGAAATCGGCCGCATTGTTGGCTGCTCCCGTGAAATGGTCGGCCGGGTATTAAAAGGCCTGGAAGAACAGGGTCTGGTCTCGGTGAAGGGTAAGACTATGGTCGTATATGGTTCTCGTGAGTTTTTCCAGACCGGCGGTTAAGGCTTTCAGCCAACCCGCATGAATTGGGGCTTTCAGGCCCCTTTTTCATTTCTGACGAGTCAAATTTAACAGCTAATCTTTACTTTCATGGGCTGCCGGCTTGCGTAGCCGCCTTGATATAAATCATGTTCAATTAGTCAGCCTTCGTTAAAGTTCCCGCCACATTACTGAAGAGTTCAAACAGATGACACAACCGAGCAAGTGGTATGTGCCATGGGACGACGCATTGATCCGCAAATACGATATCAATGCCCCGCGCTATACATCTTATCCAACGGCCGTGCAGTTTACCGGGCTGCAGGCTATAGAAGTGCAGAGCCATTTAGACAGCCAGCGCAGCAACCAGTCGCCGCTGTCTTTGTATGTGCACATTCCGTTCTGCCAGCATGTTTGCTTTTATTGCGGCTGCAACAAAATAGCCACCAAAGACCGGACCCGGCCTGACAGCTACATTGATATGCTCGAACGGGAAATGGTTCTGCATGCGCGTAACTTTGGCCATCGCCCGATTACCCAGCTGCACCTTGGCGGCGGAACACCCACTTTTTTGTCTTTGAAGCAGATGTCACGCCTGCTCGACCTGCTGGGCATTTACTTTGACTGGGATCCGGAAGTCCACGCCGGTGAGTTTTCAATAGAGCTCGACCCGCGTGAAACCAGTGATGAGATGCTCTGCCTGCTAAAGCGTCGCGGCTTCAATCGCATCAGCTTTGGCGTGCAGGATTTCGACGAACAAACCCAGATAGCCATCAACCGTGTGCAGCCATTTGAGCTGGTACAGCAGAAGGTTGATAAAGCCCGCGCGCTGGGTTTCAAGTCGATCAGTTTCGACCTGATCTGCGGCCTGCCCCATCAGAGCAGCGAATCCTTCGCCCGCACCTGGGCGCAGACCTTACAGCTGAGCCCGGACCGCATCAGCCTGTACAACTATGCGCACCTGCCGGAACGCTTCAAGCCACAGCGCAGAATTGACCCGGCATCGGTACCTACTGCCGATGAAAAGCTGGCCATTATGCGCGACAGCATCGCTCTGCTGCAGCAGTCCGGCTATGTGTATATCGGCATGGATCACTTCGCCAAGCCCGGTGATGAACTGACCCGTGCTTTAGAACAGGGCTCACTGCAGCGCAACTTCCAGGGTTACTCAACCCACGCCGAGGTCGATATGCTGGCGCTGGGCGTTTCCGGCATCAGCCAGATCGATGGCGTCTATCTGCAGAACCACCGCGAGATCGAGCCTTACGAATCCTTCCTCGATAACATGCAGTTGGCAATAAAGCGCGGAATATTCCTCAATGAAGACGATAAGATCCGTCAGTGGGCTATTTTACAACTGGCCTGCCAGGGGCGTTTATCGTTCACGGAGCTTTCGCAGCGCTTCGGCATAAACGCCGGGGAGTATTTCGCTGACGAATGGCAACGCCTGCAGACGCTGGTCGCCGATAACCTGGTGAAACTGGCTGGTGACGAAGTGCATGTTCAGCCACTGGGCAGACTGCTGTTGCGCCCCGTTCTGCTGACATTCGATGCCTACTTCAATGCAGAGGTCGCGAAGCGCTTTTCGAAGGTGCTTTAACGCCGCTACCCGCCAATTAAAGCAGAGCCCAAACGGGCTCTGGCTAGCTGATTTTTCCATTTACCGTTACACTCACGGCCTCCGATCCACCGTTCACTCCTGGAAGCCTAAGCACCTATGGATTTCGTCAGTCTTTTTCGTAACAGTGCGCCTTACATTCATGCTTATCGTGGAAAAACCACCGTCATCTGGCTGCGGGATCAGGCTATAAGTCAGGAACGGTTGCGCTCACTGATCAGCGATTTGGCCTTGCTCAACAGCCTTGGCCTGAAACTGGTTGTACTGTTTGATGCAGACTGTTTTGAGCAGCGGCTGAATCCACAGGACATCATCGACGATGACACGCTTAAACAGCTGACCGAAGAGATTGGCCGCCGCCGCTACATGCTCGAGGCATTGTTCAGTCAGGGCATCGCCAACTCGCCGATGCATGGCTCAAAGATGCGCGTGATCAGCGGCAACTTTGTTATGGCACGACCGGCCGGCGTATTTGAAGGGCAGGATCTGAAAGCTCAGGGACGCGTGCGCCGAATCGATGTTGCCGCCATTCGTGAGCAGCTCGATAAAAAACACCTGGTGCTCATTCCGCCTCTGGGTTACTCAATCACCGGAGACATTCTCTACCTGCCACCGGAACAGTTAGTGATTGAACTTGCCAAGCAAACCTTCGCGGACAAGGTGGTTATTGTTGGCGACAACCCGCTCACATTCAGTCAGGGTCAGAAGGAAATGGATGTATCCACACTGGAAGCACTGATCCATACCACGGCACCGGACCAGCCGGCCTACCTCGAGCTGCTCGTAGCCAGCAAGGTCAGTCGCGCCGGGATTGCCCGCTGCCACGTTGTCGACGGCACTGTCGACGGAACACTGCTGGCAGAGCTGTTCACACGCGATGGTGTTGGCATTCTGATTCCACGAGACCAGTACGATACCTTCCGCCGGGCAAATCTGAATGATATTCAGGGTATTCTGGCACTGCTGAAGCCGCTGGAAATCAAACAGATTCTGGTGAAGCGTGATCCGGAAAAAATCGCCTCGCAGATCGATTCCTTTGTCGTCAATGAACGCGACGGAATGATCATTGGCTGTGCCGCCGTGCATAAACTCTCCGAAAATCAGGCAGAGCTGGCCTGCGTTGCCGTGCACTCTGACTATCAGAACAATGGCCGTGGCGATGCATTGCTGGTCGAGGTAGAAAAACAGGCCCGCAAAGCCGGCATTACTCAGCTGTATGCGCTTACGACCCAAACCGAGCACTGGTTTGTTGAACGCGGCTTTAAACGTGTCGATGTCAGCGCACTGCCGGAAGACCGAATTAAACTCTATAACTTCCAGCGCAACTCTAAGGTTTATACCAAAAGCATTGCCTAGAAAATAACTACTGAGGTGTAACAGATGAATTTCACCAGCATGATCCACAAGCGATGGGCGCAGCAAACTCAGGTTTGCGTGGGTTTAGATCCATTCCCTGAACGCTTTCCTGCCGGCATGACCGATATCTTTGAATTCAACCGCGCCATCATAGACGCCACCGCAAGCCTAGCATGCTGCTTTAAACCGCAGTTTGCGCACTATGCAGCCATTGGTGCCGAAGCCGCGCTTAAAGATACGATCAAACACATTAAAGCCAACTACCCGGATGTACCGGTCATTCTCGACTCCAAGCGCGGCGATATTGGCTCTACGGCAACCATGTACGCCAAAGAAGCCTTTGAGCAATACGGTGCCGATGCCGTAACCATCAACCCCTACATGGGCTCCGATACCGTATTACCGTTCACCGAGTTCGAAAACAAGGGCGTGGTTATTCTTTGCAGAACATCCAACCCTTCGGCGGCAGAGTTCCAGAATCAGCTGATCGACGGAGAGCCGCTTTACATTCATGTTGCCCGCAAAGCCCAGACCGAATGGAATAAAAACGGCAATGTCAGCCTTGTGGTTGGCGCAACCGCGCCGGAAGAAATGGCCGATATTCGTGCTGCTGCGCCCGATTTACCCTTCCTGGTACCGGGCATTGGCGTTCAGGGTGGCGACCTGGCCGGCACCCTCAGGAACGGCAGCTTTAAAAACGGTAATGGCCTGATGATTAATTCATCACGTGGCATTTTATACGCCTCCAACGGGCCAGATTTTGCCGAAGCTGCCTATAAAGAAACACTGAAACTAAAGGATGCCATTAACAGCCTTTGCTGATGATCGTCCAACACTGCTGATCACTGAAACCAGAATGCCGCTTTTTAGCGGCATTTTTTATTCCTGCTTGTAATATAAAACCCCAAAAACACTGTAATCAGTTACATGTTCTAATTAAGAATACGAAAAACACCTACAAGCCACTAAAATTAGACACCTAGTTATAATTTTTTTAATTTTTACGCTTGTTAATTTATTCAGTATATCTACACTGGAACTGTGATTTTGAATCTTTCGCGCGATTGCGCACCTGTTATTCAGGTCACTTACGATCTCGACAACAAAAACAATCAACGAGCAACAGGAACCGATATGAAAACAATAAAAGTACTCCCCCTTTCCATCGCCATGATCAGTGCTGCCGCATCTGGCTTAGTCACCGCTGATGATGATTTTTCATTTACCGGCTATGGCCGCTACGGAATGGCCTATGAGGGTGGCGACAGCACCTTTGTTAGCCCCGACGGTGCCTATAACGGCAGCAGCTCAATGGGCCGCTTAGGGAATGAAGCCTACGGCGGTGAAATTCAGTTCAACAAATTCTTCACCAATGACGCAGGCGCCAAATGGCAGTTAGCCGTCATGGCTGAAGACTGGGTAGACGACAACACGTTCCACATTAAGAAGTTTTACGCCAGTGGCACCAACATCTTTGAAACCCAACCCAACATGACAGTCTGGGGTGGCCGTAACTTCAACCAGCGCCCACAGCAGGGCTTGAACGACTACGCCTGGATGACCCACGATGGCCAGGGTGCGGGTTTCCAGAACATGCAACTGGGTGATCTCAACCTGGATATGGCGGTTGTGGGTGAGGCGGATGGTCGCGGCGACAGCGGCTACTATGCCGTCACTACCAAACTGGCCGGTATTGAAGCAGGCCCGGCCATGGTAGATCTGTACGCCAACTACGGTTTCCAGAATGAAGAAGTTGTGACAGATACATTCAACGCATTTCAGCTGGGCTCACAGGTCAAAGTGGATTTTGGCACCTTCACGCTGCGTTATTCGGTTAACTCTGACAACACCGTGCTCTATTCTTGGAGCGATGGCCTGAAGGAAGACACCACCAACATCTATGTCAGCTATGAGGGCGGTAATACCATTAACGAGAAATTCGCTGTGGATTATCTGCTCGCCTACCACAACCGCAACGATGACAACGACGACAGCAACACCCGTGCGAACTACAACGGCATTGTCCGCCCGATGTTCCAGTGGGATGACGTGAACTCTACCTGGCTTGAAGCCGGTTATGACCTGATCGACTACTACGATGCCGATGCGACAAACAGCGCCTGGAAGCTGACTGCCTCGCAGAACATCGCAATTAATAGTGGTTCAGGCGCGCGTCCAATGCTGCGCTTCTACGCGACCATCGGTGGTGAAGAGAACGAAACCAGCAGCGATGAAGACATCATGACCTTGGGTGCCATGTTTGAAGCATGGTGGTAATAGCTGCGCTGAAAGCAGCAATAACAGAGAGTGTTAAATAGCAGTTGGCTTCCCTAAGCCTTGGGCTGGTGACTCCCCAGCCCTTTTTTGAATACTGCCTGTGAACATCAGCTAACCAGCGTTTGCGCAAGGTTCACTATTGCTGCTTTATCTTCCTGACTGACCGAATCCTCTTCAAGACACTGGTCAACATACTGCCGGTAGCGCTGCTGCCATACCGCTGCAGGCTGAACCTCTTGCGGCCACTCAAGCTCTACCCGCTCCACCAATGGAATTAAATAGCCTATGAAGAACAACTCATCATCGGCACAACGCTGCTCGTATTGCCGCAGCGCCTGAACAGCCTTTTCAGACCATCTCTCACTTGTCAGATCGGACATACCACTCCTGTTCCTTTTAACCCGCAATAACCGGTCGGGTTTTTATGTAAATACTGCTGATGGTATTGCTCGGCATAATAGAAAACACCCATGGGTTTCACTTCGGTTGTAATCACGCAGTAACCATCCGCCTTTAATTGCTGCTGATACACCTGCGCCAGCTTTGTGGCCTCTGCCAGCTGCGCTTCGCTGCCATAAACAGCAGAACGGTATTGGGCACCAATATCGTTACCCTGGCGCAAGCCCTGAGTCGGGTCATGTGCCTGCCAAAACTCGGCCAGCAACTCCGCCAGAGTTATTTCTTCCGGGTTATAAACAATCTGCACCACTTCGGCATGGCCAGTCTGCCCGGAACAGACTTCCTCATAGGTCGGGTTTGGCGTAATTCCACCGGCATAACCCACCGCCGTGCTGTAAACACCCGGAAGCTTCCAGAACAACCGCTCTGCGCCCCAAAAACAGCCAAGCCCCAGCCAAAGGGTCTCGAACCCCTGCGGCACAACCGTCATATCGGTGCCTAACACCGCATGGGTGCTATCCAGTGGCATTGCCTCCGCACGCCCCGGTAACGGGGTTCGGGTTAACTCATACAGATTCATCGCAGTCATGACATACTTCCTCCATGGCAGTTGCAGGTATAAAACCCTCGAACTATATTGAACTGAACATTAAACAACGAGCATCGGTATGACATCTACTGATAAAAGAAGGTTCCAGCGCATTCCCTTTGACGCCGGTGTTTCACTTTCCCTTAAAGATCATCCCGATCAAATCTTTGCAGGCACGCTTCAGGATATCAGCCTGAAAGGCGCGCTCTTCAAACTGAACGAGAAAGACACCCTGCCCACAGTCGGCCAGGCCGGCGAGCTTACCATTCGGCCCATTGAAGCTGGCTTTGAACTGCATTTCACCGTTGAGCTGGCCTATGTGCTATCGGACATTGGTGCAATCGGCGTTAACATCTTAAAACTGGACCTCGACTCAGCCGCTCACTTACGCCGGCTGATCGAAGTCAATCTGGGCAGCGATGAAAGCCTGCAGCGTGAACTGGCCAGCCTGGTCAAAGCCATGGAGCAGGAACACCATGCCGATGAATAATCCGACCCGCTAAACAGCACCAAAGCCTCATTTTTGTGCATTAACGCACCAGTAGAGCGCATAAAATCTTGTACGCCGAACTATTGCAAACCCGCATGGCAGGTCGCTTGCGCCCGATAATTTGACCATTTACACAGCCATTGCACCAGTTCAGCTCAATAAACCTTCATTTTCTGAAAAACAACGTTGAAGTTTTTGACAGTTCGTGGCACTTTTTTGCCCGGCATCAGGCATGTTGGCTAAAGGATGAGCAATTGAGGTCAACAAACTACTCGACACATCAACTTTAGCCGACATTCCAAAAGAAACCGCTTACATTTCAGGAAAATCTCAGTTTTTGGCCTACTTCTTGTTTAACAAAGCCATCAAAAAACACGGGCCCATTTAGGCCGGGTGTTTTTCCCTGAAATAGAAATAAGCGGTTCGGTTTATCCGAGCCAATACAATTAAACCCTGCTGCGCAGGTTTAGAACATAATAAGAGGATCCTTCATGACACCATTCAAGAAAACGCTCGCTGCTGCACTGGTAAGCTCCGCTGTATTTATGGTTGGCTGCTCCAACGATGAAGCGGCTAAGCCAGCGGAAGAAGCGAAAGCACCGGAAGCAGAAGTTAAGACTGGCCCTACTCACCCGGTAACCGGCGAAGTATTGGCGGCAGACCAAACCTTCACTTACTGGGATTTAGACGAAGTATCCTCACACGATCCACAAATTGTTGAAGATGTTGCAGGTAGCTACCGCGTACGCAACCTGTTTGAAGGCCTGTTGAACCAGGATGCAGACGGCAACCTGGTACCTGGCGTGGCAGAAAGCTACGAAGCCTCTGAAGACAAAAAAACGTACACCTTTAACCTGCGTAAAGATGCCAAGTGGAGCAACGGCGACCCTGTCACCGCCGGCGATTTCGTTTACGCATGGCAACGTGCAGTAGACCCTGAAACGGCTTCTCCTTATGCATGGTTCATGGAAATCATGTCGATTGTAAATGGCGCTGAAATTATTGCCGGCGAAGCACCTGTTGATTCTCTGGGTGTTGAAGCCGTAGACGACTACACGCTGAAAGTAGAACTGACTGACTCGCTGCCATACTTCCCAATGATGGTTGTACACACCACAACCTTCCCGGCACATAAGGCAACTATTGAAGAGTTTGGCGCAGACTGGACTAAACCTGAGCACATGGTTTCTAACGGTGCTTACACCCTGGCAGATCACGTTGTAAACGAACGTTCAGAAATGGTTCGCAACCCAATGTACTGGGATAACGACAACACCATTATCGAAAAAATCGTTTCTATTGTCGTACCGGATGAAAACCAGGCTCTGATTCGCTACAAAGCCGATGAGTTCGACTGGCTGGAAACTGTTCCAACTGGCCAGTTCAAATCGTTGAAAGCAGAGTTCCCAACAGAGACTTATGCAACGCCACGTCTGTGTAGCTACTATTACACCTTCAACATGACCGATTCTGGCCCTGAAGCCTTCCAGGACGTTCGCGTTCGCCAGGCACTTTCTTACGCGATCGATCGTGATGTAATCACCGGCCAAATCCTGCAGGGCGGTCAACCGTCTGCCTATACCTTCACCCCTGAAGCAACGGCTGGCTTCCAGGTACCAAGCGTACCTTATGCCACCATGACTCAGGCAGAGCGCGATGCCAAAGCGGTAGAGCTGCTGGCTGAAGCGGGCTATGGCCCTGAAAACCCACTGAAGTTCAACATGCTGTACAACACGTCAGATTCGCACAAGCAGATTGCGACAGCGATGTCTCAAATGTGGAAAGCTAAACTGGGTGTAGAAGCCACCATGAACAACATGGAGTGGAAAACCTTCCTGACCGAGCGTGGCGAGCAAAACTTCGAGCTGGCGCGTGGCGCCTGGTGTGGAGACTACAACGAAGCGTCTACCTTCCTGGATCTGCTGCGCACTTCTTCTGGCTATAACGACGGCAAGTACAGCAACGCCGAAGTTGACCGCCTGATGGACGAAGCCAAAACCATGGCAGACCCAAATGCTAACTATACGGCCATTGAGCAGATCCTTGCTGAAGATATGCCGATCATTCCTATTTACCACTACAGCTTTAACATGATGTTGAAAGACACGGTTAAAGGCTGGCCAGTCAATAACATTGAAGGTAACTGGTACGCGAAAGACCTGTATAAGGTCGCTGAATAATTTCAGCCAGAGATACCGCCGCTGAACAGCGGCGGTATCCTCTTGTAAACCAGAACGACCACTCAAACCCACGAAAAACCTTAACTCAACCAACGTTCGTAAACGAAACATGACAATGTATTCAGACTTGGTTGATATAAGGCGTTTTGCGATTTTTGACTAAAGGTCGCAGCTGATATTTAACCCAGATAAGATGCGCCGTTTTTTTCGGTATAACAGGACTACTGTATGTTCAGTTTTATAGCTAAGCGTTTGCTCACCGCCATACCAACGCTGCTTATTCTCATTGTTGTGTCATTTTTATTAATGCACAGTGCACCCGGCGGCCCCTTCACATCAGAACGAAAACTGCCCCCTCAGGTCGAAGCAAACATCAATGCCAAATACGGCCTTGATAAGCCTTTACCTACACAGATCTTCAACTACGTAAAAGGCATCGTCGTCGATTTCGATTTCGGCCCGTCGTTCCGTTATAAAGATCGCTCAGTGAACGATCTGATCGAAGATGGCTTCCCGGTCACCATTACCTACGGTCTGATTTCAGCGTTGGTTGCTGTACTCGTTGGGGTGAGCCTCGGCGTTGTTGCCGCCCTGAATCAAAATACCTGGAAAGACTATACCGCGCTCAGCTTTACCTTTACCGCGCAGGTACTGCCCAACTTTGTTATGGCGCCGTTACTGGTGCTGTTGTTTACCCTGAAGCTTGGCTGGCTACCCGGTGGTGGCTGGGAAGGCGGCAAGCCGCAATACATCATCATGCCGGTGATCGCGCTTTCAACCAGCTACATGGCGACCATCGCCCGTATTACCCGTTCTTCTATGCTGGAAGTTCTGAACTCCAACTTTATCCGTACCGCCAAAGCCAAAGGCTTGCCGCACAACCGCATCATCTTCAAGCATGCGCTGAAGCCTGCGATGCTGCCGGTGCTTTCCTATTTAGGCCCTGCCATGGTTGGCTTGCTGACCGGCTCGGTTGTGATTGATATGTACTTCAGCACCGGCGGTATCGGCGTGCTGTTTGTTAACGGCGCTCTAAACCGTGACTACTCCACCATTATGGGTATCACCATTCTGGTGGGTGTATTGACCGTTTTGTTGAATTTGCTGGTCGATGTGCTTTACGCCTGGATCGATCCGAAAATCCGTTATTAAGGCAGCAGGTATTAAAAAATGATTGTTAATCAGAAAAAAATAGAAGGCGTTGCAGAAAGCCTGCTCGACTCTGCCGAAGTTAAGGGTCGTTCATTGTGGGCCGATGCCGGTCGCCGTTTCGTGCGCAACAAAGCCGCTGTTGGCGGCGTCATCGCACTGGCGCTTATTGTGCTGTTTACCCTTATTGGCCCGAGTTTCGCGCAGTGGAGCAATGAAGAGATCGACTGGGCCGTGCTGGGCCAGGTTAAAACCATGGGTGCGCCGTCATTTGAATCCGGCCACTACTTTGGTACCGATGATTTAGGCCGTGACCTCTACTCGCGGGTGATTCAGGGCACCGGTGTATCGCTGATGGTGGGTTTCATCGGCTCTATCGTGGCCGTGATTGTTGGCACCCTGTACGGCGCGATCGCCGGTTACGCAGGCGGCCGTTTGGATAACTTTATGATGCGCATGGTCGATATTTTCATGTCAGTGCCCTACATGTTCGTACTCATTCTGCTGCTGGTGATCTTTGGCCGTTCACTGAACATGCTGTTCATCGGTATTGGTTTGATCTCCTGGCTGGATATGTCGCGTATTGTGCGCGGCCAAACGCTGACCATTAAAAACAAGGAATACATCGAAGCGGCCATTGCATCCGGTGTTTCCAACTTCACCATCATTACCCGTCACATTGTGCCAAACCTGCTGGGCATTGTGATTGTTTATGCATCACTGTTGATTCCGGGTTTGATCCTTACCGAATCGTTCATTTCCTTCCTTGGTTTGGGTGTTCAGGAGCCAAATACCTCCTGGGGCGCACTGATCAGCGAAGGCGCGAAATCCATGCAGTACGGCACCCTGTGGCAGATCGGCTTCCCGCTGTTCTTCTTTGTGGTGACGCTGTTCAGCATGTTCTTCATTGGCGATGGTCTGCGCGATGCGCTCGACCCGAAAGACCGGTAACAGGAGCGAATCATGAGTTTATTAGAAGTAACAGACCTGGGCGTTCAGTTCCAAACCGGCGATGGCGTAGTCAGCGCAGTAAACGGTGTGAACTTTACGCTTGAACAGGGTAAAACCCTGGCCATTGTGGGCGAATCCGGCTCGGGTAAAAGCCAGACCGTCTTTTCCATTATGGGCCTGCTGGCACAAAACGGCTGGGCAACCGGCAGCGTTAAGTTCAACGGCCTGGAAATTTTAAACCTGCCGGAACAGGGCCTGAATAAGATCCGTGCAGAAAAGATCGCGATGATCTTCCAGGACCCAATGACCTCGCTGAACCCATACCTGAAAGTCAGCGAGCAGCTGATGGAAGTGCTCATGCTGCACAAAGGCATGGGCAAAGCCGAAGCATTGGAAGAATCGATCAGAATGCTCGATGCGGTGAAAATTCCGGAAGCACGTTCACGCGTGCACCTGTACCCGCATGAATTTTCCGGCGGTATGCGCCAGCGTGTGATGATTGCCATGGCGCTGCTGTGCCGGCCAAAGCTGCTGATTGCCGATGAACCCACCACCGCACTGGACGTGACCGTTCAGGCACAGATTATGGATTTGCTCAGCGACTTACAGCGCGATTTCGGCACCTCCATTATCCTGATCACGCACGACTTGGGTGTTGTCGCAGGCTCCTGTGAAGACACCCTGGTTATGTACGGCGGCCAGGTTATGGAATACTCCCCAACCGAAGAGCTGTTCAAGAACCCGGCGCACCCTTATACCCGTGGTTTGCTGGCGGCCATTCCGCGGCTTGATCACATTGGCGACCGCCTGAATACCATTCCCGGCAACCCGCCGAATATGCTGCACAAGCCCGATGGCTGCCCGTTCGCACCGCGTTGCGATTACGCCACCGATCAATGTAAACAGCAGAAACCTGAACTACTGGCCTTTGATGGCCGTCAACGCGCCTGCCACGTACCTCTGGAGGCACTGAAATGAGCCAGCAAAAAGAAAAAATCCTGTCCGTTGAAGACCTGAAGGTGTATTTCGACGTCTACCCGCCCAACGCCATGCCGTGGACCAAGCCGGCCAAGCTGAAAGCCGTGAATGGCGTCAGTTTTGATCTGTACGCCGGCGAAACGCTGGGTATTGTCGGTGAATCCGGTTGTGGTAAAAGCACACTGGCGCGCGCCGTGATTAAAATGGTGCCTGCCGAGGCTGGCAAGGTGATGTGGTTGGGTAAAGACCTGATCAGCGCTAACAAGAAAGAAATGCAGAACGCCCGCCGCGATTTGCAAATGATCTTTCAGGACCCATTGGCCTCGCTCAACCCACGTATGACCATTGGCGACATCATCGCCGAGCCGCTGAAGACGCACTACCCGCAAATGCCGGCGACCGAGCGCAAGCAGAAGGTCAAGGAAATGCTGGTTAAGGTCGGCTTACTGCCTAACCAGATTAACCGCTACCCGCATGAATTTTCCGGTGGCCAGTGTCAGCGTATCGGTATTGCCCGCGCACTGATCCTTAACCCTAAGCTGATCATCTGTGACGAACCGGTGTCGGCACTGGATGTGTCCATTCAGGCGCAGATTGTGAACCTGCTGATGGACCTGCAGGAAGAAATGGGCCTGTCGCTGATCTTCATCGCACACGATCTTTCCATTGTGCAGCACATCAGCACCCGCGTAATGGTGTTGTACCTGGGCAACGTTTGCGAGATCACCACCAGCGATCAGCTGTACTCAACGCCACGTCACCCTTACACCCAGGCATTGATCTCGGCGGTGCCGATTCCCGATCCGGAAATTGAGAAAGACAAAGAGATCATCCTGCTCGAAGGTGACCTGCCCTCGCCGCTGAACCCGCCTTCCGGCTGTGTGTTCCGCACCCGCTGCCCGAAAGCACAGGTGAAATGCGCCGAGATGAAACCGGAGCTGCACGAAGCCAGCCCCGGTCATGAGGTAGCCTGCTTCTACGCAGACTAACCTGAAAAACGGGCCCGTTTTTTTCGGGCCTTAGACTGATGACAAAGTTGCCACAGTCTTCGAGACGATGAAAAGTTATCGTTTAAATGGACGTCGAAAACATGGCGGTCCGACGACTCGGTGTTTTCGTCGAGCGTATCAGGTGGTCCGGCATTCCGGCGATACTTGCAGCGATCCATTTAAACGATACCTTTTTGTCGGCGGGGTTTATCGAAAACCTAAGGCTCGGTTCTTCCGGGCGTTGTTTATTTTGAGCCAACAATTTCAGGGCAGTGCATGCAAACCTTCGCAAAACTGAACATGCAACTGGGCGAATGCCCACGCTGGAACCCGCACGATGCACACTGGTACTGGGTAGATATTCTCGGTCGCAAACTGTTTCGATCAAACGGCAGCTTGCTAAACCAACGCGAACTCCCCTTTACCCCCGCCTGTTTCTTCTTTACCGAACAAAACCAAATTCTAGTCACGGCGGATAGCGGCATATATCTGCTGGAAAGCTTTAGCGCAGAACCGGTTTGCCTGACAGAAGCCAGCCAGCTACCACAAGGCCACCGTTTTAACGACGGCACCGCGACACCGGATGGCCGCTTCATCGCCGGCACACTGCTCGATGGCACCTCCAAAACAGGCGTCAGCTATGCAGGCCAGCTGACAGGAATGCAAGCGCTGCAGCTGACCGAACGGCTTGAGCGTTACACCATCATCAATGGCCAGTGCTTTTCACCCGATGGCGACCGCTACTACGTTGCAGACTCACCTGAATGCGCCGTATGGCAATACGACTACGACAAAAACAGTGGCACGCTCCACAATAAGCAGCTCTTTTATCAGTTTGAACGCGGGCAGGAATTCCCCGATGGCGCCGCCACCGATGCTAACGGCAACTACTGGGTGGCACTGTACGGTGCCGGAAAGATTGCGGTTATTTCCCCTCAAGGCGAGCGGTTAAAAGAGGTCTGCGTGCCCGTCAGTCAACCCACCATGGTTGCCTTTGGCGGCAGCCAGGGTGATGAGCTGCTGATCACCAGCGCGGCGCAAACACTGAACGATGCCCAGCTGAGTGAACAGCCTTTGGCCGGCAGTGTTTTCCTGCTGAAAACCGACACCACCGGCAGCGCCCAGCCTTTGCTGAAACACCCTACAAATTGACCGATTTACCGGCACCGGAATTCAGCTAAGCTCTATGGATTCAAACCAACGGAGAGTGCCATGTATATTGTAATGAACCGGTTCAAAATTAATCCGGGCTTTGAAGCAGACTTTATTGAAATCTGGAAGAACCGGGATTCTCACCTCAGCAGCGTACCCGGCTTTAAAAGCTTTCATCTGTTAAAGGGTGCCAGCGAAGCAGACCACACTCTGTTTTCCTCGCATGTTATCTGGGAATCTAAGCAGGCGTTTGAAGACTGGACGCAATCCGAAGCCTTCCGCAAAGCCCATGCGAATGCCGGTTCACGCAAAGAAATCTATGCCGGCCCACCCAAGCTTGAGTGCTTTGAGGCGGTGGTTTAGTTTTCTGCACCCAGCAATACATTGATGTTATGCGGACGCCGTAGGCTCAGGTTGCAGCTGTTGCACTAAAAAATCGACCAGCAACCTGACCTTCGCCGGCAAATGCCTGCTGCGCGGGTACAGCGCCCAAATGCCTTCCTCTTCCGGCTGAAAATGCTTCATCAGCTCCACCAGCTTGCCGGATTCTATGTGGTCTCGCACGTAATAATCGGGCAACTGCACCAGCCCAAGCCCCTTCAGGGCGGCATCCACTAAGGCCAAGCCACCATTGGTTCTGAGGTTGCCACTCACCCGCAAAGCCCGCTCCTGACCGCCCTCTCTGAATCGCCAGTAATCGAGTGTGCCCAGCAAACAATTGTGATGCTGCAGTTCACCGAGAGAATGCGGTTGACCATAGGTGTTCAGATACTCAGGGGAAGCACACAGAAAAAGCTGACGGCTCGCCAGGCGGCGCGCCTGCATACTGGAGTCTTCCAACTTACCCAGCCGGATGGCCAGGTCGAAGCCGCCCTCAATTAAATCGAGCTGCTGGTTTGTTAATTGGCATTCCAGTTTTACCTGAGGGTGCAACGCCTGAAAATCATTCAGCAGCGGAGAGATATGCCCCTCACCAAAGGTAAAGGGCGCAGTCAGGCGTATTAGACCTGTGGCCTCAAGGCTCAGTGAGCTTAACGCCAACTCAGCTTCTTCCAACCCATCCAACAGCGGGCGACAGCGCTGATAGTAGATTTGCCCGGCTTCGGTGACGGATATTTTCCGGGTTGTGCGATGCAGCAGCTCGGTTGACAAGCGCTCTTCCAACGCTGCAACCTGACGGCTGATCTTCGCTACCGAGATATGCAGCCGCTCTGCCGCTGCGGTAAAACCCCCGCTTTCCACCACGGCAACAAACTCTCTTACGCCTTCCCATTGAGCCATTATTGCATTCTCGCAAAAATAAATTGCAATTTAACAAGATTATAGTCGAACGTAAAAATATTAGTATGAACAGCACGCTCCACCGGAACCAAACCGGGGTTAAGCCACACACCAGAGGATAAACTCATGACTGAAGCCATTAGCTGTAAAGCGGCGGTTGCCTGGAAAGCAGGTGAACCACTCTCTATCGAAGAGGTGGTCGTTGCGCCACCCAAAGCAGGGGAAGTTCGCGTTAAAATTGTTGCCACCGGCGTTTGCCACACCGATGCCTTTACGCTTTCCGGCGATGACCCGGAAGGTGTGTTTCCCGCCATTCTGGGCCACGAAGGCGGCGGCATTGTTGAGTCGGTGGGTGAAGGTGTCACCAGCGTTAAGGTGGGCGACCATGTGATTCCCCTGTACACCGCTGAATGCGGTGAATGTAAATTCTGCAAATCCGGTAAAACCAATTTATGCCAGGCAGTTCGCGCCACTCAGGGCAAGGGCCTGATGCCGGACGGCACCACCCGCTTTACCTGCAAAGGCGAACCCATCTATCACTACATGGGTTGCTCCACGTTTTCTGAATACACTGTTTTGCCGGAAATTTCGTTAGCGAAAGTAAACACGCAAGCACCGCTGGAAGAGGTCTGCCTGCTGGGTTGCGGTGTTACCACCGGCATGGGCGCGGTGATGAATACCGCCAAGGTGGAAGAAGGCGCATCGGTCGCAATCTTCGGTTTAGGTGGCATCGGCCTTTCTGCCATTATTGGCGCCACTATGGCAAAAGCCAGCCGCATTATTGCCATCGATATTAACGATTCAAAATTTGAGCTGGCGAAAAAACTGGGTGCCACGGAGTGCATCAACCCGAAAGAGTACGACAAACCGATTCAGGACGTGATTGTTGAACTGACCGACGGCGGCGTTGACTATTCGTTTGAATGCATCGGCAATGTCGATGTGATGCGCTCGGCGCTGGAATGCTGCCATAAAGGCTGGGGCGAATCGGTGATTATCGGCGTCGCCGGTGCCGGGCAGGAAATTTCCACCCGCCCCTTCCAGCTGGTGACAGGCCGGGTCTGGCGCGGTTCGGCATTTGGCGGCGTTAAAGGCCGTTCAGAGCTGCCGGGCATTGTAGAAGATTACCTGGCCGGTAAGTTTGCGCTGAGTGATTTCATTACCCACACCATGAGCCTGGAAGACATCAACGAAGCATTCGATCTGATGCACGAAGGCAAATCGATACGCTCAGTCATTCATTATTAACAGCGCGAGGTTAGCAGACGTGGAACTGATCAGTCAGAACAAGGTGTTCGACGGTTGGCATAAGCAGTACCAACATCCATCCGAAGTATTGAGTTGCCCCATGCGATTTGCCATCTACCTGCCGCCCAATGCGGCGCAAGGGGAAAGGGTGCCGGTGCTGTACTGGCTTTCCGGTTTAACCTGCAGCGATGAAAACTTTATGCAGAAGGCTGGCGCTCAGCGCATTGCGGCGCAACTGGGCATCGCCATTGTTGCGCCCGATACCAGCCCCCGTGGGGACGACGTTGCCGATGAAGATCGATACGACCTGGGCAAAGGGGCCGGCTTTTATGTCAACGCAACCCAGGCGCCCTGGAGCACGCACTACCGCATGTACGATTACATAGTGCAGGAACTACCCGCGCTGATTGAGGCAAACTTTCCCGTCTCTGCCAGCAAGGCGATTTCCGGTCATTCGATGGGTGGCCACGGAGCACTGACCATCGCGCTGAAAAACCCGGGCATGTTTAGCTCAGTTTCGGCGTTCAGCCCCATTTGCAATCCGCTTCATTGCCCCTGGGGGCAAACGGCTTTTAGTGCTTATTTGGGTAACGATCGCGAGCTGTGGAAACAGCATGACGCCAGTGAGTTGATGAAAATTGCCCACGGTGAGCAAACGGTTGCGCTGGTCGATCAGGGCGAGGCAGATACCTTCTTAGCCGAGCAATTAAAGCCTGAAGCACTGCAGGCGGCGGCACAGCAAAGTCAGTACCCGCTGACACTGCGCATGCACAGTGGTTATGATCACAGCTACTACTTTATTGCTTCATTCATTGAGGAGCACCTGCACTTTCATGCCGAAAGGCTGTTCGCTTAACGTTGCCCTACTTGCCCGCATAAGCGGGCTTCTTAATGCCCGCCAGCTTAACCAAACCCTTAACGCGCTTGGGGCGCAATATCCTTCAGGCTGTCGCTGAACGCCTTCAACTCTGCCAGTGTATAGGGTGTATGTACCCTTTTTGTGGAGGCCGGCTGATGCTGCAGCGAGGTATTTTGCCGGTGCGCAGTAGCAGGCCGCACCGGGCGACTGGTAAAACCACCACCGCAATTCGGACAGACGTTATTCAATACGTTTTCAACGCAACTTCGGCAAAAGGTACATTCATAGCTGCAGATGCAGGCTTCGGTGGCGCTGGGTGGCAGGTCTTTATCGCAGGCTTCGCAGTTGGGTCGCAGTTCTAACATAAGGTGTAGTAGCTCAGACTAAATCTGACAGTTTTAGCCATGAAGCTAGACCAAGCCATACAGGTCTAGTTTCCGAGCTGTAACTCATTCCTGGACAAAAGCGCGTTATCTACCTTCGTTCAAAAATAGGCTACATGATGCAACGCTTTTGTAAACGGCGAGCGACGCAGGAGTGAGTCCAGCGGAACACCAAAGGTGTGTAGCGGTGTTTGACAAACTTGTTATGTGATGCGATCTGCCGGGTGATTGACACCATCATAAGTTGGTATACCTTTCAGTTTCAGTGGATTAATGCCCTCTAAACAGGCGATATTAAACCCATATTGACTTGGATTAGAGCGCCGCTGATGATGAGTATAAACCCCGCAATTACTACAAAAATAGTGCTTTGCCGTTTTAGTATTAAATTGATAAAGCTTAAGTTTATCTTTACCTTTTAATATGTTTATTCCACTAAGAGGAACAGAAGCCACAATAGCGCCTCTTCGCCTACAGAGAGAGCAATCACATCTTCGAAGATCAATTAGTCCATCTGGTAAATCTAACTCAATCATCACCGCCCCACAGTGGCAAGAAGCCTTATGGACAGGGTTAATTTTTACTCCATCTATTTCATTAACATCATATGACATTGTTCAAATCCATTTTTCACATAACAGAGGAATGTACGGACCGAGCCGGCAAAGCCGGGTCCGTACATTACTTTTTATATTGTTCAAAATTTCACCTAATATTGCCTAAATTCAGAATCTTAGCAATAGGAGTTAAAGCAATTCCTTGTTAATAATACGGATCCTCGGGTCTGTATATCACAAACAATAAAGATCGGATTAGGTGAGAAGTTGAACAGTGGTATATCCGTTGTTTTGGGGCAGAAATGAGGTAAGCGAACTGTCAAATCAGGTCGCAACCTGTTTTAAATCTTGTCAAATAGAGTCTGAGCTACTGCACATAAGGGTATCTTCTGGGTTTGGGCCTGGGCTTGGGCTTAAACCTTATCGCTCATCGCTAGCTTAAGTCCTAGCGCAGCAAAACTGGAGGCAAAAAAACGCTGAACAATAATGCTTGTCTTTTCAGACTTTACGATCAATGCACTGAAAGACCCAGAAAGAAAACCGTACACAATAAACACCAAAAACGTCATTAACATGAATACACCGCCCAGCAGGATCATATTAATCAATACACCTTCGGCTGCGTCGGGTAAAAACTGCGGTAAAAAAGCCAGAAAGAAAATAGATAACTTCGGGTTCAAAATATTTAAAAGAAAACCCTTCGATACAATGCCGGAGTAGGTGATATTTGATTGCCCTTCATTAAATGAAAGCGCAGCAGATGAACGCCACATTTGCCATGCTAAAAACAGCAGATATACCGCGCCCGCATATTTAACAATCTGGAATAACAGTGCACTGGTATGAAAAATAGCGGCCAGTCCTAATGCACTGGCCAGCAAGGCTGGAACAATACCCAATGTACAGCCCAGCGCTGCAAAAAAACTGGCTCTTTTACCGACAAACAAGCCTGTCGTCACGGTATATAAAACGCCCGCGCCCGGTATTAAAACCACCACCAGGGAAGTAACTAAAAACTCTATAGAAATCATTTGGTCATCCTTTGGTTAGAGCAAATGACGAAGCCTTTCCATTTAGGCTATCGCAATATAAAACCTTTTCAATAACAACTCGGAAGTACAGTTCATCCTTGCTTTTTCACTCAGAACCGTAACAAAAAAATCCAATAACATCTCTGTTATTGGATTTAAAGTTTCCCGCCCTAACCAGGCACCTGGGCATAAGTACCAGACTACAGGCGGGTATCTGCTTTCAATACAACTCGGTTCCGGCTATTACAAACCTGTACAAACGGGGCTTACGTAAGCAGAGCTATAAGCGCCCTGCAAACCAAAGCTCGCGCTGGCACCTGCGGCCAAACTACCGTTGTAAGTCAGGTTGCTCACAGTAAGTGTTGAACCGCCGTCTTCAAAGCTGGCGTTCCAGCCGCTGGAGTACGACATGCCGTCACCCAGTTCTATCTCAACACCCCAACTACTAACCGCTTCGGCGCTGTCGTTAGTCACCGTCACCTGTACCACAAAGCCGCTATCCCAGATGTTTTCACTGTCGATGCTGCAGCTGAAGCTGGTGACGTACGGCTCAACCACGTTCAGTTCAACGCTGTCGGTTGCATCCAGAGCTTCGTCTGTGTCATCCAGGGCGGTCACTTCCAGGGTATAGGTTCCTGCAACCGATGGCGCGGTGACCGTTGCCGAGGTGCTGTTCGAAACCACTGCGCTGATGCCATCCAGCTGATATTCAAAACCCGTGGCGTTTTCCAGTGCTACGCTGATTTCAAATTCTGCGCCGGTTTCAATTTCATCGCTGGCAGAAGGTGAAGAAATCGAAATTTCAGGATAGGCGGTTAACGCGTAAACCGATTCCAGTGTTAAAGAAGCGGCAACATCCAGCTCATTACCATCGGAGTCGATCGTTTCCAGCGTTACCGTAAAGGCACCTTCGGATGACGGTGCTGCCACTGTCACTGAACTCGCATCGGTTTCTGTAGCGGTATAGACACCCTCTACATAAACGTTCACGCCGGCAGCCTTGGTGGTTGAAAAGCTGATGGTAAACGCTTCACCCGCCAACACTTCATCGTTATTGTCAGGCGAAGAAATTGAAATAGAGGTGCTCTGTGCCGCCAGGTATTCATTCAGGCTGACACCCGTGTCGCTGCTACCCAGCGCCACTTCATGGTCAAGAGAAACAAACATGCCATCGTCATCCTGCCACAAAGCAGACTTCAACAGCTCATATTTATCTTCATCCCAGGTTGACCAGTCATAGTTCCACAAACCGCCCGTGTCACCCGAGTTCGGGTTCATACACCAGAAGGTGTGGTGCAAACCGTATTCAATAATGGTGTCGCGCAGGGCATACATCCAGGCCAGGTTGTCCTCATCATCCATGTAGCCGCCCCACTCGCCAATCAACAGCGGAGAGATGCCTTCTTCATGAATGTACAACCAGTTGTCGTGCCAAACGTCGTCGTACAGCGTGTCTTTATCGAAGCCATCATAGAACCAGCTTTGCTTGTAAACGCTTGGGCCGTAATCGTGCGGGGAATACATAAACTGCGCCTGATAGGCATCGTTTTCCAGTTCAACCGGCAATGTAGCCACACCGCGCAGGTTACCGCCCCACCAGTTGTTGTAATAACCGTCTTCAGAGTCGGTACTCCAGGTCACGCCATCGGTTGGGAAGGACTCAATACCTTCACACATAACCAGCATATTTGGGTTTTGATCCAGAACGCGGTTAGCTGCGGTTTCGCAGGCGTATTTCCAGTTGTTTTCATCGGTAGACTCATCCCACTTGGCCCAGCCGTCGTCAGTCCAGGGCTTGCCGTGTGGTTCATTTTCTAAATCCATTGCGATGATCGTATCGTCATCGGCATAACGCGCCGTAATCCACTCCCAGGTATCGTAGAAGTCATCACTGGTGAATTCGTCGTCGTACCATAGTTCTTCAAAATGGCCGGAGTTATCGGCCTGAGCACTGTGCACATCGAGCAGGATTTTCAGACCAATCTGGCGCGAATAATCGAGCATGGCGTCAAACACTTCCAGCGAGGTTGCACCATCCAAATCCGGGTTAACAGCGCCATTAATGCTCGGGTAAAAATCGGTGCCGTTTTTCCATTCATAAATGAGCTCGGTAGAAATCGGGATACGCAGAATGTTAATACCGCGGTCAGCAATTTCTTGCAGGCTCTCTTCCAAATTAACCGACCATAAGCCATGCAGAACGCGTTCAGTACAGTTAAAGCCAAACCAGTTTGCACCCGTCAACCAAACAGAGTTGCCATCGGCATCGACAATCTGGTTGCCTTCAACATGCAGCCAGTCATCACCCGGCTGAGCATCGGCAGCAAATGCCAGCGAGCCGGCAACAGCGAACGCACAGGCGACAACGAGTTTTTTCTTTGAAAACATCATCAGAAGGTTCCTTGTAAAAAAAAGGAGCAAGCACAGATGTGCTTGCTCAAACCATTGTTAAAGGGGATTAACAACAATTACTCGACTGAGCAGGTCGGCGTGGTAATTTCACCGTCGTAGCTGCCTTGCATACCAAAGCTGGTGTTGCCACCGTTGGCAGAAAGGTAGCCGTTGTAGGAAACGTTAGACGCGGTTAACGAATAACCATCGCTGGAAACCGTCACGTCTGAACTCCAGCTGCTAACGATCGAAACCGATTCGTTAAACTCAATGGAGACTTCCCACTCTTCAATGTCTGTAGAACCGTTATTGGTCACAGTAATGCCATTCAGTACGAAGCCAGAATTCCAGGTATCTACCGATGTAATTTCACAAGTGATGTCGTCGGTGCTTGGAACCGGCTCAACCACTTCTTCCACAACGGTCAGCGTTACAGAGTCTTCTGCAGAATATTCAACGTCATATTCATCGGTTGCCACAACCGTGATTACAACCGTTGTTGCATAGTCTGGCATGGTCACGTAGGCAGTGCCGTCACCAGAAAGCGAATCAACCAGCTCGCCATCCAGGTAAACATTGGCACCTTCAGCGTTTTCAACATCCACGGAAACAGCCACAGAAGAGCTGACTTCCACTTCGTCGTAATCGCTCAAACCACTGATGGAAACCGCCGGTACGATAGGCGCATCCACACTGACAGAAACCGTTGCAGGTGAAGAGACTTCGCCTTCGTTATCGGTCGCAGTGTAAGTAAAGCTGTCGTCACCGTAGAAGCTGTCATCCGGTGTGTAGATTGCCGTGTTGCCGGAAATACTGACGCTGCCATCACTTGGCTCCGATGCAATGGCATAAGAAGCGATAGAGCCGTCTAAGTCTTCCGCTGACAGCGTAATGCTGACAGAAGTGCCGTAGGCCGTCGTTGCGTCGACATCATCAGCGGATGGTGCGCAGTTTTCATCGGTATCTAAGCAGCCGCCGTCTGGCTCTTCACCCCAAACCAGCTCGTCACCGTCATACAGCGCAATAGCTGTGGCTTCGGTGTAACCGTTGCTGTAGTCAGAATCCCAGCTTGGGTCATCGGTGTTATCCCACTCGGCATCGTTAGAGGTGGTAGGCAGAGACATACGGAACTGAACTTCTTTCTGCGAATCGCTGGCGCTGATCGGCGAAATTTCAACACCGTCGAAATCAACTTCTACGTAGTAGATGTTATCGCTCCAAAGCGTGAGATCACTCACTGAAGAAGCCTGGCTGTATGCTGCGGATACGGTAATGTCATCCAGAGAATAGCCCGCATCAAATTCCGATGTTAAATCTACGAAGTAACGGAACTTCAGATCATCGGTCATGCGTGAAGGCCACGCCGTGTGGTTATAGGTAATGGCAGCAATTTCAACGTAGCGGTTGCCGCTGGAGTTTACCTTCGCTTCAATGTACAACTCGTTGTCGCGCTCTTCTACAGCCGGGAATTCATCGTCTGAAATCGCATCGCCGCCGAAATCGAGCCATAAACGGGCCGCAGCACCGGTGAACCCGGCGTTATAGTCGGTTGCCACTTCGTTGAGGACGTAGTCGGTACGATCGTTTTCAAAACCATCGCTGGAATCCGGACCACCCACCAAAGCACCGACCAGCGTGTGACGGTTATCCGTTGGGTTGGTTGAGCTGTTCGCCCAGGAACCGTGCGCAGTACGGTGGTGAGGTGAAGTTGGGTAGGTATCACCGTAACCGATCTGGTAAGACATGTTCATCGGGTTATCGCCGAGGATATATTCCATCTGTGACACGGCGAAATCGTAATAGGTAGCCGCATTATCGAGATCATCGCTGTCAGCATCGGCCTTGCTGTTCAAAAAGTCAGAATAGATCAATGCCAGGAAAGATGTGTTAGCTGCGTAACGTGCCGCACCCCAGGTATCAAGATAGGCCAGGCCGCCATCGGTATAGGAAACCTGCGCGCCGTCGTAGCCGACTGTCCAGTAATCCAGCCAGCGCTCGGCATCGGCTTCGTATTCTGAAGAGTCGTAACCATCCAGTTCACTGGTTAATTTAGCCAGCAACACGTAAGAGCCATAACCTTTGTCATCCCAGGCGTGGGTCCAGGTGTAGGATTTCAGCGTTGTTTGGCCTTCAGTGTTCAGACTGTCATAAGCGCTGATGGCTTTTTGCAGATAGCTCTCATCGCCGGTAGCGCGGTACAGCCAGATGGCACCCCAGACCAGTTCGTCCTGATAGCCACTCCAGGAATTATAGTAAGCAGACGCATCGGTGATCGAATCAGAATATTCGCCTAAATAGGTTTCAGCGAATGAGTACAGCTCTTCGGCGTGTTGCAGAAGCTCTGCGGCGTAATCCGCATCATCATCGGCAAACACCATTGAAATCGCTGCCAGCGCTGCGGCGGTTTCACCGGCTAAATCAGAACCCGGATTGCTGGCATCAATTTTGTAACTTGGGCGATCCATCGTCATCACTTCAGCAGAACCCCACCAGGCGTGATCGTAAGACCCATTACCCACCTGCCCGTACAATTCATTGGTGCCGGTATGCGCCTTAACGAAATAGTCGGCGACGAATTTCAGGTTGTTCTTGATATGTTCCAGCTGACCGGTACCAGCGTAGGCATCACGGTATTCAACCACACCCATCGCCAGCATGGTGGCTGAAGAGGCCATGGGGAAACCAAACTTAACGTGGTCACCGGCATCGAACCAGCCACCTTCCAGGTCAACACTGTTGTCCGAGCCATCGTCTGTTGCAGCATCACCGCGCCACTCTACACGGTTCCAGTCCGGCAAGGTGCCGCTCTGTTGTGCTTCGTAAAAATAAATAGACTTCTGGAGCACTTCACCATAGTTATAGGCCAGAGCAGACATCGATGTGGCAAGACCCACCGCTACGACCAGGCCCTTCTTCAGGCACCTTTTAATATTCACTGTTTCTTTCCGTTTCATGTTTATAAACCCCGATCGGTTAAAGTGTGTGAACTGTACGGCACAAAGTAACTTCGTCTTTTAACTGTAAAGCCAACAATTACACCAAATAAAATTTAAGTGACTTATTACTTTGAATAGTTTGATTTGCGAATTTCAAGAATTGCAGAGCTATAAAAACATCAAACGCTATATATTCCATATTGGATTTATTTAGAATTCAACAACAGGTCACACTATCGGGGTCATAAGTCATAGAAACCGACTGTGGTTCACTGTTTTAATTTGAATCACGTCAAAAATTAAAAATATCTGAAAAACCTATAAAAACCGGATATTTCGCATATTAATGGCTAAAATCAAGGGAAATATAAAATCTTTAAAATCCAACAACATGAAGTTGAAATAATCATATCAACTTGCGTATAACGATCCCGAACGATTGGTCATTTTTACAAAAAACATAGAAAAACCAGCGACCACCACGCACAATCGTTTTGACAAACCTCACACATTCAGACTTATTCCTAAATAATTCAGAATTAATACCAACTGGTTCAACCTATCAAACACGATTCATCTCTAACCTGAAAATGAACTGCAATAAATCCGTATACATGAGCCTCATTGCTTTAGTGGCTTACGCAATTGATGTGCGCTCTTAATTTTTAAAATCCGGTTCTAGCGACAAAAACGAAATGGAGATTTAACCGTGAACAAACCCATTAAAATGCAACCACTGGCGTTCAGCATTGCACTGATCTCTGGTGCTGCGCTGAATCCACTGATTGCGTCCGATACGCTGCCCTACCAGTTTGTGGTCAGCCCCTACTCTGAGTACAGCGCCGATGAAATTTATGTTGCCGTCGTTGGCTATCAGGACGGTGGCTACGCATTCATGGATTTCGATAACGATTTCGAGATTAATCAGATGGATGCCAGCGACAACACCCTTTCCGGGGGTGATGGCTATAGCTACATAGATATGTTCAAACCACTGAGCGAGATTGAAGACCAGACCATCCCTATGCCGGAGCTTTCTTCGGTGCGCATGTACATTGGTTTTGGCAGTCCGCTCTATATTCGCTACGACACCATTGCGGACTCCGGCGGTTACGTTGCGCCGACCATCAATAACGAGGGTGATGCCAACTATGGCCTGCGCTTTGAAATAGTAGAGCTGACTTACAATGATTACGGTCTTTGGACCAACACCACCCGGGTTGATTCGTACCAGTACCCGATGGGCATCGAGGTTTGGGGCAACAACGGCTTCTATAAACGGGTGGGCGAGTTGCTCACGCACGATGAAATTGTCACCGCCTGGCAAAGCATGACCAATGAAGAGTATCAGTTTGAAAATCTGTACCTGGTCGACGGTGATTACGACATTATTCTGAACCCATCTCACCATGAAGATTTCAGCACTAACGGCCAGTACGAAGACTATTTCGACGACTATGTGAATGCCGTCTGGACACGTTACAGCAGCGAAAACCTGTGTCTGAGCATCGGTGAAGCCGGCAAGTGGGTCGGTAAAGTGAACAGCGACAACGAGTTTGTATTTACCGAGTACACCGACAGCTACACCGATGAAAACAGCGGTTGCAGCAATGTTTCTGTCACAGCTGACGCGATGATTTCCGATGCGCCCAGTACCTATGAAATTTTATCTGCCAGCGGCGTACTGGCCGAAGACGTTTCCGAAACGTCGGATACCGACAACGATAAAAATATTCAAAAGCACTTCTCCGCTGGCTTTAACCGGGGCGTGATTGATCTCGATGCAGGCTACGATGAGTGGATTAGCTGGGACGACGCCGAGAGCTTCTTCAATAACAGCTACTACGGCGACAATAACTACGTTGAGTTCTGGCACAACGAAGACATCAGCTTTGAAGGCGAAACTTACGCCTTTGCTTATGACGATGTGTTCGATTACTCATCAACCATTCACACCACCGACCCGGAAGAGATTCAGATAACACTCGGTGGTTTTGCCGCCGATGAATACGTTGCAGCCACCGCCATTGAGCTTTCGTGCGAGTCACTCACGCTCACCACCGGCAGCAGCACCACACTGACTGCCGAAGTAGAACCCGGCGATGCCAGCAACAGCACCGTGGTGTGGTCGAGCTCTAACAGCAGTATTGTTTCCGTTGACGACGGCGAAATTACCGGCATCGACACCGGCAGTGCAACCATCACCGCCAGCTCTTACACAGAAGATGTCAGTGCCAGCTGCGTGGTCACCATCGCTGATGAGGTGGATGAGAACTTCATTGAGCGCATTGAAGCTGAAGACTACACCGATATGTACGGCGTACAAACGGAAACCACATCGGATACTGATGGCGGCGAAAACGTCGGCTGGATTGACCCTGATGACTGGATGGAATACAGCATTGATGTTCCGGCCAGCGGCACCTATCAGCTGAATTTCCGCTTGGCATCACCGTACAGCATTGGCTCGTTCAATGTCCTGACAGGCGATGAGGTTCTGGCTTCGGTCAGTGTCGATTACACCGGCAGCTACCAAAGCTGGGTAACTCAAAGTACAGAGGTATACCTGAGCGAAGGTGAACAAACGCTGACGATTTATGTCACTGGCGATGGCTGGAACATTAACTGGTTTGAAATTTATTCGACTGATGATTCCGGCTCATCTGCTGACGACTCAGCAAGCGATAGTACCACTGAGGAGAGCGTAGATTCTGGTGAACCCACTGACGAAACCACAGAGGAGGATTCTTCAGTTGATGACTCCGCAACAGACAGCGCGCTCGATGATGCCGATTCTGTGCAAGATACCGAAACAACGGGAAGCTGCAGCTTCGAATACAGTGTGGTAAACGCCTGGAACAGCGGTTACGTTGCCACAGTGACGGTCACCAACAACAGCACCAGTGCTGCGACCGGCTGGAACATGTCTTTGAATTACAGCGACGATACAAGCATCAATAGCAGCTGGAATGCTGACGTTACCGGTACTGCGCCTGACTATAGTGCCAGCAACCTTTCATGGAATGGTGCTATCGGCGCTGGCGAAAGTATTTCCTGGGGGCTACAGACCAGCAGCAGTACTGACTACGTTTTGCCGTCGGTCAGCGGCAGTTGTGAAGGTATTGAAACAGACAGCAACGATGACGTCACGAACGATGACAACTCTACGGATGATGGCTCTACGGATGATGGCACCACTGACGATGGAGCCACTGACGACAGCACTGAATCCAGCGGCGACTGGTCGTTAATCTGGCAAGACGAATTCGATACCGATGAAATCGATACCAGCAAGTGGGATTTAGAAGAAAACTGCTGGGGTGGCGGTAACAACGAGCAGCAGTGTTATACCGATCAGGAATCGAACGCCTACATAGACGACAGTATTCTGTACATCACCGCAATTAACGAAAGCTACACCGGTGCTTCAGCAAACGAAGACGATGCCAGCTACGATGCCAGCAACACCACGACCCTGCCATACACCTCTGCCCGGTTGCGCACTAAAAACCTGGCCGATTTCAAATACGGCCGATTTGAAATCCGCGCCAAGCTGCCTTCCGGTCAGGGCACCTGGCCAGCCATCTGGATGCTGCCAACCGACTATGTTTACGGTACCTGGGCAGCCTCCGGTGAAATCGACATCATGGAAGCGGTCAACCTTGGCACCGAGTCGGATGCCAGTGACGCAGAAGACGGAGAACTGGAGCGCCGCGTATACGGCACCCTGCACTACGGTGAAACCTGGCCAGACAACGTCTATTCCGGCACCAACTATGAACTACCAGACGGCGAAAGCCCGGCCGATGACTTCCACGTTTATGCGATTGAATGGGAAGAAGGCGCCATTCGCTGGTATGTCGATGGCGTTCATTATGCCACCCAAACTTCAGACAGCTGGTACACCCAGTATGAAGATGAAAACGGCGATACCGTTAACGGCGAGGGTGCAGCACCCTTCGATGAATACTTCCACATCATCATGAACCTGGCCGTTGGTGGCGATTGGGCTGCTAACGTTAACGAAACCGGTATTGACTCTACGGCTTTCCCGGCGCAAATGGCGGTTGACTATGTGCGCGTTTACGAGTGCAGCGCCGATCCGGACACTGGCCTGGGCTGCGCCACAGAGAGCGACGATGCCGAACTGGTAGAGGGTTACACCGCACCGGAAATCATCACACTGGACGAGGACTTTTTAAGCACACCTCTGACGATGATTTATGAAGACTCCCTGGATGACAACCTCTACTTCCAGAGCTACAACCCGGATGGCACGATCAGTTACAGCGAAGTGGCAGCCGATGATCACGGCACGGTATTACAGATCGACAAAACCGGCACCACGGGCAATGTTTATCTGGCAACAGGTACGGATGCTGACTTCAGCGATTGGGTCGAAAATGGTGCTATCGTCTTTGATATGCGCGTACTGAGCAAAGCCGATGACGCTGAGTTTTTAATTAAGCTAGACAGCGGCTGGCCTTATGTCAGTGACTACAGCGTCGCGTTACCATCCGATACCGAATGGGTGGAAACCACCATCATGATCAGCGACATTCTGGCAAACGATAACAGCTACTCTGCAGGCAACTACGCAGACATTACATCGATCATCAACCTGTTAGTACTGGAGCCCACGGATGAAATGAGTATTCAGCTGGATAACATTCGTCTGGAGGAGCAGTAAGAGCAGTCTAACACTTCATTAACAGACTGATCGTCAACTCACTTACTTAAACCGATGCCGCAAGCGACATCGGTTTCAGACTGCTGACAAAGCTATCGCAGTCTTCGAGACGGTGAAAAGGTAGCTCCTAAATAGACGTCGAAAACATGGCGGTCCGACGACTCGGTGTTTTCGTCGAGCGTATCAGGTGGTCCGGCATTCCGGCGATACTTGCAGCGGTCTATTTAGGAGCTACCTTTTTGTCGGCGGGGTTTATCGACAACCTGAACCGGTCACAAGCCCATCCAAAGCATTCTGCCTTCAGGCAAATGAGCATCGCGGTCGGTGTAATAACGAGGGCCAAAAAAAAGGTGAGCACCGTTGCCAGTTACTCACCTGAGGAAAGAAGGGTAAAACTATTCGCAGCTTACGCTCACCGAGGGCAGTTCATAGTCACCGGAAGTCGTTGCCTGTACACCCCAGGAAACACTGCCGCCTGAGCTGACTTCGCCATTCCAGGAATAGTTGGTTGCCAGATAACTGGGTGCTGTTCCGGATAGCAACGCATTCCAAACATTATTGACCTCTGTACTGTCGCTGTATTCCAGATTGACTTCCCAACTGCTGATCGCACTGTCGCTGTTGTTAGTAACAGTGACTGTGGCAACGTAACCGCTGTTCCATTCGCTTGTTACATCGTAATCCACTGAGCAACTGGCATCGGTTGCCGTTTCAGTTGTTTCCGTCGTCACTGTTGATTCTGTACTTTCTTCCTGCTCAGAGCTTTCCTCCTGCTCAGAAGCAGTATCATCGGATGCAACATCATGAACGCAACGAACATAGTTGTAACCACGCTCTTCATCGCAGGCAAAATCTGAACAGCCGGTACCATCATTCGCATCTTCAGGGTATTTAGGGTCACTTCGCTGAGCACCCGCGCCGTGGTAGTCATAATAAATGCCATCACCCGTATCGCTGTTTGCATAAGAGTACGCCCGGCCGAATGCGATGTAACTGCCATTCATTGGGAAATCACCAATGGTTGTGCTGGACCAGAACCAACCGTAGTCACCACCATCGCCATAGATGTTATCGATGTCATAGTCTTTATCGAATGTGATCTCAAAGTAGTCGGTATCGATAGCCGGAACTTCCGTTGTACCGTACTTAACAATGCTTTGAAGCTCTTTATTATTGGGCAGGCGCCATTCGGTATAACCCTCTAGCTCCAAATTTTCACAATAATCCAGCGCATCCGGCCAACTGTAAGTTTCGCCACCGTCGCTTTGCTGCCACATCAGGTCTGTTGCGTTATCAGTGACAATCGTTCCGTTATCATTGACAGAAAAATCATTCTCACCATAGTCATCGCCCCTTACGCAGCGAACATATAAACCACTGGGGCTTGAATCTTCAGAATAAGATTTAATATGGCCATCAGCAAAGTTAAAACCTAAAGCAGCCCAATAACCGGCTTCGCTGTCGCTTGCATCATTAGAGCCTGCAACCATATTGATCAGATACTCAGTACTCGACCAAAACTGAGTGGCAAATGGCTGAGCTGAATCGTAATCAAAACCAAAATAGTCTTCATCGATATAAGGCACGCTATCCACATCCGGGTCTGTAGACATCGCGCCATCAAAATCTGAAATGGAATACAACTCTTTAATAGATGGAAGTCGCCAATCGTCATAGCCGCCGGTCGTCTGCGACTCGCAATAGGCAATTGCTTCATCGAAATCGTACTGATCATCCGCCTGATCATATTGCCACATTAGGCCGGTATTATTATCGGTAACCACGGTAAGATCAGAGCTTGTTGTGTAGTCAGCCTGAACCGTCTCGTATTCAGCATCCTGGCCTACATATTCAGACCCACAAGTGATCTCTTCTCCATCAAGGTCGAAACAGCTCGACTGCATGGTATCTACCACAACATAATCTGAAGTCGTTGCCGTTGTATCTGCAGCAACCACCACACTCGTTGAACCAACTGCACCAGCCAACGCGAGCAAACGCATTGAACTAATGAGAGGTGACATAATATTTTTACTCATTACTAAATCCTTCGTTTATAAAGCAATATATAGAAATAAGATCACTGCATAAGATCAAAATTTTTTTGCCAGTGGATAGTAACGAGCGATTGAGAACTAAAGGCGCATATAAAAAGAACTCTTCAAGCAGTGCGTATTTGTATGAATCTTCTCTCAAAAATTTTGGGCTTCGTTCAGGTTTCACCTGTAAGAAAGCACTAAAAAAAATAGGGGTCAGTGCCTCAGGTCACACCAAACTGGTTTAGCTGATCGCAACGCCCAAAAGATACTTCGTAGAAGAAGTGCGTTGATTCAGCTTCGTTAAACGGCAGACAGCCGATGCCTGCTTATTATTCCAACCTGCAACTACGCAGACAGAGAACGCTTTCCCCCTTGCCGATCCAAACAATGCTCGATTAACAACCCCTAAGGTGGCAGAATCAAAAAAAACTGACCAACGAGATAAGTATGGATCTGCAAAAGCAAATTGACTGGCAATTCACCCATATGCCGCGCACCCGCGCAGCGGTGGAAAGCCTGGGTGACTGCAGCGGCAAGCGTCTGGCCGCCTGCACCCACCTGGATCAAAAAATGATCACCTTCTACGAAGGCTACCTGAAAAAGGGTGGCGAGCTGTTTTTAACCACCTGCAACCCAACGACGGTGCGCGATGAAGTGGTTGAATACCTGGTGGAGCGCGGTGCCGAGGCCTGTGCCTGGAAAGACATGAGCGATGCCGACTGGAAATTCTCGTTTCAGAAAGCACTGCAATGGAAGCCAGACTACATTTGCGAATTCGGTGGCGACCTGACCACCGCCTACCACGAGAGCGAAACCAGCGCGCCACTCATTGCCGGGCTGGAAGGCACCGGCTCGGGTGTTTCCCGTTTACAAAAGCTAAGCCTGCAATACCCGGTGTTCAACTGGGATGATCTGGCCGCCAAAGAGGGCCTGCACAACCGCCACATGGTTGGCTTAACCACCTGGCAGGCGTTTATGGAGCGCACTCACCTTTCGCTGCATGAAAAGAAGGTACTGGTCATTGGTGCCGGCTTGGTGGGTCAGGGTGTGGCCGCTTCAGCACGCGCCTTTGGCGGTACAGTGAGCATTGCCGAGATCGACCCGTCGCGTCGCCTGCTCGCCAGCTACGATGGCTGGCCAATGGTCAACCTGGAAGACGCCATTGGCAGCGCCGATATTGTGGTCACCGCTACCGGTGTAGCCAATGTGGTTACGGCGCAGCACCTGCAAAAGCTGAAGCACGGCGCCTTTGTTTTAAACGTGGGCCATGTTGCTGATGAGATCAATACCAGTGAGCTGGATAAAGACAGCGCTATTGAGCCGGTACCCGAGGTCTTTGAATACCCCTGCGCCAACGGCACCTTCTACCTGCTTTCTAACGGCGCTATGTTCAACCTGACCGCCGGTTATGGCGATTCAATCAATGCCTTTGATGTTTCACTGGCGCTGATGACCGCAGGCGTTGGCCATATTCTGCGTGCCGGCAGCAATTTTCAGCCCGGTTTGCACCTGCTGCCGAAGCCCGCCTGGGAGCCGGTTCTGTAAGGTCTGTCACCAAAGCAATACCAAGTTGCACAAATCTCACTTACGCCCTGCTGCTAAATGGTTAGAATAACCGCTTTAAAATAAGCAGCAGGGATTTTACTCATGCCTCAATATCGCTCAAAAACCTCTACCGCTGGTCGTAATATGGCCGGTGCCCGTTCTCTCTGGCGTGCCACTGGCATGAAAGATGACGACTTCAGCAAACCGATCATCGCCGTAGTAAACAGCTTTACTCAGTTTGTTCCAGGCCACGTTCACCTGAAAGACATGGGCCAGCTGGTCGCACGCGAAATTGAAGCCGCCGGCGGTGTTGCTAAAGAATTCAACACCATTGCAGTCGACGACGGCATCGCCATGGGTCACGACGGCATGCTCTACTCCCTGCCTTCACGCGAAATTATTGCCGACTCTGTTGAATACATGGTTAACGCTCATTGTGCAGACGCCATGGTATGCATCTCTAACTGCGATAAAATTACCCCGGGAATGCTCATGGCCTCTATGCGCCTGAACATTCCGGTTATCTTCGTTTCTGGCGGCCCGATGGAAGCCGGTAAAACCAAGCTGTCTGAAAACAAACTCGACCTGGTCGACGCCATGGTGATTGCAGCCGATGATTCTGCCAGCGATGAAAAAGTAGCGGAATACGAGCGCAGCGCCTGCCCTACCTGTGGCTCCTGCTCTGGCATGTTCACCGCCAACTCCATGAACTGCTTAACCGAAGCCATCGGCCTTTCGCTGCCGGGCAACGGCACCCTGGTTGCAACTCACGCAGACCGTAAAGAACTGTTCCTGCAGGCGGGTCGCCGCATTGTTGAACTGTGCAAGCGTTACTACGAGCAGGAAGACGAATCTGTTCTGCCGCGTTCTATCGCTTCGTTCAAAGCCTTTGAAAACGCCATGTCGCTGGATATCGCCATGGGCGGCTCCACCAACACCATTCTGCACCTGCTGGCAGTGGCGCAGGAAGCCGGCGTCGATTACAACATGGGCCACATGGACGACCTTTCCCGTAAGGTGCCCCAGCTGTGTAAAGTTGCGCCGAACACGCCTAAGTATCACGTTGAAGACGTACACCGCGCGGGCGGCATCTTCGGCATTTTGGCCGAGCTCGACCGCGCCGGTTTGCTGCATACCGATGTACCCACCGTACACACCGCCACCATGAAAGAAGCCCTGCAGCAGTGGGACATCATGACCACCAACGATGCCGCCGTGAACGAATTCTACAAAGCAGGCCCTGCCGGTATTCCTACGCAAACCGCCTTCAGCCAGGCCACCCGCTGGCCAACGCTGGATGGTGACCGCGCTAACGGCTGTATTCGCTCAATTGAACACGCCTTCTCACTGGAAGGCGGCCTGGCGGTACTGAAAGGCAACATCGCTGAAAGCGGCTGTGTGGTTAAAACCGCCGGCGTTGATGAAAGCATTCTGGAATTTAAAGGCCGCGCACGCATCTTTGAAAGCCAGGATTCCGCCGTAAAAGGCATTCTGGACGATCAAATTGAAGCAGGTGACGTTGTCATCATCCGCTACGAAGGCCCTAAAGGCGGCCCAGGCATGCAGGAAATGCTCTACCCAACCAGCTACCTGAAATCTAAAGGCTTGGGCAAAGCCTGTGCCCTGCTCACCGACGGCCGCTTCTCTGGCGGCACCAGTGGCTTGTCTATCGGCCACTGCTCACCGGAAGCAGCCGCAGGCGGCGCGATTGGCTTAATCGAGGAAGGCGACACCATCCTGATCAACATTCCAAAGCGCTCCATCGATGTCGACCTAACAGCCGAGCAACTGGCCGAACGCCGCGCCGCTATGGAAGCCAAAGGCAAAGCCGCCTGGAAACCTGCGGAAAAACGCGAACGTAAAGTGACCAGCGCATTGAAAGCCTATGCCCTGCTGGCCACCAGTGCCGATAAAGGCGCAGTGCGTAACACCGAGATGCTGGAAGATTAAAGCCAGACGGTTTAGCTACTCACCGAGCATTTAACGAAGCTTGGTTTGTAGCAGTATTCATAACGGGAATTCCTGAGAGGGGGTTCCCTTTTTTTTGCTGGGTCTGTTTAGCGCAGCCTAAACGACAAGCAGGCAATCACTTAAATTCTCACGCCAACCATGACTTGAACTCCTAAATACCCGTTAGTTGAGCCGCAAAACATCAGAATTTCCCGGGTTTTGCCGCATGAGCGGTAAAACATGGCGCGCAGTTCATTTTGTATGCGGTACTGGTACCGGCTAAATATTGAACACTGCATGAACAAAGGCCTGCAGGCGCGGCAGTATTCCGGTAAAAACCGCTGACGCGGCTTTTTGTGGATATTCAAATTGACAGGTTTTGCTCTAAGTTAGAGTATATGGAGAGTGGCTAGAATTTAATCACGGGGAAAAGCCGCTCTGGAAAAAGCCGCTTGAGCGGCAGAATAATCTGTTATAGCTAAAAAACTATGAATAAAGCATGTCCATTAGTCATTAGAAAAAATAATGAGCAATATGAATTTCTTGCTTTCGAGCACCCATTGGCTGGCAACCAAATTGTTAAAGGGACAATTGAAAGTGGAGAGTCACTCGAAGCAGCTTGTGAACGAGAATTGTTTGAGGAATCAGGGCTGGTAGGAAAAGTGGTATCTGATTTGGGCTGTTGGGACGCCAAATTCGAAGGCCAGGTTTGGGGATTCTGTGAAATAGAATTAGATAGCACACCAGCAGAACGATGGGAGCACTCTTGCCTAGATGATAATGGTCATACTTTTAGATTTTATTGGCAGGCATTAGATAGCCAGTTGGACGAGAACTGGCACCCACTTTTCAAGGGCGCAATTGAGTACGTAAAAAGCGCTATAACAAACACAGGCACGCGACTCGTAAACTCGCGCGTGCTGTAGGCGTTATATTTCAAGGAGAGTAAATGGAAATTAATTCAGTACAAGAGCTCCTTGAGCGACTTGAAGAAATACAAAAAGATCAGGTTCAATCTATCTGGTATAGAGGGCAGGGTTCTAAAGATTGGTCGCTCACCCCTTACTACTTGCGTCTCGATGGTAGGCAGTCAGAGTCAACACTACTAAAGCGTTTCAAGCAAAGTGCTGCAATGCTTATAGAAACCAGTCCAAAAGAGTCATTCGATTGGTTGTTTCTCATGCAGCATTACGGTGTTCCGACAAGACTTCTTGATTGGAGTGAAAGCCCTTTAGTAGCGCTTTATTTTGCAGTAGAAAATATAGAAAAACATGGAGAAGAAGATGGTGCACTTTGGTTGCTTTACCCATCTGAACTGAATAAGCATGCAAGAATAAACAATAAAGAAGAAGAAGGCTTTATTCCATCATTTGATGATGAAGAGCTAGAAAGCTATTCAGTCGAGAGTTTGAAAAGCAATTCACGAATTCAACTGTTTCCAGTGGCCACAATTGCCACTAGAAATAATGCCAGAATTCAGGCTCAACTTGGTGTTTTTACAATTCATCATCACGAAAACATTCCAATTGAGGAGGTGGGAGATAGATCGCATACGTTAAAATTTGTTATTCCTGCGAACTCTAAAGAAAGAATTAAAAATCAATTGGCCTTGTTGGGCTACACGAAATTTCAACTATTTCCAGAGCTGTCTAGTATTGGGGATATCATCAAAGAGGGCATCAAATGAGCTACATAGAAACCTCACCTCTAAAAAATACAACCACAATGCTTATATATGCCGAAAAGGATGAAATAAAATTAGATCCTCCATATCAAAGAATGGGTGATGTATGGCCCCTTGAAAAAAGGCAGCTTTTAATTGATTCGATTTTAAATGATTACGATATTCCAAAGATTTATTTCCATATATATGACAGAGATGAAAAGGCAAAAACGGGAATTTCATATTCAGTAATCGATGGCAGGCAGAGGTTAGAAACGATTTGGAAATTCATAGAGGGCTCTTTTACACTCTCTGATGATTTTGAGTATCAAAGAGACCCAGATATCAAGCTATCGGGCTTAAGTTACGAAGATATTGCCAAGGAATACCCACGCATTCGCATTCAATTTGATTCATTTGTGCTCCCTATTGTCGGGGTTAGCACCGATGATGAAGACCTAATAGAAGACATGTTTTCACGACTAAATGAGGCTGTTCCGCTCAATGCGGCAGAGAAACGGAATGCCTTAGGTGGAACAGTTGTTAATGCTATAAGGGGAATAGCTCAACATGAGTTGTTTTTGAACAGGGTAAAGTTTAAAAATAATCGGTATCAGCACATGGAGGTTGCAGGAAGGATTCTATTAACAGAGCATAGTCTTTCCACAACCAATAAACTTGTAGACACGAAGAAAGCATATTTGGACAGCTTTGTTAAAAAGAACCAGGTAGAAAATCAAGAAGTGGATAACGCTCGCGATTCAGTAATGGTTGTACTAGATGCCATGTCTAACCTCTTCGTTGCTTCCGATGATCTACTGAGGGCGCAAGGTAATATGGTCTTGTATTATCTGATTTTCAAGAAGGCTATTGAGCTAGGTGAAGAATCAAAAATAACTAGAAGAAAGCTAATAGATTTCCGAGAAAAGCTTTATGAAAACAGAAGAGTCGCTGAGAGCGAATATTCTGAGTCTAGTTTTGATTTGTTAGAGTACGATCGGTTGTCTCAGCAGGGCACCAATGATGCCTCTAATATTAGAGAGCGATTTAGAACTTTGGCAGCCGTTATCGGATTGAGTCAAGTAGAAATATAACAAGCGTAAGCAGGCATGGAAAAATTTCCGCTAGTGCTCCAAATTTTCGCCTGTTACGAACATTAAGAGTCGTTAATTCATAAGTGAAAGGAATGAAAAATGAGAGAGCGTATTGAAAAACTGGTAGCTTGGGGTGAGAAGAATGGACTCGAAATCGATAAAGATCTATTTGATATCGAGGCATATGAAGCGGATATAAAGAATGGCTATCCGGTAGATCATGTGTTTGAGGAAGATTTAGGCTGCGCGTTAAGGGAAGTCGGAGTTGGGTTTGAACTTGAGCAAGGTGTTTGCCCGAGTGACTATTTGCCTGAAATTGTTAAGTCTTGTTTTTCGTTAGTTAAAGATGCTGAAATACAAAATATTTCTGTAGATTCAAGTGATGATTGGGAGAGCGCAAGCGTTCAGCTAACACTGGAAGGTGCGGCCGAGTCAATCACCATTGAAAATGTAGATAATTCAGATTGGATACCAGATGAATTATGGATTGCTTTAAAGAAGTTCTCGGAAGAAAAGCTCCCCAAAGTATTGTTTCCATTGAGAGCAGGTGAAACAGTCAATGTTATTTATTTGCCTTCTTCAGAAGTTGCAGTACTGAACGAGCTAATCTAACTCTTAACAATCCAAAGCAGTTCATGCCCACCTAAAACCACTCCGCGGCGGGCATTGGACGCAATTCCGCTGGCGCTCCATTGCGCGACTGTTTAGGGGCATTAAAAGTAAAAGATGAAACTTCAGTGCTGTAACAAATTGAGACGTCCAAAAGTCTCCTTTAAAGCTAATAAGGGGGATTTAATAGGGATCGTTTTTCTTGGTGGTTTTTTTGGAGGGATTCTATTCCTAATAGGATGGCTGACTATTGCACTAATGATATCGGCTATAAGTTCAGGAGACTTTGGTGAGCGAACTTGGACTGGGTCTAGAAGCGGAATGGGATATATTTTAGTCATATTTTTAATTTATAAGGCTACACCTTACTTTTTCAAAATTTTAAGTTTCTTTGTAGATTATAAGCTCCGAGTTAGTAGTACTTGTAGTGTATGCGGTGACAAAGCTGAACATGTTAATCTTCCTTCAAAGGCAGACCCATTTTAACAAACCAAAGCTGTTCACGCCCGCCAAAAACCGCGTTCCGCGGCGGGCTTAGGACTCGTTCACTATCGTTCACTCGCCCCAAAAATTGGGCGTTAGGTTTTTTCGAGAATGAGACGAATTGTATTAACCCTCGTATTCGTTATTAGTGCATTGCTTTTAGTAGCGTTTTTTAGTGTAGATGCTTGCTTTGACGCTGGAGGAGTTTGGAACAATTTGGGCTTAGCTTGTGAGGGCGTAAAACCTGATTTTACTCCTCAATACATGCGCGGGTACCCAATGTTTTGGGTGGTAGTTATACTTCTATCAGGAATAATTACTTTATTAGTAAGTAAAGTGGTGCTACGGCCTAAACATTAATAAGCTGCAGCACTGTCGTTGAACTTCGCCCGATAGCTAAACTGCACAATTAACCATTGGCTGGATTTATGTCTGATAGCTAATTATTTAGCCACCCATCTTAAAATTTAACAAGCGCTTCACAGGGGTCATTTTGAGTAAATGGATTGAATGGGCAAAGCAACTTCAAGCATTGAGCCAAGCTGGCAAAGTGTATTCCAAGGATAAATACGATCTTGAGCGCTTTGAAAGCATAGCTGATATATCGCATCAGATGTTTGCCGAACTGGGTGATACTTCTCTGCAAAGAGTACAAAATCTATTTATCCCTGAATCGGGGTATCCAACCCCAAAAATCGATTTGCGAGCTGGTGTCATCAAGAACAATAAAATTCTTCTTGTCCGTGAACGCGAAGATAACTGTTGGACACTACCTGGTGGCTGGGCGGATGTGAGTGAAACACCATCGCAGGGTGTTGTGCGTGAAGTCTTTGAAGAATCCGGCTATACGGTAAATGAACCAAGGCTTATTTCTGTAAAGGATCGCGCCATTCATCCATATGTTCCGACTTATCCATTTCATATCTATAAAATGTTTTTTCTTTGCAACTTCGTATCAGGCGACCCTAAGGTAAATATTGAAATATCTGAAATTGGTTTTTTTGAGTTAAGTAACTTACCAATGCTGTCTATAAGCAGAGTATTACCAGAAGATATAGCGATGATGTTTGAACACCATAAGAATCATAGCTTACAGGTATCAGTCGATTGAATTCGGCCAAGCTAACAAACGCGTCAATGAGCACTTAGACTTACACTCCCATCACTTGTTTAAACAAATACCCGCCCCTATATAGAAAGCTACGTATTTCAACGTGGCGCTAATATGATTCCGTTTTCAATTTTAGATCTTTCTACCGTGGCTGAAGGTTATTCGGTCGCAGACTCTCTGAAGCAAACAGGCAAAATGGCCGTTGAAGCAGAAGCTTTAGACTATAAACGATACTGGTTGGCCGAACATCACGGCATGAAAGGTATCGCAAGTTCTGCGACGTCAGTTATTTTGGCGAATATAGGCGCAGCAACAAAGACCATAAGAATCGGTGCCGGAGGCGTTATGCTGCCAAACCATGCGCCGCTTGTGATTGCCGAACAGTTTGGTACGTTGGCAGAGCTATACCCGAACCGTGTCGATCTGGGTTTAGGCCGAGCGCCGGGTACGGATATGAACACCGCACAAGCACTACGCCGCAGCCTTCATGGCTCGGTTGATCAATACCCGCAAGACATTAAAGAGTTACAGGCCTACTTCAGTAATGAAGAACAGCCCGTTATTGCCGTGCCCGGTCAAGGCACTCAAGTACCGCTGTGGCTGCTGGGCTCTAGCCTTTACAGCGCGGAGCTGGCGGCGAATTTTGGTTTGCCTTATTCCTTTGCGTCTCATTTTGCGCCCGACCATTTACAACAGGCATTGCGTGTTTATAAAGAGACTTATCGGCCCAGTGAGAAAAACCCGAAGCCCTACAGCATGGCAGGCATGATGGTGGTTCTGGCGGATACCCAGGCCGAGGCTGACTATTTATTTACATCCGTACAACAAAAGTTTATGCAAATGCGTACAGGTGGCAATACCCGCTTTCCTGCGCCGGTCGATTCAATGGAAGGGCGCTGGACATTGGCCGATAAACAGATGGTTAATCATGTACTGACATACGCTTTGGTTGGCACAAAAGACAGTGTGAAAGATAAGTTAACCAAATTTATTGCCATGACCGATATAGATGAATTGATCGTTTCCATGCCTATTTATAACGCTGATGCTCGCAGCCACAGTTTAAAGCTATTGGCTGAACTCAGAAGTAGCCTTTAGCCACAAAACTGTCCGTTTTAATAAGCACTTTTGAAGCTTTCATCTACCTCTGCTTCTACGGCATAATTCAACCGCCAGTGGTGCAAACGCCACTGGCATCAAAGCCCATACCGAACCCTAAAGCAGAGTAACCGCCCGTGAATCCTATCAAATTTATAGCCGCCGATATGGACGGCTCTTTGTTAAATGACGATAAACAACTGCCCGATGATTTCTATGAGGTATTCGAACAGCTAAAGGCCCGTGGTGTCATGTTTGCTGCAGCGTCGGGTCGTCAGTATGAAAGCTTATTGGAAACCTTCGAATCAATTAAAGATGAAATGCTGTTTATATCCGATAATGGCACTCTTGTAATGCATCAGGGGGAGGAGCTGCACAGCTCTACTATTGATCAGCAGAGCGTTAAACAGATCATCAACAGCATTCACCCCATTGAAAGCACCTACATCGTTTTATGTGGCAAAGGCATTGCCTACATTGACACTAAGAACCCTGAAGCCCTCAGCGAAATCCGGAAATACTATGCGAAGGTAAAGCACGTAGATAACTTGCTGCATGTTGACGATGAGATCATCAAGGTTGCCGTTCTAAACTTCAATGGCACCGAAAAGCATGTTTACCCGGTGGCCAGCCCGCTGTTTTCAGAAACCCTCCAGGTTGTCGTCAGTGCGCCTGTTTGGTTAGATTTTATGGAGAAATCCGCTTCGAAAGGTACCGCTATTAAAATTCTACGGCAGAGGTTTGGTTTCAGCTATCAGCAGTGCATGAGCTTTGGTGATTATTTTAACGATATTGAAATGCTCAAAGAAACGCACTTCAGTTACGCAATGGAAAACGCACACCCTGAAATTAAAAAGCTAGCTCGCTTTGTAGCACCCGCGAATAACGAGAGTGGCGTTACTCGAATCATTCGTGATCAAGTCCTGCAGGCGTGATTATTTAGCTTTGAGCGAATTCACAAACAAATAAAGAGCGCTTCTTAACTGGGCTGACTGCATTATAGTGATCACCCCACTACCTACTGAGTACTGTGTTATAAAGAAGGTAGAGTCCAGTTTAAGAGCCTTCTTCTCAGCCTAATTACCTAGATGTTTATAGCTGCTTCTTGACGCTCTGATTAGCTGTATCATTTAAAACATTCTAGACTGCACTGCACAGTCCCAATATTGTTGACTGCCGAGCATTTCAGCAGCTGTAGTAACGATATTTCAAGGGGATCAGAAAACCTCGATTATCGTTGGTACACAAACCTATGATCAAGCGTAAAAAGAGCCTTATCTACTGCGTTGTGTTTTGCCTGCTGATTGGCGGTATGACTCTTTATGAGCTGCAATACTCCTTATCACGGGAAGAAGCTAAAGCGGAAGAGCGCGTTGCAAGCACCAGTATCCTGATTGCCGAGTGGATAAAAGGCGCCTTTGCTGCTTCGGATTATATTCTCCGTGATATTGTCCTCACGGTGCCCGTTTCAGAGCTTCAATATCCAGCTGTCAATGCCGAGGCGCATGCTCGCATCTCGAAATACATCGACGACAAGCGTAAAACATTCCCGCATGCAAATGGTACGGGCCTGAATGATGAAAACTGCATTATGACGCATACCCCTGCCATTGTGGGTTTTGATGCCAGCAATCGTGAATGGTGCAGCGTGCCCAGGGATAATCCAGATATTCAAACCTACGTTTCAAACATGTTTACCAGCAATATTGGTGAACTGATGGTGATTCAAACTCGAAAATTCCCCGGAGAGGCGTTCACTGGGCTGGCAGGCATTGGCGTGAATTTGGATTTCTTTTCAACATGGCTCGAAAAGGTATCGGTCGACACCCATGGCGTGATAGCCATCTCTGATCAGAACCTCCGTATGCTGGCAAGAAAGCCCGCTAAGCCGGAAGAACTGGGTAAAAAAGTAAACGACCCATTAGTGGAAGCCTTCATTGCCTCCGGTGAAAGCTACAAAACTTTTCGAGACATCTCTCCGTTAGATAACGAACCGCGCCTGTACGGTATTCGCAAGGTTGAAGGGTTACCGTTTGTGGTTGTGGTTGGCGAAGCGGATCGTGACTGGCAGGCGGACTGGCGGCAGCGGGTTTGGTTATCTGCAGCTGCACTAGTTATCTTGTGGTCGTTGGCATTCTATACGCTTCACACTTACTGGGTACGGTTGAGGAGCTTCGCTGAACTGAACAAAGTCCGTGATGAGCTTGAAAGCCTCAGCCTCACCGATGCCCTGACCGGATTGGCCAACCGCCGTTGCTTCAACGATGTTTTAGAGGCCGAATGCCAGCGTATGCGCCGCCTAAACGCACCCATTTCTGTGATCATGATCGATGTGGATTTCTTTAAAGACTTTAACGACACCTATGGCCACCTGGCTGGGGATAAATGCCTGAAACAAGTGGCTGCCGTTATCCAGAGCAAACTCAAACGACCACAAGACCTGGCGGCCCGTTACGGCGGTGAAGAGTTTTGTTGTATTCTGCCAGAAACGGAACACGCGGGTGCAACCGCTATTGCCATGAGCATTAAGGATGAAATAGCCAGGCTGAGCATCCCCCACGAAGGCTCTGCAATCGGGAAATACGTTACCGTCAGTTTAGGTGTGGCTACGCTGGTTTGTGATCAGGCTGTTCATTGCGAAACGCTCGTAAAATTGGCTGACGAGCGGCTCTACCAAGCCAAGAAGAAGGGTCGCAACCAAGTGGTTTCAGATGCAGTCAGTTAAGTAAGTACCGTGAATTAAATGGGGTATCCACAGACACCTAATTAACCAAACACCCACCTAAAAGATTAAACTAACGTACAACCCTTCTCATTGCGGATCAGCTTGTATCGCGACAGCGATCAAGCTGCCAGACTCAATACGTTTTAATCCAATACCAATGATTTCAGGCATGTCTAAACTTCAGCCTGACTGAACTCTTCTGCTTAGTTCGATCGATTTTCTAAGTGAGTAGCGCACCACGTTTAGAAATCACTGATAGTCCGCCCCGATCAGGCAGTTTCTGCTTCAGTGAATCAAATTTACCAGCAAATACTCTAAAGCGTTTTTTCAAAGCTATGCGTTGGTTTTATTGTGCAATAGTTGCGGTGACGAAAAGATCAAGCGAGTCACTGCCACCGTCTAAATGTTCCCAGGTAAATGTCAGCGTGGCTGTAACGCTACTTCCACTTTCAAGCTCAGCAACGCTGTTATCAAAGGTAACGGTGAGTGTTTCGGTTGGGTAGTCGGCATCGAGTTCTATTTCTGGCTCTAGGTCGACACTAAAAGCGTCTGCATAGTCACTACCATTGAACTCCATTTTCTGGATGTCGATATTAGTAGGACCAGTAAACGAAAGTTCTATTTCACCACTAGCGGTGCTATCACCACCGGCAACTTGCAGCTGCAGTTCTTGTTCAGGAGAGGTGAATAAGTGGATAATCTCGCTGTAGTCGCTACTGGCGTAAACGTCGTCGTCGGTTAAGCTGAAATACCAGCCAGTAGTACCATCTGGCAACGTAGCGTCAATGCTATAGCTACCGTCGATACTCTCGGTCAAAGTGGCGGTTTCATCAAGCCAGTCGAGATCGCCGGTAAATCCGGTACCGGTCGTATAACGCAGTGAATAGCTGGTCAGCTCTTTAGTAGAAATAAAGTTCATGCTGACATCGTCGCCCGGCTGAGCATCTTCAGATAGAGAGATCTGTTCAAACCATGAAATTCCAGTGCTAAAAATACTTTCAGCAAATTCGTAGCTGTCTGATGGATTCCAGCCAGCCCCATGACCATGGCCCATATCAGGAATTAACGACACCATATGATCGCCAGCAGCAGCTTCATAGCTGTAGGCAAAACTGTCCATGCCAAAGTTATTGTCTCCGGACCAGGATAACCAGAGTGATGGCATGGTGGCGTTATCCATACGTACCATAGGGTCCCACACTTCCTTGTATAGAGTGTTATAGCTAAGCGTATTACTCCACCAGTTTTCGGCATCATAAAGGTGGCCGCATCCGTAGACAGGAATCGCAAGTGCGAAGCGATCGTCGAGCCCCATCACAGTACTCGTGATGACGCCGCCCCAGGAAATACCCATTACCCCGATTTTATCGGCATCAATGACATCAATAGAACGCAGTAAGGAGTTGGCTAAAATAGTGTCTGCTACGGCGTGATACATCCATTGGTCAGGCACATCGACATATAAGGAGGACCTTTCAGGGTTAGCGTCATTGTAGATACCACTGCGCGACGGACCTGCCCATTCATGCTTAGACCAGCCTCCCGTAGAACTGGCTTCATCTGTCTGACCTTCTACGGCAATACTTATGGCCGCATAGCCGCGTTCATTCCACTCCTCTACCCAATCACTATAAGCCGTACCACCACCGCCATGAACCAAAACCATTGCGGGAACGGGAGTTGTGATATCTGCCGGAATGCCGATCCAGGCGTAAGCTCGAGTTGAGTTACCTTCGTAGTCGAGGGCATCAAAAAAGATGGCTTGTAGTTCACCTGAACTTGTATCAATTGCTAATTCATCACCGTTCTCATCAAAAACGTCTGGGGCTTCGGTTAATTCACCCAAGGCAACGACCAGGGCGCCCTCACGACTGAGAACCGTTAAACTCGCGGTCGCGGTATAGTTATCGTTAAGGTTAATCTGCCAGCTGTAATCGCCAATATCGGTTTCTGTGGGCGTTCCATACAGGTTGCCGTCTGTGTCGATGCTTAACCAATCCGGAGCATTGTTCATGCTGAGATCTAACTCAGTTAAGCGGGTGTCATAAGCTACATAGTCATAAAGGTTGGCGGAGTAGGCAACTTCTTCCTCAGCATTCTCGAGTGTTAATTCGATGCTGGTCACTTCAGTATTGTCAGCTTCATTAAACGAAGCTACATTACAACCGACAATAAAGCTGCTGAAAATAACTATTAACATGGAGGTTCTATACATTTTTCACTACTTAAGAAAATTCAGTGTTTGACTTTCTACTTAGAAAGAAGACGACTTAGTGATCAATGGAAGTAGAAGCATTTTGAGTTGAAAATAGTACATTACGCTGAAAGAGTCTTATGTGTCTCATCTCACGGTACAACACTCACAAAACGACAAGCTGAAACAATCTACTCATTACTAGTGGGCCATGCGCAAAGTTAGGTAACGGTTCGCTTCGCAGGTCAGCGAAGATCTTCGTTGAAAAACCTTGAAATAGCGTCACTTTTACTGCGTTTTTTCGCCTTGATCTTCACTGAACTACTGTGCTCCTTAGTGACCAAACTTTACGCATAGCCCACTAGGCTAGCGATACTCCTATCATGAGATTTTCATAAAAAATATAAATTAACAGTGACAATCTATAGACTGGTCGTTTCCTTAATCCACCGCAGTGAACCCTGTGAATTTGGACAATTCTTGAAAGGCAGATAGCTATTTCACGCCCAGAGAAATCAGTATTGTTGTAATAATTTCCATACCTCAATTTCAACCTAATTAGAGCGGTTCACATTTTACACTGCATCAATGTGATAAGTTAATTTGTTCTAAAACTGACCGTGTATCGATTTAGTAGAATTACGAGGCATTTTCTTGATTAGAAGTATAAAATTAGACCTATCAATCTTATTTGTGGCGACTTTTACCCTGAGTTGTAATTCTGATTTTAGTCAGCTTGAGGTTGATAACCTGCACAGTGAAAATAATGCTAGCTGGTTGGCCGGGTCTTGGGGAGTAACCCAAAGAGTTGATGGTGGATACAAATTAGATGAATCTGCCGTCACTTCAGACTGGGTATCAGGTGCAGAAGAAATTGTTTCGAATCTTCCATCCGCTGGCCATGTCATTACCTCCTTGACTCACCCCGCCCACGCTTTTCTTTTTACAGTGAGAGAAAACAATAACATTGATGTTGCCGCAATCCATCCAGATATGGTACCTGAGATTGGTAACGAACAAATAATTTTTGATGTTATTGATGTTTACCGTAGTGCTGGCAAAAAGGTGATTTTGTATCTCAATACAGCTGGCCCATCTATGATTGAAGATACCGACCCGGATAATGAAATTGAGATAAAAGCAGCATGGGAAGATTATTATGAATCCGAATGGGATGGTGACGAAGGAGCGGCCTGGCGCCATTTAGTATTGGGTTATGTTGAAAGGTTTGATGGTTTAGTTGATGGCTATTGGTTAGATAACGTTAATAACTTGCCTGGCAAATTGTCCGACTTCATCGCGACACTACGTAGTGTCGACCCAACGTGGGCAATTGCAATTAATGACGGTAAAGAGTATTTCACTGACGATGCAGGAGATTATCTTTATGTTGATACTGATGGTGTGGATGATGAAGATGAACGTGATTACAAAATTGTAAAACATGAAGTGATAAATGAATATATGGATTTCACAGGTGGCCATATCACACCCTTGGGTCAAGGTGCTCCACCTAATTCCTGGGCATATGAAGAGTATACGATTCCAGATATGGTAGAAACGCCTTGGGATACATATGATGGCATCAACTATGCACTTAAGCATGCCTGGTTTCCAATAAGGAAAACGTGGAGCAACGCATCGTCCGATCTTGTTTTTGAGGAAGAGCAAGCCTATCGTTTTACTCGAACCATTATTGATGCTTTCGCTGGCATAACTTGGTCAACTACCCAAGTAGATGGTTATATGAGTACCGATGAAATGGATATAATGTTAGAAATTGAATATAGACTGAGCCAAGTACCAAAAGTAGATTATACAGCCTATGAAAGACCGGAAGGCGCTTACTTAGTAGGTGAGGATCTACAGTAAACTGATTTCAAAATTTAGAGTGTTAAGCGAGCGTTAGGGGCAACAGTCATCTGTTACCCCTAGCTAAATTTTCTGAACAACTAAAAGCCAACATTCAGCTATTATTCATAGGTGCCTCAATTCCGAAGCCGTATTGATGTTATTCTATAAAACAACAGTACCGGCCCTAGTGGGCCATGCGCAAAGTTAGGTAACGGTTTGCTTCGCAGTTCAGCGAAGATTCAAGACGTGAGTTAACCAGACACCCATCTAATTAATCGAACGCCTAGCCGCATAGCCTTCTCTTTATCAGAAGGCTTGCGCAGCGCCAGCTACCAAACCGCCTGCTTCAATAAGCCTTATGCCAAGCTCGATGATTCGGGTATGCCAAAACGTCAGCCTGACTGCGTTTTTCAGTTTAGAGAGCGGCATCTATAAGTAAGCAATGCACCAATCGTTAGTATTCGCTGATAACCCAGATCAGGTAACTTCGGCGTCAACGAATCCAGCCTTCCGGCAACGCCTTTAACGCTTTTCTCAAAATGAGAATTCAACTTCAAAGCCCACCACCTTTTAACTACGAAAGGCCTCATTACCAATCTAACGGCAGCACGCTAAGCGTACATTTTTAATATCGGTTAAAAACTACGCGCTTGTTCTCATATTTTAATGTTTGATTTCAAATATGAGATGCCGGTCTAAATACAACTTTCAAGAAATAGTAGATTTAATGTGGATTTACAATGGCGATTTTGAATAGAAATCGGTTAGCTTTCAATGTTCAGGGAAATGATTATGAAGACTATTTTGAACGCTGCACTTTTAATTGCGGTGGTAAGTGGATTAGCAGGGTGTTTGGAAGCACAGCAGGATTTAGAAAATATCATTTCTGATATAACCGATTCGGAAGAGGTATCTCCTGATTCGCCCTTTCAAGTGAATGAAGGGTGGATGCATTTTTCTCAATCGGAGGCATCAGGTGTTTTAAGTGCTACTTTTGAGGTTCGGCCTGGCAGCCTTAATATGGATGGTGTGATCTCTCTGTCTGAGAGTGATATTGATGATTCTTCCGCGGCAATTGCGAGCGTTAGGTTTTCACCCAGCGGCCTAATGGAAGCGCGAGATGCAGATGAATACCGCGCCGATGTTGATTTTACTTACATCGAGGATCAATGGTATGAAATTAAGATAGATGTTGATTTTACAACGAGAACCTATGATGTGAGTGTGGCCCTTAAGGGCAACTCGTTAACCTTGCTTGTGCAGGGGGCTGATTTTAGATCGGGCTCGGAGGCTATTTCTTCTGTGTCTTATGCCTCGCTTTGGACCTCGGGTATAATAGGTTCTTTAGAGCTTGGTAGTCTTGTCTGGGATGCGGAGCAAGTGGATGTGGTCGATTCAGAAACCATCGAGCCAGACTATAGGGCTGATAATGAATGGGTTCATTCCAACCAAAATTTGATTCAAGGTGATATGACCACAACATTTTTGATGCGTGCCGAATCCGCACAAATGGATGGTTTTGTTGCGCTCTCTTCTGCTGCAGCTGATGACTTTGATGGGCTGTTAGCAACCGTTAGGTTTGCACCTTCCGGACAAATAGATGTTCGCGATGGCAGTGATTATCGATCGGACGTAGCTTTTTATTACAGTCCTGGTGTCTGGTATGAAGTGACCATTCAAACCAATGTTGTTTCGCGACTGTATTCGGTTTCTGTTGGCGAATATGCTGATGAGACAGATGCTGTTGATTTAATTGTTAATGCCGCTTACCGAACAGGTACGGATGAGACAGCAGGCATTACTAACCTGACCTTGTGGAGCGCTGATACTGGCGCTATTGAAGTCGCTCAATTAAGTTGGCCAGAAAGTGATGTTGTCGCAACAGACCCGACCGACCCAACGGACCCGGTTGATCCAGAAGACCCGGATGTAGAAACGCCCGAGGTATACGGTGATAAGTGTGAAATAGTTGAAATAGATGGCAACACACACTTAAGACATTATGAGTATGAATGGGTGGTTCAGGGTGTAAACCATAATGCCGGAGCTTACATTACCGGTGATTGTTGGATAACCGGTCCAGTCGTTATTGAAAGTGTAACGCCAGAGCCTTATTCAAACTCGAACGGTTCTATAGCAAACCCTGCGGCCGGGCCAGATACCTACCAGGGCTATGAGAGCGGCCTGGCACTATACGATGCAAGTTTACGCTTAAGTTTTCCTTATTCGGCTGAGGTGAATACCTCGATTGTCTCCTCATTAACTGATCCAACCTTTGAAGGGACTAATAACCGGCAAGGCTGGATAGTCTCCCACGGAATATTAACGGTTATTTCAACAATTGCCTCGGAAGGTCATTTCAGGCCGCCTTATTCTGATCCGGATAAAGAAGCGTATGAGTTTACTTTTTCTGATTTGTCACTGAGTCATATTCCAAGGGTTGATTCGGTGGGTGAAACAACACCGTCAGCGGATACGATCATTGAACAAACCATTCGCCCCTGGGTCGATCATCATTTTGAATATTTAGGCCGTGGACTTCATGCAATAAATAATATGCCGGGTTATGGAGGCAATTTAACCAGTACGATTGGTACGGCCTGCCTCGCCTCAGCGCTGGATTGGCCCGATGAATACCGGTTAGCACTGATCGCGAATATGGTTCAAATAGGTATTGATAACTACGGCATGATTGAAGTAGGTCAATATTTCCCGGCCAATGGCGGGCATCATTCTGGACGGCTTCTCCCTATTCTTTATGCCGGCAAGGCGTTAAATCACAGCGGTATGCTGAATGTAACCAGCCGAACATATCCAATTGAGCATGGTTTCGCCGAAAACTGCCAAACCTATGGTGATGGTCTGTATGGCATTCGATATTGTTCAAGAGGTGACGAAAGCAGTAATTACAGTTCGGTCAATTCGCCAACCTGGGTTGCTGAATCTTTATGTGCGCGGATGATTGGCGTTGAAGAGAACTGGGATCATCAACCCTTTTTTGATTATGTCGATAACTGGACGCAATCATCTAATTTCGGTGATGTCTATGACCCATATAATTATTTTCACAACGAAATGTGGTTGCAATACAACTCGGATTACTAATGGCTAAGGAACCTTAGGTGTGGTTTGAGCTCTTTTAATATTGCAATAAATAGGTGTCTTTTCGGATGGTATGGTGAGTTAGTAGTAAGCGTCCGGCCAACTCATCTGTTCAAGCTCGCCTAAGACCCTAATGATGGTGTCCACCTAATTTTAAGTGGACACCTCAATGGATCAGCTAA
>NZ_SLZR01000006.1 GCF_004341165.1 Reinekea marinisedimentorum
TTATAAGAGAATGTCTATAATGGCTGAATCTAACAATCAGCAGCATCGGACTGGCAAACCTGTCACTCAAATTGCTGCGCAATTACGTGCCAGCTATGCCACCAGCTGTGCTGGGCGTTACAAGGAAGCACAGTGGAACATTTAAAAGAATACCCTATATCTCTTCATGAGGTATATAAGGCAAAAAAGGTGGTTTCAGCTTATATGAAACCATCACCTTTAGTTAAGTATGATGGCTTATCCCGATTGCTTGGTTGTGAAGTTTATGTGAAACATGAAAACCAAAACATAACAGGAAGTTTTAAGATTAGAGGTGGCATAAATATAATGTCACACCTCAAAAAAGCTAAAGCGAATGGAGTAGTCACATTCTCGACTGGTAACCATGGTTTATCTGTTGCCACTTCAGCTAAGCTGTTTGATATACCTGCGATTGTCGTCGTGCCTGTTGGCTCTAACCCTGTGAAAATTGAGTTAATTAAAAGTGCAGGTGCTGACGTAATTGAGGCCGGAGAGAACTTTGATGAAGCGGCCAAGGTCGTAGCTGAAACTAATCAAACAAAAGGTTACTACTACGTTCATCCAGCAAACGAGCCACTTGTGATAAATGGTGTTGGCACTGAGTTTCTCGAAATCATCGAAGATATCCCAGATATTGATGCTGTGATTTTACCGTTAGGCGGTGGTAGCGAAGTGGCATCAGGGGTTACGGTACTAAAATCCATATCTCCTGAAATTAGTATCTATGCTGTTCAAGCGGTATTATCTTCGGCGGCTTATCAGTCATGGTGTAGCAAGGAAATTGTCGCAAGCTCCAATCAAACTTTTGCAGGTGGCTTTGCCACAGGTACAGCCTACGAAACTACTTTTAGTATTTATCAGGATAAATTAGATGACTTTGTTCTCCTATCAGAGCAGGAGATTTTGCAGGGTATAGCTTTAGCTGCTCACCACACTAAAAACCTAATGGAAGGTGCGGGAAGTTCAACGATTATGGCTGCATGGAAGTTAAGAGAAAAGTTGTCAGGTAAAAAGGTTGTACTTCAGTTTAGTGGCTCAAATGCATCACCCGATGAGTTAGATAAAGCTTATAAATTATCCAGCTTTCGCGATGGAACGGTAATTTAACAATCAATTCAATCGTTAACGACGTCGCAGTAAATACATACGGTAAACAACCCTCTGGAATGTTCATTTTATGGTAGAAATAAGAAAGGCTGCTGATTCTGAATTAGATCAGATTAAAACGCTCTCGGTCGCTGACGATCAGGTGAAGTTTGTTGGCGTTCTGGCTGATCTGCTGCAAGAGGTTCCGAATACTTGGCATTTACATGTAATCACTGCTGATAAAAAGATAGTGGGGTTCTTCAATATAGATGTTGGCTATTCCAGCAACTATTCGTTTGCCGGATCAGATGAGCTTGGGTTGCGAACGTTTTTTATAGATTCTGGCCACCAGGGGAAGGGTTACGGTAAGGCTGCTGTTTTGGCTTTAGAGCCGTATCTTACGATAACTTATTCAGGCTGGGCTTCTGCAGTGCTCACCGTTAACTGTAAAAACAAGAGTGCGTACAATTGCTATGTGAATGGCGGTTTCAAAGATACCGGTGATCTGTTTCACGGCGGCAATGCTGGGCCGCAGCACATTATGAGGCTGAGTTTGGCTGGCCACTCGGTTATTGCATAGGCTTGCCGGCAGACTCCTTACCCTTCCAAATAAAGGCTCATCGACGGATATTTCCGCTACGCTGAAAGTATTGTTTTGGTCAGTCTTTCAGACTCGCAGTGAGGTTCCGTTATGGATCAAAGCCCGTTCCTGTTTAATTATTCGAGTATTGTTATTACCGTAGCGCTGTTCACCTTCATGGTTTTGTTTAATGAGGTTGGCTTTCATATAGGGCGGTTTATTCAGAACCGTACCGATGAAGAGATGAAGACGTTAACCGGTGCCATTCAGGCGAGTATTTTGGGTTTGCTGGCGTTGTTGCTGAGCTTTACCTTCAGTATGTCGATGCAGCGGTATGACAACCGCAGCGAGGCTCTTATATCGGAAGCTAACAGTATTGGAACCGCTATGCTAAGGGTTCAGCTGCTGCCCGTGTCTTATCGTAGTGAGGCTCACCGGTTGCTTCAAAAGTACCTGAAGTACCGCATTGATGCCGGAAAGGTGGATTTAACCCAGATAGAAGAACGTAAGGTCTATGCGGCGCAAATAGGTGGGGTGCAAGATGAGCTTTGGAACCTGGCTGTAAATGCAGCCTATGAGGACCCAAGGCCGGTTACAACCGGTGCCTTTATTACTTCGTTAAATGATATGTTCGATAGTCAGGGAAAGCGAAGCGCTTTGCTGCAAATGCATGTTCCTGAGGTGGTTATATATTTGCTGTTTTTGGTGTTTATTGCTTCTGGTGTAATTTTGGGCTATTCCAGCGGGCTAAGTGGCAGGCGAGTGTTGGCACCGACCATCATGGTTTCGTTCCTGATATCACTGATCGTTTTTATTATTATCGATCTGGACCGGCCGCGGCGTGGCTTGATTCAGGTAGACCAGAGCAGCCTGGTGCTGCTTCAACAGAGTTAAACAGAAGCGGGCTTACTGCTTTTTCGGCAAAAAAGGGGGCTAAACCAATGATCAGCTGCAACAACTACGATTATGTAGAGATTGTATGCATGTTTAATTACCCGGTGCGGGTTACCTTGCGCTCTGGTGAGGTGCTGCATGGCATCGCCCTTGATACTGCCCGAAATGGCCAGCGCGAAGAATGCTTAAAGCTGAGCGTTGACGGGGCGGAGGTGCTAGTGGTTTTAGACTCGATTGCCATACTGAAGGCGGGTATTGAAAACCCGCACTTTTCTGAAGTTGAATTTAGCTGACGCACTCCCATAATGAGAACGGTTATTAGCAAGTCTTGTGCCTGATACTGTATAATCTTCAGTCATGATGGTTTGCTATCTTTTTTACCTTCCACCAGACCGCACTAATGACTATTCAGGATATAAATGATCGATAAAATTTTGCACGATTTTTTGATAATTTGGGCCACGATTGATCCGATAGGAACAATGGCACTTTTTGTCGGTTTAACGGCGAAGCTCTCTGCAAAAGATCGCAGGAAGACGGCCATGAAAACAGTTTTGTATGCGGCGTTGATTTTGGTAGGTGCCATTCTGGTAGGGCAGATAATTCTCAATGCTATGGGTATTAGTTTGCTTTCGTTCCAGGTGGCCGGCGGTATTATCCTGTTCCTGTTCGGACTGCAGATGATATTTTCACAGGGCACGTCGAATGAATCTGGCGAGTCGAGGCATGATATTTCTGTGTTTCCGCTGGCAATTCCCGCTACAGCTTCACCCGGTGCCATTTTGGCGGTTATTTTGATTACCGATAACCACGTTTACACCGTAACGGAGCAGGTGTTAACCACGGCAACAATGCTGTCGGTGCTGTTGGCAACGCTGGTGTTGTTGTGGTTCTCTAACAGCATTATTAAGGTGATAGGAGAGGGTGGCGCTTCGTTGCTGACTCGTTTAATGGGTATGATTCTGGCGGCGCTTTCCGTTGAGTTTGTGATGGAGGCGTTGGGCATTGGCCAATGGGTTAATACCCTTACTTGAGGTTTTTCTTTGCAGGCTGGGCTTTAATGGCCCAAGCCTGCAGTTGGCATAACTAGCTGTTTTCGCTATTTCCCCAAGCCATATTTTTTGATCTTCCGGTAGAGCGTGGCAATGCCAATGCCGAGTTCATCGGCTACTGCCTGACGGCTGTTCAGCCTTGCGATGGCGTCTTCAATACTCTGTTTTTCCATTTCTTCCAGGCTGAGTTTGCTGGTGTTTTGCATTGGCTGATGAGTGCTGAATGCCGGTGTGGCAGTCAAAGTGGCCGGTGTTTGCTGGGCAGATTCTGTAAAATGTGGCGGCAGTAAATCCAGGCTGATCTGATCGCCTTCCGGCACAATATTGATCAGGTACTCCACCAGGTTGCTTAGCTCTCGCACGTTACCCGGCCAGGGGTAGCGGTTCAGGCAATCCAATGTTTCCTGTGTCATACCCGGGTAGGCTACGCTGAGCTTGCGGGTGTGAATTTCCATAAAGTAATTAATCAATAGGTGAATATCGCCCTGGCGCTCTTTCAGTGGCGGCAGGTGCAATGGGATGACATTGAGCCGGTAGTACAGGTCTTCCCGGAAGCTATTTTGTGCGATCAAATCCATAAAGTTGCGGTTGGTGGCTGAAATAATGCGGATATCTACCGGAACTGCAGTATTGGAACCAACGGGCATTACTTCGCGACTTTCCAGCACCCGTAGCAGTTTGGCCTGTAATTGCAGAGACATATCGCCAATTTCATCCAGAAAGAGCGTGCCCTTATTGGCTGCCTGAATTAAGCCAATGCGACCTTTGCTGGATGCGCCGGTAAAGGCACCTTTGGTGTAGCCAAACAGTTCGCTCTCCAGAAGCTGATCGGGAATGGCTGCGCAGTTGATTGCAATAAAGGGGTTTTGCGCGCGGTTGCTGAGCTTGTGTATGGTGTTGGCAATCACCTCTTTGCCGGTACCGCTTTCGCCGTTGATCAATACGCTGGAAGGCCCCGGAGCAATGCGGGTAATCAGTGTTTTCAGGCGTCTCATTCGTTCGCTTTCGCCAATAACACCCTCGAAGGCGCTGTTGCTTTCAAAGGATGTTTCCGGAAGGTGCGGCTGATAGAACGACATTAAAAACAGCTTTTGATATTCCCCGCTGTACAGCTGGCCAACGATCAGTTCTTCGCGGCCGTTAATGGAAACAACGTGCTGAGCGGTTTCCATGCTGTTGGTATCCTGTATGAGCGAGCGAATGCTGATGGTCAGGTTGTTTTGTTCAGCAGGGTTGATGCGCAGGTTTTTCAGCGCCGGCAAGTTGGCGTGTAGCAGGCTGTTGCTGTTGTCCAAAACCAGAATTCCCTGATCCATGTAGTTGATCAGTTGGGTGAATATGGGCTCCAGATTGGTCTGTTCGGTTTGCGGGGCGAATGCGGCTTCTGTCATTGGGTTTGGTTGTTCCAGTGGTTTTGCATATGGCAAAGCAGGTGTTGTGCCAGTAACTATCATTTTTCTGGTTTGATCGATCAAATTGATTGGCTAATGGTTTTGCTCTATCAGTTTGAATGCCATGCAGTCGGCAGGGTGTGTGGCCTGCCGCGTTTTCTTTGGTGATAAAGGAATAGCCGGGCACGGCAAACAGTTGCAGTAGCCGGCGATACTGAGGATGCTGCCGGTATTCCGTTTTGCACCTCCAAAGAGCATGCGGCGCTGAACAGTGGCACAAAAATTGGAATGTTGTTGCTAAAGCTAAATGATCAGGAGTTACGTTTTGGCCAAATTTAAAATCGATATTAACGCGAATAAGCATTTTACCGGAGAGTTGAGCCCGGTGTTTTCAGTGGCCGAAGCGCGCAAGGCAAGTCAATTTCACAAGGGCTTGCAGGGCTACGAGCCGACGCCGCTGCGCGATTTGAGCTCGTTGGCAGAAATGATGGGCGTGAAGGGCATTCTGGTAAAGGATGAGTCTTACCGCTTCGGCCTCAACGCCTTCAAAATGCTCGGCGGTGTTTATGCCATTGCTCGCTTGCTGTGCGAAGAGTTCGGTTGGGGTATTGAACAGTTCGATTTCGATAAACTGAAAAACGAAGTCGATGAAAAGATGACCTTTGCCACCACAACCGATGGCAACCATGGCCGCGGTGTGGCCTGGGCTGCGGAACAGCTGGGTCAGAATGCTATTGTCTATATGCCCAAGGGGGCGGCTGAGCAGCGGGTGAAGAATATCCGCTCGCACGGTGCAGAGTGTATTGTTACCGATATGAACTATGACGATACCGTGCGCATGGTGGCTGAAAAGGCCCAGCAGAATGACTGGAAGATTGTTCAGGATACCGCATGGGAAGGCTATACCGACATCCCAACCTGGATTATGCAGGGCTACAGTACCATGGCGGTTGAGGCCATTGAGCAGATTGCCGAGCAGGGGCTGCCCAAGCCAACCCATGTGGTGTTGCAGGCCGGTGTAGGCGCTATGGCGGCGGGTGTTCTGGGCTATTTGGCCGAAGAGCTGGGTGCCAGTGATTTAAAGGCGATTATTGTTGAGCCGGATCAGGCCGACTGCATCTACCGCTCTGGTTCCAGCGAAAAGGGTGAAATGATTAACGTAGGCGGCGACATGGCAACCATTGCTGTTGGTTTGGCCTGTGGCGAGCCAAACCCACTGAGTTGGGATGTGCTGCGTAATTGTTCAAGTCATTTTGTTTCTGTTGAAGATAAAGTGCCTGCATTGGGTATGCGCGTATTGGGTAACCCGCTGGCGGGGGACGAGCGTATTGTTTCTGGTGAGTCCGGCGCAATTGGTACCGGCCTGCTGGCAGCCGTGCATTTCAGCGACAATAAGGCGGAGTTAATGCAGAGCCTGAATCTGAATGAAGATTCAGTTGTGCTGTTGCTGAGCACCGAAGGCGAGACCGACCCGGTGAACTACCGCGATGTGGTTTGGCAGGGCAAATATTCAAGTATCTGATAACTGGGCGGAGCCGTATGGTAGGTGAATGGCGCAATGTTGTGAGTAGCGATGTCGGGCAGCAGGGTGGCAGAAAGTCTTTGCTTATTAAAGGTGCTGTTATCAGTGATCATCTAACGTCCTTTCAGGGCGATATGCTGATTACTGATGGCAAAATTGCCGCGCTTGCGGCGCACATAGATGCGGGGGCCCAGGCGTGCGAGGTTATTGATGCAGAAGGGCTTGTGCTTGTTCCCGGCGGCATTGATGTGCACACGCACTTTAATATTGATGTTGGCATTGCCCGTTCGTGTGATGATTTCTTCACCGGAACGCGATCTGCCGCCTGTGGCGGTACGACCACCATTGTTGACCATATGGGTTTTGGCCCGGAAGGTTGCGATCTGTTCCATCAGCTGCGGGTTTATAAGGCGTACGCCAAAGAAAGTGCTGTCATCGACTACAGCTTCCACGGCGTTATTCAGCATATAGATGACGCCATTCTTGGGCAGATGGAAGCGATGGTTCACGAGGAAGGTATCAGCAGCTTCAAGCTCTACTTAACCTATGGCTACAAGCTGGATGATGAAGCCGCCTTTAAAGCGCTGCGTCAGTTAAAAAAGGTGGGGGCGATCACGGCCGTTCACCCGGAAAACGATGCAGCCATTAGTGCAAAGCGTGAACAGCTGATTAGCGAAGGTAAAACGAGCGCCAAATACCATGCCGCTTCACGGCCGCTGGAATGTGAAGCCGAAGCCGTTGCCCGGATGATTAATCTGGCAAAGCTGGCTGACGATGCGCCGCTGTATATCGTTCACCTTTCCAATGGCTTAGGGTTGGATTACACCCGTATTGCCCGCGCTGCTAAACAGAGCGTTTGGGTGGAGACCTGCCCGCAGTACTTAACATTGGACGAGCGTAGCTACGAACGGCCGGATGCGGTTAAGTTTGTGCTGAGCCCGCCTCTGCGTAATGCCAGTGAATGCGATAAGCTCTGGGTGGGTCTTGCCGATGGCAGTATCGATACCGTGGCTACGGATCATTGCGCCTTCACAACAATCCAGAAACAACCAGGCGATCGTGATTTCACCCAGTGCCCCAATGGCATTCCGGGTGTAGAGCTGCGCATGCCACTGCTGTTCAGTGAAGGGGTGAGTAAGGGGCGAATTGATCTTCCGCGTTTTGTTGAGCTGACCAGCTATAAACCCGCCAGGCTGTTTGGGCTGTACCCGCAAAAAGGCTCATTAGCCGTTGGCAGCGATGCCGATGTGGTGTTGTTCGATCCGGCCATGAAAACTACGATTACGCATGAAAACTTAAACGATAACTGCGACTATACGCCCTTTGAAAATCAGGCCTGTGATGGCTGGCCGGTGTTAACGCTCAGTCGTGGAGCCGTTGTTGCTGCGCATGGCCAGTTTACCGGCAAGGCTGGGATGGGGCGTTTCCTTAAAAGGAAGCCCTTTAGCGGGGAATAATTTGGGGTTATTACTTACCAAACAGCAAGCCTTGGATTTGCTTCAGCAAGAGCCGGATATACGCGTTGTTGAAGCCTATTCCGCTTGCTACCAGGAAGAGCAGAGGGCCGAGGCTGAACAGGGTGTAAACCCCTTTTATAGCTGTATAAACGTTGATGAAATAGAGTCAGGTTCGCTGTGGAATCTGCCGCAGCCGGATCAGCTGCGTGAATTGTTCCTGCGCTTGGGTATTCCAGATAACACCACTCAACAGATCGTTATCTTTGATACCGTGAAAATCAGCTGCGGTGAAAACACCTCCCGTTCCGATGTATCTGCCCGGGTGTGGCTGGCACTGAAAATGGCTGGTTTCGGTGCCGTGCATTTGGTTGTGGATGCAAATCTAAACGATTCGTTCAAGCATACTTTAAGGGCTGTTACTTCGCAGAAGGCTGCACACGGGCGTGGAACTTCCGTTGAATGTTTGTTGCAGCCAGATTCCAGTCTAATCGTCAGCCATGATGAGCTTACACGGTTGATAAAAGGTGGCGCCAAGGGCTATCGGTTGCTGGATTGCCGAAGCGAAGCAGAATTCAATGGTGACGTAACAGGTTACAGCTATGTGCAGCATGCCGGCACGATACCTACGGCTGAATCTGTAGTGAACGGCGAGTTTCAGGTTGACTCAACAGGCGCAGTGGCTACCGCTTTAAAAAGGCTGGAAGAGCGTTTTAATCTAATGGAAATTGACCGCAGCGATCGCCTTATTTGGTTTTGCGGCACTGGCTGGCGTGCTTCACGCATGTGTGCTTTGAGTCATGCCTTAGGTTTTAACAGCAGCTGTGTTTACGACGGTGGCTGGTATGAATGGCAGTTAAAAGGTTCTCCGGCTGCCATGGAGGCCGAGCAGAGCCGCTCAGCCTTGTTTGAAATTTAAGTGCATCATGGCTTCCAGGACAGCACCGCCAATGGCTCGGGCTTTATCTGAAACGGTTGTGTAATCGGCATGTTTGCCGCGCGGGTCTATATCGCCAATTTTAAAGCCTTGGGTTACCTGCAGGCCATTATTCAATAACCCGCGAACCATGCCGGAAAGTGGCGCATATACCTTGCTTTCACCAACGGTAGCGACGATATCACCTTCCTCAACCAAATCACCGATGTGTACGGTGCTGTGCATAGTGCCGTTGCAGGGGGCGCGGAATACCCGTTCATGCGTGAAGCCTGCAATGTTGCCGGGGATGCCGGTGTTGGGGTGCGTTGGGCCATCGTAGATAACCCGGCCGAGGTGGTGGCCGCGGTTGGTTTCAATCACGGCGTCGCAATCTATACCTGCGGTAAAGCCGGGCCCTAAAGCGATGGTGACAGGGGCCAGGTGTTTGCTGAAGCCCAGATTCCGCTTGGCCAGTATGGCATCTACTAAAAAGTTAGGCTTTAGGGTTTCTAAAATTTTCAAATCATCGTCAATTAAAACCGGGATTTGCCCTGCGTTCAAGGCTGTTATCACCTGTTCAGCGCCGATCGCATGCACCGCAGTAATGCCTTCAACCTCTGTTGGTTTACCAAACAGGCATTGCCCCAGCGATACCGTACAGCGGATCATGGTGGGGGTTTGCAATTCCGTCATCACTACCTGAAAACCACAGTTGTGCAGCCGTACAGCGACGCCAGTGGCAATATCGCCAGCGCCACGAATAATGACCAGTTTGCTTGGGTTAATGCTCATGAAACTTCCTAAAACTAATTTGAACTCAGCGAGTCAGAATCTGATTAATGGGTTGCCTGCCGTTAAGCTGGGTAAGCCAGACTTCGTCGAGGCCCGGAACCTTTTTAAGCAGGTTTTCGGCAAGTGCTGCGATAAGCGCAGGCTCTTTTACCTGATCTAATTTGTTGATCAGCCAGACCTTTTGGCTACCTTCCGGGGTGTTTTTAAATAACCCTTCGTTACTGGTTAAAAGCTGACCGATTACCTGTTCGTTAATAATACTTCCTTCTTCACAGCCGGTTAGCTCTGAAAACAATGGCCACCTGTGAATACGGGTTGCATCGGCAGGTGCTAAAAATAATTCGGCAGAGGTCACACCAATAACCAGGTGTGTGCATTTGGGAATGCAAGGCTCGTGCCTTGCCGGGGCCTTCAGTGGTAAGCCTTTGGCGCCGTCTGCTTCGACCAGAATAAAATCAAATAACGCCAAGAGTGCAAGCTCATTTACATGCTGCTCTGTCATACCTGTGGCCTTAGATTGCTGGCCTGAATCCTGAACAACGGATGCGTAAATAAAGGTTATTCCAACTGACGTATTGGAGTGGTTGTCTAATTCGCTAAATTGAATCTGGTTATCCACCTGGCCTGGTTTAGGCATGTACATCTTCGTGGTGGTGGTCACACAGACCGAGTGACCGTGGCCTTTGAGCAGGTTAGCCAGAAAATACAGCGTATGAGTTTTGCCGCCGGCACCGACCGCCGAGATGACAGCGGTTTTGGATTTTGCGGGCTTTAGTGCGCATAATGTCGGGTAAAGAACATCGGGACTGATCATATTGCTGACTGAAATTCCCAGAAAGGCTGGCGTGGAACAAAACTCTAAAATTGAGGCTGACTGCATTATACCCGCAGCGGGTCTTTCTACCAGAATGGGTGAGTGGAAGCTAAAGCTACCTTATCAGGGTAAAACTATTGTCGAGCATAGCGTCGACAATGCGCTGAAGGTTTGCTCGCGTGTTCTGTTGGTTACCGGCCACCGGGGCGATGAATTAGCCGAACTCTTTGCTGAAAATAGCCGTGTATGCATAGTGAATAATCCCCTGTATGGGCAGGGAATGGTCAGCTCAGTAAGGGCAGGTGTTCAACATGTGTCAACAGACTACTTTTTCATCAGCCATGCGGATATGCCCTGTATTGAAGCAGAGGTTTATATGCAGCTGTGGCAAGCAAGGTTTAAAGGATCGGTATTTCCCGGTAATGAAGAGAAGGGCGGGCATCCGGTGTTGGTTTCTGCTTTATTGAAGGAATCGATTTTGAGGGATGTTGAGGTTAAGTCTTTTAAACGAATTCTTACTCGGTTTTCGTGTAATTATTTAGGGTTGCTGAACCCCTCGATTCATTTTGATGTTGATACGGCTGAGGGGTATGGGGAGCTGGTGGAGGGATTAAATACTATTCGCTAATGTATATGAATTTACTGTTTTGCCATTTGAAGCGGTCGATAACCTCCCCGTTGAAAGCGTTTTTTACTTCTACAGTAAGGCCGTACTGGGGCATGTTGAAATATGGGCAAACTGTGTCGTAGTCTAAATTTTCTAGTCTTTGTTCTATTTCCTTTGGGATTATATCCCTGCGTTCATGCCAGTAGCCATTCTTGAACTCATAGAATGAGCTTATAAAATTAAAGTTTACGCCTATATCGCATTTGCCAGATTGAATTCCGATGATTTCTGTATTGGCTTCTCGATTTTTAAAAATAACTATTTGAGAGTCCTTGTGGTATTGAATATAACCATTGCTAATATTTTTAACTTGAATTTCATCTATGCGTTTTTTTCAGAATCAAATAGTCCGAAATATGCCATTTCACAATCAATAAAGCAGGATGGTATTAACATGTAGTAATCGTATACGGACTTATTTTCAATAACACTAAATGAACTCTGCCAGTCATATTCCAAAGGTATGTTATCGGAATAAGCAAAGGTCGAACTAATAAGTGTCAATAATGTACTTGTACATACCTTAATCAAATTAATCGGTTTCATTCTCGGTAGTGCTTGAGTTATTGAAGTTGCAGTTGTATAAAATTGACTCTTTTGTATTGAGTTCAGGCCCGCTGAAGAATTCATCGCTGACGGTCCAATTATAATTGTTTGATTTTACATTCCAAAAGCCAAACCAATTTATTTTGTAGCGGTAGCCATCAATATTCTCCAGTTTAAAGATGGGGGTTTCATGAGAGTAGTCATCCCAGCTCAACATCATTCCACCTCTGCCAAGATCAGCAGTTCTTTCGAATGTAAATAGATATGTGTTATCAGAGTTCTCTAGGTTGGAGAATTTACTGTCAATATAAATTTGATTGGAATTGACTGTTATTAATGCATTATTTTCTGAGCTGTATTTTATTTCAAAGTACCCGGAGCTGAACTTCTCATCACAAGAAGTTTGTAGAACTTCTGGAGGCTCACCTGCATACGCGTAATAGATATATAAAGCCAGCATAGCGAATAAAATATTTTTCACTTAGTTCCGTCGCTCTAAAGAATAGCCAGATGCTGCCAAAGTTTATTGGCTTCGTATTTCTTGGTTAGGTCCAAGCCTTAAATTGTTATCAGCTCAGATATGATCTTTGGTAGGTGTAAAAATAACATCGCAGAGGAATCTGATATATAGCGCTCATCATTGGCGAGTTACTCTGTATTTCCATGTTCTTTCGACAGAGCTTATTTTAAACCCATCTTCTCTGGTGTGTTCTACTGCGGGTAATAGAATGGTAATAAAACCATTGTCGAAACTAACCTTGGGTTGTTTGTATCCGCAGTACGAAATGTTGGCGGTATCAATTAGAGTGCCCTCCCTACTAAAGGTTAGTAGTTTAATATCACCAAAGTCACATAAGTTTCCGGTTGGAAATAATGATATGCTCCAGTAGTTAAATGATTCATCCTGATAACTCCATATCACCTCAGGCTCATAAGTATTATCTGAAGGTATTTCGTATAGAATGCTATTGGATAGTTTAATTTGATATAATCCATCAATTTCATTAACTGGATAGGGATCTTCTGCGCAAGTAATTGATGCTAGTAGTAAAAGTATTGGTAGTAGTGGATTCTTATATTTTCTACGCTGCATATTCTTTCCCTATCTTCATAATTAGGTTGATTTTCTTAGTTATTTCTTCTTTCGAAATTTTACTATCACTATTGCTATCAAGCCCACGATTATTTAAATAGGCATTATCGGGAGAGCTGTAAAGAATGAAGTCTTCTGATTTCCCTACATATGCAGGTGAAAAAATACAAAGATAAAGGTCTCCAACGTTCCTTACCTTGTCCACCTTGTTTTTAACTAAGTACTTTTTCACATAATCTAATTGCTCTACAGCAGTTAATTGGGATAAGTCACCAGTAGTGGTTTTGAGAACTTTTTTTGCAGTTGTCTTGGTAAACTGAATTAGTCCAGTAGCTCCAATACTATTGGTAATGGAAGGTGAAAATGTATATCCGGTTTCAAGTGCCATAGCCGCCATTAGATAGTTAGGGTTAATGTTTAAGTCATTACTGATCTGGATAACCTTTCTCTTAAAATCTATAGTTAAGTGCTTTTTGAATTCAGTTGATTTTGATTTAAAATTGATGTTTTCGCTCATTTTTTCAGAGTTGAACCAGATAAGTTTGCTCTCTGGGAGGTCTTTTAACGAATCATCTTGGCTATTCTTTATTTTTTGTATGGGTAGGTAGATTTTGAGTATTTCTTTCAACTGTAAAATAAAGCTGAGAGGATGGATGTGAAAAGTATCAGGATCATTAAGGCTATCTACATCCTGTATAAAGCTCAAATTCCGAATCTGCTCCTTAGTATTCTCAAAACTCTCACTGGACTCAAACCAGGTTTCTAGGTGAGACCACTTTGAAACGCTTTCATCAACATCCCATTCTGTCGGGTGTTTAGCAATGGTGTAGGCCAGGCGCTTATTGATGGTTGGGTTTTTATAAGCGTTATTCAGCTCGTGATAGCTAATAATGCCATTGCCGTTTTCGTCGATGGTATCTAAGATCTCTCTGAAAAAACTGTTCAGGTTGCTGATATCGATATAGGCATCTTTACCACCAGACCCTGTTTCGCTCATTACTTTAAAACCGGGCCAGTCGTAGGGTGAGAGCTTTTGGCAGTCTTCCTCTTTCACCCAGCCGCTGTTCTGTTTTGGCCATGATGCCCCACCCGCAAAGCTGAGCAGGGGAGTTGAACGGGCCGTTTGCTTTGGAAGTTGAGCATTAACCCAGCCAGTATCGTTAGCGTCACATGCTATAACGCAATCAGTCACGCTCAATACAACATCATCCGATGTGATATCACTTGAGCCTTGATAGCTATATTGTTCCGGGCACTCGCAATACACATTGTTGCATGCTGTCTTTAAGAAGCTTCCCTTGCCTGAAATTTCCAGCAGGTTCAGGTCTTCCTTGTTTATCCAAAAGGTCTTTTGTTCGGCAAGATCAGTACTGGCAAGTCGGTATTCCGGGTTGTTTGCAGTCAGTGATAACTGCTGGTCACATCTGCTGATGAATGTCAGGTGTGTCTCTGCTGTTAAGCTGCTGCCCCAGTACTTCCGGTAGCTTTCCAGGTTGCTGGTAATGGTGTAGCTGTTGGTGGCTTTGTGCCAGGCCAGGTCCGCATGCTTCAGTAGGCCCGCCTGTATGGTGGTTGTTACTTCAACGAAATTTCCGGATTCACTGCTGTTAGTAACGTTTATCCCTGTGAGTTCGTTGATGTTTTCCCCTGAAGTCTCTACCGGGATTGACTCCCGCTTATATATTAGAGTGCCAGCAGGTATTTTCAGCAACGAGCCTTCACCTTCGTTGTAGGGGTTGTTCATAAAGTTGATGAGTGAATCATCTGAAAAAATTTCAAAATGAAGGCAATTTTTTTGGTCCAGGTGGTGGCCGGGGTAGCCCAGGCAGGCACCCGCTTCAATTGCCAGGTTCGGGCAAATGACGCTGCCGGTAGCTTTACTGTGATCTACCTCATGTGGGTTGATTTTCAGTCGTTCGCGACTGCTGCAGATATAGCTGTTTTCCGGTGCCGGTTCGCCGTTTATCTCTGTAACTTGCAGCCAGGTTGCTGATTCATCCAAAACTACTTTAACTGTGTCTCCTTTCTTGGCTACCTGCAGTACTTTGCCGCCCGGGCCGCATTCCCGAATTCTTAGGCCGTATCCCGCCGGGCCATAGTCTTCATTTGTTGTGACGGTGGCGCTATTACCCTCTACGGCCACTTGTTCGCTGCTCATGTAGGCTTGAAAAATGTCGTTGCTTCCGTTCTGTACAAGCTGCCAGTTTGAGTCGCTGTTGTTGTTTTGAAAGAAACTCGAATAGCTTTCGTTGGTTTTATAGTCTGCAGGAGGCTGAACAATTTGCAGTGATGAGTTGAATGGGGCAAATGCACGTATGCCGCCTGTTTCAGTACTGCGGAGGTTTAACCCACCCTGGGGGTCTTCATTGCTATTCACGATGGCTTCAGCTTCGCTGCCAGTACCGGCTTGTAAGAAGCTGGGTATGGCTTTGTTTTTATCGGCCTCTAAGTAGTTAGCGGGTAGCAGGTGCATATACAGCGAATAATAGGTTAGCTCGGCTCCTTTGGGCGATTTGAATTGATGCTTTATCAGAGCAAAGTTGTTGCTGTAAGGCGAATCTACCGTAGAGCCATTTTTGTCGTAGCTGTAACTTAAGTAATCTTCGGTTGTGCGGTACGCAATAAGGGTACCATCGGCTATGGCCTGTACTTTTTTTGTGCTGGTGAAGTGCATACCACCATGCCAGTGACGATTGGCACCAAAAATATAGTGGCCGCCATTTAGCGCCATATTGTTGTTAATCAGTTGTTCTGCCGATGTTTTTTCAAGAGGCATTAAAATGTTCATGCTATTCCTTTACTGCAATGCGTGCTGTAGCTGCTTTTGAGTGAATCTGGCGATTATAGAGAGAACATAAAAGGCGCATCCTGGCCTTCATTTCCCGCTTCTTCTTCACTTTCATTTAACAGTACGTTGATGTATGGAACGTCTGCGGGAGATACTGAAGCCGCACTGGCAGGGGCGTTTGCTCCGGGTATTACATAGCTCACGTTGCCGGCGAAACTGACACCACTTGGGCCACCCAGGGTAACCTTATTACCGAACGCCTTAATGTTACCTGAACTGTCTATCTTAAAGCCGCCGGTACCGTTTGAAATGGTCATGGTACCGCCGCCCGTTCCTGTAAAGGTAATATCATTAGGTGCCTGCACCAAATAGCTTCCGCTGCTGGTCTTGTTTAACTGACTGCCTTTACTGCTAATGGTAACCGCACCTTCGATACGCAAAGTCATGCCTTTGCTTTTTGTTTGCCAGTGTTGGTGTCCATCACTGATAAAGCTGGTATTAGCTTTACTGCGGACGATCTGTTGTTTGGCAGATTGCAGCTGGCGATTGCCATCTATGTTGACGATGCTGTCGGTGTTAACCTTTTCCAGATATGCGCCACCGTGTTTTTGGATTAGATTTTCCTGCACTATCCAGCGCTGATATTGGCCGGCGGTGAGCTTTATAGGCCCGTATTGTGCGGCCAGCATTATGTAGGGCCCGGCGCTGGCACAGTTTAGTTCCAGTATGGTTTGGCCATCGAGTGTTTGCAGTCGTATGTTAGGTAATTCGTCATCCAGGGTCAGCTCATTCTGGCTGGGTGTTACGATTCGGCTTTGGTGCTTATTGCTGCTGTTAACCGGGCCGTCCTGACCAAACTCGCTGGCGAAGCCCATGATGCAGGGTCGGTTGGGGTCATTGTTGAGCAGAGTGACTAATACAGTGCTGTTGTCGAGCAGCGGAAAGTGCCACCCCGTATTGAGTTCCTGATTGGCATTGGCAAATGGCACCATGCGTTCTATAGCGGGGCTGGCATTTGTGTGATTCAGCAACTCGGTATTGTTGTTGCTAAAGCCCATGCGCAGCTGATACTGGCCACGGTCATCCAGGTAGGCCAGGTTATCGGCCGATTCAATTTTTGCCGGGAACGCCAGCGGCAACTCAGGCATCTCTGGGAAGGCTGGTGCGTAGCCACTGGCGCGCTTTAGAAGCGTTGCGCGCACACTGTACTTTAAGCCAAGCTCGGGGTTTTGGGCATCGAATACCTCGCCTTCGTGCTCTAGGGCTACACAGGTCAGGTCGTCGCTAAAGCCATCTTTGCTCCAGTAAGCGGGAATGGCGCTGGAATAACCGCAGGCCAGAATGGGAAAACTGCCGGTAACGAAAAATTGTTCACTTCCAGCCAGCTGATTTTTCCTGTTTTGGTTTTCAGCCTGTGCCTTAGCTCCTTCCTGCAGCGATAAGGTGCTTTCGCAATTCGAAGCCGAACTTGCGGCTTTGAGAGGCTGTTGAGGCCGGCAGTGCATTTGGTAGGTGGCCGTAGGCATTGTGGAGACCCAGGCTCGTGTGAGTGGCGAGTCTTTGCCGGCCATGGCTTCCCGTTTAGTTTGCTCGGTGGTAACAATGGGAGCGGTAAAAGGTGTGTGGGCGAAGTCGAGAGCTATATTTATTTGCTCTTCTTTGCCGTCACTGTCAAACCAGAAGAAACAGCCGAGTTCTGCGACAAGCCGTTTAAAAAAGGACAGCTGAGATTCATTTGCCTGGATAAATGTGGCCGTTAGCGCGCTTTCATTTATGTCACTGTGCCAGTGAATTTGCCAGCGACCATAGCCAAGTTCGCCCAGAACCTGTTCGATAATTTCTACACGGGAGCGATACATGAAAACGCGTGACTGTTGTAAATATTCTCCACGGGAAAGACTTGGCTTTAACAGCAGGCTAATGCTGTTGGCGTCCTGTTCGGCCTGGTGAATGTCGCAGGTTAGTATTCGAAAGTTGCCGGTGTTGTCGTGAAAGGAAAGCTGGGCTGGCTTGCCAATTAGCGTGTCTGTGTAAATTATTTTGTTGGCATCGCTGAGTCGAACAGAGAATTCAAAACACTCACTTAAGTCTTCTTTGCCTGTTAACTGAATAACAGGAAAGTAACTGGAACCCAGCTGGCAGCGTGCTATTGCATTGTTACGCATTGAGCTTCCTTACAAAAAGATGTGGCGCGTTACCTTCCTGATAACGCTGTTAACGTAAAGTGTTCGTTTGTTTGGTATCTACTGTTCGTGAAATAAAACAACAGTGAGACTCAAAACAATAAACATCAGTCATAAATTCAATGTGTCTAATTTATGAGTTGTTAATCATGCTTTTCCTGAATTATTTCATGCGCGTTTGGCTTCACTCAATTATTTTTTCAATTAATGAGATGTATGTCTCAATGATGGCGATTATTTCTGTTGCTACACAATTTCTGCTTATTTTTGCATTTGAAAATTTTTAGGAATTTTTTCAAATCTTGGTACGTGCTTCACGTTTTATGCGTTTACCTTTTGTTGTTTTGGTTGTTATTCTCCCTGCCACTGAATTGTTCAACTAAATCTGTGAAAAGGAAGATCAGATGTTTGTTACTGGGAAGAACATAAGTAGGCGTCTTAAATTCGGTAGCTCTCTTTGTGTTTTGTTGTTCCTGTTAGGTTGCTCGTCTCCGAGCCTAAAAGTACAGCTGGAAGCACAAAGTCAATTAAATCAGGATGTGCAGGGTGATTCCTATTCCGTTCTGGTTCGCTTCTATCAGTTAACCGATCCGGCTATTTTTGAAAAGGCTTCAAAGAGTTCTTTATTTAATGAGGATGAGTCTTTGTTGGGTGTGACTCTGGTAGGAAAAGAAGAGTTAATGGTTTCGCCAGGACTGGCAACCGAGCTGAATATGCCAAAGGTCGATGAAACCAGGTATCTCGGGGTTGTCGCTTTTTATCGTGATGCGTCCAGCAAAAACCAAATGGCTGTTGCAAAAGTTAAGTCTGGTAAGTTGGCTAAAACCACTAAGCTAGATTTGCTCTTGAACAAAAACGAGCTCTTTCTCACATATCAATAATCTTAATTAGAGATCCTCTAAATGTCTGTACTGAACAAGGTTGTTTGGGCTGAGGGCGTTTTTTTGGGGCAGCAACACTTTCAAGCCTGGGATAGGTTTCAGTCTGATCGTTTGCAGTTTGTCCAAAAATCACTATCGCCTTTCTTCTGGGGTTTGCTGTCTTTACAGTGGAATGAGTCGGCTTTGCGTGAAGGGCGGTTCGAGCTGGTTAAGCTTGAATGTATTCTTCAGGATGGTCGTGTTATTGATTTTCGAAGAGATCAGGATGCGCCGGTCTTCATGGATTTGAATGCCGTAGGTCGGGATGAGTTTACTGTTCATGTAGCTGTGCCTAACTCCCATATGGTTGAAGGCGTGGCTGGGTATCAGGCCTCTGGCCGTGTGGCCGGTTGGTTGGCTCAGTATCATGATCTGGCAGATGAGAGTGACAGCTCCCGAACCCGGGAGGTGATGCTCGCGAAGCCTAATGTGATGTTAAAGACAGATTCTGATCTGGATCAGATGTCATGCCTCCGTTTGGCGCGTATACAGCGTCAATACGATGGTGAATTTAAAGTCGTTCCGGAAATAATTCCGGCTAGCCTGACAATCAACGCCGTTCCTGCCATGAGAGATATGGCGCAGTCCTGCCTTGACATGCTGACCAAAATTGTTCGTGAATTTTCAAAAAACCGCGCAGCTATCGGTGATATCTCGAGTTATTCAGCCAGTGAGATGAGTAATTTTCTTTTCCAAAAAGAGCTGGTGTTGCTGCTGCCGGAGCTGGCTTCAGGTTGCCAGCATGGCCGTATGCACCCTTATTCGCTGTATTTGCTTCTGGGTCGCCTGCATCAGGTTTGTGCTGTATTTTTGGCGCCGGAGAATATCTCGCGTGTACCGGATTACGATCATCAAAGTGCTGAGAGCAGCATTCCCGTATTGCTGGCTGAGATAAGAAGTATGCTTGCCGTCAATCGTGATCGACCTGAAGACAAAGTTGAATTCAAGGCGGTATCTCCCGGTCGGTTTGAATCTACACAAATACCCCGGCATGCACTGGAAAACTATTCGTTCTATCTGGCGGTTGATGCCAAACAAGACTCAGTCGACTGGGTGGCCCGCTTTACTCAAATGTGTAAGCTGGCTTCTCCGGATCAGCTTGAAACGGTTGTGGCCAGTGGTCTGCCAGGGGTTTCTATGCGTCATGTTCAGCGGTTGCCACAAAAGATCAGAATTAAATCTGGCTTTGAGTATTTTCAGATATCTACTGACAGCAAGCTTTGGGATAACGTAATTCAAACCCAAAAGTTTGGTGTTTTCTGTTTGGGTGAATTTGCAGATTCAGATATTGAGTTGATTATTCTGGAAGAGAAGTAAGTATGCCAGGTTTAGATAAGCCCTTAGATTCTTTAATTGTTGAAGTCTGTTCCCCAATTTTTACTGAACTGACACCCTTGCAGGTTGGTGAACAGGCTGACCGAGCTGTTGATAATCTTCGTGAAATTGTTGAAAAACAGTTCGTAATGCTGGAACGCCGACTTTTTGAGTGCCAGATTGCTCCGGAAATAACCCGCGATATTAAGTTTGCTATGGCTGCTTTTTCAGATGAGGTTGTTCTTACCTCTCGTTGGCAAAAAAAGTATGAATGGATGGCCAGGCCCTTAGCTATCGAGTTTTTTGGTGATAGCGCTATCGGTGAGAACTTCTTCATTCGGCTGGATGAGCTCCGTGCTCAGTCTGAGCCAAACAAGGATGTTCTTCAGCTCTATTACTCAGCCTTAATTCTTGGTTTTCAGGGTAAATACCGGCTTTCAGGTTACGATCAGTTGCAGGCTTATATCGCTGCATTTCGAATTGAAATTGAAAAGTTTAACTCTTCGGTAAGCCGCGTACTTGCAGATAATGCTTCACCAGAAAGTCTGGTTTCAGCTCGAATTGTTGGCGGTCAATCCTATTGGGTTATGGCCGTTGTGCTGGTTGCTGCAGTGTTGGGTATGACCATTTTTTATAGCACTAAGATGCAGGAAGCGATTGGTGTTAGTGCTGAAAAAATTGAAGTTTTGGCTAACTCTCAGGTTGGTTTTGAGCAGGCACCTGCCGTTCAGGAGCCTTTCATCGTTGAGCCTGAAACGTTAGTGGATGATGGGCAGGTTGAAACTGCTCCTGGCGAAGACAAGGGAGCGTAACGGGTGAAAACGTTGTTGATGAGGTTGGTGTCTTTTCTGGCGCGCGCAGCTACCGGTATTGCTGCAGGCGTGTTGGCTGTGGCAATTATTATCTGGTTTGGTGGTCGTTATGTCGGTTTAATCAGTGTGCAGTCGCGCCTGATTGCTATTGGTGTTTTGCTTGCGGTCTTTGTTCTTTGGTTAATCGCCAAATTCGTATTCTTTCGCATACGGGGCAAAAAACTTGCCGAAGGGCTGGCCAGTGGTACCGATGATGACCAGCTGAAAGAGAAGCTTGAAGGTGCTCTTAAATCTCTGAAATCAACCGATCTTGGCCGTCGGTTTAAGGGCAGGGGAGCGCTTTACGCACTGCCTTGGTACATGATAATTGGGCCTTCCGGTGCGGGTAAAAGTACGTTCTATTCACGCTCGGGCCTGAACTTTCCGTTCAAGGATGACGAGCGTTACCACCTTTCCGGTATTGGTGGAACTAAGAACTGTGACTGGTGGTTTTCAGATCAGGCAGTATTGATTGATACGGCGGGCCGGTATTCCTCACAAGAAGGTGGTGATGAGTGGATTCATTTCCTTCAGTTGCTGAAAAAGAACCGACCACGCGTGCCGGTCAATGGCGTTATTCTGGCGTTACCGATCGATGAGTTGCTGACAGGGGATTCCGAAACCCTGAAATCCCATGCGCACAATACCCGCAACCGCCTTCAGGAAGTTATGGTAGAGCTTGGCCTTATGGTGCCGGTTTATATCGTGTTGACGAAGTGCGATATGGTACGCGGCTTTGACGCCTTCTTTGAAGACTTGAGTGATTCTGAGGCCGCGCAGCCGTGGGGCGTTTATGTTCTTGATCAGACAGAAGATAAAAGAGCGGATGTTGTTCAGGTATTTAAAGAAAAGATTGATGCGCTGAACGATCGCCTGCTGGAACAAAGAACGCAAAAGATGATACTGGCACGCTCTTCAGAACAGCGGGCCGATATTTATCAGTATCCGTCTCAATTTGCCGGTGTTTCTGAGCGGCTTATAGAGTTTATTGAGCTGTTGTTTAAAGACAGTCCATACCATGAAAAGCCTTGGTTTGCCGGTGTCTACTTTACCAGTAGCGTTCAGGAAGGCGAGGTTATAGAACGAAAGAACAATCTGCTTAAAGACATTTTCTCGAAAGCGCTGGGGCTTACTTATCGCAGCAAAGAGCATAACCGAAGCTACTTCATTGAAGATTTTTTTACCAAGGTTATTTTCCCACTGAAGAATGCTGTTCGGGGGAGTCGCAGCAGTCAGCGGTTCCATCTCGCCGCGAAAAGCTTCTCTCTGATTGGTATGCTGGGCGTTATCCTTGCGGTCGGCCTTGCATTAGGCGGTACTTATACCGCGAACATGAAGCTGCTGGGGGATTACGAGAAAAAAGCGGGCACCCTTGTTGAGCGCCTGCAGAGTACTGAAAGCACGCAGGAAGAACAGTTCCAGGCGTTGGTTGGCCTTTATGGCCATTACAAAGATCTAGAAAAAATATCAACCTATTCACCGCTGTCGCTGTTCAGCAGCTACGACCTGATTGGCACCCATGGTGAACCAATGAGAAACCTGTTGGTTGCTACGCTGGAACGTACCATGGAGCATCAGGTAGCCCCAAGGTTGAAGACTAATCTGAGTGACATGTCGACCCGCTGGCAGGAAATACCGGATGAAGAACGAAATATTCTGCGTCTGAGTTATTACCGCATGCTGGAAACCTATCTGATGATGACCAGTCGCCCTGATAAATACGTACGTGACCATATCGCCAAAAATATTGCACAGGTTTGGTTTGAGAGCTTCCCTAAAGAAAACATGACGCTTTCTTATGATGCACATTATCCCGTGCTGGTCGATCTCTCTAAATTGTACCTTCAGTACGCGTTTGAGGACGTCGATATTAATGCCGCCAACCCGTGGGATGCAGGCTCCGAAATCGTGGGCGTTGCACAGGCGCAAATGGGAACTGAACCCAATGCGGATAACCTCTATATGCAGTTGGTTTCTGGTGCTGCCGGCCAGTATGACGAAGTGAGCCTGATCAGCCTGGTTGGTGAAGAATCGAAGAATGTACTGTTGAGCCCAGTTGTTTTCAGTGGAATCTATACCGTTAATGCCTGGCATGATTATGTGAACAGTGAGATTAAGCGGCTGACGACTGTCGCTGCAGACGGTGACTGGGTGCTGGGTATGAATTCGGTGGCAGATGATCCGGAAGTTGTCACTACTCTGGCTAAAAAGCTGGAGCGTGATGTTCGCCAGCTTTATTTCACGGATTACAGCGATAACTGGATAGATCTGGTTTCGCAAACCCGCTCATTTAATACCACTGATTTAGCCAAGAGTATTCAGATCGTCAAAGATATCTCGGCATCTGATGGACTACTGGTGAAACTGTTTGCACAGGTTAAAGCCAACCTGGCTATAACTGAAATTAAGCCACTGGCAGCGATTACGAGTGATGATGCCGATGACGATGCTGAGCAGCAGGTAGAAGCCCTGCCAGTGATAAATCCGGTCATTTCAGCCTTTGCGGCCATGACCAAAGATTTGAGCCTGATCGTGACTGATAACGATGACAGTGGCCTGGCAGATTTTCTTGAAGCCTATCTGGTGCAGATTCAACCACTGGCAGATGAGTTGGATACCATCAAGGTCGCTTCCGATATTGATCTGGAAGCACGCCGCTATGCGGGTGATGTACTTTCCGGAAATGCAGACAACAAACAGCTTTATACCAGCTGGATTAACGTAAGCAATCTTCTGGAAGGCCAGTCTGACTCCGTTAAGGGTCTAACCAGCGCAATGATCACCTCGCCGTTGCGCACAGTCTGGTCTGGAATGATAAAGGCCAGCCAGCGATCGCTGGAATCCTTGTGGCTCGATAATGTTTATAAAACTTATAGCGCATCACTGCGTGGACGCTTCCCGTTCAGTGAAGATGGTGTTGATGCGACCGTACGTGATGTCAGCGCCTTCCTGACCCCTTCGAAAGGTCAGCTATGGAGTTTTGTTAATAATGAGTTGAAGCCTTTTGTTCAGGTTCGCTCCGGGAATTGGAAGGTTCGTACCTGGTTGGGCGAAGGGCTTAATTTCAACCGTCAGCTTTTCTCCGGGGTGAATTCAGCCAGCCAGGTGGTGAATGGTCTGTTTGATGATCAGAATCTGGTGAGCATGCGCTATTGGGTTATCCCTATTCCATCTCCGGGTGTGAGCGAATCTCTGTTTGAGGTTGATAGCAGCTCCTATCGCTATCGTAATGAACCTGAGCAGTGGAAGGAATTTAACTGGTCGCTTGAATCCAGTCAGTTTGCGCAGGTTGAGGCACACCTGAACCACGGTGGTGGCTATGCCGATATGACATTCGACGGTCCTTGGGCGTTCCTTAAATTGCTGAGTAAATCTGAAGTCTCTCACGATAATGATACGCAGTTTTATGTGACGCTACCGGTTTCCTTTGAGGACGGGCGGTTGGTGAACCTAAGCTACAAAATCCGGGCAGACAGGGCCGGCAGTGTTTTGAATAAAAGCATGCTGACTAATTTCTATCTGCCTAAAGACCTGTTTAAGGGCTGATTATGTTCAGGCGAAAGCAACCTAAAGTGGCCGTTGAAGTAGAAGTTCCGCGTTTAAGTATTACCGGAGCTTACGGCAAGCTTCCAACCGAATCGGATTTCATTCAGATAGATAGTAATTGGCGTGAAGTGCGGGCACTGGATGAAATTCTGCAAAGCTTTTACTCGGAGCTTTCCAGGAATCAACGACTGGAGCACTTCCGCGGCTGTGGCCTGCTGTTAACCGGTGGGTCCGACCGGCAGGGGCTGGTTGCTACGGTAAATCCGAGTGAAGACAAAACAGGTCGGTTCTACCCGTTTGTATTGTTTAACCGTCTTGCAGACGCAAGCTTTTATAACCGGCCCGATGCGACCTTTACCGCAGGTTTAAGTGCGATTGAGGATGCAATTGGCGAAGAGCTTCAGCAGGCAGACGTTAATTCTTCCTGGTTGGGGTTGTTAAAAGCCCAGCCAGAGCATGTTAGCCCAATAGATACCCGCAGAGCTAAGCGCAAGGCTATGGAACTTGCCGAGCAGGTGTCACTGGAAGACTGGCTGAATGAGCTGGCCGGTAATGACATGCAACTACGGGAACATCTGATCGGCGGAACGCTGCTGCTTATACGCCAGCTTAAACAGAGCAGGGTACATAGGGCTTATCACGGCATTTGGTTGCCATTGTTATCCGGAACAAAAAGACATTCGTCTATTGCTTTCTGGTTGCAATTATTAACCGGTGTAATGAATAGCGGAAGCTGGCGTCCGGATATTGTTTGGACGACATCGGGTGCTAATGACCGCCTCTTTATTTTGACTAAACCGCTTACGTTGTCATCGCTCCAGGCCACGGCAGATGCCCAAGCTGCTTTAGCCGCCTTTTTGGGGTGGAACGATGTCATGGATGTCGGTGGATTGCCGGATGAAATTAAGGCAAACGCTCAACAATGGGTATCTAAGCCGGAAGCCAATTTGTTGGACGTAGCAATTGAATGGTATCAGTTGGTTTAGCCGGAATGTTTTAAAGGATTTTTAGCTCCGCGATGCTAATAGTTCAGGGATTTTAAGATGGAAATATGGATCGATCAGGTAAGGTGTTTTGGTGAGCCTGTGAATGCGAGTCAGCCAGTCGGTGAAGACCCGCGTTACTCAGATTCATTTACTCAATTAAAGGCAGAAATCGAAAAGAAATCTGACGTTAATTTTGAGCTTATCAGAGACCTGTGTGAACAAATTTTAACCGAAAGCTCGAAAGACCTTCGGGTGGCCTCCTATTTTATTCTGGCACTTTCCCGCTTAGAGGGCTTTGAAGGTCTGGCTAAGGGCATGGCAGCCTTGTACCACATGGTCGATTCCTTTGGTGACTCGCTGTACCCGACTAAACCCCGTGCCCGTCAGGCTGCCTTGAAGTGGTTTCAGCAGGATAAGGTTCTTACCTTTGCGCAGTCTGCAACCGGCAGTGTTGATCACCCGCAGGCTGTATCTGCTATTGAGCTTTATGAGCGGTTGTTTGAGCAACTTTCCGGGTTAGGTGCTGAACCGATGTCCTGGCCTGATCTGAAAAAATGGCTGGAGAAGATCAAGCTTGAGAATGCACCTGCTGCGGAGGCCGCCGAGCCTGATGCGCCCGCAGATAACCCGCCGGCCACCAACAGCCGGCCAGCACCGGTAGCCCGCACCGTGGCTCAGGCTGCACCTGCTGTACAAGTTAGCAGTTCAATAGAGTCTACGACCCAGTATCAACAGGCTCTGCGTGGGCTACTGGCCTATTTTCGTGAACAGAAGTTATACGGCAAATTAGTAGGCACGGCGCTGTCGTGCCAATGGGGCAATTTAAAGATGCCACCCAATGAAGCCGGCAAAACCAAGCTGCCCGCTCCGAGGGAAGCATCTTTGGCCCGTATTCGTAATGCTGTTGAAAATAGCCAATGGGAAGAGGGGCTGCTGGCCAGTGTCGATGCCTTTATGGAGCCGAGTGGTCAGTTTTATTTCGATATCGCCAAGTGGATGCACGACTGTGCCGTGAATACCGGGAATTCTGAAGTGGCGTCGCTGGTAAAGCTCAACGTGATTCAAATAACGGTTCGTTTACCTAAGTTAACCCAGTTGAAGTTTGATAGTGACGAGGCGTTTGCATCAACAACCGCTGCCGCCTGGCTGGAGCAAATTAACGAAGAAAACGCCGGCTCGGAAAGCAGTCAAAAACAAAGTGGTTACAAAGAGTACCTGAATAACGCGCGGACTCTGTTGCAGGAAAAATCGATTCAGGAGGCCTTTACCTATTTATCCGAAATACCGGCTAAGAATCAGCTAGAAACGAGTTACTTAGAGTTTTGTAAGGCCCAGCTCTGTATAGAGCAGGAACGAAGTGAATTGGCTTTGCCAATTTTATTTCAGTTAGAAAAAACAGTTGATCAACTGTCGCTGCAAAGTGTCGTACCAGATTTTGCAATGCAGATCTGGCGCGGGCTTTACCGTTTACAGAAAGATCGACTGGCAACACTAGCGCAGGATGCCAGCAGGGATGAAACCGAAAATCATCTGGCTCACCTGCAATCTTTAATGTGTACCACTGACGTTGCCAGTGCAATGCAGTGGCTCTAGGAAAATAACGGGAGAAAACAATGGGCGATAGCTTTCAGAATGAAATTCCTCGAGCTCGGGTAAATATCGCACTGGACTTAGAAACAGGTGGTGCAAAGGTTAAAAAAGAGTTGCCACTTAAGCTTCTGGTTATGGGTGATTTCAGCAATGGCCAAGGCCAGGGTGATATTGCTGAGCGTCAACGGATAAATATTACCGGCAATAACCTGGAAAAGGTTATGGAAGATATGACGCCTTCAACGCAGTTCACCGTGGCAAATAAGATCAGCGGAGACGAAGGTAGTGAAATCAAAGTGGACCTGAAGTTCAAGAGCTTCAAGGATTTTCATCCGGAACAGGTTGCAGGGCAAATACCAGAAATCAGTTCAATGCTGGCAATGCGTAACCTGCTGAAAGACCTGAAGTCTAACCTGCTTGATAACAGCTCATTGCGTAAAGAAGTTGAGCGCATTATGAGTTCAGAGGCCGATCTAAATACTCTGAAAGAAGAGTTGGCCAAGCATATTTCAGATGTGCAGGAACCGGCAAAGGCACCGGTAGCTGATGTAGAGAATCAGGGAGAATAATGATGGAAATGGCAGAAGCTAAACAGGCCGTTGCCGCGGATGCGGTCCTGGAAGACGGCTCTATATATAACCGTTTGTGTGATCTTATTGATATCGATCCGGTTGCTGAAGGTATCGAGATTTCTAAATTTCGTACTTCAAAAGGCATGGGCGAAGCCAAGCAGAATGAGCGAATTACAGCTGCACTGCAGGTGTTCCTGAAGGTTGCGCTGGAATCCGGTGAGCAGATTGAACGTATCGATAAAAATCTGCTCGATCATTACATTGCCCAGATTGACGAGACTATCAGTAATCAGCTGGATGAAGTGATTCATCACAAAGAGTTCCAGAAAATCGAGTCTTCCTGGCGTGGGCTGAAGTTCCTGGTTGACCGAACAGATTTCAAAGCGAACAGCAAAATTGAAATGCTTGATGTCACCAAAGATGACTTGCGTGAAGACTTTGAAGAGTCACCAGATACCACTCAATCCGGCTATTACGATCATATCTACACCCAGGAATACGACACGCCGGGTGGTGAGCCAATTACCACGGTCATCGGTAACTTTGATTTTGATCGTTCCGCCCAGGATATTGAGCTATTAACGGAAATTTCTAAGGTTTCCAGTGCTGCTCACTGTCCATTTGTCAGTGCCGTAGGGCCTGCGTTCTTTGGTAAAGAAACGATCGAAGATATTCCAAAGATTCAGGATCTTTCTTCTTATATGGACCGGGCTGAATACCTGCGCTGGAAGAGTTTCCGTGAGTCTGAAGACTCTCGCTATGTGGGTCTGGTTTTCCCTCGCTTCCTGCTTCGTTTGCCTTATGGTGAAAACAACCCGGTGAGAAGCTTTGGCTATGTTGAAAAGGTGACCGGTGAGCAACACGACCGTTACTGCTGGGGCAACTCGGCTTTCGCTTTTGCCAGCAATATGGCCCAGAGCCAGAAGAAACATGGCTGGACAGTGAATATCCGTGGCCCTGAAGCAGGCGGTAAGCTGACAGGTTTACCAGTGCATTTCTATGAATCTGGTCGTGGAACGGAATCTAAGATTCCAACCGAAGTTTTAATTTCTGAGACCAAAGAGCTGGAATTTGCTGACCATGGCTTTATTCCACTGAGTTACTACAAGAACAGTGATTACGCCTGCTTCTTCTCTGCTAACTCCGCACAGAAGCCAATGGAATACAACGATGATGCAGCTACGGCCAATGCGCGTATTAACTCGCGTTTACCTTACATCTTGCTGGTTTCAAAGCTGGCTCAATACCTGAAGGTGTTGCAGCGTGAAAATATCGGTTCTCTGAAGTCACGGCTGGATCTGGAAAATGAACTGAACACCTGGTTGCAGAGCCTGGTAACTAAGATGAATAACCCAGATCCGCAGTTAGCAGCTTCACACCCATTGAAAGATGGTCAGGTGTTTGTATCCGAAGCCGCAGATAACCCAGGCTATTACTCGGTAAATATGCATGTTCAGCCGCACTTCCAGGTTGAAGGTGTAGACGTTCGTTTATCGCTTGTTTCGCAAATGCCGGAAGTAGGCTGATAGAAGTTTTTTGCCGCGGTGAGTTGCCGTGGCAGAAGTAAGATTCCATTTAGCGCAGGCTATTACCAGCCGTTGGAATCGCAGGTTGCTTAGTACTGTAGCGCGTAATTTTAATTTTATTATCAAGGAGATAAAGGATGGCGATTCCTGCCTATATGTGGATCACTGATGACCAGGGAAATGATGTTACCGGTTCTGTAACTGTTTCAGGTCGCGAAGGTTCTGTTGAAATTTTGGCTTTTGATCACGAATTGCGTATCCCAACGGATGCAGATTCAGGTGAATTAACGGGTACTCGTAAGCACGAACCACTGGTTTTAACCAAGGCGTTCGATGCCGCGACCCCATACCTGTATAAAGCGTGTGCTAATGGCCAAACTTTAAACAGCCTGGTATTAAGCTGGTATAAAATTGATGACACCGGTACAGAAGTGGAGTACTTCCGCCACACTCTGGAAGGTGTTCGCGTAACTTCCGTTGGTCCTAAAATGGAAAACGTTAAAGATCTGGATAAAGAACGCTATCCGCACCTGGAATCAGTTGCTGTTCGTTATGAAAAGATCACCTGGAGCTACCTGGACGGTAACATTGAGTTCTCTGACTCCTGGACTGAAGGCCGATAATTTCGGCTATTAATAAACGCACCCGGTTTTTAACTGGGTGCGTTTTTTCTGAGAAATACCTATGTACGCGCTATTCGATATTCTGAAAGGTAAAACTGCCAACGGTGATCCGCTTAAAAAGTATCCCGGTCAGGAAGATTTGCTCATCAGCGTTCATGATCACCTGATAAGGCTGTTAAACGCACGTCAGGGTGTGCTGGAGCATCTACCGGATTATGGACTGCCCGATTTGGATATGCTTTACCGTGAGCTGCCTTATTCAGAGCAGGATATCGCCTTCGCCGTAAAGAACGTCATTGAAAAATATGAGCCGCGATTAACTCAGGTGCGGGTTCAGCCCAGAGCCAGGGATATTCGCTACTGCGTTGTACGTATGGAAATAAGTGGGCGATTGCAAGATGGAACTCAGGTTCGTTTTCAAACGCTTTTTAAAAGTAACTATCAAGCTCAGATAATGCAGCCCAACAGGATGTAAACTGCGGATGCTTTCTTACCGGGAATACTTTGAAGCAGAGATGCGTTCTCTGCAGGATTTAGCTCAGGAATTTTCTGAAGCCTATCCTGAACAGGCGGCAATGTTAAATCTTAATGCCGTTAAAGACCGTGACCCTTATGTTGAGAGATTACTGGAAGGTATGGCCTTCTTAACCTCTCAGATACGTCAGCGCCTGGATGACTCCGTGCCGGAAATCAGCGAGCGACTGTTGGATCAGGTTATGCCCGCTATGGTTCGGCCTTATCCATCGAATACGATCATTCAGTTTACGCCAAACGTTCAGAACAAAGAGGCACTGGAGGTCGAAAAGGGGCGCAGTGTTAAGGCCATGAATGTTGGCCCTCTTAATGCGAACTGCCAGTTTACAACCGCTTACCCAGTTTCGGTGCTGCCGCTGCACTTACATCACGTTATGGCGGAAGAAAAGGTTAATGGCGGCAGTGTTTTGCGCCTGACCTTTAAGAAGAACAGCCAGGCAGAATGGAAGAACATAGATCTGACCAAACTGAAGCTGTATTTATCGGCCGACCTGCTTCTTGCTTATGGCCTGTTTCACACCATCACCGATAGCCAAACCAGGGTGCGGGCAGAACTACCCGGCCGTGGGTTTATCACGACAGCGCAACCGATCAGATTTAAAGGTGCCCACCAGAAAGCCAGCGACAACCTGTTGTTATCTCATGGGCGAACCCGCACCGGCTTGAGCCTGATGCACGATTACTTTTGTGCGCGGGAAAAATATCTATTTGTTGAGCCTTTCGGTATGGAACAACTGGCTATACCGGAAGCGGCTGAGCAGTTTACTCTGGAAATTGACGCCACTGTTTCGCTGCCGGTCGATACCCGACTGGGAGTCGATAACCTGAAGCTCTATTGTGTTCCTGCTATCAATTTATATAAGGAAGATACCGAGCCGGTTATTGTTGATCATACCAAGAGCGAATATCGGGTTAACCCGGATCGTCAGGTCGCTGAATTTTCTTCTGTTTACAGCGTTATGGAGGTTTCCGGTCGCGATCAAAGCAGCGGCGAAACCAATTACTACATGCCGATTCATGCCATGAGGCACCGCAAACAGGATGATCGCGTTTTTGTAACCAGTCATCGCACTGCCGGTATAGACAAGCGCTTAACCTATATTTCGTTAAACAGTACGCCTCCTTTTAACCCGGAAGTTGTCAGTATGGTGGCAATGATCACCAACGACCAATACCCGCGCCGCTTCATTGAGATAGGTGGGGTTAATAAGGTTGGTGAGGACATTAATCGGCAGGTTGGGGTGGCAAATGTGACCCGATGCAGCAAGATGCTGCGCGCACCGGATTTTCAGGATTTCCAGTGGCAGCTGGTTTCCTTGCTTTCGCTAAAACTCAGCTCTCTGGAATCGGTTGAAAACCTTAAGCACTTGCTGGTGCTGTTTGACTGGTCAGACCTGCCGGAAAATCAGCGGAAGATTGATGCCATTTCAGGTATCCGAACCAATACCACCCATCGGCTAAAGCGTGGTGTTTTGTTTCAGGGGCTGGAAATAACCATAGAGCTTGCAGAATCTGGCTTCAGTAGTATTGCCGATATGTACCTGTTTGGTTCGGTCTTGCACAGCTTTTTCAGTGACTTCGCGAATATGACGGAGTTTGTTCAAACACGGGTGGTGCAGCTGCCTTCTTATAAGGAGTGGAAATGGAGTCCAGTGTTTGGCAACAAAGCCCTGTTCTAAAAGACATTTTAGCTAACGGCCATCGCTATCATTTTCACCAGCTGTTAATGCTGCTAGAGCAGCTGTTACCTAAAGGCCGTGCATCGGAGTTTAACGCTCGGGTAAAGATCAGACCGGATACCAGCCTGGCGTTTCCTGCTTCAGATATTCGCTCGGTTGCAGCGATATCCGGTCAGCGATTCGAGGTTGTGTGCCGGTTTCTGGGCTTGTATGGCGTTGACTCTCCGCTGCCTCAGTATTTTTTAGATGACGTCACCGCAGAAGATGCAGCCGGTAAGCAACTGCAGACGTTTCTCGATATTTTTAACCATCGCCTTTATGGGCTTTTACATCAGGCGTGGAAAAAACAGAGTCCGTTCACGCAGCTGGATGAATCCGGACTTTATCAGCGCCTGATTCGTGCCACAACCGGGCAGTATTGGCACAGCAGCAGTGATGCCATGGCCTATGGTGGCAACTTCATTGGTTCTGCCCGAAGCAGCGAATCACTTGAAGACATTTTGCGCGAGGCCATGTCGCTGGAAGAACTCAATATCGACTCGGATGTCATCAGTTGGGTACCCATAGAGGACGGCCTGTGCCTGAACGGGCAGCAGGCACTTGGGCTGGATACCTGTCTGGGTGATGCAATACCAGTGATAGGACGCAAGGTTGAAGTGCAGATTGGCCCGGTAAGCCACGACGTCTCGCAGGCGCTTCAGCCCAAACAGCAGATGGGCCAGAAAATGGCCGGTATTCTGAAAGAGTTTCTGCCGGATGGCGTAGATTTCGATGTGTCAATTCAACTGACACCGAAGTTTTCTCACAACTGGCAATTGGGCAGTGAACAAAGTCTCTTATCTGTGCACAGCATTCTGGGTGAAGCCAGTGGCAAGGGCCTGACATTTAAGATGACATCAAAACAATTTGAAACAAATAGCGCACAGCAAGTGGCGTAACAGTAAAAGGAATAGTCAATGGACGGGAAAACGCTTCGCGCATTACTGGATAAGTTAAACGGGCAATGCGGTCAAATGATGGAAGCGGCTGCCGGTTTCACCATTAGCCGCGGTCATTATCAAATCACTATTGAGCACCTATTGATTAAGCTGCTTGAAGATGACCATCGTTATGGCATTGATGCTGTGCTGGAGTATTTTCAGGTAAATATTGATGAGCTCTGGCAGGGTTTAATTGATTCGATCAACTCTTTGCGCTCCGGTCATCAGGGTAAGCCGGGTATGTCTGAAAATTTGTTTCAGGTATTGGAAAAGGCTTGTGTCATTAACTCTGTGCATTATCGCCGGGAAGATATAGACAGCGTATCCATCCTGGAAGCTGTTATTGAGTTGTCTCCTTCATTCCCTGGGTTCAGCGCCTACCGTGCCCTGGATAGGGTGTCACTTGATGAGCTGCGAGCGCATCGGTTCGAGATTACCAAGAACTGCAGTGAAGGTGCCGTGCGTGATGTACCTGCTGGCGGGCAGTCTTCTGTGCGGCCGCAGGCTCAGCAGGGTGAATCCGCACTGGATCAGTTCACGACAGACTTGACCGCGAAAGCTAAAAATGAAGATATGGACCCTATCACCGGCCGCAATGAAGAGATTCGTATGGCCATTGATATTCTTTGTCGCCGCCGAAAAAACAACCCGATTCTGGTGGGTGAGCCCGGTGTTGGTAAAACGGCAGTGGTTGAAGGGTTGGCCCAAAAAGTAGCTCGCGGTGAAGTCCCGGATTTACTGAAAAATATCCGTATCTGTGTATTAGACATGGGCTTATTGCAGGCCGGTGCCGGCGTGAAAGGGGAGTTCGAGCGCCGCCTGAAGCAGGTTATTGACGAAGTTAAAGAGTCGGCGACACCGGTGATGCTGTTTATTGATGAGGCGCACACGCTGATTGGTGCCGGAGGCGAAGCTGGGCTAAGTGATGCCGCAAACCTGTTGAAGCCTGCTTTGGCGCGTGGGGAGCTGCGAACCATTGCAGCAACGACCTTCAGTGAATATAAGCAATACTTTGAAAAAGACCCGGCCCTGGCGCGCCGATTTCAGCTGGTCAAGGTAGAAGAACCTACGATCGAAGCCGCGATTTTGATGCTGAATGGTTTGAAAGGCCGCTATCAGCAGCACCATGAAGTGCGTATTACCGACGCGGCCGTAGAGGCAGCCGTCACTCTTTCAGACCGTTATATTACCGGTCGCTACCTGCCGGATAAAGCCATTGATCTGCTCGATACTGCAGCGGCTCGTGTTCGTATGGGGCAGTCGGTTATCCCTTCAAAGCTGGAAAGCCTGGCCGAGCGTCAGAATTATCTTGAAACACGCTTGCAGCAAATTGCGGATGAGCAAGAAGCCGGCATGCTGGTTAATGATTCCCTGCAGGAAACCCTGCAGAAAGAATTACAGGAATGCCTGAACGAAGCAGAAAGCTATCACGCTCAGTGGCAGCAGGAAAGCGCTCTGGTGGGTGAGATTCATCAGCATGTTAAGAATTTGACCTCTCAGGATGAGACTGCAGACCTCGCAGCGGTATTAGCGCATTCACAGTCGCTGCGTTCAGAACTTACCCAATTGCAGGCCGAGCGGCCACTGGTGCAGCCGGAAGTTAATGAGCTGGCTATTGCAGATGTTGTTGCCGACTGGACCGGCGTGCCGGTGGGCAGTATGTCGAAGAGCGATCTTCAGTCTGTGCTGACCTTTGAAGAGGCGATCAGTGATGTGGTTATCGGTCAGGATTTAGCACTGCAGGCGATGGGTAAGGCGTTACGCTCTGCAAAAGCAGGGCTGCGCACCAGTGAAGGTCCGGTAGGCGTGTTCCTGCTCACGGGCCCGAGTGGCGTGGGCAAAACTGAAACGGCCCGCGCGATAGCTGAGCATATGTTTGGCAGCTCGCGTGCCTTAATTACCATTAATATGAGTGAGTATCAGGAAGCGCATACTGTTTCACAGCTTAAAGGCTCACCTCCGGGTTATGTTGGTTATGGTCAGGGCGGCATCCTTACAGAAGCTGTTCGCCAGCGGCCTTACTCAGTTGTTCTGCTGGATGAAGTAGAAAAGGCGCACCCGGATGTGATGAATCTGTTCTATCAGGTATTCGACCGTGGCTTCATGCGAGATGGTGAAGGACGCGAGATTGACTTTAAGAACACGCTGATTCTAATGACCAGCAACGTCGGTTCTGCTCAGATTCAGGAGCGCTGCACCCCGAAATCGGCGGATGAAAAGATAGCCGATATCATGAGTGCCGGTGAAGAAGATGCATTGGAAAAACTTGCAGAGCTTTCGCATCAGAGCGAAGAGGAGCAGGAATGGCAGGAGCCAGGCTTAAGCGAGCTGCAGACACTGGTTAAACCCGAGTTGCTAGGGTGCTTTGCCCCGGCTCTGCTGGCTCGTATGCAGGTGGTGCCATTTGTTTCGTTAAGTGGTGAAGTGCTTGCACAAATAGTTAGCCTGAAGCTGGAAGCGATCGCCAGACGTTTAATGGATTTGTATCAGATAGAGTTCCGTTGTGATCAAACCGTACTTAGCCATTTAGCGGGGCAGTGTGAGCTGAATGACTCCGGTGCCCGGTTCGTCAACTCTATGGTAGACCAGCAGTTAATGCCGGGTATTGCACAAAGCCTGCTGCACTTTATCAGTGAGGATGACGTTCCGGACATATTAACGCTGGTACTTAACGAAGAGCAGCAACTGGAATGTGTATTTGCCGATAAGCCTGCTGTTGCAGAGGCTGTTGTGTTGGAAAATAGCTGAAAAGGATTGTTACCAGAAATACTGATTGGCCGGTAACGAAGGACGGCCTTAACCAGACAAGTGTCTGATCAAAGGGAAATAAAATGATTCAATCAGTCGCAGAAATTAATCGCGCTGTTCGCCAGATAGGTATGGCGGATGAGAGCGAGTATTTTATTCAGATAGACAGTTTTACGGATGATGCATTCATCGTTGAAAACGTACAGGTTACCGGTTGGAACCTGGCGGAATCTGATTACAGCATTGATGTGAAAATTCTGGCTTTGCAGGATATAGACCCGCAAAGCCTGCTGGGTAAAAAAGCTGTGGTCAGCTTCTTGTGGCGGGGCGAGCTTTCACCGGTTCACTCTACGGTATTTCAGATAAGCGGTGCAAACGGTAACGGCAACTACGAAGGTTACCGCCTGACCTTAAAATCGCCACTGTGGGCATTAAAGAATCAATACCATAACCGGGTATTTCTTGAAGAGTCGGCCTTACAGATAGCTAAAAATCTGATGACTGAATTTGTAGACGGTCAGTACACCTTAAAAGTGCTGGCAGGCGATGTTGAACCTTACCCTATGACGGTTCAATACAAAGAAAGTGACTGGGACTTTATTCATCGTATTCTGCTGCGGGATGGTATTATGCTGCACCAGCATCAAACCACCGATGGGCTGGAAGTAATCCTTTTTGATGACATCGCACAGATGCCCTATGCCAGCGAGCCACTGGAGCTGCCTTATCGATCAGCACGTGGTGCAGCCTTTAATGAAGAATCTGTTTCTCTGGTTAAGCAGGTTTGGCGTATACAGCCGCAAAAAGTTCAGATAGCCGATTACCAGTTTCCTTCCAGCACTCATGTTTTTGCTGAAAGTCAGACCGATTCCAGCGCCAATATGACGCACTTTCGCTGGGGTGATAATCTGCAAAGTGACGGCGCAGCGCAAAAGCTTGCCGATGGTATGGCCAACGCCTGCCAGGCAAATGCCAATACCATTGTTATGCACTCCAATTGCCGTGGTTTACAACCGGGCATGAACATAGAACTGACTGGTCATAGTGACTTGAACGGTCAGTACATTATTACAAAGCTAGAATCTACGGGAAATCAGTCGGCCGCTACCAGCGGGGGTGTTGCTGCCCTGCATAAAGGTTACAGCAATATCTTTATTGCTATACCGGCCGGCCAGGCATTTTTACCTTTGTATAAACCGGCCAGGCCAATTGCTACGTCTATTACCGCAACCATTGCCAGCGAAGTTGACGATGCTGGTCTGTACCGGGTGCATTTACCCTTTGACCAGCGCGAAGCCGGAGATGACTCCAGCCTGCCAACCAGGTTGCTGCAACCCTTTGGCGGTAATGATCACGGTATGCACTTCCCGCTGACGGTCGATACCGAAGTGGTGCTCTCGTTCGAGAATGGCGATATAGACCGGCCAACCATTATGGGCGCTGTTTATAACGACCAGAGCCCCGACGTGGTCACCAGTGAAAACGCATACCAGAACCTGATTCGCACGCGCGGTAAACACGAGTTCTTAATGGACGATTCGCCGGGTGAAGAACGCATCCAACTTAATACAGCCGAACAGAAAAACCGCCTGCAACTGAACGCCACCGCAGATGCACACCTGGCAGAGCTGCACTCAGAAGAGGGTGATCTGGAAATCTATGCCGGCAAAAACATGCAGGCACAGTCTGGTGCAGATATGACCATAGAGGTTGGCGGTAATCAGGAGGTAACTGTCAAAGGTGACTACTCACTGATGACCGAAGAAGGTGATATTACCCATCAAGCCGGAAATAACCTACAGCTGACCGCGCAGGAAGATTTAAGTTGGGTAACGGAAGAGGGTGACCTGAATGTACAGGTGGGTGGTCAATGGGTTGTAGAGGCCGCAGATGGTTGCAGTACCCATGTTGTATCCGGTGACCAGAGTATCGTTGTTGAGGGTGGCAGCTATCAGCTGGAAGCCTCCAGTGACGTATCGTTCAGTGCCGGCGGCTCACTAACCTTTACTCAGGGCAGCGGCACTATCCAGATTGATAGCAGCGGCAACTTAACATTGGAAGGGCCAAGCGTGGCCATTAATGCAGCCAGCATTACGCTGAAAGCTGGTTCTATTGGCAGTAACTAACAAGGAGGCCTGCAAGTGGAAAAATCAGCTAAAAACATTGTTCAGCTCAATGCACAGCCGGAGAGCGATCACAGCGTAAGCTTCCTTGCGGAAGTGACTAGGGTGAACAGTGGTGTCGCTGTTGAGGTTTCCTATCAACGGCAAGCTATAAAAGTTGACTACTGTGTTCATGGTAACCGTGAATTGAAAGAGGGTGACCTTGTTCTGGTACAGAAGGTTTCACAGCAAACCATTGTAACGCACCGATTACCAAACCGAGACGAGCCCGCTGAACCTCAACTTACCTTTGATGGCGAACAATGGGTATTGTGCAGTCAGTCGGCCATGAAATTGAAAGTAGGGCGGTCAGTTTTAACAATTCAACCCAGTGGCGATATTGCAATTGAAGGCAGGGATTTGCTTTCAGAAGCCACCGGAACAAACCGCCTGTTAGGCACGCGTATAGAACTGAACTAAAAGTGACAGTAAGGGAATAACCAACATGAGCAACAACGTTTTTATTAATGGTCTTACTGCCGTTCATGCCGGCAGCGGTGGTGTGCTAACCACCATCGATGTGTGTAAAACCAAAATCGGTAAACATACAGTGCCCATCCCTTACAGCAATGTCGCGAAAAGTTCAGATTCCTCTAAAACGGTCAGTAGCGTTGTCATTAACGGCAACCCCGCCTGCACGAAAGACAGCGTGTTTTCAAAAAGTACCGGTGATCAGCCAGGCAATAAGAAGGGCATCAAGTCTCACAAAATTAAAGGTGAGGCATCGTTCATTATGGGGAGCAGCAATGTCTTCTTTGAAGGCGTAGCGGCTACTCGAGCAACGGACATGATGGTTTCTAATAAGAAGAATACGCCACCTATGCCTTTGGTTCAGAGTGGCGGGGTGAGTTCGGCTAATTCGGTGCAGGCGCCGGCGGAGATGGATGCTAGTACGGGGCCGGATGGGATTGAGGTGGCTATTGAAGGATTGAATGAAGCGGTTACACATCTGATACGAACAGTGAATGCGGATAATCTGGTCGATATACGTACCACGCCGATGATTGAAGAATAAGGAAGATATCAATGGCTACTAATACGTCAATTACCGAGTTGACCGAAGGTAAATACGGTCTCGATATTCTTATACCAGCAATGGCAGATGGGAATGGCTCTGGTCTGCCTTTTATCTGCTTACCTCTCTATACTTGCGAAAGTGTTAAGCAAGAATCGGTACAAGGTTCAGCGAACACTCAGGTTCAATATGCAAATGTTGCACTTCACTATGAAGATGAAGACGATTTAATAGATGTTACTAAGCGTATTCGAGACGGCTGGCTTTATATATTCGTTAACGGATATTTATGGCATGAGTATCAGGTAAAAGAAGGCGCAGAGAACGAGGAGAGAAGCCATTTTTTTGATGTCGACTTGCGTTATTGGCAAACTAAAGATACCCGCAAGGCAAACAGTACATCAAACTATAATATAACCTTTCCAACCAAGCTTGACGGTGTTGAAACTCAGGTTCAAATTGCATATTCAGAGGTTCAGTGGTCTTGGTCGAGAATCTGTTCTATGGGTGGTATGAACCCTGAGGACCCCCGCTTAAGCCATGTAGTGAAGCATGGTGAGGTATTAAGTGTCATTGCAAACCAATATAGCTTTGTTGAATCTTATCAGGAACTGGCAGAACTAAATGACCTTGATAGCCCAGACCAAATTAAACCGGGTCAGTCTATAAAATTGAGAGATGCTGATGAACCCATAGGAGACACTGAAGCGAACCGTACATCTCGCTTAGGCAAAGCGCTTAAAGACCAAGGTTCTCTTGGTGGCGATTATGGTGTAGTAAAAGTTCAAGATCCATTAGGTGTGATTGATCGATATAATACAGCAATGACTTTGCTTTTAATGAATCAGCAAAGTATGTTGGCTGAAATGCAGGGCAGCTTTATTCCAGAAGGTGAAGCTGTCAGTCGAGTTTCGCTTGGATTACCATACCCCTATCTACTTTCTTCTAGTAAAGAGCACTCCCCCGCTAAGCTACCGGTAGATCTGCCCCAATGGAAGCGAAAAGATATATGTGACTTAACCGATATTGCTCGCTATTCCTATGCAACCTATTTAGATAACGACTCACGTAATGCAATGGATGCTAAAGATATAAAAAGCCCAGAAGAGTCTCTATCTGAAGCTCAGGATCGACTTGATGAAATCAAAGAAAAATTAGAGGATACCGGTGATCGTTTAAACAAAATAGAATTAGAAAACTGGTTAAGGGTGAGTCAACGATCCGAAATTCGTCAAGAATACCGAGATTTTCAAACTGAATATATAAATTTAGTGTGTGGTGATACAGACCCATTCGAAACATATGATTTTAGTATTAAGTTGTTCGATGTATTACAGGATTTTGCTTGGTTGCCGTCTGACCGATATCACTTATTGTGGTCACGAATAGCAGAGGTCGTAAACCACCTTGTTATAGATCCTAGTACTTTTGATCATCAATATGATTTGAAGGCAGTTCCTGACCGTGAACGTAAAGAACATTTGCCTGTATTAAATAAGGGCTTAGATATTGCTGAGTCGATATACTCAGGCAGTCATCCTTGTAGTTCTTGGCTCTTTCCAAAAGAGGAAGACGTTGATATTACCTCAGATCAGCCTCCTGCTTTATCAGTCGTTAAGTCTATTTATAGCCCAGCATTTAGGCTTGGGGATTTTCAACGTGCTATCGCTAACCGGCCTGATGAAAAAGAATCCATTGATGGCGAGAAGAATTTTTTTGATTTTTTTAACAGATTTTCAAAAACAGTTTCAGCTTTGGCCGAAAATTTTCAATATCGTTCATCAGAACCGATTAAGAAAAGTATTACTTTGCTATTTAGATTAGCTAAAGGTAGCGGTATTCCTGGTTTGGAAGGGCTTCATATAGTTATGAAGGGTGAGAGCTTAGAAGGCAAAGTAGCTCTTGGTAAATACCGGCTTGCACGTATAGCCAATGCGTACTATGAAAAGCAAAATCGCAGTCAAAGAAAGTTTCTTAGTGCAGAAAGTGCATTTAACCAGCAGCAAGGTAGGGCACGTAGCCAAGTAACTGAGCTTTTAGATAGTGAGGGTAAGGTTGTCGCAGCATCAGATATTGGATTTTTAAAACCATGGCAAGGATTTGATCCCAATCGAGAAGCTGCGAGTAAAGAGCTAATATTCGAGCAGCATGGCAAAACTGGAAATTCAGAATCGATTATTAGGGCTGCATTAGACGTATGGGTTATTCCAGAGCGATCAAGGCTCAATGGGTTGTATAAAGCTGCAAGTCAAGCAACCAGTAACCAGCTCTATGTTGGTACAACATCTAACTTTCCAAAGATTATGCTTTTATTTGAAGTGATCGCGTTGAAAGAAGCTCTAAATAATTTTTATAACAGTCATCCTGATGATTTAAAAGAGTTATCTTGGAGGTTTCGTGCTCAAGCTGTAAATACTTTGGCTGCGATAATTGATGTGACTGATGCATGGTATGATAGTAAAGCTAAAAATAAGCTTATCCATACTATGGAAAAATCAAACTTTAAGTCTATTCGTTTTTTATCAAGACAAGTCCCTATAAAGATTCGTGGAACCCTTTATAAGGTACCGATTATACGTTGGTTAGGGCCCATTGGGAGTTTGGTCGGTGCTGGTTTCACAGCATGGGATAGCTATAAATTGTTTAAGCGGCATGATGGTGATGCTGCAATATTAACAGGTGTCGTAGCTTTGTTAGGTGTGGCGGGTGCAGCTATTGGTATTATTGGTGGCTCTATGGCTGGTGTTTCTTTGGTAGTACCGCTAATTGGGTGGGCTATTTTTGGAATTAGCCTTGCTGTAATTTGGGCCGTTAATAAGTGGTTAAAAGATTCACCTTCTGAGTATTGGGCGGAACATTCCCCGTTTAGTAATTCAGTAGATAATCGATTAGGTGTAGACGAATTTAATATTATTAGTAAATCTAAAGCTGGTCTTCAAAATATCATCATGCAACCGAGTGCTAGTGTTACAAAAGAAAAGTATGAACATAGTGGTCGGTTAATGCACCGGGTGTCGGTGATAGTTGAACATCCGGCGTTTATTCTTGATGAAAGTACTCTTGATTGGGAATGTACTTCTGAGCTTATTGAAATGATGCCTAATGGCGCCAATGGAATGCTTGTGCCTGTTGCCCGAAACAGGCTTAAAAAAATGAAACCAGTATTTGTTTCTAACGATTTGCAGAATACTGTTGTTACGAGAACGGTGTTGGTTTTTAGTATTCCAGATGCGACTGAGGAAAAGATCGAAATGCGTTTCTTACCTGATAAGACTATTTTTAAGGAGAATGAATGGCATTTTAAGTTTCGTCATATCCTTAATGATGGAACGAGTTTGCCGTTGAATGCGTCTGACTTCGATCAAGATACTAAGACTGATGTAGGTTGGTCTAAATTGAGCTGGACTACAAGCTAAGGGCTGTAATGACACATTTTAATGAAAGACTACCCGAGTACAAAAAAGTAGGTTTTCTGACCCGATTGTCTTGGCTAGGTAGAACTGGGAAAACTGATGGTGAACGTATCAGTGAATTTCCTCAGGTTAAATATAAATCAACCGCTATAGGTTTTGAGAAAATCAATGGGTTGCCTCATACACGTAACGCAATCCACAGTAAGGGTACTCACAATCTGCTCCACTCGATACAGTCCATAGGTGGTCAATCTTTAGTTAATAATACTCGATGTCATGAGTATTTAGCTTTGGATGACGGTGCTGATGCGATTGAAAACCAAAAAATATTACTTACTGATAAAAAGTCTTATGTTCGTCACAAGATTGATGAGTTAACAGATAATCTTATTGGTTATAAACCTTCTGTTTATGAGTTTCCAAATGCGCTAAAAATTGCATCGGTATGGTTTCAATTCTTAAGGATTATTACTGGATTGTTGGCTTTTGTAGTATATGGATTTATGTTAATTTTCGGATTTTTAGTTGATCTTCTTACTTTGGGTATGAGAGATGCGATTGGTAATTCTTTATTTTTTTTTACGAATCCTTTTATGTTTTACTGCTTCGCTCTACTACCTTTGTATTGGCTTGTCTTGAAATTTCTTACCCATATTGGTGTGACTGATCTATTCGACCCGGCTTTTATCCCAGGATCAGCACTGCGTAGAGACTTAGGGGCTTTACGTACAATAAGTAAAAGAAAGGGCATTACTGAAATCCCGTTTGAAGAGTTGGAAGCGCGAACTACCACCATGTGGGACGGCGGTAACCGAGCGATGTGTAAGTTGTATTTGGCACATAAATACAGTAAGGATGGCGTCGTCTATGGCGCACCTAATCAACAAGCATGGTATGTTGGTGTGCTGTGGGAATTTTTTCAGCACTTTATGGATGTATCCAGGCCATTGCCGGATGTTCCAGAATTTGAACCTTATCGGCACTTAGATCCGACTACACGAAAGTGGGATGAAGAGCATAACCGTCCAAGGTGGTTATGGCGTGATATGTCACAGGATGATTATCGGGCGCTTGTTGAAGAATCCATAGCGGCCGCACAAACCTATCCTTTTTTAAATCCTGATGCAGTCGAAGAAGAAAATTGGAAACCCGCTGGCGAGGGTGACCACTGGTACCAACAAGGTTAGCGACTTCCTGCACACTTTCTAGAATGGATTTCTGTTAATATCGGTCTGTTAGTTTTACGAACTATAGATGCTGACAAAGGGAGTAAAGCCAGCATGCTAACAGATCAAGATCGTCATAATTTAGATCGTCATCTTACTCAGGCAAGTCAACTATTTAAGCAGCGGTGCAGTGGTTGGCAGAGCGGTATGAGCACCAAGCAGGCCTACAGTATCGAACAGCGCCTGTTCCCCAGTATTCAGGTTTTATCTAACCATGCAGAAGAGCTGTTCGTTGATAGCTGGCCGGGCGCGCCCTGGCAATTAAAAGTAGCTATCATTGCGGCTATTCGCTGTGAAGATGTGGCTGTTTTTAACTCCGCTTTGGATGTGCTGGCTGAGAATATAAGCGCTGACGAGACTCAGGAATTTTCTCAATTGTTGTGGTTGGCAATGCCTTGTGAAATCAGTAAAGAGAAGTTACAAGCGCTGACAGATCATCCTTTATTGAATCATTTTAGCGAATCTGAGTTTTCAAAATTGTTGTGGCCTGAAGAAACTATTCGCAAACTGGTGGGTCATTTAGGTATTTCTCTTCCCTATTGGTTGGAAGAATCAGACCAGCTCAAGTACTCTGAGCGTTCGGTGGTCTTACGTGATCTTATTCAACAAAAGCCGCATGCTTCCCGGCAACTTATGGACTGGTTGGAAGGCTCTCAATCCGACGCTGACGAATGGCAATGGCTTACCCTTACCGAAGATGACGTTGCGACTGAACTCTATTTCAAACATTGTCTGCAAAACCCCGCGCACTTAACGGCTGCTTCGTATCGTGGAACAGCGAACTTCCTTGGCCGTTTGACTCAGTGTTTTTTAATCTCTGCTCAGGCTGAGAGTGCAGCCTATGCAGTCGAAAATATCTTGGGTGTTTCAGTTGAGTGGAAACACAGTATGACTGATGCAAAAACCGGTGAGCCCATCAGTAGCTCACCACTGCAGCCTGTCATGCCTGTTGATATAAATGCTGGAAACCGCTTGCAGCTCGGTGGTCGATGTTCAACAGCTCTGACCCTCGCAGATTGGTTGCTTGATCAACCTTCAGCCCTTCAAACGTTGGGCTGGTATCACCTTGGGCAGGCCTTAGGGCGAGCAATTCCTGATTACTCACACCACTGGGTTACCAACCAGTGGCAGTTCTTACAAACAAACATTGATGTGCCCGAGGTTATACATGAAGTTTGATAACTTTAGCTCTTGGGATGCTGCATTAATCCCCGGCTGGGGCAAAAACCGTAATTCTCAAATGACCTGCGCAATTAAAGTTGGTTTTTGTTGGGATGAAGCCGGCACGTTGACACCTGTTAGTGCAAGCGATTGCCCTATTAATTATGCCGATGAGTATTACGATGATGATGCGGAAGGCAGGTCAGTTGAGAATGCGTCGGATATTGTTCCATTTAAACAAGGTTTTGAATGGTTGTTGAAAGGGTCGCTTGTGCCTGTGCCGGGTATAAAGCAGCAGCCTTTAGTCGTTGAGTTTTTACACTCAGAGTTCACAGCGAAAAAAACCATTGTCGCAACGGGCAAGCGATACTGGAAAAAGAGTTTCTTTGGCACCATTGCCAGCGAAGCTGAGCCGCTGACCCCACAGCCCATCTGTTACGAGCAATCCTTTGGTGGCAGGTTTGTTGAAGAGGGTGATAATAAATCAATTATTTATGATGAAAACCCGGTCGGCACTGGCTATGTAAAAGCACGCCAACATAAAAGTGAGCCCGTTTACCTGCCGACCTTTGAGTATCAGCCCATTCTGAAAAGCACCAAAGAAACTCCAAAGCCCGCAGGTTTCAACTCTATTAGTATGACCTGGTCGCCTCGATTTGAAATGTTTGAACAAACAGATGCCGAAGCTGCGGTAGAAGGCTTATGCCCGTACAAAGGTCTTCCGCCAGAAACTTTATATAACAGCGCACCGGAAGATCAGCAGTTTGAGAAGGCAATCCCCTATGGCTCGCTGGTCAAACTCAGCGGCTTTCAGCAGCAGAGCATCACGCTTAAATTACCGCAAGCTGCGCCGGCCATTGAGTTGCTTAAGGTCGATGGCAGTAAGGTTGAGAAGTTAACGCCTGCTTTAGATACATTGTTGATAGATACGGATAAGCAGCTGCTGGCTTTGGTGTATCGCATCGGGCTCGATTGGCATCCGTTGAGCGGCCCTCACAGTCAAATTGTGTTAAAAGATGGAGGGCAGGAAAATGCATGACCTCAGCTCACTAAGCCGGTATCGATGCATTGGCGGATGCCTGACATTAGGCGGGGTCGATACTCCAGAGATAGCGTTAGCGAATTTACTCGCAGGCATTTCTCATCGCCAGCCGCAGGAAAAGAAAGTCGTTATAAATGGCGAGAGTCTTGAAAAAATCATTGCTGTACCGGCAGTACCTATGGCGATTGATGACGAAAGCGCGCGCCAATTCGTACTGATTGAGGACTTAATTACCAAAGTAAAAAACTTAGAAACACCCGAAGGTAAGCGCGGCTTGGTATTGAGTGGTAGGTTGTCAACTCAGCTTTCCAATACCATTAAAAATCAATTCAACGGGTTGTTTGAGGCGATTCAGGTAGCGCCGATGGTCTCTGCGTCTTTGGATGCAATAGCAGAAACCTGTGAAAATCAGGAGATTGATCACTGGCTTTGGATCAGTGTTCATGCCGGTTGCTCAGCCCGAGCTATTGCGGCTTTGAGAGGTGATATTGCAACAAACCTGACCAGTGAGTGCCCGGCACCCGCAGATGCTGCGGTCGGCATTTGGTTGAGTGCTCAGCCCGGAAAACACAATCATGTAGGAAGAGAGCTCGAGTTGTATGCAGATGACCCACTGGCTGGAAAGACAGACGCATTAGCTAAGTTATTGGTGAATACGCCAAATATTGAGCGCAGTGTGCTTATCCATAACCTGTCGGCATCTGCAAAGGGAAGTATCGAATTGTATAGACTGGAGCAGGCGCTCGATGAGAAACGGACAGAGTATGAAGACGTGAGCTGGGCTAATAATATCCCGCCACGCTTTAACTTAAGTACCGTTTTTGGTGACACTGGAGTATGCAGTTTGCCATTGATGATGTTGTTTCAGCATTACTGGTGCTCAGATGAACCCGTAAAGATAATAGCGGCCGAAAGCCAATGGCGGATGAGTTGGCTAATCGAGTAGCTGCATTATGCTTGTGTTCAGCGTACAAAAAAGCCGGCAATTGCCGGCTTTGTTGTAATTCAGACAGGCAGTTTAAACCTTAGAAACCAACGCCTGAACGCTTTCTTTCGCATCACCAAACAGCATGGCTGAGTTCTCTTTAAAGAACAGCGGGTTCTGAACACCCGCATAGCCAGTCGCCATTGAACGCTTCAGCACGATGCACTTCTTGGCTTTCCAAACTTCCAGTACTGGCATGCCAGCGATAGGGGAGTTTGGTTTTTCGATCGCATCCGGGTTTACGATGTCGTTCGCACCAATCACCATAACAACGTCTGTTTCTGGCATGTCGTCGTTGATTTCGTCCATTTCCAGAACGATGTCATACGGTACGTTAGCTTCAGCCAGCAGTACGTTCATGTGGCCAGGTAAGCGGCCGGCAACCGGGTGAATAGCAAAGCGAACTTCTTTGCCTTCTTTGCGCAGTTTTTCAGTCAGCTCGGCCACAGCCTGCTGTGCTTTGGCAACAGCCATACCGAAGCCTGGCGTGATGATGATGCTATCTGCATCTTTCAGCAGTTCTGCAGCTTCGTCATGGTTGATAGAAACGGCTTCACCGTATTCTTCGTCTTCCGCCGCAGCGCTGCCGCCGTCACTACCAAAGCCGCCCAGAATAACGCTGATGAACGAGCGGTTCATCGCCTTACACATAATGTAAGAAAGAATCGCACCGGAAGAGCCCACCAGAGCACCGGTGATGATCAGTAGGTCGTTACCCAGCATAAAGCCGGTCGCAGCAGCGGCCCAACCGGAGTAGCTGTTCAGCATGGAAACAACAACCGGCATGTCGGCACCACCAATAGCTGCAACCAGGTGAATACCCAGCAAGCCAGCGATAATGGTCATCAGAAGCAACAGTACAATCGCCAGAGCTCCGTGTGGGTGACCCACAAAGATGAACAGCATGATCAGCGAGGCCGCCAGAGCAATAATGTTCAGACCATGACGGAATGGCAGCATAAGTGGCTTACCAGAGATAGAGCCTTGCAGCTTACCCCAGGCAACCCATGAGCCAGTCAGTGTGATAGCGCCAATGAAGATGCCCAGGAAAATCTCAACGTTGTGAATAGCCGCTTCAGCACCGTTGTGTGCGCCCATGTGTTCTGCCGCCTGAGCGACAACACCATAACTGGCTTCGGCACTTAAGTGACCACCCCAGCCGATTAACACCGCTGCTAAGCCTACAAAGCTGTGCAGCATGGCAACCAGCTGTGGCATTTCAGTCATTTCTACGCGGGAAGCCAATCGCAGGCCAATCGCACCACCGATAACAATCATTGGGATCAGCAAAACATAAGATTTAACCTCTGGCGCAGCGATGGTTGCGATAATGGCAATCGCCATACCGACCATGCCGTACAGGTTACCGCGACGAGCGGTTTCCTGAGAGCTTAAGCCGCTCAGAGATAAAATAAAGAAAACACCAGCCAGTAAGTAGGCCATTGAAAGTAAACCAGTCATTCTTAGCCCTCCTTACGGAACATGTTGAGCATGCGACGCGTTACTGCGAAGCCGCCGCCAATATTAATACTTGCCACCAGAATACCGATGGCTGCCAATGCTGTAACCAACGCTGAGCCGCTACCGGAAACCTGAAGCAGCGAGCCAATAATCACAATACCGGAAATCGCATTGGTAACCGCCATTAACGGCGTATGCAGCGAGTGACTGACGTTCCAGATAACCTGCCAGCCAATAAAGATAGAAAGTACAAATACGGTGAAGTGACCCACAAAGTCTGCCGGTGCAACTTTACCCAAGCCTAAAAGCAGAGCACCGGCGATCAGCCAGTACAGAGCAATCGGCTGTGCCTTAGCCTTTTTCGGTTCTGCTTCAACAACCGGCTCCGGTTGCTTCTTCGGCTGTTGCGGTGCTGCAGAAAGCTTCGGTGGCGGTGGTGGCCAAAGAATTTCTTTTTCGTGAACCACTGTGCAACCACGGGTAATTTCATCTTCAAGGTTGAAGTTCAGCTTGCCGTCTTTTGCTTCGCACAGGTGCTCAAACAAACGCAAAATGTTGTTTGAAAGCAGGGTAGATGCCTGGTTTGCAGCGCGTGCAGCCAGGTTGGTGTAGCCCACAACTTTAACATCGTGCGCGGTAACCACTTCATCTTTAACGGTGCAGTCACAGTTACCGCCGTTTGGTGAGGCAAGGTCCACAATCACAGACCCCGGCTTCATGGCTTTAACCATGTCTTCGGTAATCAGCTTAGGTGCTGGCTTACCCGGAATTAGAGCGGTGGTGATGATGATGTCTACTTCTTTAGCCTGTTCCATGAACAGGGCCATTTCCGCTTCAATAAACTCTTTCGACATCTCTTTGGCGTAGCCGCCAGCGCCAGCACCGTCTTCTTCAAGCTCAACGGTCAGGAATTCGCCACCCATGGATTGAACCTGCTCTTTCACTTCCATACGGGTATCGAATGCGCGAACAATAGCACCCAGGCTTTTTGCAGCACCAATGGCAGCCAACCCGGCTACACCGGCGCCGATCACCAATACCTTGGCTGGCGGAATCTTACCGGCCGCAGTCACCTGGCCGGTAAAGAAACGGCCAAAGTTATGAGCCGCTTCAACAACCGCACGGTAACCGGCGATGTTGGCCATAGAACTGAGGATATCCATCTTTTGCGCACGGGAAATACGTGGAATGGATTCCAGTGAAATAGCGCTCATGCCTTTCGCTTGCAGCGCATCCAGCAGGTCAGCGTTTTGCGCCGGTGCCAGGAACGAAATCCAGGTTTTGCCTTCGCCCAGCATTTCCAGTTCGCCCTTGCCTGTTGCAGGGTGAGTTTCTTCCGGGCGATTGATTTTTAACAGTACGTCAGCAGAGGCATATAGCTTGGCAACGTCGGCTTCAATAGTCGCGCCAGCGTCGATGTAATCTTGATCAGAAAATTGGGACTGAGCACCAGCTCCCTTCTCAACGGTAATATTGAAGCCCAGACCTACGAGCTTCTTCGTGGTATCGGGACTCACGGGAACCCGCGTTTCCCCGGCAGTGGTGTCAATTGGCACTGCAATATTCAGTGTCATACTGATCTAAACCTCTCTTGTGTTGAATTTAGTGCGATAAAAGTCAGTCGCGTAGTAAACCTGCGGAGTTTGAACTCCTCGTTGCTATAGATCAATAATATTGTGACCAACTTAAGTCATTTTTTGCAACGTAGCGGTTTAGCCCAGTAAACATAGGGGGCTTGTTGTTTTAGAGGATAGAAAATCAGTTGTTCCAAAGATTCAAGAAGAGACGAAAAGCCAGTATTTATGTTCCAGTGTTTGAAAATGAATAGCTGCATTAATTAACCCCACAAATTACAATGTATTTCTGAACAGTTGTATATAAATGTGGAGTATCAGTTGTCTGTATCAACGCAAATCCCAGCCGGCTGGGAGCCCTTTGGCAATCGTTTTAGCCGGTGGTTTGGCCGTACGGCGCTTAAGCTTACGGGCTGGAAGATAGAAGGGCAGCTGCCTAATGAAAGCAAGCTGATGTTTGCTGTAGCACCTCATACCAGCAATCTCGATTTCTTTATTGGTTTGATGGTGATGTTTCAAATTGGCTTTAAGGTCAATTGGATAGCCAAGCACTCTCTGTTTAAGTGGCCTATTAAGGGGCTGCTTGAACACTGGGGCGGTATTCCGGTGTATCGGCATGCCCCAAAAGGCTTTGTCGATCAAGTGGTCGATCAGTTTAATTCACACGAAAAGCTTCACATTGCTGTGGCACCGGAAGGTACCCGTTCGAAAGTGGGCAAATTCAAAACCGGGTTCCTGCGCATTGCTCAGGGTGCCGCGATTCCGGTTTTGCGGGTCGGGTTTGATTACAAGCGCAAAACGGTAGTATTCGGCGATCTGTTTTACCCGACGGGCGATATGGAAGCCGACGAACGCGCCTGCTACCAGTATCATCAGCGGTTCACCGCCAAAGCTCCCGACTTATATTAGCTTTTTCTTTGTTGCATAGCTGACAACAAACCCGGCAAGCCGATGTACGGCTGTTGGGTTTGTTTCTGCTTTATGTTTCTGAAAGCCTATGTTCACTGGGCTACGCTCAATTCACATAAGATTGATTCGCTGGCTTAATGCTTGCAATTGCTGCTTACGAGATACTAAAAGTGAGGAGTGATAGTGCATGGCTAAGATAGGCGTTTTTGTTGGAACCGCAGGTGGAACATCGATGAAGGTTGTCGATGCTCTGGTTAACGAGTTCGAAATTGATGAGTCTGACATCATTAATATGGAAGATGATTTCGGTGAACTCGATGACCTGCTCGAATACGATGTTCTGTTTCTGGGGAGTTCTACCTGGGGGCAGGGAGACCCTCACTTTTCCTGGGTAGATGCCTTACTCGATATGGAAACCGGTGAGTTTGATTTCAGCGGTAAAAAGGTCGCCTTTTTCGGTGCCGGTGATTGCAAAAAGCACGCAGAAAACTTTTGCAGTGCGTTAGGTAAGCTGTATAAATCCTTCACTGGAGCCGGTGCCAGCGCTGTAGGTTTTGTTCCTAAAAGCCTGTACAACTACGAGTTTTCTTTGGCTGAGGTGGGTGAGCAGTGGTGTGGCTGCGGTATTGATGAAATTAATGAAGCCGATAAAACCGAGCAGCGAATCAATGAGTGGATTGGAGCGGTGAAAGGTTCATTAACTGCCTGATGATCCCCGGGGCAAGCTTATAGCTTGCCCGCTACGTTTTTCATGTAGAAATCCAGAATTTTAAGCTCCGGTGTCGCTTTGAGCAGGTATTTTTGGGCCAGCAAGACGGCTTTTGTTGCCGGGAACTTCTGAGCCAGAAAGTAATAGTAGTAGGGGTTTTCATCCAGCGTCTTGTTTTGAATGACTTCCTGAGTGAAGGCATCCAGCAACTTCAGCGGCGGTAATTCGGCTTCTAAGCCGTGCTCAGCAATAAACTTATTGGCCTTGCTGCGGGTTTTATCGATAGCCCGGTCTATGGCTCTTGCCAGTTCTCCATAAGCGTACTTTTTAATTCGTTCTACCCGCAGCATTCGGCCACACACCTCCAGTGTTTTGAGCAGATGCCGTTGGTCGTGCCTCATCGCATCGGGAAACAGCGTCAGCAGTGGAGTCATTTGCGCCCGCAGCTCTTGCCTGCCTGCAAACTCTTTCTCCAGTGCATCGTTTTTGGTCAGGAAATATTCGTAGCCGATGAGTTCGTCAAATACCCGCATGGCGTCCAGGTAGCCTAATTGCCAGAACAGGTGGATGAAATCCGGCGTGAAATCGAAGGCATTGCCCATGTCGATCGAGTTTTTTATATAAACGGTTTGCGAGCCTTCTGTCCTGGGGCGGCGGCTAAAGCCAATGCCGGAAATATCCACCAGAATGATTCTCCGGTAGCCTCGTCTGCGGGCCATTCGATAGGGTACGTTATCGTAAAGGCCGCCATCCACATACTGTTTGCCCTGAATTTTAGGCCGCTCAAAGCCGGGAAAGGCCGCACTGGCCATGACATAATTAACTAGCTGACCTTGCTCCATATCTTCAATAAAGACTTCCCGCGGTTTAAAGTCGCTAACGTTTACCGTGGTGATGCCGAAATCGAATCCTGAGTTGCGGATTTGCTCCTCATTGAGTGCACCTTCCAGAAGCTCTCGCATTGGACTGGTATCCAGCCCTTTGCGCTCAACAAAATTGTTGTATGCCGCCTGCCAGTATTTTAACGGATGTCGATTCATCGATTCTTCATCCGTCAGGGCTTCTTCTTTCGAAAGTCTGATCAGCGATTTAATATTGATTGAGCGGGCGATGTGCAGAAGTTCTTCTTCTGCACCCTGAGATAAAAACGCAGAAATGATGGCGCCAATGGAGTTACCAATAAAGGCGTTCACCGGAATTTGCAGTTCCTGTAGCGCCTGCCAAACACCAATATGGTAAACGCCTTTCGCGCCACCACCACCTAAAACAAGGCAATAGGGTTTGTCTGCATTCATTGGTTTTTTCCCGAGCGACTAGTGTAATAACAGAAGATATTACACTAATTTTCGTTGCCGGAAATGGCATACGTACCCGGCACAGCCGGAGCCAAAACCACCTCTTTTTCGTTCGGGTCTTTAACATTGAGTTGATAGGCGTGAATCACTCTCAGGCATTCTGCAACCGACCAGGCCTGATTAAAGCAGCCCCGGGCAGTATGAGGGGCGTCGCCATCAAAAATTTCTGAGATACCCTGAATACCGGCCTCGGTATAAAAGTGCTGTTTCAACCCTTCAAGTAAGCTGGCGGCGTATTCCGGATCTTTCTTTAATTTCATGGTGGCATCAATAAAAGGCCCCATTAACCATGCCCAGACCGTTCCCTGATGGTACGCCTGGTCGCGCCGTTCCAGAGTTCCGTAGTATTCGCCTTTGTACTGGGTGTGTTCTTTGGCCAGGGTACGCAGGCCTTTGGGCGTATAGAGTTTTTCATGAACGGTATTGTAGATTTTCGTCATGCGATCTTCATCGAAAGCGCTGTAAGGAAGGCTTATGGCAATAATCTGGTTGCAGCGGATAAGGTCTGAACGCCCCTGTTCATTAATGACATCAAAACAGGCGTTTTGGGTTTCATTCCAGAATTGCAGGTTGATCTGCTCTTTAACCTTAGGGATCAGATAGGAAAAAGACTGGCATTCTTTTTTGAGTCGCTGGCAGCATTCATCGGCAAAGCAAAGCGCGTTGTACCAAAGGGCGTTAATTTCTATGGCCTTACCATGGCGGGAGGTTATGGCTTTGCCGTTATAGCAGGCATCCATCCAGGTTAGCTTGGTTTCCGGGCTTCCACCTTTGATCAGGCCATCGTTATCTATGCCGATGCCATAGCGGGTACCGCGGATATGATGCCGGATGATGTCGCACAAATCCTGGCCGATTTCATTGTCTAGGAATGCCCAGTCTTGAGTGTGTTCAATATACTTTTGAACGGCCCAGAAGAACCACAGGCTGGCATCAATGGTGTCGTAATCAATTGATTCACCGGCTCGGGTAGGGAAGCGGTTGGGCAATAAGCCGGCATTAAGAAAGTGCGCATAAGATTTGAGTATCGATTTGGCAAGGTCGAAGTTGCCGGTCGTTAAGGCAATTCCGGGCAGAGAGATCATTGTGTCTCTGCCCCAATCGCCAAACCAGGGGTAGCCGGCAACGATGGCGTTTTCCGGGTGGCGCTGACGCCTGGTCATAAACTGCATGGCGCAATGGCTCAGGTCGTTGGCAAAGCGGTTGTCGCTGTAAACGCAGGAGGTAAGCTGCGTTTTTTTCTGAAATGCCTGAGTGCTGAACGGCCACGATTCTTCCAGTGTGCCCACCATATAACAACACTCACCCACATGCAGTTCGATGGTGCTCTGCTGCACTTTCAAAGAAGCATCGCTCACGGCATAGCCCTGATCTTCAACTTCCAACGCGTAATAGAGGTTGCTGATCTGGTTGCCTAGCGAAGGCTCAAACCATTCGGTTTTTTGTTTGGAGTTAGCGTCTGGTGTTTGTGCTGAAAGTCGCAGTACCTGATCATCGAAATGAATCGCCTGATGGGAAGGTTGCACCCGCCAGTTAAATATGTCCTGCTCAGAAAGAGAGCTTCTGCATGAGGTAATCTCTCTGAAGTGCACGTAGTTTTCCAGCTTCAGTTTAATGGACGGTGCAGAATTACTGGTTGAGATAAGGGTGTATTTCAGAATGGTGGTATTACTGCCTTGTTCCATCAGCAGTTCTTTCTTGATTTGATTGCCGTCTACGTTGTAGTGCCAGGTGGGTATTTCTCCCCCGTCGAAAGCCGTGATAAAGCGATGCCCGTTGTGACACTTGCGCTGATTGTTTTCGATCCACTGGCGCGCATCCAGACTGGTGCCATTCACAGTCTCAATGCAGCTGTGCCAACACAACCGGCGACCCATTGGTGGTGATGTCGCCTGAATTAACAGCCCATGATAGCTTCGGCTCAAACCACCGGTAACCGATAGGTTGGCATAACTGCCAGCACCATTGGTTATCAGGCATTCGTTGCGATGCTCGATGGGTACCTGATAATTGTTGTGAGGGGGGAGTGCGCTCATCGAACTTCAACTCTTCGTTGTCAAAATGATAAGCATGAGTTTAGTCGAGAATTTAATAAGGCGATTGAGTAAATGGTAATTTTTAAGCTGAAGAATAGGTTTTATTGCGAAGTGAAGGTAAGCGCCTTGCTCGGCGAGCAAGGCGCCCGATTAAAGGTTACAGAAGGTGGGGGTTGGCTCTTTTATAATCACGCAGAGCTTTGCGGGCAGTCTCAACCTGATTATACAGCCTGATTCGCTCTGCTTTATCACCGGTTCCATTTGGGTTTTCTTTAACAAAAGCGCGCTTGTCCGCTTCTGCGGCTTCAATTGCCTGCTCAAGCGCTTCCAGTTGTGAGTCCATGCTTTCTCTCTACTTCTTCGTTAATAATTGTATTTAGTTACTCAACTTAAAAGAGTCATTTCCATATTCAGTGTAGACCAAGAACGTCAATAAACTGTTTATTTGATCCGTAGTCGCAATAATGCAATTGTGGCAAAGAAAGTGTAGATCTTCTAGTTTTTGTGACAGCTTTCAATAAATTGGACGAAATTTTTTGTTCATGAAAGTCATTTTGAAGAGGGTCTGGCTGTCTTTTCAGACAGCTTTTTTGTGAGCCTGCTTAAGCCGAGCCTCCAGGCCTGACATCACCGGCCAGCGGTCTTCTGTCCAGAGTGGCCCGAGCAGTAATTCTTTGCGGGCAACGGTCGACATGACACGGTGCACGATCACCTCTTTAGGGGTTTGTACCAGTGCGTCGCCGACAATATCTATGTAGGTGTCGCGGTCGATGGTTTGGTATTCACCGCGGCTGTACTGTTTGGCCAGCTCGGTGCCTTTAACGACATGAAGCGGGTGCCATTTAACGCCCTGTACGCCTTCGTTCATCACCCGCTGCCAGGATTGCAGAACCATCTGTTTGTTCTCACCGGGCAGGCCGGCAATCAGATGGGTGCAGACATTGATGCCGTAGAGCTGAATGCGGCGCACGGCATCCTGATAGTCTGCAAAGCTGTGGCCTCGGTTGATGGCATCGAGTGTTTTATCGTGTGCGCTTTGCAAGCCCAGTTCGATCCACACTTCATAGCCCAGGTCTTTAATGCGGTTAAGCAGGGCCAGTACTTCATCTGACACACAATCTGGCCGGGTGCCAATGCAGATGCCGATAACGCAATCAGGCTTCAGCGATTCAGCGTAAAGCTCCTGAAGGTACTTCAGTTCACCGTAGGTGTTGGAATAAGCCTGAAAGTAAGCGAGGAATTTTCTGGCCTTGGTTTTTACATGCAGCCGCTCAACATTCGATTCAATCTGCTCGGTAATGCCGGTATTCGGGTCCATGTCGTTCGGGAAAAAGCTTTTGTTGTTACAAAAGGTGCAACCGCCGATGCCTTTGGTGCCGTCACGGTTTGGGCAGGTTACATCTGCGTGCAGTGACAGTTTGTAGATCTTCTCTCCGTGCTTGGCTTTCAGGTATTGTCCAAAGGTGGTCAGGTAGTCGCTCAGGGCCATGATTTCTTTATCATCGATTTGCAGTATGGGTAGGCCGTCATGTTAATGAAAAAGGTTCTCAAAATGTTGAGGTTTGTCATCTTTTCGGGATAACAGCGTTTCAAAGCCAGGCGAATGGAGAATGAGAGTAAGATAAAAAGAGAGAAAAGCGAAGGGGCCTGCACCAACCCGGCGGGTCAGTGCAGGTTAAGCGGGCTTAGCCCTGATACTTCTTGAAAACCAGTGTTGCGTTGGTGCCGCCAAAGCCGAAGCTGTTCGACATGACGTAATTCAGGCTAACGTCGTCCTGGCGCTCGGTTACGATGTTGACATCATCACCAGCCTCCGGATCGATGTTATCAACGTTCTTGCTCGCGGCTATGAAGTTTTCATTCATCATCACCAGCGAGTAGATCGCTTCCTGAACGCCGGTAGCGCCCAGGCTGTGGCCGGTCAGGGATTTAGTGGATGCGATAGGCGGCATCTTTTCACCGAATACTTCACGTACTGCCTTCAGCTCAGTGATGTCTCCGGCCGGTGTACTGGTGCCGTGAGCGTTAATGTAGCCGATTTCACCTTCAACATTCTGCATTGCCATTTGCATGCAGCGTACGGCGCCTTCACCGCTTGGTGCCACCATGTTGTAACCGTCGCTTGTCGCGCCGTAGCCAACCAGCTCACCGTAGATCTTCGCTCCACGGGCTTTGGCGTGTTCCAGCTCTTCAAGAACCAGCATGCCACCACCGCCGGCAATGACGAAGCCATCGCGGTCAGCATCGTAAGCACGGCTTGCCGCTTCAGGGTTATCGTTGAATTTAGTCGAGGTCGCACCCATGGCGTCAAACAGGCAGCTCATGGTCCAGTGCAGAGCTTCACCGCCGCCGGCGAATACAACATCCTGTTTACCCAGCTGAATCAGCTCCATAGCGTTGCCAATACAGTGGGCACTGGTCGCACAGGCCGAACTGATTGAGTAGTTCACACCCTTAATTTTAAACGGGGTTGCCAGGCAGGCAGAAACCGTAGAGCCCATGGTTTGGGTGACGCGGTACGGGCCAACTCGTTTTAAGCCCTTTTCGCGCATGATGTCTGCTGCTTCCGTTTGACTGCCGGAATCTGCACCACCGGAACCGGCAACCAGGCCAGTGCGTGGGTTTGAAACCTGATCTTCCGTTAAGCCGGCATCTTCAATTGCCTGGTTCATCGAAACGTATGCAAAACCGGCTGCATCGCCCATGAAACGGATGACTTTACGGTCGATATGGTCGGCCAGGTTAATATCAGGCTTACCGCATACCTGGCTGCGCATGCCAAGATCAGCATATTCCTGATTAAAAGTGATGCCGGAGCGACCCTGTTTCAGGGCGTCAGTGACTGCATTTACATCGTTCCCGATACTGGAAACAATGCCCATTCCTGTAACTACAACGCGTTTCATCAGAACCCCCTTATTTGACTTCTTCAGGCTTGAAAAGGCCGACTTTCAGGTCTTTGGCAAAGTAGATTTCTTTACCGTCGCATTCCACAATGCCATCCGCAATGCCCATCACCAGCTTGCTTTCGATAACACGCTTGATCTCTAGTTTATAGATGACCTTTTTGGCATCCGGCATAATTTGACCCTTGAACTTTAGTTCGCCAACACCGAGTGCGCGACCTTTACCTGGGTTATTTCGCCAACCTAGGAAGAAGCCAACCAGCTGCCACATGGCATCCAGGCCTAAACAGCCGGGCATTACCGGGTCACCCGGGAAGTGGCACTGAAAGAACCATAGGTCAGGGTTGATATCCAACTCTGCGCGAATTACACCCTTGCCGAATTCACCGCCTTCAGACGAAATATGGGTAATGCGATCCATCATCAGCATATTGTCGACAGGGAGCTGAGCATTACCGGGGCCAAACATACGGCCGTAACCACATTCGATCAGGTCTTCTTTACTAAAAGAGTTCGGGCGTTCAGACATGTTCTATTTCCGTCACTAGTAAAATTTAACGGCACAATAGCAAAATTTTGGCGCTTTATTCGTGCGTGATAGGAAAAAGATCATTCAAATATACAGGTGTGCAGCTATTTCTTTCGCTCACCCGAATAGAAGTTACACTCATACAGTGGTTTTGAAACCGGTTAGAGTGAGATTACCTGTTGTTTACCGGCTTTAAGCAGCGGCATTTGCGGGTGTCGAAGGCGTTCCCTGAACGCTCCGATTGATTTTCGGCCACTGTAAGCGAAAAGTTAATTCTTGAACTAAATTAAAAGAAGTTTTGCCTGCAGTCATTGTTCAATTTTTTAAATTAAAAAGTCATCAATATGGAATTTAGTGAATCGCAAAACCTGAAAGCATTGGTTGTGGATGATTTTGCTACGGTGCGCAAGTCCATCAAGGCAATGTTGTTAGAGCTTGGCTTTCAGCGCGTGGTTGAGGCCTTTGATGCGGAGTCGGCAACCAAGGCTGTCAGCAATTCAGATTTTGATCTGATTTTATGTGATTACAACCTTGGTAAAGGGCGGAACGGCCTGCGCCTGCTCGAAGAATGGCGTCATGAAAAACTGGTCAAGCAGGGTGCCGTATTTGTGCTGATTACCGGCGATACCTCCAAGCAGGTGGTGGTGAGTGCACTGGAATATCAGCCGGATGATTACCTTGCCAAACCTTTTACCATGGATGTACTGAAGGTGCGCATTGAGCGCTGGTTTGAGCGTCGCAAAGTGATGCTGCCAATCCTTGTGCAGCGTGAAGCCAAAGACTGGGAAGCCGTAGCTCATTCGGCGATGTCGGTCATTAACAAGCACCCGCGTTACCGGACCTTTGCGCAGAAGCAGTATGTGGAATCCATGATGCAGCGAAAGCGCTACAGCGAGGCCGAAAACTTCCTGCACGGACTGCTGGAGAAACGGGTGCAGGGCTGGGCTCAGGTTGAATTGAACCGTATCGCCATTGAGCGAAACCAACTGACTCAGGCTGAATCTGCGCTGCGTAAAGTTATTTTGAGTGAACCAAACCTGACCGATGCCTACGATTGCCTTGCCGTTGCCCTGGATAAACTGGGTAAAAAGGAAGAGCAGCAGTTTGTTATTGATCAGGCTGTCTATCTGGCACCTCAGAACATTGGCCGACTGAACCGGTTAATTGAGGTGGCTATTGAGAATCATGATTTCGCCCGCGCCAGCCAGGCATTGAAAGAACTCATCGCGCTTTCAGCGGGAACCATGCATGAATCTATCGAGCTGTATCAGCGTTACATTCGCAGCTTAACGGAAGAGCAGGATCTGACCGAGTCGAAGGAGCGTAAGCGCGAAATCAATAAAGAAATTTCGACCACCAGTCAGAGAATGAAAAACCGCTTCGGCCGGGATATTAACGTGCGCCTGTTTAACGAGGCGATATCTGTGCGCTCTTCCGCAGAGCCGGATTCACTGAAGTTCACCCCGCGTCTGAACGACCTGTTTGCTGAAACACTGGAATGCCTGGAAGAGGTGAACGGCCTGACGGCTCTGATGGTTTCTTCAACCTACTATCGCGCCGACCGCTTTGCCGATGGCGATGACCTGGTGCGTCGTTTCAGTAAACAGTTTGAAGATGACAGTTCCATTCTCAATGAATTGACCGACCTTCAGGCCGAGCCTGTTTCACTGGCGCTGCGTCAGCAGGCTCACTCGCTGAACCTTAAGGGCATTGAATTGTACGAGACCGGTGAATTTGGCCAGGCCATTGAGTTCTTCCAGAAGGCTATGGGGCTGTCTCCTCGCCATGCCGGTATTATCCTTAACTTTGTCCAATCCTACATGAAGCTAATGCAGCAGAGCGGCACGAATCAGTTGATCGTGAGTAAATGCCGAGAGTTTCTCGACCGGCTTGAATATTTGCCAAAAGACCATGATCAGTACAGTCGCTACAAGAAGCTCGATAAACGCCTAATGAAATTGCAGGAGATTTAATAATGGATATTCAGACTCTTATGGCCTCCACTGTCCATGATGTTAAAAACTCTTTGGGTTTCATTGAAAGCCAGCTCACTACCGTCGTTAGGCGGATAGATGGTCAGGATCCGGCCAGTGCAGAAGAGCTTCGCCGAATTCAGCTGGAATGTGCCCGTATCAATAATGGCATGGTTCATATGCTGGGTCTGTACCGGATGCAGGCGGGGCAGTTTGTTCCGGATTTTGACGAGGTGTTGGTTACCGATGTGGTCGAGTACGCTCTGTCGCGGCATACCCCGGTGCTGAATGCGCTGGGCATTGAAGTTACGGTGACCGAAGAGGGTTTCGACGGCCTCTGGTATATGGATTCCAATCTGGTTGAAGGTATTTTATCGAATGTGGTGACCAACAGCATACGCTACACCCATTCAAAATTGCACTTTCTGGTGCGTGAAGTCGACGGTTGGTTGAACATCAGCATTCAGGATGACGGTGAAGGTTTTCCCGATAAAATGATTCACATGCTGGATCAGCCGGAAACACTTTGTTTCCATTCCGGAGCAACCGGTTTGGGGCTGTATTTTTGCCAGCAAATTGCGCAGATGCATACCAATGGCGAGCGCAAAGGCTATGTGCAGCTGAGTAACCGAGAAGACTCAAAAGGGGCGATTTTTGATTTGTGGCTGCCCTAAGGCTGTATGAATTCTGACCGGTCTGTCTGTATTCAAAGCAGATTTCTTTATGATACAGTAACTTACGAGTCTTATTGTCAGAGGGTAAACGCTTGGAAACTGCTCAGCAACGCTTAAATGAAGCTTTTAGAACCACCAAGAAAGCAGGGCGCATTCGTCAGAAAAACGAGTCAATCATTATTCAGGCTGCAGAAATAGAGTTCGCGCAAACAGGGTTTAAGGGAACTTCTCTTAATGCGGTTGCCGAACGTGCAGGCTTACCTAAATCCAATATTCTGTATTACTTTAAAAGCAAGCAGGGCCTGTATGGCGCGGTATTGGCTGACATTCTGCTGATGTGGAACCAGTCATTTAACGATATTACGGCCGAGTCTGACCCGGCGGAAGTGCTTTATAAGTATATCGAAGAGAAGGTGCAGTATTCTTCCACCCATCCACTGGCGTCTAAGATTTTTGCGACTGAAGTCATTCAGGGTGCGCCTCATTTAGAGGAATATCTGGCGTCCGACCTTAAGCTGTGGGTTGATGATCGGGCTTCGGTTATTCAGGCGTGGATCGATGCAGGCAAGATAAATCCGATAAAACCGGTGCATCTTATCTTCATGATCTGGAGCACCACTCAGCATTACGCTGATTTCGCGACTCAGATTCAATGGGCGCTGGGTAAAGAAGCCTATGAAGAACAGGACTTTAAAGACGCAACGGATACCATTGCCGCCATCATTTTGGGTGGCCTCGGTTTGGAAATTCCAGCGCTTTAAACTTCTTTGCCGGCGGAGAGATTCTCTTCCGGTTATTCAGTCAGTATGGCCGGCGTCGTGCTGACTGAGCAGTTCATCCAGTGTCAGCTGGTATGAATCGACAAAGTTACTCATGAAGTAATCCACCTCTTTTAAATCCAGCTGGCGAATAGACGATTCAATTTCGATGCAGGCATCTTTGAATTCCTGGTTTCCCGCTTTCAATTCACTCTGACACTTTAAATAGGCGCTGATTAAATCTGCGGCTTTCACCAGTCTGGCGACTTGCGGATGGATTTTTTTATGCAGCAAAAAACGGTTGTAGTGCGGTTGCATACTTTTGGGCAGCAGTGAAAGAATTTCCAGCTCGGCTTCATCTTCGATGCGTTTATAGGCGTTGGTAATGGTGCTGGAGTGATACTTGATGGGTGATGGCAGGTCGCCGGTAATTATTTCGCTGCAGTCATGATAAAGCGCTGTTGTCGCAACCTCTTCCGGGCTATAGCCATCCAGTTCTTCCTTTAATACTTCTTTGCGCACAATGGCCAGAGTGTGAGCGATGGTGGCCACTTGCCAGCTGTGTTCCATAACATTTTCGGTGGTGACGTTGCGCATTAAACTCCAGCGTTTAATCCAGCGCAGACGATCCAGGTATGCAAAAAATTTATGAGCCATAAAAGTTGATCCAGTGCAGTTTGGGCGGATCACTAATCATAGAGGGCTTCCGGCGTTCAGAGAAGCGCAGATGAGGTTGCAGGCACTGAAGAAGGAGGTAGGTAAATAAAAAAACGCGGCAAAAGGACCGCTCCCTCAACGGTCCTTGCAGCTGTTAAACCCGGCAGGTGTCATCGGCCTTTCAGTGACAGGCGATTTGATCCAGTTCTTCAATGACATAGCGAAGCGCAGGGCTGATTTCAGTCATATGAAGCTTACGGTGCGTGCCGCTATCAACAGTAACCAGTTTGTGCTGGCGGGGGTAAATGAAGCGTTGGGTATGTTTTAACACATGACCTCTTTCCGGACGAAAGATGATTTTCAGAACGTCACGGTCTTTTTCGGTGGTGAGTTTGTAACCACTGATTTTATCGAGTTGGTCAATGCCTAATGCTTGAAGGTTGTCATACATACTAAGTACTCCGGATCACTATGATTTTGTATTTGTTATTTGGCCTCAGAGTCGACGAAGGTATCCGGTACTCGAACAGTTGCTTGCTGCAAAGCCGGTACTGCATGCCTTTGTTTTCGCAGGGCTTTCACAGATAGTCTTCAATTGAGGCATTGCCCGGTGGATGATTATCTGTGAAAACCTGAAGCTACTTTCTTAGCCAAGTGATCTGTGTTTGATAAATAATATAGATGAAATCGGGTTTGATTACGCCTGTGAAACTTGAGCTGGCGCAATTAAAAAGCAGGAAAGAAAGAGCATTAATTAAAAATAAAGACGGGGCCTGATTTGATTCGCCATTTTCGCAAAAAACAGGTGGAGTTGTTCACTTGCGGGCTGACTCCAGCCCCCGTGTTATGGTCTTTGCAGGGCAGTTTCTTGACGCATTGTAAAGCTTTGTTGCATGCCCGTTAGAGTTATTTTAGCTAAAAAAACTGTCTGTTTTCTGAGCGTTTACCTGAACTAAATAAGGTTAGTTCTGACTAATGGTGTAGCCTATTTTGAATGGCTGTTCAGCTATACTCACTGTTCGTTCGGAATTAGATAGTTTGCTATGTTGTATCAGGACTTTTTGACAGGTTTTTTCCAGGTTTTGCCACGGGTCGATCAATCGGATCGTATCCAGGGCATGGCCAAATATATGAACGAGGCCGGGTCTTCTTTTGAAGCCGGAACCGTTCTGCTGTTTTTTGGTGGAATGCTGGCTGTCGTTCTTGTTTTAAAAATTATCTATTCAATTAAAAAATCTAAAGAAGAGCGTTTGCGCCGCGAGGCCAAAAAACGGCGCGACGCAGCAAGGCAGGCGCAAAAGTCTAACCATAAGCCCTTTCACAGCCTGCGCCGGCGTCATTAGTTTCAGACTGATGCCTGCATTGCGTAAGCTGCAATGGCCTGAGTGAGTTTTTGCAGATCTTCTGAGCACATGCAGTAAGCCGGCATTATATAAATCAGCTTGCCGAAGGGCCTTATCCATGCTCCCTGCTCAATGAATACCTTCTGAGCTTCGGCAACGTTTACCGGGCGTTGCATCTCGACAACGCCGATGGCACCCAATACCCGAACGCTGCTCACACTGGCTTCATTTTCCAGTGGCGGTAACTGTGCTTTTAACTGCTGCTCAATCGCGGGTACCTGATTGCGCCAGCGCCCTTCACTGATAATCGATAGCGAGCCATTGGCAACGGCACAGGCGAGTGGGTTACCCATAAAGGTTGGGCCGTGCATAAATACGCCGGCTTCAGAGGCGCAAACTCCTTCTGCAACTTCATCGCTGGCCAGCGTTGCGGCCAATGTCATGTAGCCGCCGCTGAGCGCTTTACCCAGGCAGAGAATATCCGGTTCAACATTGGCGTGTTCGCAGGCAAACAGCGTTCCGGTGCGGCCAAAGCCGGTGGCGATTTCATCGCAAATTAACAGCAGATCGTATTTGTCGCACCAGGCGCGAATATGCTTCAGCCACTCCGGGTTGTAGATGCGCATGCCGCCTGCACCCTGAACCACCGGTTCAATAATGAATGCCGCCAGCTGATCGGCGTTTTCGGCAATGCGTGCTTCCATTTCAGCGAGCAGGCTCGGGCAGGGCGCCAGGTTGAAGCCTTGTGGTATGGCCTCCAGAAAAAGGGTTTCTGGCAGCATGCTTTTGAAAAGCCCGTGCATACCATTCACCGGATCGCAGACGCCCATGGCTCCAAAGGTATCGCCGTGGTAACCATGCAGTACGGTCACCAGACGGTTCTTGGTCGGCTTGTTCCGCCCCTGCCAGTACTGCAGCGCCATCTTTATGGCCACCTCAACAGCAATAGAGCCAGAGTCGGCCAGAAAAACCTTTTGCAGGCTGGCCGGCGTCATCTGAACCAGTTTTTTGGCCAGTTCAACGGCCGGCTCATGGGTTAGGCCGCCAAACATAACGTGAGCCATTTTTGCCGACTGTTCCGCAATAGCACGGTTTAACGCGGGTACATTGTAGCCGTGAATGGCCGACCACCAGGACGCCATGCCGTCAATCAGCTCAGTGCCATCTTCCAATTTAATGCGCACGCCACTGGCGGATTCAACCGGATAACAGGGCAGTGGATGGGTTGTTGAGGTATAGGGATGCCAGAGATGGTTTTTATCGAATTCGAGGTCTATCGCCATGGTTTATTTCCCGGAGCTCTATATAAAAACGGCCGCAATTAGGTGCGGCCGTTACATGCTGTGAGTGCTGGTCAGTCGTGCTGAATATTAGAGTGCATCCAGCTGAGCAATCTGAGCTTTTAAGTCTGCCAGTTTACTCTTCAGGCCATCGGCCTTCTCACGCTCTTTGGCGATCACGGCTTCCGGCGCTTTGCTGACAAACTTCTCGTTGTTCAGCTTGCCTTCTACGCGGGCCAGTTCTTTTTCGGTTTTCTCAACATCTTTATTGATGCGCGCTTTTTCAGCGGCTACATCAATTAAGCCAGCCATCGGTACCAGGACCTTCAGATGACCAACCAGCGCCTGAGAAGAAGCCGGGACCTCGTCACCTTCGTTCAGCCAGCTGATGCTTTCCAGCTTGGCCAGCTGCTTCAGGAAGGTTTCGTTTTCTTCATAACGACGCTTGTCTTCGGCATCGCCATTCAGCAGCAGAATGTTAATCGCTTTACTGGGTGCAATGTTCATTTCGCCGCGAATGTTACGAACGCCGGTAATCACACCTTTCACCCATTCCAGATCGGCTTCAGCTGTCGCATCCAGCTTGCTTTCATCAGCCACTGGGAAGGCTTCCAGCATAATTGAGTCACCCGTGCTGCCGGAAACCGGCTTCAGGCTCTGCCAGATCTCTTCGGTGATGAATGGCGTGATCGGGTGGATCAGGCGCAGCAGTGATTCCAGTACCGATACCACGGTTTTACGGGTGCCGCGCAGCTGCGCTTCGGTGCTGCTTTCGTTCCAGAATACCGGCTTGGAAAGCTCCAGGTACCAGGAGCAGTACTCATCCCAGATGAAGGAATACAGTGCCTGGCTCATCAGGTCGAAACGGTATTGGGCGTAGTGTTTGTGAACTTCGCCAATCAGTACCTGCAGGCGCGATTGAATCCACTTGTCGGCAAGAGACAGCTCAATGTCGCCGCCGTTCTGGCCGCAATCCAGAGGTGCGCCAAATTCGTCACTGCCTTCGATCTGCTCAAAGGTGTTCATGTGCACCAAGCGGGAGGCATTCCACAGCTTGTTACAGAAGTTACGGTAGCCTTCCAGACGTTTTACATCGAAGTTAATGTCGCGGGAAAGCGATGCCAGCGAGGTCAGCGTGAAACGCAGGGCATCAGTGCCGGATTCGCTAAAGCCATCCGGGAACGATTTACGGGTGTTCTTTTCAACCTTGGCGGCAAGCTTGGGCTGCATCATTCCGCTGGTGCGCTTGGTGACCAGGCTGTCCAGATCAATACCGTCAATCAGGTCGATGGGGTCAAGAACGTTACCCTTAGATTTAGACATCTTCGCGCCGTGTTCATCACGGATCAGGCCGGTAACGTAAACCTTTTTGAACGGAACCTGCGGCTCGCCGTTTTCATCTTTGATGAAGTGCATGGTCATCATGATCATGCGCGCCACCCAGAAGAAGATGATGTCGAAGCCGGTCACCAGTACGTCAGTCGGATGGAAGCGGTGTACCGTTTCCATATCGTGCGGCCAGCCCAGTGTAGAGAAAGTCCACAGGGCAGAGCTGAACCAGGTGTCCAGAACGTCTTCATCGCGGGTCAGCTCAACATCGGCGGCCAGGTTGTATTTACTGCGGGCTTCTTCCACCGTGCGGGCAACATAGACCTTGCCACTGGCATCGTACCAGGCCGGAATCTGATGACCCCACCACAGCTGACGGGAGATACACCAGTCCTGAATGTTATCCATCCAGTGGAAGTATTCGTTCTCGAACATCTTTGGTACAAATTCGATCTTGCCGTTGCGTACGGCATCGGCTGCCGGTACAGCCAGCTTTTTAGCTGCAACGTACCACTGGTCGGTCAGCCATGGCTCGACTACAGCGCCGGAACGGTCGCCACGTGGCACCATCAGGGTGTGGTCTTTGATAGAGTCGAGCAGGCCGGCGTCATCAAATTCAGCGATGATTTTCTTACGGGCGTCGTAGCGATCAAGGCCCGCGTAACCGGCTGGCAACGTGCCATCGAAACCGTCCAGTGGCTTGCCTTCGTAATCGAAGCCCTGAGCGGACTCCAGAACGGCGGCACTCTGGTCAAAAATGTTGATCAGCTGTGCGCCATGACGCTTGCCTAATTCATAGTCGTTGAAGTCGTGTGCCGGGGTGATTTTCACGCAGCCGGTACCGAAGTCCATATCAACGTAGTCATCGGCAACAATCGGGATGCGACGGCCGACCAGTGGCAGATCGACAAACTTGCCGACCAGTGAAGTGTAGCGTTCATCTTCCGGGTGAACGGCAACGGCCGAGTCGCCGAGCATGGTTTCCGGACGGGTGGTTGCGACCACCAGATAATTTTTGCCATCGGCCGTGGTCGCGCCATCGGCCAGCGGGTAACGGAAGTGCCACAGGTTGCCCTGTTCTTCGTGGTTTTCCACTTCCAGATCAGAGATGGCTGTGTGGAATTTCGGATCCCAGTTCACCAGGCGTTTGCCGCGGTAAAGCAGGCCTTCATCGTACAGCTGAACAAAGACTTCGCGCACGGCTTCACTCAGGCCCTCATCCATTGTGAAGCGTTCACGTTCCCAGTCTACCGAGTCACCAAGGCGACGCATTTGATTGGTGATGGTGCCGCCGGATTGGTTTTTCCATTCCCAAACGCGATCAATAAAGGTTTCACGGCCCAGGTCGTGGCGGGTTTTGCCTTCTGAGGCAAGCAGGCGCTCTACCACCATCTGGGTTGCAATGCCGGCGTGGTCGGTGCCCGGCTGCCATAGCGTATCTTTGCCCATCATACGGTGATAGCGGGTCAGTGCGTCCATAATGGTTTGCTGGAATGCATGGCCCATGTGCAGACTGCCAGTCACGTTTGGCGGCGGAATCATAATGCAGTAGGGGTCACCGTTTCCGCTCGGGCGGAAATAGTTGTTTTGCTCCCACGTCTGATAATGCTTGGTTTCAATCTGATTCGGCTGATAGGTTTTTTCCATGAGGGTTCAGTCTCTGCTTTTTGTTAATTCGAGCTAGTCGTCAATAGGTGCGGCTGGCGCAGGCATAAGGCGGGCGATTATACAGCTTTGGCCCGCTAAGGTCAGGCTTTGAATGCGCTTTTTATAATGCGGGATCTGTTCGGATTCGGTCAGTCGTTGCTGTTATCGAAATCTTTATTCAGAAAGGCCGGTGGAATGATCAGATTATGTTCACGGTACCAGTTGCGAACCAGTTCCTGAAAATCCTGCTTGAGGCGCTCGTTGAGTTCCTGTTCAAAAAGGATCAGGTATTCCTTGATGGCTTTTTCTTTCCAGGTATCGAAGGCTGCTTCCAACTTGGCAACAATCTGATCCGGGTTGGGGCCGTCGACAGCGGGTTGCTGTTCAGCTGGTTGCTCGGAGGGCTCCGGCATCCGTATTTCTTCCACGGGCTTGATGCGCTGATGAACAGAAGCCAGCTTTTCAGCTTCACGGGCTTCGGCTTCATTGCGGATTCTGATCAGTTCAGAAAGCGAGTTGCTGGATAAAAACGGGTTCTGCGGGTTAACAGAAGTAGGCGGTCTGCAGCCGACTATTTCTTCCAGCGTAGGAATGACAGGCTCAGATTCTGCAATTTTATCGAGACTGTGGCGGATGGCCTCAAGGTCATCGATCAATGATTGTTTAGGCTGGTCACTCATTGGGTCATCCGGTCACGTAGGTCGTGGCGAGTTAATGCGTAGCCCCGATCCTGATAAAAGCGGTAGCGGGTACGGCTTGATTCTAATAAATCCGGCCGCTGGCTGACAACTTCAAATACCCGGCCGAAGCGCGGAAAGTACTCTGGCGTTTGATGACACAGGTTAATCAGGATGTCGTGGTGCTCGCCACAATGGCCTGAAAAGCTGATCTGCAGCGGGTAGTGATCGTTACTGACGGTGGTGTGCGCCAGAAAGGCTTCCGAACTTAATGACCACAAAGCATTGCTGACTTCCTGCGCCTGAGCTTCAGATTCCGTGGCTATCAGAATCTGGTGGTTGCGACTCTGCGCTTTGTGCACCAGGCGGGCGACATATTTGTAGCGCTGAGTGTCCTGATCTGAAGGCAGTATGTGGAAATCTATCTTGGTCATGCGTGTAAGCCGGTAACATCTGTTAATGCCATGATGTTAGCGGATTTCCGCAGAGAAAGGGATAAGCAGAGCGGGTTGCTCTGCTTATTTGTTGCTACGGGTGCGGTTAGTGTCAGGCAATCCGGTCCAGAAGGTACTGAATCAGCATGCTGACAGGGCGTCCGGTTGCACCTGCCTTTGCAGTGGTCCAGCCGGTACCGGCGATGTCCAGGTGTGCCCAGCGGTAGTTTTTAGCAAACTCAGAGAGGTAAGTTGCTGCGGTAATCGAGCCGCCGGGGCGACCGCCAACGTTTTTCATATCGGCGTAGGAAGATTCCAGCTGTTCCTTGTACTCATCCCAGATTGGCATCGGCCAGCCGCGATCCCAGCTGGCTTTACCGGCTTTCAGAATCTGTTCCTGCAGTTCTTCTTCGTTAGAGTACACCGCTGTTGCGTGGTGCCCCAGGCCGATGATGACAGCGCCGGTCAGCGTGGCAATATCGATAACAGACGCCGGTTCAAATTTCTCAACGTAGGTTAGGGTATCGCACAGCACCAGACGGCCTTCGGCATCGGTATTGATAATTTCTACCGTTTTGCCGTTCATGCAGGTAACCACATCGCCCGGACGGGTTGCGCCGCCGGATACCATATTCTCCGCTGCGGCTACTACACCAATGATGTTCAGCGCTGGCTTCAGCTCAGCGATAGCACTCATGGTACCCAGAACAGAAGCTGCACCGAGCATGTCCCACTTCATTTCTTCCATACCCGCGGCTGGCTTGATACTGATGCCCCCGGAGTCGAAGGTTAAACCTTTACCAACCAGTACATGAGGCTTCTGATCGGCTGAACCACCGTTGTATTTTACAACGATAATTTTACCGGGCTTTTCGCTGCCGCGTGATACGGCCAGAAAAGCACCCATGCCCATTTCCTGCATCTGCGCTTCTTCAACAATCTCTACCTCGACTTCATCGTAAGCATCGGCAAGGTTGGTGGCCTGTTCGGCTAAAAAGGCCGGGTCACAGATGTTGGCGGGCAGGTTGCCGAGTTCGCGGGCCAGATTGATGCCGTGTGCGATGGCTTTACCGGTTGTGATGAACGATTCCAGACCGCTTTCGCTGGCCAGATAGGTGAGCTCTTTTAATTCCAGCGGCTCGTTTTTCTTGCTCTTGGTGGTGTCGTAAACGTAGTAGCTGGTCAGCAGGGTTTCGGTCGCTTTTTCAGTGCTCCACTGTACGCTGCGGCTTTCAAGCTTGATGTCATCGATGGGCACTGCCACAGAGGAAACGCCGGCCTTTTTCGCCTCGGAGGCGACCGTTTGCATCACCTTGATAAAGGCGGCTTCATTAAAGTTTTCATACTTGCCACAGCCAACAAAATAGATGCTGTCTGCCGGCAGGTTGCTATGGCCGATCAGCGGAGTAACTGCGCCGCTTTTAGCACTCAGGGTTTTGCTTTCGCTGAGTTTGGTCAGTAATTCTGGGGCGATCTCTTTGAGATCTGCGAATGTTTTGGTTTCTTTGTCTTCGAAATGGAATACAACAAGAAGGTCTTGAGAGAGTTCAGATAGATTCGATGAAGCGGACGTTATTTTCATTCAGTGATTTCCATTTAATGTCTTGATGTTCATAAAAACTGAGCATGTAAGTGGTTTTAAAAGTACTCATACGCCTTGAATTTGCAACGAAAGCGGTAAGATTCGCTGGCAAATATTTTGTACAGTGGCCGGCAACTCAGTTTTTAGGTATGTAGATTAATTTAGTTCCACTGGCATGGTCATGCCAGTTCAAGCCGGATTTATCCCAGTACTGCCAGATCACGCCAAGCAACAGCAGGCAGTAGGCCGGTATGGCCACCAGTTGACGGATGAGCAGCTGTTTTACTGAGATGGCTTCTTTTTTGCGGTTTACAAGCCTGATCCGCCAGGCTTTCATGCCGACGGTTTGCCCGGAGCGTTTCCAGAAGTAAAGAAAGTAACCGGAAATAACCGCCAGCAGGTAAAGTTGAAACACCAGGCTGTTGGCCGGTATGGTTTCTTCGCCGGTAATCAGATGGTAAGCGCCGACAGCAATAAAGCCTGCAATCATTAACAGGCCTATTACAACCAGCAGGTCATAAATGGCGCTGCCAATAATCCGGTGGATGTGCGCAGTTGAATATTCAGTCACTTGTCTATCTTTTCGGTGAGTTGATGTTAATGAATGAGAGCGTTGGCGCAGAATAGGTGAACCGCCGGTTGATGCCAAGTCGTTAATGGACGTAGTGCTCGTTAATAAATTGAATTAAAATGCCGTGAATCATTATTTTAAAAGGCAGTTGGCACAGCACATGGATACTCACAACCTACCAATCGAACAACTAGAAACGAACGCTTCGAACGCTGCCAGCCTGTTAAAAGCTCTGAGTAACGAAAGCCGGCTCTTAATACTTTGCAACCTGGTGAGTGGTGAAAAGTGTGTTGGTGAGTTGAATGAGCGCATTCCACTGAGTCAGTCGGCTCTATCACAGCACCTGGCCCGGTTGCGCAAAGATAATCTGGTCAGCATTCGCAAAGAAGCACAAACCGTCTATTACCGAATTTCCAGCCCTGAAGCTGAGCAGATTATTCAGGTTCTTTACAACGTCTATTGTGCGGTCGACTGAGTGTCCGTTTGGCTAGTGGCGCATGAGCCACTCGATTGCTACAAAAAAACATCCGAATTGTTACTATTTTGACTACTTAAAGCGGATTTATAGTGGTCAATTTGACGCTTATGGGTGTTTTTGTAGAAAAAACCGCAAATTTCCTTGGTTAATATTTGATCTGATTCACTTTTTTAAAATAAAGTAGGGGCATTATTTGTTGTGCAATTGACATAAGGTCGAGTGCGTAATAAATGTACTCCTTACTAAAATCGGCAGTGGGATGGACACTTCTGCTCAGTTAGCGTTGTTAAGGTGATATCAGACATGACTCAGGCAAAAGTTCGTCGCATTCGTACACCCCGTTTTTCCGATCCGGAAATTCCTCCTTTACCGCCGCGTATTCGTTTATCCGCCACCTGCTGGGAGCGAAGCTGGTGGCTGACGCTGGCCGAGCCGATTGCGAACATTGAGCCGGTACGAGAGATCATTAAAGATTTTGCCGCTGATAACATTGTATTGCGTGCGCAGATGAGAACTTACCGGCGTATCTGTGTGGCCATCAATACCAGGGATATCGACGAGCAGGGCGAATTTGAATTGTCCATGGAAGTGCTGGCGCGCATCCATCGTGAGGTGGCAACTATTGAACGGGTAGAAGACCGTTTAGCCAGCTACTGGCCCATCACTCTCTTTTAATCACCGGTTGGGCGTTTTCTGGGTTACCAGATACGCTCTATCAGCGAGACTATCCAGACCATTCCGGCAATGGACGTGCTTAAAAACACGGCCGCCGAACTCATATCTTTTGCCTTGCCTGAGAGCTCATTGTACTCCAGTCCAACCCGGTCTACGGCGGCTTCAATGGCGCTGTTGATCAGCTCCACAATGAGGATCAGTACAACAGAGGCGACCAGCGCAACGGCATGAAACAGGTTTTGAGCCAGCCAGGGCGCTATCAGCAATGCACACAGCAACAGTAATAACTCCTGCCGAAAGGCTTCCTCAGATTTAGCGGTTTCCCACAGCCCCTGCCAACTGTAGCGCAATGCCCAGATCAGGCGCTTCAGGCCCTTGCGTTGCGGGTGGGCGGATAACTCGGTTAGGCTGGCGGATCGATGATTGCGTGGATCTCGCATAGTTTATTGGTGCACTCTTATCTGACGGTTTGTTTTGGTTGTTGCCTGAAAGTTTAGCGGATCTTCCGGCCATGGGTGTTTAGCATAGCGCCCCCGCAGTTCTTTTCGAACCTGAGGGTAAACCGTATCCCAGAAATGTTTCAGATCCGTGACTTTTGCCACCGGGCGTCCGTTCGGTGCTGTCAGTTCAAGGCTGAGAGACTGGCCACAAATGGTTGGTAGTTCGCGCAGGCCAAAGGCTTCCTGAAGTTTGCACTGGGCAGAAATATTGCCGTTACTGAAATCGTAGTGCACCGCCACTGTTCGGCCGCTGGGCGCCTGCCAGCTTTCCGGGCAGCAATGCGCCAGGCTTTGTTGCTGTTCATAGCTTAAGGTTTGCAGCATGGCTTCGTAGATATTTAGCTTATTCAGCGTACTAAGGCTGCCTAGGTAGGGCTCAGCAATAGCCGATAGTTGCTGTTCATCCGGCCATGCCGGCCAGCTAGAGTCATGCTCACGGGCAAAAAGCCAGCGCTGCTTCAGCTGCGTGGCTTGCTCGGGCCACTGTAATGCCTTTTCACCTTGGTTGGCTATGTGCTTCAGCCAGGCGCTGGTTTTTTCGGCTGAATCGGGTGTGCAACGTTGTTCGCTGATTTTAATATCACCGATCTTTTGTATTTTTCTGAAGTAGGGTTGCTGGCCGGTGGTGACAAATTCGGTCATGGTTTGCGGCGCAGTTGCCTGCAATACCGCCGCTTCTGAAACACTGATCCATTCATTCAGCACTATGGTAGAGCCTTGCTGAATACCCTCCAGAAAGATCATCCAACTCCCGGGTTTCAGGCTTTGGCGGCTGCTGCACTGAGTACCGTTAAACAGCTGTCCTTTATCGTTTTGCCAGAATATCAGCCGGTCGGGCAGGGCACTGACCAGCGCTGTTTCGCTCAGCGGGCTGAAGTTAGAACCCAGCCGGTAACCCAGACGGGCGGCGAGCTTTTCAGCTTCTTTTTTAACGGCAGAGCTGAACGCGTGGGCTGTGCTGGTATGAACCGGATCGTAATCGACCGGTTTATTCAGGGAAAGGTGGGCGGCCAGGTAGAGCCCGGCCTCGGCGACAGCGTGGTTGGCACAACAGACCAGCAAATGGGCAATCCAGGGGCTCAGCCCGGTATTCAGCATGGCGGTGCCGTGCTCGGTCAGCCGGTTGTTTTCATCGATGGCGCGCCATTGCAGTAGCTTGTTTTGGGCTGCGGTCAGGCGGTGTTGCCCGGGCTTGTCGGGCCATGGTAGCTCTGCCGGCGGGCTTCCCCAGCGCAGGGCCAGCAGATAATGCTCGCTTAAATCTGCCTGTTCGATTTCCGGTGGCTGGTGGTCAATAAGCCGTTCATGTTCAGCTTCGCTCCACAGGCGGTAAGCCTTACCGGGCCCCAACCTGGCGGCCCGGCCGGCTCGTTGGGTGGCGCTGGCTTTACTGATTTTTCGCGTGCGCAACTGGTTAATACCGGTAGTGGCATCGGTATTAACGCAGCGTTCGTAACCGCAATCGAGAACCGTGCTGACTCTCGGTAGGGTCAGGCTGCTCTCGGCAATATTCGTGGCAAGAATCAGCGTCGGTTCGGCCCGTTCCAGGCTCTGGATATCCGGTGTTTTATCGAGTTGACCGTGCAGTATCAGCGTCGGGATGTCGGAGGCTAAGCGTGAGCCCAGTGCACGGATTTCACGCAGTCCGGGCAGAAACACCAGAACATGGTTATCGCTTTCGGCGTGCAGCTGCCGGGCAACCTGGGCCGCATCCGAGACCCAGTCTTTCGAGGCCTTTTGATAGCTGACGCTAAGCGGGTGGCTGAAGCCATCGGATTCAACCCTGGGCAGACCGGTTTGTTCTTCTATTTTCCGGCTGTTGAAGGTTGCAGACATGACAACTCGGCGAACCGAATCATCGAGTACCTCAGCGTATTCATTGATCAGTGCATAACAGAAATCCTGATCGACTGAGCGCTCATGGAACTCATCCAGAATGACCGTGCTGCTTTCCAGTAAGCTGGTATCGTTCAGCACCATACGAATGAAGCTGCCGTAAGTGGTAACGATCAACCGCGTTGACTCGCCGACTCTGGCTTCATGCCGTAAGCGGTAACCCACCCGCTGGCCCACGCTTTCGCCCAGATTCGCCGCTAGCTGTTTGGCTGCAAGCATTACCGCCAGGCGTTTGGGGATCAGCAAGTAGATGGTTTGGTCGCTCTGTTCCAGCAGCCAGAGTGGTAATTTGGTGGTTTTACCGGAGCCCGGCGGAGCGGAAACAATGCATCCGCCGCTCTGCCATGCTTGTAAAACAGGTTGTTTGATGTCGTCTATGGGTAACTGCATGAAGGGTGTATCAGCCGAGAACGTTTCCGTAGGGCAGAAAGCGATTTTCACTGTTGGCCTTGATCCAGCTGGTCAGGTCTTTATCCGGAAAGGCACCGCGAGTTTTCAGTTCTTTACAGATCCAGATCACCGGGTTGCGCTCGCCACCAAACCAGTCAGACCAGTTTGCTTCGGCTAGAGTGAAAAAGCGGCACAGCGCTTTCAGCTCGTCTGTTTCAAGCGAGGCCAGAGTCTCTTGCCAGTGGCTTCGGTTCATCTGCATTTGGCCTTGCAGTGGTTGAAGCTCGGCAACAGGCTCGTTGCTGAACTGCTCTGGTTCAATGAGTTTACTGGCTTTTAACAGCAGGGCTTTATCGGGAAGTGATGGAGCGGCTGGCTCCCAGCTACCGGTCGTCACAATAGGTATCCTTGAATCAATTACAGGTTAAATATTATGGCGACTAGGATGCCTTTTCTGACACAGAATTGGTATTAAAAGGTTTAAAGAGTTCCGGCAGCCGAATCATCATTTCGCTTAGCTGTTCGGCCGGCATTGGTCTGGCCAGGTAATAGCCCTGCAGGTTATCACAGCCGTATTCTCGCAGCTGTTCAACCTGGCTGGCGGTTTCCAGGCCTTCTGCGGTAATCCGCAGGTTAAGGCTTTTTGCCATGGCAATAACCGCTTTAACAATGCCGCGGCTGTCTTCATCGGTTTCCATATCGTGAATAAAGCTCTTATCTACCTTTACCCCCTGAGCACAGAACTTTTTCAGGAAAGACAGTGAGCTGTAGCCGGTACCAAAGTCATCCATCCAGATATCGATGCCCTGGGCATGGAGCTCTTCAAGAATATTGCTGGCATCTTCTTCGTTGGTCAGCAGGGCTGTTTCGGTCAGTTCAATATGCAGGTTTCCGGCCGTGAGCTGATGCCTGTCGGTTATGGCTTTAATGTTTTCCGGCAGGTTGCGGTTGAGTAGCTGAACCCCGGATATGTTAACGGCGCAGTAAAGATCAACCCTGGAATGCTGTTGCCACCTTTTAACCTGCTCGCAGGCGGTTTCGATGACCCATTCGCCCAGTGTATGAATGAGTCCAGTCTGCTCGGCGACGGGTATAAAGGCATCGGGCGAGATAAAACCCTTCTTCGGGTGTTGCCAGCGCAGCAGGGCTTCAGCACCGACAACTCTGTTATCCAGGCTGCTGAACAGCGGCTGGTAATAGAGCTTAAGCTGTTTGTTTTCCATAGCGCTGCGCAGGTCGTTTTCCAGCTCCAGCCGGTTTTGTACCTCGGTATTCATGCTGCTGGTGAAAAATGCAAAGTTGTTCTTACCGCGCGATTTGGCGGAGTACATGGCGATATCCGCATTGGAAAGCAGCTGGTTTTTTTCCGTACCGTCTTTCGGGTACATCGTAATGCCTATGCTGGCACCGACGACAATTTCCTGCCCGCTGGAAAGTGAAAAGGGTTGCTGAGCTTTGCTCAGTATGCGGTCTGCCACGCGAATGATGTTTTCATCGCTGGATATATTATCCAGTAATACAGTAAATTCATCGCCGCCCAGCCTTGCTATACCGGCGTAGGTTTCATCGTGCCCAACTCCCATGAAATCATGCGCGCGTAGGCTGGAGCTCAGACGTTTGGAGAACTGCTGCAGTAGCTCATCACCGGCGGCGTGACCGAGGGTGTCGTTGATGCGTTTAAAGTCATCCAGGTCGATAAACAGGATGGCCATTTCGTGCTCTTTCTGTTCTGCGTTGGCCAGAGCTGTTTCCAGGTATTCGTTAAAGAGAGTTCGGTTGGGGATGTTGGTGAGTTGATCATGTTTTGCCTGATGCCTGGCCCGGTCGTTGATTTCCTTCAGGCCGATAATCATTTTCACGATGGATCTGGACAGCTCTCCGAGTTCGTCGCGGCGGTCATTGGGCAGGCCAACGGGGTAGTTGATCTTGCCAGAGCTGACATTATTGGCGTATTCCGCGAGCAGTTTGATGGGCCTGGTGATGTTGCGTGAGATCGTGGTGGCGAGCACCACACCGAATAGGCCCACGATCAGGAGGATTGTTGATCCGAACAGCAGCAGGTTTTCACTAATGCCCTGTTCAAACACATGCCGTAACTCTTCGCCCATGGTTTGAATGTCTTGTTTGTTTTCAGTCAATGACAGGCCAACCCGAACACCGCCGAGCTGTTGGGAGCCAATGAACAGCGGGTGCGAGACATCGAGTATGGAGTCCGATTTTTGCGTCAGGTAGTCTTCAGCCTTGAGTGCATTGGTCATGAACGGGTCGGTGAGCAACTCGCCGTAGCGGCTAATCTCTTCTTCGCCTTCATGGATAAGCGCGCCGTTATTATCGTAAATAATGGCGTATTCAACCGAAGGCAGGCTCAGAACAGACTGCAGCTGGTGGTACATCTCTTCGGTATCGAAGCTGTACACCGGGTTGGCAAGGTTGATTGCCAGTACATGGTTTAGATTGGTTCCGTTGCGTTCCAGCTGTTTATCCAGGTTGGCTTCCAGAATTTGCGAGCTAGAATCCAACCCGTTTTTCAGTGTTATCCGGAATTGAATAAACAGCAGTGTGCCAAGCACGACTAAAACCGACAGGATCATGCCGGTTAACAGGAGTGAGTAGCGCGTTTGGAGCTTCATGGTGAGTCTATTCCAGATCGTGCAGTATCAGCTGGCGGATTTCACGCGCCTGCTCAATGTTAGCCATAATTTCCGGGGTCAATTCGTCCATTTTTGAGGTTTTTTGATAGGAATCCAGCGCGTCTGCTGCTTCCGGGTCTTCGTGCATGGTTAGCAGTATTTCTTTCAGCCGTTCTTTAACCGCGGGGTCTAAACTGCCGGATACCACTTCAACGGCCCTGGGGATTGAAGGGGTGGTGTGGATGATCTGAAAATCGTCACGGAACATCGGTGGCAGGTGGTCTTCCTTATCCCAGTCGAGGTTGTTGTAGGCTCCGGCGGATACGATCTTTTTATGTACCCAGGTTGAGGTGTTGATTTCGGCTCCGGAAAATATATAGCCCACGCTGTCATCATCGGGCGTTTGGTTGGGGCGCTGCATAGCAGTGAGCGTCTGGCCGTTTTGCAGCAATACAGCTGCCGGGATGAAATAAGCCGAGGTGGACCCTTCGTCTTCAAAGGCAATGGTGTGGCCGGCTAATTGTTCAAGCGTATCTATGCCGCTGTCTTTACGGGTGAAGAAGATGGTGTGGTAGTTCGGTACGCCCTTTTTCCACTTGCGCACCAGCAGCTCCGCATTGGCCTGTTCTTCAAATTCTATACTGGAAAAAATAGTTTCTGTTACCCAGTCTACCTGGCCGGTTTTCAGGTACTCAATCATCTGCTCGTTGTCCTTGGCCATCAGCACCTTTCCCTCGGTAATGCCCAAATCACCCATACGTGCAACGGCATAATCAACAATGGGCCTTAAGGTGTCGTAATGCTTCTTCGGGTTTGTGGTTACCTTGCCGATTACGAGCGTGTCTTTAGCAAAGCATGGGGCTAAGAAGGCGGCCGCCAGCAGCAGGGCAAGGAAGCCCTTGTTCATCAGTTTGATCATCACGAAAGCCTCAATTAACTTCGAATACAGATGAGTTGTGTATAGATGGTCAGCTAAGCAGTAGTTGTGCCTGTTTGCTGATCAGCTGACTAAAATCTATACATTCCAGTTTGGAAGAGGATGTGATGCTTGTCAAAAAGCTGATGATTTCGGACGATGTTTTATTTTCAGTGACTTAGCTGACGCTCAGCGATGTTGGCTCTTGCGGAGGGCGCTCGATATATCAGAATTTCGCAGGGCTCTACCAAATAAAACTGATGCTGAAGAATTGAAGTCAAACTTATGACAGTGGCAAAATTTAGTATTTTCAGAGAAGAGGGCGGGCGTTGTGCCCGCCGCTTAGTGGGTCTTTTTGACCTGCTTGGTTCAATACTGCCACTCACGGGCAGTTGGGTGCTTGAACGCTGCGATGATTTCATCGGTGGATTCAAGCTCAGAGCACAAAAGCTGTACTTTGGTAATGGCGGATTCAAACGTCATGGTGCCACAGCTGACAGCGCCGCTTTCTTCAAATAAGGCGCCTGCCGCATACAGGCTGAAGTCGACCTCGCCTTCCATGCACTGGCTGCGAACAAACACAGGAATGTCTTTCTCGCGTGCTGTTTTCAGGTAGCGCAGGAATTGGGTGGTCGAGGCCGCGTTACCGTTGCCCAGGGCGTTGATCAGAATTGCCCGGTGTTTCCAGCCGCCTTGTTCCATCAGTGGTTCAATGGACATGCCGGGGAACAGGGTGATGACTGAAACGCTCTTCTGATGCCAGGCGCTGCCGAATTCAATCGGCGCGGAACCAGCCGGTTGCTGCCAGTTTTCGCTTTTCCAGCCCGGTGAAACGAAGGCGTTGAAGGCGCTGGTGGATGCCTTGGTGACACGGCTTCCCGGTAGGATGTGTGATCCAACCGCGACCACCACTTCTTTACGGCCTTCCAGTAATGCCTCGAGCGACAGCTTCAGGTTGGCAATGCCATCTGTTCCTTCCGCGCTTACCGGCAGCATGGCTCCGGTAATAACGATAGGCTTATCGTAGCCTGCCATCAGGTAGCTCAGTGCCGCGGCACTGTAGGCCAGGGTATCGGTACCGTGAATAATCAGGATGCCATCAATATTTTCCGGTGCTTCTTCTATGTTTTTTTTCAGCTGAAACCAGTTTTCAGGTTGCAGCTCGGAAGAGTCGAGCAGGGGTTGCCAGTGGCGCCAGCTCACCTCATGGTTTTTCCATCCTTCCAGATCCGGGTGGCCGGAGTTCAGGGCGGCTTCCAGCTCGCCAGCTTTTGGCTCCAGGCCTTTAGGGCCTTCTGTCATGCCGATGGTGCCGCCGGTATTAATGATTAAGAAATGGGACATAGTTATTTTCCGAGCCAGGGCAGATAGGGTGACTAGTCTGCAATTGTTATAAATATGAGGTTTGAACAGCCTGTCAGTTCAGGCTGTCGAGAATGGCCAGTACATCGTCGTGATGGGTCTTGGTCTTAACTTTTTCGATAATATGCGCCAGTTTGCCCTGTTCATCGATGATGAACGTCAAACGGTGAATACCAACATACTCTTTTCCCATGAACTTTTTCAATGCCCAAACGCCATAACTTTCTGCAATGGCATGATCTTCGTCGCTGAGCAGATCAAAATTAAGCTCTTGCTTTTCAATAAAGCGGGTAAGTTTAGAGGGGGCATCCGGGCTGATACCCAAAACCACGGTGTTACGGCTTTCAAATTCTGCTTTGGTATCCCGAATGCCGCACGCCTGAGTGGTACAGCCGGGGGTCATGGCCTTCGGGTAAAAATACAGTACGACCTTTTTGCCAAGCAATGATTTCATTGAAACTTCAGTGCCATCCTGATTTACCGTGGTGAAATCTGGTGCCGGTTGGCCGATGGTGGGTAAGTCGAGTGCTGCCATTTTTGAGCTCCTCTTAGCATTTGTTGCAGAATTAAGGGGAAAACAGGCTACATCGGCATGGTCATGCTGACAATCATCAATTTATGAGGATGCCATTTGCCGGTATTAATAGTTTTTCTTCAATCGCCATTAGCCATGGTGCTTACAGGCCGATTTTCAGGTATGCTACGCCGCTAATTATTCATGCCAAATAACTGATTTTATTATGTTTTTCGAGCAGGGCCGGGAACAGTTCTTCCGGCCGGTCACCACCAAATACCGTGAGCAGATTATTGAGTGTTTGCGCGAGCTGTATCGCCGGCTGTACACCAGCTCGAGCGCGGACTACGGCCATGCGTTATCACGCGATGACGTGCTGGAAACTTTCAGCGCGGCTCTGGTGCGTGCGCCGGTGTTAAAGACCGATGACGATGACACCGACACCAGCCGCTTTCGCAACTCCCGCGAGCAGGCCGGTTGGGTTCTGAATCAGCTGATAGAATATGGCTGGGTTGAAAAGCAGGTCGATGAAGCCACCCTGCAGAGCAGCTTTAACTTCAGCCGGCACGGCCGCCTGTTTACCGAGCCGTTTGTCGCGACCGATGCCACCAGTGTACGTACCCGGCACCGCAATACCCGCAACGTACGTAATGCCATGGCCTCGTTTCTGGATAACGGCGAAGCATACGATCTGCTCGATGCCTGGGAATATTCCGAGCGTATCCTCAGTGACTTTACCGACATCATTGCCGAACTGGACGACCGCAAGCGCTCGCTGGTGCAACAGATGGGTAATCAGTTACTGGTGCAGCAGGCCACGGCTGACTTCTTCGATTTTATGGAAAAACGCTTTCAGCCGGATTTGGCCATTCGCTTGTCGGCCGACAGCGTTGAAAAATACCGTAATGAAATAGCCCTGAAGAGCGAGCAGATTCGCAGCCAGCCGGTCGAGTTTAAACAGAATGCCGAGCGCCGCCTGCGTGCCCTGTTACCGGAAATGGTGCAGCCGGGGCAGAGTGTATTGCTGACTATCCTCGACAGCATTGAAGCCAGAATGCAGGCGGCCAGCGATATCATGCTGCCGGCATTGCGCCGGGCATTGCAAAGCTTTACCAAGCGGGCCGACATCATCATTCGTCAGATGAGTTATCTGGCCAGTTCCAGCCATAACGATATGTCTCAGGTTTGTACGCGCTTTGCCGAAAAACCGCAGGAAGAACAGAATCAGTTGCTTGAAATAGCCGCTGATATGATGTCTGTTCCGCAGGTGGGCCTGCTCGACCCGGCGCATATGCGGTTGCACAACCGGCGAGCCCGGCGAACCTTTGACCTCGATATAGCCAGTGATCGGGCCGACGATTTTGACGTCGGCGTGCAGAAAGAGCTGGCGGTGCAGCAATGGCTCGACCAGGCGTTTCTGGTTAATGACCGGCAGGTGCGCAGTTACCTGGTGAAACACCTGATGAACGGAGAATCGATCCGAACCGATCAGCTGCCGGTAAACGATGCGACGGACTTACTGTCGCTGTCACATGTTATTGAAGTTGGCAGTCAAAGTTCGCTGGCCACTGAAATGAAATTTGTCGTTACCCCCATAGAGGGCAATCCGGTGACGAGCGAGTACTTTGACCGACAGGATTTATTTGAGATTCGGCTGCAAATGCAGGACGTAAACAAAGAGAGCAACCCCAATGTTTGAAGAACTGGATTTATTGCTGGAAAAGGCCGGCATCAGCCGCAACGAATACAGTGAGTTACTCATTCGTTTGCTCGATTACGGCGTGCTTTGCCGCGACGAAAGCCAGACTGAGCAAGCACTTTACGACCGTTACCTGCGCGTTGAAGAGCCGGTGGCAGAATACCTTTCGCTGTTGTCTATTCGGGTTGCTCATGATGCCCGTTTTCATTTTGTGCGGTTGTTTCCACCCGGCGCTGAAGTGCCGGGTATGAGTGAGGAAGATCAGCCGTTTAACAGTGGTATGAGAGTGCGTTTGTCGCAGCCCGAGGTCGCCACCGTACTGGTGCTGCGCAGCCTTTATGACCGCGCGCTGAAAGAAGGGCAGCTCGATGAGCAGGGCTGCGTGCTGGTTTCCATCGAAAACATCACCATTGCATTGCGCAATCTTTTAAAGCGTACCCTGCCGGAAAAACTTACCGAACGCCGGGCATTGTTTACTCACTTGAAACAGCTGCGGCTGATTCAGCTAAACCAGGAAATAACTGAAAACTCGGCTGACTTATGGATACGCATCCGGCCGATGATTATCAGCTACGTTTCAGATGATGTGCTGTCTGCCCTGCAGGGTGGAGAGGTGCTTGCAGACGAGGCCGAAGCGTTATCAGAAGAACCGGCAGAAGCCGTTACTAACGCGCCGTCTGCAGACGAAACAGAAGAACAAGTGGAAGAGATCGATGCCGAAGCGCCATCGGTTTTTGATAAGGAATAACCCCGAATGCATCTGAAAAAATTTATCTACATCAACTGGGGAAATATTCCGGCCATGGAGTTCGACTTCGGCCCGGTGAATTTGCTTTCCGGTGGCAATGGCTCTGGTAAAACCACGGCCGCCGATGCGTTGCAGACGATCATGACCGCAGCGCACGATACCTTGTTCCAGTACAACCCCGGGCAGGATGAAGCCACTCAGCGCGGCCGCGGTAAGCAGGTTCGTACCCTGGCTTCCTATGTGCTCGGTTGCGACGACGGCTCGTACGCGCGAACCGAAGCTACCGTTGGTTATTTGGCTGCAGTGTTTTACCCCACTCAGGGTGAAAGTGCCGAGCCCTTCACCGCCATTCTTGGCATCTCTGCTTATCTGGACAGAGCCGGCAGCTCGCCGGTTGCCCGGCAATCAGATATCAGCTACATCATTATTCAGGATACAGAGCTTGCGAAAACGGATTTCCTGCAGGAAGTGGATGGCCGTTCACAGATAGTACCGTTGGAAAAACTCAGCCAGCATTTCGATAAGCGCGGCATTGAACGCGTTGAAAAATACGACACCAAAAAACAGTATCTGCGTCGCTTGTATGCTGCCTTGCGTGGCCGCAAAGATGCCATCAGTGAGCGGGAGGCGCTGAATGCCGCGCGTGCCTTTTCACGCTTTATGGCTTACAAGCCGGTGAAGAGCATCGACAGCTTTGTTGCTCAGGAAATTCTCGAAAAGAAAGATTTAGGTGAAGCCATTCGCACGGTTTCTGACCTGATGAAAACCATCAATGGCCTGGAAAGCGAAGCCAATCGCCTGAAGGTACAGATTGATCGATTGGAAAAATCACGCAATCAGTCGAATGGTTATATCGACCGCTGGATTGACTACAACGTGGCTGATTACGTTGCCGCTAAATCGCGTTTTCTGGCCGATCAGAAACGCTACCTGGATACCAAAAAGGATCAGCACAACGTCCGTACCCAGCTTGATCAGTTGGAAGCCGACCTTGAAGTTTCTGCCGAGCGCAGACTGCAGACGCGTGAACAGCTGGTGACGCTGGAAGCTCAGCGTCGCGGCGTAGAGGCGCTGCAGGATAAAGACCGCTTTGAAGCCAAAGCTAAGATGTGTGCCGATCAACTGCAAAAGCAGGCAACCCTGTTGCTGGAGCAGAGCCATGGCGTGGATCGTTCTTTGAGTGCCAGCCAGGAAATCTATAAGGCCCTGAATAAGTCATCGATCTCGGTTGATGTGCCTGCGTTGAATGATAAACGGCTGTTGCAGAAGGCCAAAGCTATTGCTCAGCAGGGCGCGCAGGCGATTGATTTTCAGCGTTTGCTGACTCAGGACTGGGTCGATATTTCACCGCTGGAAGCTCACCTTGATGGCGCACTGGCGCAACAATCGGAACTGAACGAATGGCGTCAGCTTTGGTTCGATGAATCGTTGCAGGCCAGTGGCGTATCTTTGCGTGACCAGCTGCAGCGTTTGGTTGACCGGCGTGAACAAAAACTGATGCAGGTGCGTCAAAATTTGTCGCGTAAACAGCAGGATATCGACAGCCTGGCCACGGCGCAGGTGAATTACCCGCACCATGTGCGTATTGCACTGGAGGCAATTCGCCGCGAGTGCCCGGAAGCCGACCCGCGAGTGCTGTGTGATCATGTTGAGATTACTGAGCAACGCTGGCAAACATCGCTGGAAGGCTACTTAGGTGGCGTGCGCTTTGCCATTCTGGTTGAGCCGGAATTTGAAGCCGAAGCTATTCAGATTGTTCGTAACCTGCCGCGTGAAAACCGTGCCCGCGTCATACAGGGCAGCAAGGCAAGGCAGGATGCGGCGCGGGTTAAGGTTCCGGCAGACTCTGTTGTAAACCTGATGTCGTTCGATCACGCCATTGCCAAGGCTTATATTACGGCCAGCTATGGTCAGGTGGTTCAGTGTGAAAATGTTGATCAGCTAAAACAGACCCGTCGCGGCGTAAGCCCGAATGGTTTAGGCAGTGGCGCCTATGCCATGTATCGCTGCGATATACCGGCCAGTGAATTGGTCTTTGGTCAGTCGGCGCGTGAGAACGCTCTGCAGGCAAAAAAAGGTGAACTGAACGAACTGGCTGTGCAGGCCAACAGCTTGCAAATTCAGGCGGAAGAATCCCGTCAGTTGTATGCTCACGTTAACCAGTTGTTGCACTGTCAGCACGGTAACCTGATGCGTGACATGCTGGAAATTCAGCGTGAAATGCGTAAGGCCGAGCAGTCTTTGAATGCCCTGGATCTTTCCGATGTGCAGGGTATTGAAGATGAGTATCGCAAGGTTGCCGAGCAGCTTGAGCAGCTTGAAGTGAAAATCCGAAAAGGCGACAGCGAGAAAGGCCAGTTGCTGGAACGCATAAAAACGCTCACCCGTCAGTGCACGGTGTTGAGTGAGCAGCAGGAAAAAACTGAGCTGCACGCCGAAGAAAAAGAAAGCTATTTGCGCGAGATTGTCGAATTTTGGCCTAACTTCGATGTGGAAGCGGCGCTGGAAGCCGCCGATGCACAAGCAGAAGAGTCGAACGCAGATCGTGAAGAAGCGCAGCGTAAGTCTCTGGAAAGCGAGCTCAATGCCAAGGCGCACGAATTCGAATTGCTGCTGAAAGAACACAATCAGGAATGCCAGCCACAGGATGCCGTGGTGGTCGATCTCAATTACAGCAGCCTGCACGATGCAGAATTCTTCCGTGGTATGGTCCGCTTGCGCCGTATGGTGGATCAAATTCACAACCGCATTAAGAATAACCTGCTGGTCGAAAAGGTCGATCAGCTGGCATTGCTGCGCGAAAGTTTCAACAGCGCCTTTGTCACCAACCTTTGCCATTCCATCTATCAGGCGATTAATGAAGGCAAAAAGGTTCTCAACGAACTCAATAAAGAGCTGGAGCATCATCGCTTCGGCGCCGACCGGGAAAACTACTGGTTTGGCTATGACTGGGTGCCGGAATTTAAAGAATACTGGCACTTCTTCGACGAGGTTTATAAGAGCCCGTCTATTGGTGAGGGCAATACCCTGTTTGATGCCCAGTTGAGTAAGCGCTCTCTGGCCATTCGTGATCAGCTGATGGCTATGCTGCTCGACAGCGACGAGCAACGTGCGCTGCGTGAGCTGGAGCGTATCTCCGATTACCGTAATTACCGCAGCTACGAAATTTATAAACAGCCGGAGGGTAAGCAACCGATCGCGCTCAGCCAATACGGTACCGGCTCCGGTGGTCAGCTGGAAACGCCGGCCTACATTATCCGCTCTGCGGCTATTACGTCGGCCTTCCGCTTTAACGAGGGCGATAGCCACTTGCGTATGGTGCTGGTGGATGAGGCCTTCTCTAAAATGGATGAAACGCGCTCGAAAGAAGTGATCCGTTATTTAACCGAAAGCCTGGGTTTGCAGCTATTGTTTATTATGCCGACCAGTAAATCCGGTCCGTTTATGGATATGATTTCCAACCAGTTTGTCTTTTCGAAAGTCCCATTGATCAACGGGCAAAAGCGCGGTGAGCTGCAGACCCGGGTGCTGGTCGACAGGCAACAGTGCAACCGTGAAAAAATTCAGGAATTATGGGCGAACCATCGCAAGGTAATTCGTAAACAAGCAGAACTCGACTTTTTAGAGGGGTTATAACACATGGCCGTAATTGAAATTAAACATCCATTACTCGCGCATAAGGTAGGCATCATGCGCGAATCCGGTATCTCCACCAAACAATTCCGTGAGTTGGCCTCAGAAATTGGCAACCTGCTGACCTATGAAGCAACCCGGAATATCTCTACCGATGAAGTGGAAATTCAGGCCTGGGACGACAGCACCCTAACGGTTGAGCGTCTGAAGGGTAAAAAAATTACCGTTGTGCCAATCCTGCGCGCCGGTCTGGGCATGATGGATGGAGTTCTGCAGCTGATCCCTTCAGCCCGTGTCAGTGTCGTTGGTCTGTACCGTGATGAAGAGTCACTGGAGCCGGTTTATTACTTCGATAAGGTCGTTGAAGATGTGGATGAGCGTACCGCGCTGATTGTTGACCCTATGCTGGCAACCGGTGGTTCAATGGTAGCAACGATCGATCTGCTTAAGCAGAAGGGCTGTAAGAACATTATGGGCCTGTGCCTGATTGGCGCTCCGGAAGGTGCCAAGGCTATTGAAGAGGCTCACCCGGATGTCGATATCTATGTTGCCGCGATGGATGAATGCCTGAATGAAAAGGGCTATATCGTGCCAGGCTTGGGCGATGCCGGCGACAAGCTGTTCGGTACCCGCTAAGCCGACCCTGTCTATCCAGCCGGTTGCCCGCCAGCCGGCTTGTTTTTGTTTGTAAGTCCCGCCTTTTTATTGTCTTAATGAAAAGCATATTTTAAATGTTATCTAGCCGCTTGCAGGCCCCTATTTGTAAGGCTATTGGAGTATTGTGTCTAAAAATTACAGATTGATACTTTATTTCGCATTTTGTAAAAAAACGTCTAAATTTAAGTGAATATTCAAGAACGTTTGATCGCGGCAATTGCTTTGGCAAGGTTGGAGTACCTGTGGAATACATCGAAGAAGATAGCCAGAAAAAGCAGATATTGATTATCGATGACAATGCCGAGTATGCGCTGTCGTTGCAACAATACCTGAGCGGGAATGAGTTTGATGTTGCCGTTGAAACAGAGTCTGCAAAAGCATTGAGCCGAATCCGGGATGAAAAGCCGGATATTGTCATCATTGAGGTCGACCTACGCGGCGATTCCGGGCTGACCATTTGTAAGCTGAGCCGTAAAGACTTCAAGGGCGGTATCTTTCTGGTAAGTCATCGCACCGACGAGCTTGATCAGGTGTTGGGTCTGGATATGGGTGCGGATGAATATCTGGCCAGAACCGTTTCTCCGCGCTTGCTGCTGGCGAAATGCCAGGCCTACCTGCGTCGGGATGAGCGCAGCAAACCAACCGTGGCTTCGGGCCTGGAAGAGCGTCTGGAGTTTGGCAACCTGGTCATTGATAACTCCATGCGGGAAGCCTGGTTGAACAAGAAAACCATAGAGCTGACCAGTGCCGAGTTTGATTTGCTCTGGCTGCTTTCAAGCCATGCCGGTGAAGTGCTAACCCGGGAAGAAATCTTCAGCAAGCTGCGCGGTATTGAATATGACGGACAAGACCGCTCTGTTGACGTGCGGGTTTCAAGAATCCGGCCGAAGGTTGGCGATGATCCTATTCACCCGCGCCGGATTAAAACCGTTCGTTCTAAAGGCTATCTGTTTGTCGGTGAAGTGAAACAGTAAGCGCAGGGCGTTGCCATCTGTTTGCTGTTTCTGTTTTTAAGGTCCGGCTAGCTCCGCACCGCTTCCATCACTTTAAAGCCCTTCTCTCTGGCCAGCGTTTTTATTTCATCAAAGTTACCCTGCAAACACGGCTCATAAGCCAAGAAATCGTTGGCGACCCAGATTAACTTTCCTTTTGGTTTCAGCCAGTTGTGTGCCTGACTGAAAAACTCTTCAGTTGGGGCGTAGGCCGTTTTGATGCCCTGATGAAAAGGCGGGTTAGTAATAATGAAGTCAAATTTCTGTGCGTTAACGGCTGTGGTGCCGGCGGACCAGATGGCCTGAATTTTATCTTCCAGGTTGTTCTGTTGTGCTGTTTTTTGAGTAGAGCGAACAGCCAATACATCGATATCAACGGTGACTACGTTTTTTACCGATTCCAACTCGGCAAGCGCCAGGGTGAGAACGCCAGCACCGGAGCCAAACTCAAAAACTTTGCCTTTCAGTCGGGGAAGGTTTTTCAACAGCAGCTCGGTGCCTTTGTCGAGCTTGCCGGCACTGAATACACCCGGCAGGCTGTAGATGGTTCTATTGCCGAAATCGTAGCTCCGCCATTCCTGATAGTCGTCCGGTTTGCTGACCGGGCGAAGTTCAAACAGAGCGCAGTGGCGCGCACTGTCTACCTTGAGGCAGTCGTACTCCCCGTTTACCCGCTTGGCCAGGCTTTTAATGCCACCATTGTTTTCGCCAACCACCCAAAGCTGTTGCCCGCTCTGAAGCAACGCACTGATGTTATTTAGCCACCAATCAAGGCGATCTTTAGCTTTGGGGAAAAACAACACATTGATGTCGGTTGTTTCTATATTGCTGCAGTCTGCCTGCAGATGATTGGTTTGCGAGAAGTTCAAATTAAATTGTTTATCTGAAGGCTTCACCAATGGCGATTGCTCGGGAGCATCGAACCAATTCGTTGTGCTGTTGGCCAGGGTGTCGCTGTGTCGCTCTAAAAGCTGAAAAGTAGGGTGCATAGTTTTATGAATTATCCGGGTTACCCGGTTAAAAGGATTCCGGGATTAAAAATGGCTGAACAGGCATTTTATTCAAAGGAGCGGTCAGAAAGAAGTTAATACACGAAAAAAGCGGACACTGAATTATCAGTGTCCGTTAAACATGGGGCAGAGCCCACATGGGAGTAGTCACCATACTGCTGCTGCTACGATCAACAGTAATTAGAATATAGTTGATATTTCCTGCATTGCTGTTCTAGAAATAATGCCAAAATGAAAAGCTGAACCACTCTATTTATGAGAATATTCTCAACACCGCGCCATCAGTGATTCTCCTCGAGGTTTTCATGCTGAAAAGAGTCTTTAAAAATTTGTTACCGGTTGTTATTTTTTTATGCGCTTTGTCTGCGAATGCCGAGATGATCGGAGGTCACGAGCGGCAACGCCTTGTTCTGCATTTGACGGAACTGCTTCATCGTCATTATGAATTCAACCTATTGCAGCTCTATTTGCCTGAGCTTCCGGTAGAGGTTGTTACTGATTCACCTGATCAACGTACTCTATATGCACTCCTTACGACACTTGCGGAAGAGAATATTGTTGTCGAACAGAAGAAATCCGCAAAACAGGTTATCGATTCAGGTCGGCATTTAATTGCGGCCGTATCTGAGTTTTCTGCACCGAATAACAGCTCAGTAGAAAGAGTTGCCTATGGCAGGGTGGTCATAGACAGTGTCGATTCTATGCAAACGTTAAAGCAAGAAGGTTCAGCTGAAACCCGTGTTGAAATTCAGTTTCTTTGGCATCTGGTTTCACCTGCAGAGTGGCTTTGGGCACCGCGATTGAATTCTATCCCTGAAATCCGTTATTTGCGGGAAAGTACCGCCGCCAGTATGAAAGGAAGCGCAATCTTTATCTGGCAGGAACAGAAAGCTCAGTGGCTGCTGGAAGCATCACCCAATATAAGGCTGCAATAGCGTTAGTGATTTTTCCCGGAAAGGCGGTTATGAATAACAAAAAGCATGTTGGAAAGGTCATTCGGCATTAGGTTTTGGTAAGCCTGTTCCTTTAATAAAGGCTTAATGACCTGTTTCAGTATTTCATACCAGTCATCCCCAATAAAACAATCTGTAGGCAGGCGACTGAGGGCATCTAATAGCAGGTTGCGGGTATTTGTTTTTCTGGCATTGGTATCTGCCAGTGACATTAAGAGATCTGCAGCTTGCTGTCGTCTCATAAAAAGCAGATTTGAGCTGTTAACCAGCCTGTTGCGTGTTTGCTCCGCTCTCATTGATCCGCTCGCTCATTTGATTGAATGGCTGCACCCTATCGTGAGGTTTATTGCCATGACAACGGATAAGTTTGGGGAACGAATGTGGATAAAGTGTGGTTAGCTTGAGTAAAAGCAGACTTAGTCATTGAATTAAAAGGTTTTCAATTTGAAATGTTAATAATTGTGCTTGCTGCAAGTATTTCCACGTTTATAGCGGTTAAAGAGAGTTGCTGGCTTTGTTTGAAGGACGACATTGGGGTCGCCTTGCCGTAATAAGGTCTATTCAGGAAAGTTCAATTCAATTAAAACCGATCTGTTTTTAATAAACTGATGCACACTTTAAATTGACTGAAGGTCATTTTCTTTGAATTTCTTATTAAAAATGAGTTTGGATTATCCAAGAGGACATTACTCTGCTATTACTTTTACAGTGACTTTAAAAACTGTAATCGGCTGACTTTGTATTGCGGTTTTCTTTGGTATTCAGTAAAGGTTGCAGTTCGGTTTTGCTGAGTTCAATTAACGGAAAATTGAAAAGAGTCATCAATTAGTGTCGGATTCAACAAATATTTTGCGAAAATCCGAAAATAAATGCTTTTTAAGTGATCAAAATTTGCTTTTTTATTTTAGAAAGCTAAATTAGCGCTTATAATTTTATTGTCTAAAATTAAATTTTAAGTGTGTGGATAAGAGGGTTAAAAAATGGCAGTAGCCAAGAAGAAAGCTCCCGCTAAACGCGGACCAAAGCCAGCAGCTAAAAAAACGACAGTAGCTAAAAAACCTGCAGCTAAAAAGCCAGCAGTTAAAAAGGCTCCGGTAAAAAAAGCGCCAGCGAGAAAAGCACCTGCCAAAAAAACCGCAGCAGTGAAAGCTCCTGTCGTAAATAAAGCATTAGCTACTGCTGAAAAGGCTCAGGAAAAAGCAAATGCAGCTGTCGTAAAAGCAACTGCTGCTCTGGCCAAGGCTAAAGAGAAGAAGGCTGCGGTTACCGCCAAGGCTCGCACCAGCAAGACTGCTGCAACCCTGCGTCAACTCGAAGCTGCTAAAGCTGGCTATGTCAAAGCCCAGGCAGCTCTGGTTACTGCTAAAGCCGCAGCGAAAGCCGCGAGCTTTGAAGTTAAATTAGCGGTTATCGAAAGCTCTATCGAGACAGCAAAAGAGAAGTCTGCAGCACGCGTTACTGCCTTTGCAGAAGGTCTGGAAGCTAAAAAAGCAGACGATCTCGCCAAAGCGGTTGCTTCTTTCGAAGCCAAATGGCTGGCAGCTCGCGCCAAGGCAGATACCCGCAAGGTAAAAACCTTCCAGAAGAAAGAAGAAGTTAAAACCAAAGCGGCTGAGCGCAAGGTGAAAGCTAAGATTTCTGCTCTGAAGAAGCAGCAGACTGTAAAGCGTAAACCGGTTGCCCGTAAGCCTCGTGCAACTGCAGCAGCGCCAGCAGCGGCTGTTAAAGCGGAAAGCTAATCGCTATTTGCTGATGTCTTAGATCAGCACTGTGAAATGGCCTGCACCTGAGTGTGCGGGCTTTTTTTTGCCTGTTGCTTTTGTTCTGCAGGCAGTGCTATGGCGCACACCGGGCTATCATATGAGCCTGATTTGTGTGGTAGACTTCCCGCCTTTCCAACTCCTGCTCGATATTTGGTTATGAATATACTATCGATAGATACCACTGCGGATCTCTGCTCAATCGCCTTAGACGCCGGCGGCAACTCATTTGTCTTTCATGAATCCCGGCCAAGAGAGCATGCAAAAATTCTATTACCTGAAATTACCCGGTTGTTTCATGAGGCGGGAATCAAGATTCAGGATCTGGATCTGGTTGTATTTGGTCGTGGCCCCGGTTCATTTACCGGCGTGCGTATTGCGGCGTCGGTTGCCCAGGGTATTGCACTGGCAGCTGGCTGCCCGGTGTTTCCGGTCAGTACACTGCAATCGGTTGCCTTCAGTGCGGCAAAGAATGGCGCCAGATCGATTTGGGTGGCCCTGGATGCGAGAATGTCTGAGTGGTATTTTGCCCGGTATAACATCAGCGGCAGTAGCCTGGTGCCGGAGTTGATTGATCAGGAACAGGTGTTACCACCTGCGCAGATTTCACAAACACCAGAATCAGAGACCACTTTTTGCGGCAATGGCTGGGCAACGGACTATCCGTTGCCTGAACAGCTGGCAGAGCGAACAATTTCTGCTGATCCGTTACTGGGTTTGCCGCATGCGCTGCATAGCCTGGAGCTGGTCAAAATATTGATGAGTGAAAAGGGTGAGCAAGCAGTTGCGCCTGAACAGGCGATTCCGGTTTACCTCCGTGATAAGGTGACTTGGGATAATAAGCCAAAAGTTGGCAGTTAATTTTTATCAGAGGGTACGATGATTTCAATTCAATGGATTGTGTTAGCTATTATTCAGGGCGTAACCGAGTTTCTGCCCATTTCCAGTTCTGCTCATTTGATTCTTCCGGCGCAAATCCTGGGTTGGGCGGATCAGGGCCTGGCATTCGATGTAGCCGTTCATGTTGGCTCATTACTGGCAGTCATTATTTATTTCAGAAAAGCACTTATCGATATCACGGCTAACTTTTTTCTAAGGTTGGCTCAAAAACCTTGCGATTCAAACCTCGCCAATCAGGGTTGGCTGATCCTTATTGGAACAATACCGGCCGTTATATTCGGGTTTCTAATGGAGCATGTCATTGAAACCTATTTGCGCAGTATTTTGGTTATTGCCATGACCACAACCCTATTTGGACTGTTGCTGTGGTTTGCAGATGTAAAAGCAAAACAGGTTAAAAGCCTGGATGCCATTGGCTGGAAGGAAGCACTGGCTGTCGGCTTCGCGCAGGCTTTAGCCTTAATACCGGGCACATCGCGCTCGGGGATTACCATGACAGCGGGGTTGCTGCTGGGAATGCACAAGGTTGACGCAGCCCGTTTCAGTTTCCTGTTGTCCATTCCGTTGATTCTTGCTGCGGGTACGCTCAAAACCATTGAATTACTGCAAAGCCCGAGTTCTTACGATATACAGGCGATTGCATTTGGCTCAGTGCTTTCCTTTATAAGCGCCTTTGCCTGCATTGTTTTGTTCCTCAAGTGGATTGAGCGATCCGGGTTTTTACCATTCGTAGTCTATCGACTGGCGTTAGGGGCGGTTCTGTTCTATCTGTATTTCAGCTAGCGTCGCATGCGCAAAACTCGGTAACAATTTAGAATTCGCAATGATGATTAAAAATTCTATACTTGAGCTGCAGACTGACAGTTGAACAGGTAACAGGTTATGCAAATCCCTACTTCGGTTCTTTCCAGTAATTACGATACCTCCAGCCTTCGGCGCGGTGGCCAGCAGTCTGCTGTCAGCGATTTTCAGGCCGATACTAAGCCGATGCCTGATCAGGCAATGGCTGCTGAAGCCGATGGGTCTGTTGCTGAATCCGTATCAGCACCGGAATCCAGCCAGTTTTCACCCGTAGCGTCTGCACCACAAGCTGAAGCGGCGGCGAACAGCAATGCTTTTGTGCCGTCTGAACCGTTCACCAGCTCCGGCAATTCAATGACCGACCAGTATCTGCAAGTTGCCAACGAGACACCCATGAGTATGACCTCTCAGGATCCAAGCCTTTTCGGTGTTGATGAGTACGTTTAAGCAGCGCCTGACGACAATTTGAGAACCCCCAATGTTTACCATTCCGCTTTACTGCCCGGATGAAGGGCCAGAGCAAAATCGCCTTTTATTAGAACAGTGTAAAAAAGAGTCATGGCTACAAATCAGCTCTGTAAAGCCGAACCAGGCCTTTATCGTCATCGAAGACGGTAAGTTAGGGTTGGCTGGCAGTTCATGGCCTAAAGTCCATGCTGTCTTCGTCGATTTCCTTTCCGCTGCGGCCGAGCACCGTCGACTGCATGGCGGTGGAGCAGGGCAGGCCGTGGCCAAGGCTGTTGGCTTAAAAAAGAGAAAAGATATTCACATTCTGGATGCCACTGCCGGGCTGGGGCGTGATGCCTTTGTTATGGCTTCTCTCGGTGCAACGGTTCACATGCTTGAGCGTAATCAGGTTGTGCATTTACTGCTGAACGATGGCCTGCAACGGTTAAAAGATTCTGGCCAGCTTGATGAGGTGGCAGATCGAATGACGCTGTCTGCAGGGTCACTTTTAGAGCCGGACGCATGCGCCACCTTAAAACAGTTTGATGTGGTTTATCTCGACCCGATGTTTCCGGACCGCTCTAAATCAGCCAAGGTGAAAAAGGATATGGCGCTGTTTCACGATATGATCGGCGCAGATATGGATGCCGATGAGTTATTGAACCCGGCTATGGCGTTGGCTGAATACCGTGTCGTTGTAAAACGTTCAAAAAAGGCCCCGCTGTTGATGAACAGGGAGCCTTCAACGCAACTGCTCGGTAAGAGCAGTCGCTTCGATATTTATGCTATTAAGTCGCTCAGCGTTACTTAACTTCGGTGTTGGTTGAGCGCTTGGTGACCTGATAGACGTTGTACCAGATGTCATCCGGTATCACTAAAGAAGCCTGGCCGATCACCTCCTGAATACGGTCGTCGTATGCCAGATTCCCTTCTTCAGTCAGGGTTAATACCCGCTTATTTTTTAGTGTCTGAATAAAGCCTTTAAACAGGGCTTTATCGAAAAACTCCGGTGCATCCAGTCCGCTGAGCAGGGCCAAACGCTGCGCCATCTGCTGTGCCTGATTTTCCAGAACCGTCTGCGAGCAGTTGCCGGAACCCAAACGCACCAGTACCGATAACGTAATCAGGTAGCGCTCCAGGGTTGGCAGCATAATGTTGGCCAGATACTGAAGCTGCAGGCTTTGGTCATGGGTTTTTTCCGGTGCATGAATCAGCCCGAGATCGTTAATGGTAATCAGCTGTTCCGCTTCCATATATTTCAGAATGCTGCTTGCCTGCTGCTGAATATCTTCTTTGCTCAGCTGAATAAACAGCTCACTGCGAATGTAGGGGAAGATCATTGCGATCTGTTCAAACAGGGCTGGCGCGCTGATGCCATTGGCGCGTACCACCAGCGCGGCAATCAACGAAGGTAAAGCAAACAGGTGCTGAACGTTGTTGCGGTAATACGACTGCATGACGGTGTTTTGAGCATCCAGCCCGTACAGGTTGCCTAGCTTTTGTGGTATCAGCCGCAGTGTTCCCATTTGAACTGCATAGTCGATCCAGTCCCGGGCATCCTGTTTGGGCAGTGTAATGTAGTTACTGTAGGGCGTTTGTTCGAGAATGCCGTGCAGTAATCTTAACTGGCGCTTCAGTAAATCGCCCTCAATGGCCTGGCGTGGTGTTGCAAGCAATACAGTGGCAATCAGGTTTATTGGGTTGATGGCCGCTGCAGAATTGATGCGGCTGACGACATCGATAGCCAGCTGATCTACAAAGCCGAACATCCATTCCGGGCGGTCGTCCGGTCCATAGGTTTTTTGGTTCCATTCCGGCTGATGTTCTTTTAGCTGGTCATTCAGGTGTAAGGGTTCGCCAAAGTTGAGATAAACGCGGCCGTAGTTTTTCAGCTGTTTAACCGACTTCACCAGGTCAAACAGGTTTTCTTTCTTTTTGTCTTTGCCTTTCAGCTCGCCAATGTAGGATCGGCTTTCAAATACCTTTTCATAGCCAATATATACGGGAATAAAAACCACCGGGCGTTCAGAGTTGCGTAAGTGGCTGCGAACGGTCATGGCCAGCGTACCGGTTGCCGGAGAACGCATTCGCCCGGTTCTGGAGCGGCCGCCTTCAACAAAGTATTCAACCGGGAAGCCACGTGAGAAAACTGTGTGGATATATTCGTTAAATACGGCGGTGTAAAGCTTGTCGCCGCCGAAGCGCCGGCGCATAAAGAAGGCCCCGCCACGTCGAAGAATGCCGCCAACGATAGGCATATTCAGGTTTTCACCGGCAGCAATGTGCGGCACGCTCAACCCGTGCTTGTGCAGGGTGTAGCTTAGTAGCAGGTAGTCGATGTGACTGCGGTGGCAGGGTACATAAACGATCTCATTGTCTTTAGCGAGTTCGCGGACCGGCTCAATGCCATTCAGCTCAATGCCGTTATAGATTTTGTTCCAGAGGCGGGTGAGTGCAATGTCGTACATGCGGATGGTGGCATAGGAAAGATCTGCGGCAATAACCTGAGCATGTTTGAGTGCGGTATGGCGCGCCTTGTCTTCGCTGATCTTTTTAGAATTCGCATGGGCGGCAATGGCCTTTCGGACCGGGTCTGTTTTTAACAGCTGATCGATCATGACCCGTTTGTGCGATAAGTCCGGGCCGATAGCTGCTGTGCGCACCCGTCGGAAATGAACACGCAGAACGCGGGCAACTTTGCGGGTAGCGATGCTCAGATCGGGATTTTCGTCCAGAAGGCTGCGCAGAGAAACGGGCTCATTGATTTCGAAGAAGGTATCCCGACCGGTAAACAGAATGGTCAGCAGCTTTTTAAAACGGCCAATAACTGTCCAGTTGGAGCTGAACAGGGTATTCAGAATGCCTCGCTTGTTTGACGATGCGCGGCCCCAGAACAGAGAGATGGGTACCAGTAAAATATCCTGATCCGGGTTATCAACCAGGTGCTGCAGCAATATGTTGATGCGCGGCGTGACGCCGGCCTTATGGCGCCGGATTACTGACGGGCGGGCGTGAATTGTCAGTAACCTTGCTTCGTCTTTCAGGCCTTTAATGTCAATTTTTTGGTACAGACCCGGCAACCCTAAAAATCGTAACTGGCGATCTGCAACCAGCGCATCTGAAGTTGACTGATGTTCTAAAACATAGACGCAGTGCTTTTGCTGCTTTAGCTTTTCAAGGTCTGTGTGATGAAGGTTTTCTGCAACACGAACCCAACAGAACAGGACTTTTTGAGTGATTTGACGTAGACCGGATACTAATGACTGCATACTAATGCCGACTTCCTGTAAAAAAGCGGCTATTTTAACGGTTTCAGTGGCTAACTGCTAATAATGTGGTGGCTTGGTATCAACAATATCCGGCGCCATCTGCTCTTTAAATTCGGTGTAGTCGCGGGCGATTTTCTTCAGCTGCCTTTCCAGATAGTCGATTCTGATTTGTTGCTCGCTGACAACCTTGTCAAGTTGCTCAACTGTGTCATCCATATGAGTCAGCCGCACCTCGAGCTCTATCAATCTTTCTTTGTCGTTCATGTTATGACTCCTGCATGTCAGAATTGCCAATTTGACGTAAAGTTTGGCATTATGCCTTTTTGTTTGCTGTTACGGGTAGTTTTTTGAAAGGGTGCTGTAACCATGGTGCCGGTTCAGAAAGTCGTCAGACAGCGGTTAGATGTTTAAACATTGGGTCAGCGGTTTTCGCTATTTGGCCCGCATAGTTTGTTCAATGGAAATACGAGTATAGGATATGAAGTTAAAATTCTGGTTAATACGTATTGGTGTTTGTTTATTGGTAGCGTTGCCTGTGCCTTTTATCATGGCAGCAGTTTTGTCTCTCATTACTGGGGTTTCAGACCTTACAGTGGCTGAATTGGCGGGCTTCGAGTTCACCTCAGCAAAGGTTGCAGCATTTGTACTGACGGTGGTGGTTGTCGCCGGGGTTTGTATGCTGAGTATTATTATCTCCCGTTCGGATATTCTTGAAGAAGATGACCGTGAAGAAGGTTTGGTGAAGTGGTTTAACGTCAGTAAGGGCTTTGGCTTTCTGACCCGTGAAGACGGTGAAGATGTATTCGTGCACTTCCGCTCTATTCGTGGTCGCGGACATCGTTCTCTTCAGGAAGGTCAGCGGGTTTTGTTTGGTGTTGTTGAAAGCTCGAAAGGCCTGCAGGCAGAAGACGTGACCGTTTTACGCCAGAAGTGAGAATTTACCAGCTCATCAAAAAGCGGCGTTTGCCGCTTTTTTTTGCTTCAGGTTTTCCAGATTAAGCTTTGGGTCTCACCGTTTTCGCTGACTTCCTGCCAGGCATCCGGGTCTTGCTGCTGTTGCCAGCTATCCTCTACAAAGCGTACCGGGCGATTGAAATACTCTGCCGCCGAATGGGCGCACTCTTTGTCGGATGGCCAGGGCAATTCATTTGAATCCAGCCAGATGCTGGTATAGCCGTTGACGACCTGCTCATAAATAACGCCAAATATTTTTTGGCTCTGCCATTGAACGTATACTGGCTGGGCGTTTTTGGGCATGCCCTTTTTCTTTCTGCCAAGTTCACAATGCGTGAACACCTCCGTTAACCAATCAGCAGCTTCCCCGGCCGTTATTTTGGGTACGTAAATTTCAATATCCGGTGCGCGGTTCATGTGCGTCTCTTCAGTAGGTGAATAAGTATTTTAAACAGGCTCATGCTCAGGTAGCCCCATAATGCCAGAGCAGCACCGGTAATCACCAGTATTAAACCGCCCAGGGCGACCAGTTCCTGTTCAAGGCTGCTGATAATCAGTTTGTCGGCAAAGATAATGGCCATCATCCCGGCAGCAAATATAAAGCCGCCACTGGTGAATTGTTTAATAGCCCTGGGGCCGTTTTGGGTGTGTTTCTGTAACCACAAGGTTGTGTTGTCTCGTATGCTCAACCGTTGGCCTTAATTACCGGATCAATAGCGCGTATGATAGCGGCCTTTGTTTAATGTATGCAGGTCTTTTATGAAATCCGAAACCGTTAATTTAGCTTGTGAACTGATAGCGCGGGAGTCAGTTACGCCAAATGATGCGGGTTGTCAGAAATTGATTGCCGAGCGTCTGGAAAACTGCGGTTTCACCAACGAGCATATGCGCATCGAGAATGTTGATAACCTCTGGTCGACACGAGGTGAAGGGCAACCGTTACTGGTTCTGGCAGGACATACCGATGTCGTACCGGCTGGTGATCCGGCCCGTTGGTCAACACCACCTTTTACACCAACCATTGAAGATGGAATGCTGAAAGGTCGGGGCGCTGCCGATATGAAAAGCAGCCTGGCGGCCTTTGTTGTGGCGACAGAGCGCTTCGTTAACGACTACCCGAATCACCGCGGCCGCCTGGGTTATCTGATTACGTCCGACGAAGAGGGCGATGCGTACTATGGCACCGAAGCCGTTATGCAGGAATTAACCCGCCGCGGTGAACAGATTGATTGGGCACTGGTCGGCGAGCCGTCGAGCACTGCCAAAGTGGGTGATGTCATCAAGAATGGCCGGCGTGGTTCAATGCTTGGTTATTTAACGGTGAAGGGCGTTCAGGGGCATGTTGCTTACCCGCATCTGGCGAAAAACCCGGTTCACCTGGCCGCTCCGGCCATTGCCGCACTTTCTACGATGGTTTGGGATGAAGGCAACGACTTTTTCCCGGCGACATCTTTCCAGATTTCCAACATCAATTCCGGCACCGGTGCTTCGAACGTCATTCCGGGCGAAGCTGAAATTATGTTCAGTTTCCGCTTCAGTACGGAAGTAACGGCAGAACAACTGCAGCAACGTACCCGAGACGTTCTGGATCAGTTTGATTTTGACTATGACCTGCGTTTCGAAATTAAGGGGCAACCATTCTTAACCGAAAGTGGTGCGCTGGTGCAGGCTGCCGTTCAGGCTGTTCAGGAGGTTACCGGCTACCAGCCTGAGCTTTCCACGGCCGGCGGTACCTCCGATGGTCGCTTTATTGCTCCCACCGGAGCTCAGGTTTTAGAGCTGGGACCGCTGAATAAAACCATTCATCAGGTGAACGAATGTGTAGCGGTTGATGATCTGGATAAGGTCACTGAAATGTATTACCGCATCATGGTAAACCTACTGGCTTAAGCGCCATCAGGCGCTGTCTTCCCTTTGGTCTTCCAGGTTCTTGAGCTGCAGGTTCAGGGCCTGGCCACTGATCTGCACCTCGTAAAGGCTGAAACACAAAGAGATCAGCAGTAGTACCAGTGAACCGCCGAAGACAATGTGCGCAACGACCATCTGCTGAATATAAATGGCGAACATTGATAAAACACAGAAGATAAACGAAGAAATGCCCGCTACCTGCATGCGCCGTATTGCCAGGATGCGCCGACGCAAATGGATAATCTGCTTATGAATATCCATATCCGGGTTTTCAACATTCTGCTTGTATAACGAGCGAATCAGCTGGGCAATGACCAGAAAACGGTTTGTATAGGCGAGCAGTAGCAGCGAAATGGCTGGAAATAACAGTGCTGGCGTTGTCAGTGTCATACCAAATATTTACTCCAATCAGAGATTAGTTAGGTTTAAATTTGTGTCTTACACCAAAGTTAACGTAAGGCCACCGGGTTAGCCAACAGTAGTTAGGCAATGCAGGGCAATTAATATCAGGGTTATTGGGAGTTAATTCAATGTTGGACCGAATTCTGGCCTTTTTTGAAAATAAAACGGAAGAAACAGAGCAACTGACAGTCGATGAGTCTGCAGCCGTGTTGCTGATCGAAGTCATGTTGGCTGATCTTGAAGCAGACCAGCGTGAGCGGGATTGCATAGCGCAGATACTGGCAAGGCGCACGCAGGGCTCGGTTGCGGAAATAAACCACTGCATCGATACAGCCATTGAGCGGCAGGCGCAGTCTCATGATCTATACCAGTTTACCCGGGTGATTACCGACAACTGGGATGAAGATCAGCGCTACGAGCTGGTAGTCGATTTATGGCGGGTTGCCTACGCTGATGGCGACCTCGATAAATATGAAGACCACCGTATTCGCCGCGTATGTGAGCTGCTTCATTTACACCATTCGCATTTTATCCGGGCGAAAGCGGCAGCTCAGCACTGATCGTGCTAAAGCTTCGGGCTGGCTCACTGTTTGTAGGCTGGCATCTTATAATCAGCGCTTATTCAGGCCGCTGTCAGCTGCGACTATTCAGAACAGCTCTACAACAAAGTTAGAAAATAATTGTTTGCAGGGGCTTGGCTACGTGCGCATCCGCTATACCGCCAATAATGACATTGGCGTTCGTTGCGAGCTGTGGCATATCCGGATGGTTTAAGCGCGGTGCAGGCTAATGTGGCAGAAATAAAAAAGCACCCGAAGGTGCTTCAGACTGCTGACAAAGCTACCACAGCCTTCGAGACGATGAAAAGGTAGCTCCTAAATAGACGTCGAAAACATGGATGTTTTCGTCGAGCGTATCAGGACGATACTTGCAGCGGTCTATTTAGGAGCTACCTTTTTGTCGGCGGGTTTATCGACAACCTGAAGCACCCGAAGGTGCTTTTTCCGTGCTGTTATGCCGATTTAATAGAATCCGCAATCAGGAAGGCGAGTTCAAGAGCCTGGTCTGCATTCAGGCGCGGGTCGCAGTAAGTGTGGTAACGGTCGGCCAGATCGGTTTCAGTAATCTGGAATGCGCCACCAATACACTCGGTCACGTTTTTCCCGGTCATTTCAAAGTGCACGCCACCGGCAACGGTGCCTTCAGCCTTATGAATAGACAGAAAATCCCGTACTTCTGAAAGTACAGAACTGACTTCGCGGGTTTTATAGCCGTTACCCGCCTTAATGGTATTGCCATGCATCGGGTCGGAGCTCCAAACTACGTTTCTGCCTTCTGCCGTGACTTTCTTCAGAATGGCAGGGAAGTGGTCGGCGATATTGTCTGCCCCCATGCGAACAATCAGGTTTAAGCGGCCGGCTTCGTTTTCCGGATTGAGGATGTCGATCAGCCTGAGAATGTCATCGGGGTTTGATGTAGGGCCTACCTTCAGACCGAGAGGGTTGTTAATGCCGCGGCAGAATTCAACATGGGCACCGTCGAGCTGGCGGGTGCGGTCACCGATCCAGAGCATATGCGCAGAGCAGTCGTACCAGTCGCCGGTCAGGCTGTCGAGTCGTGTCAATGCCTGCTCATAAGGCAACAACAGGGCTTCGTGAGAGGTATAGAACTGAGTCTCCCGAATTTGCGGCGTGTTTTCCGGTGAAATACCGCAGGCGCTCATGAAATCGAGCGCATCATCGATCTGGGTCGCGAGTGCCTGGTAGCGTTCTGATTGCGGGCTTTTTTCCACGAAATCACGGTTCCACTTATGCACCTGGTGTAAATCTGCCAGGCCACCCTGAGCAAAAGCGCGCAGCAGGTTCAGGGTCGATGCGGCCTGATGATAGGCTTTAACCATCCGTTCCGGGTTGGGTTCCCGGGCCTGCTCAGTGAAGTTGATGCCATTGATAATATCGCCACGGTAAGATGGCAGCGTGACGCCATTAATGGTTTCTGTACCCGCGGACCGCGGCTTGGCAAATTGACCGGCCATACGACCAACCTTAACCACCGATTTTTTACCGCCAAAACTCAGAACAACGGCCATCTGCAGCAGTGCCATAAAGGTATCGCGGATGTGGGTTGTTTTAAATTCATCAAAACTCTCGGCACAGTCACCACCCTGCAGCAGGAATGCTTCACCGCGGGCCACTTTTGCCAGGTCGGCTTTCAGCAGCCTGGCTTCACCGGCAAATACCAGTGGCGGTTGCTTGGCAAGTTCAGCTTCTACGCGGCTAAGTTGGGCTTGGTCTTTATATTCGGGGAGTTGATGCAGGGCTTTTGTGCGCCATGAATCGGGCGTCCATGTGGTCATTCTGAGTCTCTGTCTGTATCGAAATGGGGATCAGAAATACTATCAAATAGATATTTTAAAGACAGGCTGCATTCGGTTTTATTTCGATCTTTTTAAAAGTGCTAGTTGTTGAACGGTATAGACGCTCTCAATATTGCTTTTGTTCGCCCGGTAAAGCTCGATAAAGGCTTCGGCAGTAACCGGCTTGGAGTAGTAATAGCCCTGTATATTGCGAATACCCAGGCTTTGCATCAGGTCGACCTGATTTTGGGTTTCAACACCTTCGGCGACTATCTCCATGCCCAGTGTAATGGCCAGTGCCTTGATTGAGCGTATCACCGCAATGGATGCCGCGCTGGCATAGTCCTCGGTATTAATGAAGATCTGATCCAGCTTGAGCGTATCAAAGCGGAATTTTTTCAGGTAGCCCAGTGAAGAATAGCCGGCTCCAAAATCATCCAGCGCGGTTTTAAAGCCAAATTCTCGAATAAACTCAAGATTATTCTTTGCTGCAAACTCGTTGATAATGAGCTCTTCTTCAGTTACCTCGAACTCAATCTGTCTTGTTTCAATGCCATAGCGGTGCAGAATTTTGCGGATGTCGACGATCAGTCGCAGGTCGCTCAGTTGCGAAGGTGAAATATTGACTGAGGCGCCAAAGCCTGGGTCGCCTAATATTTGCAGCAACTGGCACGATTGTTCGGTAACAATGTAGGTGATGTATTCCAGCACACCGTACTCTTGGGCGATGGGAATAAAATCTGCCGGAGAGACCAATTGCCCGTGTTTATCTCTCAGTCTGGCTAATGCTTCGACACCAATAATCTCACCGGTTTCGCAGTTTATTTTGGGCTGGAAGTGGGTTTCGAAGCGGTTATATTCCATACCTTCGCGGATGGCATTTTCAATGGAGAGTTTCTTTTTCTCCCACTCTGCCATTTTGGGACTGAAAGTGGAGAAGCGCATCTTACCATTGCGTTTGGCATCGTACATGGCAATGTCGGCGTACTGAATCAGTAGGTCAATATCCTTGCTGTGCTCCGGATACACAGCAATGCCAATACTGACACCCGTGTAGTGAGTTCGGCCCTCTATCTGAAACCCCTGTTGCAGCTCTTTAATAATGCGGTTGGCAGCAACCTGAGCCTGGCTATCATCACGCATTACGATGGCAAATTCATCACCTCCCAGGCGGTGAACGGCATCGTTGCGGCTGTGACGAGAATGACTGTCGGAAGGCGGCTTGTGGCGAATAACCTTTACCAGTTTTCTGGCAACGGCTATGAGCAGCTGGTCTCCGGTTTGGTGGCCGTGGTTATCGTTAATTTGCTTGAAGCCATCCAAATCAAGAAACAGCACAGAGAAACGCTGAACGTTTTCTTCCTGCTTCAGTCGGCGGATCAGCTCATAAAATCCTGCTCGGTTAGGCAGGCCGGTGAGTTCATCGGTTAGGGCCTGGCTTTTCAGGGCTCGGGAAGACTTCTTGAGGCGGTCCATCAGTTTGTTGAAGCTGTCACCCAACCGGATAAATTCATAGTCTTTCAGTATTGCTAAGTGTTCTGCTTTATAACTGTCGATGTTTGAGTTCTCGATGACATCGGTAAACATGTTCAGTGGCTTTAAGATGATCCTTTGCAATGTAACAATGCTAATGAGTAGTAGTGCCGAAACTGTGAGGGTTGCCAGCGTTAGGCCCTGCCAAAAGAGCTTTTGGGATGTCTCGGTCAGTATGCTGCCGTTTTGGGTCGACTGAATATAAAGGTCGCTGAATACTTTCTCTCTCTTGTACTGGTACTGATCATGATTGGAGAACGGAGGGGTGATGTCGGCGAGTTGAGCCATGTCCTGATCAAAAATTTCCAGTTGTCGGTAATGAAAGCTGGTGAGTAGCTGCCTATTGCTGAGTGTTCTTGTGATGGCTTGTAAGTCTAAAGAAATTTTGATGTGTCCAATTATACTGAAATCTTTTTCATTACTTTGGAAGTAGTTGTAAAGAGGTTGATAGATCGCCAGAATGATCGGGTTTTCATGTTCGTCAATGATAATAATTCTGTTTTCAGAATCAGAAAGATTGTTGCTTGCCAGTGACGAATAACTCATGTCGAAATCGTTTAAGTCAAAAAACTTGCTATCCCTTCGAACAAATATGTCTTTATAGCCATCTGGAAGTACGATGCTGATCTCGGAATAAAGCGGATTCTTCTTAAGATATTGCTCAAGCAGTCGGGTTAGCTCTGAGTGGAATAGCTGGTATCGAATCTGCTCACTGGCAGAAAAGTATTGCCTTGTCAGTACATTCTGGCTGATGAAGTCGAGATTAGATACCGATGTATTTATCACCTCAAAAAAAAAGTTGTGGCTGGCCTGCAGGTGTGTGCTGAGCTGGCTCTCCAGTTGTTGTGTATTATGCGCGCTGATACTGCGCTGAACAGTTATCAGGCTTGCCAGCGAGATAAGAATCGCGAGAGCGCCGAGTATCGACACAAAACGGTGCTGCAACTTCATCGATTATTCCAGGTCAAGCGCATTGAATAAGCGCATCTGGCTTCTTATTACGGCCGTTGTGGGGGCAGGAACCAGCTTAATGGCACTCGCTGCAGCCGGAAAGACTGCGCCATTGAGGCGGATTTCATCGGGCAGCATCGCATTGGCAGTATCGCTAAAGGATGCTGAATAGTGATATTCCATGTTCTGCGCAACGTGCTCGGGTTTCAGAAAGAAATTCAGGAAGTCATGTGCTAATGCCAAATTTTGAGTTTTACTGCTTATCGTCAGGAAATCGATCCACATTAACGTAGCGTCTGTTGGTGATATAAACTCGATGTTGTCGGTGTGATCTTGCAGTAACACGACGTCTGAATTATAGCTGACAGCAACTTTAGCCTTACCCTGTTCCAGCAGACTGTCTTCCACGTCCAGTGCTTTATAAGCAATAACGTGCGGCTTTTGGTTAACAAGATGCAGGGCTAATTCATTAATTTGCTGCTGGCTGGCGGTATCCAGGCTGTAGTCGAATGCCATTGAAGCAATGGCAAGCAGCTCGGAAGACTGAGGTGGCATTTGAATAAAACCTGACATCTCGTCAGTAGGGTTAAACAGCTCGGCCCACGTTTGTGGTGGCGACTGAACTAAGTCGGTGCGGTAAGCAATGCCGTAAGTTCCCCAGCTGTATGGGACAGCGTATTGTTCAGCTTTGTCGACCAGTTGCGACCAAAGCGTACCGTGGCCCTGCAAATAAAAAAGGCGATCAGCTTGTAGTGGCGCCAGCCAGCCCTGACTGGCATAGGCCGGCATTTCAAGGTCGTCTACCAGGATTATGTCCATGCCAAAACCGGCTGTTTCAGCCATGATTCTGTCGCGAATGTCATCATACTCGTAGTAGATAAACTCAACCGAGGTATCGTGCTGTTGTTCAAATTGTTCAATCAGCTGAGGGTCAAAGTATTCTTCCCAGGTGAGTATTCGTAGTGATTCAGCAGAAAAAACGGGGGCAACAGCAGTGAGCAACAGGGCTGGCCAAATCAGTGAAATACCTCTACACATTACATCGATGTCCTAAAGTTTTAAGTTCGAACTCAAAGTATAGACAAAGGCTGGTGCAATTGGGCACTGGCCGGTGAAACCGCCGGCCAGATCAGATTAACCGCGGGTTTCAAGCTGGCTTGGTAACACGCTGATCACCAGTTTGCGCAGAAGCTTCTGTTTAATGCCTTTGGCTTTGTAAAGCCCAAGCCGCTCCAGATGCTCTTTGGTTTCCATGCGTCGCTCCGGTGTTACCTTGGAGAGCAGGGCTTTTACCAGTGGCCATTTCTTATCGACATTGGTCTTGAGCTGTTTAAGGGCACCGCCAATCACAACTTCCTGCTCTGTCAAATCGCAGCCGAACGGGAACGGTTGATAGTATTCTTTAAATTCAGCAAGAAAGGCACTGAGCGCTTCCGGTGTATTGTGTTTGGCACTTTCGGGAAGCTTGTAGTCCGCCCGTAATTTGCCGGCCTTCTTGGCTTTTTGAATAAGCTCGTCCTGGAAGCGGGAGTCGGTCACCTTCAGCAGCTCATCAATAATCTCCTGATCGGTCTTTGCTCTCAGATCAGCGATGCCATATTCCGTGATGACAATATCGCGCATATGACGAGGCACGGTAACATGGCCGTAATTGAAGACGATATTGCTGACGGCATCGGCGCCACGGCGTCTTGTGGAGCGCATCATTAAAATTGAGCGGGATTCCGGCAGGTCATGCCCCATGGTAACAAAGTTGAACTGGCCGCCAACACCGCTGACCACCTTGCCGTCTGCCAGGCCATCACTGGCTGAAGCGCCCGCCAGTGTGGTTTTCATGCAGGTGTTGATGAAGCGGGAATTTTTCATCTGCTTCAGTTTCAGGGCTTCATTACCCTTGATCTGGTTGGTGAACATCACCGATGTCATGTTGAACTCACTCAGCTCTTCTTCGGGCATGTTGCGCAGGTCATCGTAAAAACCGTGACCACCAACAAAGAAGCCGGCATGTACCAGGGTCGCGCCATTGATCTTCGTGCCTAATGCGTGCTTTTCGATCCACGCACGGCTGCTTGTGTTATTCAGGTTGGCTTCAACAGATTCGCCTTCCAGCGTCAGCTGCTCGTTCAGATAGCCAATCGCCTTGTTCAGGATGCCCCATTTTTTCAGGTAATCAACATGGTGCTCTGTCAGATGCGGGGTGATTTTGTCCAGGTTCTGCAGGCCATCCAGCCACTGCATCGATACTTGATTTGGGTCCAGGCCATCATTGACCAGTTGCTGAATGTGCTCATCGTCATAGACCTTACGTTTCAGCACGCCGCCTTTTTTAAGTGCCATATAGCCCGGAACCAGCATTTCGGTATTGCCGTACAGGCCTTTTTCAAATGGCTCCAGACCACCGTCTTTTTCAATACACGGGAAGCGCTTGAGCGCATCTGTCTTGTCTGCCAGCTGGCGGTAGACGTCATTGTGGCTGTGCCGCACCAGCAGCGAGTTCACGACCGCATCGCCCAGCGAGCCAATGCCAATCTGCAGTGAGCCTTCGTCTTTAATCAGCAGGCTGGTGTACAGGCCGATCATATGATCAACCGGGGAAATAGGCGCATACGGAGCCGCGAAGATAGGCGAGTACAGCGCTGGGTCGTCATGGATGTATTCAAAGAAGTCGGCAGTAACTTCGGCATCGTTTGGCATGAACGGCATCTGGGTATTTACTTGCCCGAGCATAAAGCGCGGCTTGCCATCGGCGGCGGTGTACTCGTGCATCAGGCGATGCACATCGAGAGTCACGTCCGGGTTGGAGCCCAGGCTGTAGCGGGTATGGCCGCCATTGTCTTTCTTGGTGATCATCTGGCAAATGACGTTACAGCCACGCGACAGCAGATCACGCGGCACATGCGTGTAGTTGGATGACAGCGCGTATTGCTGTGCTTCCGGGTTTTTCAGTACTTCACCGGGCTTGAAGTAAAACTCTACAACATTGACGTTGGCCGGAAGCTTTTTTTCCAGAACATCATTGGCAAATTCCAGTTCCGGAAGGTCTTTAAACTGGCGGTCAAAGAAGGGCTCCAGCAGGCGCCTTTCCAGATCGGTTTTAAGCTTTGGGCGATTGAGTGACAGTGCGGAATTGATTTCCAGGCTGTACTGAGGGTTTGCTTTGGCTACGCGGTAGAAGGCATTGATCATGTGTGTGGCTTTACCGACACCGATGGGGACACCCATGACGATCTTTCCGTCCAGTTGTTTAAAGATATCTTCCGCCAGTTCAGTCAGGTTAGAGAACTCTCTATTTTTTAGCGCAGAGCACATGATGCTATTGATCCTTTTTTTTATGTTTGCCATTCACTGTATCTGTAACCTTGTATTTGTAATACATATTAGGGGCAGACACAATGCAGCACGGCTTTGTGATTCAGGTATTAACGCCTGAGAATCAGAAAGCCGGTGATGAGGTGTATTAAATTATTGCTTTTGCTGCAGTAAAAACTGCAAGGGGTGCAGAAGAATCTTATTCTCCAGACGTTTTACCTGAGACCGGCAGGAGTAGCCGGTTGTCAGCAGGGTTTCCGCCGGTTCGTCCTGCAATACTTTTCGCCAGGAGAGGTTGAAGATATTTTCAGAGTTTTCCCGGTTGCGTGTTTCGTGACCAAAGGTGCCGGCCATACCACAGCAGCCTACCGGCTGATGCGCCAGCTCCTGGTTAAGTGCCGAGAACACAGATTGCCAGTCGCTAATAGCGGCAGGTGCGTTGGTTTTTTCGGTGCAGTGGCCCAGCAACTTAGCGCTGCCCGGTTTCAGCTTGTCGGCGTTTTCGCTCAGAATATCGAGCCTTTTCACCAGAAATTCCTGCATTAGCAGTACATCAGGCACCTGCTCACTGACATATTTTGCGTACTCCGCTCTGTATGTCAGTGTCATTGCCGGGTCCAGCCCTACCAACGATACATTGGTGCGGGCCATGTGTTTCAGTTTTTTCTGGTTGCGGTTGGCAACCCATTTAAACAGTGGCAGGAAGCCATGAATGTGCAGCGGCTTACCATTGGCGCTGTAAGGCATAACCCAGACTTTAAAACCGAGTAGCTGCAGGCTATCAATAACTTCCATGACGACTGGGGTTTCAAAGAAACTGGTAAAGGCATCCTGTACCAGAATCAGAGAGCGGCGCTTCTCTTCATCGCTCAGTTTGTTCAGCTGGTGCACAGACGCGTAATGAACATTGCGCTTTTTAAGCTCGCTGTTGAAATTTAATTTGGAGATGAGCGGGCTGTCGACCATGCCTGCAACATTCGCTAAAAACTTCTTCATCAGGCTATTGGCCATCATGAAGTTGTAGATCGCCTTAAATGGCGCCAGCGTCAGCATCGGAATAATAAATTCAAGCATGCCGATGAAATAGTCTTTCAGTGGCCGCAGATAACGCATGTAATAGAGCTGCAGGAAACGTGCTCTGAACTCAGGCACATCCACCTTAATCGGGCATTGGCCAGTGCAGGATTTACAGGACAGGCAGGTCGACATTGAATCGGCCACCTCATGGTTAAAGTCATATTCGCCACGGCGCTTGCGCAAGGTATTGAAGGTGCGCGGAATAAAATGCAGCAGCGGAATGCGTTTTTTACCGGATAAAGCCTGAGTATCTACCTGTTGCTCACCGAGCAGCCTGAGCCATTCCCGAATCAGGGAAGCACGACCCTTGGGAGATTGACGGCGATCCTGCGTGAGTTTGAATGACGGGCACATGGCGTCATAGGGATCGTAGTTGAAGCAGGCACCGTTGCCGTTGCAGTACATGCCATCGGCAAACTGGGTCCAGTTTTTCAGCGTAATGGTTCTGTCCAGTTCGCCCCGGGTGGTGACTTCATCAATTTTCAGCAGCGGAATATCACCGTGGCTGGTGGCGATCTTACCGGGGTTAAGCTGGTTGAACGGGTCGAAAGCGCGCTTCAGGTTTTGCAGCTCTGGGTAGAGGTCACCAAAAAACTCCGGTGCAAATTCCGAGCGTACACCCTTGCCGTGTTCACCCCACAGAATACCGTTGTACTTTCTTACCAGTTCAACAACATCTTCGGTAATTTTGCGCACCAGATGGAACTGCTTTTCGTCTTTTAAATCGAGCGCAGGGCGCACGTGCAGTACGCCGGCATCAACATGGCCAAACATACCGTAGCGCAGATTTTCTCTATCGAGTACCGCGCGGAATTCCATAATAAAATCGGCCAGGTTTTCCGGTGGTACGGCGGTATCCTCAACAAAGGGAACTGGCCGCTTTTCACCACTGGCGTTACCCAACAGGCCAACAGCCTTTTTGCGCATCGCCCAGATCTGTTTCACTTCCTCATTACCGATAGCCACCGAAAAGCCGGTGTTCTTGCCCGGTTGCCCGGTCTGGTCCTGCAGTAGCTGGGTAAGGCTGGTCACCTTGGCAAGCAGTTCTTCTTCGCTTTCACCGGTGTATTCCACCAGGTTGATCCCTTCGATGGCGTCACCGCTGAAGTATTTGCTAACGGTGTGCCAGATGATGTCGTCTTTAGCCAGGCCCAGTACCGTGCTGTCGATGGTCTCAATAGAGGTGGGCATGGCCGACATCAGGGTTTGAGCGTCACGCATGGAGGATTCAAACGAATCATAAAATACGTTTACCAGCGCAGACATCTTTGGAATTTTAATGACATTGAGCTTGGCTTCGACGATGAAGCCCAGTGTTCCCTCAGAGCCGCACAGCACGTTGTTCATGTTGAACTGGCCGTCATCGTAGATATGGGCCAGATCGTAACCGGTCAGGCATCGGTTCAGCGGTGGAAACTTGGCTTTGATGTCGGCTTCGCAGCGCTGATAAATATCGTTGACCGTCGCCTGAATCTGGCTGAGGCGGTCGGTGTTACCGTACAACGCTTCGGCCTGCTGCTTACTGATCGGCTTGCTTTCAAGAATATCGCCACCCAGTACCACGGTAGAAAGCTCCAGCACGTGATCGCGGGTTTTACCGTAGCTGACCGAGCCCTGACCGCTGGCATCGGTATTGATCATGCCGCCAATGGTGGCGCGGTTACTGGTGGACAGCTCCGGAGCAAAAAACAGCCCGAACGGCTTCAGTGCCTGATTCAGCTGATCTTTAACAACGCCGGTCTGAACCCGAACCCAGCCTTCTTCGGCGTTGATTTCCAGTATTTGATTCATGTGCCGGGAAAGATCAACCACCAGGCCATCGGTCAGTGACTGACCGTTTGTACCTGTGCCACCACCACGCGGTGACAGCACAATGTGTTGCCATTCATCGCTCGCTGCCAGATGCGCCAGCAACTGAATATCTTCGGTGGTTTTCGGGTAAACAACGGCCTGCGGCAGCACCTGATAGATCGAGTTATCAGTCGCCAGCACGGTCCGGTTTGCGTAATCTGGGCATAGATCTCCCGTAAAACCGTGTTCCTCAACAGTTTTCAGAAAGGCAAGATAAGACTGTTGGGTATCAGTAATTGAGTGAATACGGGGTAGCATCTACGAATAGCTCCATTAGCTTCAAGCCGCGCTATTTTAATGAAACTTAGGTTAATTTCGAGTAAAAGGGCAAATTCAGTGGTTAAATAGCCGGGAATCTGACCCTGCAGGCAGGAACGAACGGGTGAAGAGCCACGGTATTGGGGCTCTTCACGATGGCGTCGGGGCAGGGGGTTATTTGCTCAGTAGTGCTTTCAGGATGTGGGTTCGGGTGATAATGCCGATCAGTTTGCCGTTCTCGCAAACCGGGAATTTCTTCGGTTTGTTCTCGCACATCAGCTGGGCCAGATCAAACACGGCCATATCCGGCGAGGCAAACAGAACATCGTTCTGCATAACTTCGTTCACCAGCGTATTCTGTTCGTGGTAATAGCTGTCACTGATCATATGAGCCAGACAGTCCTGCTCTGAAAGGAAGCCAACCACTTTCATGTTGTCGTCCACAACAGGAGCGCCGATGAGGTGATGGTGGATCATCTTTTCTACTGCTTCTTTGATGCTCATATTGGGCTTAACAGTTAACCGGGGCGGTACCATGCAGTCAGCTACGGTCAAAGCGTGAATGCTCATATGCTGCTCCTTTTTGTTATAGGTTGCAGGTTAAAGGTAGTCGCCAACCATCGTTCTGTAAATTCTACTTAAATAGGAGGTGATGGTTGCCGTCAGTTTGGCGGCCAGCAGACGTAAAAAAGCCGGGACGGTCCCGGCTGTGTATTAATCTAGGCTTATGTTGGCGAATTAGCCGATTTGCGCCTTCAGGTGTTGCAGGGCGTCTGCGACGCTGATTTCCTGCTTTTCATCAGAGCCACGCTGCTTGTATTCGAGCAGGCCGTTCTGCAGACCGCGATCGCTCACGACAAAGCGGTGTGGAATACCGATCAGCTCCATATCCGCGAATTTAACGCCCGGGCTGGTCTTTTTGTCACGATCATCAAGCAGCACGTCGAAGCCGGCCGCCTGTAAATCCTGATAAAGCTTTTCAGCAACTTCCATCACCTCTGGTGATTTATGCGCGTTCAGCGGCACAATGCCGACATGGAACGGCGCAATGGCCAATGGCCATTTAATGCCGTTTTCATCGTGGTTCTGCTCAATGGCTGCGGCAACGATACGGGTTACACCAATGCCGTAGCAGCCCATGAGCATGGTCTGCGATTTGCCACCCTGATCAAGCACGTTAGCGCCCAGCGCTTTGGCGTATTTGTCACCCAGCTGGAAGATGTGGCCAACTTCAATGCCTTTCACGATCTGTAGCGTGCCCACGCCGTCTGGGCTTGGGTCGCCGGCTACAACATTACGCAAATCAGCAACTTCACCGATTTCAGCATCGCGGCCCCAGTTGATGTTGAAGTAGTGCTTGCCATCGATATTGGCGCCGGCACCGAAGTCAGACAGCAGTGTCGCAGCGCGGTCTACAATGAACGGCACCTTCAGGTTGACCGGCCCTAATGAGCCCGGCAGAGCACCAATCAGAGCCTGAATCTTGTCTTCACTGGCCATTGTCAGCGGTGCTTTAACCTGTGGCAGTTTTTCGGCTTTCAGTTCGTTAAGCTCATGGTCGCCACGGATGATCAGCGCAATGATTTCGTGCTCGCTGTCTTCGGCGGCTTCGACCATCAGTGTTTTGATGGTTTTCTCGATCGGCATGCCGAACTGCTCAACCAGCTGGTCAATGGTTTTGGCGTTCGGGGTATCGACAAGTTCCATCTCAGCGGTCGGTGCTGCACGCTCACCGGTAGGCATCACGGCTTCGGCCTGTTCGATATTGGCTGCATAGCTGCCACCTTCGGCGTAGGCGATAAAGTCTTCACCGGAATCGGCCAGTACCTGGAATTCGTGTGAGGCCTTGCCGCCCATAGCGCCGGTATCTGCCAGCACGGCACGGTAATCCAGGCCAAGGCGGTCGAAGATGCGGCTGTAGGCCTGATACATGTTTTCGTATTCAGCGCTCAGGCAATCCTGATCGACATGGAAGGAGTAGGCGTCCTTCATGACAAACTCGCGGGAACGCATAACCCCGAAGCGAGGGCGGAACTCATCGCGGAATTTGTTTTGAATCTGGTAGAAGTTCATTGGCAGCTGCTTGTAGCTTTTCAGCTCATTGCGGGCAATGTCGGTAATCACTTCTTCGTGGGTAGGGCCGTACACAAAATCGCGGTTATGGCGATCTTTAATGCGCAGCATCTGGCCTTCCATCTGGTCAATCCGGCCAGATTCTTCCCACAGCTCTGCAGGCTGGATGGTTGGCATCAAAACTTCCTGCGCGCCGGCACGGTCCATCTCTTCGCGGACAATGGCCTGAACCTTGTTAAGCACCCGCTGACCGGTCGGCAACCAACTGTACAAACCAGAAGCCAACTGGCGAACCAGACCGGCCCGGATCATCAGTTTGTGGCTGGCAATAACAGCATCTGCCGGAGTTTCTTTTACCGTGGACAATAGGTAGCGACTTGCGCGCATGAGCAATCCTTAATTCAATAATGGTGCGTCAAAAAACAGGCCGCGGATTTTATCAGCTTTTGGAAGGGGAAAACCAGTTGAAGCGTACAATGCAGCGAGGTTGCTTCAGGCGCTCAGCCAGTGAGCGCCTGAAGCTCGGTTGTTAAGCCGGCGGCTTGATTACCAGTGTCCGGTGTTCGGCATGCTGGCCCACGGTTCCTGAGCGGGCAGGCGCTCACCCGCCTGAAGGAATTCAATCGAGATGTTGTCCGGGCTGCGGATAAAGGCCATGTGGCCATCACGCGGCGGACGGTTAACGGTTACGCCTGCGTCTAAAAACTTCTGGCAGGTGGCGTAAATGTCTTCAACTTCAAAGGCCAGGTGGCCGAAATTACGGCCTTCATCGTAAACCTCTTCGCTGTCCCAGTTATAGGTCAACTCAACCTCTGCTTCGCCGGGTGCCGTCGCCAGATAGACAAGTGTAAATTTGCCTTCCGGTACGTCTTTACGGTGGGTTTCAACCAGACCGAGCAGGTCGCAATAGAAATGCAGCGATTTGTCTAAATCGGTAACGCGAACCATGGTGTGTAAGAACTTCATTACTACTCCTATCAATTTTCAGAACGGGAGATTGTTTCCTTAAAAGGCAGTGATTGTAAAACTTCTTTCTGAAATTGCTGTGTATATTGTTGCTCCGAACGACAAAAATCCTCAGCCGCCTCGAAAAATCCGGGGTGAGCCAGCCAGTGATACGATTTAGTTCGAACCGGCTCAAAGCCTCGGCTGATCTTGTGTTCACCCTGTGTTCCGGGGTCGAACCGTTGCCGGCCGGTGGCAATCGAGTATTCGATGCCATGGTAATAGCAGGTTTCAAAGTGCAGGCTGTGAAACTCCTCCAGGCAGCCCCAGTAACGCCCGTAAAGGGTTGTTGCATCCTGGAAGCACAGCGCCGCTGCAACTGGCCGGGCGGCCTGATAGGCCATGAACAGCACGATGTTATCCGGCATGGTTCTGCATACCTGGCTGAAAAAGGCTCGGTTGAGGTAGCCTTTTCGCCCCCGTTTCAAATAGGTGGCCTGATAAAAACGGTAGAAGGCTTCGAGTTGATCCGGCTCTATATCAGCACCCTGGATGGTTTTAATTTCAATGCCCTGATCCAGAACCGTCTGGCGTTCACGGCGAATGTTTTTACGCTTGCGCGACTTAAAGTGCTCAAGAAAATCATCAAAGCTCTGATAATCGCGGTTCTGCCAGTGATACTGAATATCCATGCGCTGTAACAGCGGCAGAGGGTCGAGCAGCTGCTGATCCTGTTCATCGGCAAACAGAATATGGAAGCCACTCAACTGGTTTTCAATACAGGCGCTTTTCGCAGCGGCTATGATTCTTTCAGCATCATCGGAGGTTTCAGCACCCAGCAGGCGCGGGCCTTTGGAGGGCGTAAAGGGCACGGCCAGCGTCAATTTAGGGTAATAATTCAGGCCGTGTTGCTCATAGGCACTGGCCCAGCTCCAGTCGAAGACATACTCACCCCAGGAGTTATCCCGGATATAGGCCGGTACCTGAATTCGCTTGCCCACAGCCAAATGGAATGGCCGCCAGCTGCTGGCTACGGTACAGGCATCTGAGGCTTCCAGAGCCATTAAAAATTCATCGCGCACAAACGGATTGCTTTGCTTAGCCGCTGCCATTTGCCATGAATTAAGCCAGCGTGTGGTCATTGATCTCTCCGGTTGTTGGTGCAGCCAATGGCTATCTGTATTCTGTTATACCAATAAACAAGCCTGCCATTAGTCATGCTTTAGGGGCAGCCGGCGTGCTATTTTTGCAAGTAGAAACGGTTGCTGTAAGCTGTACTGCCAAAAAAATATAATGAAAAAGTAAGTTGAAGGGTTGTTAAATGTTTGAACTGGATTATCGGTTGGAAAATGACTGTGTCTGGCTGGGGTCTTTGTCTCTGTGCCGTATTTTGCTGATGAAAGATGCCAATTACCCCTGGGTTTTGTTGGTGCCGCAACGGACCGGCGTGAATGAAATCTTCCAGTTGGATTCGGATGATCAGGAGCAGCTGGTGTGGGAAAGCTCATTTGTTTCCGAGCGGCTGATGAAGGCCTTTAATGGCATTAAGATGAATATTGCCGCCCTGGGCAATGTTGTGCCGCAGCTGCACATTCACCATGTTGTCCGATCTGATTCTGACCCTTCCTGGCCAAACCCGGTTTGGGGCGCTGTTCCGCCCAAGGCCTATACGGCACATTCGCTGGCGGAGCGCATAGAAACCATTCAGGCAGCGCTTCAGACATCGGCCTTTGTACCTAAGGTTTGATCTTCCTGCTTCGAACTCAACGCCAAGCGGTTTGTAATTAAACTTTCATATCAGTGTCAGGTAAGTGAAATATTGAGCTGAATAATAAGCCCTCATGTTAGGAGGGTTTTATATGAAGCTATTTCAGCCTGTACATGAGTTTGATTTGGCACTGTTCAACTGGTGCATGGCGCTGCGCCGCCGTGAATTACTGACCGCCTTGGGTCGCGCAATTTCCCGAACGGCCGATGGCTGGTTATACGCCTTGTTTGCCATGGCTTATGGCGCACTGGAGTGGCCACAGGCTACTCACTTCCTGAAGTATTTCTTGTCGGCGTTTGTCATTGAGCGGCTGATTTACTTCGTATTGAAAAACAGTTTCCGACGCAACCGACCACAGGAAGCGATCGACGAATTTTCCAGCTTTATCATTCCTTCCGATAAATTCAGTTTTCCTTCCGGCCATACATCAGCAGCGTTCCTGTTTGCTGTTTTTGTTGGCTATTTGATTCCGGCGTTGTTGCCTTTCCTGTTGGTCTGGGCGGTGCTGGTTGCCCTGTCCCGCATCTTTTTGGGCGTGCACTTCCCAACCGATACCGTTGTTGGTGCCATGCTGGGGTCTGGAGTCGCTATTTCAGTTCTAAACTATGGAGCATTCCTGTGAAAATATTGTATGGGGTTCAGGGAACCGGAAACGGACACATTACACGTGCTCGCGCCATGCAGGCGGCCTTATCTGCGGCAGGTATCGAGGTTGACTGGGTGTTTTCAGGCCGGGATAAAGATAAGTTTTTTGATATGGAAGCCTTTGCCGATTACAAGGTTTTCAAAGGCCTGAGTTTTGCTACCCGGGCCGGCAAGGTCGATCTGATTAAAACCTTTGCCGAAGCCTCTTTGGGGCAGATGTATCAGGACATCCGCACGCTGGATCTAAACCGCTACGATCTGGTGGTTACCGATTTCGAACCGGTCGTTGCCTGGGCTGCGCGTAAAACCAAAACGCCCTGTATTGGCATTGGCCACCAGTATGCCTTTGAACAGGATATCCCCAAGGCTGACAACACCTTTGCCTCCGACGCGATCATGAAATGGTTTGCGCCGGTCGATCTGGGCATAGGGGTGCACTGGCATCACTTTGGTGCCCCGGTGCTGCCACCCATTATTGAAAAGGATGGTCACAGCAGCAGTGGCAAAGACCGAACGTTGGTTTATCTGCCGTTTGAGAAGAGTGAGAAGGTTCTGAAGGTGTTGCGCCAGTTCAGGCACCCGTTCATTTACCACTGTGCAGATATCAAGCCCGGGCAGTATGGTAATGTGCTGGTGCGCGGGTTCAGCCGATCCGGTTTTAAAGACAGCCTGCATTCAACCGACGGTGTCATCTGTAATGCCGGATTCGAGTTGGCATCAGAAGCACTGAGCCTGGGCCGTAAGATTATGGTGAAGCCTCTGAAAGGGCAGATGGAGCAATCCTCCAATGCGCTGGCGCTGACTGAATTGGGTCTGGGCCTGGCAACGCCCAGAATTGATGTGGCCGCTGTCACGCGCTTTTTACACACCGCCAGAAGCAGTCAGGTGAATTACAGTGATGTTCCGGCCTTGTTGGCGCAGTGGTTGCTGCGTTATCCGCAGCAGAGCATCGACGATCTGGTTGCACAAGCCTGGCAGGGCGTCTCCTTTCCTCATGCCGATGTGGTCTATTCCGATCTTCAGCCGGCCAGTTAAGTACTGTTAACGGCCAGCAGACTATTTTGCTAAATAGCCTTTCTTAGAAAGGCTTTTTTTGTGCCGGGTAGAAAAATTTCTGAGTCTATTCTGATAGGGCAGTTGTAACGATTAGTTGACAAGCCGTATGCATTCGGGCAATTTCCACTGCGCTAAATTACCCGGTTGACTGAATGTTGCCGGGCCATTGAATGAATTGGAGCGAATAGACCATGAGATTGTATATCCGGTGCGAAGAGCGACTGGGTATTTGTGCTGAGATCCTCGATATTCTGGTGAAGCACAATATTGATTTGCGAAACATCGAGATCGATGCAAGCGGCGAGATTTTTCTGAACTTCCCGACGGTTGAATTCGATGAGTTTCAGCATCTGATGCCTGAAATCCGCATGATTGAGGGCGTGCACGATGTCTCGGTAATTCCCTATTTGCCATTGGAGCGCGAACAGCAGGAAATGAAAACGCTGCTGCGCACGTTGCCGGAGCCGGTGGTATCGATTGATGCCAAGGGGGCCGTTGTTGTGGCGAATGAAGCCGCGCTGGATGTGCTCCGGCTGCCGGAAAATGAAGTCCGCAAAAAGCCGATTAAAAACTGGGTGAAAGGCTTTAATTTTAACAAGTGGCTGGCCGATGAAACACCGGAATCTGAATCTGTTCAGCTGCAGCTGAAGGGCCGCACTTACCTGGCTGATATTTACCCTATTCAGATTCAACAGAGTGATGATGAGAGTCTCTTTGCCGGTGGGGTTATTACCTTCAAATCACCCGAGCGCCTGGGCCGGCAGATGACGGCGTATCATAAGCAAACCGGTCAGTTCGAGATGATTACTGCGCACAGTCAGTCCATGAAAAAGCTGATCCAACAGGCCCGACGTATGTCCGGGCTGGATGCACCGTTGCTGATTACCGGCGAAACCGGCACCGGCAAGGAGCTGTTCGCCAAGGCCTGTCATCAAAACAGCCTGCGTAAGGACAAGCCGTTTCTGGTGCTCAATTGCGCGGCTATTCCCGATGATGCCGCCGAAAGCGAGCTGTTTGGTTACGCCGGTACCTCAAGCCACGGCGGCGAGAAGAAAGGCATTATTGAACTGGCGGAAGAAGGCACCGTATTCCTCGATGAAATCGGTGACATGTCGGCATTGCTGCAGAATAAGTTCTTGCGGCTGTTACAGGATGGCACCTACCGGCGCATTGGCGATGAAAAGGAGTATACCTCCAACGTGCGGATTATCTGTTCCACGCAGAAAAACCTGCTGGAGCTTTGCCGCTCCGGGCACTTCCGGGAAGACCTTTACTACCGCCTGAATGTGTTAACGCTGCATATTCCGCCGCTGCGAGACCGCAAGGCGGATATCCTGCCAATGGCTGAACGTTTCATTGCCCGCTATGCCGAGCCGCAGCGTCGCTATATCCGGCTGTCTGTTGCCTGCCAGAACGCACTGCAATCCTACCCCTGGCCGGGCAATGTTCGGCAACTGGAAAACTCTCTGTTGCGTGCGGTTTCACTGGTGGAAGGCGATGTGCTGGAACCTGAGCAACTGCAGCTGCCGAGTTTCAATGAGGGTTGGGGCTTTGTTGATGAAAGCTTTGACGGCACTCTGGACGAGGCTATGAAGCGCTTTGAATCGCAGTTGCTGAAGCGACTTTACCCGGCTTATCCAAGCAGCCGCCAACTGGGTAAAAAGCTTGGCGTTTCCCATACCGCAGTGGCCAACAAATTGCGCGAATACAAGATTGGCCGTCACGCGGATGAGTAACCGTTACCTGCCGGCCTGAGGCCGGTTTCAGGTTTGAGTGTTAAGGCTTTCGCCGGGACCCTTGTCCTGGTTCGTGCTCGCAAAATGCCACTTGATGTATTCATCAAATGGCATCGGCCTGCCAATGTAGTAGCCCTGCGCTTTATCGCATCCCAGCTGCTTTAAAACGACCAAAGTTTCTTTGTTTTCAACCCCTTCGGCAGTCGTGGTCAGGCCGATTTCCTGAGCCAGACGGGCGGTTGCCGAGACAATGGAGCTGAGCTTCTTCGAGCTGATCATTTTACTGACAAAGGCCCGGTCTATCTTCAGCTCGGTAAAGGGGTGCTCGCTGGCATAGCTGAGCGATGAGTAGCCGGTGCCAAAATCATCAATGGCAAATTTAAAGCCCAGCGTTCGCAGCTTCTCCATGTTGTAGTTGAAGGTGTGCTTGTCGGTCAGCTTGGCGGTTTCAGTAACCTCCAGTGTGAAGTTCCCTGGTGAAACCCGGTGCAGCCTGAGGCAATCGCGCAGATCATTGAAGAAGCTGCCGCTGGAAAGATCATTGGCTGAAATATTGATCGAGATGCTCAGATTTTCAGACAGCTGTTCAGTGAGTATTTCCGCGTGCCTGAATGCCTGATTGATAACCCAGATTGTCAGTTTGTTGACCAGGCCGGTTTCTTCCGCAATGGTAATGAACTCTACCGGTGAAATAGAACCCATCGTCGGGTGATTCCAGCGCAACAGAACTTCACTGGCTCGCAGTTGTGGTGAGTTGAAATAGATTTGCGGCTGGTGGTAAAGCTCCAGCTGATTCTCATCAATGGCGATGCTCAAATCCTGAGCCAGGCGTACGCGCCGGTCACCGTAATCAAATTTGTTCGGGTCGAACAGCAGGTAGGGCAGGCTCTTCTTATTCGCCAGGCGAACAGCTTTTTTAGTATCGCTGATCAGTTCGTGAGGGTTGCTTTCCGGGTTGGTTAATACCGCAGCGCCGAATACGCAGTTCAACCGGTAGGGGATATCGGACAGAGCGGGGTTGTAATTATCGATGGCAGAGAGCCGCTGCAGAGATTGAGACAGCTTAACCCTATCGTTAGAGCGCACCAGATACGACAACAGGTCACCACGAATAAGTGCGGCGTAGGGGTTACCTGTTTGGGTTTTCTCTAACGGCACCAGCGTCAGGCTGTGACTGATCTGCTCGGCAAAGTTGGTGCCCAGCTGATTCATTATCTGGGTGAGCTGTTTGTCGCTTAAATAGGGGCTCACTTCATGATAATTGCTGATCTCCACCGCGATCAGCGAAAGCCCGGTATTGGCCGGGTGGTAGGCGTTTCTTCGAATGGCTTTTTCCAGCAGCGATTCGTTGGGCAGGCCGAGTTTATAATCATGCGTTGCCTGATGCAGGCGCTGCTCTTCAATATCTCCAAGCCGGTCAGCCAGTGCCATGGATATAAAGGCCATTTCAAACATGACTGAAAACATCAGTGCGTGGCGGGTATAAAAATTGTAGTCAATTTGCCCGGTAAACAGCAGGAAGCCGCAGGCGGCACCAAAAAAGAAGGGTGCCCAGGAGTAGAGGTAATATTTGGTCCAGTCGAAATTATCCTTAAGTTTACGAAATACAACAAAACCGACCAAAACATAGGTGGCGATCTGCAAGAATGAAAAGCCGCGAACGGAGATGTATTCCGGCAGCGCCAGGCTGACCGTTGCAAAGGCCAGCAGTAGGTAGCCAAAAATAATACAACGTCTGAACAGTGGGCCGTCAGAGCTGGAATAACGCAAAAAATAGAGAGCGAAGTGAATGGTGAAGTAGGCCGCAATGGTATTGATGGAAATGATATTGTCGCTAAGCCACTGCTGCACCGCGGCAGGGAGCAGGTAATAGCCGTAGCCATGGACCACACCGAGCTCTAATAGCATGGTGGTGATGTAGCATATATAAAGCAGGTAGGTCCTGTCGCGTACGCCATGGAACAAAACGAAATTGTAGGCCGACATCAACAGAATAATGCCAATAAAAGCGCCCCAAATCAGATGCAGTACATCAATGTAGGCATGAAAATCAGTTTCATTGAGAATGACGAACGGCAGGATTGGTGCACCTTCCGTTTGCAGGTAGATATACAGCTCAACAGATTCAGCCGGTGCCAGCGTGAAATCGACAGAAGGTAAAACGAACTGGGTGATCGGGTTCAGTTGTGGTGACTGCCTATCGCCAGTCAGCAGTATTTGCTGCGGCGTGCCGTTTTCGGACATTTCGAAAACTTCAATTCGATCGGCCATGGGGTTATCCAGCAGAACAGAAACCCTGCCGGGTTCAGCAGCCGAATTGGTTACGGTTAATCTGAACCACCGGCTGATTCCCAGCCCGGGTACATAATCACTGCTGTTGCTTGGCGCGCTGTTGAGCTCGCCTTCGGTAAACATACGATCAGATAGCAGGTGAATGTCATCAGTGATGTTACCGGCGCTGTAGGCGTAGGTTATTTTCAACAGTTCTGAACTATTGTCTTTTATCGAACTCAGTCGTGAGTTGGAAATTCCAACCATTAATAATCCAAATACGATTATTAGAAAAACGACATGTACGTTGTGGAATCTGCGGATAAGAGTCGGCATGTAATTACTGCAAGGCATGTACTAATTGGAATATAGCATAGCCCAGCAGTTCGGGTTTTTGAGTGCTATGTAAACTATGAATTGCGTCTAAAAAAATGAGTGTTGTTAGGAGTTTTTAGCAATTAAAAAAGCCAGCGTATTGCTGGCTTGTTATAAAAAGTGATAGGGCTTTTTCATAAGCCGCGAGCATTTTCGATAATTATCAGTCTGCCGTTGGCTCGTAAGAAAGCACCGGGCTCAACCAGCGCTCCGCCTCGGCAAGTGTCATGTCTTTGCGCTGTGCGTAGTCGCTTACCTGATCCTTGGTCACCTTGCCAATACCGAAGTAACGGGCGTTCGGGTGGCTGAAGTACCAGCCGGAAACGCTCGCTGCCGGCATCATGGCGAAGCTGTCGGTCAGCTCTACGCCCGTTTCCTGGGCTGCGTTTAACATATCAAACAATTTGGCTTTCTCGGTGTGATCCGGACAGGCCGGATAACCCGGTGCCGGGCGAATACCCTTATAGCGCTCTTTGATCAGTTCATCATTGTTCAGATTTTCATGGCTGTCGTAGGCCCAGAATTCTTTACGCACACGCTCGTGCATGCGCTCGGCAAAGGCTTCCGCCAGCCGGTCTGCCAGGGCTTTGAGCATGATGGAGTTGTAATCGTCGCCGTTGGCTTCATAAGCTTTAGCTCTTTCTTCCACGCCATGGCCGGTGGTGACAACGAAACCGCCCAGGTAGTCGGGCTGGCTTCCGGCCGGGGCAATGTAATCTGCCAGTGAGAAGTTCGGTTGTGCATTCGGCTTGATCGACTGCTGACGCAGGTGCTCAAGTGATACTGAACGGTCACCCAGGTCTGCGCTGATGGTATCGGCACCGCTGCGTTCTGCCGGCCAGAAACCAATGACCGACTTCGGTTGAATCCACTTCTCCTGCTCAATCTTTTTCAGCATGGCTTGCGCATCGTTGAACAATTGCTGTGCTGTTTCGCCAACCTTTTCATCGCTCAGAATGGCCGGGTATTTACCGTGCAGATCCCAGGTGATGAAGAACGGCGTCCAGTCGATGTAATCGATCAGTTCTTTGATGGAATAATCGTCAAAGACTTTGGTGCCGGTAAAGGTTGGCGTAGGGGGTGTGTAGTTTTCCCAGTCAAACTCTTCGGTGTTCGCCACGGCTTCTGCGTAGTTGAACAGGGCCTTGGATTTGCGGTTTTTGTTTCGTTCACGAACCTTTTCGTACTCGGCGCGGCGTTCGGCAACGAACACCGGCTTTTGAGTATCGCTCAGCAGCGACTGCACAACCGAAACCGCACGCGATGCATCGGTGACGTAAATGGTGGCATCGTTTTTATATTGCGGTTCAATTTTAACCGCGGTGTGAGCCTTGGAGGTGGTCGCGCCACCAATCATCAGCGGTATCTGATAATCCAAACGCTGCATTTCGCGTGCAAGATGCACCATTTCATCCAGGCTTGGTGTGATCAACCCCGAAAGGCCGATGACATCGACCTTTTCTTCAATCGCGGTTTTCAGAATTTTATCCGCCGGTACCATCACGCCGAGGTCAATGACTTCATAGTTGTTACAGGCCAGAACCACGCCGACGATGTTTTTACCAATATCGTGAACGTCGCCTTTTACGGTTGCCATCAGCACCTTGCCGTTGGCTTTGGCACCTTCGGATTTTTCCGCTTCGATAAACGGCACCAGGTGCGCGACGGCCTGCTTCATCACGCGGGCAGATTTCACCACCTGTGGCAGGAACATTTTACCGGCACCGAACAGGTCACCGACGCGGTTCATGCCATCCATCAGTGGGCCTTCAATCACATCGATCGGGCGTTCAGCCTGCAGCCGGGCCTCTTCGGTATCTTCAATAATGTGGGTGGTGATGCCTTTAACCAACGCATGGGCTATGCGCTCAACAACCGGCAGGCTGCGCCATTCGGAGCTTTCTTTGGCGGCAATGGTGCCATCGCCGCGGTAGTTGTCGGCAATTTCCAGCAGGCGGTCGGTGGCGTCGTCGCGGCGGTTGAGAATGACATCTTCAACGCGCTCACGCAGTTCATCGGGAATATCATCGTAAATCACCAGCTGACCGGCATTCACGATGCCCATATTCATGCCGACTTTACAGGCGTGGTACAGGAATACCGAGTGAATGGCTTCGCGCACCGGATTATTACCGCGGAACGAGAATGAGACGTTAGAAACACCGCCGCTGACGCTGGCATAAGGCAATTCGTTGCGGATGTACTCGGTTGCTTCGATGAAGTCGACCGCATAGCGGTTGTGCTCTTCAATACCGGTGGCAACGGCAAAGATGTTCGGGTCGAAGATGATGTCTTCCGGCGGGAAGCCGTTGGCGACCAGCAGATCGTAGCTGCGTTTACAGATTTCCTGTTTACGCTCGCGGGTATCGGCCTGGCCGACCTCATCAAAGGCCATAACGACAACAGCAGCGCCGTAACGGCGGCAGAGTTTGGCCTGGTTCAGGAAGTTCTCTTCACCTTCTTTCAGCGAGATAGAGTTAACGATGCACTTGCCCTGGGCGCATTTCAGGCCGGCTTCGATGACGTTCCATTTGGAGGAGTCGACCATGATCGGCACACGTGCGATATCCGGTTCGGAGGCGATCAGGTTCATGAAGGTCGTCATGGCGGCTTCTGAATCCAGCATGCCTTCATCCATGTTGATATCGATAATCTGTGCGCCGTTTTCGATCTGCTCCAGGGCCACGGCCAGCGCTTCATCGTACAGCTCTTCTTTGATCAGTCGCTTAAAGCGGGCAGAACCGGTGACGTTTGTGCGCTCGCCGACGTTCACGAAGTTCAGCGCATCGGTTACGGTAAAGGCTTCCAGGCCGGAAAGGCGCATCTGTGGTGTTAGCTGCGGCGCGACGCGCGGCGCAAGCTTGCTCATGGCCTCGGTTATCAGCTCAATGTGCTTGGGTGTGGTACCGCAACAGCCGCCGATAATGTTCAGAAAGCCGGATTCAGCGAACTCGGTGACAACCTCGGTCATTTCTTCCGGAGATTCATCGTACTCACCGAATTCATTCGGTAAACCGGCATTTGGGTGCGCTGAAATAGCGCAATCGGCCACGTTCGACAGAATTTCAACATACTGGCGCAATTCGCTGGCACCAAGCGCACAGTTCAGACCAATAGAAATGGGCTTGGCGTGACGGACCGAATGGTAGAAGGCTTCGGTGGTCTGGCCGGAAAGCGTACGTCCGGAGGCATCGGTAATGGTACCGGAGATCATAATCGGCAGCTCATGGCCGATCTCATCATAGGCCTGATGAATAGCGAAGATGGCGGCCTTGGCGTTCAGAGTATCGAAAATGGTTTCGATCAGAATAATATCGGCACCGCCTTCAATTAAGCCCAGCGTGGCGTTTTTATAGTCGGCAACCAGGGTATCGAAATCGATGGCGCGGTAACCGGGGTTGTTGACATCCGGCGACAGCGACAGGGTTTTGCTGGTTGGGCCGACAACGCCGGCTACCCAACGTGGCTTATCTGGAGTTTCAGCGGTTTTTTCATCACAAGCCTTGCGTGCCAGTGCCGCACCGGCCTTATTGAGCTCAAAAGCCAGTGCTTCCATGCCGTAATCGGCCTGGGAAACCGCAGTAGAATTAAAGGTATTGGTTTCAATGATGTCTGAACCGGCATCCAGGTACGCCTTATGAATCGCTTCGATAATATCCGGGCGGGTAATGGAGAGCAGGTCGTTGTTGCCTTTGATATCGCTTGGCCAGTCGGAAAAACGCTCACCGCGGTAGTCCTTTTCTTCAAGCTGGTAGCTTTGGATGAGCGAACCCATTGCGCCATCTAATAGCAGAATTCGTTCTTTAATCGCAGTATGAAGTTGTTGGATACGATTTTCGCGCGTAGTCATGAGCGTCTCTTTACTTCTAAGGGCTTAAGTAGGGTGCAATGAAAGCCTAAAATCCGTAAAAATTCAACCTATATCAAAATATTTTGATATAGATATTCTCGTGAAAGTCACTTGTCGGCTTGAAATTTTCTGGAGCTCCCCCATAAACCCGAGTAAATTAGTCGGGTATTCAATGCTTGTGAAATTGAGTTAGAATGCCAGAATTACTAAAAAATCAGATTTTCGGGGCCATGAATGGATATACAACTAACGATTACCGACTCAGCACAGCAGTATCTGGCTGAGCTTCTCTCCAAACAGAATGTTGAGGGCATGGCCGTGCGCATGTTCGTTACTCAGCCGGGCACCAAGTATGCTGAAACCTGCTTGGCATACAGCCGTCCGGGTGAAGAGAAGCCGGATGACGAGCTGGTCGAGTTGGAGCATATTCGTGTTTATCTGGAAAGCATTAGCAAGCCCTACCTGGATGAAGCTGAGGTTGATTACGCTAAAGACCGCATGGGTGGCCAGCTGACCATTAAAGCTCCGAATGCGAAGATGCCGAAGGTGAATTCTGATTCGCCTCTGGAAGATCAGATTAACTACATCCTGTTTACCGAGGTAAACCCCGGCCTGGCTTCCCACGGTGGCGAGGTTTCCCTGGAAGAGCTGACAGAAGATAACGTGGCCATACTGCGTTTTGGTGGTGGTTGCCAGGGTTGTTCCTCTGTGAGCCTGACTCTGCAGGACGGTATTGAAAAAACGCTGTTGGAACGCTTGCCTGTGCTCAAAGGTGTGCGCGATGTGACTGACCATACCGTCACTGAAAACGCCTACTTTAAATAGTCAGCAAAAAATCAATTACCCAGCCTGCGGAATCATCACGCTCTGCAGGCTTTGATTAACTTCACTAATTCGCTCAAACTACCCGAAATATCGTTGTTACGGGCTTACCTTTGCAAACCTCCGTTTCTGAATCTCTATCCTTTTTCTATCGCTTTGGTGCGTCACGCGCATTGTTCACTTGGCTGCAGTTCCGTGTTTTTTTATCCGATTCGGGCTGGCAATCCCGGTTGCCGGAAGATTGCAGGCAACCCGGACTGACCGTGCGCGATACCCTGCAGAACTGGTCAGACCACAGTGCGGAAGCCGAGCTGCATTCGTTAATTTGGGTGATACTGAACATTATTGCTCTGCTGGCAGGCAGTGGTGCGATGATTGGCGCGTTGAGTTATTCCGGCCATGAGCCGGTTAATCTCTGGCTGATATTCGGGCTGTTTGCCGTCCTGCCGTTGCTGTTAACGCTCTTTGCTGCGCTTGGCTCACTGTTGCAGCGAAGCTATCGCTCCGCTCATTCCGGGAGGGTCGGGCTGGTCGTCAAAGTACTGCGGCTGCCGGAGCAATGGCTGCCCTATAGCCGGCTGATGGTTAGCTGGAGTCTCTGGCAGTCTCAATCGCTGGCGTTACTGTTTAATGTGGGTGCGCTTGCCGGTTTCTTTCTGGTGGCGCTGTTCCGCGATATATCCTTTGGCTGGTCTTCCACGCTGATTGAAGACACGGCAACCATGGTGAGCTTTTTTAAGCTGTTTACCGCGCCCTGGAATATGCTGGTGTCGTTACCGGCTGATGAAACCATATCGGCCACCCGCTTTTTTCAGAATCAGGGGATCAGCGTGGCCAGTGCAGGGCGGGTCTGGTGGCCGACGGTGGTCATGGCGGTGCTGTTTTATGGAGTGTTGCCGCGTTTGCTGCTGCAGCAGTGGCTGGCGGCAAGGTTCCGCAAAGCGCTGAGCAACGATATCAGTAACTCCGGAGAAGTAGAGCGCTTCCTGAATGGCTGTCAGCGGGTGACAACGGAAGCTGCAGCGGCGGTGAATGAAGCTGTTGCCGAAGAACAGGGTACGAAAACCATCAGCGTCGGCTCAAAAGATTACTGCCTGATTGGCTGGCAAAACGCTCTTCAGAACAAGGCTGTGGTTTACCAATTGGGTCTGAACAGCTGGCAACAGGATGTGCAGTGGGTAGAAGAAACCGCCGCCACGGTGCAGCAGCCTATCGTGATCGTGGTTGACGCCCGGCAAACCCCTACCGGGGAATTGGCTGATTGCATTGAGCTGATGCAGGCACAGGGCCATAGCGTCAGTGTGGGTCTGCTGCCGGAGGTTAACGGCGATACAAATTCCGGAGCCCTGCGCTCCTGGCAGTATTTTGTTCATCAGCATACATTAGAAATGCTCAAGGTTACGGAGTTACAGCATGACTAGCCCAAAGCTCGCTGTGGTCGGGCACCCGAATAAGGGTAAGTCCAGCATCGTTTCAACCCTGGTGCGTCAGGATGCCGTTGCGGTTTCCGAGCTTTCCGGAACCACGACGCAATCGCAAAGTTTTTCGATGATGGTCGATGGCAAAGAGCTGTATCAGCTGGTGGATACTCCCGGGTTTCAACGGCCGCGTCAGGTGCTCGAAATTCTGCAGGCGCAAACCCAGGATGCCTCGCAACGGAGACAGACGGTACAGGCGTTTCTGCATCAATACGCCCCCGATGGAAATCATAAATTTAAAGATGAAGCCGAACTGCTGGAGCCGATAGTCAACGGTGCAGGCATCGTTTATGTCGTTGATGGCTCGGTGCCGTATTCGCCGGAGTATGAGGCCGAAATGACCATCCTGCAGTGGACGGGGCAGCCGCGCATGGCACTGATCAATCCGATTGGCGGCGAGCATTATGTGGAGCAATGGCAGGCTGCATTGAGCCAGTTTTTCAGCGTGGTTCGGGTGTTTAACCCGATGACGGCAGATGGCGATAAACAACGGCAGATTCTGTCTGCCTTTGCCGAGTTACATGAGCCGTGGCGCACGAGTCTGGAGCAGGCTCAGCAACTCTTGGCTTTTCATTTGAATGACCTGCAGCGGCAGGGCGGGCAAATGATTGCCGAAGCCCTGCAGCAGATGGCGCAGTATCAGTCAAAGCTGCCTATTGTGTCGGAGCACGTGGATTCGGCCGCTAAATATGGCCTGCGTCATCAATATGAAGCCGGGATACGCAGCCAGGAAAAGCAAATGCAGCAGCATGTCTGTGAGCTGTATTCGCACCATCAGTTGCAGCTGGAAAACGAAACGCTGGAGGTCGACTACCCGGATCTGTTCGACCGCAAGAGTTGGTATCTGTTTGGCCTCGACCGTACCAAGCTGGTGGGCTTGGCGGCCTCCGCCGGTGCCGCAGCCGGTGTGGCCATCGATGTCGGTGTCGGTGGCAGTTCACTGATGGCCGGTGCCGTGGCCGGCGGTGTGCTCTCTGGCGCCGCCACCCTTTATGCCACGCTCAAGCCTGAGCGCTTGAAGCTGAAAGGCATGCCGCTGGGCGGGCAGCAACTGGTTGCCGGGCCAATTAAAGACATCAGTTTTCTGTTTGTTCTGTTTGGTCGGGCGGTAGAGTTGCTGGCTCAGGTATCAAGAAAAACACACGCCGATCGGCGCGTGGTGGTGGTCAGTGGTCTGGATTTTTCAGAGCGCTTTAATCAGTTAAGTAAGGTCGATCAGGTGAAGCTCACGCGCTTGCTGCAGCGCTTGCACAAGGGGCTGTCGTTTGAAGAAACCGAGCGGTTGAAGCGCTACATTATTGACCTGGTGGCTTTTGATAAGCCCGATTAATGGCCCGGCGGAACAATTTGATTGCCGGGCGTTGAGTTAGCGGTACGCGTCGTTAGAAGGGTACGGTGTCGGGATCTTTTGATTCACCGCATTTGCCCGTCAGATTGGTCAGCAGGTTGAGTTCATCAACGGTCAGTTCGAAATCAAAAATATCCATATTCGCCTGCATTCTTTCTACTGTTACGCTCTTAGGCAGCGGCAAAAAGCCCATCTGCAGACTCCAGCGCAAGCACACCTGGGCGGCATTTTTACTGTACTTATCGGCAATGGCCTGGATTTCATCAACTTTGAAAATCAAACCCTGAGCCAGTGGACTGTAGGCTTCAAGAAGCATGTCGTGCTGACGGCTGATTTCTACTGTTTGAGCATCCACATCACCCGGACAAAGACGAATCTGATGCACGGCTGGTTTTATGGTGGCCGTTTTTAACAGCTCGTTGATGTGGTGGGTGCGGAAGTTACTGATGCCAATGGCCCTGATTTTTCCCTGCTGGTAATAGCTTTCCATGGCGCGCCAGACTTCGCGGTTGCGCTGTTGCCAGTGATCGCGGAATCGCTGCGGGCTGGGCCAATGAATGAGCACCAGGTCAAGGTAGTCGACGCCGAGCTTTTCCAGGGATTCATCCAGAGACTGAATGGTGTTGTCGTAGCCATCGATGGCGTTGGCAATCTTGGTGGTGATGAACAGCTCTTTACGGTCAACGCCGGCCAGCTTAATGGCTTTGCCGACACTTTCTTCGTTGCGGTAGCTTTGTGCGGTATCAATATGGCGATAGCCTATTTCAATGGCCTTCGCGATGGCCTCTGCACCGGAGTCATCGTCTGGTGTTTGGAAGGTTCCGTAGCCGAGCTTGGGTATTTCGACGTTGTTATTGAGTTTGTAGGTGGAGTTGATGCTCATTGCTTACCTCTCTTTTTATGATGACTTATCAGTATCGCTGTTGCAGCACTCTAATATATCTGGTCTGCAGCAAACAGGGCTTCCTGTACAGAATACGAATTTATTGCAGATTCAAAAGCGTGACAGCCTGAGTACCAGCGCACGCTTTAGCGGTTAAAACGGGTCATTTTGGCCGCTGCTGTTTTTTACGGGCAATCAGACAGGCAATAAGCTGCTACTATAGTTGCCATTACCGTTCTTGACGTTTCAGTTGCATGTTAAAAAACATCAAATCAAAATTTTTGCTGGGTTACTCACTGATAACCATCGCTTTTACTGTCACGCTAATGGGGGTTGCCTACCTGACTGAGCGTCAGGAGCTGGCCAGACTGGCGCTGGAAAACTCCACGGCATTGTCCCGGCTGCATGCCGACCTTATCAGCAGTGAGATCCGCACCCGGGTGACCGCACTTCAGGCTGTACGCAGCCAAATTACCGAATCCGATGGTGACATGGCGCTCATTATTAAGCACCTGGCGACGCTGATGCAGCTGGAGCAGGTGGGCTTTCTGCATGCGGCCTATGTTGATGAAGACTTTAATATTACGGATTACAACGGGGTTACAGAATCCGCCCTCGACCGCTCATTCCTGGATGATGAACGTTGGTACACGCAGGAGTTTCATGTCACGCCTCCTATTTTAGGGCGTTATACCAACAAGCCTATTATTTCTATTGGTGTCCCGGTTCTGAATGATCAGGGTGAATGGCAAGGCGAGGTGCTGGCAGCTTTAACGCTGGAATACCTGAGCGAACGGCTGTCTGCGATCCAATTGGGTGAAGGCAGCTATGCCTGGTTGACCGAGGAGCAGGGCGATGTAATCGCCCATCCGGATGAAAGCCTGATTCTGAAAGCTAATGTGTTTGCGGCGGATGAATTAGGGTATTCCGGTTTAACGGTCATTGGTAACAAAACCCTAACCGAGGCAACCGGTTACGGTGAATACTATGATGCAAACAGCGGCGAATCGAAGATCGTGACCTTTGCAGAAATTGGCAATGTGCCAGGTTGGACGCTGTTTATTACCACCAGAAAGGACGTAATCTTTGCAGATATAGGTAATATTCTCGCTAATGTACTGGGCGCTTCGGCTATCCTGATGGTTATTTTTTTACTGGTGGTCATGAAGATCACCAGTCGCATTACCCGGCCCATTACGGAACTGACACAGCAGGTAAAAAACTCCGTCAACGGGCATTATCAGCCCATTAACCTGAACCAGTCTGAGGATGAAATAGGCCAGCTTTCGCGCGCATTTAATGAAACCATTACAGCACTGGATGAGCATGCCCACAATCTGGAAGCGATGGTGGAGGCGAGAACTCAGGAGCTCAATACCGCCTACAGTGAACTGGAACAGACCAATCAGGCTCTGAAAGAAAAAAATACTATTCTGGAAGAAATTGCCTCCAAGGACCCGTTGACGGAGCTATACAACCGTCGTGCCTTCAACGTGTTTGCTGAAAAAGAAATGTCCCGTGCTGCCCGTCACGACAGTCCGGCCTCGCTGATTGTCATCGACATCGATCACTTCAAAAATATTAACGACAACTATGGTCATGATGTTGGTGATACGGTTTTATCGCGTATGGCGCACCTGCTGATGCGTTACACACGCAAAGAAAATGTCGTCTGTCGCTGGGGTGGTGAAGAATTCATTATTTTGATTGCTGAAGCCAATCTCGATGTCGCGCAAAATATAGCGGAGTCTCTGCGTGAAAAAATTGCCGGCGAAGCCTTTGGGCCTTTAAAGCAGGTTACGGTGAGTGCAGGCGTTAGCAGCTATAAGGTTGGTGAGTCGTTGAAAGACTGGGTGCACAGGGCAGATCTGGCACTCTATGAAGCGAAGGCGCTCGGCAGAAACTGCGTTAGGGTGAGTGCCCAGTAACGCAAACCCGGAGTGCCGGGCTTGCTTGCGGTGAGGTTTTATTCCTGCAATAACTTCGGCCAGTTTTCGTCAGCCAGTTCAATGTATTTGCTGGTATCTACTTTCCATTTTTCCTGAATCTTCGCGTTGTAGTTCAGATAGAGCTTGCCGTCAATCACGGAAAACTGTTCCGGTTCAATGCTTGCAGTTTTGCCATGCGCTACCGCCCAGGCACAATAGCCACCGTATTGTGGTGCGTACATTTCCGGGTTGCTGACGAACAAGTTCAGGTGTTCTTCACTGGAAAAACGCCAGTCGGCTCCCTGCCATTCATACTCAAATTGCTTGCTGCCTTCTACGGCCGCATTTTCAGTAAAATAGGCAACCGGGTCGTAGCCGCGAATGGCCAGGTTGTTGTTCCACGGCGTGTAGATAGCATCCAGAGCAACGGCCTGAGCGGCCACTGCCAGCGTTAAGAAAACAGAAATAAAAAGTTGGCGAACGGTCATGTTAACAGGCCTCTTTGTGTTGATGGTTGCGTCGGTAGGTTGCGGTGCTGGGAGCAACGCCAATGTGATTCGGTACTGAAATACCCAGTGTTTTCGCAGCTAAAGCCGCGTATGCCAGGTGGTGTATTGAATGGTTGATCAGGTAAAGCAGTTCACGCTCAAGGCTCGATGCCAGTGTTTCGTTGAGGGTCGCATTCACACTGATTTCAGAAACGAGCTCGATGGGTTTGGATTTGTATTCAAGGTTGCTTAGCCAGACTATCAGGCTGTTAATTTGCGATTCCGCAATCAGCGCATCGGATTCTTCGTCACTGTCGCGGGTTCGCAAATTGTAATTGATGCAGTCGTTGCTGATGCCTATCTTAACGGCACGGTAGTGATCGAGAATGTGGCGGGTATGTTCACCAATGGAGGCTACCGGGCCGTTTTTTGTGCTGTAATTTTCATCACAGCACTGAATCAGATCAATAAGTTGATTTAGAACTTCGATGTTCGCTTGGCAAAGATTGGTCATAGTCCTTCCAGTACTCTAAAAAGCTGGTTGCACCTTCCTTGCCCAGATAGCGCTTCAGGTATCGGTCGGGCATGCTGGTTAAATCCACCATAATCAGGCCGTCCAATGAGTCGTTGAAACCCCGGTTAACCGAGAATCCAACAAAGCGTCCGTTCAGGGCAAGGTAGTGACGTAACAGGACCGGTATCGTTTTTCCTGGATCACACTGACCAACGAGTTTGTTAAAGACACTGATGTCTTTTATCGAGGCCAGCATGGTACCGGTCCACACTTTACCTCTGACCCGCAGTGGCACAATTGGTTTCACATTCTCCAGAAATTTTTGCTCAGCCTGAAAGCTTTCCATCATGGCATCGGAAATAAACGCCCTGGCCATCTTTGAATGAGCGGACGAAATACTCACGCAGCCAAACAGAGTTTTGTAGTGCGGATGTTTAACAACATAGTGGCCAATGCCGCGCCACAGTGAATCCAGTGCGGCGGGGTGTCGTTGATAGTGTTCGGTGATGAAGGAGCGGCCCATCTCCAGTGCGCTGCCAACATCATTCAGGAAGCGCTCATCGTATTTGTACAGACTTCGGCTGTATAAACCGTTCACACCCTGTTGCTCAACAATTCTGTCTGTTCTGCCAATACGGTAACCGCCAACGATGGCGTTTTGCTCGGTATCCCAGATGAACAGATGCTCGTAGTAGGGGTCGTACTGATCGGTATCCATATCATTGCCGGTGCCTTCGCCAACGGCGCGGAAGGTTTGCTCGCGGGCAATGCAGATAAGATCGAAAACCTTATTTAGTTTTTCATAGGGCGCGCAGTAAACATCGAAGCTGCCTTTGGTCAGCAGCTTATAGGGGGCTAACCCGGCAAGCTCGCGGGTGATTTCCTGCAACGGGTATCTGTTGCTTTGCTCCAGCTTTTGAAGTGGCGGCTTGGCCGTGTTGCCGGCGGTGTTGGCGAGCAAGTAAGTCGACATACGCAGCAGATCGGTCACGGTTTTTGAGGATTCCAGTTGGGCGTAGTCGCGTCGGGTTATGGCTTCGCCCACGGTCATTCGAATAGCACGGCCGGCCTTATTACTGAGTTGGCGCGGCAGCAGTGCAGTGCGCAGTCTTTTGTGAACAAGCCCCGCTAACTGGAAATATTCGGGGTTCTGGCCATGAACATAGACCGGAATGCAGGTGGCTTCGTGCTTTTGAGCCAGTCGGCCAACCATAGAATTCCATTCCCTGTCCTGAACCTGAAGATTGTTCCAGCTGCGCGAGCTTACCTGTCCGGCGGGGAAGACCAGCAGCAGGTTACCCTGTTGCAAATGATTGTGCGCTGCCCGGACGCCGGCGGTGTTCTTGTGCGCCGTTTTTTTACCCAGCACATCCACGCCCAGAAAGGTTTCTTTCAGTTCAGGAATGAGAGACAGCAGTTGGTTGGTCAGCACCTTGGTATCAGGGCGAACCGCCAGCAATGCGCGGGTAAGTGCAACCCCTTCAATGCCCCCGAAAGGGTGGTTGGCAACCACAATCACAGGCCCGCTTTCCGGGATCACTTCTTCCAGCGCTTTGCCGTCCAGCCGAACGGTGCAGCCCAGTGCCGAAAGTGTATAGTCAAGAAAGCCCTCAACGCTGCCTTGTTCGGGTCTGGCTTCATAGGCTTGGGCTAAGGGCTTTAATCCGAGCATGGCCTCGGCCGTATTTGCCAGCCAGGTGGGTTGGATAGGGAGCTTAAAAGGGTTGCTTGCGGGTGAAGTCATAAGGCTCTGCCTCTGCAATCGGCCGTTTTACGGCCGAGTTGTGTAGATCAATATCGGGTGGTTTAACGCATCAGGTTACGTTGCGTTTGTTACAGGCCGATGCGATTGAGGTTGCAGTAAAATAACGGCATTCAGTCGGTTTCGGCGTAGTAGGAAGAGAGTTTTTGCTCCAGCCGCCAGTGGCGGATCAGCTTACGGATCGACGGTGGTTTAAACCCACGGGTCCGATTGGCATCGCCATACTGAAAGAGCAGTTTGTACTGGTACAACAACGCACTCATGGCGCTGCGCAGCGAGGTATTGCTGTCCCAGATGTGCAGCGGTTCAGAGCTGGCGGTGTTAATTTCAACAATCTGGATGTTTTCACCCTTACCGAGTGATTCAACATCCTTAAATTTCACATCGAGCCGGCCGTAGTGAAAATCCGGCAGGTCAGACATCAGTGACGTCAGCTTAGCGTTGAGCTGCTCTGTAATCAGGTTGTTGGCATCTCTGAAGATGGCGCCTTTGGAATGGCTGGCAGAAAACACCAGACGGTAGGGCTCGCCGGCTGGAATAACGTTATGCCAGTTGGCTTTGTGGCGGGATTGGTACAGGTGTGTGAGCGTACCTGCACGCTCATCGCTGGCGATGAGTTCGGCCAGGGTTTTACGACCATCGCCGATCACATAGGGCGTGTACTTCAGTGCCAATGAGATGATCTTGCCCTGGCTTTCATCCGGATTTCGGGTAAAGAAGATGCCGGCTTCCGGCTCGAAATCGGCCAGTTTCTGCACAACCATCTTTGAGCTGGCAGGGTACAGATTGAAGTTCACCATCAGTTCGTTGTCGTTCTTAATGAGCTTGACGCCAACACCGCGGCAGCCAATATCTGGTTTGCAAACCAGCGGGTAGGTGAAGCCGGCAGCGTCTATCTGATCTTTGATCGCCGCTACCTGGGTTGCCAAAGGCAACTCCGTTTTTTCAACCGCAAACCAGGGCAGAATGGTATGTTCGAGCTCTCCGCTGGCCTGTTGCAGCAGTTCACTCTTACCGATGCCGACCATGCCAGACAGTGGCAATTGAGGGTTGGCGATTAACGGCAGTGTCAGAGAGCGGTATCGTACTGACAGTGCCAGCCATTGCAGGGCAACCGGAATGTAGGTTAGCCAGCTGGGCCAGAATTCAAAAAAGGAAGTGGTTTTGCCTAGTTTCAGAGGGGGCATGCCCGGGCTGACATAGCACTGTTGGGGCGTTAGTTTTTGGCTCTGCATGGTAAGTGCTGCTCTCATTTGTGTTGTTGAGAACATAGACTGCAGCCGCTCAGGAAAGTTCCCGAGCGGTAAGAAGGGTGGGCTTATCTCAGAGCAGAATTGAGGATTTGAGCGTGTTCGACCAGTTCTATGCCGGCGTCAGTCAGGTAGCCGCCATCGTCGGCGCTGATTAATCCTTTGTCAAAAAGTCGTTTTGCAGCCTCTATGGTTTCAGGTGCCGCATCGTGGTGGATTTTAATGCCGCTCATCATGCTGTCGCTTGGAAACTGAAGCAGCAGGTTTATTTCATCGAACATTTGGGTGCTGATTGTCATAATTTTCTCTTCTGATTTTTGTTGTTTTGAGTGTTGGCGTGAAACTCTATATCAAGAGTATAGATTGAGTTGATGATAAAAGTTGATTTACATCGGGCGTGCGTAAAAAAGGCCCCAACTGGAGCCTTTTAAAGAGTTTTTTGGGGTGCTTAGACGTTAAAGCGGAAGTGCATAACATCGCCGTCCTGAACGATGTATTCTTTACCTTCCAGGCGCCAGCGGCCGGCTTCTTTGGCACCGGCTTCACCGTTGTATTTGATGAAGTCTTCATACGAGATAGTCTCTGAACGGATGAAGCCTTTTTCAAAGTCGGTATGAATCACACCGGCAGCGTTAGGGGCGGTCGCACCGATTTTAACGGTCCAGGCACGCACCTCTTTTACCCCGGCGGTAAAGAACGTCTGCAGGCCCAAAAGCCTGTAGGCGGCACGGATAACACGGTTCAGACCCGGCTCTTCCATGCCCAGATCTGCCAGGAATTCTGTTTTCTCGTCATCGTCCAGTTCAGCAATTTCGCTTTCCAGCTTGTTGCAGATAACCACAACTTCGGCGTTTTCCGAGGCAGCGATTTCACGCACGCGGTCCAGGTAAGGGTTATCTTCGAAGCCGTCTTCATTAACGTTGGCGATATAGAGCGTCGGCTTGGTTGTCAGCAGCTGGAATTGCGCCAGGTCTTTCTTTTCATCATCGGTCAGTTCAACCGAGCGTACCGGCTTGGCTTCATCCAGGTGAGGTTTGATTTTTTCCAGCAGATCAGCATGGCGCTTGGCTTCTTTATCCTGACCTTTTGCCTTCTTCAGCAGCTTAACGAGCTGTTTATCAACGCTGTCCAGATCTGCCAGGGCCAGTTCGGTATTGATCACCTCAATATCGGCCAATGGATCAACCTTGTTGGCAACGTGAATGACGTTATCGTTATCGAAGCAGCGAACCACATGAGCAATGGCGTCAGTTTCGCGGATGTTGTGCAGGAATTTGTTACCCAGGCCTTCACCGTTAGCCGCACCGGCCACCAGGCCGGCAATGTCGACAAATTCCATAGTGGTCGGGATGGTCTTTTCCGGCTTAACAATGGTTGCAATCGCATCCTGACGAGGATCAGGGACAGGAACTACACCGGTATTGGGTTCGATCGTGCAGAAAGGGAAGTTTTCCGCATCGATGCCAGCTTGTGTTAATGCATTAAACAGCGTGGATTTGCCAACGTTTGGCAAGCCGACAATACCGCATTTAATACCCATGTTCAGTTCTCCTGATGTCTCGTAGATAACAGCCGTCAGGCTGCTAATAAAATTTAAAACGGTTTTGATTTAGGTTTCTTTGAATCTGAAGCTGCACCCGAGCTTCAGGATTCCAGTTTAAAACTGTGTAATTTATTCATGGCCTTTGCCCAATCGCCACTGATGACAAGCGGTAGCTGGTCGATCGCACAATCCATTGCCCTGGCAAGGCTACTGTATTCATCTGCAGGCGCTTTGCGCAAAACGTAGTTCACTACTTCAGATGAATGACCGGGATGCCCGATGCCTAAGCGCAGGCGGTAAAAATCTCTGTTGTTACCGAGGCTTGCGATGATGTCGCGCAGACCGTTGTGCCCACCGTGGCCGCCGCCCTTTTTGAGTCGTGCGGTTCCTGCATCGATATCCAGTTCGTCATGCGCAACCAGAATTTCAGCGACAGGTATTTTGAAAAAGTTGGCGAATGGGGCAACAGACTGGCCACTGCGATTCATAAAGGTCATCGGCTTCATTAACCAGATTTTTTCGCCACTGATAGTAATGGAGCAAATTTCAGCTTTGTATTTCGGGTCTGCCTTCCAGAAGCCAGAGTAGCGGCTTGCCAGCTCATCAACAAAGTCGAATCCGGCATTATGGCGCGTCTGGTGGTACTGACCACCCGGGTTGCCTAAACCTACGATTAATTGAATCGGATCTTTCATAGTTTGTTTTGCCATAACGTAAAAAGGGCCTGTTCAGGCCCTTTAACTAAAGCTGTCCAAATAAATTATTCAGAAGCTTCTTCAGTTTCTTCTTCTGCTTCGTCGGCACCGGCATTGGCGCTAACAACAGAAACAACTGGTGCATCGTGAGATTCACCCTTGTTCAGTTCAACCAGAGTTACGCCTTCAGGCAGATCCAGTTCAGACAGGTGAATTACGCTACCAGCAGTCAGTTTTGCAACGTCAACTTCGATGAATTCCGGCAGGTTATCAGCACTGCAGGTTACTTCTACTTCAGAAGCAACGTGCTGAATGTTAGCACCGGTTTTAGCAACAACTTCTTCGTTGATGAAGTGCAGAGGAATGCGCTTGTGAATGATAGTCGACTTGCTTACACGTTCGAAGTCGATGTGCATTGGAACGCCAGTTGCTGGGTGACGCTGAAGGTCCATGATGATGGCCTTTTCAGTGTTGTCACCAATCTTCACATCCAGGACGTGAGAATAGAACGCTTCGTTCTCCAGTGCTTTAACCAGTTCACGCAGTTCCAGAGACAGGCTCTGTGGCTTGTCAGTACCGCCGTAGATAACAGCAGGTACTTTCTGTTCACGACGCAGGCGGCGGCTCGCACCTTTCCCATGCTCTTCGCGAACAACGGCTTTAATTTCAAAAGTTCCAGACATTTTTCTTGCTCCAAAATAAACGAGCAGCATTTGCGACCAATGCTGCTTTTCTTAAAAATGAGACCTGATAAAGTTGCGCTGAAAATGCGCTAACTGGGGTGAAATGGCTCCGAACTAGCGGAACATTGCACTGATGGACTCTTCGTTGCTTACACGGCGGATGGCCTCTGCGAGTACCCCTGCCATTGAAAGCTGGCGGATCTTATCACAGTTTTTTGCCTCCGGCGAGAGCGGAATGGTATCTGTACATACCAGCTCGATAGGCGAGTTATTCAGGCGGTCTACGGCCGGGCCACTGAGTACCGGGTGGGTCGCGTAGCAAACCACTTTGTTGGCGCCAAACTGAAGCAGGGCTTCAGCGGCCTGGCTGAGTGTGCCCGCCGTATCGACCATATCATCAACCAGAATGCAGGTTCGATTTTTAACATCACCAATGATGTGCATAACCTGAGCCTGGTTGGCTTTCGGTCGGCGCTTATCAATGATGGCCAGTTCAACACCCAGCTGTTTAGCAATAGCACGAGCACGAACGACGCCGCCAACATCCGGTGACACAATAACCATGTTCTCGTAGTTTTGTTTTTGAATGTCATCCAGCAGGATCGGTGAGCCATAGATGTTGTCTACCGGAATGCTGAAGAAACCCTGAATCTGCTCAGCGTGCAGATCCACAGTCAGGATGCGGTCAAAACCAACGGCGGTCAGCATATCAGCAACAACCTTGGCAGAGATGGGTGTGCGCGATGAGCGCGGACGGCGGTCCTGACGGGCATAGCCAAAATAGGGGATAACCGCAGTAATACGACCGGCGGAGGCTCTGCGCAGGGCATCAGCCATGAAGATCAGCTCCATCAGGTTGTCACTGGTTGGCTGGCAGGTGGACTGAATGATGAATGTATCTGCACCGCGAACGTTCTCGGTCAGATCAATTGAAACTTCCCCGTCGCTGAATTTACCGACGGCAGCTTCACCCAGTGGAATGCACAGACGATCAACAACTTTCTTCGCGAGTTCGGGATTGGCGTTCCCGGTAAATACCATCATTCTTGACACTTTTAATACCCTTGTATGGCATGAGTGGTTAAGAGAGGCTGAGTGACGTGCACCCAGCCGGAAAACTGGGTTAGGTTGCTAGTGCTTTAAGCGCTTTGTGTGCAGGCGAAGAACACACCCCCTTTGCAATAAAAGGAGAAAACTCTGGGTGTTGCCGCGCAATGGCGGTCAGAACATTTCGCGCTGTCATTTCATCTTGCATCGTTAAAAATAGACATGAACCGGTGCCCGTAAGCCGGGGCTGGCCAAAGGGTTGTGCGGCCTGAAAAGCATGCTCAACCGTTGGATATATGGATCTGACCAGGGGTTCAAAGTCGTTGTGGCCGGTGTCTGCTAAAGCGGGGCGTATTGTGCTTACAGGTGTGTCGCGTGTCAAATCAGGGTTTTTAAACAGTTCCACCGTTGAAACATGCTGGTTCGGGTGGAGTACAAGATACCACTGCTCGGCTCTCGGCAGGGGGGTTAACTGCTCGCCGATGCCTTCTGCCCAAGCTGTTTTGCCGAGAATGAACACCGGTACATCGGCCCCCAGTTTTGCGCCAATTTCCAGTAGCTGCTGCATGGGTAAATTCAGCCCGAACAGTTGATTCAGTGCCAGCAGGGTGGTTGCGCAATCTGAGCTGCCGCCGCCGATGCCGCCGCCCATGGGCAGTACTTTGTTCAGGTGTATGTGGGCGTTGAGCTTTGAGCCGGTGGCTTGCTGCAGAGCCTTCGCTGCTTTAATGATCAGGTTGTCATCGCCTTGCAAGCTTGTATTGTCGCAGCTTAACGATATACCGCCGGATGCTTTCGAGCTGAATTCCAGGGTGTCGCCATAGTCGAGCAGTTGAAAGATGGTCTGCAGTTGGTGGTAGCCGTCGGCCCGCTGGCCGATGATGTGTAAAAACAGGTTGAGTTTGGCAGGTGCCGGTATAGCAACGTTAAAAGGCTGCACGGTATTCTCTGGTTATTCGGTTAGAGTCGGGGCCTGTGGCCATTCGCGGATGACGAGTTTACCGCTTTGCTTGGCTTTGGCGAAGCTAAGTTTTTTAGGCAGGTGATCGGATTGATCAAAATAACCGTTGATCGATACGTTCCAGCCGGATTGCAGAATTCCGGTGGTTTGCCCGCTTTCATTCTGACTGGCCTGATAGGTGACGCCGGGTGCCGGCAATGCACGCACCCAGTATTGCAGGTAGTCCAGCGGTAAATTGAGCGTGGTGTTTTCGGCCACCAGGTTGCTCAGGCTGTCTGAATAGAGCAGGTCATCGCCCCGGATAAGAACCACTAAGCCCGGCTCACCTTTAATGGTGGTTAGGCCTTGCCCGAACGGGCCGCTGAGTTCTATCTGATATTGTTCTGCCTGTTGCAGCCAATAAATATTGAAACTGCTGGATTCAGTTTCATTCTGAACCGCCATCTTACCTTTAAAGGACCAGTCAGATACCGGCTCTTCCCGGGTGCTGAACTGACTGCAGCTGAACAGAAACGTCAGGCACAGCAGGCCGGCATAGGTGCGCAGAGCATTCATTCCGTTGCTTCTCCAAACAGCCGCTTCAGATAGTCAATGTAGTGACTGCCCGGATAGTCCTGTTCGATGTCGGTCAGCAGGCCGCGGGCTTCCTGTGTGCGGTTCAGCTTCCAGAGTACCTCGGCAACGTGGGCGGCAATTTCATCGTTCTGGAATTGGGCATAAGCCTTTTGCAGCCAGACTAATGCTTCTTCCAGTTCGCCCAGGCGGTACAGGACCCAGCCTTTCGAGTCCTGAAAGGCGGGGTTTTCGTTGTCTTCGGAAAGGGCTCTATTGATGTAGTCGTGAGCAACATCGAGGTTTTTACTCAGGTCTGCCCAGGTGTAGCCCAGCGCATTCAGGGCGTTCACGTTACTGGGGTCGAGATCCAAAATATGCAGCAGGTTTTGCTCCATAACCATAGCGCGCTCAGTGCCAGCAGCCATCATGGCCTGATCGTAAAGCAGCGGGATGTTATCGGGGAAGCGCTGCACGCCATCTTCCAGGGCTTGCCAGGCAAATTCAGGTTGCTCAGTGAGCTGGAAGTAATTGCTTTGAAAGCGCCAGTAGGTTGGCTCGCGGGGGGCATCTATTTGTTTCGCGCGCTCTATGGCGGCCAGGATGTCCGCCTGGTCTTCGATGTTGCCGAGTGAGACCCATTCGGCGATGCCGGAAATCAGGTAAGGGGCCTGCTCGATTTGACTGAAGTGACTGGCGGCGGATTCGGGTTGGGCATTGGCAACATCGATGCGGCCCAGAAAATAGTGCGCTTCATCGTTAAACTCGCTGTGCGATAACAGCCGAGAGTAAAGAGCATTGGCGGTATCGTACTGTTGCTGATCAAACGCGGCGCGCGCATAGGTGCGGGCAATTATCGGGTCAGTCGGGAATTGGGTGTGCAGTTTTGCTAGTGCGCTGATGTCAGCAGGGTAATACTGGTAGATGAATCGTGCCTGTAAAATAGCCACCTGACGATTTTGCGGATAGTCTGATCGAATCATCTCGATTTGCTGTTTTGCTTCATCGATCTGGTTTAAATCCTGAAGAAGCTGAAATCTGTACAGAGATGCTTCCAGCGTTGGTTCGATATCCAACGCGGTATCGGTCAGGGCCAGGGCGTCTTCCGAATCACTGTAAATTAACCGTGCGCTCAGATAGAAGAGGCTGGCATTTTCAGGGTAGTGCTGCTGCAGGGCTTCGAGGTTGTTGTTGAAGCTCATGCGCTGGTCGGCGTCTATTTCACTGAAGGCGGCCAACAGCAGCGTTGTTTCTGCTTCCGGATTAATACTCAGCCATTTACTCAGAGCTGCGCTGCTTTCATCAAGCCGGCCGGTTGCCAGTGCTGATAATGACAGGGCGCTGACGGCCGTTTCATCATTGGGGCGTAAGGTGTTCCACTTACTGGCAGAGATGTAAGCTTCTTCGTAGTTTTCAATCGCCTGGTTCAGCACAACGCTGCGCTGTAGTGCCTGAACATCGTTGTAGTCTTTGCCCAGCTGGCTGTAAAGCGCGGCTGCAGCACCGAGTTCCTGGCGGTTAGTGGCTATTTCAGCGAGTAACAGCTGAAACAGGTTTTCCCCACTGAGCTGTTCAACCGGGGGTTCTGAGCGTGCTGTAGATTCAGTGGTATTTTCAGTCAGGGAGCGACTATCGGACGTTGTTGCGCAAGAAGTAAAAAACACAGAGACCGCAAGTAATTGCAGTGAAGAAATAAAACGTTTAGGAAGCATAAAGTACCTGTTCAACCGGCGTTCGTGTTTATTAAAACTGGGTCGAATCTAATGATTTGATTGGATATTAGCATAGCCTATATCGCCCTTTTTCAGCAAAGTCGTTAGAATACCGCGTTTTTACAAACTCGAGAGTTCACGTTTGGCATGTCATTAGTTGCCATAGGCATCAATCATAATACAGCTCCGGTAGCTATTCGGGAGAAGGTCAGCTTTTCACCGGAAGCTATGTCTGAGTCGCTGTTAGCAATACAGTCTTTGCCGGGAATTAATGAGGTTGTCATTCTCTCAACCTGCAATAGGTCGGAACTTTATTGTGACGTCGAGCTGCCTGCTGAGGCCGTTGAAACCCTGACGCAATGGCTGGCGAATCGGCACAGCGTGGATGATAAGCAGCTGGCAAGCTGCCTGTATGTTCAAAAAGACAGTGACGCTGTTTCCCATGTCAGCAGGGTGGCATCCGGGCTCGACAGCATGGTTCTCGGTGAGCCTCAAATACTGGGGCAGTTAAAGTCTGCCTATGCGGTAGCGCGCGAGTACGAAACCGTGGGCCCTATGCTGAACTATCTGTTCCAGCACAGCTTTAAGGCGGCCAAGAAGGTTCGAACTGAGACGGCGATCGGTGAAAATGCCGTCAGTGTTGCTTACGCCGCGGTTAGTCTCTCCACGCGTATTTTTACCGACTTGAAAGAGTGCCGGGCGTTGCTGGTGGGCGCTGGCGAAACCATCGATCTGGTTGCCCGGCATTTACGCGATAAGGGGGTGCATCAGATTACTGTTGCAAACAGAACCCTCGCCCGGGCAGAAGTGCTGGCTGAGCAATTTGATGCTAAGGCCTGTTTGCTGGCCGATATACCGGACGAGCTGCCGAAAGCGGATATCGTCATTACCTCAACGGCCAGCCAGCTGCCATTAATTGGCAAGGGGATGGTTGAGCGTGCGTTAAAACTCAGAAAGTATAAGCCTGTTTTTATGGTCGATATTGCCGTACCCCGCGATATTGAATCAGAGGTTTCCAGGCTGCGTGATGTCTTTCTGTATACGGTGGATGACCTGAAAGATGTGATTGAAGGTAATCGCCGGTCGCGGGAAAAGGCTGCTGTTCAGGCGCATGAGATTATCGGTCAGCTGACTGAAGAATTCATGAAGGGTATCAATGTTCGTGGTGCCGGCAGTGTTATTAAGAGTATTCGTAATCAGGCTAATGAAATAAAGCAGGCAGAGCTTGCACGCGCGGAGCGGGCACTCGCCGCCGGAGCCGACCCTTCACAGGTTATCGCTCAACTGGCTCATAACATTACCAACAAACTGATGCATAACCCGACTGTGGCGTTAAGAGACGCGCATGAAAATGGCCAGCCCGATGCCGGCGAATGGGCGCAGCGGCTGTTTGATATTAAAAAATAAGGTCAAAATGAAAGAATCAATTCGTTACAAGCTAACCGAGCTTTCGGAACGCTATGAAGAAGTCGGCATGTTGCTGTCGCAGCCGGATGTAATCTCCAATCAGGATGAGTTCCGCAAATACTCGCAGGAATATGCCGAGCTGGAAGATGTCGTTAAATGTTTTGCTGAATATCAGAAAAACGAGTCTGATATTGAAGAGGCGCAACTGATGATGGAAGACTCTGACCCGGATCTTAAAGAGATGGGGAAAGAGGAATATCAGGCGGCACAGGCGCGTGCTGAAGAGCTGGATCAACAGCTGCAAATATTGCTGCTGCCCAAAGACCCGAATGACGGCAAGAACGTGTTTCTTGAAATCCGTGCGGGAACCGGCGGTGACGAAGCTGCAATTTTCTCTGGTGATTTGCTGCGAATGTACACCCGCTATGCTGAAAAGGCAGGCTGGCGACTGGAGGTTCTGTCTGCCAATGAAGGTGAACACGGCGGCTATAAAGAGGTGATCACCCGAGTGAGTGGCGCCAACGTCTATTCACAGCTTAAGTTTGAATCCGGTGCGCACCGCGTGCAGCGCGTGCCTGAAACCGAAAGCCAGGGCCGTATTCACACCTCCGCCTGTACCGTGGCGGTGATGCCGGAGGCCGATGAACTGGAAGAGGTCTCGATCGATAAAAATGATCTGCGTGTTGATACGTTCCGGGCTTCGGGTGCTGGTGGTCAGCACGTTAACAAAACCGATTCGGCGATTCGCCTGACACACTTACCGACCGGTATTGTGGTTGAGTGCCAGGATGAGCGATCCCAGCATAAGAACCGCGCCCGGGCCATGTCCCTGCTGGCGGCAAAGCTGAAAGATGCCCAGGAAAGCTCAGCCGCGAAGGAGCAGGCTGATCAACGAAAATCGCTGGTGGGCAGTGGCGACCGCTCAGAGCGGATTCGGACTTATAACTACCCTCAGGGCCGGGTTACCGATCACCGCATCAACCTGACCCTCTACAAGCTGGAGGAAGTCATGTCCGGGCAGCTGGAGCATATTATTCAGCCGCTGTTGAATGAGTATCAGGCACAGCTGTTTGCTGAGATGGGACAGGCGTGAGTCAGACTCTGGCTGCAGCGCTTTCGGCGGCACAGGCAAGTGGTCTGGATAAGTTGGATGCCGAGGTTCTCCTGGCTCATGTGCTGGAAAAGGGCCGCACCTATTTGATTGCCTGGCCGGAAAAGCAACTGACTTCCGAACAGAATGACCGCTACTCGCAACTGGTTCAGCGGCGCGCCCGTGGCGTGCCGGTTGCTTATATCACCGGTATGCGTGAATTCTGGTCGTTGCCGATCAAAACCTCTCCGGCAACACTGATTCCGCGCCCGGATACCGAAGTGCTGGTAGAAACGGTGCTGGAAAAGCAGAATGAAAGGCCGCTGAGCTGTCTTGATTTGGGGGCAGGTACCGGTGCCATTGCGTTGGCATTAAAATCGGAAAGGCCTTCCTGGTCGATCATGGGGATTGACTGTATTGATGAGGCCATTGAGCTGGCCAGCGCGAATGCGCGGAATCTGTCACTGAACGTTCAGTTTACTAAGGGTAACTGGTGCGCCGGCGTTCCCGGCAGCTCGCTGGATATCATCGTCAGCAACCCGCCTTACATAGATTCAGAAGACCCTCACCTGGAGCAGGGTGATGTGCGTTTTGAGCCGAGCAGTGCGCTGGTCGCCCCGCAGAGCGGTTTTGCGGATATCGAACTGATTGCCACTCAGGCTACTCGCTGCCTGAAGCCCGGGGGATGGTTGTTCCTGGAACATGGCTGGCAGCAGGCTGAAAGGGTTCGGTCAATTCTCAGTGATAGTGGTTTTGCTGAGGTAGATTCCCGTTGCGATTACGGCGGCAACGAGCGGGTCACCTTCGGCTGCTTAAAAAACCAGTAGTACCACGGTTTGTGCAATACAGGCAGGTCGTCGGCAACCTTCAATTTCAACAGTAATCTCTTCGGTCACTTCCAGCCCGCGTTTAACGCGCTGTACTTCTATGACTTTCTTGGAGCCGCGTAGCCGAGAACCGGCTTTTACCGGGTAAGGGTAGCGCACTCTGTTTAAGCCGAGGTTAACCACCATTTTCGCTCCGGAGAAAGCATTAACCTCCGGGTTGGTGATGTTCATCAGCCTCGGTATCAGCGATAAGGTCAAAAATCCATGAGCCACCGTTGTACGGAAAGGAGATTCAATGGCCGCGCGTTCCGGGTCGGTATGAATCCATTGCTCGTCTTCGGTTACTGCCGCAAACTGATTAATACGCTCCTGTGTCACTTCAATCCACTCACCGGTGTAGGTGACCTCATTCAGCGTGTCGGTCAGTTGCAGGTATATCTTATGAGCAGGGGAGTTGGTGTCATGGTCCCAGTACTGGTCATTGGTATGCTCAGGCTTGAATGTCGTAACTTCCTTGACCTCAGCGTCGGCTGCCCAATTGAACCAGTGGCTGCTTTTGGCATTGTTCATAGCACCAATTAAATACTGACGAACCTGCGGATTAAGGCGATCCATCAATTCACCGGGGTGCCTCGTTATTTGATCACTTTTTTCTCTAATCAGATCGATAACTTTCATCTGGTTTGCCGGTGCTCCGCTGGTGTTGCTGCTGTTAAGTTAAGTGGCTGCTATCAAAGTTTATTATATTGGCTATATAGACAGCTTTATATGGCATGGAAATTAATATACGAGTGTCTTTCTTGATTGCCTGAATTGCTGAAGACCTTTATAAATCATATGCTTGGCGATTGTTTCTTTTAAGGCAATAGTCTTAGTTTAAATAGTTGAAGGTTTCGGGTGTTATTTTCCATGAATATTGCACAGTTTATCCCTTCGTTGTTGCTAATCTTCTGACTGAAGGCTGCATCGGTGTTATTGATGTGCTGATCAATAATCGATCGCATTTAGCTTAATTTGGACGAATGTCAAATAATCAGACAAATTAACTTCCCATTCTTTTGTAAATTCAATATGGTTTTTACTGCCAGAGCGAATTAACAATAAAATTGATATTTTTTAGGAGTAGTGCGTTTTTCGGCTGCTGCTTACTGTTGAGGGGCAATTTTTAAAATGCAGGTTTTAGTATTTGATTTGGATACAGCGTTGTGTCCGACAAGTACTATGGATGGTATGGCTATGGCCAGCGCTATAAAGGATGTAGCAGATTGTCAGATTGCACCTGAATCCGTAATGTCATTACAGGATTGGAAATCTATTTGGTATCGCGCAGTAAAGCGTGTTGCTACAAAGCGTGAGCTCATCGAGCTGAGGCAGCGTTTCAGCTTTCATTTAAAGCGTCAGTTTTTAATTCGGCCGAGCGTCGTTCTCGGAAATTACCCCCTCATTCATCAGGTTAATAAACTGCAGGGCCATAAGAACATGGTTGTGTGCCTGGTCTCGGCAACCTGTCCGGCAGCCGTTGACATCAAGGCGCGTTCAGTAGGCCTGATGTGTCAGCAGATTCCGGTTGTTACTGGTCAAGACGCTGAAAGCCCAGAGGCTTTGTTAACGCTGGCGCAGGCTCGGGTTATGCGCAGCTATGGTCTTGATCTGAAAGGTGGTCATCTGATCGCCGGTGAAGGCTGGCAAAAAGCATCCGCACTGCTGCAGATGCACCATTGTTTGCCGGATGATTTTCTGAAAGAGGACTCTTACTCGGTTAAGCAGATTCAGCCGGAAGATCGCTTTACCGGCAATTACCACTGATAGCAGAATGCCCCTCGTGAAGAGGTCTTGGCATTGGATTTTGCGGGTATTGAAACGAAAAAGGCCAGCCCTAACCGGGCTGGCCTTTTTTATGCCGTCGCTACTAGGGGCGATTAGGCATTTTTCATTTGTGCAGCCTGGATCGCTGTCAGGGCAATGGTGTAGACAATGTCTTCAACCAGTGCACCACGAGACAGATCGTTAACCGGCTTGCGCAGGCCCTGAAGCATAGGGCCGATGCTCACTACGTTGGCACTGCGCTGTACGGCTTTGTAGGTGGTGTTACCGGTGTTCAAATCCGGGAATACAAAGACGGTAGCGCGGCCAGCAACCTGGCTGTCAGGCGCTTTTGACGCTGCAACAGAAGGCGTGGACGCGGCATCGTACTGCAGAGGGCCATCGATCAGCAGGTCTGGGCGACGTTCTTTGGCAATACGGGTTGCTTCACGAACTTTTTCAACATCGCTACCAGTGCCGGATTGACCGGTTGAGTAACTGATCATGGCGATGCGTGGCTCAATGCCGAACGCTTTAGCAGAGTCGCCGGATTGAATTGCGATATCGGCCAGCTGTTCAGCGTTAGGATCCGGGTTGATTGCGCAGTCACCATAGACCACAGCCTGATCAGGCAGCAGCATGAAGAACACAGAGGACACCAGGCTTGCGTCCGGTCGGGTTTTAATCAGCTGCAGAGCAGGGCGAACGGTGTTGGCTGTGGTGTTGACTGCACCAGAAACCAGGCCGTCTACATCGTCCAGTGCCAGCATCATGGTGCCCAGAACGTTACAGTCTTCCAGTTGAGCTTCTGCCATTGGCGCTGTTAGGCCTTTGTGCTTACGCAGCTCAACCATCGGTGCAATGTATTTAGCTCGGGCAACTTCAGGGTCAACAAGCTCAATGCTGTCAGGCAGAACGATATCCTGAGTCAGGGCTACGCGGCGGATTTCTTCCGGGTCACCCAGCAGAACGCACTGTGCGATGCCTTTTTCCTGACAGATAGACGCAGCACGGATGGTGCGTGGCTCTGTGCCTTCCGGCAGAATGATTCGCTTGGCCGCAGCGCGTGCTTGTTGAACCAGCAGGTGGCGGAATGCCGGTGGTGACAGGCGGCGCTCTTCAATAACTTCAGCGCGTTCAGCCAGCCATTTAGCATTAATAGAAGCGGCAACCGCATCCATGACGCTTTCCATGCGGTTGACGTCATTCGCAGGCACTTCGGTGTTCATTGAGTTCAGGCGCTGAGCAGAACGGAAGGTGTTCAGCTTTGATGTCATTACCGGTAAGCCGCTGGTGAAGGCTGCGTGACACAGGTTCATCACATGCGTAGGTGGCATGATGTCGCCGGTTAGGATGATGCCGGCCAAAGGTACACCGTTAAGGGCGGCCATAGAAGCGGCCAGCAGAACATCGTTACGGTCACCCGGTGTTACCACCAGTGCGCCGGCTTTTAAGGTGTGCAGCATGTTCGGCATGGTGCGGGCGCAAACGGTAATGCTTTGTACCCGGCGCTCGGCAATTTGGCCTTCATTAAAGACAGTGGCACCCAGGTGGTTAGCAACATCCAGGGTACGAGGCGCAACCAGTAATGGGTTCCATTCAACAGCGCCTAAGCACTTGAAGCCGTCATTCTGGAATACAGGCAGGATGTTTGCGTAATCTTCTGCAGGTACAACTTCAGCCGGTTCAGCAGATGCCATGCTTGGATCTTCCTCGGCAATAACCTGCTGCTCGGATGGGTCAGGCGCGCCAACCTTGTTCAGGATGCAGCCTATGACACGACGGTGATTAACACCACCAAACAGGCTGGCTGTCATCTTGATGCGTTCGTTTAATTGCGCTGTGCTGTCGGCATTTTTAGCTGCAACCAGAATGACGTCAGCATCCAGTGCTTTTGCCATGTTACGGTTCAGCTCGGCGATGTAGCTTTCATCCGCTACCGGCACCAGGCCTTCAACAATCAGCACATCAGCTTCTTCCGCAGAGCTTTGAGCAATCTGGATAACGTCTTCCATCAGCGGGTCGGTGTGGCCCAGTGCCAGCTGCTGTTGTGCGTGAGCCAGTTTGATCGGTTCTGCCGGGTTCAGGCCAAGGGTGGCATTTACCAGGTGTGTGGAGCGTTCAGGTTCGTTGTCGTTGCCAAACTGCTGGGCGATTGGCTTACTGAATGCAACTCGCACACCCAGCTGGTCCAATGCGCGAACCAGGCCCAGACACACGGATGTTAAACCCGTGCCGGCACCTGTTGCAGATATAAAGTAGGTATATTTCACAGAATTAATCTCCGTAAATAATTAAATCAGTGCTTGTGCTGCACGTGCGATCATCAGTTCTTCAGCGGTGTTTACAACAATAGCTTTCGGGCCATTGCCTTTAGAGATCACACCCAGCTCGTTGCCGTTGGTTTTGTTCAGCTCTTCGTCCAGCTCAATGCCCAGAATCTTCATGGTGTTGATGATCAGTGCGCGGGTGGAGCGAGAGTTCTCGCCGATGCCGCCGGTAAAGACCAGTGCGTCAAGCTGTGGCAGGCAAGCAGCCAGGCCACCCAGTTGGCGTGCCAGGCGGAAGTGGAATACATCCAGAGCCAGTTGTGCGCGCTCGTTGCCTTCTTCAGCAGCAGCTTCAACTGAACGCATATCGTTGGAAACGCCAGAAATGCCTAACAGACCGCTCTTCTTGTTAAGAACGTTGGTAATCTCTTCAATGCTCCAGCCTTTTTGATCGTGCAGGAACTGGTGCAGACCAGGGTCTACATCACCGCTTCGGGTACCCATCAACAGGCCTTCCAGAGGCGTCATACCCATGGTTGTATCAACACATTTGCCGTTTACGACAGCAGAGCAGCTGCAACCGTTACCCAGGTGGGCAGTCAGAATGCCGTGCTTTTCACCCAGGCCCAGTCGCTTGGCAGCTTCAGAAGAAACGTATTGGTGGCTGGTACCGTGCATGCCGTAACGACGTACACCCAATTCTTCATAAAGCTCGTAAGGAACACCGTAAAGGTAGGCTTTAGGTGGCAGAGTTTGGTGGAAAGCAGTATCAAACACAGTTACCTGTGGAATTTCAGGGTACAGGCTTTCCATGGCTTCAATGCCTGCAACCGCTGCTGGGTTATGCAGAGGTGCCAGAGGAATACACTGTTTGATTTTTTCAATAACATCGGCAGTAACCAGAACGGGGTCACTGAAGAATTCGCCGCCGTGAACAACGCGGTGACCAATAGCGACTGGCAGAGTGTCCATCAGGCCCTGTTCAGTCAGGGTATTGATGATGACTTCCAGAGTTGATCGGTAGTCGCTTTTTTCCAGCTTCAGGTTTAATTTGCCTTCTGCTGATTTGATGGTGATTTCGCCTTCCGCAGTGTTTAAACGTTCAGCCAGGCCGCTTGCGCGCTCGGCTTCAGATGACATATCGAACAATGAAAACTTAATGGAAGAACTACCAGAATTAATTACGAGGATGTTATTGGACATTTACCAGCCTGTCTGTGTTGAAGTTGATAGAAAGTAGGGCACTGTGATACCCCTGTTTGAAAGGTCTGAATTCGTTCAAATTTAAACTTATTTGTTTGTGCAATTTTAAAATGTTCATTTTTAAGACTGTTTGATAATACAAACCTATAAGTTTTAAAAGCTTTAATTATGTAAGCGGTCGGCGGTAACCAGCAAGCGGTGGCACGGGGTGCCTGTAATAATTGTCATATAGTCATACAAATAAGGCCCGAAGGATACGCGTTTTCTGGCATCGCTCAAGTAAAAAATAGGTATTTGACCCAAATATTACCGCTAAAACATGGCTTAAATCAGTAACTCTACAAGCTGTTAGGGAAGCTGGTAGTTTAAATAGATTGCTGCCAATGTTATCAGATTGTAACCAGGCCCGGTCTACTATTTGTGGGAGTGATCCTTCTATTAAACTGCGGGTTGCCCGGCGCTTGGAAATTGACGGCGGTTGTCTTGTATTTCTTTACAAAGTTACGCAACATGCTGTGGTCCCAGAGGCATTAATAATAAAGAGAGATCAAAATGAAATTAAAAAAAGCATTAGGCGTTGCAGTGGCAGCTGCTTCCATGATGAGCATGGCACATGCCGAAGTTAAAGTAGGTTTCTTAGGTGGTTTCACCGGCCCAATTGAAAGTATGACACCGGCAATCTTTGAAGGTGCCAAACTGGCTGTTGCACACGTGAATACTCAGGGTGGTATTCTCAATGGCGATTACATCTCTATGCCAAGTGCCGATACCGGCTGTATTGATGCAGCGGCAGCTTCCAATGGTGCAGACCGTTTGATCAACAGCGAAGGTGCAATCGCGATGGTCGGTGCGCTTTGTTCAGGCGCGGCAATTGCCGCAGCAAACAACGTTGGTGTTCCCGCGGGCGTTCTGATGATTTCACCATCCGCGACATCGCCTTCGGTTTCAGGTCTGGACGATAACGACCTGTTCTTCCGCACGGCGCCTTCCGATGCATTCCAGGCAGAAAAACTGGCCGCATTGCTGGAATCTAAGGGTATTGAAGAAATTGCCATTACCTATGTAAACAACGATTACGGCAAGCCGTTTGCTGAAGGCCTCGAGGCTGCATTCAGTGGTACAGTTCTGGCCAACGAAGCGCACGAAGACGGTAAAGCAGACTACCGTGCCGAGCTTGGTTCACTGGCGGCTTCTGGTGCGGAAACTCTGGTGGTTTTAGCCTATGCCGATACCTCCGGTCAGACTATCTTGCGTCAGGCTTATGAAAGCGGTGACTTCCTGCAGTTTGTTGGCGGCGACGGTATGATCGCGCAGAACCTGGTCGACGCCATTGGTGGTGACATTCTGGAAGGCATGATTGCGACCAAGCCGGGTATTCCCGATATTGTTGGCCAAAACGTTTTTGCAGATGAAATGAGAGCAATGGCGCTGGACCCTAACGCGATCTTTGCCGGTCAGGCATATGATGCAGCCTTCCTGATTGCTCTGGCAATTGAAGAAAATGGCTCAGCTGATAAGGCTGGTTTGTCTGCGGCACTGCGTAAAGTTTCCAGCGCGCCGGGCGAAGTTATTCTGCCGGGTCAGTGGGAAAAAGCTAAGAAGCTGATTGCTGAAGGCAAAGATATTAACTACGAAGGTGCGGCCGGTAGTCATGAGTTTGATGAAAAGGGTGATGTCCCCGGCCTGATCATCGAAATGGCTGTCGAAAACGGCAAGATCATTGAAAAGGGTAAGCTGTAAGGTTTAGGCAAGTTTAAAACGAAAAAAGCGCGGTTTATACCGCGCTTTTTTATTACGCCCGAAAAGGATTATCCGTGCCGGGCAACTTTCTCCGGTATTACGCCCTTGGGTGCGTAACGCAATACCAGGCTGATGGTCAGGCCAATGACAAATACCCGGGCCTGAAGCGCTCGGCTGTCGAGATCCTGTGGCGCTTCCCAACCAACACTGTCGCCAATATTACGGATAATATCGAACACAAACAGCGCGGCAGGTTCAGACATTGTCCAGATAATATAAACGAACACTGCGCCAAACAGTGTGCCCAGGTTGTTGCCGGCTCCACCGAGAATCACCATTACCCAGATCAGGAAGGTGTGATTCAGCGGAATATAGCCGTTCGGGTCAAACAGGCCGTTAAAGGTCGCGAGAATAGCGCCACCGACGCCCATCAGGAATGAGCCGAAAACAAACACTTCCAGGCGGCGTTTGTTGACATCTTTACCCATGGCCAGTGAAGACACTTCGTTATCGCGAATGGCGCGCAGCATTCGGCCCCATGGCGCGTTATAGGCGCGGGTGAGCAGGAAGAAGATAAGCGCAATGACCAGCGCCGTTAATGAAAGGTAACTGGCGCGCGCCATAATAAAGCCGAGATCGGCAGCACCCGGAGTAGGCCAGGGCAGTGGCGAAACGGTGAGTGTGCCGTTGGTCAGCCAGTCGGCGTTTTTCAGAAAGGCTTTAATGATTTCTGAAATGCCCAGTGTGGCAATGGCCAGGTAATCACTGCGCAGACCCAAACAGATGTGGCCAACAAAGTAAGCGATTAACCCGGCAGCAATACCGCCTACGACCCAACCCAGCCATGAAGGCAGGCCAAAGCCGCCAATGAAGCCGACTTCTTTTTCAATAGAATCGGCCACCGGAGCCAAAGCGTTCATATAAACCAGATACACAACGCCAATTAAGACTAGGGTGACAGCCTGCTGTGCTTTTTTCGGAACACCAAAACGAGTGATTTTGATGGAACCGACGATCAGCACAATGCCGATGATCAGCTTAAGCAGTACGCTGCCCAAGTCGCCGGCCAGGCCGGATGACCAAAATTGTTCATTCACCGGGAAGCTGAACAGCATGGTGACGAAGGCACCCATGGCCATAAAGCCCATGATGCCGGCATTGAACAGGCCCGCATAACCCCATTGAATGGTCAGGCCGAATGCGATGATGGCATAACAGGCTGCCTCTACCAGCATGCGCAGGCCATAGGCTGTACCCATGAATGCCATGATCAGCAGAATTATGGCGAACAGGCCGCCAAACAGCAGGAATTCTTTTTTATGGTTCATTAGTAACTTATTGCTCATCACAGCACCTGCCCTTTCAGAATACCGGTCGGTTTCAGAACCAGAATGGCGATCAGTATGAAAAACGGAACGGTTATTTTGTATTCAGTCGGCACCAGCGCCAGGTTGCTGGGCAGATCCCACTCGTAGGCTTTTTCCAGCGGTCGCAGCAGAATAGCCCAGTTGAAAACGGCCAGTGTTTCCGCAAAGCCAACCACAAAGCCGCCAATGACAGCGCCATAAGGGTGGCCAACACCACCGACGATGGCAGCCGCAAAGATCGGTAACAGAATCTGGAAGCTGAGGTCGGGTTTGAGCGCAACATCGAGAGAAAGCAGAGTGCCTGCCGCTGTCGCCAGACAGCCGGCAATAACCCAGGTAACGGTCACGACAGTTTTGGTGTTGATGCCGGAAATGCGGGCCAGGTCAGCGTTATCGGAAGTGGCTCGCATCGCTTTACCCAGCCGTGAGCGGGTCAGGAAGTAGTGCAGCGCAACAACGGCGACAATGGTGAATACAAACAGCAAGACCTGGGGTTCGGTAATAATGATTTTACGCGAGGCTAATTCCCACGGCAGTTCGAGGCGGAAGATTTCCTTGCGGTCGTCAACGAACAGGTTGCGTGAGCTGGTGCCGAAGAATATCCGCACAACACCCTGCAGCATCAATGTGACGCCGATGGAGGCCATAACCATAACCACCGGTTTTACGTTGGCTTCACGCAATGGTTTGTAAAAGGCCTTATCAAGCCCAATGGCCAGAAAGCTGGTAATGACCATAGCGAAGGGCATCATCACAAAAGCGGTGGGTAAGCCAACAGCATGGCCGGCTTCCGGGAACATGGCAGTTAAAAACAGCGTGACAAATGCGCCTGTGGTCATCAAATCGCCATGGGCGAAATGAGCAAAACGCAGGATAGAAAAAATCAGCGTGACGCCGATGGCTCCCATCGCGTAAATAGAGCCGATCACCGCACCGGAGATCAGCACTTTATTAATAAAGAAAACTAATTCGTTCATTGTTTATTCCTGTCCGTTAACCGCCAAGGAAGCTTTTGGCAACTTCCGGATCATTCAAAAGGTTTTCGCCGGTATCGGTAAACCGGTTACGCCCGGCCGCCAGAACAAAGCCTTTGTGAGCAATGGCCAGCGCCTGTTTGGCGTTTTGTTCGACCATCAGAATGCCAACGCCTTCTTTATTGATGGCAACGACGCGATCGAAAATTTCGTTCATGTACAGTGGAGACAGGCCGGCAGTCGGTTCGTCTAGCAGCAGAACCTTGGGTTCAATCATCAGGGCGCGGCCCATGGCGACCATCTGCCGCTGACCACCGGAAAGTTCACCCGCTGGCTGATAGCGCTTGTCTTTTAAATCCGGGAAGTAGTGATAGACGGAATCGAGCGTGCTTTTGAAGTTGTCTTTGCGCAGGAAGGCACCCATTTCCAGGTTTTCTTCCACGGTCATGCTGACAAAAACGTTCTTTTCCTGTGGCACAAACGCCATGCCCATTTCCACCAGAAGGTGCGGTGCCTGGTTGGTGATGTTTTCACCGTTCAGTTCGATAGCGCCTTCGGTTACGTTCAGCAAACCAAATATCGCCTTCAGCGATGTCGATTTGCCGGCACCGTTCGCCCCGATAATGACCCCGACTTCGCCTTGCTCAATCGACATATTGACGCCATTGAGGATGTTCATGCCGCCATAGCCGCCATGAATATTCTTTGTTTCTATAATTGCCATGTTTTCTCCACGGGATCAGGCAGCGTCGGTACTGCCGAAATAGGCTTCGATCACTTGCGGGTTGTTTTGGATGTCTTCGATTTTGCCTTCAACCATGACGCTGCCCTGAGCCAGTACAATAACCGGGTCGCAGAGTTTGGCGATCATGTCCATATCGTGTTCGATCACCAGAAAGGTCACGCCTAAATCGCGGTTCATCCGCAGTATGTTGTCGGTCAGGCCTTTAAGCAGGGTGCGGTTTACGCCCGCGGCGACTTCATCGAGCAGTACTACTTTGGAATCCGTCATCATGGTGCGACCCAATTCCAGCAGTTTTTTCTGGCCACCGGAAAGGTTGCCAGCCAGTTCGTTTTTAACGTGATCGAGGCCAATGTAGTCGATCACCTCCAGCGCTTTGCGGCGGTTTTTGGTCTCCTGCCTGGCAACCTTACCCGGCTGGAACCAGGCATTGAACAGGTTTTCGCCAAGCTGTCTGGGCGGCACCATCATCAGGTTTTCCAGAGCCGTCATATGAGAAAACTCATGGGCAATCTGGAAGGTGCGCAGCAGGCCCTTACCGAACAGCGCATTGGCAGTTTGGTTGGTGACATCTTCGCCGTCGAGAATAATGTTGCCGGTATCGAGCGGGATGGTCCCGGCGATAATGTTGAATATGGTCGATTTCCCCGCGCCATTTGGGCCGATCATGCCCGTTATGGAGCCTTTTTCGATGTTGAAGCTGCAGTCATTAATGACTTTCAGACGGCCGAACGACTTTTGGACCGACTTCACTTCGATCATGGATGACATGTGTTTTGACTCTCCACTGATAACTTAATTAAAAGTTTTGTGGTTTTAACGTACCTGCTTGAGAGCGGCCTTGTGGGCTTTAGGCTCTTGCAGAGCTTTATTGGATTCCAAAACCGTGGCGGGCGGTAATAGACGGCCGCAACCCGGTTGGATCCTTTTTTAGTAGGGAAGGAAGTGTACAGACTCTGCCCCATAAGGTCAGCCCATCGCCGGCCTAAAATTAGACTGGCCGGGCAATTAATCTGCGTTGCCAGGCGTTTTACTCTGCTTTTTGAACCGCTCGGCTACTGACGCGGTTGCCGAGTGCCATCATCGCCAGAATGATAAGAATTAAACCGGCCGGCAGCAGGGCACTGTTGTATGTCTGGAAGGGCGTTAAGCCGCTTCTCAGAGTTAGCTCACCTTCCAGGATCGCTTCAACAAATTGTTCGGAGCGAACGACAATTTCACCGTTGCCATCAACCAGTGCTGATATGCCATTCTGGGTTGCACGAACCATCGGCCGACCATTTTCAATGGCCCGCATACGGGTGATCTGTAAGTGCTGATGAGGGCCGATAGAATCGCCAAACCAGGCGTCATTGCTGACCACCGCAATCAGATTAGCCTCTTTAGCCAGCCGGCGAACCAGATTCGGATAGGCGGCTTCGTAACAGATGACCGGTGCCACAAAGTAAGGCTGGTCGTTCACCGTCGCCTGAATTGGGCTTTGCCGCTCACCGGCCGGGCGCATGGTCGACATCGGTAAATCAAAGAAGGCGATAAGCCCGCGCAGCACGCCTTCCAGCGGAACATACTCGCCAAAGGGCACCAGGTGTTGTTTGCGGTACTCACCGCTGGCGGTGCCGTAACCTTTAATGGCGTTGTAGTAGGTGGTGAAGTTCTCGTGGGTAATAATGCCGGTCAGCAGGGCCATATCGTGCTTAGCGGCAAAGGCGTTGATGTCGGACAGGTAGGTGGGTATTTCGTCTTCCAGCCGGGTCATCGCGGCCTCCGGCCAGAGCATGAGGTCAGCTTCGCCATGAACCGTCAGTGCCTTGCCGAAGAATCTTAAGGTGGGCGTCTGTTGAGCTTCGATCCATTTGGTTTTTTGATTGATGTTGGATTGTACGGCGGCAACCCGGATGCTTTGTTGGCTGCTTGTCCAATGTGCTGCAGGGAAGGTCAGCCCGGCAGCGAGGGCAATAATGAACAGCACCACCGAGCCGAAAGCGGCAGTCATGGCGGCTTTCTTTTCGGCTTTCCAGTGCAATGCAGCAATGAGCAGCCAGGCGGCGATCAGCGCCATAATCAGGCTGAGCCCGTAAACACCGACAACAGCCGCGAGCTGGGCTATCGGCAGGTTGATTGTGGCGTAGCCGGCAAACAGCCAGGGAATACCGGTGAATACCCATTCCCGCAGCCACTCATTCACGACCCACCAGCAGGGCGCCAGCAGCATCAGTGCGCCGGGCAGGGATTTTAGGAATTTATGATAAAACCAGAATTGAAACAGGAAGAACAGCGCCAGTGCCAGACAAAACCCGGCGGTTAAAAAGACCGACAGCCATACGGGTGTTTCCACTGTTTGCATGCTGCCGTATATCCATGAAACCCCCAGACCGAAGAAGCTGACGCCATAGAGCCAGCCAAGTAACGAGGCTTCTTTACTGTTTTCAGCCGTGTGATTCAGCCAGATAGCAGTGGCGATGCCAATAAGTGCCAGTGGCCAGATATTAAAGGGTGCCAAAGCCAATGGCATGCATAGGCCCGAAATAAGAGCGGCCAGAAGCCTGAGTGGTCGGTTGAACATTGAGCCATTTAACCTGTCATGGTGGAAGCACAGGCACTTTACATAAGAAACAGCAGGAACCCAATAGATCGGTGCTGCTCTTGGCTGAACCCTTATTCAGATCAACAACTTAAATTCATGGCCTGTTAATGTGTGGCCGCTAAAATTATTAATAATACTGATCGGAATTGATCAATTACCAAGCTACTCGAAACATCCGACAGGTAGACAAAAAATAATAAAACCGCCTGCGGCGTTGTTTGACCTTAGCTTTTCATGAACCTAAACCAACGTGAAAAAAGTTAGAGTGAGATAACCACATCATGATTAACAAATGGATTGCTTCACTGGCATTGATGCTCTTATGCCTGTCCGCACAGGCCACGACAATATTTATTGTTTCCAGTTACCACCCCGAATACCAATGGGATGCCGATTATGTTCGGGCGATTAAAGAAAATTCCTCTTCCGGGTACGAATTTATTCAGCGATCGCTGGATAGCAAGAACCTGCCGCCGGAACAATGGCAACAGAAAGCCGCTGAAATTGTGGCTGAAATCAGAAAAACCAAGCCGGATGTTGTGGTTATTGGTGATGACAACGCACTCACCACCGTCGGGATGGAAATTAAAACCTCCGGTATACCCATTGTGTTTCTGGGGATTAACGGTTCTGCGCGACAATACGGGCTGGGTGGCGGCTCGCCGATGACCGGCATTTATGAACGGCCGTTTATTGAGGCATCGATTCGCCACGTATCCAAGGTAACCAAAGGGAATTTACCCATTCTGGTGCTGATGGATAACTCGACTACTATGCAGAATACCGTCAGCGAAAAGTTTGCTGATCAGCGCAGTGTGGAGGTTCAGGGCACACAGGTGGATATTCTGCTGACCAACTCGGCGCGGGAATGGAAGACGGCGATCGCCGGTGCGCATGAGCGCTACAGGGCCGTGATTGTTGGCACCTACCACACCTTACGGCATGACGACGGCGCTGCGTTTAGCGATGAGTCTGCCATGCTCTATGCTCAAACTGCGTTAAAGGTGCCGCTGTTTGCACTGTGGGATTTTTCCGTAGCGCCCGATAAAGCCGCCGGTGGCTATGTAATTTCGGCCTATGAAGAGGGTAAGTCTGCTTCGCGGATTATTCGGCTGGTGCTTAGTGGTGTGCCGGTGAGCAGTATTGCCTCCAGCAATTCGCAAACGGGGCACTATATTTACAGTAAGAAGGCTATGGAAAAATGGGGTATTCAGCTTTCACCGCTGGTGGCCTCCCAATCCACATTCCTTAAATAGGAGCTTGCGATGAGAAACAGAGCGGGAAAATTTCTGAGTACCTTGTGTTTCTTGTTGTTGCCTTACCCGCTGCTGGCAGAGGGTATCGATGGTGTTCAGTTGCTTGAAAAGATCGATAACCTCTACCAGCAGGAAAACGCCCACGCCTCCATGACTATGGAGATTGAAACCAAAGATTTCAGCCGGTCTGTTTCTCTTGATTCCTGGGCCATTGGCCTGGATTACTCACTGGTGAAGGTCACCGCGCCGAAAAAAGAGCAGGGCATTGCCACGCTTAAGCGCGAAAACGAAATGTGGAACTACCTGCCTAAGATCAACAAGGTCATTAAGGTGCCGCCCTCCATGATGATGGGCAGCTGGATGGGTTCCGATTTCACCAATGATGACCTGATGCGTGAAGGCTCCTGGGTCGATGAATTTGATGTCACCCTGAGCGAAACCGGCAACCTTTATCAGCTCGATCTGCTCGCCAAAGAAAACACCGTGACGGTTTGGGGTCGAATGCAGATTCTGGTGGAAAAACACAGCCTGTTGCCGGTCAGGCAAATCTATTTCGATGAAGATGGCACCGCCATGCGCGAAATGACCTTCAGCGAAGTGAAAACATTTGATGGCGTCACCCTGCCTACCGTTCTGGAGCTGGTGCCACTCAACAAAGAAGGCAATAAAACCCGGGTTGTGTATGAATCGATGGCGTTCGATATCGACCTGGACGAAGATTTTTTCAGCCTGCAAAACCTGAAAAAAAGACGCTGAGGCTGGCCGTATGCTGATGCTCCGATTAGCATTCCGCAACATCCTGCGCAATAAGCGGCGTACCGTGCTGACCATGCTCAGCATGTTGGGTGGCTATGTTTTGCTGGTGTTGTCGCTTTCTGTGCAGAATGGCAGCTATGAGCAGGTGATCGATTTCTTCACCAAAGACAGTACCGGTCACGCGCAGATCAGTGAAGTTGGTTATCAGCAACGGGCAACGCTCTACAAGGCGGTGCCGGCCAGCGATGCCTTCTATCAGCAGCTTACTTCTTTGCCGCTGGTGAGTGCCGCGGCACCACGCATTAAGAGTGGCGCACTGGCCTATGGCGAAACAAAAAGCTTCCCTGTTCAGGTTGTGGGTGTTGATGCGCAAAAAGAAGCCGGGCTTTCGTTTCTGGCTGAAAAAATCAAACAGGGCCGTTACTTCAATGCACAGCCGAACAGCGACGGCTATTTTGAGGTAATGGTTGGCGCTGCCGTTGCCCGGCAATTGCAGGTGGCGCTGGGTGATGAACTGGTACTGATCTCGCAAGGTGCTGATGGCTCGCTGGCCAACGATCTGTTCAGCATTGTCGGCCTGATCGGTTCAACGGAAAGCCTGGATGCGCGCACTGTTTATCTGCCGCTGCTGGCCGCCCAGAATTTTTTTGCTATGCCGGGTGAGGCTCACTATTGGGTTGTTTTGGCAGGCAATTACCGGCAAAGCGACGAACTGACGGCACAACTGAACCAGTGGCTGGCGGATAGGCCCGAGCTTGAGGCGGCCAGTTGGAAGGTGGTGTCCGAAGAATTCTACAAAACCATGCAGGCCGATATTGAAGGCGGCTATATCTTTTATTACATCATTATCTTTCTGGTGTGTATTGGCGTGCTCAATACCGTACTGATGTCTGTGCTCGAGCGAACCGGTGAGTTTGGTGTACTGAAGGCCATTGGCACGTCGCCCTCGCGGTTGTTCTTTTTAATCATTCAGGAAACCCTGTTACTGGCAGGCTTGAGTTGCCTTTTCGGTTTGTTGGCTGCTTTGCCGCTGAACTACTGGCTGGCCAGCACCGGCTTTGCCTTACCCGAGCCGATGGAGATTTCCGGTGTTGTTATGGCCCACATGAAGGGGCAGTGGGACCTGGCTGTGTTTGTAGAGCCGGCGTTGATTGTCATTGGCTCGGTTGCTCTGATCGCTGTGTTTCCGGCGTTGAAAGCGGCACGCATTGTACCGGTTGATGCCATGAGGGGGCTGTAACTCATGAACCTTATCTTCAAGCTGGCACTGCGAAATATTGCGCGTAACAAGCGCCGGACGGCGCTGACGGTTTTGCTGATCAGCATGACGCTGGCATTGTTGATATTTTCCGATGGTTATATGAAGGCCATGTCGGATGTGATGATCCGCTCGGCCACGCGCCTGTACCCCGGCGATGCGCAGATCCATCAGGTCGGGTACAGAGCAGAATATGATGCCGAGCTGCCGGTAAACTCGCCGGATGCGTTGCTGGAAAAACTGCAAAGCCACCCGCTGGTGCAAAGCTATACCGTGCGCACCATGGATTTCGGTATGGTGTCGAGTACCGCCAATAATCTTTCCGTGCAGGTGGTGGGCATTCGCGCTGAAAGCGAAGCGCAGGTTTCTAAATTGAAGCAAAGCATCGTTGCCGGACGCTACCTTTCCGACGACGACGCAGAAACCCAAATTTTGATAGGCACACGCCTGGCCGAAGAGCTGGAAGCCAAACCGGGTGACCGGCTGGTGGTTTCTCTGAACAACTATGAAACTCAGGAAATTGAGCAGCGCTTGTTCCGCGTCACCGGTATTTTCAAAATGAACTCCAAGTTTTTTGATGAGGGGCTGGTCTTTATTCAGTTACCGTTGGCGCAGCAGATGCTGGGGTTAGGCTCTGCCATTCATGAAATTGCGTTTAACTTTCAGCAGGAAACACTCTCTGGCGATAAATCTCTGGCCATCTGGCGTGAGCTTTCAATCGCAAACAACCTTGCTGAAGGCTGGAAAACCCTGATGCCTGAGCTTGCCTCCATGATCGGCATGTTTGATTACAGCATGTTTATTGTCGGCGGCATTCTGTTTGTGGTCGCGATTCTGGGGGTGGTGAATGCCATGTTTATGTCGATCTATGAACGCACTTACGAATTCGGCGTGATACTCGCCATTGGCACCCGCAGGCTGACCATCTTCAAGCTGATCATGACGGAAGGCCTTATGTTGTGCCTGGTCTCGCTGGTCATTGGTGCAGTCATCGGCACTGTCGCGGTGTTGTGGGTTGCGCATATGGGAATCGATTACGGCGATATGGATTTTTCCGGTGTGGCCTTGGCCGAGGTACTGCGGCCGGAGCTCAGATGGCAGCAGTTTACAGAGCTGCCGTTCGCCGTTTTTTTGATGACCATGCTGGCATCGGTGTACCCGGCGATTCATGCCGCGCGTATTGTTCCGGCGAAAGCCTTGCACCGGAGTTTATAGGAGCTGCTGATGAAACCGGTAATAGAAACACGACAACTGGGCCGCTTTTATGGCGAGGGCGATACGCTGGTACGGGCACTGCATCAGGTTGATCTGCAAATAGAACCGGGTGAATTTACCGCCATTGTTGGGCCTTCCGGCTCGGGTAAATCAACCTTGCTGCAGTTGATGGGTGGCCTGGATAACCCTGACGAAGGCACGGTGCTGCTCAAAGAAAAGGCAATATCGGAGATGTCCGGGCGTGAGCTTTCCGATTTCCGCCGTGATCATATCGGCTTTATTTTTCAGGCCTACAACCTGATTCCGGTGTTGAGCGCTGCCGAAAACTGTGAATACATCATGTTGCTGCAGGGCATTCCCGCCGCTGAACGAAAAGCACGGGTATATGCCATGCTGGAGCAGGTGGGCCTGAAGGGAAAAGAGCAGCGCCTGCCGAATCAGCTTTCCGGTGGGCAACAGCAGCGCGTTGCCGTTGCCCGCGCGATGGTCAGCAGGCCGGATATTATTCTGGCCGATGAACCCACGGCGAATCTGGATTCGCAAACCGGTATGGACCTGCTCGACATGATGCACGAGCTTAACCGTCAGCAGGGCATGACCTTTGTCTTTTCAACCCACGATCCAAAAATTATGGAGCGCGCCAGCCGGTTGATTCATATAGAAGACGGCAGGGTGATTGGGGAGCAGCGGCGTGATGAAGGTTAACGCTTCGCTGTTGCTGTTGCCGCTGATCAGTGCGCCGCTGTTTGCGCTCGATTACGACCAGAGCGTGGAAATCAGTAGCGCACTGCAGCTCAGCGATTACCCCTCTGTCACAGAAGATGGCAGCACGGTTATCAGTGGTCGTACCGAATGGCAGGGCAGCCTGGAAGGCTTCTGGAACCTGTACCTATACAGCAGCGAAAACACGCAGCTGAATGCGCGCTATGGGCTTTCACTGCAGGGCGAAACCCGTCGCGATTTTGTTGGCGATGACGAGGCCTCTACCGCAGACTACCGCGCCTTCGATCTGGATGCGTTGCTCCTTGGCAGCGAGAGTGACCGTACCCGGTTGTACCAGCAGCTCGACCAGCTCTCGGTCACCTGGTACAGCAACGCGGGCGATTACACCCTTGGCCGCCAGCCCATTAGCTTCGGCCTGGCTAAGTTTTATTCCCCGGTCGACATCATCTATCCCTTCGATCTATACGCCACCGATACCGATTATCGCCCCGGCGTGGATGCACTGCGCGGTACCTGGCAGTTGGGTGCGTTGACAGAATTTGACGCTGGCTGGGTGTTCGGCAGTGACAGCGTCCTGTTCAGCCGTTTTAAAGCCTCCGTCAACAGCATCGATGCCGAAGCTATCGTGCTGGCCATTAATGGTGAAAACCTAAATTTTTCTCTGGGTACGCAAACGGCGATCGACGAGATAGGGCTCTGGCAGGAAACCGCCTTGCTGCTCGATGAAGATCACCACTACCTGCGGACCACGCTGGGTGCCGATTACACCGTACTGAGTGATCTCTACCTCGTCGCCGAAGTTCATTACAACGGTGCAGGTGCCCGCTCTGGTTACGACACGAACAGCGCCGGTAATTCTTTCTATCAGCTCGGTGCCATCAGTACGCTGGGCAAATGGTATGCAAGCGTGCAGGGCAGTTACCCGGTTAATATTCTGACTTCAGTCTCATCCGGCATCTCTGTGAACCTGAACGATGGCTCTGCGCTTGCCAATCTGGCTCTGAGTGTGAACGCGACGGATGCAATGAACGTCGATTTATCTGCGGTTCTGCCGCTGGACGACGAGCATAGTTACGACAGTGAGTTTGGGCTTTACCCGGCGTACCTGCTGGCAGAGGTTTCCTGGGTTTTTTAGTCTTGAAGTGGTTTAACAAGGTTCGAAAATAAATTATTTCAACCCGTCCTTATCTAAACGGCTTGCTTGGCTGTTCCCACCGGATTGTTTTTATTTGTTAGTGTATTTACGTTGGTTAATTCAGCGTAATTTTCTACTGAACGTCGGTTGGCTTTTAACGAATAGACGTTCAAATAATACCCCCTTGATGTGTAAGGCTTTTGAGTGGCTTCTGCTCAACTGTGCCGTGTTTGGATGTGCGGTTTTGCTGTATTTTTTATGTCTATATAGTTAATTAAATGGCGCTTTTTCAATTATTTGTGCTGATTTTTTTGCACGTCAATTTTTAGTTCTCTGTAAACCTCGAGTGTTCTACTACCTTCATTCTGATAGGTATCAAGAGTATGGAAAGTGAAGCGGGTTTCAGCCTGAGCTCTTCGGTATTTTTATTCATTCTGGTGACTCTTGATGTAAATAAGTGGCCTGAAGGAGATGAATAATGCAATTAAATAAAATTGGATTGAGTGCCGTTATAGCCATCGCTTTAGCCTTTGCCGGCTGCTCAAGTGGTGGTTCAGATGGTGATGATTCGACTACCTACTCTGCTTCTGGTGCAGTAGCGAAAGGGATCATTATTGGTGGCCAGGTAACGGCCAGGGAGCTGGTCGATGGCGATTGGGTTGAACGTGGCTCAGCTATAACGGATGAGTCAGGTGCTTACACCCTTGATATGGAAAACTATCAGGGTGGCATTGTGGTGTTATCTGTTGCGTCGCTGCCAACCACGGAAATGATTGATGACGATCCTTCTTCCAGTACCTTTGGTCAATCAATTGCGGCCGATCCAAACCTGGAAATGGACAGCGTTATTGGTTCTGTAGGCTCTGGTACTGTGAGTAACGTTCCCATTACTCCTTATACACACATGGCGGCGGCAATTGTCGGTAAAACTCTCGAAGCTGGCAGCCCGGTCACTGATGATGTGGTCGACAATGCCAACAGTGAGGTTTCGGTATTGGTTGGCTTCGATGTCATAAATACAGCCGTTGTTGATGTTACCAACGCCGATGCCATGGCGAACGCCAGTGCTTTTGAGCAGCAGGCGGCAATGCTTTGTGCAGCCGTCACAATGATGGTGGATGAATCAACTTCCCTGGCCGATGTGGTGGATCTTTTAGCAGATTCATTTGAAGACGGTATCTTTAGTTCAACGGATGGAATACTAATAAGTGACCTGACCGATGCCTGGTCTGCGATTGCATCGAATACCGCGTTTGACGACCTGGTTGATGATACCGTCATCCTGCAAATTGAGAATAAAACAGCAGCCATCAATACGGCTGTCGCTGCCAGTGGTGATGGAAGCTATAACCCAGAGCCCAGCGGCAATGCGGGTGACCCCGATATTGTGATCGCTAAAGCTGTGATGAGCGATATGAGATCCCTGGTCAACAATATGCTTGAGACCGATTATGACACGCCTCTCGATCTCGTTGCCGATGAAGCTGGAGATGTTGTTGATCTGTTTGATCGTGATATGGCTGCTATTGCTGAATTCACCGAGCTTGGAATTCAAACTATGCTGGAAGAGCTTTCGCTGAGCAATGATGTGTATTTAGAAGAGCTGGAATTAAATTCGACAACAGCGGTTCAGGTCGAAGTCTATGACGAATTGGTTTATCTGGGGGATTTAACCTTATCTGTTACCGACCCTGTGGCGGGTGCGCAAATAGTCTTATCCGGTACGTTAACCGGTTCAGGGGAGGATGCTGCCAGTGTCGTTTATAACGATTTAACGCTCAGTACGAATGTTCCGTTGGAAGATTTTCTAAATCTAATGACCGATCAGACGACCTACAGCCTGGAGGTCAGCGGTTCCGTCAGTAGTGCGGACAGCAGTATTGGAATGACAGACGGTACGGTGACGGTTGTAGCAGAAGAACCTGTTTCGGAGGGCGTCGAACCCTCGTTCAGCAGTATTAGCCTGTCGGATATGACGCTGGTACTGGATTCTGATGGCGGTACCTTTACCGGTACAGCCGGCTTTAGTTTCGTTGCTGTTGACGAGGCCAGTGTGTCTGCTCCGCTCTATGGCGATATCGCTTTTCTGACTTTGAGTAGTGTCGATTTGAGTGGTGATTTTGCGCTGGATAGCGGAGCTGAGTTCGCAGCATCTGTTAGCCTTGATCTCTCCAACTCCGATACCTTTGATATAGCCGCATTCCTCAATCAGCACAATGTGGTTTATGTATGGATGTACGATGTTCTTAGCCAAACTGAAATTGATAACCTCGTTGCTACGGGCTTGCTGGCTAATGATTATTGGGAGCTAGACTATGGACATTATTGGAATAGTACGTTTGCGTGGACATACGATGATGTTAATGGCTGGTTAGAGGCCGATGGTTCTTATGCCAGTTTTGCAGCTGTTGTAGATCCGGAAGCCGCGCTGGCAGAAGCCATGACCAGTACGAGTGAATATGATGTCTGGTGGATCGATCTCTGGGCCAGCTCAACGGGTGAGAGTGAACTGGAGGCAGAGATTGAATTGGGTTCATTGGATGAAACAGAAAATAGCTTCCTACAGTTAGAGTTCACACTCAGTACGGCGTTAACCGGTATTTCCGGTATGCCGAACATCGAGGTAACGGCAACGGTTGTTCGCAGCGCGCTGAATGCGGGTTCCGCTGTTGTGCAGCTGAACTGGGACGATGACCTCTATGTCATGACATTGGCAGTGGATGATTTTGACAATGAAATAGCCTCACTGACCATTACTAACCCTGATAATGCCAGTTTGATTCTGACTAACATCGATGACGATGAATCCATGGATGAACTGACGGGTGAGCTATTGGTTGGTGATAGTAAGATCGCTGATATTGAAACGTTGGATAACGGCCTGGTTAAGATTACCTATATCGATGAAACCATCGAAATATTCTAAAAGGATTAGTTATTGATACGACGCTTCATTAACAATGCCCGCGGTTGCGGGCATTTCCTTGGGTGTTCGCTGTTGAGTTTTATCGTCGCTGCGAGCACTCCGGCAGAGCTGAATGCCGAGCCTTATGTGTCTGCTGATTACTTCATTTACAGTGAGCCTGTTTCTGTTTCTACCGCCTTGAATGAATTGCTGGGCGATTTCAGCGCCGGTGAGCGTGCCTACTTTTACCGCTGGTACGAAGTCGGAATTGTTTTCGATAATCGTTGGGGTTTTGGTTATGTTGATCGGCGGGATTATTCGCTGAGGTTTTCCCGCGATGCCGCAGAACTGGTCGGTACTGTTGTGAACGGCGATGAGTTGGAAACGGGTCGTGAATACGACATTACTCTGGAGTCGTATGGTGTCGACAGTGAAGGTATGCGGTTTTTTGTTCGCCCCGACTTAAAGCCCTGGCTGAATATGGAGGTTGGGCTTTCGTTATTGAAGTCTTACTCTCTGCTCGACGGTAGCGTTTCCGGAACGGCGTCTGCTGTTGCATCCGATGAATATGAATATTCTTTGGCCGTTGATTATTACTATACGGACGACATTCTGTTTGAACGTAGTGTCGAGGATGTCACCGGCTTTGGCGCTACACTGGATATAGCCCTGTCCGCGCAGTTGAATGCTAACTGGCGCTGGGATGTTAGAGTTCATGACCTGTTGGGTGCGCTGTATTGGGAGGACGTGCCCAATACCCTGGCAGAAGCCTATAGCGATAGAGTCACCGTTACCGAAGCGGGCTATGCCGAATGGGATCCGGCCGTTTCCGGGGTTGAAACCAACGAAGATTATGTTCAATGGCTGGAGCGCAGGATTAACAGCGAGCTTTATTGCCGCTATGGAAGGCTGCGTTGCGGTATTGGTGCTCAATATTGGGTTGATGATTTATTAACCCGTGCCGGTATCGGTTATCAGTTCAAAAAATTAAATTTTTTTGGCTGGTATTGGCGGGAAAGCTCCGCTGTCGAGCTTGCCGTCTCCTGGCCGGTGCTTTCTGTCAGTGCCGGTGTCGATAATATTAACCCTGAAGAGGTCAAAGCGGCTTTCGTTGCTGTAATGCTGAATTATTAGTGCAATTGAAGTGCAGTACTAAACATCCGAATAAGTCTTTCTCACCTTATCATAAGCCGCCTTCGTCGCCGTGGGCGAAAAGCCTTCCGGCACCTCATTCCGGGCAAAGTAAGCAAAGGCGATCGCGCTGGCAACCCATTCGAACAGCTGCGGTGGCACGGCATCGCCAATGTTAATTTGGGTGAGCAGGTTTACCAGGTCTTCATCTTCATAAACCGGCACCTTGTGCTCTTTCGCCAGTTGCAGAATTTCCTTCGCCTGTTCGTTCTCGCCAATGGCCGAAACGATGGGTGTTTTCCGGCCCTTGTACTGCAGCGTGGCCACTTTATTGGGTTCGGTTTCTTTCGGGCTCATGTGCGTATATCCACCAGGTGGTTGTCTCGGTCGGTTTGGTTATCTTCATTAACCCGCTTGGGCATGCCGTGCTTGGTTTGCAGGGTTCGTTCACCCAGGCCGGCGGTCCATTGGTGCAGGTGGTTGAGCAGAGTGTTCATGTGCGCCAGGGTGGCGGTATCTTCGCTCCAGAAGGTGAGCGCCGTATGGTCATCGCTGTAGTCGATATCGGCGCACACCTGTGAAAGCGGAGCCATGGTCAAATAGATTTTCATGCGCCAGTGGCGCGGCTGCTTTTCTTTTTTAGCCTTTTCGTCTTTGTCACTTTTCGGTTTTTCCTGCCACCACTCTATGTCGGCCCAGCTGGTCAGGCCAAGCCAGATGAGCGGTAATTGCATTTGATGAACGGCGGGTTGATCGGCGGCGGCAAAGTGCTGCGTTGCAGTTTGTACGGCAAGGTTCTGAATGCGGGCCTGGCTGCTTTCCAGCCAGTTGCGCAGGTTGAGCAGCTGGGCATCGTCTGCCGGTGACGTTGCGGCTTTAGCTGCCGGGCCGGGTAAATCGGCTTCTTTTACCAATGCCTGAACAGCGGTCTGTTTTAGCAGCTGCTGCAGTTCCTGCGGTGAAGCCTTGATCAGCTGGTCTATTTTGCTGATCCATTGACTCAGCGTGACCTCCAATGGCACAGCGCGCTCTTGGCGGGCGGGCTCTGTCGTCGGGGCATTCAGGCTGGTGTGTGCAACCTGCGCTGGAGCCGTGGGTTGTTGATTGGGCGTAGTGGCGGTTGTGCCTGCATTATGGGTGTTGGTTAACGGCACACTGACGGCCGCTGCCGGGGTATTGCCAATTGCACTGGCAGCCGTGCCCGCTTGTGCTTGCCCGGAAGCCGCAGTGGATGGCGCTAATGCTGTCTTTTTAGCAGCGGTGGGCACAAGTGCTGGCCAGCTCTTTTGGGTGGAAAGCGGGGTGAATTCCTGAACCCAGCGCTGCAGCGTGCTGCCGGTGAGTTCTGTGGGCCGCTGGTTCAGCCATTGCACCAGCGGCTTTAAAGACGGGTAGGTTTCCGCAAGTTGCGCCAGGGCAGACGTTTTAGGCAGCGTATTGGTCTGCTGGCTGTCGGCTTTGGGTAAAATGTGAGCTCGCCAGAAGTCGAGTTCAATGGCCGCGAGTTTGGCAAATTGCTCGCCGGTCAATTTATTTACCGGCCGGTAGATTTGCTGTTCGTTTAACTCCAGCAACATGGAGGTGCCGGGTTTAACGTAGTTGGCAGACTGAACGGTGATTGGCGGGGCGCTCTTCGGGTCGTTCTGCAACAATACTTCGTACAAACCGCCCTTGGCGCCTTCCATGATGGCTTTGGTTTCCAGCACAACGGTGAGTAATGGCGTGGTCAAAAACGGCTTTGCGGCGCTTTCATGCCGGGCAGGGGCTTCGGGCAGGCCGGTGCCGCGGTGAACTCCGGTACTTGCTACGGTGCTGTCATTGGGTAAACGTATGCCGTCGCCGACCATTCAATAAGCCTTTTATATTTCGCGGATCTGTAAGGTTAGTATAAAAGGTTATCGGCCGGCGCCCTCTGGTATTTAATACTACTTTGTAGGGTCGATAAGCTCTAAAAGCTATGTTTATAATGACCTATTCATCTATTTGGAACGCTTTATGACAAAGCTGGCAGTGGCCAATAATCTCTTCTGTGAACGTGATGATCGAATACTGTTTAAAGATCTGTCCCTGAATATTACTCAGGGCGAAATTGTTCATATAAAAGGCCCTAACGGAGCCGGTAAAACAACCCTGTTGCGACGACTGATTGGCCTCAGCTGGGTGGTAGAAGGCGATCTAAGCTGGCATGAAAGTGTTTCTGAATCCGGAATTCGCCCAGACGGCCACCGCTTCTGGTATCTGGCGCACCGGCCGGCGGTTACGCTGATGCAAACCCCCCTGGAAAACCTCGCCTTTGCCGTTGCTATGCATCAGGCAGACGTCTCAGAGCCATCGCTTTGGGCTGCCCTGGCCGATGTCGGCCTGAAAGGCTTTGAAGATGTACCAGCCCATAGCTTGTCTGCCGGGCAGCAACGGCGCGTGGCATTAGCGCGCCTGTACCTGAATTTGCCACAGATAAAGCTATGGGTCTTGGATGAGCCCTTCACCGCACTTGATGTTCAGGCGGTTTCGCAGCTTGAAACGACGATTGAATCCTTTGCTGAGCAGGGTGGAACCGTGATTATGACCAGTCATCACGGCCTGCATCACACCTCTGTTCGTGAGCTTCATATCGGGGCGGCTGCGTGATTAAACTTGTTCAACATACTCTACAGCGTGAACTGACCCTGGCTTACCGGCGCAGGGCAGACCTGCTCAACCCACTGTTTTTCTTTGTGCTGGTGGTTAGCCTGTTCCCTATGGGTATTACCACAGATCTGGATAAATTAACCGAAATGTCCGGAGGTGTGCTTTGGGTTTGTGCCTTACTGGCCTCGCTGCTTTCGCTGGATTTGATGTTTCGCAACGATTTTGAAGATGGCTCGCTTGAGCAAATGCTGCTTTCCAGTGCGCCTCCCCAGGTGATTGTTCTTTGTAAAATTTTCTGTCATTGGCTGGTTACCGGGGTTCCACTAACGCTTTTGTCGCCATTGCTTTCTATAATGCTGGCGCTGCCTGGCCATGCTCTGCCGGTGTTAATGGCTTCACTGCTTCTGGGCACATTTTCTCTGAGCTTAATTGGTAGTATTGGCGCGGCGTTGACCGTAGGTTTGCGTAAAGGCGGTCTGTTGCTGACCATATTGATTATGCCGGTGCTGGTGCCGGTCCTCATTTTTGGTACTTCAACCGTTCAGGCGATAGTGTTAGGTTTAGCCTGGCCGGGGTACTTGGCATTTTTAGGGGCATTTACGGCCGGGGCTTTTGCCCTGGCTCCGTGGCTTACGGTGGCTGCGTTAAAGGTCAGTGTGTGTGATTAGTGTGGCAGTGATTGCTGACCTGAAGCGGGCAGTGACTGCAAATGAACTTTTACAGCTTTTATAAGTATAAGAATGGTTAGGACAATTCTGGAGTTTTCAGCCTGATGTGGCAGTTATTTGTTCGATGGTTTCATAAGTGGAGTTCACCCAAGTGGTTTTATGAGATGTCTAAGCCGTGGAGCTTTTGGCTCGGCTGGGCGGCGCTTCTCATAACAACAACCGCCATTATCTGGGGCCTTGGTTTTGCTCCGGTAGAGCGGTTGCAGGGCAACAGCTACCGAATTATTTTCATTCATGTGCCTTCTGCGTTTTTGTCAGAAGCCATATACGTGACCATCGCCATTGCCGGTGCCATTGGCCTGATCTGGCGAATTAAGCTTGCGTACTACGTGGCCAAAATCTGTGTGCCGCTGGGCATGAGTATGGCGTTTCTGGCGCTGGCGACCGGCGCTATCTGGGGTAAGCCTACCTGGGGGCATTGGTGGGTATGGGATATGCGGATCACCTCCATGCTCATTTTGCTGCTGCTCTACATTGGCTTGTGGGCACTGCACAATGCCATGGAACGGCCGGAAAGCGGAGACCGAGCCGCGGCGATACTGGCTTTGGTCGGTGTGGTGAATATTCCGGTGATTAAGTTTTCAGTAAACCTCGTTACTACCTTGCATCAACCTGCCACGCTGAAATTCACAGAAAAGGCGCCGATGCACATCAGTATGCTCATTCCGTTGCTGCTTTCTATTCTCGGCTTCTACCTTGCGTTTCTGGCACTGATGCTGGTTCGCTCACGGATCGAAATTTTGCGCCGGGAACGTAAAGCCAAGTGGGTACAGCAAGAAATTGAACAATTAGGAAATCGTTAATGCCGTTTGAGAACATTTCAGAATTTATCGCCATGGGCGGCCACGGTTTATACGTTTGGCTGTCTTATGCGATTGCGGCTGTGGTTATCGGTTATAACCTCATCAGCCCGCGCATGGCCAAAAAACAACTCTATAAAGAACATCAACGCAAACTACGCCGGGAGCAGTCATGAACCCTAAAAGAAAACAACGTCTTATTCTGATTCTATTGGGGGTGTGCGGGCTTACGGTCGCGGTATTTCTGGTTATTTTCGCTCTGAGACAAAACCTGAATTACTTCTTTACCCCGCTGGAAATCTCCAACGGAGCGGCACCGAGCGAGCAAGTTATCCGTGCCGGCGGTATGGTGCTTCCCGGCTCCATTGCGCGTGAAGATGGCTCTCTGGTGGTCAACTTTAAGGTGACCGATTATGCCGCCATCATCGATGTCAAATACGATGGCATTCTGCCGGATCTGTTCGAGGAAGGGCAGGGTGTGGTTGTTATCGGTAAGCTTGATGATAACGGCCTGCTGACGGCTGATTCGGTGTTGGCCAAGCATGACGAAACCTACATGCCGCCTGAAGTTACCCATGCACTGGAGCAGGCTGAAAAAGCCGCCAAATAAACACTCGGAGTATTCATGTTTCCAGAATTCGGACAATTCTCGCTTATTCTTGCCTGGGTGTTTTCGCTGCTGCTGGCCGTAATGCCATTGGCGGGCGTGGTGCTGAAGAAGCAAGCCTTGCAGCAAACGGCCACAGCCCTTTCCTGGGCGGTATTTTTCTTTTTGGCGGTGGCCTTTGCCATTCTGTTGCACGCCTTTTATCACGATGATTTCTCGGTTGCGGTGGTTGCGGCCAACTCCAACAGTGCCTTGCCGTGGTATTACAAACTTTCAGCAAGCTGGGGCAACCATGAAGGCTCCATGCTGTTGTGGGTATTGTTGCTCTCAACCTGGACCGTCGCCGTGGCGCTGTTTGCCCGTACCTTAACGGTCGAGCTGAAGGGCTCGGTATTAGGCGTGCTGGGTATTATCGCCTTTTGTTTTTTGAGCTTCGTACTGTTTACCTCGAACCCGTTTGAACGCATTTTGCCGATGGTGCCGGCTGACGGTTCCGATTTGAATCCGTTGCTGCAGGATATTGGCCTGATCCTTCACCCACCAACGCTGTATATGGGCTATGTCGGTTTTTCGGTGGCCTTTGCCTTTGCGGTGGGTGCGCTGATAACCGGCCGCTTCGATGCCAGCTGGGTACGCTGGTCGCGCCCCTGGACCAATACCGCCTGGGCATTTCTGACCATCGGTATTGCGCTGGGCAGCTGGTGGGCCTATTACGAACTCGGTTGGGGCGGCTGGTGGTTCTGGGACCCGGTGGAGAATGCCTCCTTCATGCCGTGGCTGATTGGTACGGCACTGATCCACTCGCAGGCGGTTACTGAAAAGCGCAACCTGTTTAAAAGCTGGTCGGTGTTGTTGGCTATCTTTGCGTTTTCGTTCAGCCTGCTGGGTACCTTCCTGGTTCGTTCCGGGGTGCTCACCAGTGTGCATGCATTCGCAGCCGATCCGGAGCGAGGCATGTTCATTCTGCTGATTCTTGGCTTCACCATCGGTGGCAGCCTGCTGCTGTATGCTTTTAATGCCGCCAAAATTAAAACCAGTGGCAGCTTCGAGCTGGTATCGCGCGAGTCCTTCCTGCTGATGAACAACATCCTGCTGGTGGTGATCGCGTTTGCGGTGCTGTTCGGCACACTGCTACCGTTGCTGGCCGATGCTTTCAGCTGGCGCAAACTGTCGGTTGGAGCACCGTTTTTCAATAGTGTCTTTAACTTCCTGATGGTATTTCTGCTCAGCCTGTTGGGTATTGGTCAGCTGTTGCGCTGGAAAAAACACAACAAGAAGGGGTGGCGAATTACGCTGTTGATTATGCTCGTCAGTGCCGTAGTTATCGCCCTGATTCTGCCATGGACGCTGTCCGGTAAGCTGTACTGGCAGGTCTGGCTGGGTATGGCGCTGGTGTTCTGGGTTGTTGCCAGTTTGGTAAACATGGTTATTGAACGAACCAGGAACAGCCGTTCGTTTATAGCCGGTATACGCAAGGCCGGTGTCGGTTTCTGGGGTATGTGGCTGGCGCATTTAGGCCTGGTGGTTTCTACCACTGGGGTTGTATTGGTCTCTAATTTCGATATTGAAAAAGACTACCGGGTAGAAGAGGGGGATTCGGTTCAGCTCAATAACTATCGTTTTGATGTTGATCGTTTCCAGATCATTCAGGGGCCAAATTACGTTGCCGACCGCGGCGTGGTTTCTATTTACCGGGATGATAAAAAAGTGGCTGAAGTGAACCCGGAAAAACGCTATTACAGCGTGCAGGGTAATGTCATGACCGAAGCTGGTATTGATGGCAGCCTGCTTCGCGATCTTTATGTGTCGATGGCCGAGCCGCTGGATGATAGCCGTAAGGTTTGGTCGGTTCGTCTGCAGGTGAAGCCATTCGTCAGCTGGTTGTGGTGGGGCGCTGCCCTAATGGCTCTGGGCAGTATTGTCAGCATTACTGACCGTCGCTACCGGTTAAAAACATCCTCAGCTTCTGTGGAGAAAACGCTATGAAGATTCGGCCGCTGGTTATTTTGCCGCTTGTGTTTGTATTTGCGCTGTTTGCCTTATTTGGCTATGCGCTGCTTTCCGGGGTTGACCCAAAAGAGGTGCCTTCTGCACTGACCGGGAAAGCATTGCCTGGCTTTCAGCTGGCATCTCTGCAGGATGAAAACACTGTGATTACCCGGGAAGAGATTATCGGCGAGCCTATGTTGATGAATATTTGGGCTACCTGGTGCAGTTCCTGTAAGTATGAACATCCGGTGCTGAATGCTCTTTCAGCCGATGGTGTGAAAATTATTGGCATTAACTATAAGGATGAACGCGATCTGGCGCTGAAGTGGCTTCAGGATTACGCCGACCCTTACGCACTCGATATATACGACCCTAATGGGGATCTTGGTTTTGACCTGGGTGTAACCGGCGCGCCGGAAACCTTCTTTATCGATTCAAAAGGTCAGGTTCAATACCGCTACCAAGGGCCGATCACCCATGAGATCTGGCAGCAAAGCCTGAAGGCAATTTACGATGAAATGGTTTAAATATTTATTGGTTGTGTCCGTATCACTGTTCAGCTTTTTACCGCTGAGCAGTTATGCGGCAGATGAGCTGCTGGTTTTTGAAAGTGAAGAGCAGCGCCTGCGCTACGTTGATTTGACCTTTCAGCTGCGCTGCCCGAAATGTCAGAACCAGAATGTGGCCGACTCTAACGCACCTATTTCGGAAGATATTCGTGAAAAAACCTATCAGCTGATTAAAGAAGGTTACAGCGATCAGGAAATCATCGACTTCATGATCGAGCGATATACCGAGTTCGTGATCTATAAGCCGCAAATGTCGCTCGTGACCGTATGGCTATGGGTGCTGCCCGGCCTGGTACTGTTGGGCGGGTTGGCTGCACTTATTTACCTGACCCGGTCGCGCAAGCAGGTCGATGAAGAGTCATTGACCGATGAAGAACGTGAACGTCTTAATTCAATTTTGAAGGATGATGCCTGATGCTGGTTCTGTCTTTGTGGGCAATTCCCGCGCTGATTTTTGTTATTTATGTCGTCCGTTTAAGGCCGGCTAAAACCGCCGCTGAAGATTCGGTAACACGGTCCATTAGTATTCACCGGGAGCGTCTGGCAGACCTGGAAGCCCAATTGGCGGCCGGTAGCCTGACTGAGGCTGAATATAAGTCTTTCAGGCTGGAAGAAGAAAAGGCCTTGCTGGCCGATACCGGTCATCAGCAGGCCATGACACGGGGCGATAGCCGGTTGCCGTGGTTTTGGGCACCGCTGTTGATGGTGTTTGTTTTTGCCCTGGCAAGCTTTACCTACAGCAAAATTGGTGCAGAAAAGGCCGTGAATGTTCAGCAGCAGTTTCAGCAGATTTCTGCCGGCGAAGAGATTCAGCCGGAAGCTCTGGATCAGGCACTGAATGATTATCAGACCCTGCTGGAATCGCAACCGGAAAACATCGAAGGCTGGTTCCAGCTGGCCAGAATGCAGATGGATTTGCAGCAGTATGAGGCAGCCTACAATAGCTTTGCTCAGGTATTGAGTGAGCTTCGCAAGGTCGACCATAACGCCGATGATGAGGCGACCATCCTGGCCTATATGGGGCAGATAGAGTTCTCGCTCGGTAAGCTGGAGCAGTCTCTGGCCTTATTTGAGGAATCTTTGCAGTTCGGAAAAAGCAACACCGCACTCGGCTTGGCAGGGCGTGTTGCCTATGAGCTGGCACAGTATGAAAAATCCATCGATTACTGGACGCAGCTGAAAAACGCCAACCCTAACTCCGACACTCAGATTATCGATGGCTTCATTGAGCAATCTATCAGTGCCCTAAAGGAGCAGGGTATCGTCTACGACCCAGGCACGCAGGTGACGGTGCAGATCAGCCTGCCGGCTGCGTGGCAGGGCTTAACTTCCGATGCGATCTTATTTGTTTATGCACGTCCAGTTGGGCAGCGCATGCCGCTCGTTGCTAAACGGCTGCCGGTGACCGGTCAGCAAATGACGGTGGTTTTATCGGAACGCGACAGCATGAGTGGCGCCGGCTTTGAAGGCCTGGACGAAGTTGAAGTGACCGCCCGGGTGTCATTAACCGGTGTGGCCAACCAGCAGCCAGGCGATTGGCTGGGCGATGTAGCCATTGCGGCGCTATCAGAATCTGAATCGTCTGTTTCAGTCAGTATTGCGCAGCCTTAACCGCTTTGCCGGGCTCGTCGCTGTGTTTGGCTGGCGAGCCCCTGATTATTGCTTTTCCTCTCGTCTTTTCTTTAACATCTTTTCAATATGGCTTTTCACATCGATGCCGGCCGTGCCGTTCGGCAGTTCTTTTTCAATATGGTAATGCCGGTATTTCTCATTGGTTAAATCAATCAGCATTTCTTTGCTGCGCAGTTTTTGATGCTCGTCTGTAATGACGGCAAGCTTTGGTCGCAGAGGTTTATCTTCATTAGACTTGGCGACGATCGCGATTTGCCCGCTTTCCAGCTGCACAAGGCTGCCGGTATTGTAAAAGCCAATGCATTGAATGAATTCTTTGGCAAGTTGGGTATCGAACTGGCTACCGGCATTTTCAAAAATAACCCTCAATGCCTGAAACGATGATTTGCCGCGCGTATAGCAGCGGTCACTGGTCATGGCATCGTAGGCATCAACAATGGTAACAATTTTCGCGTAGTAAGGGATTTGCGCCGACGTTAACGAGCGGGGGTAGCCGCGACCATCCACCCGTTCATGATGGCTGTGGGCGACATCTACGGCATACCGGCTTTCACCCTTCAGGGCCATCAGAATATTTCGGCCGTAGGTGGAATGCTCAGCCATGATGTGGGCTTCTTCTTTCGTCAACCGGCCGGGCTTATTGAGAATTTCCTCCGGAACTTTGCTTTTGCCAACGTCATGCAGCAGGCCGCACATGGCGATGATTTTAATTTCAAATTCCATCAACCCCAGGTGACGGGCAAAGGTCGCGCACAGGATGCACACATTCATGCTGTGTTCGGCGGTATAGGCGTCTTTGTTTTTTAACAGCGTTAAGTACTTCAGTGTGTCTTTGTTATCGAGTACCTGATCAACAATTTTTTCAACCACGTTTCTGCATTCGTTGATGTTTAGCGTATTGCCGACGCGTAAGCCATCCATCACAGAGGTAGCCAGTGCCCGCGCCGAGGTGAAGGTCATATAGGATGACTCGATCGCCTCATCAAAACTGACCCGGTTCAGGTATTTAACACGGGTTTTACTTTGTGGCCCGCGAAGAAGTGCGGTCGCCGCCGTTTTTTGCGGCTCGGCCTTGCCGATACGGCTTTGCAGTTCTTCGAGCTGTTCAATGCGTACCTGCACATAGACGTAATTGCACTGGTACTGTAGCTGGTGAAGTTCTTCCAGGGTGCGGATGATAAAACTTTGCAGCAGGAACGGGGTTTCTTCCCACGGACGATCGAGCTTCACGACGTGCATACCGATCTCCAGTTTGCTGACGGGGACTTCAATGTCCTGATAGGTTTTGCCTTTCATCATGATGGGCTGTCTGAAGGTAATCTGGTGAACATAGCTTAATGATAGTTATCCGTGCCGCACTTGCTAGGCATTTGAGGGAAGTTAAGCGTTAATTGGGTTTATTGCTGCCACCCGGATGCCGGGGTAAATGAAAATAACTGTGATGCAAATCATAAAGGTAGGGCGACTCAGGAATAAGTTGTTGTTTCTGAAAAGAAAAGTAGAACTGACTATAGGTTTTCACAAAGGCCAAGAGGCGATAGAATCGATGGCTTGTGTAGCATCTAAGATATCGCCGAATGCGCCTGAAGAGTATCAAACTGTCCGGTTTCAAATCTTTTGTAGACCCGACGCGAATTCCGTTCCCGACTAACCTGTCGGCCATCGTCGGCCCTAATGGCTGTGGTAAATCCAACACCATCGATGCCGTGCGTTGGGTGATGGGTGAATCTTCAGCCAAACACTTGCGTGGTGAATCGAAAACCGATGTTATCTTCAACGGCAGTAATTCGCGCAAGCCGGTCAGCCAGTGCAACGTGGAGCTGGTGTTTGATAACTCAGATCACACTCTGCGGGGTGAATTCGCCGCCTACAACGAAATTTCTATTCGCCGTCGTGTTACCCGCGATGGCGATTCCAGCTATTTTTTGAACGGTGCTAAATGCCGCCGTAAAGATGTAACTGATCTGTTTCTGGGGACCGGTCTGGGGCCTCGCTCCTATTCAATTATTGAACAGGGCATGATCTCTCGGCTGATTGAATCGAAACCGGAAGAGCTGCGCGTCTATATTGAAGAGGCTGCGGGTATTTCCCGCTATAAAGAGCGCCGTCGTGAAACCGAAAACCGCATGCGCCGCACCCATGAAAACCTGGAGCGCCTGACAGACATCCGCGAAGAGCTGGAGCGTCAGTTAGCGCATTTGCATCGTCAGGCTCAAGCCGCTGAAAAATATAAAAACTTTAAGGAAGAAGAGCGCAAAACCAAGGCTCAGCTCTCAGCACTGCGCTGGCAGCGACTGAACAGCGAGGTTCAGGAACAGGAGCTGAAGATCGCTGAGCTGGAAACCAAATACGAAAGCTTTGTTTCCCAGCAACGCCATATCGATACTGAAATGGAAGTCGTCCGTGAGCAGCATCACGATGCGACCGAGGCCTTTAACCGGGTTCAGGAGCGCTACTACCAGCTGGGTAACGAGATAGCCCGTTTTGAGCAGACGCTGGCGCATCGGCAGGAGCAATCCGCACAGCTGCTGCAGGATATTCAGGAAGCCGAGCGACTGATGCAGGAGGCGGTTTCAGAAACGGAAACCGACTCTGAACTGGTTGAAGAAAAGATTGAAACGCTGACATTTCTGGAGCCAGAGATCGAAGCCGCTGCAGAAAAAACTGAGATCGCTCAGGAGCAGCTGGCCGAGCTGGAAGAAAAACAATCGGCCTGGCAGGGCAAGTGGGATGCATTCAATCAGAATGCTCAGGGCCCCAAGCGCCAGGCTGAGGTTGCGCAATCGCGTATTCAACATTTGGAGCGCGTGCTCGAGCAATACCACCGCCGTCAGGAATCGCTGCACCGCGAACGGCAGCAGATTGCTGACAACCCGGAATCTGAAGCGCTGGCGCAGTTGGTTGAAGAGTCTGACCTGCTCGATGAAAAAACCGAAGAGCTGCAAATGCAGCTGGAAGACCTGACCGATCGCCAACAGCAGCACAGAGAGCTGGTTGAGGCTAAACGTCTGGCGCGCGATCAGGCGCGGCAGGAGCTGCAGCAGAAGAGCGCCCGCCAGAGTACGGTTAAGGCTTTGATTAAAGCCGCTATGTCGGAAGAATCACCCGGTGTGCAAAACTGGCTGGCCAGTCATCAGCTGCGTGAAGCCCGCCGTCTGGCACAGGATTTACACGTTGAAGCCAGCTGGGAAGGCGCTGTAGAAACGGTGCTTGGCAGTTCGCTGCAGGCGATTCAGGTTGAAAACATTGCACAGTTACCGGAAGCCCTGGAGCGCTTTAAAGAGGGTGAGTTGACGCTCATAGACCGAAGTTCCGTTGTCCATGCCGGCGGCGAATCGCTGTTGAGTAAGGTCTCCGGCAGTGCCGATCTCAGTGGTTGGCTCGGTCAGGTATTGATTGCCTCTAACCTGCAGCAGGCGTTAGACCGCCGTGCTTCTCTGCAGCCGGGCGAAAGCCTGATCACGCCTGAAGGTATCTGGCTGGGGCCAAACTGGCTGCGGATGCGCCGTGGCGAAGACAGTCAGCACGGTTTGCTGAGCCTGCAGCAAGAGCTGGAAACGCTCGATGAACTTGTCGATGAGCTGGAGGTCACAGAGGAAGACGTCACAGTCGGTCTGGAGATGGCGCAGCTGCAGTTGAAAGCCGTTGAGGACGAGCGCGAACAGACCCAGCGGGAGTATCAACGGCTGAGTCGTGAACAGGCCGAACTGAAAGCCCAGCTCAGCGGTAAACGGGTACAGGCCGAGCAGCTCAAGGAGCGCAAAGGTCGGCTGGATCAGGATATCGCCGAAGTTGAAGCGCAGATGATAGAAGAGCGCGAAGCTCTGGCAATGACGCGGGAAGAATTACAGCAAGCGCTGGATTCCATGGAAGACGATGTTGAAGAGCGAGAAGCCCTGCTTGGTGAGCGCGAAGAATACCGCATTGAAATCGATGAAAAGCGCGATCTTGTCCGGCAGTCCCGTGATGCCCAGCATCAGTTGCAACTGAAGCAGCAACAGCTGCAATCGGAAGTCGACTCTTACCAGACCGCGTTGGAGCGGGCCAAGACCCAAAAGACCCGTGCCGTAGAGCGTGTCGAAAGGCTGAAGGCGCAGTTGCAGGAAAAAGAAGACCCATCTGACGACATTCAGTTCGAGCTGGAAGCCCGTTTGGAGCAAAGGCTGGAGCTGGAAAGTCAATTGAGCGAAAAGCGTATTGTGGTTGAAACCGCAGACAGCAAAATGCGTGAAATGGATCAGAGCAGGCACACGATTGATCAGCAGGCAATGACGGTTCGCAGCGAGTTAGAGCAGAGCCGTATGTCTGCCCAGACGGTGATGACCCGCCGTGCAACCTTGCAGGAGCAGCTTCAGGAGCAGCAGTACGATTTAGCGACCGTACTGGAAAACCTGCCGGAAGAGGCGAATGAGGCTGACTGGGAAGCGTCGCTGGAGCGCCTGGCCACGCAGATTCAGCGGCTGGGGCCAATTAACCTGGCGGCTATTGAAGAGTATCAGACCCAGAGCGAGCGTAAGCGTTACCTGGATGAGCAGGATCAGGACTTACAGCGGGCGCTGGAGGTTCTGGAGGGTGCGATTCGAAAAATTGATAAAGAAACGCGCACCCGATTTAAAGAAACGTTCGACAAAATTAATGCGGGCCTGAAAGAGCTGTTTCCGAAGGTTTTCGGTGGCGGTCATGCTTATCTGGAATTGACCAGTGAAGATCTACTCGACACGGGTGTCGCCATCATGGCGCGTCCACCGGGTAAGAAGAACAGCACCATTCATCTGTTATCAGGTGGTGAGAAGGCGTTAACCGCCATCGCACTGGTGTTCTCGATCTTCAGGTTGAACCCTGCGCCGTTCTGTATGCTCGATGAAGTTGATGCGCCACTGGATGATGCCAATGTTGGTCGCTACGCTAAGCTGGTAGAGGCGATGTCTGAGCATGTGCAATTTATTTATATCACTCACAACAAGGGCGCAATGGAAATGGCTCACCAGTTGATGGGTGTGACTATGAACGAACCCGGGGTTTCTCGTTTGGTTTCGGTCAATGTTGAAGAAGCCGCCGAATTAGCCGCAATGTAATGCGTGGGTAGAATATATGGAACTTAGAGAATTTATTATTTGGTTAGGCCTGGTGGCCATTGTTGTGATTGTCTGGGATGGCATGCGCCGCATGAAACAGAATAAAAAAGGCGCCAGCCGAAAGCGCGGGAAAAGTAAGCCCGCCGAGGCAGAAACCGAAAAGCCTTATGATCCGGTTGAACTGGAGCGGGAGGCGCAGATCATGCGTGAATTGCCTAACGGTGGTGCGCGTGTGCGTGAAATGACCGAGAACGAAAAAGAACAGATTCAAAGCCGACTGAACCTTCGTGAGCGTGTTCCTATGTTAATGGAGCGGGTTGAGGTTGAAGCGCCGGAGCCTGAACCAGAGCAGGAAGTAAAAGCTGAGCAGACAGAGCTGGATCTGGTCATGGGTTCAGATGCCCCTGAAGAACCGCAAGCTCTGGCACCAGAGCCTGATGATCAGTCCGCTGAGGATGAAGATGACTGGTCTTCGGTGGTTCCGGCCGATGAAAAAATTGAACCGGTGTTCGGTGACGAGCTGACGGAAGAGGAACTGGAGCCCATCGAGGACGACCAACCTGTTGTGGCGGCTGAGCCTGAAGAACCTGCAGCCGTGGCCAAAGCGGCGCCTCAGACAGAAGAGCCTGAGCCGTCAGCGCCGGAGCCTCAAGCCGAAGCTCAGAATGAGCCGGTCGAAGAATCTGCTCCGGTAGAAGATCTGGTCGTGATGCATGTTATGGCGCACGAAGGTACGGAGCTTTCCGGCTCTGAGATTCTTGAACTATTGCTCGCCTCCGGTTTGCGTTATGGCCCAATGGATATCTTCCATTATCGAAACCCCAAAGGGCAGACCGAGTTTTCGCTGGCCAATTGCGTACGGCCGGGTACTTTCAACCCGGACAGCATGAGTCAGGTAAATACTCCGGGCATTACCTTATTCCTGCAGTTGCCTTCCACGGCAGACGCGATGGAGTCTTTTGAGCATATGTACGAAATGGCGGTGTACCTGGCCAAAAAACTGGATGCCGAAGTGCTGGATGAAGACCACAGCACCGTTACGGCACAGCGTTGCGAGTACTACCGTGAAAAATTGCGCGCCTTTGCGCGGTCAAAACTCATTCCGGCTCATTAATACAGGAAGCCCCAATGTCGTCCGAGAAACAGCATTACTTGGATCTGATTGACCAGATTACCACCTTTGATCATCAGTACTACGTGCTGAATGAGTCGTCTGTGCCCGATGCGCACTACGACCGTTTAATGGCTGAGCTCCGCCAGCTGGAAACTGAAAACCCCGGCTGGATAACACCAACGTCGCCGACCCAGCGCGTGGCCGGTAGCCCGCAAGCCGGTTTTGTTACCGTTACTCACCGCATTCAGATGCTGTCGCTGGATAACGCCTTCAGCAATGAAGATTTATCTGCCTTCGTTAAACGCTTGCAGGACCGGTTAAATTCATCCGAGACCCTCGAGTTTGCCTGTGAACCTAAATTGGACGGTATCGCGGTCAGTCTGATCTATGAAAACGGCACCCTGATACAGGGTGCCACCCGGGGTGACGGCACCACCGGTGAAGACATTACCGCCAACGTGCGAACCATTCGCAGTATTCCGTTACAGCTGAAAGGCGAAGGCTGGCCGCAAACGCTGGAAGTGCGTGGCGAAATCTATATACCCAAAGCCGGCTTTGAGCAGATGAACGCGACGGCACTGGAGCGTGGCGAGAAAACCTTCGTCAATCCGCGTAATGCGGCGTCCGGAAGCCTGCGGCAACTGGACTCACGCCTTACCGCCCAGCGCCCACTGGAAATGTGCTGTTATTCTGTCGGCTTCTATCAGGGTGGCGAGTTACCGGCCACGCAGAGTGCGCTGATGGCGCAGTTTGGCGAATGGGGTTTAAAGATTAACCGTGAGCAGGATGTTGTTCAGGGTGTTGAAGGTATCGTCGATTATTACAACCGCTTAGAGCAGCGCCGCAACAGTCTCGATTACGAGATAGACGGCATTGTCTACAAGGTCAATCAGTTCAATCTGCAGGCCCGTCTGGGGTTTGTTTCCCGTGCGCCACGCTGGGCCATTGCCCGAAAGTTTCCGGCGCAGGAAGAAATTACCCGCTTACTGGATGTCGATTTTCAGGTTGGCCGAACCGGTGCGCTGACGCCGGTCGCTCGACTGGAGCCGGTATTTGTGGGCGGCGTTACCGTCAGCAACGCAACGCTGCACAATGTCGATGAAATTGAACGACTGGGCATTCATATAGGCGACAACGTTATAGTGCGCCGGGCCGGCGACGTAATTCCACAGGTCGCCAAGGTGATTGAGGCCGACCGCCCGGCCAATGCCAGGCCGGTAAGCATTCCGACGGAGTGCCCGGTGTGTGAATCGCATGTTGAGCGTGTTGAAGGCGAGGCCGTACTGCGCTGTACCGGTGGTATGGTGTGTGCGGCTCAGCGCCGTGAGGCGTTGAAGCACTTTGTTTCCCGTAAGGCGATGGATATCGATGGCTTTGGCGTGAAGATTGTTGATGCGCTGTTGGCGGCCAACAAAATTCACTCCGCCAGCGATATTTTCGAGCTTAAAGCGGAAGAGATCGCTCAGCTTGATCGCATGGGCGAGAAATCTGCCACCAATCTGATTGCGGCGATCGAGAAAAGCAAGCAGACGACTCTGCCACGCTTTTTGTTTTCCCTCGGTATTCGAGAGGTGGGAGAGACCACCGCACGCAACCTGGCGCAGCATTTTGTAACGCTTGAGCGCATCATCTCCGCAACCAAAGAGCAGTTGCTGGAAGTGGAGGATGTCGGCCCGGTGGTTGCCGCACATGTTGTGAATTATTTTGCCGAAGAACAGAATGTTATGGAAATTCAGCGCCTGATCGCGCTCGGGGTTGAATGGCAGGATGAAGCTCAAACCGGCGAGGCGCTGCCGCTGGCCGGGCAAACCTGGGTAGTGACCGGGAAAATCTCACAAATGAGTCGTGACGAGGCGAAAGATTATCTGATACGTTTAGGGGCAAAGGTTGCCGGCAGTGTTTCAGCAAAGACCACGCAACTGGTTGCAGGCCCGGGTGCGGGCAGTAAGCTGAAAAAGGCCGAAGAGCTTTCAGTGCCGGTGATGGATGAGGCTGAATTTGTTCAGTGGCTGACGGAGCAGGGCGTCTGGAACGCCGATTAATTTACAACGTTTTATTAACTGGTGCACTTCTCGCACCATGCTGCTTGGGTATCATCAAATACCGAGCAAGGAATATATGAGAGCCTAATGGATCAAGAAACAATTGTTTATGGCGTCATTAAAGACGTAGCAACCAACGACACCGAGTTTCAGCTGAAAACGCGCCGTATTAATGCCCAGGCGTTGCTGGAGTTAGCCGAGTTCGATACGTTTCCTTATCTGACCAGCAGTATGTTTTCGATTCCTAACGAAGATTTGCTGCAGGGTGTTTATCAGACGCAGGTTATTCATTTTGCTGCCTCCTACCAGGCAGTTGAGTACCACTGGGAAGACTGGATGGCAAAGTTTGAGGCGCTACTGAAGAAGATGTACTGGGTGTCTGCCAAGGTGCATATGGAAACCGAGCTTTCAGGTAACCATACCTTTATCTGGGAAAGCCCATCCGACTACCATGCGCCCAGTGATGAGCTGACCGTGCGCTGTGAATGGGAGCAGGAGCTGGCTTTTCATATGAACACCCGCAATATGCGCTGATTCATGATTATTCCATTTCAGGAAATTCAACCCGATACCCTGCAGGCGATTTGTGAAGACTGGCTTACCCGCCAGGCACAGGAATGGCTGGGCGATACAGAAGAGCGTGATCAGGCGGTAAAAAGCGTGATCCAGGCGTTGGAAAACAAAAAGTTGTTCATCAGTTGGGATGAAGAGATGAACAGCCTGGACATTGTGGATGCCGAGCAGCTTGCCCTGATTCAATCCACTTCAAATACTGAATTCGGGAGTTAACATGCTTCTGGTAATGACCATTTTCGCCATTGGGGTGGTTCTGGCTCTGGCGGCGTATGCCTATTATTTGACCATGAAAGTTAAACAGCAGGAGCGCCAGACCGCAGAATTAAAGCAAAAGCGCCAGGCTGCTGAAAAAGAGAAACAAGACTATTTAATTGAAAGCCTGAGGGTGATTTCTGCCGCGGCGTTGAAGGAAGAATTATCAGCCTCTGAAGCGGTCATCCGTTGCAAAATGTTGCTGGATGGCATGGCTCTGACTGAAGAGCAGTGGCAGCCATACAGGGTTCTTCAGGAGGTTTTCAGCAAGGTCTGTGAGTTTGACACTCATGAGGCGCGCAAAGCGCTTTCTAAAGATGAGCGACGCCGACAGGATCAGGCGCGTGAGGCGATTGAGCAAGCCTATAAGAGTGATCTTGACCTGTGCTTCCGCAAGCTGACGACAATCGAGTAGCATGCGCCGCTAGCGATTGATTGAAATTCTGTATGCCAGCTCGTGGGTATCGCCCGGCTGCATTGAATAAATAACCCATTGAATGAAGTTAATGTCCTCTGGATCGAAATCAGCATCGGCCGGAAAGTAGGTTTTACCATCGCGGGAAACCCGGTACTGGCCGTCTTCTTCATTCGTTCTTATTGAATCAAGCAGTAGTTGCACCGGGCCTTCCGGTACTAAGTTGACCAGTTCAATATCGGTTAAAACGCTATCGCTTTTGTTCTCGGCGCTAATCACCAGCTCTATTAAATCGCCCGGCTTTGCCTCGGTAATTTGTTTTCTCTGATAAATGTTGCTTTCCGGGTCGAAGGTCAGCTTGTAAAAGGTTTCGTTAACCTCAACAACGTTAACCTTTACTGCGGACTGGGTGATGCCGGTAATTGGGGTGGTTTGCGGTTCTGCTTGTGGTGTTATCTCGGGCTCTGCAGAGGGCAGATAATCGGCCGTAGGGTCTGTTGGGCTGGCGGTGTTGCTGGTTTCAGCAGGTTGCGCGCTCACTGAGCCCATGTTTTCAGTGCTGGTTGTTGTGCTAGCAGGGGTAGTCGTCTCGTTCACTGCCGCTTCCTGCAGGGTTTCTGTAACTTGGGGGGCAGCGGTATTGGTTTCGGCGAAGCTAATGGTTGCTGTCAGTAAAACAGGTATTGCCAGTTTCGTTGCTGCTTTCATGAATGCCGATCCCTGATGGTTGCTTATTGTTTTGAGTTTAATTGAACAATAATAAAAGCCCAAGCACCAGCAGCGATAACTGCTGGTGAGATCGCAGGTCTTAGATGCTTTCTGGCTTGGCCTGTTCAGCCAATAGGCTGATGAGTTGAGTCAGCGTATCACACATCAGCAGGGCGTCACCGCGCGGGTCTTCAGAATCGTGAGCCTGTTCAATAAGGGTGTCCTGATACTTGATCCGCTTCACCTGGAATTTTTCGTTGATAACGAACTGGCACTGGTCTTCCAGGTTCATCGCCATTTGGCAGATGCGCATGCCGGCTTCCAGTGAAAGCTTGATCTCCGGAGCGTTCAAATCCAGGTTCTTGTAGCGGGCTTTCACGGTCGGGTCCTGCAGCAGTGTCAGCTCTAAGTCTGCCTCCAACTCGGTATTTGCCGGGCGGGTTTCGGGTTCCAGATACCAGCTGGTCAGGATGTTAGCGCCGGCTGCACTGGCGCCTAAAGGAATAATGCCCAGGCTGCCAAGTGCTTCGCGTAGCGCGGAAGTAAATTCATCGGCTGTTTTTTCGCTGGCAGAATTTACCACCATCCAGCCGTTGCGCGGGTCAATCCAGGCACTGATCTGTTTGGTTTTGTGGAAGGCCTTGGGTAGCAATTCAGCCCGGATACCTTCTTTTATTTGCTCGCGCTCCTTTTTCACCGGCCGGCGGCCTTCATCCTGTTCAATCTGGTCAAGCTTTTCGTTCAGGTAGTCGTTAACAACGCTGGCCGGCAGGATTTTTTCCTGAATCTGAGCGGAGATAAACAGCTTGCCGGATACGCTTTCAACCAGCAGGTTGCTGTCTTTAAAGCAGGGGATCCAGCCAAAGGTCGATTCCTGCAACGAGGACAGTGGGCTAAAGGTGTTTGCGCTCAGTTTCTCTTCCATGAACTCAGCGCTATGGGGAAACTGTTCGTTGAAAGTGTATACTTGGATGTTCTTAAACCACATTGCTATTTTTACTCGTTACCCTGAAATTCGAACGCGGCATTGTACCCCAACAAAGACAAATTGCATGGCAAAACTTCTCACTCCGGATACTTCGATTCTTATGTTTTTTAAAAACAACATGGCGGCCGTTTGGTTGTTGTGCCTGTCGCTGCTGACATTGATCGCCAGCTGGTCTCCGGTGGTTGCTGCAGGCTCTTTTGACGCGTCACTCACCGCTGCAGGGCAGTGGTGGCGGCCGTTCTCGGCCTGGGTCTGTCAGCTCAATTTTGCTCACTGGGCGATCAATCAGTGGGGCTTGGTGGTGATGGCCTTTCTGTTGCCCAAGAGGCTGCCGTGGTTAAAAGTCATGGGGTTTGCCTGGGTCTGGTTTGCTGCCAGCCTGATGTTGCTGCAATCTGAGTATGCGGCCTATGTCGGGCTTTCCGGCCTGCTGTATGGTTGGCTTGTACTGGCTGCTTATTACTCGCCTTACTATTCCAACCTGATGAAGGGCGCTTTTATTGCCGTTATCTCGGTTAAAGTCCTGCTCGAAAACGGCTTGCTGTTTGGCTTTCTCTGGCAAAGTGACATGCTCGAAACTCTGCTCAATGCCCCGGTGGCGCATCAGTCGCACCTGTGGGGGTTGATCTCCGGTTTGGTCTTCATCGCCGCGGTTCAGTTGTTGCAACTGCTCAGGCGTTAGCCTGTTCAATCAGTTGGCAGAATACCCTGGCACCATTGCTCAGCGTTCTTTGTTTGTGCGTGATTATCCCCAGGTTTCTGTTTAATTCCACGCGGTCTACGTTCAGCTGAACCAGTTGTGAGTTGATCATGGTTTCTGGTAGCAGGCTCCAGCCCAGGCCGTTACTGACCAGTGATTGAATTGTCTCCAGGTAGTTCACATGAATAACGCGCTTCAGCGGTATGTGGTGCTTGTGAAAGGTCTGCTCAATAATCTTGTAGGTAGTTGTGCCCGGTTCCGGCAGGATGGCATTGGAAAAGGTCAGTTCATTCAGGCGAATGCTCTTGCGTTGTGCGAGCGGGTGGTCGTGCGAAACCACAAATTGCAGGTTGTCTTTCCAGATCACCTGGGCTGCCAGTTCTTTCGGCAGTGGCGACGGAATGGTTGTTAGCACCAATTCAATCTTGCGTTGCAACAGGCTGGCAATGGCCTGTTCTGATTCCATGAATTTCAAATCCAGCTTTGCCAATGGGTTTTGATTGGCAAATTCACGCAGCAGTGGCCCCAGGTAGTGCAGGCCGATGTGGTGACTGCTCGCCAGGCTAAGAGAGCGCACGTCCTTTTCATTCAGCTGGCTGACGCTGCTTTGTACCTCGCGCATATCGTGAATCAGGTTCTGTGCTTTTTCCTGCAGTAGTTTTCCGGCCTCTGTCAGGGTGACCTCGCGGCCTATCCGGTCAAACAGTGATGCATTCAGTAGCGCCTCCAGATTGGCAATGCGTTTGGAGATGGCCGGCTGAGTCAAAAACAGCTTTTCACCGGCAGCGCTGAACGAGCCCAATTCAGCGACGGCCATAAAGGTTTCCAGGCTTTGCAGATCCATATGTATTCCTTTTTGGAATGGAAATTATAAAAATAATAAATTTGTATTATCTGGCTGTCTAATTAAAATGCGTCAGACAAGAAAATCACAGGAAGAGAGCGATTCGAATGGCTAAAACGCTTTATGACAAACTCTGGGATATGCACGTCGTATCTGAAAGAGAAGATGGGACTGCGTTAATTTATATTGACCGTCAGATTCTGCACGAAGTTACCTCGCCTCAGGCGTTTGAAGGCTTGCGTATCGCTGGCCGTAAGCCGTGGCGTCTGGATACCAATATTGCAACGCCGGACCACAACGTGCCGACCACAGCAAAAGAACGCGCCTCTGGCATCGAGGGTATTGCCGACGAGACTTCTCGCATTCAGGTAAAAACCCTGGATGACAACTGTAACGAGTTCGGTGTGCGTGAGTTCAATATGGGCTCGGTTAACCAGGGCATTGTTCACGTTATGGGGCCGGAGCAGGGTGCGACCCTGCCGGGTATGACCATTGTTTGTGGCGATTCTCACACCTCTACTCACGGTGCGATGGGCTCGCTGGCCTTTGGTATCGGAACCTCTGAGGTTGAGCATGTGCTGGCAACCCAGTGCGTGATTCAGCGTAAGATGAAAAACATGCGTATTCGTGTTGAAGGCGAACTGCGTAAAGGTGTTACCGCTAAAGATATCGTGCTCTACATTATTGGTCAGATCGGCACCGCTGGCGGTACCGGTTATGCCGTTGAGTTTGCTGGCTCCGCCATTCAGTCACTGAGCATGGAAGGTCGTCTGACCGTCTGTAATATGTCGATCGAAGCCGGTGCGCGCGTTGGCTTGGTCGCGGTTGATGACACCACTATTAACTATTTTAAAGGTCGCTCGTTTGCGCCTAAGGGTGAAATGTGGGATCAGGCTGCCAGCGCCTGGAAAGAACTGGTCAGTGACGAAGACGCCGTATTTGATGAAGATATTCTGCTGAATGCGCAGGATATTTACCCGCAGGTCAGCTGGGGCACATCGCCGGAAATGGTCACCGACGTATATGGTCAGGCACCGGACCCGGCTTTGATTGAAGATGAAATTAAAAAGGCTGGTGTAGAGCGGGCGTTAGCCTATATGGGCTTGCAGCCAAACCAGAAAATCACCGATATCAAATTAGATAAGGTGTTTATCGGTTCCTGTACCAATGGTCGTATTGAAGACGTTCGCGCAGCAGCGGAAGTTGCCAAAGGTAAAAAGGTGGCTTCGACTGTGAATCAGGCTCTGGTCGTTCCCGGTAGTGGGCTGGTGAAAAAGCAGGCAGAAGAAGAAGGGTTAGATAAAATCCTGATCGAAGCCGGTTTTGAATGGCGTGAGCCTGGCTGTTCCATGTGTCTGGCGATGAATGCCGATAAGCTGGGGCAGGGTGAGCATTGCGCGTCCACCTCAAACCGCAATTTTGAAGGTCGCCAGGGCTTCGGTGGTCGTACCCACCTGGTAAGCCCGGCGATGGCCGCAGCGGCTGCTATTGCCGGTCATTTTGTAGACGTCAGCGAATAAGGAGGCTTATGAATGAAAGCATTAACTACGGTTAAAGGTATTGTTGCACCTCTGGATCGCTCAAATGTCGATACCGATATGATCATCCCCAAGCAGTTTCTGAAGTCGATTAAGCGCAGTGGCTTTGGGCCTAACCTGTTTGATGAATTGCGTTACCTGGATGAAGGTCGTCCGGGTATGGATAATTCCACACGGCCGCTGAATACCGACTTTGTTCTGAATCAGCCGCGTTATGTCGGTGCATCTATCTTGATGAGTCGCGCTAACTTTGGCTGTGGCTCCTCGCGCGAGCATGCGCCATGGGCACTGGAGGATTACGGATTCCGCGTCATTCTGGCCAGCAGTTTTGCCGATATTTTCTATAACAACTGCTTCAAGAATGGGATTTTGCCCATTGTTGTGAATGAACAGGTTCTTGATGGCTGGTTCAAAAACGTTGCTGGCAATGAAGGTTATGAGCTGACTGTTGATCTGCAGGCACAAACTATTACCGATGCTGAAGGGAACGAAGTTGCGTTCGAGGTCGACCCGTTCCGCAAACATTGCCTGTTGAATGGTTTGGATGATATTGGCTTAACCCTGCAGGAAGCCGATAAGATTAAAGAGTACGAATTAAAACGAGCTGAGATACACCCTTGGGTGTTCGGCCAGATTAAATAAGAGGTTTCACAGTGTCCCGTAAAGTATTGGTGTTGCCGGGTGACGGCATTGGTCCTGAAATTGTTGCGCAGGCTGAGCGCGTACTGAATGTTGTAAACGAAAAATTCGGCCTGGGTGTTGAAGTCGAGCAGGGCCTGGTAGGCGGTGCGGCGATTGATGTGCATGGCAAGCCGCTGCCGGAAGTTACGCTGGAGCAGGCAAAGGCGTGTGATGCTGTTCTGTTGGGCGCCGTAGGTGGCCCAAAGTGGGACGGCGTCGATATGGCCATTCGCCCGGAAAAGGGATTGTTGGGGTTGCGTTCTAACCTGAACCTGTTCGGTAACCTGCGCCCGGCCATTCTGTACCCGCAGCTGGCGGATGCAAGCTCGTTGAAGCCAGAGCTGGTTGCTGGTCTCGATTTGCTGATTGTGCGTGAATTGACCGGAGGCATCTACTTTGGTCAGCCGCGCGGTATTCGAACGCTGGAGAACGGTGAGCGCGAAGGCTACAACACCTATGTTTACTCAGAGTCTGAAGTGCGCCGTATCGGTCGTCAGGCATTTGAAGCTGCGCAGAAGCGCGGTGGTAAGCTGTGTTCTGTCGATAAGGCGAACGTGCTGGAAGCAACGGTGCTGTGGCGTGAAGTGATGAACGAACTGGCGAAAGACTACCCGGATGTAGAGCTGAGCCATATGTATGTTGATAACGCCGCTATGCAGCTGGTGCGTGCGCCTAAACAGTTCGATGTTATGGTGACCGGCAATATGTTTGGCGATATTTTGTCCGATTGCGCGGCAATGCTGACCGGTTCTATTGGTATGCTGCCTTCTGCATCATTGGATGAAAACGGCAAGGGCATGTATGAGCCTATCCACGGCAGTGCGCCGGATATCGCTGGCAAAGGTATTGCCAACCCGCTGGCAACCATTCTGTCTGTGGCAATGATGCTGCGCTATTCACTGAATGCTGCCGAGGCTGCACAGGCCATTGAAGATGCCGTGGGTGTCGTTCTTGATCAGGGGTATCGCACCGCAGATATTAATTCTGAAGGTATGAATCTGGTGAGTACCGAACAGATGGGCGACGCTGTTCTGGCTGCACTGTCTTAATTTTCGGGGGAAGAATTAAATGAGTATGAAAGTTGGTATTGTCGGCTGGCGGGGCATGGTTGGTTCTGTGCTAATGCAGCGTCTGCGTGAAGAAGGTGATTTTAATAATATTGATCCGGTGTTTTTTACTACCAGTCAGCATGGCCTGCCTGCACCGGATGTTGGCCAGGGTGCCTCAGTATTGCAGGATGCCGGTAATCTGGAAGCACTGGCCGCCTGTGATGTCATCCTGACCTGTCAGGGCGGTGACTATACCGCTGAGGTTTATCAGCCATTGCGTGACACTGGCTGGAACGGCTACTGGATTGATGCGGCTTCCTCGCTGCGCATGGCGGATGATTCCGTCATTGTGTTGGATCCGGTCAACCGCAAAAATATTGATGATGCAATTGATGCCGGTGTGAAAACCTTTGTCGGCGGTAACTGTACCGTCAGTCTGATGTTGCTGGGCCTGCATGGCCTGTTTAAGGAAGGCCTGGTTGAGTGGGCTTCGCCAATGACCTACCAGGCAGCTTCCGGTGCCGGTGCCCGCAACATGCGTGAACTGATCTCCCAGATGGGTGCGGTTCATTCTGCGGCCAAGGTATTGCTGGATGACCCAGCCAGTGCGATTCTGGAACTGGATAGAACAGTGGCGGATTACATTCGATCAGAAGATTACCCTTGTGATCAGTTTGGTGTGCCGTTGGCTGGCAGCCTGATACCGTGGATTGATAAGCCCATGGCATCCGGTCAGAGCAAGGAAGAATGGAAGGCGCAGGTAGAGGCTAACAAGATTCTGGGTGTCGACGGTCAGCCTATTCCTATCGATGGCCTGTGTGTTCGTGTTGGCGCTATGCGTTCGCACTCTCAGGCCATTACCCTGAAGCTGAAAAAAGACGTATCGGTTGACACTATCGGTCAAATGATTGCGAGCGCTAACGATTGGGTTCAGTTTGTTCCGAATGACCGACAGTTCTCAATGGAAAAGCTGACGCCGGCCGCTGTCACCGGAACCATGAATATCCCGGTAGGACGTATCCGAAAGCTGACCATGGGCTCTGAATTTATCAGTGCCTTTACGGTGGGTGACCAGCTGTTGTGGGGAGCCGCCGAGCCGCTTCGCAGAATGCTGGCTATTCTGAAAGGTGATTTGTAATTAAATAAGAATTTAATTTCATAAATAAAACGCCCTGTTAGTTTGACGCTAACGGGGCGTTTTTCTTTACATTTCATTAACTTGTCAATCATGCTTGTTTTTTTTGCAAAAGCTCTCTTCACTAAGAAGAGTAGAAGTAGTTCTTATAATGGCACTGTAAATGTGGGGTTGAGTTGCTAAAAGTCCTTTAATAAATAATACTTAGCCGCAGTTTTGAATGTTCTTTCTACATTCTGCGCGCGAACTAGACCGGTGGCATATTGAAATGTGAAGCAGCTCTCATTTCGTCATGTTTTTGGCTATTTAAAGAAAGATTCCTCTTCAATAAGCTGTAGAGTCAGAGTTGGGGAAAGGGAAAAGGATTATGGTAAAAAAACAAACGTTAGTAACACTGGTGGCTTTTATGTCACTTATCAGCTCAGCCTTTGGCTTGGGTTTAGGTGAGATAAAGGTCAATTCTAATCTGAATGACCCGTTAGCAGCTGAGATTCAGCTGATTCAACTCCAAGGCCTGAGCTCAACTGAAATTCTGCCAACTCTGGCATCCAATGATGACTTTAAAAGGGCAGGTATTGAGCGAACCTTCTTTCTCGCAAATATCCAGTTTTTGGTTCAGGAAGATAAAAGCGGAAATTTAACAATTGCGCTTTCGACTAAGCAGGCCGTTCGTGAGCCCTTCCTGAATTTCCTGGTAGAGGTGAACTGGCCTGGTGGTCGTTTACTTAAAGAATATACCATCCTGTTAGACCCTCCTGTATTTGATACTGGCCTGGCCGTCGATGCGCTGGTTGTTGAGCCCACTCAATCAATCGCTGCTGAAACTGACCTGGTAACAACGACTGTTGTTGACCAAAAGCCTGTTCAGGAATCAACAGTTGTTTCCCAGCCTGTCACTCGCCGTGATGATACTTTGCCTGCGGGTCAGTATCGTGTTCAGCGTAATGACACGCTTTGGGAGATCGCTCTGAAGGTTCCTGATGGCAGTGGCTATTCTCCACAACAGGTGATGCTGGCTATTCAGGATTTAAACCCTGAAGCATTTTTAAATAACAACATTAACCGCGTTAAAGCGGGTAGTGTTCTGAACCTTCCGAACGAAAGCCAAATTGCAGTGCGTAGCCTGCAGGAAGCGGTCGGTGAAGTTCAGGCGCAAAACAGCGGCTCCGCTCCGAAGTTAAGAAATCAGCAGGGCGAAGTTCAGCTTTCAGCGACAGAATCGACCGCCTCTGCGCTGCCGGGTGGCGATGCAGAAAAAGATCCGAACGGTTATCTGGAGCTTTCTGCGGATAGCGAATCTGAAACCACGTCTGCTTCCGGTGATGTTTCTGCGGATGTCGATCGCTTGCAGAATCAACTGGCTGCAGCGGAAGAGTTGAATGATCAGTACGTTCGGGAACGTGAAGAGCTTCAAACCCGGGTGAGCGAGTTGCAAGAGCAGATTGCTATTATGGAGCGTCTGATTGACGTTCAGAATAGTGACCTTGCCGAAGTGCAGCAGGCGTTCAGTCAAGATGAGCAGGCAGAGAGTGTTGAGCCAGCTCAAGCAGAGATGGCCGTTGACGCTGCTGAGCAAGCTGCAACTGAAGAAGTGGCTGCTGCGGATGTAAATGAGCAAATGGCGGGAACAGAAGAAGCCGTTGCTGATGTTGCAGGTGAGATGACTGAAACCGATGCGACTGCGACCGGTGCCGAAGCCGCTATGGCGGAAATGTCGGAAACTGCTGAAGAAGCGTCCGTTGAGCCTGTAGTAGAACAGCCTGTTCCACAGCCTCAACCAGCGCCTGTTGCTGATAAGCCAGCGGGTGTGATGGGTTATGTTCAGAAGTTCTCTGATTGGGTAACCGCTAGCGTAACCAATATGGCCATTCTGGGTGGTGGCTTCCTGCTTCTGATCTTATTGGCTCTTTATGCCCGTGGTAAGAAGTCCGCTAAAGAGGAAGAAGTAGCCAGCACCGCAGAAGAGTTGGTCTCAGATGACTTCAGCCTTGAAACTGAAGAAGACTTTGAGCAAGACCTGTTAGCTGAAGCTGATGAAGATTTTGAAGAGGAAATCTCTGAAGAGCCTGAAACGCTGGATGCCGTAGTTGAAGCTGAAATGTATATGGCTTACCAGAAGTATGACCAGGCAGAAGAAAAGCTGAAAGAAGCCTTTGCGGAATATCCGGATCGTGCAGATATCGGCCTGAAACTTTTGGAAGTCTATGCTGAAACCGGCGATGCAAATGCATTCAACGATTTAGAATCACGTCTTTCACTTTCAGTTGACGAACAGCAGGAAGTTGCCGGTCTGCGTAAAAAGCTGCCAGCAGGTTCGTTAGATGAGCTGGGCAGTGGTCTTGACTCTGACATGATGGCGGGAGATCTAAATCTGGATCTGGATGCCGACGGTCTGGACGAAGAGGTTTCTCTTGATACCACTATTCCTGATGAGCTTGATTTCAGCTCTGAGTTGGAAGAAGACGAGGGTGCTGAAGAAAACAGCGATTTGGATTTCACGTTAGATCTCGATTCCTTCGGTACGCTCGATGACGAAGCCGACACTGAAAACCTGGTTGATTTGGGCGCCGAGTCTGAGAAAAAGCCGGAAGTTGAAGAGCTCTCTACAGACCTTGACTTCGATCTGGACCTTGATGACCTGGACGACAGCGCTTTAACGTTTGATGAGCCAGAGGCAAACACAGAAGAAGAGATTTCTCTTGATGACGAGTTGGACCTTTCTGAAATTGCCTCTTTTGATGAGCCATCACCGGAATTGAATTCAGCCTCTGAAGAGCCGGAAGCAGGTGAAGCTTCAATTGATCTGGACCTTGAAGAAGATGCTTCTGGTCTGGCCTTCTCTCTCGATGAGGAGCCTGCTGAACTTTCAGAAGACCTGGGCTTCTCATTGGATCTGGATGAGGAGACTGATGAATTAACAGCGGCGGATGAGTTGGTTGAAATTGAACCTGAACTGCCGGTCGTTTCTGACGTTGAAGGTTCATTGATCGATAATGAAATAACGCTGGATATTGAAGAGCCTGAGCTCGAAGATGTTGCGGATTCAGAACTAGCAGAAAGCGGCACAAGCCTTGTTGAAGAAGGTCTGTCGCTGGCCAAAGAAGAACGTTCGTCTTCACTGGAAGAAGATGACACAGACTTTGCTTCTCTGGACTTCAGTGACGAGGCGTTAGATCTGGATCTTGATTTGTCTGACGAGATGACAGCAGATCCGCTGGCGCTCTCTGACGAAGAGGTCGATTTGGGCCTTGATTCAGAGGTGTCAGAATTTGATGCAGAAGCTGACGAAGACCCACTGCAGCAGTTGGCCGACTCGCTGGATAGCGGTGCAGAGTTGGATGATGACGACTTTGACTTCTTGTCCGGCTCTGATGAAGCCAGTACTAAGCTGGACTTGGCTCGTGCTTATATCGAAATGGATGATAAGGAAGGTGCCCGGGATATTCTCGAAGAGGTTCTGGATGAAGGAACCGATGAGCAGAAAGCTCAGGCGAATGCATTGATCGAGCAGTTGTAGTAATCCACTGCAGCTTCAGTAAAATTTCCAAAGCCGCCTGAGGGCGGCTTTTTCGTTGCAGATACAGATATTTATATGAGTGAAGTTTTTGAGTTTGAGCGTGATACCGACAGATACCGTCTGGCAATGGGGGTTGAATATCGGGGAACCGCTTACCGAGGTTGGCAAATACAGCGCTCTGGCGTTCCAACCATTCAGGCAGAATTAGAGGCGGCGGTGTCTGTCGTTGCTAACGAACCCGTCGCATCGATAGTTGCTGGCAGAACGGATGCCGGTGTTCACGCGACCAACCAGGTCGTGCATTTCGACACTCAAAGCGACCGCAGTGAATATGGCTGGAAGATGGGTATTAATGGTCGTTTACCGGACGATATCAGTATCCGCTGGGTTAAGTTGGTCGATACCGGGTTCCATGCCAGATTTTCGGCGAAAGAGCGGGCTTATCGATTTGTTATTCACAACAATTGGGTAAAGTCGGCATTACTTCATAGTCTAACGACTTGGGAGCGCTATGAGCTGGATGTCGATTTAATGCAGCAGGCTGCAGATTTGCTACTCGGTAAGCATGACTTCAGTTCGTTCCGTGCAGCTGAATGCCAGGCGCATTCGCCAGTGCGTACCTTGAAGGAACTTCAGGTCAGGCGATTCGGCGAGTTTGTTGTGCTTCAGGCACGGGCAGATGGGTTCTTGCATCATATGGTCAGAAACCTGGTTGGGGTATTACTGCCCATCGGCCGGGGTCGTAAGCCGGTTGAATGGGCCAGAGAAGTTCTTCAGTATCAGGACAGAACCAAGGGTGGTGTGACGGCTCAGGGTGACGGCCTTTACTTTATCAGGGCTCAGTATGAACGGGATGATCTGCCGGTTATGGATGCTGGCCCAGGGTTTATTCAGCCTTTAATTGATAATCTTCCAAATAATTTCAGTCGGGTGTAGGGCGATGTCTCAATACAGAACCAGAATTAAGATGTGCGGAATGACACGAGCTGAAGATATTGCAGCAGCTTGTGAAGCCGGGGCAGATTCCGTGGGTATGATTTTTTATCCGCCAAGTGGACGTTTCATTTCAATCGAAAAAGCCGCTGTCGTTAGTAAAGCCGCTACGCTGCAAGTCAATAAGGTTGCACTGTTTGTAAACCCTGATGCCGGCTATGTGCGTGAAGTGGTGGATGCCATTCAGGCAGATATCATCCAGTTTCATGGTGATGAGACTCCGGATTTCTGCCAGCAGTTCGGTAAGCGCTACATCAAGGCGTTCAGGGTTAAATCGGCTGACGATATACAGCGTCAGGTTGAGCCTCATATCGGCGCAGATGCCATCATGCTCGATGCCTATGTGAAGGGAGTACCCGGTGGTACCGGTCAGAGTTTTGACTGGGGGATGGTACCAGCAAACGTGCGTCACAGGCTTTTTTTGGCCGGTGGTTTAAATTGCTCGAATGTTGAGCAGGCAATTCGTCAGGTACGGCCCTATACTGTCGATGTTGCCGGTGGTATTGAATCTGCACCCGGAATTAAAGATGTCGATAAAATTAAGGCTTTTGCGCAGGCAGTGCGAAAAGCCGATAGCTCTTTCGTTGAAAATTCCTCATAAGTGTCTCCGTTGATCATTTATAAAATTTCAACAAAGAATGAGTGATAATAAGCATCATTACTTGCTATTAATGAATAAATGGGGGCTCTATGAGCAGTTGGTTGGAGAAAATTGTACCTAAGATTATTCGTTCAGATTCTGAGCGTCAGTCTAATGTGCCTGAAGGTCTGTGGAAAAAGTGCCCGAAGTGCTCATCCGTACTTTATCGCCCAGAGCTGGAAAAAAATTCAGATGTTTGCCCGAAGTGCGATCATCACATGCGTATTGGTGCCCGTCGCCGGTTAGATATGTTTCTGGATAAAGAAGGGCGCGAGGAAATCGCAGCTAATGTTCAGCCAGAAGATAAACTGAAGTTTAAAGACAGTAAGCGTTACCGCGATCGCCTGCATGCAGCACAGAAGCAAACCGGCGAAAAAGACGCGCTGGTTGCTATGGAAGGTCAGCTGGAGGGCTTGCCGGTCGTTGTGGCGGCGTTTGATTTTAACTTTATGGGCGGTTCTATGGGCTCGGTGGTTGGTGAAAAGTTCGTCCGTGCTGCTAACCGTGCTCTGGAAAAAAACATTCCGTTCATCTGCTTTGCAACTTCAGGCGGAGCGCGAATGCAGGAGGCGCTGTTTTCGCTGATGCAGATGGCAAAAACCAGTGCCGTACTCGAAAAGCTGAAGCAGCAGGGAACACCTTATGTTTCCGTTATGCTGGATCCGTGCTTTGGTGGCGTATCGGCGTCTTTAGCCTTGCTGGGCGATATCAACGTAGCAGAGCCGAATGCGTTGATTGGCTTTGCCGGTCCGCGTGTTATTGAGCAGACGGTGCGCGAAAAGTTACCTGAAGGTTTCCAGCGCAGTGAATTCCTGCTGGAAAAGGGTGCGATCGATATGATTATCGAACGCAAAGATCTGCGCAGTACCTTGGCCCGAGTTTTAAGAAAGTTTGTTAATGCACCTGTCAGTTAATTCCTCGCTGGAAGAATGGCTTCGTTATATCGAAGCCATTCACCCTACAGAAATCGATCTTGGCCTCACCCGCCTGCAGAAAGTCGCCAACAGGCTGCTTTTAAATTCCGCTGATCCCTTTGTCTTCACTGTTGCCGGAACTAACGGTAAGGGTTCCACTACCGCAGCATTGAACGCCATGGCTTTAGCCGCCGGGAAGACGGTTGGCTGGTATACCTCACCACATTTGCTTCATTTTAATGAACGGGTGGTGATTAACGGCCAGCCGGCGACCGATTCTGAATTGGTCGCAGCTTTCTGTGCAGTTGAGTCTGCAAGGGTGGAGGTAACACTTTCCTATTTTGAATATACAACTCTGGCAGCCTTCTATTTGTTCAGTCAGAAGAACCTGTCGGTTTGGGTCCTGGAAATAGGGTTGGGTGGCCGGCTCGATGCGGTCAATATTATTAACCCGGATGTGGCCATCGTGACCACAATCGGTCTCGATCATCAGGCTTTTTTAGGCTCCGATCTCGATTCAATTGGTCGCGAAAAGGCAGGCATTTGTCGCTCTGGTAAGCCAGTTGTATTTGGCTCGTCAGATTTACCGGAATCCGTCAGTCAGGTCGCTGAGCAGCTGGGTGCCCCGGCCTATCACTTTGGGGCTGAGCATGGCGTTCGTCAGGGCGAGCTCTACTGGCAGGGCGGTTGCTGCCCGTCAGTGGATGTTCGAATCCCTTTGGAGAACGCGGCGACTGCTGCACAGGCGTTTTCTTTGAGTCCGTTCCGTCTTGCTGAAGCGCAGGTTTGCCAGGTGCTATGTAATCTCAGGGTCACCGGTCGCTTCCAGCAGGCCAGTTACCGGCAGCACCCGGTCGTTATTGACGTTGGTCATAACCCTCTTGCGGGCCAATATATAGCTGCTAAGTTGGCCGGAAACCATTACCATCTGGTCCTTGGTATGCTTGCCGATAAGGACGCCAAAGGCTTTGTCGAGGCGCTGCGGCCAATTACCAAGTCCGTCTCGGCGGTATCGCTGAATGTTCATCGAGGCATCTCGGCGCAGGCGCTGGCAGAAAAAATAGATCAGCCGAACGTGTGTTGCTTTGATTCAATGAGCGCTGCGCTGGCAGATTTGAATGAAAAATACCCCGGTGAAGCAATATTTATAGGTGGGTCATTTTTCACGGTGGCGGAAGCTTTACGTACTCTGGAGGGATAGTTTGGAACGGAAACTTCAACAGCGGTTAGTGGGTATTCTGGTGCTGGCAGCCTTTGCGCTCCTGGTTGCGCCGGTTTTACTCGATGGTGAAGGTCGAATTCCGGAAAAAATTACCCACATCCCTCCTGAGCCTGTTCGCCCGGATCTTAGTCATATTCAAACTAAACCCATTGTTGCCGATGTTGCCAGCGGTGAGGCTGAACCTGTTGAACCTGAATTGCCGGTAGAGCAGAGTGCGCCGGAAGCTGAAACGGCAGGCAGCAATAGGGTTGAGCCTGTTGTTGCTGCGGCAACGGTTACACCGCCTTCTGTGCAGCAGGCCGTCAGCTCATCGGTCGGAACTCAGCTTTGGAGTGTTCAGGTAGCCAGCTTTAAAGACAGCGCCAAAGCAGTCGCACTAAAGGACCGCTTGCGTTCAGAGGGCTTTAATACCTATGTGCGGGAAAAGCTCTTGTCTGACGATAGCCTGTTCACTCAGGTGTTTGTCGGGCCGGTCGAGACAAAGCAGGAGGCCGACAACCTGAAAGCGCAGGTCAAGGCGGGTGTTCAGTTGCAGGGCCTGGTGGTGCGTTTCAGGGATCGCTAACCTGACCATAAGGTCGGGTACGGGTGCGAGCATTCACAATTACGACAATCCTGTTAAAATGCGCGCGTTCTTGCAATCGGGCTTCCCATGACTGTTATCGACTGGATTATTGTTGCTGTCTTAATTGTCTCTTCATTGATCAGCATTAAGCGTGGTTTCGCCAAAGAAGCCATGTCTCTGGCTTCCTGGCTGATTGCCCTAATTGTTGCCCGCCTGTTCAGTGATAACCTTGCTTCACTGTTGACCAGTTGGCTGGCCAATGAGGCACACCGGTATACGGTGGCCTTTGTCATTCTATTCATCGCGACCCTGATAGTGGGATCGCTGATCAATCATTTGCTGGGTGAGTTCATAAAGATAACCGGCCTTTCAGGCACCGACCGGGCACTGGGAACCGTGTTTGGTTTGTTGAGAGGCATTGTTATCGTCGTTGCAATGCTGGCGCTGGGTCAGCTGTTTGCGCTGGATCAGTTCTGGCAGGACTCAACTTTAGTTCCGTATTTCGAACCCGTGATTCGTTGGGTTGGGGAAAATTTACATAAAGCGTCAGACGCAATTCTGTCGGTAGGTGGAGAATAAATTTATGTGTGGTGTGGTAGGTATCGTTGGTCAATCACCTGTCAATCAGTTGTTGTACGATGCATTAACCGTTTTGCAGCATCGGGGTCAGGATGCTGCGGGTATTGTTACCGAATCTGAGGGTAAATTTTACCTGCGCAAGAGTAACGGCTTGGTGAACGATGTTTTTCAGGCGCGCCATATGCAGTCGCTGGAAGGTAATATTGGTATCGGTCACGTTCGTTACCCTACGGCCGGTACCAGCAGTACCGCAGAAAGCCAGCCTTTTTATGTGAACTCGCCTTACGGGATTGTACTCGCTCACAACGGTAACCTGACGAATTCAGCCGAGTTGAATACGGCCTTGTTTCAGGCGGATCTGCGTCATGTGAATACGACGTCAGACTCTGAGGTATTGTTGAATGTATTCGCTCATGAGCTGCAGTTGCAGGGCAAGCTGAAGCCACTGCCGGAAGATATGTTTGCCGCAGTGCGCGGTGTGCACCGTCGTTGCCGCGGTGCTTATGCCGTGGTTGCTATGATCAGTGGTATGGGCATGTTGGCATTCCGTGACCCGAATGGTATTCGTCCGCTGGTGTATGGCAAGCGAGTCGCTGAAAACGGTAAAACCGAATACATGGTAGCGTCAGAGAGTGTTGCTCTGGATAGCATTGGTTTTGAGGTTATCGACGATGTTGCACCCGGTGAAGCGGTGTATGTTGACAGTGCCGGCGAACTGCACGTTCAGCAATGCGCAACTGAAACCCGAAAATCCCCCTGTATCTTTGAGTTTGTTTACTTTGCCCGCCCGGATTCGATCATCGATGGCATTTCCGTTTATAAAGCGCGCCTGCGTATGGGCGATGCGCTGGCTAAGCGAATTCAAAAAGAGCGACCGAACCACGATATTGATGTGGTTATCCCCATTCCGGATACCAGCCGAACCTCAGCGCTGCAGCTGGCAAACCGCCTGGGTGTGAACTATCGCGAAGGCTTCATTAAAAACCGCTATATTGGCCGTACCTTTATCATGCCGGGGCAGAAGCAGCGTAAAAAGTCTGTACGTCAAAAGCTCAATGCGATTGACCTGGAGTTTAAAGGTAAAACCGTGTTGCTGGTCGATGACTCCATTGTGCGCGGCACCACCTGTAATGAAATTATTGAGATGGCCCGCGATGCCGGTGCCAAGAAGGTGTATTTCGCCTCGGCAGCCCCGGAAGTGAAGTACCCCAATGTATATGGTATTGATATGCCTGCGGCGAAAGAGCTCATTGCTCACGGCCGCACCAATCAGGAAATCTGTCAGGCCATCGGTGCAGACTGGTTGGTTTATCAGGAGCTGGATGACCTGATTAAGGCAACTCAAACTAAGAAATCGGACGTGCATGAATTTGATTGCTCGGTATTTAACGGTTGTTACATTACCGGCGATATTGATCAGGCCTATCTGAATGCCCTGGAAGAAAAGCGCAGTGATTCCAAAAAGACGACAGGGCAGGTGCGAGATTCCTCTCTGGTCGATATGCATAACGACGACGCCTGAAGGCAGAAATTGATAGGAACTGAAAATGAAAGTATATGAGTGTTGTGATCTGGTCCGGGAGCTGTATTCCCAAATTGGCAGCGGCGACCAGGGCTATGTGCCACAGGCAATAACCTGTGTTTTACGGGCACTGAACGACATTGCCAGCGATGCGTCATTACCGGTTGCAACCCGGGAAAAGGCTGCTTTTGCCGCGGCTAACCTGTTGATCTCTGACTTCGAGGACAAGTAAATGGACTTGTCTCGCTTTGAAAGCATGGACCCGGTGATGTTAATGAGCATTGTTAATCTGAAGCTCAGAAACGACTTTAATGGTGACCTTACCGAGCTTGCAAAGGCGTTTGATATTGACCGGGAAATACTCGAAACCAAGCTGCAGCAAGCCGGTTTCGACTTCCTTCCTGAAGTTGGCCAGTTCCGGTAACTGGTCATAATTACCTGCGATTAAATCATCAAGCCAGCGCTTCACGTTTTTTGCTAACATCGGCAAGCGTGAGAGCTGCTGGCTAATCTCAGCTCTTCATCGAACATAACAATTAACTCACGCCGAAGATCAACGAGCGGGGATCGATATGCGGGCAGCAGCACTACAGAGATTTTCCTGCTGTCGCTCATACTGGAAGCGAAATAATGTTGTCTATGCTTTCTGAAGTATAAGGCCCTCCACTCTGAGGATGGCCTTAAGGCATCCGGGTCATTTAAACTCAATCCGATTGAATTTAATTGATCCGTGAGTGTCTGATCAGGAATTAACAAATAGGCTTACAGAATGGCAAAAATTGAAGAGATATCCGAACAGCTGATTCAAATAACCGGTCGTGTGGTTGCCGGCAAGCCCGAACAAATCCGGTTGATTTGGGTAGCGCTACTCTGTAACGGGCATGTTTTGCTGGAAGATCTGCCCGGCGTCGGAAAGACCTCGCTGGCGCATGCCCTGGCGCGAATACTGGGGTTTGATTATCAACGTGTGCAGTTCACTGCTGATTTATTGCCGTCCGATGTGATCGGTGCGCAAATTTACGACAGAGAGCAACAAAGCTTCCGTTTTCATCAGGGGCCGGTGTTTACGCAGCTGTTGTTGGCAGACGAACTCAACCGCGCCACGCCCAAAGCGCAATCGGCGCTGCTTGAAGCGATGGAAGAGCGCCAGGTTTCAGTCGACGGAAAATCACTGGCCTTGCCGGCACCTTTCTTTGTTATTGCTACGCAGAATCCGCAGGCGCTGTCTGGAACCTACCCGTTACCGGAATCGCAACTCGACCGTTTCTTTATTCGTCTGAGTCTTGGTTACCCGGATGCCGAGGTTGAGAAAAAACTGCTCAGGGGCGAAGTAGGGCGCCAGAAGCTCACAGATATCAAGCCGTTAGTCGACCCTAAATACTGGGCAGACATGCAGACGCTGGTCGCAAAAGTGCAAATGACAGAGCCTGTTCTCGATTACATCATGCGACTGGTGCAGAAAACGCGTGATCCTGAACTTTGCAGCATGGGGCTTTCCCCTCGCGGGTCACAAGCGCTGGCATTGGCTGCCAAAGCCTATGCGCTGACATTCGGGCGAAAATATGTATTACCAGATGATGTTCAGGCTGTGTTTTCTGCGGTCGCCAGTCATCGTTTAAAACCGGTTCGTTCGCTCAGCGTCGAATCTTTGGTCGGGCAGATCCTTGAAACAGTTGATGTCGTAGAGGCGGTCTGATCATGTTCCAACTGCAGCGGGACCGGCTGCAACAACGAATTTCCGGTTGGCTGGAAAAAAGACTGCCCCTGCAGGCTTCCATTAAGCTCGACAGAAACCGGATCTTCATCGTGCCCACCTGGCAGGGCATGCTGCTGCTGGTGGTCGCGATCATGATTCTGTTGCTGGCCATCAATTTTGAGAGTGCCCTGAACTATGCAGTCGCGTTCTGGCTGATGTCGATGCTTTGGGTGGCTGTGCACCTGACCTACCGTAATCTCAGCGGGCTGACTATTGCTGCGGTGTCCGGTAGCCTGGTCGAGGTCGGGGGTACAGCAGAGGTCACTCTCAGGTTCAGTTCACAGAATAAACGCAATCGTGGTGTGTTTGAGGTCATCGGCAAACCCTGGGGTGTGGTATTTGTCCCCATGCACGGAGCGGATGCGGTGGTAAAACTTTGCCTCAAGGCGAGTGAGCGTGGTCCGGTTGTGCCAGCCAGATTCCGGGTAGAGAACCGCCACCCGTTTGGTCTTGTTATGGCCTGGTCGCATGTTCATATCGATGTGGCTGCCTGGGCATTTCCGGAGGCTCAGCCTTTTGCCCGCAAGGCGTTCGGTGAAGGCCAGGATCTTGCCGAGGATGCACCGGATGATCATTTCTATTCAGCCGGCAGTGAAGATTTTCACAGCCTGCGGTCTTACGCTCAGGGAGATGCGATACAGCGATTGCACTGGCCGTCTTTTTCCCGTGATCAGTTAGTGGTGAAGCACTTTACAGACTATCAGTCGGCGGATGAGTCTATTCAGTGGCAGCAGTTTGCCGGCCTTGGTGATGAAGAAAGGCTTGCAGCAATCCGCTACTACGCGGAAGCCTTCTTCAAGGCTGATCTGCCGTATTCATTGAGCATGCCGGGTGTCGAACTCGCTACCGCCAAAGGTGCGGAGCAAATTACCCGGGTGCGGCGGGCCTTGGCGGAGTATGGTTATGTCTGATCAGTATTTGCCACCGGCCAAAAGAGTACTGCACCAGCGGGCGTTTAAGGCGTTAATGGTGACCCAGCTGATGACCGTGCTGGCTTTTCTATCCTATCTGCCGCAATGGCTGTTGCTGGCTTTCTGTTTGGTGGCCTTCTGGCGCTGGCGGGTGATGCATGGTCAGTTTACCGCTCCGCCCAGAACACTCGTCATTCTATCGATGATTCTGGGTATCGTGGGGATTCTTGTTTCCGGTTTCACCCGCTATACGCTGGATGCTGCTGTGGCCTTCTGTATGCTCGGTTATTTGCTGAAGTCACTGGAGGTTTTACGCCGGCGTGACGGTGTTGTTCAGGTGTATCTGGGCTATTTCCTGACGGGGGTCTACCTGTTGTATCGGTTCGACCCACTAGGTGCGCTGGTCGCAATAGTGCTGTTGTTTTTAAACACCCTGGCCCTGGCGGCGGTAACCTCAGATGCCAGCTATCGCCTGAGTTATGGCATCCGGCAAACATCGCTGTTGCTGCTGGGTGCGGTTCCGGTCATGGTTGCCGGTTACCTCTTCTTTCCGCGGTTGCCGCCCTTGTGGGTGATTCCAAACGATCAGCGTGGCGCCGTAACCGGCATGAGTGATGAGTTGATTCCCGGCTCGGTTGCAAGCCTGGCGCAATCATCTGATCCGGCGTTTCGTGTGGCTTTTGACGGTGAGTTGCCGCCAAGGGATCAATGGTACTGGCGTGGCAATACGCTTTCGCAATTTGATGGCCGGGTTTGGCGGGCAAGCTACTCTGAGCGCAACCGATTCAGTTGGCCCAGAAACTCAAATCTGCCGGAGCCGGCTGCCAACCTCTATGAATACAGCATTATTCTGCCGAAAACCGGTCGCAAGTGGCTGTACTTTCTGGATTGGCCAGTGTCTGCAAATGCAGAGAATGCTGTCGTCCTGCCGGATGCACGGCTGGCCAGCATCGCCAATATAAATGCCAATATTCAGTACAGTGCAGTTTCTGCTGCTGCCGTTCAATGGTCGGCTCAGGATCGTTTTATCGCAGAGAGTCTCAGGCTGCCGGCAGCAGGTAATGAAGAGCTGAGGCGCTGGGCGCTCGATCTGCGTGCGTCTGTTACCAATGATACTGAATATGTGCAGTATCTGGCTGATTACATTCGTTCGCAGGATTTCTACTACACCTTGCGACCGCCGCTGTATGACGGAGCAGATGCCATGGCAAATTTCTGGTTGGGTGGGCAGCGTGGTTTTTGTGAACATTACGCCAGCGCGGTCACCTTTATCTTACGGTCTGCGGGTATTCCGGCACGGATGGTCGGTGGCTACCTGGGCGGCGTTTACAATGAGCGCGGAAATTATATTCAGGTGCGGCAGATGGAGGCGCATGTCTGGGTTGAGGTATGGCTGAACAACCGTTGGCAGCGCTTTGATCCGACCGCTGCTGTAGCACCAGACCGCATAGAATTGAATTTGGACGCCTTATTAACAGGTACATCCTCCAGTGAGTTGCCGGTATTCAGTCGGGTGCAACGCCTGCCGTTGTTAAGCAGCCTGACTATGTACTGGGATTCCATCACCTATCAATGGCAGGTGACGGTATTGAATTACAACAATGAAACTGGTGTTGGTTGGTTTGAGGCCAGTTTCGGTGAATTCAGCCCGTTAAAAGTGGTGCTGTTTGTTTTGGCAATCATGAGTCTCATGGGGCTCATCGTTGGCGTATTGACTGGGGTAATCGTCCTGCCAAAACGTAAGCCAGAGCCCTACGCCAGTATCAGCAAAATCGAAAAGCATTTTGGTCAGCGTCTTCAGGGAGAGACGATCAGCCAATATTTTGTGCGTTTGTCTGCAAAAAACAGTCAGCCCAGCCTGTTTACTGCCATTAGCCAGGAGATAGAGAAGCAACTTTATTCGGGGCAGGATATAATGCCCGCAAGTCGAATACGGATGTTGACCAAAGAATTAGTTAAGGAGAAAAAGCGAAAGAGTACCGTTTAGCTTTTTCTGAACCAGAAGTATCGATTGTCGTTCGTTCTGCAGTTGGCCTACCTGATCTGGACGAAAGTTTTCGATTGTCGATTATTCAGGAGTCAGGTATTCATGCAGGAAAAACAATCACAACTGGAAGATCTCAGACAGTTCTTCGGGCGTCGTGTATATCAACAGGCACGCAGCCTGGTGAACAGTTGGGGCGCATTGCAGGACGTTCACTGGAATGAAGTCTGGTACCGCGAATTCAGCACCAGCGTAGAAAAGCTGACTCGTCTGGCTAAGCGCTACAATCTCACCTCATTGCTGCATGCCGCTGAAAAACTGACAGCGTTGCTGCAAACCGCCAATATTCATAATGCTCCGAACTCAGCCTTGCTCGAACAGATGAATGAGGCGGTTAATCAGGTTGCCGAGGCCTGCTCACGGGTGAATGATGATGTACCGGTACAGAGCATTTCATCCGGCCGAAAACCGGTTTATCTCTGTTTTAGAAATCAAGAACTGGCTGAATCCGTTTGCAGTACCCTCGCGCACTTCGGCATACCGGGCTACGTGTATACCGAGACCGACTTGCTTGAGCAGTCCATTTTGCACCGCATGCCGGCAGCGATGGTCATCGATGTCGCCTGCAGTGATGACAATCTGCAATGGATTGCTCATATTCAACAGCATTTCAGCGAGAAAATCCCGGTTGTTTTTTACTCAATGCAAGAGCCGACAATCGAATCCCGGCTATCGGCGGTGCGTTGCAATGGCATTGCATTTCTTACCGGTAAGTTAGATTCCGGCGAGTTGACAGAGCGACTGGTGAGTATCTATTCAATGCAGAGCGATCGGCCATTCCGTGTGCTGGTGGTCGATGATTCGCAATCGCAAGCTGCAGCGGCAGAAAAGGCCCTGAATTATGCCGGTATATTCACCCGCAATGTGACTGACCCGATGGCTATGCTCAATGCCTTGGATTCTTTTAATCCCGATGCTGTGCTAATGGATATGTACATGCCGGGCTGCACCGGGCCCGAGCTGGCTCAGATTATCAGACAGCAGCCGAAATACGATGCAGTGCCGATTATCTACTTGTCTGCAGAGTCTGATATCAAAAAACAACTGCAGGCCGTCAGCCTGGGGGGTGATGATTTTATAACCAAGCCCTTTGATAAGGGGGTACTGATCACCACAGTGCTGAACCGTTGCCGTCGATACCGGAACCTAAAGCATCAATTGAAGCGAGACAGCCTGACAAAATTACTGAACCATAAAAATATTCTGCAGGAATTGGAGCTTAGCGTTGAAGCGGCAGCGGCTAATAATCAGTCTCTGTGTTTTGCGATGATCGATATCGATCACTTCAAAAAGGTTAATGATGCCTACGGTCACTCAATGGGGGACCGGGTCATCGCAGCGCTCTCGTTGTATTTGCGTCAGCGCTTTCGTGTGACAGACAGCATTGGTCGCTATGGTGGTGAGGAGTTTGCCGTTGTTCTGCCTGCTACCCGGCCGGAAGTGGCTGAAGCGCTGCTGAATGATGTCCGTGAAGATTTTTCCAAACTGGTTCATCAGCTGGATGGTGAAGAAGTGGGTGTGACCTTCAGTTGCGGAATTGCCTGCTGCACCGAACAAGAAGATGCGATCAGCCTCTCGCAACGGGCAGATAAAGCCTTATACCGGGCGAAGGCAAATGGTCGCAACTGTGTTGAGTTGGCAGAGATCCAGAGTTAGCAGTCGCTGTTTAAACACCTCATAGTTTTTCCCTGCTCTCATGGCTATAATCCGCGCACTTTGAAAATTTGAATGAGAGAGCGGCTCTAATGACTAAAATTCGTACCCGTATTGCCCCTTCACCAACAGGAGATCCTCATGTTGGTACGGCCTATATAGCTTTATTTAACACTGTATTCGCAAAGAGCCAGGGTGGTGAGTTCATTTTACGAATTGAAGATACCGACCAGGCGCGTTCCACCCCTGAATCTGAGCAAGCCATTTTGGATAGCCTTAAGTGGCTGGGTTTGAATTGGGATGAAGGGCCGGATGTTGGTGGCCCGCATGGCCCTTACCGTCAATCTGACCGTAAAGAAATCTATCAGCAGTACACCCAGCAGTTGATCGATAATGATCATGCCTTCCATTGCTTCTGTTCTGCTGAACGGCTGGATGAAGTGCGCGAGCAACAGCGTGCCAATGGTGAAGATATTGGCTACGACGGTCACTGTATGTCGCTGACCGCTGAAGAAGTTCAGCAGCGCCTGGCCGCCGGTGAACAAAGTGTTGTGCGCATGAAGGTGCCGGAAGAGGGTACTTGTGTCATCAAAGATGTGCTGCGTGGCGATGTTGAAATTGACTGGAAACAGATCGATATGCAGGTGCTGATGAAGTCCGATGGCTTACCAACCTATCACCTGGCGAGCGTTGTAGACGATCACCTGATGGAAATCAGCCATATTCTGCGCGGTGAAGAGTGGATCTCTTCAACGCCTAAACAGATTGCCCTGTACCAGTACTTTGGCTGGGAACCGCCGGTATATGTCCATTTACCTCTATTGCGTAATGCTGACAAATCTAAGCTGAGTAAGCGTAAAAATCCGACGTCTGTCACCTATTACCGTGAGCTGGGCATTCTTCCGGAGGCGCTGGTGAACTTCCTTGGCATGATGGGCTGGACAATGCCAAATGGGGAAGAGATCTTCACGCTGGAAGATATGACTCAGGCTTTCGATGTAAACCGTATTTCCTTGGGTGGCCCGGTATTCGATCTGGAAAAACTCAGCTGGTTGAATGGTAAGTACCTGCGAGAAATGCATACGCCGGAGCAGCTGTTACAACGGCTGGTCGACTGGAAATTCAACAAAGAGTTTGCCACCCAACTGATGCCGCTTGCACAAACCCGTGCTGAAACGCTGGGTGATATAGCCGGCCTGCTGAGCTTCTTCTTTCAGGGTAATCCGCCGATTACAGCGGAAAGCTTTGCCGGCGTTAAGCTGGAAGAAGATGATCTTAAGCGCGCTTTGCAACTGGTGTTGTGGAAGTTGGAAACCCAGCGTCACTGGGAAAAGGACAACATCTTCGCTGACATCAAAGCCGTGGCGGACCATACCGGTATTAAATTCCGGGATTTGAACGCACCGATCTTTATTGCCATTACTGGCAGTACGGCATCTGTATCGGTAATGGATGCTATGGCGATTCTGGGGCCGGACATGACCCGAGGACGTTTGCGTCATGCGCTTACCGTGCTGGGTGGTATTGGCAAGAAGAAGCTGAAGTCTCTGGAAAAAGATTTTCGCTCAATGGCGGAGTTTTTAGACTGATTTGATGCCAGTTTATTGAGTGTCGGCTAAGCCATTGAATTTCATGGAAAAAATTCAAAAAAAATGTTGACACTCAAGGGCCGGGTAATTAATATTCTCGGCACCTGTTAAGGGGCTATAGCTCAGCTGGGAGAGCGCCTGCATGGCATGCAGGAGGTCTGCGGTTCGATCCCGCATAGCTCCACCAAATTCTAAATGGCATGTAGAGATACATGCCATTTTTCGTTGCAAGAGATTTGTTAGTACGGGATCGAACCTAATCGGGTTCGAGCGAAGTGTCGCACCACCCGCATAGCTTCACCAAATTCCGAAAGGCACGTAGAGATACGTGCCATTTTTCGTTTCAAGAGGTTTGTTTGTACGGGATCGAACCTAATCGGGTTCGAGCGAGGTGTCGCACCACCCGCATAGCTTCACCAAATTCCGAAAGGCACGTAGAAATACGTGCCTTTTTTGTTTTGTGCCTCGTTAAAGTGGGTGTTGGCCTAAAGGCCAACCTACAACCACACCTCATTATCTGTAGGTCGGGCTTTAGCCCGACAGCCGAACCACAAACCCAGCGGCAACCGGTGTTGGCCTAAAGGCCAACCTACAATAACGCATCGGTAGGTCAGGCTTCAGCCCGACAAAGCCACTTAAGCCCGAAAGCAAACTGCCTTTCCAAGTGTCTGTTTTCAAAAATTTGAGATGGTATACTGCGCCAAATCCGCTCAGGGTACATCGATGGCAAATCCTCTTTACCATAAAAATATTGTTTCTATTACTGATTTAACCAAATCGGAACTCGAGTTAATCGTTCAATTAGCGTCCATAATAAAGGCATCCGGCTCGCAGCCTTATCTGCAAGACAAAGTCATTGCCAGCTGTTTTTTTGAGGCGTCGACCCGCACACGGTTGTCTTTTGAAACCGCCGTGCAGCGCCTGAAGGGTTCATTGATTGGTTTTTCTGATAGCTCCAACACCTCGACCCGTAAGGGGGAGACGCTGTCAGACAGCATTACCATGATCTCGTCCTACGCTGACGCCATCATTATGCGCCACCCCAAAGAAGGTGCGGCGCGCTTGGCCTCAGAAGTGTCAACCGTGCCGGTGATCAACGGGGGCGATGGTGCCAACCAGCACCCAACGCAAACCTTGCTGGACCTGTTCTCTATTGCTGAATGCCAGGGCACGCTGTCTGATCTGAAGGTCGCCTTTGTGGGTGATCTGAAATACGGCCGTACCGTTCATTCATTGGCGCAGGCTTTGTCGCTGTTTAATCCAAAGTTTTATTTTATAGCGCCGGAGGCGCTGAAAATGCCCAGCTATTTAGAGCGGGATTTGAAAGAACACGGCATTCCTTTTGAATACCTCGAGTCGCTGGAAGAGGGCGTGCAAAAAGTTGATATCCTGTACATGACGCGTGTTCAGAAGGAGCGGTTCGACCCGACGGAATACATGCATATTGCCTCCAAATATGTGCTGACTGCAGAGATGCTCCAGGGCGCGCAGGCCAATATGAAGGTGCTGCACCCGTTGCCTCGTGTGGATGAAATTCACCCCGATGTCGATGCGAGTGAGCATGCCTATTATTTTCAGCAGGCTGAAAACGGTGTTTATGCCCGTCAGGCTCTGCTGTCGCTGGTGATGAATGAGGAAATTAAGGAGCTAACCGATGCGTGAAACAATGGCTGTTGAGGCAATTAAGAAAGGCACGGTTATTGACCATATTCCCACCGCACAGGGGCTGAATATCCTGGCCTTGATTCAAAAGCGTGATGCCAATGCTCAAGTGACGGTTGGCCTGAATCTGCCTTCTAAGGGCAGTGGTCGCAAAGACATTATTAAGGTTGAGGGTTGGCTGTTTTCCGAAGAGGATGCCGGTGAAATGGCGTTGTATGCGCCCCTGGCCACGATCAATATTATCGACAACTACAAGGTTGTTAAGAAATTTAAGATTGGCCTGCCGGATTCTTTCGTGGGCATCTTTGCCTGCCCGAACTCAAACTGCATTTCTCACCCGGAGCCGGTACCAAGCCGATTCAAGGTGGTGAAGAAAGAACAGAAAGTGCGTTTACGCTGCCATTACTGCGAACGCACCTTTTCGGACAGTCTGTTTAAATAACAGGCACTGTATTTTACGGGAAAAACCCAGCCAGGTCAGTTGCTTATTTAATTTCCTGCCTTATAGTGAACGCCTTTTAGGCCTACCGATTTACGGGAGTATAAACGGTTCATGGATACCCTGAACAAGCTGCATGAAGACGCACTCGCAGCGGTTAAAGATGCTACCAGCGCACAAATTTTAGACGAAATCAGAGTTAAGTTTCTCGGCAAGAAGGGTGAGATCACCGCTCAGCTGAAGTCATTAGGCAAGCTGTCTGCCGAAGAGCGCCCTGCAGCCGGTGCCCGCATTAATGAAGTAAAAGAAGCTGTTGCAAACGCGATTAATGCCCGTAAAACCGAGCTTGAAGAAAATGCTCTGGCTGAAAAGCTGGCAGCTGAGCAAATTGACGTGACAGCCCCAGGCCGTCGTCAGTTAACCGGTGGTTTGCACCCGGTCACCATGACTCTGCGCCGTATGGAAGGCTTCTTTACCAATATCGGTTACAGCATCGCCACCGGCCCTGAAATTGAAGATGATTATCACAACTTTGAAGCGCTGAATATTCCTTCGCATCACCCCGCGCGTGCCATGCACGATACCTTCTATTTCGATGCCTCAACGCTGCTGCGTACCCATACGTCGCCGGTTCAGGTTCGTACTATGGAGTCTTCCGAGCCGCCAATTCGAATTGTTTGCCCAGGCCGCGTTTACCGCTGCGATTCTGATTTGACGCATAGCCCTATGTTCCATCAGATGGAAGGTCTGATGATCGACGAGAAGGTCAGCTTTGCCGATCTTAAAGGCACGATCGAAGAATTTTTGCGTGTGTTCTTTGAAAAAGAGCTGCCGGTTCGCTTCCGTCCTTCATACTTCCCGTTCACTGAGCCAAGTGCCGAAGTGGATATTGAGTGCGTTATGTGTGGCGGCGATGGTTGCCGTGTTTGTAGTCATACCGGCTGGCTGGAAGTGCTCGGCTGCGGCATGGTTCACCCGAACGTTCTGCGTGCTTCCGGTGTTGATCCGGATAAATACCAGGGCTTTGCCTTCGGTATGGGTGTTGAACGTATGGCCATGCTCCGCTATGGCGTTAATGACCTCAGGTTGTTCTTCGACAATGACCTTAAGTTCTTACGTCAATTCAACTGATTCGGTATAGGAAAGAAAGTTAATGAAATTCAGTGAAAAGTGGTTGCGCACCTGGGTAAGCCCAAGCATTTCATCTCAGGAATTAATGGATCAGGTCACTATGGCCGGTCTGGAAGTCGATGGCTCAGAGCCCGTTGCTGAAGCCTTCAGTGGCGTCGTTGTTGGTGAAGTGACCAGCTGTGAGCAGCACCCGAATGCCGACAAGCTGCGCGTTTGTACAGTATCTAATGGTAAAGAAACCGCTCAGGTTGTATGCGGTGCGCCCAATGCGCGCACGGGCCTGAAAGTCGCCTTTGCTGAAGTGGGTGCGGTTCTGCCGGGCGACTTCAAAATCAAGAAAGCCAAGCTGCGCCAGGTAGAAAGCTTTGGCATGTTATGCAGTGAAAAAGAACTCGGATTGTCTGATAACCATGATGGCATCATGGAGCTGGCTGCCGATGCGCCAGTCGGTACCGATCTGCGTGAATACTTCGATTTGGACGATCTGGCCATTGAGGTCGATCTGACACCGAACCGTGCTGACTGCTTGTCTATCCGTGGTATTGCCCGTGAAGTTGGTGTGCTGAATAACGAAGCGGTTTCTGAAGTTGAAGTGCCGGCCGTTGCCGCAGTGCACGATGAAACCTTCCCGGTGGAAATTGAAGATGGAAAAGGTTGCCCGCGTTATATTGGTCGCGTTTTCAATAACGTTGATGTGACAGTGTCTACGCCTGTTTGGATGGTTGAGCGTCTGCGCCGTGGCGGCGTGCGTTCTATCGATCCGGTGGTTGATATTACCAACTACGTGATGCTGGAGCTGGGTCAGCCAATGCATGGCTTCGATCTGGATACCCTGAAAGATAAGATTGTTGTTCGTAAAGCAGAGAAGGGCGAAAAGCTGACCCTTCTGGACGGTCAGGAAGTTGAGCTGGATTCCTCAGAATTGCTCATTACCGATGCTTCTGGTCCATTGGCTCTTGCAGGTATTATGGGTGGCGAAAACACCGGTGTAAGCAGCGAAACCAAGCGTGTTTTCCTGGAGTGTGCTTTCTTCGCACCTATTGAAATTGCCGGCAAAGCTCGAGCTAAAGGCCTGCATACCGATTCCAGCCACCGCTATGAGCGTGGCGTTGATTTCAATTTGCAGGAAATGGCTGTTGAACGTGCCAGTGCTCTGCTGGTGGAAATCTGTGGCGCCGAGCCTGGACCGGCCGTGCTGGCAGAGAAGCCGGAATTCATTCCGGTAGCGGCTGAAATTGAGCTCTATGCCGATGTCGTTTCCAGCAGCCTTGGCATGACTATCGAAAACCAGCGAATTGAACAAATTCTGACTGGCCTGGGCTTCAGCATTGTTGATTCCAGCGGAGGTTATTGGAAAGTTAAAGCGCCAAGCTGGCGTTTCGATATGGAAATTCAGGCAGACCTCATCGAAGAGCTGGCACGGGTGTATGGCTACAACAACCTACCAATTACTGCACCAACTGCAGCACTGAAGCCTCAGGGCGCGCAGGAGCAGGAAACTCCGGTTAACATGCTGGTAGACCGTATGGTCTCACTGGGTTTCCAGGAAGCGATTACGTTCAGCTTCGTGGAGCCTGAAGCTCAAAAGCAGATGTTCCCGAATGAAGAGTCGATTGCGCTGGCAAACCCGATCTCTGCCGATATGTCCGTTATGCGCGTTTCTTTGTGGCCAGGTTTGCTTAAAGCTGTTCAGCACAACCTGAACCGTCAGGCAGATCACGTTCGCTTATTCGAAACAGGCCAGCGCTTCCGTCAGGAAGAAAAGGGTCTGGAGCAAGTTGATGTGCTCGCCGGCGCTGTAACCGGCACCCGCCTGTCTAAAGGCTGGTACGAGAAGGGTGAGTCGGTCGATTTCTACGATGTTAAAGGCGATGTTGAACAGCTGTTGTCCGGTATTCGTGGCGTCCAGTTCGATTTTCTGCCGGGTAAACATACTGCCTTGCATCCGGGTCAGTGTGCAAGAATTGAGCGAAACGGTAAGTTGGTCGGCTACCTGGGTGCTTTGCATCCTAGCATTCAGAAGCAGCTGGGCATTAAACAAACCGTTTATCTGTTCGAACTACGACTTGATCGTGTTTTGAAATCTGAGCTGCCAGAATTTACGCCATTATCCAAACAACCGGTCACAACGCGCGATTTAGCCGTTGTAGTCGATGAAGATGTGTCGGTTAGTTCGGTGATTGATTCCATAAGGGAAATGGCCGGCGAAGATCTGGATTCATTGACCTTGTTTGATATATATCGTGGCAAAGGTATTGATTCCAAACGAAAAAGTCTGGCCTTTGGCTTGACCTGGCAGCATCCTTCGCGCACTCTTACAGATGACGAAATTAACCGATTTATGGATTCGATCATCAACACTCTTCAAACTCGCCTAGATGCGGTGCTGAGGGGGTAAGGAGCTCTAAGTGGCCCTAACTAAAGCAGAAATGGCTGATCGTTTGTATGAGGAATTAGGCCTTAACAAGCGTGAAGCCAAGGAAATGGTTGAGATTTTCTTCGAAGAAATCCGGGAAAGTCTCGTTCATAATGAACAGGTGAAATTATCCGGTTTTGGCAACTTTGACCTTAGAGATAAGCGTCAGCGCCCGGGCCGGAACCCGAAAACGGGTGAAGAAATACCTATATCTGCCCGTCGTGTTGTTACATTTCGCCCAGGCCAAAAACTTAAGGTAACCGTCGAGAATTATGCTGGAACCGAGCCAGAATGATGAATTACCTGTAATTCCAGGGAAGCGCTATTTTACTATTGGTGAAGTCAGCGAATTATGCGCAGTAAAGCCACACGTACTGCGCTATTGGGAACAGGAATTTCCACAACTTAGCCCCGTAAAACGTCGGGGCAATCGTCGATATTATCAGCGTGAAGACGTTGTGCTTATCCGGCAGATACGCCACCTGCTGTACGAAGATGGTTATACCATTGGTGGCGCGCGTCAGAAACTTTCCGAGCCGGAAGATGCCGAGCAGGTTCAGCAGCAGCATCAGGCTCTTATTAAAGAAATGATTGAAGAACTTGAAGCAGTACTTAAATTGCTTGATGTGGGTTAAAATTTCTTTATAAATATCAATAGCTTAGTGTATTATAAGCGTCTTCGTCGGGCATTAGCGCAGTCTGGTAGCGCATCGTCATGGGGTGGCGAGGGTCACAGGTTCAAATCCTGTATGCCCGACCAATTTACTTTTTCCTCTTAGTTTAAAGCACCTAATGGGGTGGCTCGGATCACAGCCGGATGCGGACCAGTTCAAATCCTGTATGACCGACCAATTTTATCCTTAAAAGAACAACGATTTACGGCATTTGCTGAAGCGTTGTCCTATCTGTTTTTACCTCCTTTTTCTTACCGTGTAGCCAATATGTAGCCAGTTAGGTGCAAATGACCTAATAAACTGGACACCTACCCTGGGGCGCTCACTTTGAGTCTATAGTTCTCAGGATTTATAGATCATTGTATTTCCGCCTTTCGTGTAACCTTCTTTTGCTCTTACTTATGGCCGGTTGCTCCGGGTTTGGTCCGGTGCATTGCTGCTCTTAGCTCGGTCTTACCGTGGGCCAGCTATCGTAACGGGCATTCTTATTGGAACTATTGAGCATAACAATGGATGGTCGCAGGTAAGGGTTGGTAACTTAAGCTAGGGGCTGGCGTTGCCAGGAGGGTGTTGTTGAGGCTGGGCTTTTGCGCTTGTCAAAGCGGAGCCAGATGCTCCGCCTTAGCTGAGGATGCTTAATTAAAAATGCAGGTTCTTGTATACCAAGGCGCAGCCTATAAACAGCAGGAAACCGTGCACAATCTTGTGGTAATCGATCTTGTATTTATGCAGATAGTGATAGCCAATCATACCGCCAGCGATACCTGCAGCAAAGGCCGGTAGCGACGGAATAACCAGTGAAAAAACTTCCCGGGTCATCAGCCCTTCGTTCCAGAAGCTCAGGTTAGCGCCAATCATCTGCAGCATGAAAAAGAAAGTCAGGGTTGATTTTACCTGGTCTGCCGTCCACGGCTGCATTGAGGTGTAGGCAATCACCGGCGGGCCGGATTCACCAACACTTGCACCCAGTACTCCCGATGTAAAACCCGCCCCGAGTGTGACTGGAACAGAGGTCTTTTCAAATGCAGGCTTGGCAGAGCGGAAGGAGTACAGGCTGGAAACAATCAGTACCGTACCCATGGCAAGCAGAATGTATTGCGAGGGCATGGTGGCCAGCAGCTTTGCACCGACAAATGATGCGGGAACCGCGCCGGCAAATAGCACCAGCCCGGTCTGAATCTGAATGTGCTGGCGCATTTTCCATGCGATGGGCAGGGTTACCAGCCAGCCAATAATGCCGGCGATAGGTACGGCCGTCTGAGCACCAACAATAAGTGAAAGTAGTGGCACCGATACCATGGCAGAGCCAAAGCCAGTCAGGCCCTGGGTGAAGCCGGCGAGTGCGATGATCAACGAAACCAAAATCAGTGTAGTGTCCATAGCTCTTCTTGTTATTAGCAGGAGGAAATTTACAGGCACTATATGCCTTTTCTTAAAAAAATCTATCATTTCTGTCGTATTTTGTTGTTTTTTGTCAATTAAAATTCGAAAGATGACATTATTCTTGTCTGAGTAGCATTTTTAAATTCGCTCAACGGAGCTGGTCGGCCCATTATGATTGGCTACAGAGCGCTATGTTGATTAATGGACATAGATGTCAGTGGATAAGAACAACAAACCACTCATGCTGAAGGGTCCAAATTCCCATGTTCATAATCTCGCGGATGAATATTGGAATTTCGATTAATGATCAGTTTAAAGACTTGTGAGGTAAACGATGGATAACTTTCAGGCGGATATAGCGTGTCTGCACGGCTTAAAAACAGCGGCTCGTACCGAGGCGCGTGGCACCGAGCGCTATGACAAGGTTTATGGTTTAGGATATGAAGTTGGCCACGAAGACTGGTCGCCATACCCTCGGGTTAACCGCTTACGGCAGGCCTTTTTGGATCGTCCCTACGACATCGATGTTGAACGGCTAAGGCTGGTTACGGAATCTTATAAATGTAATGAGGCGATGCCTCGCATACTGCAGTGTGCCTATGCCTTCGAAAACATCCTGCTGAACACCACGCTGCACATTTATGAAGATGACCTGATCCTTGGTGAGATTGCGGCGCCGGCTAAGGCATCGCCCATTTACCCGGAGTTTTCTGTCAGCTGGATTATTGAAGAAATCCGCAACAGCCCCTTTGAAGAGCGTGAAAATGATCAGTTTTTCATTCGCAGTGATGCAGACAGGGCCGAGATTCTCGAGCTGTGCGAATACTGGAAGGGCAAAAGCGCGAACGAAATCATCACCGCCCATCTGGATGACGATCAGAAGAAGGGCTCGCATATGGGCGAGAAAGTCTTCCAGACCAATAATTACCATTTTGCCGGCATCGGCCATTTCGCCATGGATTTCAATAAGCTGATGACGCTTGGCTATGATGGGGTGATTGAGCAGGCCAAAAGCTGTTTTGAGAAACTCTCCAAACAAGATCCGGACTACAGTGACAAGCGCGATTACTACAAAGCCACGCTCATCTGCCTGCAAGCCGCTAAGCAATACATCGCCCGTTACGCACAGCTTGCCACCGAGCTTGCCGTTGCCGAGACAAACGCCAGCCGAAAACAAGAGCTGCAAAATATGGCGCTTAACTGCCGTCAAATTGCCGGTGGTGTGCCTGAAACCTTCTGGCAGGCAATCCAGCTATTCAATTTTGCGGTGACACTGACCCAGATAGAAGGCAACGGCCATTCTATTTCTTACGGGCGTATGGATCAGTGGCTGTACCCATTCTATGCCGAAGATGTTCGCCGTAATGCCGTGCCGAAAGAGTTCATCCTAGAGCTGCTGGAAGTGTTGTATGTGAAGATGAACAACCCAACCAAGCTGAAAGACAAAGGCACGGTGAAAGTCCGTAATGGTCGCGGCTTTGGTGGCGAAAGCCTGACCATTGGCGGTGTCGATGTAAATGGCAACGACGCCACCAATGACTTGACCATGCTGATGCTGGAAGCCTCGGTACATACCCGAATGATGAACCCCTGGGTGTGTGTGCGCATGCATGAGCACACACCGTACGAGCTGAAAATTAAAACTATTGAGTGTATTCGCGCCGGCTACGGCCACCCGAAACTTTTTAACGATGGTCCGGCCATCAAGGCCATGCTGGCGAAGGGTGTGACCCTGGAAGAAGCCCGTGACTACGCCGTAGTGGGGTGTGTAGAGCCCACCATTCCGGGAAAAGAGCATGGCTGGTTGGATGCCGGTTATGTGAATACCGCAAAAATGATGGAAATGGTCATTAACGGCGGCCGTATCCTTTCTGGCCCAGATGCCGGTAAGCAGCTCGGCCCGGATACCGGCAGCCTGGAAACCTACAAAAGCTTTGACGATGTTCTGGAAAGCGTTGATAAACAGTTTGCCTACTGGTGCGATCAGCTGTGCAGCTGCCTGAATGTAACTGACAAGATCCACCGTAGGGTGAAGCCCACGCCCTACATTTCAGCCTTTTTCGAAGGTTGTATTGAATCGGGTAAAGATATGACCTACGGCGGTGCCAAATACAATGGCACAGCGCCGCAGGCAGCGGGCGTTGCAACCTGCGCAGATTCGCTGGTAACCATCAAAAAGCTGATTTTCGATGACAAAAAATACACCGGCAAACAGCTGCTCGACGCCGTAAAAGCAAACTGGCAGGGGCATGAAAAGCTCTATGCGCTGGTTAACAGCTCAAAAATTCCGCATTACGGCAATGACATCGATGAGGCCGACGACCTGTTCAGGTTTATGTTTGAATGCTATTGCCGCCATATTAAAGGGCGCAAAAATCCGCGCGGGGGGCAGTTCAGCCCCGGCGTCTATACAGTGAATGCCAATGTGGGGATGGGCCTGTATACCAATGCCTCGCTCGATGGCCGCAAGAACGAAGAACCTATCTCCGACAACATGGGGCCGGTGCATACGCAAGGTGGTTCGCATGATATTTGCGGGCCAACGGCCATTGTAAATTCGGTTACCAAGGTTGATCACAGCCAGGCAACCAATGGCACGCTGTTGAACCTGCGCTTCCCGGAAGATTCTGTTTCTGGCGTTGAAGGTCGGGATATTCTGGTCAGCTTTGTTGATGAGTACATGGCCAAACAGGGCATGCATGTGCAGTTTAATATCATGAGTTCCGAGAAGATGAGGGCAGCCCAGAAAAACCCTGAAATGTATAAAGACATGCTGGTGCGGGTGGCTGGCTATAGCGCCTATTTTGTTGAATTGGGCAAGCCGCTGCAGGACGATTTGATTCAGCGCACAGAGCTCAGGTTTTGATGTGGTGGTTCCATGCCCGGTAATTCCTGTATTTGCTTTTTACTGATCATCGAGGTGAGTGGTGTCTGTTCAGGGAACGGTACTTAACATTCAGCGCTTTACCCTGCACGACGGGCCGGGTATTCGCACTGAGTTATTTTTGAAAGGCTGCCCGCTAAGGTGCCGCTGGTGTGGCAACCCTGAAAGCTTTAAGCGGCCCATAGAGGTGGGGGTCTACCAGAACAAGTGCCTTTCGATGGATACCTGCGGCTCTTGTTCACAGGTGTGCCCCAAAGCTGAGATGCTGCAGTTTCAGGGCGCGTACCTGACCGGGGTCGATCGCAATCAATGCCTGGGCTGCCTTGCCTGCGTCGATGAATGCCCGTCAGAGGCGATTCGCCAGTGGGGCCGGGTGATGTCGGTAGAGGAATGCATGAAGGTCATCCTGCAGGATGCGGGCTACTTTCACCGCTCCGGCGGAGGCGTAACGGTTTCTGGTGGCGAGCCGCTGCTGCAGAGCGATTTTGTAGAAAGCCTGTTTAAAGCCTGCAAAGATGCAGATATCCATACCTGCCTGGAAACAAGCTGCCATGCCAGCTGGCCTAAAATTGACAGGCTGCTGCCTTATACCGACCTGGTCATCTCAGACATCAAGCTGATGGACTCCGCCCGGCACAAGCAATACACCGGGGTTGGCAATGAAAAAATACTGGCCAACCTGATAAAACTGACCGAAACCGGAAAGCCGCTGATACTGCGTATCCCGGTTATTCCATCAGTGAACGACAGACCCGAAAACATGAGCGCAACGGCAGACTTCATCATCAACGAGCTGAAAGGAAAAGTCAGCACGCTGCAGCTGCTGAGCTTTATGCGCCTGGGCGAAGAAAAGTACCAGTCGCTGGGGCTGGCCTACCCGATGAAGGCGTTGAATTTTGACCGAATTGAATTCCAGCAGCGGGTCGATGAATTTGCCCGCTATTTCAACCAGCGTGGCATACATTGCCTGGTGGGCACTAAGCAGAAAACTGCCGAGGTAGGCTGACTGCGAATCTCTGTGGCAACCCACGCCAGCCCATGCCCGAAGGCCTGCCATTCAAACTTGAAGATTACTTGCAACTGCTCGATTGGACAGGCCGCTGCCTACGTGAAGACAAGCG